>JBNPEB010000035.1:0-64350 GCA_051117335.1 Elainellaceae cyanobacterium
TTGCTCCCGTCTTCGGCATCAGCGCCTTCCTATATGCGCTTCCCATCAGAAGCTGGTCTGAACTATCCGATCGCCCTGTCGCTCATGCTTAATGGCCAGAAAATACTTTTTCAGCAAGCCCTAATTAGATAGTTAGAGAGCCTCTTCCATTCCCCTTTATCTGTCGGGCTTTACCACCAGCGCAGCTCAAGATAGCTGTGCTTTTGAAGCTTTAACTCGTCGTCTGTGATCCACTCCACAGGCTTGTAGGTGCCGAAGACGTGATCCCACCAATCAACCGCAAGCCCAAAATTGTGATACCACATGTTGTATTTGTGGTGGACATAGTGGACAGGCATCTTCATCCAAAAGCACTTGGTTGGGTTTTCGTGCTGAAGCTGATGGGCATAGGCTGAAAACGCAGCAAATGCTGTCGCGCCCAGAAACCAACCAATTCCAGCTTCCCACGAAATGAAAAACGGAATCACCATGGCAACGAGTCCGCCTTTGATGTAATCAAAAAATTCCCAGATGACACCTTGCCCCTCGTTGCGCTTGTGGTGATCACGATGCCGTTGTCCTACGCGGGCATTAGCGTGCATGAGGCGATGCATCCAATACTCCACCAAACTGGCAAAAACGAAGGCACCGATAAAACAAATGGCTCCAACAATCATGGACAAATTCTCCTAATCATCGACTCACACCAACACACGTCCTTATATTCTGCCATTTGTGTTCAAATTCGGAGCAGTTTCAGAAAAGATTCTGATTCGCTGAGTCATTCAGAGAGGAGACGTAACCGATTGACCGGAAACGGATGAGGGCACCAGCGAATATCCAAATGCTTCTGCATATTGATGAGCAATAATTTCAGGGGTAAAGTGGGATTTTAAATAGTGACGTCCCGCTTGTCCTAGACGATGGGTTTGTTGGGGATGATGGCTTAGAAAGCGAATAAAGCTGGCTAGCCCTTGAGCGTCGCCATTTTGGAACGCTGCGCCACACTCGGCACTAGCAATCAGTTCTATCAGGTAAGAGTGAGATTCGCAAATTGCAGCAACTGGACGACCCGACGCCAAAGCCGCATAAAGTTTGCTAGGCGCAACTAAGCCTTCCATCCCCGGACTGACACTCACTAGGGCGAGGTCGCACGCGGTAAGAGAGTAGGGCAAGTCGTATTTTTCTTGGTAGGGTAAAAATCGAAAATTGTGTAGGCCCTGCTCCGCAACGGTTTCTTTCAAAATTTTATAGCGCGCTCCGCTGCCGATAATCACAAATTTAATGGGGTCATGTTTGAGTAGTTGAGCCGCTTGTAATAAGGTTTCAATATCGTGGCATCGCCCCATATTGCCTGAATAGAGAACCGTAAAGCTTTCAACTAGATGATGTTTCCAGGCAAACCAGTTGCGATGTTTCTCAATCGGGATAATCCAATTGGGGTCAGCCCAGCTATGAATCACAGAGATTTTAGGTGCGAGGGTTGGGTGCTTTTCTAAAATGCGATCGCGCATGGTAGAACTCAAGACAATAATGCGCTCGGCATCCTTCCAAATATGATAGTTGACTGTGCTCCAGAGTCTTGCAATCCAGTGATCCGGGTGAATGACTCCTAGATTAATTGCGATATCAGGATATAAGTCGTAGAGCAAACAGATATAAGGTTTTTTGAAAATGCGATAGATAAGATACCCCAACATTGGCAAGAATGGAGGAGCCGTTGTCACGAGAATCGTGTCGCTGCGTTTTGCCAGTTTGATCAGATGCAGCCCTGCTCGTAAGCAAAACAGTATGCCGTTGATAGCCTTGCCTCGAATCCGTTGGGGCCAAATGCTCGCCGTGCGCGATCGCCGAATTGATCGGTGGTTGGTTTGCTCATGACGTGGAGCAGACTGATCTTGAAACGCATACCCCGGCTGACTCGTAAAAATCTCGATTTGAAAGCCTTGGGTTTCGAGTTGCTGAGAAAGTTCATCCAAAAGTTGCCCAGTGGGCGCGTAGTCGGGGGGAAAGAATTGAGTGATGATGCTTACTATAGGAGCCGCTATAGGTCGAACGCTAGCCTGTGGAGTTTGATGGGAATGGGTAGGTGTTGTTGAAAATCGAAACAGTTTGCTGACTTGCACAGGTATTTGCAACCTCCAGTGAATGATCTGCGATGAGGACGGCTTATACCAATTCTCGATTTTAGATTTGCGATTTTGGATTGACGGCCACCAGTCTTGCAGGGGTTCTAGCCTGCTCATTTGTAGCCTTACTTCGAAGAATTGGTATTATTGATTGCCACCGTCTGGAGATGCCCGTTGGTTAAGGTAGTGCGAGTGCTGATTTTTGAGAAGTAAACCCCGTATGACTGAGACGAGGCGATTTTTCGGCAGATGATGGTCTAGAGTAGGTCTAATGTGATAGGAACAAATCAAGGCACGAGACGGTCAAAAAGACTGACCTGAGATCGTGCAATACATTTGTTCACGATACATTTGCTCACGGTTCTACTCCCTCCATTTACAGCGTTTAAATTAAGCAGTCCGGGAGAATAAAGGTGTTGGTTTGGAATTTAATGGGATATTGAGAAGTTTTTGAAGTGGTTAAAAACTTCTTCTCAAATACGTGTCGGTGAGTTAGCGAATTGGCCTTGTGGCAGTCAGTTGAAGTTATGTGACCGAGGAGACGATCCAAATCCTCGTTAAAATCGTATTAGGATTATCTCAACGTAATACTCTCTTTCCTGCCCCTTCGATGTGAATTAGTCTCATGAGCCAAGCAATCTCACCGACGTCTAAATGGCTAACATTTGAGGACTATCTTGCCTATGATGATGGTACTGATACCCGGTATGAGTTGGTGGATGGAGAGTTAGTGGAAATGCCGCCGGAATCCGATGACAACTCTGAACTGGCAAGATTCCTGTTTGTGCAACTCCTAAAGCATGTTCCCTTTCAACGGATTGCATATAAGGAGACGGAAATTGAAGTGAGCGGACGGCGAGCAACCTGTAGACTGCCGGATCTCATGGTTCATAGCGAAGAGTCAAAGGCTGCCTTAGTAGGAAAGCCCCGTGGCACCATCACACGAGATATGCCACCGCCTGCTCTGGTCATTGAGGTGGTGAGCCCTGGCGCTTATAATCGCGCCCGCGATTACCGGCATAAACATACCGAATATGCAGCACGATGCATCGGGGAGTATTGGATTGTTGATCCTCAGGATCAGCATGTAACGCTATGCAAATGGGTTGATGGCGCTTACGAGGATACGGTGTTTAAGGGGGGCGATCGCCTCGATTCTGATGTACTTCCAAACTTTGATCTCACAGTCAAGCAACTATTTTCGCTCAAGCATTAGCTGCTGATTTTATCTAGACGTGCGATCGCCCTTTATGACCTGAGATGCTCAGCCATGCTGCGTCCGGTGCGTCCAGTGACGATCCATAGAAGCGATCGCCCGATATCACGTGCGGTTTTAAGCCACGATTCATTGGGCTGGTCGGAAGGGACAGTTATAGACGTATAGGCGATGCCGTGACTGCCGAGCACAAAGAAGGCGATCGCCCGTGCTCTGGGCATGTGAAAGTCGGAGGTGATCAGATAAAGATGCTGAATATTATGGTCTTGAAAGGTATGAACTAGGGTTGTGAAATTGGTCACGGTGTCGGTGGCGCGGCGATCGAGATAGAGGCAATCGAGAGGAATGCCTGCAGCTTGAAAGATAGTTTGAGCCTGGTAGTCATAGATGCCGCTGGAGATCCAGATGGGGAGAGTGGGATGATTTTTGGCAAACCGAGCGGTGAATTCTTCTCGACTCGCCCCTCCGCCAAGAGTGAAAATGGCTTGGGGTTGGGGAAATTGGGCATGAGCGATCGCCAGTCGGATGGAGATAAAGGGGATGAGTAGAAGGGGAATGACGCTGATCAGCAGGAAGAGAATCCGACATTTATGCTTGCTTCGAGATCTCTTCATACGGTGGGACAGGTAGATGATTAGCCTCTACTAATCTAATCGAAAGTATGAGTTCTGCCAGCATACGTTGCAAGGCATAGTAGCTTCCATGCCAACCGTCGAGGATGCCGCCTTTGAGGATAAGGCATTAGATAAGAATGATCAGAGGAGCGAGGGGCGTGTGTTTGCGGAGGCGATCGCTCCATCCCAATTCTGATGTGGGGGGTTTCCTGCAGCTTTTTGACTTCAAGGATGGCGTAGCGATCTTGTGCCCAGAGCCAGCGGGTCAGGGATTTGCGATCGTCGTGGTGGATGGGATGAGTCAACCGAGCTGATTGTCCTTTCACCGTTAGAAGCTGAGTATGTCCGTCGTCGATATAAATAGATTGATCTTTTCGGAATAAAGACTGACGGGGTGGCAGGATGGTGCCGCGCAGGGGTTTGCCAAAGACGCAATATTTGAAAGGTATGAAGTAGCCGTCGATTTCTGATGGTGGGAATAGTATTTTTAACTCGTGAATGAGTTCGTCGGTCAACACATAGTCTGTATCGAGTGACAGTATCCATTCGGTTTGAATATGCTCAGTACCGTAGTTCCATTGATTGGCATGGGTATCAAAGGGACGTTGCAAGAGTTGAACCTGAGGATAGCTCTTTAGAATATCGAGTGTTTCATCGGTACTGTCGCTATCGATGACGATGATTTGCGTTGCCCAGGTGAGTTTGTGCAGGGTGCGAGCAATGTTGGGGGCTTCATTGTAGGTGAGAATGAGCGGCGTGATGGCTTCCAGCATGAGCTATGTTGAAGGTCTCCACTTGAGACGTTACTATCGAGTTGCATTGCCTTCTATAGACGGTGATGAGCCATCTGTTCAACTTTCTGACCTTCGCGATCGCTCAGCAAAGTGTGTTGTGCTGAAGGATGTGAGCTAGCAGACCTATCAGGCGTTGCTGCGTGATTTAGGAAGTCATCGCTCGTCGCGGTTGACCTATGACCAAGGAGTTTTAGAGATCTTCATGCCGTCTGAACTGCATGAAATGATTAATCGGCTGTTGGCGTTGATGGCAACGGCATTGACCGATGAACTAGGCATGAAGATTAAGGGATATGGCTGTGGTTACGATATCGGTAGAATACCGTAGCAACCGTGCCATCTGTTGAGGATGTTATAGGTTCGAGTTTTGATTTGCTTGAGTATTGATGGGGGGCACGATGACGGTTGAACAAACGATGATAGAGAAATTGAGGAGATTGCCGCCTGAACAACAACGGCAACTTCTGGACTTTGCTGAGTTTTTGTTGCAGAAGGTTGAACAAAAGGAGCTAAGCTCCAGAGTCGATTGGCGTAGTCCTTGCGTCGGTATGTGGCGCGATCGAGATGATCTAGAGGACAGTACTGCCTGGGTTCGACAATTACGACAGCAGGAGTGGAACAGGTAGATTGTCTCAATGCATTTTATCCCATTTGATAATTAACCTTGGTTGTAGATCAAATTCTAAGAAAAGCTTTTTTTATTGCAGCGGATGTCCTTTCAGTTCAACCTACGCATTAGAGCTTGACAGGGCTTGAAGCTTGCGATTCAAGATTGATTGGTAAACTTCGATCAGCTGAGATGCAATGTTGTCCCAGGTGTAGTTTTGCAGGATGAATTGACGGGCGTGTTCAGCACTGCTGTTCCGGCAGGAATCGCCCATTACCGATTCAGCCATGTTCCCAAAAATTCTACCTGGTTCATCATCTCTTCAGCGGACTTAATGGCTGCCAGTTTCAACACCCCTTTCATCTGATTGCCAACGGGTTCTGTTTGTTTGGCGAGTATGATTCCTGCATGAGTCTTTCCATTGGCTAACCAGGTGGAGTGTATTCGATAAAAATCTCGGACATTAAATGAGTAAATCACCCGTTGATTCTCCAGCGCCCACTCTAGTTGCTGTTCATCAGATCGTCCTTGCATATCCACTTCGAGCGTAGACGTAACATCAGCCCCCCGATTTCGCAAAGCTTGCAGGAGACGCTTACTAGTAGCATCCTCGTCTAAATAGAAGCGAATGACCGTCATTGGACGGCAGAAGATGCTTGAGCTGAAAGCCTCTCATATTCTGCGGCTTCATTAGCCAAGTCCTGCTCAATGGCTTGCTGATTAGCGTAGTAATAGGCAAGAGCGGCATGAACTTGAGCCAGCGTTAAATGGCTTTTGTCTGACACAATATCGTCTGCGCTGTACCCCTGTTTATACAGAGCAACAATTCGTCGTACAGATGTCCCAGTGCCTGCGACAATGGGTCGTCCATCTTGAATGTCGGAGGATGTTGTAATGAGACTGCCAATGTCAACAAAGGTTTGAGCCATTGATTGATGCCGGAAAAACTCATCTCAAGTTTAGCGTTTGTTTGATGGCGCGATCGCCCTAAAAAGATCCCAGTCAATATCCCAGGTCAAACTCAAGATCCGACGGGTTTTGAAATAGTGGGCTGTTGCTTCAAGATGGATTGATAGACTTCGATGAGTTGGGCGGCGATTTTGTCCCAGGTGTAGTTTTCTAGGATGAATTGACGGGCGTGATCGCCCATTGCTTTTGCTTCTTCTGGATGTTTCTGGCAGTGGATTAATGCGTTGGCGATCGCCCATGTGCTGATTAACTAACTATTTCGGAGGATGCCATCCCACTTCAGTCCAAAGTTTACGAGAGATCACCAACTCAGCACGATTCATCCGAAGTGTGATGATAGAGACTCGACCCACTGTTGTTTTTCCAAGCATAAGTGAACCGTCAGTACTCCATTCAAAATGGTCAACCCAGGCTTGCATCTGAGGATGAAACAGACGAACATCTTGCTGAGATTGGTCATCAAATACAGAAATCCTAGCAGCCTTGTATAGGTTGCAATCCCAACAGGCCAAACACAGATTACGCTTCTCTGTTGTTCCTCCCAACAATTCCGGCACGATATGGTCAACGGTCAGGCGAATACCTGAAATGTGTTGTTGAGTTTGGCAATACGCACAACGGGATCTAAACTGGGCGACAACTTCGGCACGAACTCCATCTGGAATCCTGGATTTACTCATGGAACATCAGCAAGTGAGGATATATCGTGACCTCGTTCAGCCAGAAAAGTCGCCGCCTTAGCCCGAACCATCATAATGTGGTTAAAATGCTTCGATAATATTTGCACTTGTTCAGATTCTTCTGGGGTCAACCCCTGGCGTTGCTGCTTTTCCAACAACTCCTGCATTAAATCATTTTCGTCTTCAGAAGCTTGGGATGTAGCCGCATTCCACAACTCTTCATCCGTGAGTAGTGTGAGTTGGTTTAAGCGATCGCCCATATCGGTAGCCAACTCTGCATCCGTCATTAACGCAGTATTAATCAGACTAACCGTTTCTTCTTCCAACGGTCGATCCGATTTTTGGGCTAAATCAACCAGCCGTTGATAGATTGAATCAGGTAATCGTAACGTCAATGTTTGCCAAACCATAGCCCTATATCTGCATCAATACTCAAATGAGTTTTATTATACCTTGACCCATTGCTGGGGTTTACGCCCTCGTTTTGCCTTCTAACGAACTCATCAAACATAGTAAAAAACTGAGTGGCGATCGCATCCCCAGGTGTAGTGTTCTAGAATGAACTGGCAGGCGCGTTCAGCACTGCTGTTCCGGTAGGAATCGCCCTCTTCCCTCATCACTTCAGGTTCTAAACGATGCTCGCACCTGAGGATGAAGGCTCGCCCCGGTGCGCCCGGTCACGATCCACAACATCGATCGCCCGATGTCGCGGGAGACATGCCACAGGGTTTCGTTGGGTTGCTTGGAGGGAATGGGGACGGGGGTAGTGATGATGCCGCGACTGCCGAAGACAAAGGAAGCAATGGCCCCGTGCGCGACGCATATGAAAGTCGGAGGTGATGAGGTAGACGTGGTGGATGTGGCGATCGCCCAAGTCGCTGACGAGGGAGGTGAAGTTGGTGACGGTGTTTTATCAATTGTTGGGCGTACACAACTCCACAATTAGGCTATCAGAATCAATGCAGAGTGATTGGTCAATAAGTTCTGCTACGGCCTTATTTCCTTCAATACTCAAATGGACACCATCATGAAAATAGCTTTCAACAACAGATGTTGGCAGATCTGACCAAGCGGCTTGAGTATCAATAATAGGAATGTTCAACTCTTCGAGAATGGATATAAACTCTTGTTTATATTCTGGAGTAGTTGTTTGAGGAATTAAATCTTCCCGATTAGGAGTAAAAAGAACGAGTATAGGCGTATTGTTATCAACCTGTGAAATAAGTTCTCTCAAATACTCCATATTTTTTGTAAATTTTGCATCGAGAGCAGAAGTATTTAGAGTTTGTGGGGATGACTCAGTGGGTAAAAGTCTTGCCATTCTAGGTAACAGATAACGACTGATAACTTCCTGGGTTGCCAGCAATGGGCGAACATCTGGGTAGCCTGGATGCGTTCCTACGACTTCACTTGTACTCATCGGTTGATATAAGTCATGAGTCCCGATTTGGAGAATGATTGCATCGCTGTTAAATGTCCCAAATTTTTTGACATAGCCTAATTGATTACCAATGCCCCATGATCCCGCTGAGGCATTGAGTACTTCTGAGGAGTAATTCGAATCAGTAAAGTGCTCTTCTAAAACTTCTGAAATAGTGTGCTCATGACTGGTTAAGCTACCGCCATTGAGAACGGAATCACCGACCATCATTAATCGCAATGTCCCCTGTTGTTTGGCTTCAGTAATGGGTTCAGAGCGTTGAGAATATTGGTTATAGAGAATGCGACGGCCAAAACGTTTGAGATCTTGATTGGGCCGAAACCGATAACCTGTCTCTGAATCGGTTTGGCTTAACACGGGGTATCCAAATCCAAAGCCGAGTCTTAGAGCAATTTCACCAAATGCAGCAAAAAATATCACGGCAACAAGAACCCATTGCCAATGGTTGCGGGCAGTCTTCAATAATTTCATTATCAATCGTGTTAGAAGGTTATCGTGTCAGAGTTGAGGATGAAACCTGGCTCCAGTGCGCCCGGTGATGATCCACAGGATCGAGCGCCCAATGTCGCGTGAGATGTGCCAGAGGGTTTCGTTGGGGTGCTTGGAGGGAATGGCGACGGGGGTAGTGGTGATGCCGCGACTGCCGAAGACGAAGAAGGCGATCGCCCGTGCGCGTCGCATGTGAAAGTCGGAGGTGATGAGGTAGACGTGGTGAATGCGGCGATACGGGCTGCGCCCAGGCAAGCCAACGCGAAAGTCGCTGACGAGGGAGGTGAAGTTGGTGACGGTGTCGATGGCGCGACGATCGAGGTGGAGGCGACTTTCGGCAATGGCGGCGCGTTGAAAGATGGCTTTGGATTCTTGGGTGGGGGCACCGGAAGACACCCAAATGTCTAGATTGGGGTGTTGCTGTGCGAAGAGTGCAGTGAATCTTTCTCGTTCGGGAATTCCTCCAAGTGTAAGGATGGCTTGAGGAGTGGGGGGGTGGATCTGGGCGAGAATTAGGCGGACGGGAATGAAACTAATGAGAAGGACAAGGATGGTGATGGTAACGGCAACCCACATTTTGCGATAGATTTTTGGGCGGAGATACATCGAGATTCGGCTGATGAAAATGGTCAGCATTCCGCTCTAGTCTATCTGTTGTGGGGGTTGAGTCACCAGGTATGGGTTTGGATCAATGTTCCTTTGGGTGAGACTGAGAGGTATTAGAAAAATCAGACAGGTCAGCTTCGATGAGCTTGATGGAGAGCAGTAGCTCAGCGAGCATTCGCTGAAATGCGTAATACCATCCGCGCCAGCCATCAAGAATGCCGCCCTTGAGGATGAGGCAGTAGAGCAAAATCACGAAGGGAGCCAGAATTTTTTGCTGTCGAATGCGATCGCCCCAACTCAATTCTTCTAAAGCTGTTTCTTGAAGCTTCTTCACTTCGAGCACCATGTAGCGGTCTTGTGCCCAGAGCCAGCGAGAGAGGGGTTTGCGATCGTCGTGATGAATGGGGTTTGTTAAGGATGCTGATTGTCCTTTCACCACTAAAAGCTGGGTATGTCCGTCATCGATGTAGTGCGTTGGCTTGCCTGGGCGCAGCCCGTCTTGCCTTTTGCGGAAAAGGGCTTGGCGGGGGGGCAAAATGGTTCCACGAAGGGGTTTGCCAAAGACGCAGTATTTGAAGGGGATGAAGTAACCATCAACGTCTGGGGAGGGGGAGAGGGCTTTTAGTTCATTAATGAGAGCATCGGTGAGGACATAATCGGCATCGAGGGAAAGCACCCACTCGGTTTGAACATGGTCAATGCCTGCGTTCCATTGGTTGGCGTGGGTGTCGAACTTTCGTTGAACGGTTTCGACTTGTGGATAGGTTTTGAGAATGTCGAGGGTGTTATCTGTGCTGAAGCTATCGATAACAACAATGCGATCAGCCCAGGAAATAGGTTCAAGAGTACGTCTAATGTTATGTGCTTCGTTATAGGTAAGAATTAAAGGTGTGATATTCTGGAGCATATTTGATTCTGATATGAGCTGAAAGTTTATATATTCTCAGCAACCGCTAGTAACGAGAAGGTATTTCCATCAGTAGGAGCAAGGCTTCTACCATTTAAAAGGGTGAAATCATAAGATTTCAGAAAATCTAAAACCTTGTTCTTTTCAGAAAAACCATCTAAATAAACTGCTTTTATTCTTTTTTCATCAAAGAGAGATTTAGCTCCTCTTAACACATTAAGTTCTTGACCTTCAACATCAATCTTCAGAATTAGAGAATCTCCATCAAAATTAAATTGATCGAGTCGTTTGCAAGAGACTCTTATGGATCGATCTTTATAATGGTATTTAGATGAGTTTTCCATAGTTGTGAAAACGTGAGAAGCTGTTCCATAAACAAATTCGAGTTCCCCTTCTTGATCTGATATGGCACAGTTGAAAGATTCGAATTCGTATCTCTCTGCATTTCTATTCAATCTTTTATATGTATCTGGATTTGCTTCAAATGAATAAACTCTTAAGTTTTCAAATACTTTCTTATACCGGGAAAGTACTGATGAGAATATACCTACATTTGCACCTATATCTACAAATGAGTCACCATCCTTTAGCAAAGCTGATAGATTTAGAAGGATAGAAACCTCATCGCGGAGAAGACTACCCTTTCTACACATGTTTGACGCCCTTAAATATCCACTTTCTTTTATGGTGTGAATGTTAATCTTTAAGTCAAACAAATTTACTTTTGTATTCCTATTGCCAAACATTATTCTTGATATCCACCATCTGACCGTTGGCTTTTTGTTATAAAACTTGTCAACAAACCACATTAAGCTCATAATCCTACCTCCATTGATAATTGGAATTGTGACAACATTAAATAGTTGGTCAATAACCGACGAAATCAATGCTTTAGATCAGTGTTCCTAATAAGCAAATCGCTTGATTAAATATAAGTCCTAAAATGTCGGTTGTACTTTGAATTAAATATAGAGATGAGGCAACTGTTTATTTTTGATAATAGCGTCGTAAGTTTTTATTAATTGAGATGCTATTTTGTCCCAGGTGTAGTATTCGAGTATGAACTGATGGGCGCGATCGCCCATTGCTTTAGCTTCGTCTGGAGTGCTGAGGCAATCAATCAGCGCTTTTGCAATGGCGTCGGCATCGATATCGACAACGTGGGCAGCTTTCGCAAGCTTAGCTTCTGGGAAGTTGCATCCGGTAGTTATCACACAGGGAAGTCCTGAGGCCATTCCTTCTAACATAGACATGCTAAACCCTTCAGAATAGGAGGGCGCGACGTAGAGATTTGCAGCGGCGAGGGCTGCATATTTGAGGTCTCCCGTGAGCATTCCGGTAAAGGTGACGGCATCCAGACAATTTGCTTTAGAAAAGTATTCTTTAGCTGTTGGGAGAAAGCCAATATTATCTTGTCCGGCAACGATGAGATGAGCCTTGGGAAACTGTTGATAAACAAGACCGAAGGCTTGAGCCAGGAGGTCAAGCCCTTTTTTGGGGTCAATGCGGCCTAAAAAGAGGATGAGCTGTTTACCTGATGTGGTTGGAAACCTCTGGAAGAAGAGATCGGGTGAGGGCAGAGTTTGAAAGTCTTCGGCGTGGATACCGTTTGGAATTTTGGTCAATGGGGGCTTCAGCTTAAGAGGTTGGATGCCTTCAGCTTCTTGAGTGGCAAGGACGTGGATGGTGCTGGCTGTTTGTAGGGTTGGCTGTTCGAGAAGTCGATAATAGAACTGCTTTTTCCAGGCTTTGTAGGATAAAGCCCAGGGTTCTAACATGCCACGGGGAGTAATGATGTAGGGGATATTTTGCCAGCGACAAAACCAGTGAGCAAGGGTGATGTTTAGGGAGAAGATAGCGTTGGTGTGAACCAGGTCGTAGTCTTTAATGTGATTCCAGAGCCAGGTCAGAAGGGATGGGCTAAGTTTATAGTCGCTGAAGGGCAGATAAGGAAAGTATTGGATTCGATACTGAGGGTAAGTAATCCATTGTTTGAGGGGAACGTTGAGAGCAACGGAGGTGTCGGCGTTGGTCGTTACGATATCGATGGAAATGCCGTGTTGTCCGGTGGCTTTTGCGAGTTCGAGGATGCTTTTGGAGGGGCCACCATAGCTAAGACCAACGGCTGGAAGAATAATGAGTATTTTCATCAATAGAAAAGCAATTACTGATGAGGCTTAAAGAAGAACGCGGTATCGGTTACGCCATTACTTGTCCAGATTCTTCGCCAACCCTGTGTTTTTTCTAAAAATACTTTCCAATGCTCTGATGCAGGTTCCATTTGATGGGTTCTCGAATTTGGCGAGTAAGAGTGACAAGGCAAGAACCAGTTTGCATTATCCAGAACTATAAATCCTCCACTCTTGACCTTACTTATAGCTTTCAGAGCACATAAATCACGCTGAAAGTAACCATCTACTAATGCAAAATTAAAACTTTCATCCTCAACACTATTGACTACATTGACGTATTCTTGAGGGTCAACTATCAAGTGGTAGTCTCAATTACTCAGTTTTACCTCTTTTGCCTTTTGCGTTACATGATTATACCAATCGGTGTTTGACTCAATGCTCATGAGATGGTGAATGCGTTGAGCGAACCAAATCGTGCTACGACCAGATCCCCACTCTAGACCGACATCATCTTTTTGAAGGTAAGTAGAGAGAATGCTAATAGCTTGCGATGTTAACCAAGGTTCATCAGGATGAGTGTTCTCATAAATTGCTAAAGCTATTCGATTATAAATATACTTAGGACTCCAGTGATTAATTTTTCGCATTCTTTCATTCACCTATATTTATCTTAGTGCTAGGAACTGTAATAAAGCTCTGTCGAAAATACCGACTTTAGGTAATGGTTTCTCCAAAGCAACTTCGACCGCTTTTGCTAAATTAGTAGCAAAAGTTTTAGGGGACCATCTACTGATGATTTCTCGACTAGCTTGCCCCATAGCTGCCAAATCACATTGCCCGGAAGATATTTTGAACATCAGGTCGGTAAGCTGATTGATGTCATAAGGGTCGAAAGTATAGCCGTTACGGCCTTCTTCTACTAAGTTAGGAGTGCACCCACAATGGCTGGAAACTAATACAGGAAGCTCTGACGCCATGGCTTCATTGACGACTAAACCCCATTGTTCTGTAGTACTGGCATGGACGAAGCAGTTGGCAAGCCCATAGTAAGCAGGCAATTCATCATAATGTTTGAAACCAGGAAGATGAATAAACTCGCTTTGTTGTAGTTGATCAATTTGAGACTGTAGTGCAGGTCTTAATGCGCCATCACCTAGAAGCACCAGATGCCAGGGCTCAGTCTTGGTTTGGGCATGATACTGAGCGTAAGCTTGGACAAGCCGAAATAGATTTTTTTTGTCAACAAAGCGAGCTGAAGCGAGAAAGAAGTGCTCTGGTAACCTAAGTTGGCTTCGTAGCTTTTGAGATTGCTGACGAAATTGAGCAGCTCCCTGGGTAAAGTATGTATTATCTACAGCATCATAGCCTAAGAAAATATTTTCTTCCGAAACGCCAAGCTGCATGAGATATTCTTTATGTGAATGCCCCCCAACTAGAGTGCTTGAGCATAATTTAAGAATTCTCCTCTTTAAGTACTCCTTTAAAGAGTTACGTTGCATGTCATGCCTTGTACTCTCTGACATAACAACTAGAGGAATTCTCATCTTTCGGCCAACGGACAACGATGTGAGTGAGCCAAAATCATTCCAACCATTAACCACTAAGACATCAGGGTTATGGGTCTGAAGAGCATTGACAAGATGACTCTCCAATACTTTTGGTCTGTAAAATTGTTCATTAGGTCTGTCAAATAAAGACACTTTTTCATAAATGCAATGTCCACTGGCTGTACCCCAGGGATAAGATCCTTTAGCAAACCACTCTAGCCCCAAGACTCGAAGATCGTGCTCAGCAGCGCTCAACCTTGCATGATGATATGGACCAATATGATGGAAAATAATTGCTACTTTAGAAGGCCGCATGAAATACCAACTTTGACTTAGTTTATGCTGTTTAACGTGTTTTCTATTTAATGTGTTTTTGCTAGTTTTGAAATATCTATCATCAAAAGTTTAGAAGAAGTAGATGTAGATAAAAAAACAGAGTTCAACTCATTAATTCCAAGTGCGTCGGTCAATCACCCATCGACGCTTACCTGCTCGATTAGTTTGCAGATCCGTTACATAATTAAAGGGTGCATCGGAGAAGAACGAATGAACTTGACCTAACTTATGCCGAATATTTTGTTCTAAATCAGGATGTATTTCTTTATTTACAATCAATGAAAACTCGGGACCATCATCATTTAGTATGAGTTGTACATTAAATACTGAAGGTTCATCCTTAAAACAATGTACAAGGGCAACACTATGAATACTAGTGCCATCAGATAAGGTAATCATGTCATTTACGCGCCCTTCTTGCTCATCAAAAGCAACTACTAGGCCAAACTCGTCATGCTCTATTCCCGTGATAATATCCCCCTGTTTGTAACGAATCAAAGGTACATAACGTTTATAGAGGGTAGTAACCAAAGCAGCGCCCCGATTTAGGGACTCAAGAGAACCTTCTGTTTCCAGAATATTTAATTCAGGAAACAACGTATAAGGTGAATCATCAATCTTAAAGCCGACATGCCCAAAATCTACACCACCAAATTCTTGCACAATTGGGCATCCAAACACGGAACGTAAGAGATTAAATGTATCTGAACGTGGCGGGGGTTCAGCACAAGGCATAACAAATTTTACTCCGGCTTGCCTTAATGCTTTATGAAAATCTGGAGTATACCGGCATAATAAATCTAAGAGAGCAGCATAGCCGATTAATCCTGCCGGTCGAATACGGATAATCTCCTGAGCTATTTGAAGCGCCTTTTCAGGATCAAGAGTATAAGCATCAAAGCGATGATAACCAGCTATCCAGTCTTTGGCTTTCCTAAGCGTATGATTGTAATAACGTCGCCATCCAGAACCTAATAAATGAGCATGTCCCCAAACTAAAACGAGTTGATTGTCTAGTGTATAGCCAAGACGAATCCAAGGTACTAGCTTTGCGATTCTAAGTAAGGCTGAATTATGTCGCCATTCCCCTATTTGCAAAGGTTGGCCTGTTGAACCAGCAGTTGAGGTGTAACAGTCTGGTGGACCTGAAAATCTATGAAATTGTGCCTGTTTTTCCTTTAGAGTTATCCTATCTAAAATTGGAATGTGATAAAAATCTTCCCAAGATTTGATCTCTTGTGGCGCTTTGCCTTGAGCAACTAGACTTTGATAGTAAGGTACATCTGTAATACAATCCTGCCAAATCCGACGCAGTTTTTTTAATTGATTTGAGCGTTCAATATTATCAATCTTTGGTTGAAGTTGCACATTCCATTTTTGAGCTGCATCTAATTGAGATCGGAGTGGTAGCAACCTAGTGTTTCGCAGAAACATAAATATTGAAAAAATTAACAACTCGAAGGCAAACACAAACATTTTGACTTTATATCGCTATCAATTTAATAAAATGAATTTACATACTACGATAAAGTCCTAAAACCTTAGCCTTTTTAACTTTCGCATATAGAAGAGCTGGACCGAGGAAAGCTACGATCTTTGGCCAAGTCATAAAAAAGCGATCAGTACTGTGGGTAATAGATTCTAATGCTCCAGCAAAAACTAGCATCAGTAAAACTTGTGCAATGAAATGCCCTTGATTTGCGGCCCTAGAGAAACTTCTCATGAGATAAGCAATCAACAAAAACTTAACTGCACCGAAATACCAAAAAGACTCAAATGCATCAGACATTCCTGTATGCGTTGTTCCCGTATGAGGTATATGACCAAATTCAAGCAATGCTGCTGGGTCTTGAGGTAGCATCAGACCTTGTTTTGTATCTTCTCCAATCCATTGACCAGGCACATAGAGTCTTATAAAGGAATTCCAGTGGCTAAGTCCAAAATCAAAATTTCCGCGTCGATCAAATGCTTCGATATTGTATGTAGCGTTTCGAAGTTCCAGACCACCTTTCGTAAAGATTTCACGCAGATTACCAACATAATCAATTTGCGTGGCAGCAGACAAACCAGAGAAATCTTCACCAATAACAACACTTCGATAGTCACCAATGCTATTAATCCACAACGTACCTATCACTAGAATGCCAGCAATAAAAGCTCTGGGGGGCAACTTTCGATAACGAAACCACAATGCCAGACCAATAATGATTAATAGTTCTATAGCAGATCTACGACGCCCCTGCATGACGATGCGATCAAAATAGAAAATTAAGTTGTAGCCAATGATCATGAGTGACCATTGCGAAGGCTTATGGATATGGCTGACTATCGCAAGCACCAGGCCAAAAGTTAAAAGACTTGAAAAAAACGCAAATATTGTAATTGGGCCACTCCATCTAGTTCCCGCATCGGGACTGAGTAAGCTGACTTGATAGAAAAAATAACTCCCAGCCAGAGAACTTATGGCTGCTGCAATCAGTAAACGTCGATGACTAAAAGGCCAGTTTAGAGCATTGAAAGGACGTTTATTAAGTGAGTGACCTATCCAGCAAGACCAGACGCATAGTAGCGTCATGAAAAGAGCTTTGTTGATAGCACCTGGGGGTAAACTGAGTGAGTTTATACTCAAGCCAATGAACTGAGGAATTACCCAACCAGAAAAAACTGCTGCAGCCAAGAAGGGATATTGTAATAGGTTCTTTTTATCTTTAAAGCCCCATAGTAGAAGTGTCAGGCAAGAACCAATTAGACCTAAAAGCAATATCAAAGTCATAGTTGTGATGAGTATCTTTAGCTGGCAGAATACATGACTGCTTGTTTAAGGGTTTCCAAAGCAGTTTGCTGGCTTTGAACTAAACAGTTCTGTAAAAGATTAACTGTTTCCTCATCCAAAGCACTGTCATAAAAACAGAGCAAGGCATCACGAAGAGCTGGGGAGTCGCGAATGGGGACTATCCATTTCCTTAAGCTCTCATAGTTAGAGATGATAGAACCTGCATGATCGGTAGTAATGACAGGTAAGCCATGTTGCAGCGCCTCATAAGTGACCATCGCCGATCCTTCACAAATCGAGGGAAGTACAAATACATCTGCCCATTGATAAAGTGCTGCCATGTCAGAGCGCGGTACACGACCTAAAAACTGGCATACATCAGAATATCTATGAGTATTTTCATGCTTTATTTCTATCGTTCCGGCCACTTTACAAATAAATGGTATTTGTCCTTTAAGTTTTTGGAGCGCTTCTAATAAATAAGGAATTCCCTTTCGTAAGCCCACAGAACCAGCAAATAGAATATGTAGTCCATCCTTTCGCTTTTTCCAAGGAGAGCCAAACTCTTTAATAAAAGAAGTTTCAGCTTTAAGTTTCCCTAAAGGAACAACAGAGATTTTTTCAGGTTTCACACCTCTAGCTCTTAAAGAATCCTTGACGAAATATGAACCACAGATAATATGGTCTGCCAAATCTTGTTCCTGCTGCTCTCGCTCAGCAATCTCTACGTCTGCTTCTGTCAAGCTAATGTCGCGAGATGCCCAAACAGGCCAAAGAGCCATCTCTTCTTGCAGAAGTTGATAGTAATAGCTACGCTCTGCAAGGGTCTGGTCTAGGATGCATCGCAATCCTTGTTCTTTTGCATAGCGAAATAGTTCCAGGCAAGCGCCATTAAAGCCATAGACTGTATTGGCTTCGCCTAACCCATGTTGGATAATTCGATGACAAAATGATTTCCCTGCTTTCAGACAAATAGATGATACATTATCACTTTTTGAAAATCTTAGATTCTTTGCATATTGGTAGCCAAGCCATGGAAATTGGATAACTTTTGCAGTATCAAGTTTCGGTTCATATCGGTTACTAGCCTTCTTGAGAAAGGTTGGTAAGGAATCAATCCCGTCTAATTTTCTAAGTAATATAAATGGCCAACTATTACCTGCATAGAAGTCTGTATGGAGAGTGTCAAGAATTTCCCATTGATGGAATAAAGTCGGTTCTTGATAATGTTTTCTAGCGCCAAGCTGAGCAACTAGTATGTTGATCATTTTTACTTTATCTCTTGGTTATAGAGTAATTTTGATAGAGCCTTAATCTCATGTTTAAGATATCTCTAAATCGGATATCTAGGAATTTATTCAAGCTTATTGAAAAGAAAAATTCTTGTTAATAGCAACATAGTAGCTAGCATATAGCTTGCAGATAAAGCAATTCCAAGACCAATTAAAGGATTGCTATATAGTTTAAGAAAAACTAAAAGTGAACAAAATGCGAATCCAAAATATTGCCCACTGCGTCCTAGTAACATCAATATATGCATCTTCCCCTTAGCAATAAAATATGATTTAAGCAGATTAAACAGAGTAGCACTTAATATGTAGCCATTCATAGAGAAGAATATTGCTACCACTGGTCGCCATACTTCTCCAAATATCATAGGAACTAATAAAGGAATCCCAAGTGCCATCAATACTATTGCTAAAGTAAGGAATCCAAATATTACCTTCAAACTTTTAATCAAAAATGATTTTTGCCCATCAGCAGGATTTCGATGGCTAAAATAATTAATAGCCATTCGTTGTGAAAATGGTTGTAAAAACTGATGAGGTAGGATTGCAAGACGTTGAGCTTGGAAAAAATAACCTGCTCCTGTCTCTCCTGAAAAAATCCCTACAGTTAATATTACAAGCCGTCCAAATGAGCTTTCTAAAAAACCATCGAGCCAAAATGCTCGAACTTGCTTGAAAAGTTCTTGCCAATCCCTGAGTTTAAGCCATCGTAATGGAATAGGTTGTATTCCACGTATGTACTTCAATCCTAGGATCAAGCTTCCTTGACGGACAAGCTCACGTGCATACAAGACAATTGAGCCTATTCCAAGTAATGCCCCTATTACAGCGAATATATGACCTGAGGAATGTGCTATCGTTTCTAATAAACTTAAATTCTTATATCGAAAGTTACGTTCATATAAGTTGATTTGCATTGATATCCAGTTCGTGGACAACGAACTTACCAAAAGTAAGGAAGCTTTTATATCAAGTTTATTGATTAAATATAGGATAGTTGAAGCAGCTATCAAGCCAACAAGGTTTTGCACAACATTTGCAGCTGCATACAAACTCAATTTATCTTTTAATTCATCTTTTGGGGTTCTTAAGACAACGGTTCCGATAGGGATACTAATTATTGATTGAGCTAAACCAATATTAGCCATAACAATTGCAAAGCGACCGAAATCCTCAGGTAAAAGTATTCTAACTAATACAAGATTAGCTAAAAATGCTGTTGCCGCCTGAAAAACTGCTCCGCTCATCATCCATGCTGCATGACGGGCAATACTGCTTTGAACGCCTTTGAATCGTTTTCTCAAATAATGTTACTCCCTTAAGTATATTTATATAAAATTTGCAATTCAAAAAAGAAGTAATTCAGCTTAGATGTATCGCAACTATGCTATCGTTTTTATTCTTATCAACACTGATTAATTCCACAAGAGTTCTTTCAATCCATTTCCTGAATAAGTGAAACTCCGATTCAATCTTAGTTAAGTCAGCTACATAAGCACCAGTTCTGGGATCGCAAGATATTGGGGCACGCTCAAAAATCTGTGGTCGTCTGTCGTTAGACTTAATATAATTTGAATAAAAAACTACAGGTTTTCCTGCAGCTAAAGTCACAACACATGAATGAACTCTATCTGAAATGGTAAGAGAAGTTCCCTGATATAAGCTTAAGTACGACAATGGGTTGAATGAGAGATATGAATTAGGCTTTGAAAAATCAACATTTATAAAGCTCGTCCCTATTCCATGATTAGGTCTGATTATTTCATAAGAATCATAGCTGGAAGGAACATTTCTTAAAAATTCAAAATGCCTTAAATATTTCCAAAATAAACTATATTTTTCAAGCCTATAAGGCTGAATATTAATATTCACTATTTCTTCATTCTCGATTTTTATGTAAATGTTCGGTTCAAAGTTTTTGTAGAATGAGAGAGTGATATATTTGTTGCTGCTTTTCAATTTTGGCAATGGGCATAAAATATATGAGTAAAAAGCGCAGCATAAGCCATCATAGCAATTCTTAATAAATGGATTTAGTAAATCAAAAGTGTACCTATCCCTGCTCGATAATCCTAGTGGAGGATATTCTTGAAGGAAAGAAATAATTTTACTTAACTCGTGAGAATTTTCTTCTAAGCTAGAGTGAGAACTAAGGATAAGATAATCTGCTCCTTTCCTTTTAATCTCCTCGATAAAACTAGCATAATTTTCTAGGAAGCCAGCCCTGAATATTGGGCCAGAAAAGATATATATGTTTCCATCATAAATTTTCGATATGTTAAAAGCATTGTTCTTAAAGCGTTTTTTAGACGGGCTATTCAAACGAAATGCACGATTGATAGGACCATCTATCATGGCTACATTCGAGACATTTCCATACATTGACTTAAGCAAGTAATATATGGGGAACTGATAAAACCCGTCTCCTACATTGTTCCAAGTTGAGTTTTCGATTAAGATGCTCTTCTGCTCTACGCATTTAGGCATTTTTAGTTCTCCTGATTTATAGCTCTTACCGAGTCAAAAACTTTTATCAAAAGTCTGTGAAATCCAAAAGGGCAATAGAAGCATTGCCTAGACTTTGATAAGAAATCAACATGACCTATTAGTGCAGTACTTAGTAGCAACATGTTTTATCCGCTCTGCTCCGCAGATAAGTATGATATGAACTTCACCCATACGGCCTTTCATCCCATACAGCAAAACGCCTCTCATCATCTCTGTTCAACCTTTTGAATCAGCCATCAGGACAATGGGCGATACGCACACAGCGCAGGTAAATTAACGCCACAATTCACCCGCAACATTCTTAGTTCTCATCCCAAAAATCTAAGGATGTCGCCATTCCGTCTCCATGAACACGACAAAAAAAGAGTGAGCACTGCTCACTCTCTAATCAAGAGGTTTGATGATGACCCTAACCATGCTCCATCAGCGCATGACCCAAAATCTAGATTAAGAGCCATAGCGTTCCAAACAGAAAACGGACACCCGTCAACCGAGACAATAAACCTGTAGACAGTCCTGACCCCATCGAAACCGTGAAGATTCAGGGCGTTGGCTTGCCTGGGCGCAGCCCGTATCGCCCCTTCAAAACCCACCTTTCACAGTAACTTTCCATCAAGCTCCTCATACTTGGAAAACTGACGATCAACTGACATTAAATCGCAATCGTGAGCGATCGCCGTTGCAATAATCAATCGATCTTGTGGATCTCGGTGATGCTCTGGAAGGTCTACCGCAATACTTGCAATTTGTGGAGTGATAGACAGGAGAGTAACATCAGAACCCTCAAGTGCTCTTTCAAACCAGGTTATTCGATCAATCGACAACTCGATGCGCCCATGACCGTCTAGCCAAGCAACCTCAAAACAACTAATAGCAGACACTGCCACAGCATCGCTCGACTCAATCTGTTCCTTTCGCGCTGCTCCAAGCTTCGCAATGTCTTCGTTAATCCACCACAGCCAGATGTGAGTATCCAAAACAATCATTGAGGAAGATTCCAATCACTTTCCGGAATCGTATCAATGATGTCGCCTAAAGTTGTCATCTTTCCCGCAATATCAGAGTGAGGAGCACGTCGCTTAGTTGTTGGGGCACTCACAGTGTCAATCACCAGAAAAATAGCCTCAAACTGCTTATTCGGTGGTAACTTAGGGACATGCTTTAAGTTCCCCGATGCATCTGTTTCCAGCATCAACCGTTCTGCATCCATTGCTGAGTCTCCCATTAACCTGGCTTCTCTACGCTTATAGCACAGTCCCAGCAATCATTCACACAGACGCAATACACACCACGTGTAGATAGGTCACGCCACGGATTACTCGCAACTTTCTTAGCTCTCATCATGCACACCTGAGGATGCCGCCATTCCGTCTTCATGAACACGACGAAAAAAAAGAGTGAGCACTGCTCACTCCTTGATAAAGAGGTTTGATGATGACCCTAACCCTGCCCCATCAGCGCATGACCCAAACTCTAGATTAAGAGCCGTAGAGTTCCAAACAGAAAGCGTACACCACTCAACCTAGACAATAAACCTGTAGACAATCCTAACCCCATCGAAACCATGAAGATTTAGGGACTTTTACTCGCCTGGGCATCACCCGTATCGCCCCTCTTGGCCTCCACTCACCCTACACACGACTTGGCAAACTTTACGAAGAAAAAAGGGTTGTGGGCGCGCAACGCGCGCCCACAACCCTTTTTTCTTCGTTGCAATTGGAGAAGTTTGCCAAGTCGTACCTACAAACTCTGAGGGTGAATCATCAGGATGGTGTTATCAGAAGAGAGGGCGTTGGCTTGCCTGGGCGCAGCCCGTATCGCTCTATATCTTTCCTTGAATCCCACCACCTACAACCGTTCAAGCAGTGGATCAAAAAGCTTTAAATCAGGAATCCACCGGAAATCATCCGTATTGTGGGTCAGTAGCGTTAGGTCATACCGGAGAGCAGTTCCCGCAACCAATGAATCTCCTAGTGACAATTTACGCTGTTGTCTCAGTTCAATCGCTTGAGTCGCAACATCATGCGTAACGGGCAGAATATCCGTAACGTCAAAAAATTCCTCAAAAAATTGGCGATCGCAGTCACTCAGCTTGTGATATCCAAAGACCTCAACATAGCTGACTAGAGACACTGAAGGAGCATGCTCAGCAATAAAATCCCGTAACACTTCGTTTTGAGGCTGAGCCGCATAAATAATGAGATTACTATCCAGCAACATCACGATTCACGATCAGGTAGCCCTCGCTCCTGTCGGATATCCCGTTGCCACATGAATGGATCAACATCACTAAATGTTCCTCCCTCAGCAACTTTAGCCAGTGCAGCAGCCATTGCCTTGCCCCGGTTTAAGGATGAGATAGAACGCTCCTCAGGTTGCATGGCAGGCACATCACCAACAACCAGAAAAATAGCCTCCAATTGCTTATTCGGTGGCAACTTAGGAACATGCCTTAAATTTCCCGATGCATCTGTTTCCAGAATTAACCGTTCTGCATCCATTGCTGAGTTTCCCATCCACATGGCTTCTCTAATCTTATCGCACAATCCCAGCAATCATTCGCATAGACACAGTACACACAACGTGTGGATACATCATTACATCGCGAACACTACCACATAAATCAAAGCTTCTTTTTTCACCCCGTAATTGGCAACTTACGAACCTGTACAGGTTTATCCTCTACCGTCAAAGCCTAACCGTCTTTGAGTTCCTGGTAACTCGATCTGAAACAGCCCAAGCCGCATAGTTGAGCGCTTGTTGAATATCCTCAGCTTCCAACTCTGGATACGCCTCAAGTATTTCTGAAATCGATAGACCGCTCGCAAGTAGCTTCAAAATAAAACCAACAGTGATTCGCATTTCACGAATCGTTGGCTGTCCCAAGCAAACCATTGGATTGAGGGTAATTCTATCAAGTGGGTTCGTCATTTGGAAACGAATATACAGTGCCTATTCGAAATGTTAGCTGATCTCAGAGCCTCCAATCGACTCCATAATGCACCCGCATTCGTCTTATGTCTCATCACGAACACCTAAGGATGTCGCCATTCCGTCTCCATAACCACGAAAAAAAAAGAGTGAGCACTGCTCACTCTTCAATCAAGAGGTTTGATGATGACCATGACCATGCTCCATCAGCGCATGACCCAAAATCTAGATTAAGAGCCGTAGAGTTCCGAACAGAAAACGTACAGCTCTCAACCTAGACAAAATTCACTACGCCGCCGCAGCAGGTTGCGCCGCAGCAGGTTGCGATCGCACTGGGCGTTTCCGCTCACTCTTCCGCTTTCCTCCTGCCATCTCATACTCATTGCTATTCTTCCCATAGGTCGTCGCAATGCCCATCAGCATCAGCTCCGACATATCCTTCAGCTCCTTCTCCGCCGCCTCCACATCATTAATCAAACTATCAAGCTTCGAAAGCGCCATGTTATAGTCCGACAGAAGAGTTCTCAAATGCGAAATTTTCGAGTTGTAATTGTCCAGAGACAACCCATTTCCCATATCCAACTTGAGATCAATCGACTGGATTGCCACAGCTCGCAACTCAGACTTATTCAAAACCGGAGACGTTCTTTTTTTTCTAGGCATTGCCTTAAACTTCCTGATGTGTAGAATTACCCGTCTTTCAACCCGCAGTGATTACCGTGAGAACATCCTCAATAGAACTCCCTCAATAGAATCCACCCTGAAGAAATCCTCAATCCCATGTTTCGTAAAGACTCTTCTACTCTAATCAGACCCATATCTTCCAGGGTTGAGCAAGAACACGGAAACGATTGCAAACCATGCTGCGATATTAAAAAAAAGTGTCGTATTGTTACGGAACCGATTTAAGAGGATATTGACCTCGTTTTTTTACGCTACCCATCCATCCAATACGACGAGAGACAAACCCCATTCTCAAAAACTTCCATCACACTCGATTGCACGTTAATGAAATCGATATTTGCTTATATCTACGTTGATTAGACTTAAACGAAACTTATATTCAGAACAACCAACTCGATTCAACTCCTATCGAATCGAGTTTGACTTCCATCAAATCGAGTTTGACTCTTATTGAATCGAATTTGACTTCCATCAAACTCGATTCAACTCTTATCAAAGCGAGTGCCTCTGGTTCCTTTTCTCTAAATGGGAACCCCATAAGCATGTCAAAAAAATGGCGAAATGCTCTTAACGAATTGAGCAATCCATAACTCTCTGTTGAGATGACTGCAAGGCGAACCCCATCGATAGATTGAGTCATGCGCTGTAATAGCAAGCTGTGCCAGTGAGAAGTATTTGACACATTATTCTCGAAGTATGATGCAATAAGCTTTAGCAAGTCTTCGATTGCACTGTAACTGTTGTGCAACTGATAGGCCACGCCCTCCAACTTCTCAGGATTACCTGGAGCCAAACCTTTGGATCGCTCCTCCAGTAATGCAAACACTCGTTCAATGGCTTGCCGCTGAGCCAAAATATCTGCCTTCAGGACAGCTAGCTCATTCTCCTGCATAGCAGACCCCGCTGACGAATCCGTTCAGCAAAATGACACTCAGGCCTGCAATCGTAAGATAGGCAGTCCTTACAGCTCATTCCCTTCTGAGAGAATCGTTTTCGCCAATTCCGGACGACATCGCTCCATCGCCACCAAATCGACCTTAAATTCAGGCGACACATACTGTAAGCATGCGATTGCTATCAAATAATCATCTTGAGACAATCCCCAAACCGCTAAGTCAACATCAGACGAAAGCGAAAACCACTGCCGATGACTCAACGAACCAAACACCATCACCCGTGTTGCACCATACTCTTGTTTCAAGATACATGCCGCCTGCTAAGCAACCGTCATCGCCCGCTCAAGTCGCTGAGCCAGTTGATTGTTTCTTTCTTCCTGGCGTTGTCTTAACGTTTCTCGATAGTCAGCAAGATGATGCACAGCTCTAGAGTTTGATGAATAGTCTCAGAATACAGCCAGATGTGAGTATCCAAAACAATCATTGAGGCAGATTCCAATCACTTTCCGGAATCGTATCAATGAGGTCGCCCAAAATTCTCATCTTTCCCGCAATATCAGGGTGAGGAGCACGGCGCTTGATAGTTGGGGCACTTACAGTGTCAATCACCAGAAAAATAGCCTCCAACTGCTTATTCGGTGGCAACTTAGGAACGTACCTTAAATTTCCCGGTGCATCTGTTTCCAGGATTAATCGTTCTGCATCCATTGCTGAGTTCCCCATCAACATGGTTTCTCTACGCTTAATCCCAACGATCATTAGCACAGACGCGATGCACGCCAGCAATCCTCATTTTGAAACGTTATTTTGAAACGTTAGACCAATAGCCTGAGCCGCAACATCATTCATGATTGGCAGGACATCTGTAATCTCAAAAAATTCTTCAAGAAACGGGCGGCGATCGCTCAACGTGTGATGCCCTAAGCATCTCAATATAACTAACCAAAGAAACAGAAGGAGCATGTTCAGCAATAAAGATCTGCGAAGGGGCGTCCTATAACTAGATTGTCATTTTTCCAATGATCTGCCGGGGATGGTTCAATCGATTACGATGCAGTACTCTCAAAACTCGATTTGGCGTCATTAAAACTCGATTCAACACCTCGTATTGGCCTCTAGCGAATTCTATACAATAACGGTATGAGCCACGGTGTTTCATCTCAACATTCATCTCAATCCCAAGAAGCGCTCGAACAGCGACGACAAATCGCCCTACACGTCGCCGCCGAGAGCGATCGTCTGCTTCGCGATCAGTTCGGCGCAACCGGAGTGACGGTATTTGGTTCTCTAGCCGGACAAAGTCCCTGGCATTGGGATTCAGATATCGATTTGGCGGTCGAAGGGTTGGATTTTGAGCAGTGGTTAGCGGCAGTCGATGCAGTGCGGGCGATCGCTCCAGATTGGCTTTCCGTCGATGTCGTCCGTCTCGAAACCCTCAATCCTGCCGTCCGCCATCGAGTATTACAGCAACATCAGATGACTCAAAACAAATTTCTCGCCTTAAAAGACCATCTCGATGACGAAGTTCGGGCACTGGATCGGTGTGTTCAAGAACTTGTTCCAGCCATTGATCGAGCAAAAGAGCGACTAGAAAGCTACGATGTTTGGGCATTAGCGAGTTACATCAACGATTTTTATCGGCGCTGCGAACGCATGAGCGAACGGGTGGCGGTTGCCCTCGACGGACGCTTGCCCCAGGGAGCCAACTGGCACCAAGCCCTGTTGAGGCAGGTCGCAGAACATGGAGGAAACGACCGTCCACCCGTGTGGTCGGGTGCGTTGTTGTTTGATTTAGATGAATATCGTCGGTTTCGGCACGTCGTGCATCACAAATATGGCGATGAGCTGCACCCCGACTATGTGCTCAAGCTAGCCGAACTTGCGCCCCAGATGGCCCCAAAAATCAAGGAGGCGATCGCGCACTTCAATGAGTGGCTTGTTGATCAGCCCTCCTAGACATATCACGCTCTGCAACCCAGACTGCCTCTTGCATCAACGTCTGATAAAACCGGGATGGATTTGCCGCCATCTGCAGCCACTCCGCCTGCGTATACACCACCGACTCGACTGGAACTGGAATCTCATTAAACTGCCAGCCCAGCGATCGCTGATGAAACAGGCGATCGCTCGCCTACACAACGACAATCAAATCCAAATCACTGCCAACCCCTGCATCTCCCCTCGCAGCGGCAACACCGACGAAGGAAATTGTGTCGCCATCGCTACTGCTCCAACTCACCCTATTTAGGGTAACAGCGGCTTGATTCCTCCACGGTTGTTCTCCACTGCTGCTAAATATCCAGTTGATCCGTGGGATGGGTTAAACGAGGGCCTTTTCTAGTCTGCATCTGGATCAATTCCCATTTGCCGAAGACGTTCGGCTAAACGATCGGCCCGTTGACGTTCCCGTTCTGCGCGTTGGCGCTCCTGGTCTGCGCGTTGACGCTCCTGGTTTGCCCGCTGGCGCTCCTGTTCTACCCGTTGGCGCTCCTGTTCTACCCGTTGGCGCTCCTGCTCAACTCGCTGCTGTTCCTGTTCAACAGGGGTCAAAATCCAGTTTTGGTCTTTGTCATACCACCTGAGCCAGAGTCGATTAATGCCTTCATAGTGTCCTTGCCAGAGTCCTAACCCAAGTTCTAAAGACTCCATCCAGATGCGCGGTTCATCAAGCTCTAGTTCCATATAGCGATCTGCTTGGAGCATGAAGCTTCGCAGCCGATCGGTGTATCGGTCGAAGACGACATAATATGGAATTCGCAGAATTTGCTCATATACCTGCCATTTGCTAGGAGGTTGATCTACACGACGAAGAGAGCGCCCCAAATCGTCTGCCTCAGTTCCAGGGGACAAGAGCTCAACCACAACAAATGGATCTACTCCCTCCTGCCATACGACATAGCTCAGCCGCAAATCACGCTCTTCGTATAGTCGAGGAATGCCCACGACGGCAAACCAATCAGGACGCTTATGCCAAAGGGGATGGCGGGAGTCATAGTAAAGATTGAGATCGGTTGCAGCAAATCGTTCGTGCTCTGCAAAGGTGGGAGGGCAAAACGTGTCGCTCAACAGCCGGGGTTGATAGATATGAAAAACATCTGGCAAACCAGGCTCCTCCGGATCTTCACTCGGAAGATCATACATGGTGGGCAAGACGTCTTTGGGGGAACGAGGTGGATCAGTTTGAAACATATCCCAGTAGGAACCTTAGAGGTTCAAGTATTAGCGAGTTTGCAGATGTTTGTAGGGCACGAGCATTGTAGAATTGCCCTTCATTCTTTCATATTATTCTCCTTATTTTTATGCCTGCTGTTCTAAATAGTGGCTGATATGGCTGAGCAATGTTTGAGAGGAGGCGATCGCACTCTGAGCTTCCGTTTGGGTATAGGCTTCAGCAGGCGTCAAATCGGCGAGAGCATCTGGATATCGGGTCGGAATATAAAGTTTATCTAATCCCAACCCCGTGTCTAAAAGCGGCATGAAATCGTGGCTAAGCGATTCAGGCAAGTCGCGAATCAGCTTACCAATTGAACACCCCCACGGATCGAGGTCATGTGCCATCCAGACTGCCTTCATGGCTTTTTCTCCAGCTTGCTGGGCATAGAAACAGGCTTGAGGATATTTGTTTGCCATCAGCAATGCTCGTGCAGCATCGAGATCATCCATGGCCTGCTGATACCATCGCCTAGCGTTCTGTCGACGTTTTTCCTCGCTCATCCAGCACAATTCCTTCTTGGAGCACCCGACGAATAAATTGTTGTGTTTATGCCGAAAACTACTAGATAGAATCAGGCCGAGCGTCAGGGTCAACTCCCAAAGCTCTCAACTGGTCTGCTAGCCGTTCTGCCCGTTGGCGTTCCTGCTCTGCCCGTTGGCGTTCCTGCTCTACTCGCTCTTCAGCGTTCAAGATCCATTGATTCTCGGCATCATACCATCGCAACCACAGCCGATTAATTCCTTGATAGGTGCCTTGCCAAAGTCCTACCCCTAAATTTAGAGTTGGCATCCAAATCCGAGGTTCAGAAAGGGATTGTTCGCTGTAGCGATCGGCTTGTAGCGTAAAGACTCGCAGCCTATCGGTATAACGGTCAAACACAATATAGTAAGGAACTCGGAGAATCTGTTCGTATACTCGCCACTTGGTTGGCGGTTGCTCAGTCGTTCGCAACGTTTGACCTAAATCGTCTTTTTCAGTGCCGGGAGATAAGAGTTCAACCACTACAAAGGGATCAGCGCCCTCTTGCCAGGTGACGTAGCTGAGTCGCAAATCTCGTTCTTCATAAAAGCGATCGATTCCCACGACAGCGAACCAGTCGGGTCGCTTATACCAATGGGGATGACGCACATCGTAGTAGAGATTGAGATCAGAGGCTACAAAGATTTGATCTGCAGAATAAGCAGGAGGACAAAACGTCTCCCGCAACAGTTGGGGTTGATAGATATGAAATTCGTCCGGCACGCCCGGTTCGTTTGGATCTTCACTAGGAAGATCATACATCGTGGGCAGAGTTTCTTTTGCAGGTCGAGGCGGATCAGATTGGTACATGAGGAGAACCTTTGCCGTTACCTATTGCCGTTATTTGACGACATATCCTCGGGATAACCATTGCGATAATATGCGTCCACACGCCTTGTACCGACACGGCTTGACATCTGTTAAAAGTTTAATCTACGTTGTCACCTTGTCACTCTATGTCGCAACTACACTGTTGTAATTACGCTGCGACGCGTTATCACTCTATGGTTGTAATTCTTACAACATGTTGTAATCACACTACAATACATTGCTCACCAGCCTCAATGAATCAGTGAGCTGGTTTAGCGATCGCATAACCCAGGCCGTTAGCTCATAAATTTGAAGTCATTGAGATGACCATATTGATTGCGTCGGGCTTGGCGACGCGTAAACTCGCTAACCGACGTATTTCCATCGGGATGCATCACCCGCACCTGTTGCCATAGCTCATGAGGCGCAATGTCTATCTCATAGGTGCGATCGCCCGTTTTGGTTACATGATACCAACGGGTTTCTTGGCACTGATCGCACCAAAATGCTTCGAGCCATTCATGCTCCAAGGGAACAGTGGTTTTGCTAGCGACCAATAATCTGGCTGTGCGGCGTCCGACTCCTCGCTGCTGAAGTTGTGTCGGGCAATCGGCAAATAGCGGATATTTTTGACTGACGCTATCGAGATAGCACGCATGAATCAGGCAATAGATAGCCCGTCGTTTCGAGCGCTTCCGATTTCGGGCACACCTTCTCTGCAAATCTGCCTCCTTGATTACGACACGGAACTAGAAGGCTAGGGTGGAGAGACTGAGATCGTAAAGACCGTCGAAGCCCGCTCCTTAACGCTGGGTTGAATTTAATGGTTTAGGTTATACCAATTCTCGATTTTGGATTTTGGATTTTGGATTTTGGATGGACGAGCAAAAGCCCTGATTGGATTCCAGCCTGTTCATCTATAGTCCTACTTTGAAGAATCGGTATTAGACCTGTGTAGATTGGGTTGAGGCCACGCTCACGTAGCGTCTCCGAAGGAGAAAACCCAACACCCGCATGGGTTACGCTATCGCTCTAGCGAAGCTATGCCCAAAGAGCTTTACCATCCTTTTGATTTTGTCCGTCTCCAAAGTGTTTTACAAAAATCGTTGGTGCTCATCCGGATCAGAGCCAAGGCTTTTAAAGCAATTTGACCTAGTTGTGATGGCAGCTTAAAGCCACCCAGGTTCCTCCTGATGTGCTTCCTCCTGTGATTTCGATGCGGTTGTTGCGGGCGGTTGGGCACGCGAGGTGTCCCCCGGCGCGGACGGTAAAGTCGTCAAAGTCTCGATCTTGCTGATCCGGGGGCACTAGGAGCGAACCAGTATCATCCCACCGGAGCAAGATTCCACCCTCAGCCAAATCAATGAAATCGCCGTCAAACATCAGTAATCGCTGATTACCCGGATTGCGATCGCTCAGCGAGTAAATTGTTTGGGCAGGCTGGCCGTTATAGCGCGATTCTAGGTAGAAGGCATAGGGCGTATCGGCTTCAAATTCAAATTCTGCCAGTGGATTGGGAACCGTCATTCCCCTTGTCCGCGATCGCTCTTCTGCCATGAGCGGAATCTGTTCACCCGTCGTCAGATTCACAACCCCAAACGTAGACTGATAGACCCCATCCGACTGCACAAATTCAAATTCCACAATCGTGTCAACGTCAAAAATGATGCCTTGATTGCCAAACTGCTCCTGAGCCTGGGCAGGTAAGGCAACTAGATTTGCCGCAAGTCCGAGGAGTCCGGTGATGAACGATGCGGATACGAGCGATGCAAGTCTAGACGCCGGGGTGACGTTTACCCGACGTCCAGCGAGCCAGGATGCGAGATAATCAGGCCATACTCCATTTAATCGATGTTGCATAGCACTTACCACGGTCTTTCTCGAAGCGGATCAACGGTCACGGGCTGATCTTGAACGCGGGCTAAAAACCGCTGGGTGTCACCGAGCGAGCGGTTGTAATCTTCACACTCTGCTGTCGTTGTTTGAGACGGAGCTGGGCCTCGCGCAAACCGACGCGGGCCATCCTCTGAGCGTTCGATCGAGTCAACGCAGCTTGCGTATGCTTCGTCAAGTTGAGCAGCAAGCCGCCGTGCCTCTGCCAAAACGTCGGGATCGAGGCGATCGCCATAGTCATCAAAGAAATCAGGAGCCACGCTGTTAAAAACATTGGTTCCTGAGATATCAGACAGATTAGGAAACGGTTGAGCCGCAGCGGGACGGGCGATCGCGCTTCCCATGATGATGAGCCCTATTGACCCTATGTAATACCATTTGTTCATCCTGTGCCCTCCTGGTGAGTGTGGTTAAAAACTCGCGCCAAACCCTAAAACAAATCGTGCGCCATCACCCGCGCCTGCAATATCACGCACTGCGGGCGTGATCACGATATTGGCGTTGCGAAACGGAGCGATAGACAATCCCATGGCTAAATCTTGTCCAGTCCATTCGGTGATAAAACTCACAGGCTCAGCAATCCGCAGTGCGATGCTGCCAAACGGACTGACGGTTGAATTGTCTTCGGCAATATCGCGCTCGTGGCGAAACTGCCCGGTGCCGGCTCCTCCAGTGACGGCGAGACGGCTAAAGGGTTGGCTCAGGCTGTCGCGAAGCCGGAAGATTTTGGTCATCGATCCGTAGATTGAATCTTCAAAATCGCCGTCTTCCTCGCCCGTAATCAAAAATCCATTCCAGCCGACCGATGCCGATAGGCTATCTGAAAACCGTCGGTGAATGCGGGCATTGAAGCCGCCTGTACCAAAATTGCGGTTGCTGCCAAAGCTGGCGATCGTGTAAGACAGCTCGACTCCAACGGCACGCCGAGCGTCGCCCAAGCCGATTCCAATGCCTACTGCGCCATCCGCTTCTTCGCTATAGCGTGTGTCTTCTTGAAACGTGCCGCTAATAAACACGGTGCCACCGTCTACGCCAAATCCAGCGGGGTTGGCGATCGTTAAGGCAGGGGCGCTGCGATCAAAGGGGCGGATGCTAGATGTGAGTTGTTCGAGGTCGTCGAGTTCTAAGAGGGTGCGTTCAAAAATGTCGGGATTCGGGGGTTCGAGACAGTCAGCAGCCGTCAAAATCGCTGCCGCTGATGAGGTCGACCTCGGAGATGAGGATTCTGATGGAGAAGGTAGCGAGGCAGACGATGATCGGGGAATCGTCTGAGGTGAACCCGATGTCACAACATACCGACTCACGTTTGCAGTAGCAGGCAGGTCGGGAACCTGTCCAATCGTTGATAGTGCTTGATACAGGAAGGCTGCCGTATCTGCTCGGGTTGCCGATTGGTTTGGGTTTAGACGGGTAACGTCGGGATAGTTGACGATGATGTCGTGGTCAATTGCAGCGGCGATCGCCCCTCGACTATCGGCTGAAATTTGCTCAGCATCGTCAAAAAAATCAGGCAACGAGGCCGCACTCTCGTTGGTTGCCGTAAGCCGTAACCCTCTTACCAATGAGGCGATCGCCTCAGCACGTGAAATGGTTTGGTCGGGGGCAAATTGCTGGGCAGACGTCCCGTTGAGAAATCCGTTTTGATACGCAGACTGAATTGCAGTGGCGGCCCAATGATTAACGGGCACATCAACAAACGCAAACGACGGACGCAGGGATTCAACGGTGGGAAACGCAGTTTGAATCATCGTGGCATATTGGGCACGGGTCACGGGTGCGTTTGGGCGAAAGGTGCCATCGTCAAATCCTTGGATGATGCCTTCTGCGACGAGGGCACGAATGGAGGATTCTGCCCACGTTCCCTCAACGTCTGCAAGTCCAGAAAAGCTGGTCGCCTGAGAGAGTTGCTGAGTCTGCCGACGCGCTGCCAGGTGCTCCATGATGTCGGCTTCGATGGCAGCTACCTGCCTTGCGATGTCTGACTCTGGAGCCGTATAGATGCGATCGCCCATACGTTCGGGCTCTGCTATATCGAGGCGAGGGTTAGTCGCTGCTACGGAAGGGAGTTCGGTGGCTGAGGAGCGACTAGCTGAGGCGGTTGAAATCGTCGATGCAGAATTAGTATCGGCATCACGAACGGGTTCGGCTGCTTCGTTCTTAGTTGCGCTAGAGCGAGTTGCATGAGCGCGATACGCGGCGCTAGTCGCCATCTGAAATTCATCTTGGATGATAACTCGATCAAAGACGATGCGTTCAGAGGACGCCGACACCAAATGTCCTGGTTGTGACGGATCTGGTTGTGACAGGTCTAGCTGTGACGCATCAATCGAACCTTCTGCAACTAAATTCTCGTCTGCTGAAGGGGCTATTAGCGAGGCTGGGCTAGAAAAATCAGACGTGCTCAGCGTTTCGGGCGGTATAACCGGGTCAATTGCACCGGGCACGTCAGCTACATCGACCGCATCATTGTTTTCGGGGACATCGGGTAGGGGCTCAGGGGGTGGGCTGGCGATCGCCTGTTGGGTAAAATCCCGGACGGTGAAAGCAGCGAGTGTATAAATAGCAGCAGTGTAAAATCGCATAACCGGGCTCGATAAATCGTCATAGCAGGGATGCCGTCGCGATGCTCTCACCATCAAAATCAAGGGCTAAGGGGATCTAAAACCAATTCTTCGAAGTAAGGCTACAAATGAACAGGCTAGACCCCTTGCAAGGCTGGTGGCCGTCAATCCAAAATCGCAAATCTAAAATCGAGAATTGGGATAAACCATTGATTTGAAAGGATGTGCAAGAGCTACCCACTGATACAAAGCCCAAATTTGCCCGTCAGGAAAATATATTGACACTTCACGAATTCCGCGAAGATTAAAGATTTAGTGGGAATTCATCCAGGCTGAAAGGGGCTGGGCAAGCTGGTCGAGCGAGAGTCGCTGAATGCAGTCATCCTGTTCAGCCTGGGTGCGATCGCCCTGGGTGTTATAGCCCCAGTCGGCTAGAAAAAGCTTGACGGATTCAAGATCGGGCTGTGATTTGACGGATTGTAGGGTTTTGAGCCGATCTTCAACAAACCAAATCTCAGGAGAGGATGCAGTCGCCTGAAGCTGGCGCAGGGTTTGATGCTTGGGCTGCTTGATCTCTTTGCCATAAATCGCGTCAGCCGGAATTTCTACCGCTTGCTGATGCAGCAGTTGTTTCACAAATCGGCCTTCTTTGGTTGTGATAATCATGACCTGGGTTGAACTGGCGAGCAACTGCTGGAGCCGATCAAGGATGCCTGGATAAAATCGATGCTGAGCCAGCCAGTTGTCTACGTCGCGGGCAATCCACTCGTCGCGCCCTCCGTCTACGAGTGCAGCGAGCTGAGCCGGGTCTATTCCCTCGGTCTTGACTTGTTGATGAGCGATCGCCTGCCAGTGATCCAAAATCTCTTCGTCTGACATGCCCATCAAGAGCGATCGCAACACCAGCGGCATTTCCCAGCCCGTTTCTACAACGGGACGCAATCGATAAAACCGCTCGGCGAGTCCATCAGGCGGCGTGCTAGAGTCGGGTTTCCAAATGCGGCAATATGCGTTCCATGCCGTCTGGAAATATTCAATCAGTCCGTCACAAATCACGCCGTCAAAGTCGAATGCCAAAATGTCGGGGGCTGTCATGTTGACTATTGGATGGGGTTCACCGTGATTGTACGCGAAGCCTGTCAGATTTCAGCAGTGTTTGAGTGTCATCCCCAATCATCACGATGCAGCTCATCTAAAAATGCTGAGATTTCAGCCGCCAGCCACTCTTGCTCGATAGACGTTAGGGTTGAACCAAATCGGTGAGTTCTTACCCCTTCCTGCAATGCACATGAGCGGACGGGCATATTGTTGATTGAAAATCCTGTGTTGTCGTTAGCAGTAATGCTGGAGAGATCGCGGGTGTTGCCCGTGACGGTGCGCTTCCAGAGCAAAATTTGGCGCACCAGGCGAAACCGATCAGGATACAGCTCGAAGTGAACACGGTTGGTTGCTCCTCCAATGGCTCGACTCATTAACCCCAATCCGACGAGCCAAAATGGGATCGAAAATAGGGCAAAAAATAGGGATGCACTGGCCGCGCCGACCGTCCAAACGACAAGAAACGCATTCCAAAATAGGGCAAAAATGCCGAGTGATAGAGTGTGACTGTTAATTCCGGTGGGCGGAATTTGAATCGTCAACTGAGACGGATTGCGCTGGAGAGTGACCCGGCTGCGGGCAGGTTTTTGTAAGCGAACGGGCAGCGATCGCCCCTCGCTTTTCAGATCTACAGGTTCTCGCCGGAGCGCATCCAACGCCTCTTGAGCAGACTGGATGCGATCTTCTACAGCGGGTTCAAGCAAGCAATCGAGCCAGTTGGCGAATCGAGATGAAACCTGCACATAGGGGCGAAAGTCTAGCTTTATCCGACGTTGGGGCAGATCGTCGGGCGATCGCCCCGTTAGCAAAAATACAATGGTCGCCCCTAGCGCATAGAGATCAGATGCAGGAGTCACCTGTCCGCGAAACTGTTCAGGTGGCATGTAGCCAATCGTGCCGACGAAGGTGCCGCTTTTGCTGATGGTGTAACGGTAAATATCTTGAACGGCACCAAAGTCGACTAAAAAAATCGTGCCGTCTGGCTGGCGAATGATATTCTCAGGTTTGATGTCTCGGTGAATCACCGGGGGGCTGAGGCGATGAATGTAGGTCAAAATATCCAAAATCTGAACCACAATTTCGGTGAGACTCGCTTCATCCAAATGCAAACCCTGTTTAATCAAATTGGCGAGCGAGTCACCCGGAATGAGGTCTCGAACCAGATAAAACTGGCGATCGCCTTCCGTATCAATGTGAAAGTAATCGACATAACGAGGAATGGCAGGGTGGTCGAGCGCTGACAGCACGTTTGCTTCTCGCTCGAGCAGCTCTAGCACCTTCCATTCACCCATTTGCCGAAGTGACACCGTTTTGATGGCAACCCGCTGCTGAGTGTGCAAATCAGTTGCTTCATAGGTGGTTCCCATGCCACCAACTCCCAATGGCGCAATGATTTGATAGCGATTGGCAATCGTGTCGTTGGTTTGATGTGAGGTTTCCACGCTCATTTCCCCAAACTGGTGAAAAGTACGAACGCTTATATACCTACTGTATCGAGAATCACCGTGCTAGACTAATCTAACCCAAGCCCTGTTACCCCGTGCTATGACGACCAACCAACGGCTTGACCGCATTGATGAAAAGCTCGAAATCTTGATCGATCAGGTTGGCCGTCTCACCGAAGGGTTAACCGAGTTTAGATCTGACATGCGAGATATCAAAAATTCCATTCGTGAGCTGACCGAGACGAATCGTCAAGTCGCTGAAACCACACGCCAACAAGCTGAAACCACTGCAAATCTGGTACGCATCGTGGATCGACTCTTGGATGAGAGAAATTAATTAGGTTTTGATGCCTGTGGTTGCAATGCCGCGAATAAACTGACGTTGACCGATTAAAAATAGCCCAACCACTGGAACAGTCGCAATCACCACAGCCGCCATCAACAGTGACCAGCTATTGGTAAACTGCTCTTGGAATTCTGCTAGCGCAAGCTGTACCGTTCTCAGCTCAGGACGCGTCGTGAAAACGAGCGGCTTAAACAAGTCGTTCCACTCGCCAATGAACGTAAACAAAAATAAGGTGACGAGAGCAGGACGAGCCAGAGGAATTAAGACTCGAATCAAAATTTGCAGCCGAGTTGCGCCATCAACGGCAGCGGCTTCTTCTAACTCAACCGGAATCGTTGAAAAATATTGCCGCATCAGAAAAATCCCGAAGCCGTTGGCAGCCGTTGGCAAAATGAGCGCGCCGTAGGTGTTAATCAGGTGTCCCCATTTCAGCACTAAAAAAATGGGGATGACTAAAATTTGAAAGGGGATGACTAATGTGACGAGTACGACCAGCAAAACCGCCCGTCGCCCTCGAAAGGTGAGTCTCGCTAGCGCATATCCCGCTAGAGCAGATGTAACAATCTGACAGGCTGTAACGGCGATCGCTACCAGCGTCGAGTTTGCAAATGCGAGTAAAAAGTTAGCGCGTTCCCATGCGTCCTGATAGTTGGACAATGACCACTGACGCAGAGATTCCAGACGAAGACTTGAGGCAGCTTCCGCTGGAACTAATGACATGAGCACAATCACCCCAATCGGGGATAAGACGAGTCCTGCGCCAATCACCAGCAACACTAGATTGAGCCATCGCATCAGACGATGAGGAAATGTTTGAGATGCTGAAAGCCGGACACCCTGAGAGTTAGTCATCGTAGTGAGAAGAAATAGCGGCAAAATTGCCATTCACAAATCGATTGTGGATTTGTTTATTACTCTATCTCGACTTCTCACTGACTACTCATCCAATTGGATGGCAATCTATTCAGTAATATCTACAGGCGGATGATAGCCATGCTCAAACGCATAGCGGATTAATTGCGAGCGATTCTCTAACTGAAGTTTATTGAGAATATTGCTGAGATGGGTTTGCACCGTTCTCGGACTTAAGAACAGGCGATCGCCAATTTGCTTATTGGTAAAGCCCTGAATCACTTCTCCAAACACGCGTTTTTCTGCTGGAGTCAGTGGGAGTGGGTCAGGAGTCGGGGCAGGAGTTGGCTCGATTGCAGCGGGGGGCGTAGTTACGATAGATTGCTGCATGAGTTTGATAATTTCAGAATTAAGTCGGCGCGATCGCTCCAGTTGGGACTCGATTTTGGCCACTAATTCTCTCGGTTCAAATGGTTTGACAAGATAATCATCAGCCCCCATCTTATGTCCTTCGATGCGGTCGTCTACGTCTTTACGACTGGATAAAAAGATAAACGGCACCAACTGACCTGACCGCAACGCTCGTAGTCGGTGACAAAACTCTAGCCCATTCATTTCGGGCATCAGCACATCAGACACGACAACATCAGGCACGTCCTGCTCGAACAGAGTGAGTCCTTCTATCCCAGAACAGGCATGACGCACCGAGTACCCACGATTTGTGAGATAGCGATTAAGCGCAGTTGCGAGTGTGGTATCGTCATCAACGATTAGAATCTTCTTCATGGGGCGAGTCGATGATCATTTTGCTATCCAGTGTTCCCGTTCGTGCAATTTGGTAAACATTGCATGTAGGCCCAAATCAAGTTCGAGACTAAAAATCTTCTATATCCGACCCGTTTCTGTAATACTGCTATCGGTTGCATCGTTTATGAATCTGATACGCTGCCCAAAAACTGGATAATCGTGTCTAATTTGCTGTGCAATCTAACTGTTCGACCTAAAATTAACACTGTTAAATCACACCCGTTTTTTAGGGTGTCCAGCAGCCACACAATCACCAGATTCTAAAAATTGTTGAGTTTGCGTACACGCTTAGATCAGCCGCTATGTATCAAAAAATCACCCCTCCCACGACTGGTTCTCGGATCACATTCAAGGATGGCGAACCCATTGTCCCAGACGATCCCATCATCCCGTTTATTCGAGGAGATGGAACGGGGGTAGACATTTGGCCTGCGACTCAGCACGTCTTAGATGCAGCAATTGAGACGGCTTATGGTGGCAAGCGCAATGTGAACTGGTTCAAAATTTATGCTGGAGATGAAGCCTGCGACGTGTACGGCGACTTTCAGTATTTACCCGAAGATACGCTGCAAGCAATCCGAGACTACGGGGTTGCCATCAAAGGTCCGCTCACGACTCCGGTTGGTGGAGGCATTCGGTCTTTAAATGTGGCATTGCGACAGATTAATGCTCTCTATGCCTGCGTCCGCCCTTGCAAGTATTATCCAGGCACTCCCTCGCCTCATCGGAGCCCTCACAAATTAGATGTGATCGTCTATCGAGAGAATACAGAAGATATTTACCTCGGTATCGAATGGAAACAGGGTAGTGACGTGGGCGATCGCCTCATTAAGCTCCTAAACGAAGACCTGATTCCAGCAACGCCTGAACACGGTAAAAAGCGAATTCCCCTTGACTCTGGGATTGGGATCAAACCCATCAGCAAGACCGGCTCTCAACGACTCGTGCGACGAGCCATGAAGCATGCCCTTCGACTACCCAAGCCCAAGCAAATGGTGACTTTGGTGCATAAGGGCAACATCATGAAATATACGGAAGGAGCATTTCGAGATTGGGGCTACGAACTGGCGATTACCGAGTTTCGTGCAGACTGTGTCACCGAGCGAGAATCCTGGATTCTTAGTAATAAGGAAAATAATCCCGACATTTCAATCGAAGCAAATGCCCAGCAGGTCGAACCTGGATATGCATCGTTGACAAAAGACAAAAAAGCAGAGATTTGCGAAGAAGTGAAAGCAACTCTCGATGCCATCTGGTCAACTCATGGAAACGGTCAATGGAAAGATAAAATCATGGTCAATGACCGCATCGCTGACAGCATTTTTCAGCAAATTCAAACTCGCCCAGATGAGTACTCCATCCTTGCCACAATGAATTTAAACGGCGATTATCTCTCAGATGCAGCAGCGGCAATTGTCGGAGGGCTAGGAATGGGCCCAGGCGCAAATATTGGTGACACCTGCGCAATTTTCGAAGCCACCCACGGCACTGCGCCTAAGCATGCAGGGCTCGATCGAATTAATCCGGGTTCTCTGATCTTGTCGGGAGTCATGATGCTGGAATACTTAGGATGGCAAGATGCTGCTGATTTGGTGAGAAAAGGAGTTGGCGCAGCAATTTCTAGCCGAAATGTGACCTACGATCTGGCACGCATGATGGAACCCCCCGCTCAACCGCTAAAGTGTTCCGAGTTTGCAGACGCAATTATCAGTTACTTCGGTGATTCATAAGTGTTTTAATCAGGGTTTTGATTAATTGAGTGCCCCTCTGAACTATTGAGGCGAAACGGTGAATTGTCTAGCCCCAGGTAAGTAGTTAGGTCCGGTTCGACTAACGACTGCTGAAGTTGGAGAGGTTTGACTTGATTGAGGCTGTGGGTAACTTTGAGGCGGAGGTGTATATGCTGGGGCTCCGCCATTTGGGACACCTGTTCCAGGAAATTGGTTAGGAGATAACACCGTTCCGCTCTGATTCGGAGCCGTTGGTGGAACGATGGATGGGGCCGTGAATGCTCCAGGCTGACGTTGCAGTGAGTTCGGTGTGCGTCCCGAGGTGCTCGGTGCTGACGTTGAAGGGACAGCCAACGTTGGCGGGAGTGTATACCCCGTTGTACCTGGAGCAGGTGATGTCTGAAAATACGGAGAACTGCTGGGAATCGTCTGATTCTGACCAGCCACTCCTGACGAAGATGGATTGGGTGAGGTGGTGCTAGATGAGTTGGGGGAAAATTGTTGTGGTGTGGATGGGGCAGGCGAATTATATCGCTCTAGAGCAGATTGTAGAGGGTTGACAGGTGGCTGTACCGAACCTGGACTAGACGAGGCAGCCCCGTTTGCTGGCGATGAAAGGCTACCAAAGCTCGGTAATGCTAAGCTAGGGCTTGCCAAACTAGGACTGCTATTCGACGGAACCGCACTAGAAAAATTAGCAGAACTCGGTAGATCATTACTTGCATCGTTTGACGCAAATGGATTCAGAAGTGAGCGATCGCCCTCCCTTGCACCTCCAGATTCAGCCTCTAACGAACCAGGCGCGGTCAAAAGCTGGTCAGACAACAAAGAACTCGGATCATCCGGGGCTTGAGTCAACGCGTCATCGGATGTGCCATCCTGGCCAAATCCCTGGATTTCATCAAACAAGAGCGGCAAGCTGTCAATATCTGCTCCAATCGCGTTATCCTCTGCGGGGGGGAGCGCTTCAGACCCATTTTGATTGGCTGCTTCTTCTGAGGGGCCGTCATTGATGGGGGTGCGATCGCGCTGGTCAACCTGAAACCATTCAGGATGAGTCCAGTACTCAACAATAAAAAATGTAGCCAGCACCAAAACAACACTGGCCCCCCAAAACATCGGACGTTTTACAAACTGGAGCCGAGCTTTGAGATAACGGAAAGAGGTTGGAAACTGATTTCGGAGTGGCATAGTTCTAAAATGCTCACGCATGCTTGCGAATGAACGAGTCTCGGCTAACCGAGCCAATCTATTGACTAATGACGCTAAATTAGCCTATCGGTTTCTTGTTTGTCTTTATCCTAGTCTCTATTTCCGCAAGGACGCTGAATGAGTCAACAGTCTTCGCTAGGACTTAACATGCGAATCTGAGTCAGAAAAGTCAGTCTGTACAGACACGCATCAATCATCTTTCGTCCATGGGTATCCCTATTCTATTGAGAAGCCCTCACAAGGAGTAATGCTCCCATGCCAAATCCAAAAAGGTTAGGCAGCCAAGCGCTGACAATGGGTGTCAAAACGTCTGAGTGAGCGAGCGCGCTGCAAATCGAATAAAGCAAATAATAGCTAAAAATAATAACGATACTAATAGCAAAGCTGGTCGCTCTACCAGTTCGACGTAGTCGACATCCTAAGGCAGATCCAACGATTCCAAAAACGACGCATGCAAATGGAAGCGCATATTTTTCGTGGATTGTAATTAACAATCGTCTGAGTCTAGATTGACTCCCTCGTTGCCGCAGTAGTCTAACCCGTTCCCATGATTCTGCCAGGTTCATTTCATTCGGATCTTGACGCTCGCTAGAGGCAATATCCAAGGGCGTCCGAGGAAGTTGGACCTGCTGATGTTGAAACTTCAGAATGTTGCTGTAAGAGCCATCTGCCGAAACTAAATAAATCGTGCCGTTAAAGAAGTCCCACGTCTTATCTGAAAAATTCCAGACGGCTGATTCTGCACTGATAATCTGGTTCAGCTTTGCCTGAGTGAAATCTAGAACCGTCAGCCCGCGCATCTCTTTTCCGTCAAATCGACTGGCATAGAACAGGCGAGTGAGAACCTCGTCACGACCATCTCCCTGAATTTCTTGATATTCCTGGTACAGAATATTTTCTTCTTGGAAATCGGGCCAGCGATCTTGTCCGAGTGCTCGTTCTAATGTCGTTGACGCTCGATAATTAGCCGCTGGCACAATTAACTCATTAAATGTAAAGGCTAGACCCGTCACGGCAAAACTCAAAATAACTGCCGGAATGATCATCCGATACACACTGATGCCACATCCCTTTAGAGCCGTTAGCTCACTATCGCTTGAAAGACGGCTATAGGTCATCAGCGTCGCTAGCAAGACAGACATCGGAAAGGCGTACGAAATAAATTCTGGAATTTTGAGCAACAGAATCTCAAGGGCTGTCTCAAGGGGTAATCCATATTCTGCAACCCGTCGAATCAGGTCAAATAGCGCCCCAACAGAAACTCCTAATGATGAAAATGCGCCGACCCCAAACAAGAATGGAAAAACCAGCTCGTTTGCTAAGTAGCGATCCATTACTGAAATTTGAGGAATCCAGTTTTGGGGTTTGAGTCGATTATGTGGAAGTTTAGAAACGCCTGATGCCATATAGATAAGAGTCAATTAGTTCGGCTGCGAATTAGATCATCATGATGAACCCTGACTTATTATTTCGCAGATTGCGATGATTCTCATTGTACTGAGAGAAAAAAGATTGGGGATGTCGCACAATCGCCAGCAATTCTCAGTATGGAGAGGCGTTGCCAATGCGGGCAAGATTCCGCACTACGTTTCTATGCCCCTAGGGCTATACTTCTATGATATATCTTTACGCTCTCGCGTTAGGACGCTGAACGTATGTAGAACCCGCGCGCCGCGCGGGTTCTACATACAAACCTAAACTCGTAGGGCTATAAAAGGGACTGTTGAGCATGAGGTCGGCATGGACTGGCAGGAAATTTCAGGCAATTGGGTATTAATTCCGCAACGCCCAACCGCAATCGTACATTTCTTAGGGGGAGCGTTTGTCGCAACGGCTCCTCAGGTTACCTATCGATGGCTGTTAGAGAACCTTGCCCAACAGGGCTATGCCATCATCGCCACGCCATTTGTGAACACCCTCGACCATGCAGTCATGGCCCGACAGGCGCTCAATACCTTTGAGCAAGCGCTGGAGTACCTGCAAGGAACTGTGTTTAAGAAATATCTGCCAATCTATGGCGTCGGTCACAGTATGGGATGTAAGCTTCACGTGCTCATCTGTGCTGTGTTTGAGCAAGAACGAGCCGGCAATATCTTAATCTCGTTTAACAACTTTCCGGCAAAGCGATCGATTCCCTTCCTAGAGCAATTTTCTCAAGCCTCCTCGATAGTTGACACGATGCGTCAGTCATTTCCGATGGTGGCAGAATTTACTGACCAATTCATTAAAGTGTCGCCTGCTCGCGATGTCGAATTCGTCCCCTCACCCAATGAAACCAATCAGATTATTGCAAACGAATATAACGTCTCTCGCAACTTGCTCATCAAGTTTAGAAAAGACGATATCGATCAAACCCAATCATTAGCGGATATCATGCAGCAACGGTTTCCTGAGCTGACAACGCTACGTATCCTCAACGGCAATCACCTCACTCCCCTGGGTCAAGATATAAACTGGCAGGCGGGCGAAACCTTCTCTCCAGTCGATGCGATCGCCCAAGCTGTTAAGCAAAACGTGTATCAAGATTTGAATGACCTCAAACGCAACCTGCTGATGTGGTTAAATCCCCTAGCGTCTGTGTAGCCAAGGGCGATCGCAAAACGCTAAACGCTAACTACTACCAATCAAACAGTTGCCTCAGCGACTAAAGTTCTCTTGACAGAGACGCTTTCCTTTTACTCTGCGAGAAGCTGCAAGCGTCTATAACCGCCGGACTAAAGTCTAAAGGAATCCCAGCAGAGACACCTACATAGACGCAAAAATTGGTACAGAATAGTGTTCGGGAGCGCTGCAAAAATCCGACCTTCGCTCACTTGCTCATGAACGCAAATGGAGTCTAAGCCCATGATTCTCAAGAAAAAACCTGCCCTCGTGCTGACGTTGGGCGCTGCCGTTGCATTGATTGTGGGTGGGGGACTTGCCTACTGGTTTTTAACCAATCGTCGGTTATCATCTGGCGATTTGCCCGTCGGGGTGACTGTTGTGCCCCAAAATGCTCTGATGACGCTTTCGTTTTCAACCGATGAAGCCAAGTGGGAACAGTTGCAGTCACTAGGAACATCTGAAACGCAAACGACTCTCCAAGAAAATCTCAATAACCTGCGCGATCGCCTGCTGACCGAAAACGGCTATGACTATGCAGAAGACATTCAGCCTTGGGTCGGCGATGAAGTAACCGTTGCGTTTCTCTCCCCGTCCTCGAATCCGTCAGACGGCGACTCCGAGTCAAACGCGCAACCCGCTCCATCGGACGAGCCGCAAGATGCCATTTGGATTTTGCCAATTACTGATCCCCTCCAGGCACAAGAATCATTAACAAAGTCTGAGGAGGCAGATGCCGAGGAAGCAACTACGCGGGAGTATAACGGGCTTGATATCCGAGAATTTTCTGGCGAGTCTGGTCAAGGCTATGCGGCTACCGTGATCGATCGCCAGTTTCTCGTCGTCTCAGATGCGCCCGCCGCTATCGAGCAAGTCATCGATACCTTCAAAGGGCAAGATTCTGTGGCCCAAATTCCGGGATACCGGCAAGCACTGCGCCAAGTTGCAGTTGCCGATCCGTTTCTTCAGACATATGTCAATGTGCCTGTCGCGAGTCAGATTGCCGCCAATAACAACCAACCTATTCCGTCTCAGGGCTTAGCTTCACTCCAAAATAATCAAGGATTTGCCGCAACAGTTATTTTAGGTGAGGAAGGCGTTGAGATTCAGGGCATCGCGTGGCTGAATCCAGATAGCGCGGCCACCTATGAGGCAAAAAATGCGGCTCGTCGAATGCCAGAATTCCTTCCTACCGAAACACTCACAATGGTATCGGGTGGTAATTTGCAGCAGCTATGGCAAAATTACAGCGAACGAGGAGACACCACGTCTGGGGGGCCATTTAGCCCTAATAATCTGCGAGCGGGGCTGCAGGCAACAACGGGCTTAAATATGGATGATGACCTGATAGCGTGGATGGATGGAGAGTTTGCGTTGGCGCTAGTCCCCACTGCTGAAGACACGGCAGAAGGGGGCGGGGTCGGTGTTTTATTTATGGTGCAAGCGAGCGATCGCACTGCCGCTGAACAGACGCTAACCAAGCTTGATGAGGTTATGGAGAGCCGATATCGCTTTCAGGTTAATGAAACTGAAATCAGCGGTGCAAATGTCGTTCAATGGACGCAACCCCTAGCAGGACTGACGCTAACCCGGGGATGGCTAAACAATGACGTGACCTTCTTAGCCTTTGGTCCGATTGCAGACGGCTTCTTACCTAACCCCAACACGGCGCTAGATGAAAACAGTCTATTCCAGCAAGCAACCGCGTCTGGGCTAGAGCCAAACAACGGTCACTTTTTTGTCAATCTCGAAGCAATGAACAGTGCCGATGCTAATGTACCGCTTCCAAGTCTTCCCCCAAAGAATCAGGCATTTGTGAATGCAATTCGCGCCATTGGCGTCACCTCTGCCATTGAAAATGAATACAGCACCCGATACGACATTTCCGTCTTACTTAAAACCAGCGCTGACTCTGAGCCGTCAGACTAGCTGACTCGATTCGTTTCTATTTCTCATGAGGAGCAAGACTCGATAGGATAGAGAGAGATACTAAACGAATCTGCTTAATATTCAATTTTTGACAGACCTACGGGGAGATATCTGGATGGATCTGGTCACGCTGCAAAACTGGCTCGACAACACATCATTTGCACTGTTATTTGCCACGATGTTGGCATATTGGGGAGGCGCAGCATTTCCTCGAATTCCGTACCTCTCAACTTTGGGGACGACCGGAATGGCGATCGCCAACTTGTGCATTGCAGCGCTCTTAGGTGCGCGATGGCTTGAGGCAGGCTATTTCCCGCTCAGCAACCTATACGAATCACTGTTTTTTGTCGCATGGGGCATTACAACCCTGCATCTGGTTGCAGAAAATATGAGCCAGAGTCGCTTGGTCGGCGTCGTCACGGCTCCCGTTGCGATGGCAATTACGGCATTTGCAGCCTTGTCGTTGCCCGCTCAGATGCAGGCTTCCGAGCCCCTCGTGCCTGCCCTCAAATCTAACTGGTTGATGATGCACGTCAGCATCATGTTGATTAGCTACGCCGCCCTCATGGTGGGGTCGCTGCTGTCTGTGGCGTTTCTAGTTGCCACGCGCGGACAATCGGTTGAGTTGCGTGGCAGCTCGGTTGGAACGGGGGCATTTCGCGATCGTCGATATCGAGTGTTGCAGTCTAATGAACCCGCTGCTATCTCCTCAACAGATTCCCTGTCTTCATCATTGGCATCTGATCCCCAGGTTCTAAACGCACCACCACAGCCCAATGGAGCCACAGCCGTCCTAGAAGCAACTCATCCGGTTGCCGTAGCGCATTCGTCAGTTTCTGCCTCTACCGAGATCCTATCGCCGCAACGTTTAACCCTTGCTGACACGTTGGATAATGTCAGCTATCGAATTATTGGACTTGGATTTCCGTTGTTAACGATTGGTATCATTGCCGGAGCCGTGTGGGCCAATGAAGCCTGGGGATCTTACTGGAGTTGGGATCCCAAGGAAACTTGGGCACTGATTACGTGGTTGGTGTTTGCCGCTTATCTGCACGCTCGCATCACTCGCGGCTGGCAGGGTCGACGCCCTGCAATACTCGCTGCCTCTGGCTTTGTGGTCATTTGGGTGTGCTATTTAGGGGTCAATCTCTTAGGGAAAGGGCTGCATAGCTATGGGTGGTTTTTCTAACATCCCGCGACATGTTTGTGACGGTTGAGCAATCGCCATGCCCCATCTAGCCAAATGGACTGATTTGCACGCGCGACTGCATCGGGCTATTCGGCAACGTCATCTTCTAGAACCGCGTCAGTGCCTTTTAATAGCGGTATCAGGGGGGCAAGATTCGCTCTGCTTAATGCAGCTTTTAATAGACCTCCAGCCCAAATGGAACTGGCATTTGGCGATCGCCCACTGCAATCATCGCTGGCATCCTGAGGAGGATCACGTTGCCGAGTATGTGGCAACCCTAGCTCAACAACGACATCTTCCCTTCTACAGCTCAACATCGGCCCAGATTGACCGGCGTGAGGCCGCAGCGCGGCAGTGGCGCTATCAAGAATTAACTCAAATCGCCCAGAATCACGGCTATACGGCGGTTGTTACCGCTCACACCATGAGCGATCGCGCTGAAACAGTCCTCCACAACCTGATCCGTGGAAGCGGAACAGACGGCTTGCAGGCGCTAGACTGGCAACGAAATTTAGCTCCCCGTGTGATGCTGGTGCGACCGTTGCTAGACATCACGCGGGCTGAAACGGAAAGATTTTGCCAATCTCGACACCTTGCTATTTGCGTTGATCCATTCAATCAAGATCCGCGCTATACCCGAAGTCGAATTCGCCACGATCTGATCCCTCATTTGAAAGCGCAGTTTAATCCTCAAATTGAGTTAGCGCTTCACCAAACTGCGGAAATATTACGGGCGGAGGCTGATTATCTTTCGACTCAAGCCGATGCCGTATTTCAGCGAGCGATCGCGCCTAGAGAGCCGCCCCTATTTGAGCCCCAAGAATCATCAGATGAACCGCTCAATCATAAATTAACTCCGCCGTTGCAGATCAACCGCATCGTGCTGCAAACGGTTCCACTTGCGCTTCAACGACGCGTCATGCGCCGATGTCTGCACGCTATTCTGCCTAGCGCTCCCAACTTCGACCACATCGAAAAACTGACCGCGCTCATCTCTGCCCCCCATCGCACTCAGAGCGATCCATTCCCAGGAGGAGCGATCGCCCGAGTCGATCAGGATTGGATCATCTTTGAAGACTTGCAGCAGACCGATATCAACCGTCGTTCTTAATACGGCCAAATACGGCTAACGCGCTCCATGCCTCAGGATGCTGCTAGTTCAGGAGACGGGTTGTCAGTCAACTGCTGGACTTGCTGCTGCATTTCATGGATGGCCTGCAGCTGGTAATCTCCTGACTCCTGAAACTGAGCAATCAAGTTGGCGATCGCCTCTAGTTTTTCCTTGAGACCGTTTAGATTATCCTGAATCGGTTGCAAGACATCTCGATACGCATTGACCTTGCCCCATAATTCAGCCAGCGCCGCGCTCTTCGACTTCCACTCCTGCTCAAACTGCTTGAGCTCGGCCAAAACCGACTCTTGAGCAGTCGCTTTCTGCTGGACTTGCTCTTCCGTCTCAACGACCGATCCCTGCATCTGCTGGACCTGTTCTTCAAGCTTTTGCAATTCTTGAGACTGATGCTGTCGAATCGAATCAATTTGGCGCAGAAGGGGTTCCATGTTGATATCGCTTTGCTGACCATCGTCTAGAGGTAGGCCCTGACGACGAGCCAAAATAATCTTGTGCTGCTTGAGAACCGCCTCACGCTCTTGGAGGTTTCGACGTTGTCCTACTAACGTCTCGTTCAGCATCCGATAGCTCTCTTGCTCATCTGCAAGCTGAGTTTCCAAGCTTAGACGATCATATTCACTAGCCTGCTGGATCTGAGCGCGGAGTTTTTCAATTTCCTCTTGCTGTAGATTTAGCTCTTCTTCTTGACTGCTGACAAAGCGAGAATTTTTCTCAAGCTCTTGCTGCAATTCAGTGACGGTTGTTTGCAGAGTTTCTAGCTGCATTTGCTCTAAGGCATTCACGTCAACTTTTGCAACAGGTCCTGTGCCTGATGTCTCTGCAAGATAGCGGGCCTGTTCGTATAAATCGGTCTGTTGCTGAACGTGAGATGACAGTGCCCGAATCGCATCTTGCTTCGCCTCAAGCGCGCTCTTTTGTCGACTCAATTCAGCCTGCGTGTGTTCCAAAATCTCTTGATCCTGGTGCCATTGATGCCAACGATCTTGCAAATCTTGGGATTGCCCGTCGACCTCACCTTGCATCTGTTGAGCAGACGATTGCTGCTCTTCGAGATTTTGCCAGTGTTGATTAAGCGCCTCTTGTTGCTGAGAGACGATCTCAAACGATGTATTAAGCTGTTCTCGAATTGAATCAGTGGGGGCAACGGTGCTGGAAATTCGGTGGAGCAATTCTTGAATATGTTGGGCTTGGGAATCATCTAGGCCAGCAGCGTGCTGTATCTGGTCTTGTTGCTCTTCAAAGCGGCGTTTTTCGCCCTCAAGATGTGCCCAAGCGCCTTCAAGTTCTTGCGTCTTACGGGTAAATTCCTCTTGCAAACGATTGACTTGTTCTTGCGCTACGTCAATTTCTTGGCGCTGCTGCTCCAATCGTTCAAAATCTTCCTCCATTTGTTGAAGCTGCTCTTGCCGAGCTTCCATCTCCATTTCCCGACGATTTAATTCTTGGCTTTGATACGTCAGAGATTGCTTCCACTGTTCAATTTCTTCTTCTTGAGTTTTAAATTTTTCCTGCAATCGGGAGAAATTTTGCAAGATGCTGACGAGTTGACGTCCCGCCTCCGAGTGTCGTTGAACCTGCCTATTGGAAGACAGATCGACCATAACTAAGGTGCCGGAGTTGTAGTTCACATCATCGGGGGCCGGAATGCTCTCTTCGCCAACAGCACTCCACGTATTCTCAGCTCGCTGACAAGCTAGGAGTTTAAATTCGACTTTACTGCTGCCAATAACCCTGCTCTTCTTCTGTACTTCCGCTAAATACAGCACGCTGATGTTCCTCTTTCGTGTCTATGCCTGATATCAAGATAAGCTTTTTGTCATTGAGTTCGTCGTCTGCATCCAGTTTAAGGAGACAATGCTCAACTAGACAATATTCGTAGAGAGGGTCTACCCAGAGCTGATCGAAAATCAACCGGCTGTGGTCAATCATATCTTTACATTAAAGAAACCCTCGATATCGATGACAAGACTCATCGACGAAACCCCGGTTCGCTCTATTCACTCATAGATCACCATCCTTCAAGATCGTTAAGCTAGTTAAGCTGAATCACACATGAGTCGCGCCTTTATCCTTCAGAGCTGACAGCCTGACATCATTTTCTATCCATTAAGATTCTGACGAAAAACGACTCAATCAAGTTCATTGCGTTTTATTAGCGATGACCCTCGTTTAGGCGATTCTCAAAATTTTTCAAAATTTGTAGATGTTTATTCTGATGGCGATCGCCCAAAACTTCATCTGGGCATCATTATACGAACAAAGCGCTGCTTGGCAGGCAAATATTCGATTGGTTCACCAGTAGGGACCTCTAAGTTTTGCTAACACATCGTGTAAACATCGTGTAAGCACCGAGTCTGCACATTAACCACCTGAGGCTAATGGTGATACTCACTCTGTTCTAAATTCCCAGGATAATCCAGTGGGTGAGTGAATCGGTGCCTTGATGCGAAATTATTCGGAATTATACGGTGAAATCATGAAACCTGTTGCTCCTGATCGATGCAAAACAATGTTTGATTCAATTAAAACTAACTCGATTTATCGATTCAAATTGCGCAAATTGAACTTATAGGTTCATCTATTGGAAAAGAAGATATGTTAAGCAATCCGGGATGGAGCTATCACCAATTCAGATTCACCGTAGATTGGTAGTGATAAAAGCTGTTTTACTGAGGCGGCTTCAAGAGAGTTATAGTGTATGACATGTCAGTGAATTCTTGCTAATTGAAGTGTTTGAATTGAACGCTAATATCCACAGCCATGGGTGCATCCACGTCATAATTTAACTGTAATTTTAGACAATCGGGCAGATGTCTAAGTAATTAGAGAGAGTGATTTAACTACATGCAGGGCGAGCTGAACGAAATAGACATTCGCAGTATTTTGCAGCTCATTGAGTTAGGACAACGTACCGGTGAGCTATTTGTCGAAGCCTACAGCCCTCCTAGAAGGCTCCTGGGTGGCGATCGCTCATCTAATTTGCCGCTGACTCGCTCTTCGTGGTTCGTTTTCTTCCTCAACGGAAAAATCATTTATGCGGGCGAAAACAGCGGTAATCTAGCTCGATTAAACGATTATTTACGCCGCTATCAGGTTCAAAATGACTTAAGTGAGATTAACGTCTCATCCATCGCTACGGTCAACGCCCCCGAATACGGACATTTGTGGGCATTGTTAGAAAATCATGTGCTGACGCCGGCTCAAGGACGAACTATCATCCAAAGCATGGTTCACGAGACGCTATTTGACTTGCTGAGTCTGCACCAAGGCTCGTTTATTTTTGAAATTAGCCCGCCGCTGACGCCTCAGCTCACCACGCTAGAAATCAGCTCGTTGGTGGGCACAATTATGACGCAAATCCAAGCATGGAAACAGCTTCATCCCCTCATTAAATCTCCAGACCAATGTCCGGCGATCGCCCATGCAGAGCGGTTACGGGAAAATTTGAAAGAGAGCACCTTCAACGCTCTAGATCGTTGGGTCGATGGAAAAACGTCGATTCGGCAAATGGCCCGCTATCTCAATCGCGACATTCTGGCGATCGCAAAAGCTCTATATCCTTACGTTCAGCGAGGGTATGTCCACATTCACTATCCCCTCTCCGAAACCGCAATTCCGTCACCATCAGCGCTAGAGCATTCGAATTCGCCCAACCCCCCCCAGATTGTCTGCGTTGACGATGGAGCAACCATTCGCAAAGGCGTGGAATACATCCTAAATCAGCGAGGCTACCGCGCCACCGCAATTGGCAACCCATTAGATGCCTTCAGCCTCGTTTTCCATCTCAAGCCCGACCTGATTTTTTGCGATATTGCGATGCCCGAGCTTGACGGATACGAAATTTGTGCTATGCTCCGCCAATCCAAGGCATTTCGACAGACTCCAATTATCATGTTGACGGGGAAAGACGGATTTATAGATCGGCTTAAAGCTCGTATTGTTGGCGCAACTGACTATCTCACTAAACCCTTTGGAGAACAAGAACTGCTTACACTAGTTGAGAAATATGCGGGGCGAGGCAGCCTCGATAGGTCTCAAATACCGTCTAAAACTGACAAACTACTAGCAGAACCCCTAGAAGATGAGTTAGAAATTGATATTCCTGAATCTGTTAAGCCGTCTGAGTCTTACAGCAGTGCGCCATAAATTCCTTTATCCTAGTCCTACACGATCATATAGAGAATGAATTGTTAAACATCTTTCCCGTTCGCATATGCGGTTAACAGGCAGGCAGTTATGAGTACAGTTCTTGTTGTGGAAGATAGCATGACCCAACGGGAGATGATTACCGACCTTCTCAAGGGAAGTGGTCTTAACGTAACCGTGGCTAGTGACGGCATTGAGGCATTAGAGTACATCAAGGGGCACTGTCCCGATTTAGTCGTATTAGATATTGTCATGCCTCGAATGAACGGATATGAAGTGTGTCGTCGCTTGAAGGCTGACCCCAAAACCCAAAACGTACCGGTTGTAATGTGTTCGTCAAAGGGAGAAGAGTTCGATCGCTACTGGGGAATGAAGCAAGGCGCAGATGCCTACATTGCTAAACCCTTTCAACCTACTGAATTGGTGGGCACGGTCAAACAACTTTTGAGAGGATGAGTTTTGTGAAAAAGGTTAGGCGTGATGGTCGGTAATCCAGATTTCTTAACAAATAAAGGGCAAGAGCAGGTTCCGGAATTTCAAGAATTAGAAAGTCCGGAAGGTGAATTGCACCTTAGATTTTTTACCTCCTCCGGGGATGAATTTGCTCTGCCCGCAACCGGGATTCGTGAAGTGATTTCGCCATCCCCCGAACGGGTCACACCGATCCCGAACATTTCTCCTCTGCTTTTGGGTACCCTCAACGTGCGAGGACGGGTGATTTGGGTCGCTGACCTCGGTCAGTTTCTCGGAGACGCGACCCCGTTAGGAACCGATCGCTCAGAGATTCCGGTCATCGCTGTCGAAGACCAAGATATGATGCTGGGTTTAGCGGTCGATCGCATTATCGGAATGGATTGGCTTGATATTGATGAGGTGCAAATGCCAACAAATGTACCCGATGGAATGGCTCCTTTTCTAAGAGGAGAATGGATATCTGAAGAGCCTTCAGATCGCTACCTTCGCTTGCTAGACCAAGTCGCAATTCTTCGGTCGGCACGGTGGGCGGCATAGATGTATAACTCGATAGAATACTCGCACAGGCGGGAGAGAGCAAATGGGACCAGGCACTGACTACGCACAAGAATATCAACAGGCTGAACGCGCCTACATGTTGGGCAACTACGAGGAGGCAGCTCAAATCGTTGATCGATTATTAGAGAGTCATTCTGATGATCTAAACGTGCAGCTGTTGAGAGGACATATCTATTGTTACGGGTTGCAGCGATACGATATTGCCCGTGATCAATATCAGTCAGTATTGGATATGACCTCAGAACCCGAGTATGTAGACTATGCCAACAATGGGTTAGCCTATGCCAGCCAGTTTGGTGTCGATAATGGAGGGTTTGAGGAGTCCCATGAATTCTCCGAGGAGTCAGATGGCGAATGGCAGGATTTAGCGAATGCTGATTTAGGAGACGATGCTAATTTTTCAGGGTCTAATTTAGAATCAGCGAGTGAGCCTGCACTTGAGCAGTCCTCAAATCAAATGCGATCTACGCTTGACCAAAATGATTTCTTTATTGATGGCAACGAGGCATTTGCCGACGATCCGTTTGCTCTTGATGAAGACGCATCTGATCCGTCAGAATCCACACCATCCGCCGAACCCCTTGACGATCCGTTTTCATTTGATCAGTCATTTGAGGACGATCAACCCGAGGCCTCTGCTGACGACTCCCCATTTAATGCCGATTTAAATTTTGATCAGTCTCTTTTCTCAGAGTCTCTAGAGGATCTCGACGAGTCTTCCTATTCATCTCCATCTGAAACGCGAGATGCGACCTTAGCAGATGAGATGTTTGCCTATGGTTCTGACAGCGCATCGACAGCTCCGCATGAAGCTCAGCGCGACAATGACGAAGAAACTCTCTTTATGGGCGGTGTCGATGAGTTTGACATAGCAGCAGACGATTTTGATGCCAATCTCGATTCGTCACCCGACTACTACGCCTCCGATTATTCTGATGCTGAGTCAAATTATTCGGATTCCGCATCGAACTATGATGAATCCGAAATGCAATCCTCCTACGGAGATCAAGGCGAGCAGACATTCGTCTCTGAAAGTGGATCAGAATTTGACTTCGATAGCCTTGATGATATCGACCATGATGGTCTTTCGACGAGCGATGAACCTGCATTTCAACAATCATCAAATGCGCCTAGTCATGATCGAAGTAGCAGTGTCGATTTCTTAGATGAGTTCGATGAGTTTGACGATCTAGGAAGCTTGCCTGATTTTGATTTGTCAGATAACTCGGCTGGTTTTACAAGTCCAACGGTGGGTTCAGGGTTTGGGCCGTCTAGCGATGATTCTATCCCTGATGATGAGGTCGGATTTGACACAGATGAATTTGTAGATCAGTCTATTATTCGGGAAGAAGAAATTTTTAGCATTTCAGGGACGGCCGATCAACTGCCAACGTTTGCTCAGTCGGGCACCCGGAGTGGCGAACAGCCAGAGGTCATGGTTGAGCAAGGATGGCTTGCGCCTCTTGAAAATGCATCGATGACTGCCAAACGAGTGATCATCGCCGGAGTGACAGGCGTTGTCTCTGCGATCGCGGTTGCCGTGGTGAGCTACGGTGCGGCTAGCGTCTTTGCCGATCAACAACAAAAGAGCGCTGTTGCCAGAACAGGGGGCATCATGGCGGTTGCTGCCGGGTTAACGAGTTTTGGGGCGGCATTCGCCCTCGGTCAGGCCGCCTTTCGACCGATGCAAAAAACGACAGATGATTTGCATTCGCAATTTGAAGCAGTGTCACGTGGGAATCTCAACGCTCAGGCTACCGTCTATTCAGAAGATGAGTTTGGTAAGCTCGCCAACGAGTTTAATCAGATGGCGCGCATCATTCTGACAACCACGAGTGAGGCACAGCGCAAAGCAGAAGAGCAAGAGCAGGCGAAGGAAGACCTACAGCGTCAAGTGATTCGACTGCTAGACGATGTAGAAGGAGCTGCTCGTGGTGATTTGACGGTGCAGGCCGAAGTCACGGCGGACGTGCTTGGAGCCGTCGCAGACTCATTCAACCTGACGATTCAAAACCTGCGGGAAATCGTGTTGCAAGTTAAACAAGCGGCGCGGCAAGTGAGTAAGGGATCAGCAGAAAATGAAATCTTTGCGCGATCGCTCTCATCGGATGCGCTTCGCCAAGCGGAGGAGCTAGCCGTCACACTCAATTCGGTGCAGGTGATGACCAACTCGATTCAACGAGTCGCAGAGAGCGCTCGTGAGGCAGAAGAGGTGGCTCGCTCGGCATCTGCAACGGCTCTTAAAGGGGGTGAGGCGGTAGAACGCACCGTATCGGGCATCTTGGAGATTCGCGAAACGGTGGCAGAAACCACGCGTAAAGTAAAACGCCTAGCCGAATCGTCCCAAGAAATCTCCAAGATTGTCGCATTAATTTCGCAGATTGCATCTCGAACCAACCTGCTTGCCTTAAACGCCAGTATCGAGGCTGCCCGAGCCGGAGAAGCGGGTCGTGGTTTTGCGATCGTCGCCGATGAAGTGCGCCAGCTCGCCGATCGAGCGGCAAAAGCATCGAAGGAAATTGAGCAAATTGTGTTGCAGATTCAGAGTGAGACGGGGTCTGTGATGACTGCGATGGAAGAAGGCACCCAGCAGGTGATTGAAGGGACTCGACTTGCAGAACAGGCGAAGCGATCGCTTGAAGATATCATTCAGGTTTCTAATCGAATTGACGTGCTAGTACGCTCAATTACCGCTGATACCGTCGAACAAACCGAGACCTCTCGCGCCGTTGCCCAGGTTATGCAATCGGTTGAGCTGACAGCTCAAGAGACCTCTCAAGAAGCCCAACGAGTATCCGGTTCACTCCAAAGTTTGGTGGGCGTTGCGCGCGATTTGCTTAACTCTGTCGAACGATTCAAAGTGGAGCCCGATACCAAATGACCTTTGATGGGTTCTAATGATGGTTGCTAAATAGAGCGATGAGTTAGGAGGATTTTGCCAAAATAGAGGATGATAGTTTCCAAATTACTCAGCACGTTAGTCGTTATGATGACCCTGCTCTACTCGCGATCGCAGGTTCAGTTCTTAAAGGTTTCATGAGCGTTATAGTAGATGGGCGAATCGCCCGCAGTATGCAGAAGGGGTACCGCGATGCAGTCAGAACAACAACAGCGGATAATGGGCTACTTTATTGAGGAGGCTAAAGACCACCTCAATACAATCGAGCAAGGATTGCTGAACCTGCAAAGCACTATTGGCGACTCAGAAATGGCCAGTGAGGTTTTTCGTGCTGCTCACTCTGTTAAAGGTGGGGCTGCGATGTTGGGACTCGACAGCATTCAGAAAACCTCTCACCGCTTAGAAGACTACTTCAAAGTCTTAAAAGAATGTCCGATTCAAGTTGACCAAAAGCTCGAAACGCTTCTACTTCGAGTGTTTGATACTCTACAAGATCTTTTAGAACAGCTACAGGGACCGTTTGGCCTGCCTGCGGACAAAGCTCGCGAGATGATAGAAGATGTAGAGCCAGTTTTCGACGAGCTTAACCAACATCTCAGCGGACTTGTCGAAAAAGCAGGGGTAAGTCCTCCAGCGGATGTTGATCTCAGTACTCGCCATGCCGTTGCATCTGTAGAGTCTCCTGCATCCACAGTCGCATCATCAAGCCAAGACAATTCATTAAAGCATTTCTTCCATCATGAGGTGCCGATTAAGCTCCGCGAAATGTTGCAGGTTTTCAAAAATGCTGAACCATCTGCGGGGCGTCAAACTCTAGATTCAATGTGCCAACGCTTGAATCAGGCGGGGGCCGACTTTGATCTGCCAGAGTGGAGCAGCTTAATCGATACGACGCGACGGGCGATCGCTCATCCCGATAATAGCTTCCGCACGCTTGCGCCCATTGTCATCAAAGACTTAAAGCAGGCTCAAGAACTTGTCCTGGCTGATCGAGCTGATACCATTCGCGCAAGTGAGGCGCTGCTGGAGCTAGCTCCGGCTGCATCTGAGCCCATGTTAGATGATGAGATCGACGAGTTTGATATTGATGCGCTGATGGCTGATGCAGGCGTTGAGTTAGCAAGCGATGCGCCCGAATTTCTAGATCTTGACTTCACCTCAATTGATCTATCGGATGATCTATCGGATGATCTATCGGATTCGGAAGACTTTAATCTCGCCGCTGGATCTTCACCTGCATTAGAGGATGATGACTGGTTCACAGAGATCAGCGCTACTCACGATGATGACAACTCTGAAGGCAGTGATTTGCTTGACGAACTAAATCCCTCCGACCCTGATGAATCCTCATCGTCTGGGGCTGAGGCAGAGGCATCTGCGGTTTCGTCAACCGGCCAGTCAGACTATCTAGATCCATCTCATCCCGTTAGCCCGAATGGTCCCGAAGTCGGGATGGCCGAACTCAACAGTCTTGCCGATTTGTTTGAGAATGAAGTTCCTGAACTAGAGATGACATGGCAGGAAGATGAGTCAACCAGTCGATTTTCAGATGGCTTGTCTGATTCTCTCGAATTTGATGAATCTAACGATTTTTCCGATCTGCTCTTTGATCAAGTCGAGGATGAGAGCGATCAATCCAATCCGGCAGACGTTCCCGGCGACGATGATATCTCGGATCTGCTCAATCGTTCAGACATCGAAACAAACGACTCCCTTGATACGTCTGAAGACCTCATCGACCTGTCTGCACTCGATGAGTTGGCAGACTCGCTAGACGCTGTCTTAGAGGTATCAGACTCTGAGCACCCTGATCTGCTAAATTCTCCAGACGGGGATACATCTCGCCACGATGATAGTGGAGTTCAGCCAGAATCGGCGGAGCCGGTAGTCGATGAATTCAATGCAGACTTTGACAATCTAGGCGAATTTTTTGACGAACTAGACGCCAATGAACTAGATGCTGATATCGCCTTTGATGAAGATTCGACCTCAAGTGCTGAGCTAGATGATTTAGATGCGTTATTTGATGAAATCTCTGACGACACTGATTCCCCTCCCTCAGAACCATTCGATCTGCCATCGAGCGAAGCAGACAGTCTTGATTTACCGGATTTAGATTCGAGTGATTGGGATGTTTTGGGCATAACAGATGACGCTGCATCTCCAGTCGAAGCACCTGATACTCAATCCGATGCAGATTTACTTGATTCTGAGACGGCTCTCGATTTCGAATCCGCGCTTTCAGAGGATACGACCGATATTGAAAATCCATTTGAGGCGATCGCCGCTGAAGAGGCACTTGCTCCTTCAGATTCAGCGGCTGAAGAGTCAGCCAATGATACCGATTTGACATCAGATCTATGGGGCGATCGCCTTGAGGAAGACCCTCATCCAGACAGTAATGGGCCGGGTGACGTTTGGGAATCCGGCACCGACTCAGCGGATACCAGCATGGCGGAAGTAGACCATGCGGCTGAGCTTGTGAGTGAGTCTGCGGTGTCAGAGACCGAGGCGACAAGCTTCGAAGCGGCTGAAGAAGGCCGTGAGGAGATGGCAGAATCAGCAATCTCGCCGGATCATGACATCACTGACGCACTCGATCTCGGTGGATTAGACATCTCAGATGACTTCTCACCTGATTCAGATGACCTCTCCGGTGAAGAATTTGCCAATCTCTTTGGCGAGACGGACGCTGATTCAGCGTCAGACACCGCAGCCAGCGCGGACCATGCGCCCGAATCAGCGTCTGAAGACCTAGACCTAGACGATCTGTTTAGTTCGGATCCATCTGACGCGGATCGCTCCTATGACGGTGACGATTTAGATCTGGGTGACAATTTGTTTGACGACAACGATGCACTCGCCTTAGATTTCAATCCAGATCTCGAAAATGTATCGGAGGTTGATGAGGCGATCGCCGGGTTAGATTCGGATACGACAGGCGATCCCAATCCATTTGATTTAGACGATGTATCGGCTGCGCCTGAGGCAATAGATCCTGAGTTAATTGATGATCCTGAGTTAATTGATACAGAACAGCCTGAAGACGCTGACTCCCTCGATGTTGCTGCCGATGAGCTCGATGCCTCACTGTCAATGGCCCCTGAAGCCGGTGATTCTGATCGCGACGTTTCAGAGTTGGGCGCATTCTTCGATGACGAGGCTGACACGTCAGACCCTGGTTTAGATACTAGCTCAGACGCTGATGAATTGAGTCAGCAAGACCTCTCGTCTCAAGAGGACAACTTCGATGCTCTTGAAGCATTACTAGACAATGAGGATGAAGATTTAGACGCTCCTGCACCGCCAGGCAGTAGCTTTTTTGAGGCTGACCAAGCGGATGATGAAGCCGCCGTAGATCCTAACGATGATTTTGCCGACCTAGAAGCACTCTTAGATGACGAGCGTCCGTTTGGCGACGAAGACACATCGGAAGATTCTGAGAATACTATCGCGGATGCCGAGGCTGATTTGATGCCTTCCCTGATGAATCCGGTTGACGATTTTGATGATCTCGAACGGCTTCTGGCTGATGCCGATCAGACATTGGGAGGCCCCCCAACCAGCATTACAACTAGGCGCACATCTCCTGCAACTGCGCGCCGAACTGGGCGACGGGGGATGTTGAGCGATCAAACCATGAGGGTTTCGGTTAAACATCTCGATAATCTCAATAACTTAGTCGGTGAACTCGTCGTCAATCGAAACAGTCTGGAGCAAACCCAAGAAAGACTCCGACAGTTTCTAGATAATTTGCTGTATCAGGTGCAGCAGCTCGGTGATGTTGGTCAGCGAATGAGAGACTTATACGAGCGATCGCTCCTCGAAAGCTCTCTCCTATCGAGCCGACGACACTATCAAATTTCTCAAGGCTCTAGTTCTCCAAGCAGCCCTATCCATTCGACAGGGGCAAGTTTTGACGCTCTTGAGATGGATCGATTTACCGGCTTCCATACGCTCTCTCAAGAAATGATTGAGCTAATCGTACGGGTGCGTGAATCAGCATCTGATATCGACTTTGTCGTAGATGAAAGCGATCAGATTACTCGAATGTTTCGCCAGGTTACCACCCAGCTGCAAGAAGGTCTGACGCGATCGCGGATGGTGCCCTTTGCGCAGGCGGCTGATCGTCTTCCGCGAGCAGTTCGAGACATTTCTATCAAATGCGGCAAACAAGCCGAACTGATGATCGAAGGGCGCGACACACTCATCGATAAGATGATTTTGGAACAGCTTTATGATCCGATGACGCACCTGGTTAACAACGCAATCACCCATGGCATCGAACCCCCCAACGAGCGAATTAACGCGGGTAAGCCCCCTATTGGTCGGATCACTGTTCGGACATTTCACCAAGGCAACCAAACAGTGATTTCTGTGACCGACGACGGTGCCGGAATCGATCCGGAGAAAGTCAGTCAAAAAGCGGTCGAGCGCCGGTTAATTACCGCCGAGGAAGCGAGATCCATGTCTCGACTGGATATTTACGATCTGCTATTCCATCATGGATTTAGCACCAAGGATAAAGCCGATGACTTCTCCGGACGAGGCGTTGGCATGGATGTGGTTCGCACAAGCTTAAATGAGATTCGAGGTGTTATCAACATCGACTCTACGGTTGGCAAAGGAACAACGTTTACGATTCGGTTGCCGTTAACGCTGAGTATTTCCAAAGCACTGCTGTGTGTCAGCAATCGTGCCCGGATCGCATTCCCGATGGATGGGGTAGAGGATATGCTCGATGTTCCCCAAGATCGCATTCAAACGGATGATCAGGGACGTTCTTGCATTCTATGGAGAGATATTCTGCTCCCCTTTAATCCGCTTTCTGATTTGCTGCGATACAACCGAACGCTAGGGAGAGGCAGCGTTTACGGCGGGAATCAGGAAGAAGATATTGTTTCTGTGGTGGTGTTGAGAAGTGCCGGAAATTTCTTGGCATTACAGGTGGATCAAGTCTTAGGGGAGCAGGAAATTGTTATTAAGCAGCTTGAGCCTCCAGTGCCTAAGCCCATCGGCATTGCCGGAGCAACCGTGCTCGGTGATGGGCGTATCATGCCGATTGCCGACGTTTTAGAGCTCATCGATCTATCCCTAGGGCGAATCCGTCGCGAAGCTGGTAGTTCTTTATGGGAGCGAGATAGCGCCCAACCGCCCGCTGAAATGCCGCCCGCGAAGAGCGAACCGACGGTGCTGATTGTTGACGACTCGATTACGGTGCGCGAATTGTTATCGATGACCTTCAGTAAGGTGGGGTATCGAGTCGAACAGGCTCGTGATGGGCAAGAAGCATGGGAGAAGCTCCGGTCAGGGTTGCCCTGCCAGCTCGTATTCTGCGATATTGAGATGCCACGGATGGATGGCCTAGAACTCTTATCACGGATTCAGAAAGACCCTCATCTTAACCCCCTCCCCGTTGCCATGTTGACCTCGCGCGGTGCCGATCGCCACCGCCAAATGGCGGTTCAGCTTGGTGCAAAAGGATATTTCACTAAGCCCTATTTAGAAGAGGCGCTGCTCGATGCAGCTCAACGCATGTTAAAAGGAGAAGTGCTCGTCACGAGCGTGGACGAAGACCCAGCATAGAACCCAATTCGTTGGGAGGATGTTTTAAGGCTCTTGTTCTGTAGGTCTTAGAATTTCCATCCTGCGGTACATGCGATCGCTCAATCATTTGAACGATTCTGGAAGTAATCGCAGTACTCTGCGCAATGGCGAATATATCTTCACTCCATGCCGCTTTGATAGGCTGTTTTAATAGGCTGCTCTAATCAGGGTCACACTGTCGGTCGACGATGCTATTTTACTGAATATCATGTCATTGAAGCTATTTGTCTAGTTTGCTATAAAGCGGGAACTTTCATGTCTGACCAAACTGTCTCAACCCAAACCCCAACGTCACAACCTCCATCACCGCCGTCATCCCAACTGTCTCAATCGCCTCCTATGCCAGAGATTCAGCAGGCTGCGTCAGCATTGCGCGTAGCGGGATGGACGAGTTTTTGGGTGCAGTTGGCGATCGCCCTTGTGTCTGGCGTGATTCTAGTTGTGGCTTTATTTAGCCGCAATATCGAAGATGGTTCTCAAACTCCGACAACCGGCTTTTCGTTATTTTTGGCCGTGTGCGGCATCATCATATTGCTGTTTACGCTAGTGACCTCATTTCGCTGCACTCGCTTTGCGCGACAGTTTCGCCGCCGACCTCCAGAAGAATATCCCGACAAGAGTGCGATTGTTCGCGTCTTAGTGGTGGGGTTGGTTGCTAGCCTGATTGGTCTGCTTGTGAGTTTGGTAGGCGCAGAAACAGGGCTAGGCATCTTGTTAGCTAAGTCCTTCTCACAACCTCAAGGCGCTGCCGTTTATACTCCCGACAAGATCATTCGAGTCCTTGATATTTTGGTTCCTCTCATCAACACCAACTTAATCGCAGCGCATTTTGTCAGCAATGTGACCTCGCTGTGGATGATTCGCCAAGTAAGAGGATAGCAAGAGGGTAGCCCTATTTCTGCAACATCCCTATTCGTTTTGCAAATGCCCTGCGGCGATCGCCTCATTCAAAATCGTTTCGACCAGCGACCACAGTTCGGGCGACACGTCTTTCACAGGCTGCATCCGACCGAGCACCTGAGAGCGGGTAATCGTGTGAATTCTCCAGGTGCCGCCATCCGTTTGCCAGTTGTGTAAGAGGGGCTGCAAACAGTCGAGCGCCCGAGCAAACCGAGCTTCTGGGGTGATCTTCGCTTCAAATTCATCCCAAAGAGCGCGCAGCTTGGTGCCTTGGTCGGTGGGAAGCAGCCCAAATAGGCGATCGGCAGCGGCAATTTCGCGGTCGGCTTTGTCTTGATTGCCCTGAGCGTCGTAGCAGAAGGTGTCTCCCGCATCGATTTCAACCAAATCGTGAATGAGCAGCAGCTTGATGACCCGGAGCGTATCAACCGGGACAGGCGAATATTCACAAAGGGCGATCGCCATCATTGCCAAATGCCATGAATGTTCGGCGCTGTTTTCTCGCCGAGACGAATCAGTCAACAGAGTTTGGCGCAAGATGCCTTTTAGCTTGTCAATCTCAATCACAAATTGTATTTGCTGAGCAAGACGCGCTGATTCAATTTGAACGTTCATAGAATGCGGGACTTCCGTGTGAGTGCGTGTGCGGAGTATGTCATTCTTTAAGGTTGCCTGAATTTGTAGTCAGGGGCAAAGGTGGAATCGATCTCATCTCTAACGCCAACAATACCGTTTGCATGTGCCACGTCGTTATGGATGGGTCAATAACGTTAAGGCTCAATAGGTGTTTCAGGGAGGTAGGCTGCAAGTAGGTGATGCATTCGCTAGGATGATTGCCGAAGATCATCTCGTTCCAATAGCCATGCTAACCCTGACGCATCTGCTAGAAGAAACCAAGTGC
>JBNPEB010000027.1:0-14386 GCA_051117335.1 Elainellaceae cyanobacterium
CACGCCTCCCGCCACGCCTCCCGCCACGCCTCCCGCCACGCCTCCCGCCACGCCTCCCGCCACGCCTCCCGCCACGCCTCCCGCCACGCCTCCCGCCACGCCTCCCGCCACGCCTCCCGCCACGCCTAACGCCACGCCGTACGCCACGCCTAACGCCACGCCTAACGCCACATCTTCAAACGATGTTCCCAAGCTGAAGGAAATTACGCCAGTGAGCAGACTCGCCCCAATTGGTAATAGAACGAAGCCTTGAATCACAAATCGCCAGATTTTCAAGTACCGCCAGCGCTGATGAGTAAACAATTGCCAGAGGGAAAAGTTCGTGTCTAGATAGGGATCAAGTCGCTGAATGTGATTTTCCCAAGCAGACGGGCGAAACACGAGCCAAAACAGCAGTTGCAGGCTTCCTAGAATTAAATTTGGATGCTGCTCTGGTGCATCGGTATAAGCATTTTTAGGAATACCCGGTGACGACATAGCACTCACTCGCGCAGAAGGTTGGCATCTGGATAGTTTAAGATTTTGGCGTCAGCAGTGAGTAGCGGCGCTTCATACACATTGGCCGTTGCCACAATCAACTGATCTGCCGGATCACGATGAAACCCTTTCAGTTGAGTCGATTGAACCACAATTGCAATCGTGAGATGCAAGAGTTGAATGCCTGGATAGGCTAAGGCTGCATTGAGCCACTCATCAACAGGGCGGGATAAACTCAACTTCTGGTTTTCCACCAGCTTGGCAATCTCCCAACAGGAGATTATGCTCACACCCAACCCTTGGGGCTGATATTCCTGAATCCACTGTCGCTGGCGTTGAGTCAGTCGTGGACTGTTATCGACCCACCAAATCCAGATATGGGTATCCAGAACGATCATGACAACACATCCCATTCTTCCAGTGGCGTTGCAGCACCGAACGGATCTCCATACTGTAAGACCGTCCCTGCGAGCGGAAATTCCTGAGCGGGTGTTTCAGTCGTAGATGGCGCTGAGCGTTCTAACACGATAATCTCAACCGTCTCACCTGCTTGAAAGGGCAAATCTGCAAGGGTAAGAGCGCCATTTTCTGTCAAAACGAGTTCAGTGCGATACGCTTTCATGATTCTCCTCCTAGCAAATAGATAAAAGGCTGAATCTGGTGTAGTCCCTCCTGATGCCAATCATCGCTCATGTCTCCCTCCTCAAGGCTAAACAGCCGTTCTCGACACAAAATTTGTAACAGAATCGGCCAGCCTTGGCTCTGCACTAAAATCCAGGATGTATCTTCATTTGAAAATGGAATGGGAGAATTAGCAATCAACTCCCGTGCTTCGGGTTCTTTCAGTGGGCCTAACATAGCGGTATAGCCAAAGATATTGAAGAACGGGGAGCTATGCCCCGTATGATGCGCCAAGTCAATCGGATTTTTCGGCGTTGACAGCACAAACGCCAGATTGCCGTCGGTTTGATTGGTTGCCAGTGCCCGCAGGCTTTCCCAAAAGCCATCATCCAGTTCGGGGCAGCGCTGTAGCCCCACGCCAATCTCATCCATCAAGATCACCGTGGGGTTGTGCACCTGACCGCTGACTCGATCCATAAACTGCTCCAAATCGCAGAAATCAGGCACGGGCAACTGCATCGACTCCAGCAGAAAGCACAGCAGTCGTTCTCGCTGCGCCATGCGGGCATCCTGAAAATCCACAAAAATCCAGCGATATCGTTCGGGGTGCGGCAACCAGTCCGCCTTCTGTCCAGAGCGGAGCTGATCAGCAGGCGTGGTCGTAATCGTGCGTAGATAATTGAGCAGCGATGTTTTGCCCGATCGCCGCTGACCAATGATCGCTGCATTTTGTAACGGGTGAGACTTGAGCAAGTTAAACAGGCGTTTCAGCACCCGCTGACGCCCAAAGAAGTGGCGCGGATGCGAAATGGGCGTCCCGGTGATGAACGGAGACTCCGCTTCAAAGGAATCAATCGACGACACCTGTTGATTTCCGCTCCCTGCACTGGTGCCTGGGTTGGGCAGGGAACGGATTATTTTTTTGACAGCGATTCGACCGCCCGACGAAGGCGCTGCACCACGTTGAGGAAGGCTTCATCTCGATCATCCCAGCGAGTGATGGGTTTGCCGTCTTCGGGCAAGGCTTTGAGTTTGTTAAAGGGGCTGGTTTTCCAGTCTGACGGCCTCAGAATAATTGGAATCACCCTGGCTGTACCTTCCTGGTGCCGCTCCATGGCTCGCTGCATCTCCAGGACGTAGCAGTATTCAGAGGCAATAAAGCTAGGCGAGATCAGCAGCAGAATCATCTGTGCAGATTCCAGTTTGGCTTTGATTTCAGCGTCCCATTCGCTTCCCGCCTCTACCTCGTGGTCATGCCAGGGCTTAATTTTGCCCTCGCGTTTGAGGCTTGTTAGATGTGTAGTTAACTCATTTTTCAGGGCTTCATCTTGATGGGAATAGGAAATAAACACCTCAAGTGGCTCATTGGCAGACTGAGTCGCTGGAGTCGATGAGAGAGATGGAGGCATAACATTGGGCTGTGGGTGAGGGGTAGCGTCTCCGGCTTTAGATTGTTTGAGCAGAACTGAGATTAGATGTCCGGTAATGCCCTCTAGGCGAATTTTATTACAGCCTAGCTTACAGCAAACTCCACGTCACGACCCGCGCCGAGGGCATCATAGAAGCCAACCGCAAAGGCGATCGCCGCTTTATCGTCAATTGCTTTGCTCATGCCAACACTCCATGCCCAGAGAAATGGATGATATGCGGTGCTACATCTAGCATGAAACAAACAAAAAAATAAGCATTGCTTAGGCAATATCAAACAATGCTTAAACAATGCTTATGATTAGGCAAGGGTTTTAAGAGTTTGAGTCCACAAATTGAGCAAATCGATACAACACTTGCTCAATTGGGTGCTGAATAATTAGCTTTGCCTAGACATTATTAAATAATGCATAAGCATATTTGATAGTCTCAACCCACTTTAAATCATTGCCTAGGCATTTTGAATCATTGCCCAGGCATTAGTTGATATAGCAATCGCACAGGCAGAAAATCTACGAGAATTTTGGCATTGGGCTAACTCAGAACTACATTTATTTAGAAGAATTACTCAGGCGATCGCCCATTTCCCTAGCTTAGGGTGTAATCGTCATACAAAGCTGAGCATAGCAAGTCAGGGATGCATTCACGACACAGTCAAGTATTAGGGCATTTTGTCATCAACGATAGTACATCTTTGATGATAGTCCCTGGGTACTGCTGAGTCCATCGCCCCAGATGACAACAACACTCAGTCTTATTTCCTAAACAATAAGGGGATGAAAATGCCGAGACCTAAACGAAATTCGCAGGTTTTAAACAATGCAGAGCAGCGCTTTGCGGCGATGCAGTCGGTTACGAAGGAGATTGACTTTGGTAATGGGTGGACGATGGAAGCCTATGAATCAATCATCCAAGAGATGCGTCAAAAGCTGGCTGACTATAACCGAACCTTGTCGATGGTGGACGGAGCCTATAGCGAAATGCTAGAAGTAGAGCGCAAGCTGATGGATTTTTCGGATCATATGCTGTCGGGATTTGGCGTACGCTATGGCAAAGATAGCTATGCCTACGAAATGGCAGGCGGACGACGTAAATCAGAGCGGCGCAAACCGATTCGACGAACGACGCGTGTAGCCGATGAGGGAACAGTAGGGTAGGCGGCGTGAGAAAAGAAGGGCGTGATCGCGTTATATAACTTTACGGCTTAGATGTGTGTAGCCCCCTGCGGCGCAGTGGGGCTACACACGTTCAATTCACGACTGAGGCTTTGAAGCCCTAGTTCATACCAATTCCTCGAATAAAGGCTACAGATGATTGGCTGTACGGGCAAACGGCCGTCATGTGTGTCAACTTAAGGATAAAGCCCACTGTTTGCAAGGCATTTGGCTCTTGCATCTAAGCTTCTTTCAACCGTTGAGCCACCATGAGCACGCTCCTCTATAAGAGCCGAAACATGCTGCATTCGCCCCTTCGAAGATCTGTAAATTGGATCTAGAGAATTGATATAAGACCTTCCTGCCTTAAAACCCTGCAACCGGCCAATCTAGAACAGCAAAACCCATGCCAGTTGACAACCGCATACTGATATCCCCATTCTCAAACACAGACACCAGATCCATTTGGCGATCGCCATTAAAGTCACCACTCAAGTTGTAGCCCGGTTCTCCCCATCTCGAAATTTGGAGAGTCTGGCTTTGAAAGTCAGAATCGCCCGTCAGATGGATGAACGTATTTGTTTCTAACGCCGATACCAAATCGGTTCTACCATCCCCATTGACATCATCTGCCCAGGTATAGTTTCGTCCGCCCCATTGAGTTTGAACGGTCCACGTCTCGACATCAAAGTCTGCGCCGTTGAAAAATCGCAGGGTCATATCGCCATCGGGATGAGCAGATACGATATCAACTAGGCGATCGCCATTAAAATCACCCACCCAGTTGTAGCCCGGATCTCCCCAGCGACCGGAGGCATCAAGGGTAGTACTACTAAACGCGTCTCCTTGAGACACATGCACAAAAATATCGTTTTCTAGGGCAGACACTAAATCAGTCAGACCATCCCCATCAAAATCTTCAGCCCACGAATATTGGGCTCCTCCCCATTGGGTCGGCACAAACCAGCTTTCTATGGCAAAGTCTGAGCCGGTAAACAGCCGCATTGTGACGTCTCCATCGGGATGAGCCGACGCAATATCTAGCAGGCCATCGCCATTAAAATCGCCGACCCAGTTGTAGCCCGGTTCTCCCCACTGGTTGGGCGTATCGAGAGTAATACTGCGAAATTCGTCGCCCTGGGACAAATGCACAAAAATAGTGCCTTCTAAGGCAGATACCAAATCAGTGCGACCATCCCCGTCAAAATCCTTTGCCCACGTGTAGTTGGAGCCGCCCCACGTTGTCGGAACAAACCATGTTTCAAGGTCAAACCCCTGCTCGGTGGATAGATGCATGATCACATCCCCATTGGGGCGCGCCGACGCAATATCATCCCGACCATCGCCATTAAAGTCTCCTACCCAGTTGTAGCCCGGTTCGCCCCAGTCTGCGAACGGCTCGTCTTGAGCGGTTGCGGGAACGCCAATACTCATTAAAGCGACGCAGACTAGCAATATTCTCATGACCATCATGGAGGTTGAGCATTGAGTGGCCGACAGACGAGCCACAGGCGACTTAAATGAGTAAAAATTCCACATAGTTTTTAATCCAATATCAAACACGTTATCAATCCAATATCAAACACGTTCATCACACATTTCCAGAATGAACGCTAATCTCAACTGGTTTTATCTCCTTAGCTTGGTCGCGTATGCACCCCACCATTATCCATTCGTCTGATATAGCCGCAGATGCTAATGCAGATTTTAATCCGTTGGTAGCAGTCAAAACGCAACTAGACATTTAGTTAGACTTTATCCTTGTTATACAGGCAGCATCGAGTGCTATCAGGTTTTTTTCCGCAAACGCTGAACAGTGTCCGAGCAGAGGGGCGATCGCCGGTAATTGTCCTTGTTCGAGCCGCACCTTCGTCTGGCGCACATCCGCTTGAATTGAGCTATTGAGCAACCAGTGTTGACGACTCAGATACATGGGCTGCTGAAAATCACGATCGACGATGAGATAATCAATGCCGTAGGTATCCAAAAGCGACTGAACGGTTGACAAATCAGGGCTGTATTGAATCGTGAGCGTATCTCTGATTCGCTGCGTCATGACCGTATAAAACTTAGGGTGATAAGGCAATGCCAGTTCTTCGCTGACCCATACCGATCGCTGGGCAAATGCCGGAATATTATTAGTTTCAGCGGTCAATGAAGCAACTAGCGTCTCGTTGGGCTGTTGCGACAGAAATTCATAGAGACTGGGCGTCGTACCGACAATCCATCCTTGACAGGGAATCACCCATGCGGGAATGGCTGGAACCACTACGATCGCGATCGCCAGTAGCCCCAGTAGCCAAATTTTCATTGAAGTATATAACGGTAATCGAGTAGACTGCTGCCGCTGAGTCAAGACCCACCGCCGAAGCCTATCAAGCAGGATGGTGAGAACGATGCCTGTGGCGATCGCCATCACCACCCGCAGACTATAAAACGTGTAGCGACTCGGAAGATATAGGGTCGGAAATAGCAGATGCGCTGCCCCAAACAAGCTCAGGGAGGCGATCACGCACTGCCCAAGAATGCAGATGTCTCGCGTCAGGTATTGAGCAACGGGCGAACGAGACTTCGCAAACCACGGCAGCAAGACGCCGATTCCAATGATGGGCGGGAATAGGGGAAACCTGAGCCCACTCGCGCCGCTAAACCAAAACTGAATCGGATGAACGCCAAAATACTCTCGCCGCCCCTCTGGCTGAAATTCTGGCATGGCTTTCATCTGCTCAGCGGTAACCAGTTCTCCTACCCGATCAGACACGCCGGATGAAAACACCAGCAGCATAAAACCAGCAATGGCGATCGCCCCCAGCCAGACTGCATAGGTACTCTGACGTGAACGCTTCGGAGAAAAGCCTTTCCAGTGGATTAGTCGCAGGGTTAACACCCCGACTTCAACGAGCATGAGTTGGGGGTAAAACAGTCCTTGCAGGAAAATCGTCATCAAGCACGGGATGGGCGATCGCCTGATGAGATAGTACAAAAAAGCAGCAAACAGAGGATACACAAATGCCCTAGGCGTTGCCGAAACCAGGTCATCTTTGAGCCAAATATTTTGATTAAAAATTAGCGCGACCAACACCCCGCTCATCGGCACAGGCAACAGATAGTGCGCCACATGAAACAGATAGACAGTCGCAATGATGGCTAAGCCGAGGGGTAGGAGTTTAGCGAATGCGAGAGGAGCAATCCCGATGTGAGCCATCAGCCCATACACTCCCTGAAAGCCAACGGATTGAATCGCTGAATAGTAGTCTGCAATCACATCATGGGCAAACAAGCGCGGATTGACAAACCGCTGAAGCCAAACAATGTGAATGCGTGCATCATCTTGGATGATGTAAGTTTGGCTAAACGCATACTGAATCGCTAGGAGTCCATAATATAGCGGGGCAGCCAGACTTAGACATAGCCACCCCCAGCGGACGGGATGGGGGCGATCGCGCTCGATTGGAATGGGGTTAAATCCCTGATGAAACCAATCCATAGATTAATGTACTTAGATTTGAGATGAAGTTTGCGGCACAAGTCACCCGTTTTAGTCGATGTAAGGATATGATATGCACGAAGTTGCGCCGATTGGACTCGCTCTAGCCTCATGCTACGGTTTGCCTCAGCGGATTTTGCCTCAGCCAAACGAGGAATCAACCCATGAGAGATGATGCTCAGACATTTTGGCTGGAGAGCTTGAGGTCTGCAAGCCATTATAATCAGTGGATTTTTTCTCAAATCTACCCGCATCTGGGCGATCGCATTTTAGAAGTGGGCTGCGGCAATGGCAACTTCACAGAGATCCTCGCGCACGCCTGTGCTCACCTAGTCGCCATCGACCATAACGAACACTATGTTCAAAGGGCGATCGCCCGACTCCCTCCGACCTCAGACGTTCAGGTCTTGACGGCTGATGTCACTCAGCTTCAATGGCATCAGCCATTTGATACGATTATCATGCTCGACGTGCTAGAGCACATTGCCGATGACGTTGACCTGCTGCATCAGCTCCATCAGTGCCTCACCCACAACGGCAAGCTAATTCTCAAGGTGCCTGCCCTTAATGCGCTCTACACTCCAATGGATTCGGCAGTTGGGCATCACCGTCGCTATTCTAAATCGAGGTTGATCCAAATATTACAGGGTGCGTCATTTCCAGATCTAGAGACGTGGTATTTCAATGTGGCAGGTATCCCAGGCTGGTGGTTCAATGGCAATGTATTGGGGCGCACCACTCCGCTTCAACACCATGTCAGTTGGTTTGATCGAGCCGTGCCGGTACTTCGCCGCGTGGAGTCTAAAATTCCGCCTCCGGTTGGGCTATCCTTATTTGCAATAGCGACAAAATCTGCTGAATCATCCACTGGTTAGCTGCCCCCATGCTGTCTCAATTCACTCAAGATCTTACCCTGGTTGATCTACTGCGCGATCGCGCCCAAGGTCAGCCCCAGAAAACAGCCTATACCTTTCTCAAAGATGGGGAAACTCTTGCCCACAGCATTACCTATCATGAGCTCGATCGCCGCGCTAGAGCGATCGCCACCCATCTAAGCGCGACCCTGTCCCCGGGCGATCGCGCGCTGCTGGTTTATCCTTACGATGCTGGCATTGAATTTATCACCGCCTTTTTGGGCTGTCTATATGCCGGAATGATTGCGGTGCCCAGTCACGCGCCCCGTAACCGCTACGCCTTCTCTGATTTGTCAGGACGACTACGATCATCAGAAGCACGAGCCGTCCTAACGCCAGTCTCTCTGCAAGCAAAACTCAGACAGCAGTTTATCGATGCCGATATTGCATCCTCGTTCAAAGACGTGCACTGGATTGTCGCGGATGCCATTCCTGACGACACAGCATCTGACTGGGTCGCTCCCCATCTAGACATAAATGCCTTAGCGTTTCTGCAATACACCTCCGGGTCGACGGGCACTCCCAAGGGCGTCATGATCACCCACCGTAGCCTTCTGCACAACCAGCATCTGTTGCAGATGGCGTTTGGGCACACCGACGCATCGATTGGTGTTGGCTGGTTGCCAATGTTTCACGACATGGGGTTGATTGGCAATGTGCTCCAAGCGCTATACCTCGGAACCTCCTGCATCCTCATGTCTCCCATTGCATTCATCCAAAAACCGATTCGATGGCTACAGGTCATTTCAACGTATCGAGCCACCACCAGTGGAGGTCCTAATTTTGCCTATGATTTGCTCTGCCGACAGGTGAGCGATCGCCAGCGTTCACAGCTCGACCTCAGCAGTTGGGAGGTGGCATTTTCAGGAGCTGAACCCATTCGGGCAGAAACCCTCGATCGATTTGCAGCTAAGTTTGCCCCGTGCGGCTTCCGGCGGGAGGCATTTTATCCGTGTTATGGCATGGCAGAAGCCACCTTATTTATTACGGGCGGAGAAAAGGCGCTCCCACCCCGGATCTGCCATATCGACGAGGGGGCGTTAGAAAAAGATCGGGCAGTCGTGACGGATGCATCCCATCCTCGGAGTCGTGCCATCGTGAGCTGTGGGCAACCCTGGCTGGATGGCAAGCTGGCGATCGCTCACCCCGAAACGTTGGAACAGTGTGCTCCAGGGCAGGTTGGCGAAATTTGGGTATCGGGTTCAGGATTAGGAAACGGGTATTGGAATCAGCCTGAGTTAACACAGCAAACCTTTCAAGCCCGCTTAAAAGACACCCTCGACGATACCCCAGAGGAATCCTTTCTGAGAACGGGTGATTTAGGGTTTATTGATGGGGGCGAGCTGTTTATTACGGGTCGGCTCCATGATGTTTTGGTGTTTTGGGGGCTCAACCATTATCCAGACCATATCGAACAAACCGTCGAAGCCTGTCATCCTGGATTTTGTATCAACAGCGGAGCCGCCTTTGCGATTCCGATCAATGGCAACGATCGCCTTGTTGTGGTGCAAGAAGTCAAACGAGAGGATCGCAACCGAATAACGGCTGCCGATGTGGCCGAAATTATTGGCTGGAATATCTTTGACCAGCACTTTATTGATGTCTACGCCATCGTTTTGCTCAAGCCCGGCGGTATTCCCAAAACGCCAAGCGGCAAAATTCAGCGTCGGGTCTGCCGAGACAAGTATTTAAGCGGAGATTTAGAGATCCTCGACGAATGGCGATCGCCCCTAGATGCGCCTTACGATATCTCGTCGATGATCAGACGCTATATGAATCCCATGATTCACCTCAAACGCTATTGGGCTATTCTAAAGCAGTCCTACAGGCGGTAATACCAATTTTGGATTTTGGATTTTGGATTGGTATAAGACCCATTCGTCTTTATTTCAACGAACATAGGTGTTTTCTCTCTCCTCCTACGTCCTCATGCCGAGTGGCCTCATGCCGAGTGGCCTCACGAGACGGCGCGATCGCCCCTAGCGTAATCAATGCAGACTGCTGAGCACCCGTGAGCCCTTGAATTCCTGATATATCCATCCCTGCATAAATCTTATCGGCACTGAGAATGGTGCGGCAGTGGCCCGTGGGACTATGCCATAGTCGAACGGTTTCATCTTGGCTCCCGCTAACCACCGTTCTACCATCGCCGCTGAATGCGACCGACCACGCCAGATTGGTATGTCCGTGCAGGTTGCGGTAGCAGGTGCCTGTTTGAATGTCCCAGATTTTCACGGTGCGATCGCTGCTGGCACTGGCAATCTTGCGACCATTGGGGCTAAAGGCAACTGACCATACCCGGCTGGTGTGTCCGTAAAATGTTTGCACACATGATGCTTGATCGATATCCCAAAGCTTCACAGTATGGTCGCCACTTCCAGTCGCAATCCATTGACCATCCGGGCTAAATGCCACAGCCCACACCCAGGCATCATGCCCCTTCAATGTGTGCAAACATCGGTGTGTTCTTAGATCCCAAATCTTTGCGGTTTGGTCATAACTGCCCGTCACGAGGTGGTTCCCCGTCGGACTAAACGCGACGGAGCACACCCAATTAGCATGTCCTTTCAACGTCTGCATACATTCTCCCGTGTCGATATCCCAAAGCTTCACGGTACTGTCTTCGCTACCGCTCGCGAGGGTCTTTCCATCGGGGCTGAATGCAACTGACCAGACGCGGCTGGTGTGCCCATAAAACGTCTGCATGCATTCTCCCGTCTCAATATTCCATAGCTTTACGGTTTGGTCGTCGCTGCCGCTGGCGAGGAGATGGGATCGAACTGCCACAGAGCAAACCGAGCTAGTATGCCCGCGAAGGACTCGATAGGGGCGATCGCTCGAATACCTCCCAATTTTCCACACCGTAATGGTGGCGTCATCATTGGCGCTTGCGATGATTGAGTCGGTTCTCCAACGGGGTATGGCGGGTTGGGGGGCTACTGCAACTGCCCAAACCCGGTTGGTATACCCGTGCAAGGTTCTACTACATCGGCGATCGCAAACATTCCAAAGTTTCACCGTATGATCTCCACTACTGCTGGCTAGAATCCTTCCATCAGGGCTGAAGGCGACCGATCGAATCCAGTTGGTGTGTCCATGTAGGGTAGATAAACACGTCCCAGACTCGATATCCCATAGCTTGATCATTTTGTCTTCACTGCCGCTGGCAAGAATTCTTCCATCGGGGCTGACGGCGATCGCGCGAATCCAGTTGGTATGTCCATGCAGTATTTGAGAGCAGGTGCCTGTCTTCAGATTCCAAACTCTCACGGTGCGATCGCTACTGCTGCTGGCAAGATGCTTACCATCAACGCTGGCCACAACTGACCAGACTTGATCGGTATGCCCTGAGAGCGTTTGATCGCAGTTGCCCGTTACCAGATTCCATACTTTTACAGTGCGATCTTCGCTGCCGCTAATGAGAGTGGTTCCATTCGGGCATAGGGCGATCGCGCGAACCCAACCCATGTGCCCGGTTAGGGTGCGTCGACACACTCCCGTGCTCAGATCCCAAACCTTGATCGTGTAGTCCTCACAACTACTCACCAAAGTATTGCCGTCCGCGCTAAATGCCAGGGACGACACCTGCCCGACATGTCCCTCTAAGGTCTGTTCGCATTGCCCCGTTTGCAGGTTCCAAACGTTAATCGTCTGATCGTCGCTGCCGCTCGCAACTCTAGTACTGTCAGGGCTAACGGCTATAGACCAAACCCAACCGTCATGCGCTTTACAGATGTGCTGCAATTGCTGCGTCGATCGGTTCCAAATGCGCACCTGACAGTCGGCATCTCCGGTTACCAACTGTTGCCCATCAGGGCTGAAGGCGATCGCCAGCGGCACTCCAAAACTCTCCGCGAATGCAGAGTGAGAAATGTGGGCATGCTCCAGATTGACGCGATGAAGTTCACCGCGCAAGTCTGCCTGTCGAAGCGCCAGATGAGATAGGTCATAGCCATCAAAGCACGCCCCAAGCTGGCGTAAAAGGTTAAATAGATTCCCTCCGGCATAGCCCACATCATGGGGCGTGCTTCCTCGAAGGCTCGACAGCATCTCTCCTAAATGCTGTTCAACAGCAGTAGATGCCCCCCAAATTGTGTGGAGCTGGTTGAGAATGGGCTGGGCAATTGAGAAGGCTTGCGCGTCTCGGATATAATCGGGGGCTTGTGCTTTAAGAACGGCATAACGAGCAATCGATCGCGTCGTAAGACGAAATGAACGATGAGGCGATCGCGCTAGTAGAGATCGATCATCGGCATTCAGAACATCGGCATTCAGAATGCCGGTGTTCTGAGTCTCGGTCGGCTGAATGACAGACACAATCCCTAGTAGCTGTCTCAAATCTTGAATGATCTGTTCGATGAGTCGATGGGTGACATAGTCCATCACAACGGGCTGCTGAGTATATCGGCATCCATCGGTATCGGTACTTGTTTCAATCAGTGAACGGCGCTGGAGGGAGGCGATCGCCTGAATAATCTCGTCTGTCGAAACAGGGTAAGCAATATCATCGGCAAGTTCACCTGGCAAAACAGGCTCTCGATTGATGGCAAGCCAATACATCACAGTTTGTTCTAGATCGCTGAGCCGATAAAACTGCTGATCGAGCAAGTCGTGTGGGTGAGCGCTCTCTAGCGAATTGCCGAGTATCCACTGTTCAAGGGCAGCTAGTTCATGCTGCCGACCATAGACCATATCCGCTGCAGGCGCATCTCCCCAATCGTGGGGGTTAGTCCTCCAAGACCGGTCAGGGTTGGGGCGATCGCGCGACATTGAAGGTTGCTGCGCGTCGGCATACAGATGAGACGAGATCCGAGACAGGGCGGGATCGTCGCAGCCCCCTGCAGATACGGTTCTCCAATCGACATGAACAGCCTCGCAAATCGCGATGAAAATCTCGCGTCGAATCGGCTGACCCGCCCAAAATCGACTGAGGGTGGCCCGCGACGTAAACGCTGCTTCGCACCAAATTGAAGCCGTTTTATTCCAGTTTTTTTGTCGTCGCGCCTGATCGACCTGATGAAGTCCTGGTTGAGATGCACATACTGAATCAACCATTGTCCATGCCTCCAAGATAGACATTTCTGAGGGCACTTTATTATGGTCAAGTGACCTGAGAAATGCCTGGCGGTTTCCTGAGAAAACTGAGAAAGAACTCTGAGAATCTTCTCAGGATGCAGATTACACCAATTCTCGATTTTAGATTTGCGATTTTGGATTGACGGCCACCAGCCTTGCAAGGGTTCTGGCCTGTTCATTGGTAGCCTTACTTTGAAGAATTGGTATCACGTGGTTCGGTATAGCCGAGTTGAAACATCTGCATAATGTGATGGTTGACAACCGTCAATGACCCCACGGCAATAATCCGCAAGATATGACGTTCATCATCGGGACGCGACGAACTGTCCGCCCCACCGGGCGGGTTTGGAGGATAAATCATGAATGTGTTCCTTGGTATATAAACGATATAGCAAGGAACAGATGCATTAGGACAACTTGAATGGCCGAAACAACGCATTAGCAGCTTTTTCTGCCTTCTGCCTTCTGCCTTTAGCTATAGGAGCGCTCAAACAATACGCCACTCCGATTTTTGACACTAAAAAGCAGGATGGCGATAGGAGCTAAAATGCCTAAAGCCACTGATTCTGCTCGTACCAGAGTCAGGGGTCAGCTTCCTAGTCGTGTGCTATCACTTCTAGGGAGCGCCGCTCGTTTGAGCGCTTAAGGACAGAGGATAACCTAAGGTGTAAAAGAAAACAACCGTAGTAGTTGTTTTTTGAAAGATTTAGTGAGATTTTGGGTGGGCGATCGCTATATATCTAAACGTCTCAATTGCTGCGCTCCGTAAGATAGGCCCGATAAAAATGACCATTTGAGGCCTTTATTGACGACATACAGTCGTAAACCGGGAGCCCCAAAGAACCAACTCTTTTGACGCTAAAGTCGTACTTCTATACTGCACGCAATGACACGCCTCAGGACTATGCTCTAGCTTGCCTGTAACCGCAATTGAGATGGCCCCACAGAGACAGCTTCCGGTTAACATGTCTGATTTCCTCAGTCGTGGATGTGCTGCCTAACGATTGAGCTGAGCGGGGCGCAAGCTGCGATTTGAGCTTGGCACTCTATCTCTCATGCGTCCGCTCCAGCAAGTTGTTAGGTAACTGGTCGTCAGGCGGAAAACTTACAGCGGTTTTCAAATGAATAAGCCACAGTGAGCGAACCAGCCAAAGGCATCGTCATCGGAAATGCACTCATTGATAATCTGGGTTAATGCTTGATCAAGTGCTTCTTGAGTTCGAGCTTTA
>JBNPEB010000054.1:0-62903 GCA_051117335.1 Elainellaceae cyanobacterium
TTTTTTGCCAAGCTCAAGCAGTATCGGGCAATTGCTACTCGCTATGATAAGACCGAGTGCAACTTCCTCAGTGCCATCTACCTTGCTGCTTCAGTCATCTGGCTTAACTGATGACACGCCCTAGTCTCAAACTAAAGGAAATGAGACCCGAACTAAAGGAAACAAGACTCAAACTAAAGGAAATGAGACCCGAACTAAAGGAAAGAGGGCTCAAACTAAAGGAAATGAGATCCGAACTAAAGGAAATGAGATCCGAACTAAAGGAAATGAGATCCGAACTAAAGGAAATGAGATCCGAACTAAAGGAAATGAGATCCGAACTAAAGGAAATGAGATCCGAACTAAAGGAAATGAGTCTCAAACTAAAGGAGCGATCGCTCGAAATAACAGTTTGCAGGTTGAGTAGAGAGACTGATCAGCCCCACGGAAGGATAGGCATGAGAGCATTCAAGATTTTGTGTCATTAAGCTCACATCCCCATGGTTAAAGAACACGCGACTCCCCACATTAAGGAATACGCGACCGAGGACGGTCGCACTGACACGAAAATCTAAACGCTCTCACCTATCCGACATCGGCTGTTCAGAATTTTGTCAGTCAACTAGCCTAAGTATTCAACCCCCTGACGCGCTTTGTCAAAATCCGCATCACCTCATTGGGATTTACCGTGGGCAATGGTTTCGACCATTCACCCGGTTCGGCATAGTCGAGTTGAAACATTTGCATGATGTGATGGTTGACGACGGTGAGTGACCCTACTGCAATGATACGTAGGGTATGGCGATCGTCATCTGGACGCGATGAACTGTCCGCCCCACCGGGTGGGTTGGGAGGATTAGTCATTTGAATGGACTCCTTATTATTGAAAGGGACAGCAAAAGAAATCGACATCAGGACTACTTGAAGGGTCCAAACAACCTAACAACAGGCATTTTCCGCCTTCCGCCTTCCGCCTTCCGCCTTTTGCTAAGGGAGCGCTCAAACAACAAGCCACCCGATTTTCTGCATGGCAAAACGGGATGGCGATAGGAGCTAAAATGCCTAAAGCCACTGATTCTGCCTAGAACAGGGTCAGGGGTCAGCTTCCTAGTCGTGTTGCTACCACTTCTAGGGAGCGCTGCGCTGTTTGAGCGCTTAATGGCAAAGAATAGTGTATTCGTGAAAGAAATACAACCGTACTTTGGCTTATTAGAGAGATTTAGCGGAATTGTGGGGCGATGCTCCTTTAGGGACGGTCTTTGGCGATCGCCTTCACTCATCCAACAAACTTCTTACCCCCCGCCCACCCCGATTGAGCACGTGGGTGTAAATCATCGTCGTCTTCACATCCGTGTGCCCTAATAGCTCTTGAATCGTGCGGATATCATAGCCATTTTCCAACAGGTGGGTTGCGAAACTATGGCGAAAGGTATGGCAGCCTACCTTCTTGGCAAGCCCTACTTGTCTTACTGCTTGCTTTAGGGCTTTTTGAATACCACTTTCATGCAGATGATGCCGCCGCATTTCTCTACTGCGAGGATCTTTTACGATGCGACCAGACGGAAACACATATTGCCATATCCAGTCACGATTAGCGTTAGGATATTTCCGCTCCAAAGCAAACGGCAGGGACACTGCCCCGAAACCACGCCCTAAATCTTGCTGGTGTTGTCGCCGGATGCCGACAAGATGGTCCTGGATTTCGGAAGCCACACTAGCAGGTAGCATCGTCACACGATTTTTGCGTCCTTTGCCATCTCTCACAATAATTTGATGTTGAGCAAAATCGACATCTTTGACCCGCAGCCGCAGGGCTTCTGAAAGTCTTAAACCACTCCCGTAAAGCAGTTTTACCACCAGTTGATGGGAACCTTCCATTTGCCGAATGACGGCTAAAGCTTCTGCTTTAGTCAAAACGACAGGCAAATTGCGGGGCGCACTTGCCCGGACAGCGTTAATACCGGCAATCTCAATGCCTAGAACTTTTTGATAGAGGAACAGAATTGCGTTCAGGGCTTGATTTTGTGTGGCAGCCGCGACGTGTTGATTGACTGCCAAATCGGTTAGGAATGCCTCAATCTCAAAACATCCCATCTCTCTAGGACGTCGTTTGCGATGGAACAGAATGTATCGCTTGATCCAATGGATATAAGTTTCTTCGGTGCGATAAGCATAATGCTTTAAGCGCATCACCTCCCGAACCTGGTCTAAAAGCTTCTTGGGTTTTGATTCCGTAGAATTTTCAGGCAAAACCGACATATCATGTAGCAAATGCAACTCGGTAGACTATATGTACTATACCTGAAAATATGTGGAAAGTTTCTTGCGATCTACCTGGATCGGGATAATATGTGGAAAGTTTCTTGCGATCTAGCCAATCGAGGTAGATATGCGGAAACCTTCTGCATATCTATCCCCCTGAGGACAATATACGGAAACTTTCTGTCTAATAACATTGTTAGCTGGCTCCATACAGAGGTCTTGCACTCGTTTTTGAAGCTTGTTGAGCAGTCCGAGAACGCCCAGGAGACTCTGGTCGTGACCGTTGTTTGAAGTCTGTTGTGGTGGTGCAAGGCGCTCAGGAGATAGTGGTGAGGGCAGTAGTGAGAGGCGATCGGTAAGTTCAGCTACACTAGATTCAAATCAACCCCCTCTAACCCCCATTTCTCTGGTGGCTGCCCTATGCAAATCACTCTCAATCTCGACGAAGCCCTCGTCAACGAAGCCCTTCAACTTACTAACCTCACCACTCAAGAAGAACTAATTAAACTCGCTCTGCAAGAACTTGTGCGATCTCGCCGCAAGAAAAACCTGCTCGACCTAGCAGGACAAATCCAGTTTGTTCCAGACTTTGATCACAAGGCTCTGCGCGAAACTCGTCATGCTGCTGATTGATACATCCATTTGGATCAGCGTCTTCCGAGATCGCAGCGGTCAAGTTCGTCAACAACTTGAAACCCTGGTTGCTAATCGAGAAGTATTCCTCACCCGATTTACTCAGCTTGAACTGCTTCAAGGTAGCCTAAACGAGCAAGAATGGACTCTCCTCTCTACTTACCTCGAAACACAAGATTACGTTGAACTCACAATTCATTCTTGGCAAACGGCTGCCCGCATCTACTATGAATTGCGCCGCCAAGGGCTTACCGTTCGCAGTCCAATTGATTGCTGTATTGCTCAAGCTGCACTAGAAAATGATTTACTTCTGGTTCACAACGATCGTGACTTTGAAACCATTGCTCAGGTGCGATCTCTTCAACACCTTCGTTTTCAGCCTTGAATCTTCTAATCGTACTTGAAGGTTATCGGTGGGGTAAGCCAGCTAACTTTACGTTGGTGCGGACGGAGTAAAGGTTATCGGTAGGTGTTCGAGGTTATCTGCCGCCGCACAACTTCACCGTTATGCTGCTAATGGGTTGGTGAAGACGCAGGTAGAAAGTTACTGGTGGGTATCCAGCATCAAATTAGACGAAGATAGCTTTGCGTCTGAAATATGGTTTTGTATGGAAGCGAGCCGCGCAACCATTTCTGTCCGAGACGAAACCTTCAATTTACGAAACATTCGCTTTAAAGCCTGCTTTACAGAATTTTCGGTAATCCAGAGTTCATGCCCAATTTCTGCATTAGTTCGCCCCAACGCAACTAATGCGGCGATTTGCAGTTCACGCGGTGTTAACGGACGGGTGCTAGACGGCTGGTGCTGAGGTGCTGAAGTTGCAACTTGTGCAAATTGCCCAGTTGCCATCCAAACCGACAAATGCAAACAAATCGCACTCATATCTGCTAAATCTTGGGTATTAAAGGCAGGCATTGCTTTTTCACGCGTGCAACCGACTGAACCGATTAACTGCCCTCGACTGATGATAGGCCCTGCCATCACATGCCAGTGATCGGGGCGGGGGCAAATGACTGCCCATGTTTTAGGTGAAGTTACTAATTCTTCATGCACGGGGGCATGACGCTCAGCTAAGTAGCGCACTACAGGGTTATTTTCGAGCGATAAGGCTGCGTTCACAACATTCTGAAACCTGGGATCGACCTTCAAACGGTTAAAGAAAAAGATTGCCGATCGTTTAGCCAAAAAATATTCACCAATTTTGGGTGCAAGCTGCGATCGCAAGTCATCTTCATCCTTCGTCTGATCAATTTCTTCAAATAAAAGTTTTAAGGGAAGGGGCATGACGGTGAAAAGAGTACTCGATCGAGGACTATGCACGATGGATTGTCATTCCTAGTATAGAGGAGCTTTCGGAATAGCCACTGCTACTAGGAGGAGCGTTTCATGAGTAATGTACAACCGTATACCGTTGGCTTGGTGATCTACCCCGGCATGACCACCCTTGATATCGTAGGCCCCCAGACCGTATTTAATGCGCTTTCGGGGATTAAACTCCATCGTATCTGGAAAGTACTAGACCCGATTGAAGCGGATGATGGCATGGTTATTGTTCCAGACACAACCTTTATAGATTGTCCACCGTTGGATGTGCTCTGTATCGGTGGTGGTATGAGGCAAATGGCAATTATTGATGATCCAGAAGTGCTGGGGTTTCTGAAGAAACAGGGGAGTACGGCTCAATTCATCACTTCGGTGTGTGGTGGATCTGTATTTTTGGCTAAGGCTGGACTATTACAAGGGTATCGCGCTGCAACCCATTGGGCGATGCGGGATGAACTCGCCAAGCTGGGGGTTGAGGTTGGAACTGAGCGCGTCGTAGTCGATCGTAATCGGATATCGGGCGGAGGAGTAACAGCAGGTATCGATTTTGGGTTGACGATTGCCAAATTGCTGCGGGGAGAGGAAGCTGCCAAAATTGTTCAACTCTCAATCGAGTACAATCCCGAACCACCGTTTGATGTGGGTTCACCCGAAAAAGCTGGACCTGAGTTGGTGCAGAAGACGCTGGCGTTTGTAGTGGAGCAGTTGGGCCAATGAGTATGAGCACGACCACAAAAGTAGAACGCACTGGTTCAGATTGGCGACAGCGAGGATTCTATGTCATATCAGTTGTATTTAATCTGTGTCTAGTTGCTCAAGTTTTGAGTGTTGGGGTTGCTTACTTTAATGATCCGAGTTGGTGGACTATCCATGTTTGGCTCGTTCGAGGGTATAGCGGACTGTCATTGCTCTTGTTGGGTGGGGCATTAACACTTCCATTCTCGGACAAGATTCGATCACTTGCCGCAAGTATGCCCGTGTTGCTCCTATTGCAGTTTTGCAGCATTCACCTCAATACCCCACTTCACTTACAGGTGCTTCATCCGCTGATTGGATTTACGTTGTTCTACGTTTCCTCAAGCTTTGTACATCGCATTTGGCGCGAGACGCGTGACGGCTCTCAGTCTGAAAGTATTGCAAATTAAGAGACAAACTATGAAACATTACGCTCATCCAGAAGTTTTAGTCGATCCCCAATGGCTTGCCGATCGCTTAGACGATCCGAATCTTCGAGTGATAGAAGTTGATATGAATCCAGATCTCTACCAAGATAAGCACATTCCGGGGGCAGTATTTTGGAATGTGTTGAGCGATCTATTTCAACCCAATCTTCGGATTAACTTCGATCCGACTGCGATCGAAAATTTGCTGTCTCGATCGGGCATTACCCAAGACACGACAATTATCGCCTATGGTAGCTATCCTGGAACCGGGGCTTGGATTTTCTGGTTTTTAAAGATGATTGGACATTCAGATGTGAGAGTGCTCAATGGTGGGCATCAAAAGTGGATAGAGGAAGGTCGTCCGGTTACAGCAGAGTTCTCAACATTTACACCGACCCAATATTTGTCTAAACCATTGGATATAAGTTTGCAAGTATTGTCAGCCGAGGTTCAAGACTCGATCGCCAATCCCGATCAAGTCTTGATAGATGTACGCACACTTGCAGAATATCAGGGCGATGTATACCTCATGAAGCCACCGGAGGCACCAGAACGTGCTGGACATATTCCCAATGCAATCCATCTTGAACATACTCTGACACTCAATGATGATGGTACTTTCAAATCATTTTATGAATTACAGGCACTGTTCAATAGCAAAGGCATTACCCCAGACAAGGAAATATTTCCTTATTGCGCCGTAGGGGGGCGATCGGCTTACATCTGGTTTGTCTTGAAATATTTGCTAGGCTACCCCCATGTGCGGAACTACGATGGCTCATGGAACGAATGGAGTCATTTGCCCAACGTTGCAATCGAAAAATAGCCTAAATCTTCAACATATTACGCAGTCTAACAATATGCCCTGAGGCCGACGAGGTCAAGAAATTTGGATAAGTATTTTATTCGCTACCTAATCGACCTGCTTCAATAGCTTTGCAATGTATTTCTTTTCCTTGTGTATATTTTCAGCACAAATGTTTCAGGATTGATGTTCTGATGTGAATCAATTCTGTTATTTCTAGTGTTCCCTTGTTGATACTTTCAGTCCTTGAGAAAATTTATCTTACATCCACTTGAAGAGCAAGATTACTCACCAAAGGTGAGCCTTTACGTTTCAATGACAGCAAATACTTCACCTCATCATAAGGCTGCTTATCCTGCCAACAGCGGAATACAATTCTTATCCACTTAAACGCTAAGGCACGAATTGTTGCTGGGTGAGTTTTGCCCTTCTGTCGTTGCATCTGGTAGAACGCTTCAGCCCATAGCGAGTAGGGGCGGCTATGCTGTGCCCACTCTACAAATGTCTGCCGCAAAAACTTGGAACAACTCCAGCGCCAATGCACCCAGGATTTCTGCCCACTGCTCTCTTTCACCGGGGCAATGCCGCTATCGCGTAAAAGGTCTTGCGCTGATGGGTAGCGCTCTCGGTCATCCCCAAAAGCGACTAACAAGCGGGGGGCAAGATGAGGTCCTGCTCCCGGTAGCGCAGCAAATAAGGCAGCATCAGGATGCGATTCAAACAACGCTTCAATCCGTGTATCAAAGCTTGCAATGCTCGGTAGCAGCACTTGTAACTGGGCTATCAGAGCCTTAAGCAATAACTGTAGAGGTTCAGTAATACCTGTATCTTCGGTTAACACAACCCCCTGTCCAATTTGCTCCAATCGTCGCTGAATTGTTTTCCCTCGCACCACATGATGGGACCTGAAAAATGCCTCCAGTTCTTCGTGAGAGGCGGCTTGAGCTGTTTTGAGATTAGGATAACGTGTCAAAAACTCACAGAATACCTGGGTATCTTTGTCCTCGAACCATTCCAACACTTGGGGATAGTACCCCTTGAGAGTGGCAGTGATCCGGTTAGTCAAGCGAACCTTTTCTGCCACAAGCATTCGACGATGTTCAACCAGATGCTGTAGCGATCGCAATTTTGCACGGCTAGGTTGCCAGGCTCTGAGCTTGTCTGGATGCTTGAGAATCAACTCCATTAGGATGTAGGCATCCGTGGGATCGGCTTTGGCCCGACTGGGGGCGAACGCCTGTCGGTACTTGGCAACGGTTTGTGGATTGACAGGATAAATTACAAGAAACTCGTATTTGCAAAGGGCATAAATTAGAGGCCCACGTTTCTGTTCCGTACACACGGCAATGGGTTGGGAACCAAACCGCTTTCTCAGCCCCTCGACCCAAGCATCAATCGCTTCTGGTAAGTGACCAATGACTGAATACTCAGGTTCGCCAGTTGCTGGGTCGTAGAGGCAGATATCATGTTTGCGGTCAGCCCAATCGATGCCAATGTAGGCAACATAGCTTGAGTCAGACACATCAGAAGTAGGCAAGGAATCGGAGCGTTTCATACTCACACCCTGAAGATAGAGAGTAGGGGATGGGGTAGGACTCGGATGCCCCTAGCTTCAGGCGAAACTGTTATAGCAAGGTTCTCTCACGCCCAGCCCTGTTCGCGAAGCGTGTGCGAAGCACGTAGAATTCGTTAGTTGAAGTAGGGATAGAAAACGAGTGCGTGCGATATTGTTATAGACATCAGGTGTCACCCACATGCATAGTCGTCACTCGCTTCCTCCGAGTCCTAAAAGGAAGTTTAGCTGTTCCTTTCATCCTCGTCCTCCTATAACGCCCATGCACACCGACCGCCGAAAGTTGGTCGGTTATGATGCAGAGGTTATCTGCGGCGGGTGATGGGCAACGTTGGGCGGCTAAACCATAATCCAGGAAGTACAAAGTAAACCGATAGCTTATGTCGAAAAGAGTTGACTCAGCGTCCAGGTTCATTCCAGCATCCCCTTCGGTCGTCTACGCGGCCTTCGCGGAGCCGAGCGCAATGGAGCAGTGGGTGCCGCCAAAGAACATGACCGCCACCATTCTGCATTTTGGTTTTCGGGAAGGGGGTTCTTATCGGATGCGCCTTACCTACAAGCACGCCGATGAGGAGCAGGGCAAGACCTCGGACAACGCGGATGAGGTCGAAGTCCGGTTAATCAAGCTGCTCGATGCGATGCGATGCGAGCAGGCAGTCACATTTGAGAGTGACGATCCCGAGTTTTCAGGTGTGATGCGGATGACATGGACGCTCGATTCGGCTCAGAACGGCACGCTGGTCACAATCCGTGCCGAGGATGTGCCACGCGGGATTCGGCCGGAGGATCATGAGGCCGGGATGAATTCGACACTCGATAATCTCACTTCATTCCTTGGTGGTCAGCCCAGGTGAGTCGAACACGGAAATGCCATAATCGCTTAGGGGACGCCCAACAAGGTATTTCACTCGACGGCCTTCAGCGGCGGGCGAGTTCCATACGCAGACGCTAATTGAACTCCTCGTCTGTGAGTAGCAGGTTCATGTTTGTGGCGGTCGTGAAGCGAAAGAACAAACCGTAAGAAGGCCGGACGAGCAAAGGCCAATGAAACAGAGCAGAAAGACAAAAACAGAAATGCAAAGAGCAAAAGACATGAAAGTAGTACAACGTGAAGAACTATTGAGAACATTGAAAGCCCGTTTCGAGAAAAACATGAACCGCCATCAAGGTCTTGAATGGGTTAAAGTACAGGCAAAATTGGAAGCTAATCCTGAAAAACTGTGGTCACTCAATGAAATGGAAAGAACTGGCGGTGAACCGGATGTTGTTGGTCACGATACAGAGACGGGCGAATACATTTTTTATGATTGTTCAGCGGAAAGCCCAAAAGGCCGCCGAAGTCTTTGTTACGACCGTGAAGCGCTGGAGGCAAGGAAAGAACATAAACCAGAAAATAGCGCAATTGAAATGGCAGTGGCTATGGGCATTGAGTTATTAACAGAAGAACAATATCGAGAGCTACAGAAACTTGGAAACTTCGATTTGAAAACTTCGAGTTGGGTGAAAACACCGGTTAATATCAGAAAACTTGGTGGGGCCATTTTTTGTGATCGCCGCTACGATACAGTCTTTGTGTATCACAACGGAGCAGAATCCTACTATGCCGCCAGGGGATTTCGCGGCTTGCTAAGGGTCTGAATTTTGCCAAGACAGTCGAAATCTGTCCAACTTTATTTGTCGGCAAAAGTAGTTCAGTTGGTCACGTCAGCGGTCAGTGTGCCGTCCAACAAATCGCTCACGGCGATTGCCTACCTCTACGATTTTTGAAATTATTTGCGCCGGCGGTGTTGGCTTTGGCTTGTAGGTCACTTTGCTGACCCGGCAGCGCCTTAGCTCAGGCGTTATGCCGCAAGTCTTCGGTGGGGCGGCAGCCGAAAGCTTATCTGTCAATGTTCGGGTTTAAGAAAGCTTAAGGTTGTTGATGAGACGGTGTTTTGAGATTGATGATAGGGCAATCGGCTATGCTAGAAAGCATGGTTAAGCAATCAGCCTGGAGTTTTCCCTATGCCTCAAGCCCTGAAAGCAATTTACCGTAACGGTACATTTATTCTCCAAACAGCTTTTGAGTTGCCTGAAGGGACTGAGGTTGAGTTGCTGATTCAGTCAAACCGTTAGCCGAGAACAATGTAGCTCATACCACCTATGAGAATTGGGTTACTTGCGATCGCCCGATTTCACCCATCCAAATCGAAGGCTAATCCACGCGCCCATCAAGTAAGCCAGCGTGCAAAATAATAGCCCGTAGATATTAACACCCAAATCGAGGGCATATTTCCCCGTGCCAATGCTCAACCAAGCTGGAAAGATTTGAGTGCTGAGGGCATTTTCTACCACTCGCAAAATGCCAAAGGCTAGCCCAGGGAAGAAGGCAAGATAAAAACTCAAACGCCCTACTCCTGGAATAAAGGACAGAAGAAAGATGGGAGCTAGTCCCATCACCATCGTGCCACTGATGGTGGTTGCCGAAATAATCGCGGGTCCGATGCGATCGCCCAAATAGATGCTGAGCAACGGTAGATTTCCTAAGATGGCGATCGCCAACATCCCCCAACGGCCAATTCGGGCTTGGTGCTCAGTGGGTTCGCCATGCCGCTGCCGCCAGTCGCGCCCCGTTAGCTTTGCTGTGCTAGAGAAAGTTGAATCGAGGGTTGACCCAGCACTGGTGAGCATGATGGCGTTAAAAATTAGCAGGAGTGGCAAGCCTAGCGTCATGGGTACTGTCAAAACAGGATCGCCTTCGAGTCCGAAGGTGCGAGCATACAGCCCCACCGTGCTAAACAGCAAGATAAATCCGCCGCTGACGACCCCCGCCAGGAAAAATCCTTTCACCATGATGCGAGGCGAGGTAATAAATGCGCGATCGGTTAGAACGGGATCATGAAAGGGGTAGCTTAAGACCTGAACCAGCGCCAGTGCACAAAATGTGAGCCCGGCTGATTGGGTTTCGGCATCAGCGATTGGCAATCCGTTTGTGACTAATCCTGGCCCTAGTGTGACGAGGATAATGACCAGCAATATGGCAGCGAATAGCATTTGAGCACCATCGGTAAGTAGGCTGCTGCGGAGCCCTCCCAGCAAGCTGTAATAGACTGTGAATGCGGTCACAACGGCAGCAGCAAGCCAATATCCGGCACTTCCTTCTGCGCCAAAGTAGAGCGAAAATACTTTGGTGTTTGACCACACTTCATTCAGCAACCGGATGACGATCGCAATCAAAAACAATCGCGCACAGATTGCCCCATATTTATTGACCAAAAACTCAGGCAGCGATCGATAGCCCCCACGCACTCGAATGAAATAGATGGCGATCGCTGCTGTAATAAAGCTCAAGTAGTAGAGGGCATACCCAATTCCACCTGTAATACCAAATGCATTTGCTAATGCTGCTGCATTACTGATGGATTTGGCAAAGATCCAAGTAATGGCGGCACTCGCAACTAAGATCCAAAGTTCAGGTGCCTTGCCACGAGCCGATTCCCCATCAAAAAATTCAGTGGCGGAGACGCGATGAGGCGTCGTTCGCTGCACAACGCCATATACAAAGCCACCATAGGCTAGCAGCAGTATCCAATTTAAGGTCGTTAGCATCCTTCGTTGTCTTCCTGTTTAATTGATAGAGGACTTCAGGGCAAACGCATAATACCAATTCTTCGAAGTAAGGCTACAAATGAATAGGCTAGAACCCTTGCAAGGCTGCTGGCCGTCAATCCAAAATCGCAAATCTAAAATCGAGAATTGGTATAAGCCCTGTGATACTTTAATTGGCATCAACCGTACTAGATCTCCAAATCTCCATCAATCTCAGGAGATTGGGGTTGCGGTTGCCCGTTGGGTCCAAAGATGAGCTCGCCACTCGAATAGGTCGTCCCAAAGCTTTCTGCTAAATTGGCAACCTGATAAAGGGCAGAGCGAAAATCATTGTCTTGAAGAGATGACAATCGATGCACAAAGACCGAAACTAACGTCCTATCTGTGACGGCGTATCGAGCATCTAGCGTCGTATGGAAATTGGCAATCAGGATGTTTTGAACCTGCTGGGGTGTGAGTCGATTTGCGGAAATAACTGGCGTTAGGATGCGCATACGGTCATTCTCTTCATTCGATAAAACAACCATAGAGCGATCGTCTAGCGTAAACTGCAACTGCCCTGCTTGAGCCTGAAGATTGGCGACATCATCCTGGTTTTGCAGGATATTTTCTAGTCGCTCTAGCGTCATTTCAGCCCCATGGGATTGGGTCAGTTGAAACTGGGTCGGTTGAAGTTGCACCTGAGCTTCACTAGAGGGCCTAGTTAAAGAGATGACGAAATCGGTTGAAACAAAATTTTCTCCCCATATAAATAGAATCGTACTGACACCCAAAATGACCCCAAAAACACGATTCATTGCACTTACTCGCTAGCCTGTTTAGACCTTGAGCTTATCGGTGAGCGCTGAAAATATCCTGAGATATTTCTTAAAAATCTATGAGTGCAATACTGTAGCGTTAGGACGCGATCGCACTCAATGTAGTTCAATTTTGAGCATCCGCGTAGTTTAACTCGAACGGGAGCGCGATATCCAATCCACATGAATCTGATATTGCCTTGGGTCGGCATCAGACACCATATCTGGTGAAAGGGCGATGCGATGAAGATCTCGGATTGTAGTATTAGGCATTATCTTACGCCGAGGGAGATTGCCGCCGAGCAAGGGCGCAACCTGCTGCACCTGATGCCCTTGCGCATCGCTCACGGTGATTTGGACGGCAGTATTCGGAGGCGGTTTTTGTAAAAATTCCCAGTAGAGAGCGATCGCCACCTCTGCACCATCAAGTAGATTCATATCATAGCCGAGTAGTCGAGCCCGATCGCCAACTGACTGCACCATGGGCACATCGATCTGCGCCAGATCAGATGCGGTGGGAATCGGTCCTGGATAGATGATGGCATGATCAACGCCGTGAATCGAGACGGTGTATAGGGGGGGTTGTGCTGCGAAGTAGCGAATGATATCAGGGTCAGGCAGCGATCGCTGCAACTGGTTAACATAAAACACCACATAGTGGGTGGCAAGCCAAAACTCATCATCGGGCTCGTTGTACTTGGGTACTCGAATTGCCCGTCCTCGAAAGTAGGCTGCCAACACCGAGCGATGCCAGCTTGCCACGGTGAGTTGATCAGAATTGGGCAATTGATTCAGCCACCGTGCCGCTCGATCCAACCCTTCCCCTTGACCTATCATGAGCACGTCTCGTGCAACCGCTGCGCCACCCAGAAGCGGATTGTAGTAGGTGATGAAGTAGGGAAATTCTGGAAGCAAAATCATGAATTGTCCAATAGCAAGGGCGATCGCCCCAATGGTGATTCTCTTGGGATGCATCATTGGAGCAACTGACGATGACCGCAACCGAATAGTATTCAACAGCGCTACCCAGCCTGCTGCCGCTAGAATTGCCAAAATCGGCAACACAAAGGTCACGTAGCGATCAATCTTGGTCTGTGCTGCTGAGAGAATGCCAAGAATGCAGAGAGCTGACAGCCCTAATGCTAATAACTCCGATCGTCGACTGAGAGGAGACGATAAACCAGACTGAATATCCGTACCCATATCCGATCCAATCTGTGGAGCATTGGCTTGCCCACCTGTTTGCCCCGTCTTTCGCCCAATCTGGGGAAATAGCGCAATGCAGAGATATAAAATCAAGCCCATCTGCATCACAGGCGATAATCGAAACGCTAGTACCACTGGATAAAACAGCAGACCCGGCGAATCGGTGGGGTCTCCTAGAAAAAAGAAATCGCCTCGCGCCGATTCATCGAGCAGTCCATTCACAATGCGAATCACCGTATACGACGGCTGAATCCACATCACCGGATAGATGGCAATAAATGTCACCAAGGCGGTTGCAGCCCAGCGCAGGCAATCGACGATTTGACGTCGCCATCCCCGCTTAGGAAAATTCGTGATGCTTGCTTCGGTGAGCGCCATCCACAGAACAATGCCTGGAATTACAAATAATCCAATCATCTTCGAGGCAGTCGCCAGTCCCAGACAAATTCCTGATGCTACCAACCAGCGGCGATCGCCCTCATTCTGATGGTGGCCCATGGCGCCATTCTGTTCACCTCGCAGATAGATCACCATCAGCAAAATTGCCAATACGCTGAAATCAGACTGAATCGCATCCGTCGTGACAAATCTCTGATAGGCCAGAAAAAACGGCTCTAATATAATCAGAATGATGGAAAACAGGGCGATCGCCCGTCCCAAGAGCCTCCGCGTCAGCAGATACAGACCCACCATGCAGGCAGCGGTGATTCCTGCTTGCAACAGCCTTGGCAGCACGTAGAGACTCGCCGCAAATGGCAGGGTTTCAGTACAGGCTCCCAGTTGTGACGGCTGATTGCTCCCTAACCAATCGGGAAACCACCGGGAAAGCTGGCAGTTGAGCGCCATGCCGATGCCCGTGATCCACATATTGGGGACACCAGGATGCGGACTGCCATAGGTTCCAGCAAGGTCGCCTGCGAGCAAACTGTTGATAAAGTTTGCGCCTCGTGATAGCCATTTTGCCTCATCGGAGTTAAGTGGAATGGCGATCGCCCAGACCCGCAGCGCAACCGACACCACAAAAATGCTGATGACATCAAACGAACGGGTTTTCACGGTTAATCTGTAGAAAAAGGATAGACCTTCTGATCCAAGGTGCTAGGGGTCAATTATCCAAGAAATCAGCAGCAGTTGGCATGATTTTTGTCTGGAAATCGCTTAAAAGGCCAGACAGGAGCGATCGCCCCGGTGCTGCTATCCAGTTTAGTTAGGGTCAGAGCCGAGGGGCATCGCAAATTCATAGCGATTGGTGTTTTGATGAAATTTTAGCCCGTGCCCTAGGCGATCGCTCACATATTCTTCATATTCGGGCGCATCATGAAAATTTTCTAGAAACATTAGAAGCGACCATTCAAGCTCGGCAGCGTCAATCTAGTACACTGATGACCGGGCTAGTGATTGCTTTCTAGGAGGATCACAGAATTAATGACGGGGCGATCGCGCTCGGTTTTTCAGAAACCTGGCGGCTATCCTGTCAGTCTCAAACCATAAGTGTTTACATATCCCTGCTCGTGGGGCATCTCCCCTCTTACCAGCCGTCCCTATTAGAATCTATCCGAAAACCCCTGACGGGGTTTTGGATTCCACAAACTCTAGTGAGTTTTCGGATAGGCACTGAGTCGGTCTTTCTCTAAGGTCGTAGTCACCTAGCCTTAGCTTTTTCCCGGTTTCAGCATTCATAGACATCAAGGATTTCACTCATGACAACTATTCTTGTAACAGGTGCCGCAGGTTTTATTGGCTTTCACGTCAGCCAGACCTTGCTGAATCGGGGAAAATCGGTGATCGGCATCGATAATCTAAACGCCTATTACGATGTCGGGCTTAAGCAAGATCGAGTCTCGCTGCTTCAAAAACATCCCAACTTCCAGTTTCAAACACTCGACCTCGCCAATCGCACGGGCATGCAAGAAATGTTTGCAACCCATCAACCCGAGTATGTCATTCATCTAGCAGCCCAGGCAGGCGTTCGTTATTCTCTCGAAAACCCAGATGCATATATTGACAGCAATTTAGTTGGCTTCTCAACGATTCTAGAAGGCTGCCGACAATGGCCGGTGAAGCATCTTATCTTTGCATCATCCAGCTCGGTGTATGGCGCCAATCGAGTCATGCCTTTCTCAGAAGATCATAACGTTGACCATCCACTAAGCCTGTACGCTGCTACGAAGAAAGCCAACGAACTGATGGCGCATACCTACAGCCATCTGTATGGCATTCCCACCACCGGGTTGCGTTTTTTTACCGTGTATGGCCCGTGGGGCAGACCCGACATGGCGACCTTTAAGTTCACCAAAGCCATTCTAGAAGGGCGACCCATTGACGTGTTTAATTACGGCAAGATGCGCCGTGACTTTACCTACGTTGACGATATTACGGAGGGCATCATTCGCCTGCTCGACCACATTCCTCAAGCAGATTCAGCGGAATCCCCTACTCTAACGCCTAGCACTAGCCACGCGCCCTATCGTATCTACAACATCGGCAACAATCAGCCCGTCGAACTGTTGCGCTTCATTGAGGTGCTTGAAGACTGCTTGGGCATCAAGGCCGAGAAAAATCTATTACCGCTACAACCTGGCGATGTGCTAGAAACCTACGCAGATATTGATAATCTCTACGACGCAGTTGGGTTTCAGCCTAAAACGTCTATTGAAGACGGCCTCCGCAAATTTGTAGACTGGTACTGTGAGTATTACAAGGTTGAGTCAGTGTCTCTTTCTGCATAGAGGGCTATGTAGCAGAAGCAGACTCATCACAGTCAGTCAGAATTGGTAAGCTGGCGAATTTTGTTGCGAGTAAACCGGAGGAGATCTTGCGCTTCGGGGTAAGCTGTCGTGCCAGGTTGAACCCTGTCAAGGTCGTTGGCGATCGCCTGAAGCTGGCTTAATGTTTGATTGGGGGTGAGTCGATCGGCGTTGCTCTGCAACTGTTCAATTTTCTGTTGAGCGTGCTGTAATGTGGCTACCGAACTGGCTTCATTCTCCCTTCTGATGCGGATTTGTTCTATATTGTCTCGATATTCGGCAAGCCGCTGTTGAGCGTCGGGGTAAGCAGCTGATTCGGGAGGAATGCTCTCTAAACGGGCGATCGCGTCACTCCAAAGGGTTTCGACGCGTTGCCATTGCTCAACAGGATGGGGAGGATTTTGCCCGGCACTTGCGGCTTTCCATGCAAATTCCCGTGCCGCTGCAATCATCGAATTCATCTGCTCATGATTAGCTGCTCCCCCAACTACATCCTGGAAATTTCGCTGATACGCCGCAAATTTCTGCTGCGCGGTTCGTCCCGCAAGCGTCTGTTCAGGAATTTGGTCAAGCTGGTCGAGGGCGGTTTGCCACGCGAAAACAGCAGAGTCTCGATCGGCAGGGGTTGTCGCGTTCTGATACTGCTGCTGACTCAAGGCGATCGCCTGGTCTGCTTGCATCAAACTATCATGAGCATTTTTCTCTTGAAACACCTTGGCTTGTAATTCCCCCACCCTGGCGCGAGCGTTATGAAAGTGAAGGATATTAAACCGCCAGCTATACCAAAAGTAGCGATAGTCGGGATAGTCATTGAGAAAGCCGGTGGGAAGCCGATCGAGCCGCCGTTGCGCCTGTTGAACTTTTTCCGCTCCGAGTTCAATGTCTGCAAAGCTCGTGGGGCGATCGACTAGCTGAGTGGCCTGTTCAACGAGCGAAATCGCATCTCGATAATTCTGATCAATGCTCATGTAGCTCGGCAACAATAGCATAGGTGCGTGTTCAGCGACTGGGCGTCGAATGATTGGATAGGGAAGATTAATAACCCATAATGCGCCCAACGGAACACCTGCTAACAGGGCAATCCAAGCGAACCGATTAAATTTTCGCCGCCAATTTAAAGCGGGTTTGGCGCGGTTCGATGAAGCAGATGCAGCTTGCGATCGCTTGGCTTCAGCCTCTAGTTCTTGTTCTAATTGAGCAAGTGACTTAATTTGAGAGGGAGGTGCGGTCTGTGAAGTTTTGGAAGACTGTTGAGATGAAGTAGAGGATTGACCTTGAGCTTGAGGAGACTTACTGGACGATTGCTGAGCTGCTTTAGCACTAAACCGTTTTAGAAAAGAAAATTTGAACAGAGCCATGATTTTGCGAAACGTGGAAGGATGTTTAACATCTCAGTTATATCTACACGCCAGAGTTCCCTATTCCAGACCCGTAGTTGTCAAAAATCTGGATCATCAACATTCTGAACAAGAGGATTTTTAATCAAAAAACCTCCTCACACTGCTGACGTTGATATCCTTCATCTCGTAGAAGTTTTCACTTGTTAATACAAGTTAAAAGCGCACCCAGCTAAGCATCCTCAATATACATTTCTGTACATGCTGATACAAGGTTTGATTGCTCATCTTTACAGAGTGCATGTCACTTTTGTAGCCCTCACCCTAAATCCCTCTCCCACTTTGGGAGGGACTTCAATCTGGCTCCCCTTCTCCCTGCTTGGGAGAAGGGGTTGGGGGATGAGGGCAAATTTGCAAAGGTGACATGTTCCCTCTTTACACGTATCCTGAGCCGCTTGATTTATAAAACCATTCAGGGGTGATTAGAAAACCGGGTATTCCTTGAGGTTGCATCTCATTGCATCTCATCAAATTGCACCTTGGTTGTTAGCGTCTCCTGAGAAATCTCAACTTGTAGTGACAACCGTATCCAGGGAGACAGATTGGTAGGGATAAAACTTCTATTTATCTATCTAGCTAGCACTGTTGGGAGTTGAACAAAGACGTTAAAACCCATCAGGAATAGCAGCCTTAATTAGAGAATCAAGCAACGTGCCCAAGATGTATAGCAATCCTAAATCGCTTGTGAATTGTATGTGAGCGGTGGGGCGGGCGCCGCTCGCCCCACCGCTCACCCCCCCATCTGGGATTGCTATATCAGAGTCTGCAGATATTTTGCATTTGTTAAAGCTATCTAAATTCGACCGCGAAGTCGGGGGTGAACTGGTAGCCTGCTGGTGAGTTGTGTGTCGTTTTTAAGTTCATGAATGTTTACAGAGGGGAACAGTTGATATGACAACTGAAGGTTCCAATAATGGAATGCCGTCGGAGAACGGGCGATCGCCTGGAGATACCAATTTAGTAAAGTGGGGATTCGATATTCACCCTGAGGTGTTTTTTACCTCTGGGGTTCTAATTTTGCTGTTTGTCATCATTGCCCTTGCTTTCCAAGAGAGCGCATCAGCTACCTTTACTGCCATTCAGGGCTTTATCACGAATGTAGGCGGCTGGTTCATGATCTTAGCGGGCAACATGTTTCTGGGCGTAATGGTGATCTTGGCATTGAGCCGATTTGGCAGGATCCGTCTTGGTGGACAAAATGCTCGACCCGAATTCCCGTTATTTGCGTGGCTAGCCATGCTGATTAGTGCTGGTATGGGCATTGGTCTGATGTTTTGGAGCGTTGGTGAGCCAATCTTTCACTACGCGGCGCCGCCCTTAGACGGGGTCGAAGCGGGTACTCCAGCGGCCGCTCAGCAAGCGATGGGAATCACCTATTTCCACTGGGGGTTTCATGCCTGGGGAATTTATGCTCTAGTTGGGCTATCGCTTGCCTTCTTTGCGTTCAACCGAGGGTTGCCCCTGACCATGCGGTCTGCGTTTTATCCCATCCTGGGCAACCGCATTTATGGCTGGCCTGGCAACGTTATTGACATTCTGTCTGTATGGGCAACGCTGTTTGGTCTAGCAACCTCGTTGGGGTTTGGAGCTCAGCAAATTGGTGCAGGATTAAATTTTTTGACAGGGCTACCTGACAATGTATATATCCATGTTGTATTGATTGCTGTAATCACAGCCTGTGCCACCATGTCGGTTGTGTCAGGGCTTGACGCTGGTGTTCGCCGACTGAGCGAACTCAATATTTACCTCGCCGCTGTTTTCATGCTGTTTGTGATTGTGGTGGGTCCAACGCTGTTTATTCTGGGGTCATTTGTTGAGAATTTGGGCTACTATGCCGCTATTTTTCCACGATTAAGCTTCTGGACCGAAACCTTCTCTGGAACCTCCTGGCAAGATGGTTGGACGGTGTTTTACTGGGGCTGGTGGATTTCCTGGTCACCGTTTGTAGGAATCTTTATTGCCCGAATTTCTAGAGGTCGCACGGTTCGAGAGTTTGTCTTAGGCGTGTTGCTTCTGCCCTCGTTGCTCTCGTTCCTATGGATGTCCGCATTTGGAGGGTCAGCTCTTTATCTTGAGCTAAACGGAATTGGCAATGTTGCTGAAGCGGTGAATGAGAATGTCGCAACGGCATTGTTTGTAATGCTCGAAAACTTTCCGCTGACTGCGCTTAGTTCATTAATTGGAGTCCTTTTGGTTGCGACTTTCTTTATCACCTCCTCCGACTCGGGTTCACTCGTGGTTGATAATCTTACCTCGGGTGGTAAGATTGACTCCCCTGTGCCACAACGAGTGTTTTGGGCCGTCATGGAAGGCGTCGTGGCAGCCGTTCTTCTCCTTGGAGGGGGGCTAAGCGCATTGCAATCTGCCGCAATTACTACAGGCTTACCGTTTGCAATCATATTGCTCATTATGTGCTATAGCCTCTATCAAGGATTAACTCGTGAATATGCCCGCATTGAAGGAGACGAGTTAAGGTCCCGTGAGGAAGCTAGAGAACCTGTATCGTATTAACGTCAATGAGTCGTGTCTGATGGGTTCATCTTTGTTAACGGCGTAGAAAAAGAGAGTCCCAATCAGGAATACTCGACATTTCTAGCAATTTGCGCGTCAAGTTCAGAAGTGATGGCGTGGGCCGCGCCCTATACCCTGCACTTCACTCGCGCACTGCTACATGACGGGATAGTCATTCTTGGCTATCCCGTCATGTTAGCTAGAGACTCTACAACCGGGTGCTATAGCCGGTTGTGTCCTGACAGCCTCCCGACATATCATCTTCGTTTCGCGCTGCTGCAAGCGGATTCTGTCTCAATGATTCTGAGAGCTGCCCTAAATTCGTATAAGATGTAACAGAACGTATGACTCAGATTCTTGTGCCTGGAGACTTTTTAGATATGGCGCGGCGCGGCGGAAATTCGCCGAGAGTGCCCTTGCATCTTGTTATTTCAGAAAAATTGCGAGAGCAAATTGCAAGTGGCATTTATGCGCCAGGGGAGCAGCTTCCTAGTGAATTTGATTTGGGTGCTCATTTTGGTGTCAGCCGAACTACGGTTAGACGGGCGATCGCCAATTTGATCAATCAAGGATTGGTGTCAACCCAGCAAGGCAAAGGGGCATTTGTTAAAGAAAGAGAAAAAATTAGTTTTTCATTGTCCAATCCTCTGACCTTCTTTGATTTAGATCTAGTTCGTCAAGGAATTCTTGCCAAGATTCAAACAATTAGATTTGACACACTCCAACCCTCAAATGAGATCCGCACGCGACTCGGTTTGCCTCATTCTGATTCGTTGATTTGGCAGCAGCAAAAAATAATTTTGGGCAATCAGGCTCCTGTTGCCCTCGATATTGCTTATTTTCCATTTGAAGTCGGTTCTCAACTCAAAGACCAACTTCAAGACGGATTTACTTACGCCACACTTGATGCGAATGGGTTTCCTCTAAATCATGCGGATGTCATGCTAGAAGGCACTCACGCCACCTATGAAATTGGCACCTGCTTAGAGGTTCCCTTGGGGGCTCCACTGCTGATTTATCGCTATGTTGCCTATACAACGGGCGATCGCCCCATTGTTTGTGGAGATACCTTATCCCCTGCCGATCGCACCTGTTATTCGGTCAAGCTCAAACGCCACGATCTGCAACCTAATCTATAGGCAGTATGCGCTTGAGTTAAGTCCGTTGGTGTGAGGCGCGGCGCGCTCCATACCAACGTTTCTGTACTTGACGCGCACATTGCTATAGATTCTTAACTCCCATTCTTAGTTCTTAAGTTCTAGGCTCTTTCCTATGCCGTCAACTCAGCCGAGCCGTGCATTCTAAAATCAGCTTTTGATTGACCAGCGCATAGGGTTGAATCGCAAGAGCCTGACGAAAGGCGCGAATTGCAGCACGGTAATTACCCATTGCTGCATGACACAGCCCCATGCCGTGCAATGCGCCAAAATGAATCGAATTGAGTGCAACCACCTGCTGACAATCTGTGAGCGATCGCGCGTAGTTGCCTTGAATATAATGCAGTACAGCCCGCCGATTCCAGGCTTCAGCAAAATCGGGCTGACTTTCAATAATTTCTGTCAAGAGGGCTTCGGCACCGCCATAGTCTCCGGCTTCTAAGGCCAGTTGACTTCGCTTGAGGAGTTCTAATCCATAAATCCCCTTTTGCTGAAACCAAATCCTCCAAAGCTCTTGAGTCGCTTGTTCACGAATGGGTTCGTCAGGATTTTTAAGGTCTGCTAATAATTCTTTTACCAGAGATTCATCCATGAATCATACTCCTGAGCCACCAATAGCCGACTTTGAATTATTTGGGGGTTCTTCACCTATTCTGAAGGCTTTTGGAAAACTCTGCCAGATTGAGCGGCCTAGCAAACAGAGGGAGAGGTTTGTTAATACAGAAATATTACAAGCGTGAGCGTGCTTAGGTGAAGCATGGTTACCTTCTCAACCCGCTATTCAGCGGCTCGATCCCTGCATCATTAGACCAATTTCATCCAATTTTAATGAATGCCGACACAACTTAACGTAACCGATATTGAAAGTGTCCTGAGATCATCTATACTGCACACGATTCATAGGCTATAGTCGCAGAAGCGTCTACCAATGCGGCTTTATACCATCCGGAACCATCTACGGGAGCGCTAAGCATGTCAGAAGCAGGAGCATCCAACGTTGAAAATCATCTAGAAATTCTGTTACGGGACGCGATGAGCAGCGAAGATGCGCTCGATCGGCTGCTCGAAGCTACTCAATATGAGTACAAAAAAATTAACGAGACCCTCGGTTCATTGAACGTATTAGTCATTGGTAAGTCAGGCGTCGGCAAATCAACGCTTCTAAATGCCGTCTTTCGAGAAAACTTTGCCCGAACGGGAAGTGGTCAAGCAATTACGCAAAATACGACCCAATATTCGAACGAGGGCTGCCCGCTGACGATTTATGATTCGCGGGGGATTGAGCTTCCCAATGAAGCCGACCAGCAGACCATTTCAAGCCTCAAAGATGACATTTTGCGGCTAATTGAAGACAACAAATCTAATCCGATGAAACGCATCGATGTGATTTGGTATTGTGTCAATACTCGGGGGTTCCGATTTGAACAACTCGAAGAAGAGTGGGTCAGAGAGCTTACCTGTGAAGGGATTCCGGTCATTCTTGTATTAACGCAATTCTTTGGTTCGGCAGACGATCGCAAGTTTTTTAAAAATTTGAAGAACCGACGCTTGCCGATTGAAACCACGATCGGTGTAATGGCCGCCGAATATGATTTGGGTGCTGGATATCCAACCTTTCCGGCACGTGGTCTTGATGCTCTCGTCGAGCGCACTGCGTATTGTCTAGGCGGAGAAGACAGCGTTCGCCAGCTTTTTGTCCAACAACAATTAGCCAGCATCGACTTAAAAGAAAAAGAAGCACTCAGCTGCGTGACTCGCTACACAGCGCTCACAATCCCGGCGGCAACCATTCCAACAGCGGGGATTGATTCGGTTGCGTTGTGGGGCATTTTATCGACGATGATTAGTGAAATTAGCTCAATTTTTGGGCTCTCGCCCAATAAGGATTTTATTAATACCGTTGTCAATGTTTTGACGAGCGCGGGCAGTAGTGCGATCGCCACGATGGTCGTTCCTAGTTTGCTTAAACTATTTCCAACGATTGGCACATTACCCGCCATTAGCATTGCTCTGATTGCATTTCCAATCGTTGCCGGAGGTGTTGGCACCGCATATTCGAAGGCACTCAAAGCCTATCTGAGCAAAAAGGTAACGGATGAATCACCGTCTGACGAAGAAGAAGAAAAACTCAGAGCCCGTTTTGCACGAGCGTTTACGAGAGCATATCAAGACTACATTGAAAGCCGGCCCGAGTTTCAGTTTCAACCCACCTAATCTAACTTGAAATCCAAATTGAAATCCGAATTAAACTCAATCGCAATCTGCTTCGGTGTGTGGCGATCGCTTCAGTTCCTGATCGGCCAGTTGGGCTTTGATAAAGACGGTTCGAGCGGCTTCGGGCAGCACCCGAGCGGTTGCATGGGCCAACTGGTCTAATCCGTGCGATCGCACGATGATGCCACCCGGAATTTCAAACGGAGCAGCTAACACTGGAACAATTTCGCAGACAGGCAAGTCCATCTTTTCAACGTACGTCAACAGATCATCATCTGCTTTTCTAAGAAACTGAGTCAGCACCAAGATCACCGCAATACCTTCATCGGCAAGTTTATGAATCCAGGTGATTTCACTGTCCTCAATCCGCTTTCCGCGAGCGCTGATGCAATACCAAACGGCGTGAATTCGCTGGTCTGATCGCTTGCTCAAATGCTTAATCAAACCGTGAATATGTTGCTGAATCTCTAAATTAGTCTCTCGAAACGTCCTCAGACCGGGTGTATCAAACACCGTCAGCAAATGAGTAGGATACATGTCATACCGAACAATATCTGCCGTGACGGGTTTACCGACGTTGGCTCTTGCTTTTTCGCCAAACATTGCATTCAGCAAAACACTCTTGCCAGCCCCCGTTTTGCCAGCAATCAAAATACTGCACAATGTTCTCTCGGTTTTCAGGTTCAACATACTGCAATGTGACTGGATAGGGATCGTTCAAGCCTGAACTGAAGTCCAAGAGTACACCCGTAGACTCACATTACCTCTCTTCCACGATTCTGTCGTACCTTCAACAATACATTCCTTCGGTCAAATTAGGAAAAATTATTTATCGAAGATAAAAACATCAGCAATTTTGCTGACAGCCACATTGTGACCTACGAACTTGGGCAAACGCAATTCAACGCGGATACAGTTATTGATAATCTCACCACTGTGACCATTCCTGTTAAATATCAGCGGGGCTGATGAACTTTTCTCGTCCATTTGGCAGATCGTCCTGCGTAGAACGTCTACATAAGTAGAACGTCTACATAAATGTAGAATCCCTATCCGGAGGCCCCTCCGAGAATCAGCAACCCGATCATGGTGGCGCTATTCCATAAGCTGTGAACGAGCATCGGGGCAAGTAGGTTGCGCGATCGCACGTAGACGAAACCTAGCACTGATCCCAGCACCATAAGCGGCAAAATTTCTGACAAGCTGAGATGAGCACTCGCAAACAAGAAGCTGCTGAGGGCGATCGCTCCCCCAATGGGCATGTAGCGGGTGAGCGACGGCAACAAAAACCCTCGAAACAGGATTTCTTCGAACACGGGAGCCGCGATCGCTGCTGTAAAGAAAAAGATGGCTAAGGCAAGCGGATCGCCTTCTTTGAGAACAATTTCTAGCAGGGGATTGTTTCCGCCGCGCCCTTGCCAAATTTGCTGATTGATGATAGATACGCCAATCACCAAAGGCAACGCAACCAAATAGCCGCCCAAGCCCCACGCTAGCCATTTGCCATTGACCTTAAACCGAAACCAATCCGCCGGTAGCGGGAAATATGGCTTGATCGAAAGATATAGCACTAGCAATGATCCTGCTGCGATCGCAATGTAAATCAGCAAGGTCGAAAAGGCAGTCACCCGACCGCTCGACACATTCAGAGTCATGCCCTGGGCAGACAATACGGCTGGAATCAGAGATCTTAGAACACCAAAAAAGATGGGTAGAACAATTTGTCCTAAGAAGAAAAACCCAACAATCAAGACTTGCCACGTAATTTCCCAGTTCCACGGAGTGTCCCACGTCAAATCGCCACTGTGGGCCAGCAGTGCTTGTTTTCCTTGCACAACGCGCTGAATGATTAAGAAGATGAGTAGCCCCGCCCCGATTAAGCTGCCAATCGCCGGAGCTGTCGCAACGAGAGCCAGCTTAATCACCGCCTGTTGAGCCGTTTGCTGTTCTTTGGTTTGTAACGCCTCCAGCGCATCGGGTCGCTGTTGGAGAGTATAGAGTCGAGTCAGCGCGACATAGCGAAACCAACCGTCTAAATTCTGCTGAATGACTGGCTCAGCATCGGGAAGCAAGCGCGGTGGATCGCTCCACATCCCCACCAAAATCGATGCGGTTTTTTGTAATGATTGAGGGTCGGATGCGGGATCTGAATCTTGTGTGCCGTCAGATGCCGCCTGTTTGACAAAGGTCTGCCAGGTTTCTAAGGCAGCATCCGGATTGTCTTGACGAGCCTGCAAGAGCCCAATTCGCACCGTTAAACGATTGAGCAGGGCTTGCTGTTGATTTCGTTGGTTCTTAAGCTGCTCAAGTTGTCCCGATAAAGCCTGACTCGCACCGCTTGGAGGCGCACTCGGGTCAATGGGTAAGGGGGGGGCCTCGGTTGGGAGTTCTTTGATTTGAGCTTGAGTCGTTTCTAATTGTTGCTGGGTTGCTTGGCGAATTGACTGATATTGCTCTAAAGCAGTCGAAACGGGATTGTTTTCAAGCAGGGCATTACGGATCGAGGCAAAGTCTTCCTCCGCCTGATCTGGGGCTTGAATTTGACTTGCATGGAGGAGCAAATTAGTTTGATAAAGCTGTAAGCGGTTGGTAATCTGCGGCTTGCCCAAACTGTTAATTAAAGCAGGTGCTACAGAAAAAATTACGACAATAACGGTCAATACGCCCAAAATCAAGCGTCTTGGTGTCATTCCTGTTTCCTCAGAGGGCAAAACGTCTAGCTATCAGCCAGGGTTAATTGACTCGGATCATACTGCTAATACAACGTTGCTCAACGTTGCGCCAGCGGTTGAACTGAACTGGTATTGTAGCAATATCAGGTTGATCAGAATCGCACCCATATAACCCTGACTGGCATTATCGCACTGTTCACACCAGGATCGCCCCAGAATCGCCCCAGGATCGCCCCAGAATCGCCCCAGGATTACCTCAGGATCGCCCCAGGATTACCTCAGAACTGTATTCGAGACCGGGCACTAAATACGGTAGAATTCTTCTGGTTTCTGAATCGGGCAGCGATGCTAAACCATTTGCAATCTGGAGGATAGACCCCTGGCTACTCGCGTAATTCTCGTACGTCATGGTGAGAGCACCTACAATGCCCAGCGTAGAGTTCAGGGTCACTGTGATGAATCGACCTTGACGGAGGCGGGGCGCATTGCGGCTCGGCAAGTCGGGGCAGCCTTACATGGCATCTCCTTTGACGCTATCTACAGTAGCCCTCTACGACGGGCGAAGCAAACAGCCGACCTCATTTTAGAAACGCTGGGCGATGAGGCGTATGCAGACGCGCTGCATGTGACCGAAAAGCTATTAGAGATTAGCCTTCCGCTTTGGGAAGGGCTGACGTTTAAGGAAGTTGAGGAAAAATTCCCTGACGGGTATCGAGACTGGCGCGATCGCCCCCACAAATTAAGAATGAAGATCCCCACGCCAGAAGGCCCGGTCGATTTCTTTCCAGTTCCGTCTCTATTTGAGCAGGCCCGACAGTTTTGGCAAGACGTGTTGCACCGTCATTCTGACAGCACGATTTTAGTCGTCGCCCATAGCGGCATCAACCGAACGCTAATATATACCGCATTAGGCTTAGCCCCTGACCGCTATACCTGCTTACATGTATCCAACTGTGGCATTAGCGTTCTCAATTTTACTGGCGGGCTAGGACAACCCGTTCAGCTCGAATCTCTAAACCTCACATCACCCATTGGCGAACCCTTGCCCAGACTTCGCCCTAAAAATCGGGGTCCTCGCTTTTTGCTGGTTCGTCATGGAGAAACCGATTGGAATCGTGACCAACGATTTCAAGGACAAATTGATGTCCCCCTCAATGACACAGGGCGACAGCAAGCCGAGCAATGCGCTGAGTTTCTAAAATCGTTTTCGATTGATCGGGTGATTACTAGCCCCATGCTGCGTCCAAAACAAACTGCGGAGGCGATCGCTGCACACCATATCAGCGTCAAACTTGAGCTGCTTGATGGGCTCTGTGAAATCAGCCACGGCTTATGGGAAGGCAAGCTTGAGGAAGAAATTGAACAGGCATATCCAGGCGAATTGCGTCGCTGGAAACAGTCTCCCGAGACGGTGCAGATGCCAGACGGTGAGAACCTTCAGCAAGTCTGGGAACGGGCGATCGCCACTTGGAATGCTATCCTGGCATCTATTACGCTTCCAGACGACATTCCTGATGATGTTTCTGTGCCGCCAGTCACCGTGGTGGTCGTCGCACATGATGCCATCAATAAAGCAATTCTGTGCCATTTGGTAGGATGGGGGCCTGAACACTTCTGGAAATTCAAGCAGGGCAATGGCTCGGTTACAGTCATTGACTATCCCAGAGGGGTGGAGGGGACTCCCCTGATTCAAGCGATGAATATTACTAGCTTTGTGAGCGGGGGCGTGTTAGATCAAACGGCAGCCGGTGCTCTATAAATTCAAAGTCTCACCATTTCAAATTCTCGTCTCCAGGCGGGGGCAGAGTCTCCTTGTTTGCGCCCGTAGAGTTTGACACGATGAACGGATTCTGCATTCAGGTTTGTCAGACCTTGTCTCACAAAGTTCACCGATGCGTCTATGGGAGGTACATCATCTCCGTCTAGCATGATGTGTAAATCATGGTTTTTGAGTCGGGCTTTGACCGTGATGCCCTTAGGCTGGAGATGGCGATTCATCAGTGTGGCGATCGCCCGTGCATTTCCTTGACGCGCCAGATCTAATACGCTGGGCTTTTGCCCCGGAGGCACCGACTCGGCGGCGTTTTCATCCTCAAATCTAAACGGATTAACAGGCGGGGGATCGAGGTCATCCGCGTCGATGGTCTGCTGCAAATCGTAGTATGAGCCGTCATAATTGTCTAAACCTGCATCAGGCTCTCGATAGCCGGTATAATCCTCATCATCGTCAGCAGAATCGAGCGGATACGGATTGGGTGACAACAAAGAAGAGTCCAATTCTTCGGGAAATTGCTCAGCAGAGTGACCAACGACCGAGGGATCTGCGATCGGTCTGACCGTTGAGAGAATCCGCAGTAGCCCAAACACCCCACCCCCGATCGCCCCAATGAGACTTGCTAAAACAATGCCAACCCCAACGCTAAGGCCGACATTGGGTAGGGTTTGTTCGGCAACTGAGCGTAGCGGAAATTGTCCATAGAAGGCAAGTCCTCGGACGTATTCATTTTGAACAGCAAAGACTTGGCTCATCAGAATTGTGATGCCAGCAAACACTGACCAAAACAATGCGCCCGTCTTAATGCCTGACCACACGCCGCGAATGTGTCGCCCGGTGGTCAGAAACAAAATGCCTCCCATAGCGCCCCATAAAATACCGCGCACCGCAATTTGCATCAGACGAATGTCACTTGTGGTGCGTGGATGAAAGACGTTGAGAACAGACGCTAGCATCAGCCAAATCGTAATCCAAAAGATTGCCCAGGCGATCGCCAAAAAAAATTCTTCTGCCGGTTTTTCTAAACTCGGTCCGAGCCATCTGCCCAGCAGCCAGCCAAACAGGGTGCCGCCAATCCCGGCAAGGAGCACCACAATCACCATGCTGCTCAGGAGCCACGATGCAATTTCTGACCAGACGAGGGTCATCGTCACAAAAATATCGCTGCTGACGAACCCCAACCGAACCACAGCAACCACCCAACTAATCACCGTCACGATGGCTAAGACGATCAGCCAGGCGCTTCCCCAAAACAGCGATCGCGTCTGAGCGTTAGCAATCGGCTTGATTCCTCGATGCAAGGCGGCTCCCATCGCAGCCCCAGATAACCCCATCACCACCACAAACGGGGTCTGGCTGACCCACGCGAGCAATCGTCGAGCAACTGGAGCTGCTAGATATGCCGCGATCGCCTCGTTGGGTTGTGAAGCGATGGTATAAAACGCAAACCAGATTACAATCCACACGGCGGGCCAAAACAAAACCTGTAGGGTGGTGCCAATAAAGACCACAACCGCCCGCAGCACAGCTAACAATGAGCGGGTTCGCCATACTCCCATCAAGAACCCCACCAATAGACCCATGGCAATCCCCCATGGCAATCCCCTCAGCACATATCCAAGCACGCTGGATTCATCCCCAAGCAAAAGTCCGTTGGTTGAATATGGGGGCTGAACTCTGGCAGTCAATACATACCAAACCCGAACCAGGCTATAGCTAATGCCACCAAACCAGACGCCAAGCAGCATCCAGCCAAATGCCACTTGTGCCTGGGGGCCAGATTGCTGACCAGGATTTATCCCATTTAGCCGGAATTCACAAGCCAAGGTGCCTACTAAAACGCCGACAAATGCGCCCAAAAACGTGGTCCAGACGAGATAGGGAACCAGTTTGTCGCTATAAATATCTTGAACGAGAAACCAACCGATGACGGCTCCCAATACCCCTCCCCAAAAGCCACCCCGTAATCCCCAGTTAGAGACTTGAGTGGCATCGTCATCCCAAATTAATCGGCCACACGCAAAAATCATGAACCGAGAGATCAGGGTTGTCAGCGCGGTGACCAGAATTAGGAATAAGAGAAACGCAGCTAGGTGCGGAAGATCAGTAACCAACATAGGAGTTTATGTACGAGTTCCTTGGCTAGCATAGTGTTGCGTGCACCGGGATCGACAGCTGCTTGCAATCCATGCCTCATTATCGAGACATGCTACCTTGCCTAGGGTTCCATCGCACAGGTTTCTAAGAGGTCCTTATCGTTTCCTAATCAAAAAACCCGACATTCGCCGGGCTTTTTCAAAATAATTCAGTTGTAAGTTCATGAGTCTGTTCCCCACATCCTTAACTCCTACGTTGAGTAGGTACTGATATCGGAAGAGATATCGCTGATCTCAATAGGCGATCGCTCACTATTCACCTGCTGATTCATCCGTTTGTGCGTCAGTTCGTCGCCCATCTTCTAACAGGATTCGGAACCAATTTGCTCTAGCAGGCCCTGGATCACGATAGATTTCATCTAGGCTTGGAAAATTTCGTGGATTGACCTGAAATACGCCAAACTCAGCGACTGAAAATGTGTCGGGTGTTTCAAATAGTTCAGAATCGGCAATACTAATTGGCTCGGTTTCCAGATCTCGGCTATCAACTGAAACATTGCTAAAGCCTTCAGGAATGGGTTCGGGTTCAGAAAACGCCACTCTAGAACCAGCTTCTTGGGCAAGCGCACCTGTTGCTGATAGGGTTAGTCCTAAGACTGAGGTAAGCAAAGCAATCATCGCTTTCATGTCGATGCCTCCCATGTAGTTGTTGACAAAAATGTCTGTACTTTAAAGATAGCTCCGAACCCTACAAGATGCATCAGTCAACAGCATTATATGGCAACAAAGTAGCGCGCCTTTTCATCCTCAACGTGCCAAACTATCAGGATTCAACCTTGATATTGAATATTTATTTCGACTTAGCTAATGTAGCTAGTTCTTGACATGAAGAGTCTATAGCAATGTGCGCGTCACGTACAGAAACGGTAGTGTAGGCCGCGCCACGCCGCGCGGGGTCTACACACATTCAGCGCGTCCTAACACGAGAGCGTAAGGCTATACAAGCGATTTAGGATCGCTATAGCGAGGTAGTGTAAACCAAACTGTTGTGCCGTTTCCTAGTACACTCCGCACACCAATGTCACCTTGATGGGCAGAAACAATTTGCCGACACAGGTAAAGACCCAAACTGATTCCAGTCAGATGAGGATCGGTCGGGCAGCCAATACAAAGATCAAAGAGGCGATCGCACCTTTCTGGGCTAATTCCGACGCCGTTATCGGCCACCATACAACAGACGCTGTCATCGGCCACCTCAATTTTGAGCGTCACCTCAGAGCCGGGCGGGTTGTGAAGGATGGCATTGTGGAGTAAATGGTTGAAAACCCGCTTCAGCTCCGTCGCATCTGCATCAACGATTGGAGACTCAGAGGGAATATCTCGCGTCAGGGTCACATTGTGCTTCGCGCACATCGGTTCTGTATCCGCAATAATTGCTTCTACCACGCTGAGCAGTGCAACGGGTTGACGGTGCAGATGAATGCCCTGAGTTTTGATGGTATATACTTCCTGCAGCGAGTTAAGCTTTGTTAGCTGTTTCCCCCCCGCTTGAATCATTCGCTCTAATACGTTTCGAGACATCGTGACCTGATCTCCCGACGTGTGTTGAAGATTGGTGAGCAGCATGAGCGTTCCTTTCACGGTTGTGCTCAAATCGTGGGCAACAGCGTGGAGGAAAAAGTCTCGAAGCGTATTGAGTTCTTGGAGTTCCTGCATCTTTTGCTGTAGCTGTGCAGTTCGTTCTGCCACCTGCTGTTCTAAATTCACGTTCAAATTTTGAACCTGACTGTAGAGTTCAGCTTGCTGGGTGGCGATCGCCACTTGAGTCGCCAGCCGTTCGAGTAGGTCTGATTCAAACAGAGTCCATTTCCGGGGCATCGAGCATTGGTGCGCCACCAGCACGCCAAACAATCGTTCATCCACAATGATGGGCACGCCAACCGCAGCCCGCACTTGATATCGAGCTACGCATTCTTCAAAAAAGGGAGATTGCTTCACCTCGGTGGTGTCAGAAACGATACAGACGCGAGTTTGATTGAAAACATCTTGAATTTCTTGATACACATCCGCATCGATAATCTGCCCCAGTACGGATGAAAAGTCTGGTGACACCGATTCTGCGACAATCGTTCCCTTTCCGTAGGCGTCAAAATGGCTGAGAAATACTCGATCGGCTCTCAAAAACCGTCGAACTTCTGCAACCGTCGTATTGAGCATTTCGTCTAAATCGAGCGACTCACGAATCCGGAGCGCGATCTCTCCGAGCAGGCGATCGCGCTCATTTGAACGGCGGAGCTGTTCTTCCGCATGCTTGCGCTCTGTGATATCCCGAGCAATACACAGCAAACATGCCTGATCATTGAGGTTAATCACTTCAATAGAAGTCAGGGTGATGATCGGACGGTTCGCCTTATCGAGAAACATATATTCATGATTGCGAACAGCCCCGGTTGCCCGGATGATGTCTGTTAAGCGCTCTCGATCCGCATAGTCTGCCCAAAGATTAAGGTCATACGACGTACGCCCGATCACCTCATCTCGCCGATATCCGGTCATCCGTAAAAAGCTCTCGTTCACATCGATGAATCGCCCGTCTTCTAGAGTGCTGATGGTAATTGAATCTGGGCTAAACCCAAAGGCTTTCGAGAATTTCTCTTGAGACTCTAACAGAGCCACTTCAGTTTGCTTGGCTTCAGTGATATCTTGAATCGTCCCTGTAATGCGGGTGGGCTGAATTTCAACATGTTCACAAACCAATCGTTCGGACTGATCAGGCAGAATGACCCGATACTCAATCGAATAGGGCCTTTTCTCAGACAATGCCATTGATAACGCCAGTCTGACCCGATCTCGATCATCGGGATGAACGACCTCAAGCAACGTATCTGGACTAGGAGATGCGGTCTTGGGATGAAGCCCTAGCAGGCAATATAGCTCGTTTGACCATGCCCATTGATCAAGATTTTGATCAAAATCCCAATTCCCCAGTTGAGCAATTCGCTGAGCATTGGCAAGGCTGGCTTCGCTTCGGCGTAATAGCGTGTCGGTTTTTTGATGCTGTGCCTCGGCAGCCGCAATCACCAGCGTCGTGATAGTAATTACGCTTAGGAAGGCTTGCAATATCAAAATCGAGTGCCTGCTATCGGGGGCTTGTGCCGCAAACGGGCCTGCTCCAGATAAGGTTCCGGCGATCGCAATCGTAGAGAGCAAAAAATTGCCCAGTACCCCTCCCGATACGCCAAATCTCAAAGCGGCCCATACGACCAGGGGAAAGGGTAAATACTTGATGGGATACTGGGCGATCGCCTCGTCATATCTCAGCCCATAGACGGCCCCACTCGCAACGAGCAGCAAACCCAGCCAGATAATCCGCTCTGCCCACCCGCGAACCGTTAACGATTTCAGCCGACGAATGCGCCACGTCAAAATAACTGGCGCGACAATCAACACCCCCATGCTGTCACCCAGCCAAAAGGTTCCCCAAAACTCACCAAAATTGTCCCATGTTAGATTGCCACTCCACAGCAATGCACCGCCGCTGATCGTGGCATTGATGCAAGTCGCTAGAATCGCCGCGAGACAGATAAATGTAATAACATCTCTGACTCGATCAAGCGACGTTTGAAACCGAACTCGACGGAGGAGCAAGGCACCCACAACTGCCTGCAATGTCGTTCCTAAAACAGAGGCAGAAATTTCAATTAAAGACCCACCGTGACTGTAATTTAACCAGAATGCTCCAATTGCTAAACCGGGCCAAGCTCGTGAGCCAGCGACCAGAAGCGATCCCATCCCGACGCCTGCAGGGGGCCAGACTGGCGAAACTTTACCGTCAAAAACCGGAATTGAAAGAATAAATTCTGATGTGAATAGGTAGGCGAGAGCAACAATTAGGACCACTCCTAGGTAGCGCCCAAATCTGTTCTGGCTTAATTGCATAGCACGTTAATCATCATCACACTCAACACATTTTGTAAGGGTTCGAAGACCATCAATAGACACCAGAGACAATGTGAGTCAGAAAAAAATTTGGAGGATTACGACTCAATATCTCAATTAGTAACCCCATACAGGCGACTTACCCACGAGGTGAAAATATGGGGGTTTTACCGAGGGTTTTACCGGGGGCGTTACCAAAGAAGGGCTTATTGTGAATTGGAATTGCTGTACGCCGATTGAAAAGGTTATTCTTTCAAATCTATAGACAACGCGTTGAATCTGCTTTGCGGAGTAACCAATTAGTCAGATATTTGTCTGGAAAGTCATCAAATTTAGCATCGTTCGTAGAATGCCTTGTTGCCTTCCTCCAAGTGGATGAGCCTGTCAGACGGATACTTTTATCGTCACTAAAGAATGCCCCTTATAATAATTTTATTTCTGTGCAAACAAGTCTAAATCCGCAGAAAATTAAGGGTCTAATTCAAATTCATTAGTCTAAATAGGCTAACAGATTGGCATTAATCTCACGAGGATAGAGTAGCCAATGCCGTTGACACGAATGAGTCAGTGTTTTAACTAGCGGGGAGAGATGACTGATTTCTTGTACGCTCGTATCGGTCTGAAGATTAATCCCTTTTTGATACAGCGTATAGCCTCGGCTGAGCGTCGTTCGTAAGCCTGCATAGTACTGATGCTTCCAGCCACGCTGCTGGAGTTGGCCATATACCCGATCAAGCAGTACTTCCTGCTGTGAGCCATTGAGATGAGTGACATCTAAGGCTTTGAGTAAGTCTCGATTGATAAATCGCTGGCAAAGATTAGATAACACCGAATCTGGATGCTTTTGCCATCGCTGCAAATGATAGAGAAAGATGCCATCGTCTGCATCTAAATACAGATCGAGAGGGAGGCGATCGCAGTCCTGCTGCAACCACGACGATACGATCTCATCAGCCGGAAGCCGATCCGATGCCAGCAGTTCGCGGGCTCGTTTGAATGCTTGCTCCAAAATCCAAGTGGCTGCCAAGTTTTTGGGATGATTGTAGACTTGAGCATACATAAAGTAGCGGACGATTAGGTAATGCTCAATGGCTGCCAACCCCTTGTGAGCGACAACAAGATTCTGTGTATCAGGGTCGTAGCGCATCGCCATCAAGATCCGATCCAAATCGAGGCGACCGTAGCTTGCTCCCGTGAAGTAGCTATCTCGCATCAAATAATCGAGGCGATCGCAGTCTAGTTGACTCGATACAAGCTGCCAGACAAATGGGATGGGATGAGTTTTAAGAAAAATGTGGCACAAGTGGTCAACCAAATCTGGACTAAACGCATCCAGCAAGGGTCGAATCGAGTCTGACTCGCGCAGCAATCGCAGCGTCCACTGTTCATGATGGCTACCAAAGATATCTTCGCACGTATGACTAAATGGACCATGTCCGATGTCGTGTAGCAGGGCAGCACACAAAACAGGAGCCCGGTAAGGCTGAAGCTGAGGATGATGGCGGGCAATGCGGTCAAAGGCGCGACGGGCGATCGCCATGACGCCGAGAGAATGGGTAAACCGAGAGGCTTCGGCACCGTGAAACGTCAAGCTCGCAGAACCCAATTGACGAATACGCCGCAGTCGTTGAAATACAGGAGTATCAATCAGGTGGATCAAGAGAGACTCGGTCGGGTCGCTCTGATCGAGGGCGATCGCGCCATGAAGGGGGTCGTGATAGGTTCGGCCATATCTAGGCAGCACCTGCAATCACCACCGAGTCTGTTAATAAATCAACAGCAGCTTGGTATTGGCGATCGGATGATGTGGCAATCTGATCTCGGCGAATGGGGTCAAGTGCCACGACTAAATCTGGAGCAATGCCTAACCGATTAATATCGTGATGTCCTGGGGTTTCATACTTGGCAACAGTGACGGCCAAGCCCGCCCCATCTGACAAGCTAAACAGAGACTGAATTAAGCCTTTGCCAAATGTCTGCTCACCGACCAGCTTTGCTCGTTGGTTATCATGCAGCGCACCCGCCAAAATTTCGCTGGCACTAGCCGTTCCTCGATTCACTAAAACGACTAGCGGCGCATCCGTTAAGGCTCGACCATACGATTCAAAACTATCTTGAATCCCAAAGCGATTCACGGTGTAGACCACTGTGCCCTCATCAAGCCAAAGACGCGCAATTTCAATTCCGGCTTGCAAAAGCCCCCCGGGGTTATTTCGCAAATCGAGAATGTAGGCATCTGCGCCCTGATCATCCAGGCTTCGAATCGCTTGAGATACTTCAGTGGTGGCATTCGCGTTGAACTGATTGAGCCGAATATACCCAATTGAGAAGTCCTGGCTCTGAGGTCGCAGATCGGCATACACCGGATTTAGACTGATGCGATCGCGTACGAGTTTAACGTCGAAGGGCTCAACGTCTTCTCGCCCAATGGTTAACACCACCGAGCTTCCAGCCGTGCCGCGCATCCGTTCGGCAGCTTCGTCAAGCGTCAAATCAGTCGTCAGGGTGCCATCAATTTTGAGGATGCGATCGTAGGGCTGTATATCGCTCTGAGCGGCAGGAGATCCTTCAATCGGGGCAATCACGCTCAGTTCTCCTGTCTCGCTTTGACGCGTAATTTGCAGCCCGACCCCGGTTAGCTCGCCCGATGTATTCGTTTGCAAACTTCGATACTGGTCTGGTTTTAATAATCGAGTAAACGGATCATCCAAACTTGCCAGCATCTCTTGAATCGCATCGTACGTGTCGTCACGAGTTTTGAGCGGCTGCTTGAGTGCCCGTTGCCGAACAAACCACCAATTTTGGTCATTAAACGAGTTGTCTAAATATGACCGATTCACAATCCGCCAGACTTCGCTGAGCAGCTTTTGTTCATCAGTAAAGGCGATCGCATCTGGAGCGAAGACCCCCAGACACACCACCATAGACGCAAGTAAAAGTAATCCAGCTCTTAAAACGTTCTTTACCATGCCCCAGATCTTAATCATTATAAAACATTCGCCGCTACCACATCAGTCAAAGATTTCATGGGATGATGTTCTTGTCATAACAAATCTAAAGAATTTATTCTCATTTTTCTCACATCTCAGCTACAAATTGCTAGCCTAAGATTCTCACGAGATAGAGTGACGAGATAGAGTGAGCCTAGAAATAGGGACCCGTATTTTCGAGATCCAATCATCATGAAATCTGATGAGAACCTGTGTTACATTCTTTATGATTAGAAATATATCCTCTAGACACCTTCCTCCATGTTTACTAAGCAGGTAACAGATTCAAGAGCATACCAATGGTTTCAGGAGCGCCTAGAAATCCAGGCACTTGCTGATGATATTGCCAGCAAGTATGTACCTCCCCACGTTAATATTTTTTATTGTCTCGGAGGAATCACGCTGACGTGCTTCCTCATCCAGTTTGCGACTGGCTTTGCGATGACGTTTTATTACAAGCCCACTGTAACGGAAGCATTTACATCCGTTCAGTACCTAATGACTGATGTCAACTTTGGTTGGCTGATTCGTTCGATCCATCGCTGGTCTGCCAGCATGATGGTATTGATGATGATTCTGCACGTCTTCCGGGTATACCTAACGGGCGGCTTCAAAAAGCCTCGTGAGCTAACGTGGGTAACAGGTGTGGTTTTGGCAGTGATCACGGTTTCGTTTGGCGTTACCGGATATTCACTACCTTGGGATCAGGTTGGATACTGGGCTGTCAAAATTGTATCGGGCGTTCCCGAAGCGATTCCAGTAGTGGGGTCTTTAATTGTTGAACTGATTCGGGGTGGCGAAAGTGTCGGTCAGGCAACGCTGACTCGTTTCTACAGCATTCATACCTTCGTCCTGCCTTGGCTCATTGCAGTGTTTATGCTGCTCCACTTCCTGATGATTCGGAAGCAGGGGATTTCTGGGCCGTTGTAAGCCATCTAGATACAGATCGTCAATTTCATACATTCTTGTTACAGAGTGATGGAGTTGACACCGTTAAACTAGGTATAAAGCGAACCTTCATTCATCATGCTTTCTACCCGTATCGCTAGACCTTGAGGAGAACATTGAAGAACTATGGCAACGATTAAAAAGCCTGATCTGAGCGATCCAAAGCTCCGCGAGATGCTTAAGCAGGGCATGGGGCACAACTATTACGGTGAGCCCGCATGGCCTAATGACCTGCTCTATATTTTCCCAGTTGTCATTCTAGGCACCATTGCGTGTTGTGTGGCATTGGCAGTCCTCGACCCTGCGATGATAGGCGAGCCTGCTAATCCTTTTGCGACACCTCTAGAGATTTTGCCAGAGTGGTATCTTTATCCGGTCTTTCAGCTTCTTCGCGTTTTGCCGAACAAGCTTCTCGGAATTGGCTGCATGGCAGCTGTTCCTCTAGGATTGATTCTTGTTCCATTCATCGAGAATGTGAATAAGTTTCAGAACCCATTCCGTCGTCCCGTTGCTACAGCTGTGTTTATGTTCGGCACAGTTGTGACGATTTGGCTCGGCATTGGAGCGACCTATCCCATCGATGAGTCTTTGACGCTGGGCTTGTTCTAGAGCATTGATGTCGGTTGAGTGATGATCCAACTCTGTCTGAATTATCGTTAAGTTTCTAGATATCTGCCTTGAGCTGTGGCGGTGATAGTGCGTAGCTATTTCGTTGTCAACAGTTTGGGGCAGATATTTTGACAGATAGGAATTTTTGCGTTGTCAGGGGCAAATTCTGGTGTCGAGCCCACAACCCAAATCAGCATACTCCACTCAACTGCTTGCCCCTACCCCTTTATGGGGAACACAAATTATAGAGACACAAATTCTTCTGCAGAGGTGGGGTGGATTCCGATCGTTGCTTCAAAGTCTTGCTTGGTAATGCCGGTTGTCACAGCGATCGCCACTCCCTGAATAATTTCTGCGGCATGATCCCCAACCATGTGAGCCCCCAACACTCGATTCGATGTGCTGTCTACCACCAGTTTGCAAAGGGCCGTTTCGTTGTGTTGAGTCAAGTTATAAAACAGCGGTTGGAATCGAGCCGTATAGCACTGCACAGCATCGCCAATTTGGTCTCTAGCTTGAGCTTCAGTCATGCCGATCATGGCTGCTTCAGGCTGTGAGAACACCGCCGTTGGAATGGAATCATAGCGCATTGTATGAACGCGGCGATCGCCAAATTCAGTATCGGCAACGGAGCGCCCTGCCGCAACTGCTACCGGAGTCAAATTGACCCGATCGATACAGTCTCCAATCGCAAAAATGTGAGGCTGAGAAGTGCGATGGTATTCATCAACCTGAATAGCACCCGCGTGGGGCGAGTGGTTAGAGGAGAACTCGACACCAGCATTTTCTAAGGCCAGTCCGTCTGTGTTGGGCATGCGGCCCGTTGCCGCCAGCACGATATCAACCTCGATCGTGGCAAGAGAGTTCCCATCTGGGTCAGAGACGTATACCTCAAGCCCGCCTTCGGCTTTTTCAATATTTTTCACATAGACTCTGCAGCGGCTGTCAATTCCCCGCGCTATCATGCCGTCGAGAACAAGTCTGGACACCTCATCATCAAACCGCTGGAGAATGCAAGGCTCGCGCACGAGCTGGCACACGTGCGAACCAAGCCCGTTCATCATTCCAGCAAATTCAACTCCGATATATCCTCCGCCAATGATGGCGATGCGTCGCGGCTGTTCAGGCAAATAAAACATCTCTCGCGACGTGAGGGCATATTCAATGCCAGGAATCGAGGGTTTCCAAGGAATGCTGCCCGTCGCAATCAAGATTTTGTCGGCAGTGACGGTGCGATCGCGGCCCTGCGAATCATCGATGCGGAGCGTATGGTCATCTACAAAACTCACTCGATTCGGCAAGAAAGTGACATTTGCATCGTTTAATTTTTTCTCATGGATATGTTGAAGACGCTGAATTTCTTGATTCTTAGCGGCAATAAAACTGCTCCAGTCAAACGTAGAGTTTTCTTGGAGATCGCCATAACGCCACCCATAATCGTTAGCAGCTTGCATCAGCGAAGAAAACTTTGAGGCGTATAGCAGCAGCTTTTTGGGAATGCAGCCTCGGTTGACGCAGACTCCCCCTACTTTATTATCTTCAGCGATCGCCACATTGGCACCCCATGCCGCTGCCCGCTTCGCAGCCGCCAATCCACCGGATCCTGCGCCAATCACAAAAAAGTCGTAGTCAAACACCATGATCTGCCGAATTTAATAGGTTGATCGGTATAGAATAAATCGATCCAAGCTGTTGCAGTCCTAAATGATTTGCAAGAAAAGGGGTGGACGGGGGATGTCTCCTCAGTTAGTGGCGAAGTCTCCAACCCCTTTTGGGTTTCTCATAGCTGTTCTTGGATTGCTATATAGGCTAAATAAGGTAAATTCAGCCCTACATATAGTCTATTAAATTATTGAAGACTAGATGAATTAAGGCGTCTGGTCTACAAAATTAAGAGCCTGCTCGGATCTAAATACCTCTTGAGGATTGACCTCAACATCAACGGGTTGAATGCCTGGCGGACGAACCTCAAATGATTCGTCGGAAGGCGTTTGATGCAGATCAACGTCCATCAAGTTTTGATAGGCCGTTTGAGAAAGCTGAACAGAGCGAGTATCATCCGCTGGTGCTAGATCAGCCTCGACAGGAGTAGTATCGTCTGCTACAGCAGCATGCTGGACAGAGGTGGGATCAGCACTCTGATTCCCTACAGGATCAATCGATGTGGAATTAGACCCTGTGGAATTAGATGCGGTAGAATTAGACACTGTGGAATTGGACGAAGTCGCTGTCGTAATCGGCTGGCGCGATCGCCCCTCATTGGCAGATTGAGCAACCTGCTCATCCACCCGCTCACCAATGCGAGCGATGTAGAAATGCTGAAGCAGGTGAGACACTCCCCAAAACGCACCTGCAAATGAGGCAGATGCGATAATTCCGATCGCTAGAATAAGGCGTTTGACCATGCCAATGATGCAACTAAACTACAAAATATGCAAAATAACGGGTTGGATATAGCCTAGAGAGGCTGAACTCGAACCCGCATCTCATTTCTCCTCTGAATTCGACTCCGAATTTGGCTCTGAGTCTGCCCCTGAACTCGTCTTTGGGGGAAGCTTGGGTTGATAGCTGAAGTGATCGCCCCCCAGTTCGTTGATAAGGTCTTCGACCTCTGAGCGCTCAGCCGCTTGATACAGATGATCGGCTTCACTCAAAATCTCTTCCGGATTGTGCTGAGCAGAGCGCTGTACATAATTCAGCTTAATTTCTTCAAGCAAATCTGCCAGCAGGGTTTGAAGCTCTATCTGAGTCGTCTGATTTTTAATTTCTTTAGCTAAGGCGTCCTTAAAGTTTTGAGAGAGTCGGTCAACTATTTTTCGCCCTTCCTCATCCGAATAGGAGGCTTCTAAAATTTCGTATGACGCTCGTGCTAGATAGTCAGCCAAACTTTGTGTGACTTCAGCGGGTAAATTTTGGAGCCCCGGAAATCGCTGAACGCCTCGAAAGACATCTGAATCCTTTAAGGCTTCTCTCAAACTGTGCCGCAGTAACTCTTCCAGATCAGGCTGAATTTCGGGTAAGGCTCGGTAGATCGTTAAATTCAATAGGCGATCGCTGATTGCATCGACCTTATTTACATCACTGACTTGAATATAAGACTGCGGTTCAAATAGCATCTGCGCGACTTCGCCTTGCTCGACCGCCTCCTTTGTTTGATTAATTAACCGCACTAGCAAGAAGGTAGACACTCGATCGGCGAGATACGCCGCAGGTTCGTGGGTAACTTGCGACAATGCCCGTTCCATATTCAACAACTTAGACCGATGAAGTCGCACGGATGCGGGAATAAATCTCAACCAGCGCCAAACCGGGATTAGAAGCAAGATGTCATACCAACGGCGCAACATGGCATCAAGCCAATTGAGCTCTGGTTTTCGATAGCTCATCCAAAACGTTCGGATGAGAAATTCGATAGCAAAGAGGGCCACAAAATACGCGTCAATGCGCCAAAAATCATCTGCAAACTGACCATTGACACCGATGGTGCGCGCGTAATTAGACTCAAATAGGGGAGTCAATCGCGTATCAAAGAATTGCAACGACGTATTCCAGCCGTTTTGCTCTAAATGTTGTTGGCTCCAAAAGGTAGAAAATGCATCCTGTGCTGAATCTGCGCCAACCTGACGACGAATGCGGCGTTTGAGCGTTTCAAACGTTCCAAACTTGTTGGCTGCCAAAAACGGATTCTCTTCGATAAGAGTCCGACTTTGCCGCCGTAATTCGACTAATAGTTGCTCGGTCTGCACCGACTCTAATCCAGCTGTTACAAGCTGTTGCTCTAATTGCTCAACGGTATTCAAATAGCGCTGTGTATCGGGATGAGGCTCGATATTTTTTACTGGGTCATAAATCGTAACGATAGCTGGAAAATATCGCCAATAGATATCTCTAAGCGGAACGTAAGTAGCATTGAACAAGACCAGAATAAAATTAATCGATATGATTACTGCCGCAAACTTGTTCCACCAGTTTGCAAATTTACGCATGCGAGGCATTTCTTTCTGAAACGCGTCTTTTGCTTTTCCAATTGTCTCCGAGGCAGATTGTACATCCATATCAAGTCGTTAGAGTGCTGAATTCAATGCGATTTGGCGTCTACTAATCAATGTACCCGAGATGGGGCGATCGCCACAGACCTATAAATTCACACTAGAATTATCTGCAAATTGCAAATCAATTACGTCTGCCCAAAGTGACAAATATTTTCAGAGAAGTAAATCTATCTAGAGATAAATATCGCTCTTCTAATAAAGATCGATATTGTAAAACTGCATCCCTAATTTAAGTACAAAAATTTTAAGTACAAATTTCGCAAGCCCCAAGGCATTTGAAACCACTTCACTCAGAGACTATTTAAACAGACGTAATCTACGACACAGCCAATTTAGTCCATTTGGTAGATGAAAGATGGGATGATTTGATGCACGATGAATATGTAGGGAATAGAGCGAATTAATGAGTTGATATGCAGTTGTGATATGTAGTTGACATAGCTGCTAATGGCTTTACCAACAAAAGTGACTTTGCCAGCAAAGAGAATGTTTCCGTACAGTAGAGTGTGCATTATGAAGCACACGTTGTACATCTACTTACTAGTTGCTGTCATGTTTTGAGTTCTGACATTTGAAGGAGCCGATGACAAAGCAATGCTAAAGTGCTTTTTATAGTGCTTTTCATAAACGTTACTCGACGGATAGGTAGCTACCGCAGACGCATTATTATTTATCGCCAGCACTATGCTCCGAAGAAAGTAATCCGAATCTGCTGTAATTGTTTTACATCACTTCAGTTAGCGCATTCAACTTTCATTAAAGCCTCAGGTCGAACTGACTTTACTTTTCGACGATGTGTATTGATTTGCTTAATTTCAAGTCGCAAGCGTTTGTTTTTACAATCCCTGCTTTTAATAAGATTGGAATCCATAGAATTAAACAGATTTTGATCGGGTGTTATCCCTATTTGAGTCAAATAATGTAGTTAGATTTCGGAGGAACATTGCATGAGTACTACTTCCAATAGTGTTCAACAAAAAGAAGCTTACCAAGAGAAAGTGAAGGCTGAGCTAGATAAGCTGAATGCTCAAATCGATGAGCTACGCGCAAAAGCCGACCAGGCAAAAGCGGATGCAAAGATTCAGTACCAAAATCAGCTTGACGAGCTTCAGACAAGGCAAGCCGCTATGCAGCAAAAGTTTCAAGAGTTGCAAGAGTCAAGCGGTGAAGCTTGGGAAGAAATTCAAGCAGGCGTTGAGTCCGCTTGGAATGACCTGCAAACTGCGTTTAATAATGCGATGTCGCAGTTTGACCAAAATCAGCAAAGTAATCGCTAGCATCTGAGAAGCACTCAACGCTTATGTGTGAGTGCATGGCTCAAAACTAAGACGGGACCCTGTTCGCACTCCTATTTACTGTTTTCCGATAGTTATCAGGAGCGCGAATAATCCATGAAAAGCTTTTCGTGGAAAGCTTTCGATAAATCCAGAAGATTCAAACATATAGGAGGAATTAATGCGAAAGATCAACATTGGTCTAACTGAAGAGCAACGCCAAGGAGTCATTGGACTCTTAAACGCCAATTTGGCGGATACGTTTCTGCTCTTGATCAAGACCCGAAAGTATCATTGGGATGTCGTTGGTCCTCAGTTTCGCTCTTTGCATGAGCTTTGGCAAGAGCAGTATGAAGGACTTGCAGAAAGCATTGACGATTATGCAGAGCGGGTTCGGATGTTGGGCGGATACCCTGCAGGTACGGCTGATAGCTTTTTGAGACTGACAACTATTAGCGAGCATCCAGGCGATATCCCGACGGCAACTCAGATGGTTGCCCGACTCGCAGACGATCATGAGCAGATTATTCGCAATCTGCGCGATCACATCGATCAGTGCTCTGAAGCATTTCATGATGAAGGAACAGCCGACTTCCTAACTGGGCTTATGGAAGGGCATGAAGAAATGGCATGGATGCTGCGTTCTTTCATTGAAGGCGAATCAGTCGAATCGAAAGGCGGCACTGGAAATCGTTCATCAGAGCAATCGCTTGCTGGCGTCCGATAAGTCAACTTGGCTTATACCAACTCTCGATTTTGCGATTTTGGATTGATGGCCACCAGCCTTGAAGGGTTCTAGCCTGTTCATTGGTAGCCTTACTTCGAAGAATTGGTATCCAATCTGTCGGCAGGGGAAGGCGTGCCCGTCATCCCCTGCTTCATTGTCTTTAGTTTTTCACCATGTATAGCCTGACGATCTCGCGTTAGGACGCTGAACGTGTGTAGATCGCGCAGTGTGCGGGTTCTACAGACAAACTTGAGCCCGTAGGGCTTATATGAATTGCCGTAACAGAGAATATATATGAGTTGGTTAGAGCGAATATCTGTCCAATCGGTAGAGGTTAATGGTGGGGACGTTACCTCCTATCAACGCATGAGCCCAGGATTGACTGGACAGTACGACTATGAATTGCGAGAAAAAGCAGGATTGCATACTCCTCCTATTCCGCCTGAGTGCATGGGAGTTGAAGGAGAGTTTGATCCGGCTGGCTTGGTGAAGCGAGTGGCGATCGCTCTAGATGAAAGCCCGGCGATGGACGATATCTCATCGTTAGAACTCATTCAGGTTGGCAGTGCAATTGTCTTAAAGGGACGGGTGTCTGATCCCAGTGTCTTAACGAAGATTACTGAATTGGCAAGCCAAGTAGATGGCACCGAAGTGATTGATACTAATCAGGTCTTCGTCAAACCCGAGTGATGATGGCGTTAGCACTAGAAGGGCGTCGTGCCCGTTAACTGTTTACGTTAATTTCTTATTGGCTCGCTTCTCCAAAATCTCCCTTTGTGCGCGATATAAAGACGGTATCTCAGCCATCTGAGAGAAGCCGTCGGATCGCGTTGATAGATATTTTAAGCGTAGATCTTCAAAACTACGTCCAGCAATAAATCTAGAGCCCGTTCTAAAAGAGTCTGTTCTAAAATTGCGGGTCTGGATGTAGATGAGTCTGTCTACCACGATTTAAATCGGCTGATATGTAAGGAGTTTTGTCATGACTAAGGTTGCAATTAATGGCTTAGGTAGAATTGGACGAGCCGCCTTAAAAATCATTTTAGATAATCCCCAGCTCGAATTAGTTGCCGTCAATGATTTGGTATCGCCAGAGAATTTGGCATATCTTTTGAAGTATGACACGGTCTATGGTCGCTATCACAAACCGATTCACCACAACAGCAATAGTTTGACGATTGATGGTAAGGAATACAAGGCGTTTAGCGAAAAAGATCCGGCACAGCTGCCTTGGAAAGACTTAGGAATCGATATTGTCTTTGAATGTACGGGCGCTTTTACGAAGAAGCCCGATTTAGAGAAACATCGTCAAGCAGGTGCGGGGTATGTCGTGCTTTCTGCCCCCGCCAAAGATGACGAAACTCAGATGATTGTTCACGGCGTTAATCAAGACCGAGCCGCGGGCAAGTCTATTGTTTCCTGTGCAAGCTGCACCACAAACTGCATCACTCCGGTCGTTGAGGTGATGAATCGCCGGGTTGGGGTGAAAAAAGCCAGCATGACGACAATACACGCATATACTGCTAGCCAAGAATTAGTAGATGGCCCCAGCAAGAAGTTTAGACGAGGTCGAGCAGCGGCTGAGAACTTTGTGCCAACTACTACAGGAGCGGCGATCGCCACCACTAAAGTACTCCCCGAATTTCAAAATCGCTTTGATGGTGCCGCCGTACGTGCGCCTATTCCTGTTGGTTCATTATCCGATATGGTTTTTGTGACTGAGCGCACGACTAATGTTTCTGAGATCAACCAGATGTTTCAAGAGGAAGCTCAGAGCAGTCGCTATCAAGGAATTCTTGACGTTTCAGACGATTCCATCGTCTCATCTGATATTGTCCAAGATCCACATGCATCGGTCGTAGATTTGACTATGACTCAGGTGATTGATGGGGATCTGGTTAAAGTAATGAGCTGGTATGACAACGAATGGGGATATGCCAATCAAATGATTCAAGTCGGGCTATATCTCCAGTCGAACTAAATAAGCCCCCATGCAGTATTGCTGGGGATTAAACCAATGCTCTTGGTTGCGGGGTTCTCTTGCTCTAGCTCTCACCTGATCGGAGATATGGATCACTACATTTTTCTTTATACCCTGCTTAAATGCAGGGATATCAACCCTTGACAGAGTCCCCGTCTCGTAAGGAGAAAAATGATGGATATCTTAGAATGTCCGAAGTGTGGTGGGAAAACCATCACACAGCGTCGAATTGATCTCTATCAATGCATTGGTTGTGATTTTGAACGAGACTTTGCCGATCCTCCCAAGGAATCCAAAAACGAATTATCTTGGTTTTGGTTACTTGCGGGGGCGATCGCCGTCTTGTTGATCCTTTAGCAACTCAATCTGAGTCATTCTCCCTGTTGGGGTCATTAGGAAACAAAAGCATCGTCAGAACTACTTCAGGAACTGTCATTAATCGCTACATCAGGGGCATCTACGTATCCATTCAACATGTTATAGCCCTACCGGGCTTAGGTTTGTGTGGTGGGCCCCCGCGGCGCGGGGACTCACCACACGTTCAACGTCCTAACACGAGAGCATACGGCTATAGCGCGTCGTTTCAGCAAGGTTTTCGTGAATTGATATTAACACGTCACCCATCACCCAAACACCGAGGTATCAATCGTAGTCGCTTCGACATCTAGCAAAATCGTCAAGATATCTTGATCTTGCTTGATTAATGTGTCTTTGCCGACTTGAGTAATCGTGAGCTCTGCGAACGTGAACGATTCAAACTTGAGGATATCAACTCCCTTAGAGTTAAACCCTCGAATCGTGTTGGTGCCGATCTTTCCAGAGATAATAAATGTATCATTCCCTCGACCTGCAACAAGTAGATCATCACCATCTCCCCCATCTAGGACACAGGTGCCTGTACGAGCAATCAGCACGTCATCTCCCGCCCCCCCCATTAATACATCGTCGCCACGACCTCCATTGAGGATGTCATTGCCGCTTCCGCCAATGAGAATATCATTGTCTGCTCCACCAAACAAAGAGTCATTCCCGTTGTCGCCATTGATCTTGTCTTTGCCAGATCCACCTCGTCCTTTATCGCCTCCTTGCCCGCACGCGATTACATCATCGCCCCGATGACCTTTGAGGGTGTCATTTCCGCGATTACCCCTGATGGTGTCATTGCCTGAGCCTCCCGAAATTTTGTCGTTTCCACCATTCCCAAATAGGCGATCGTTTCCACCTTTAGCCACAATGCGATCGTCGCCGCCGCGCCCCCGCAACACGTCGTCTAAGTTGCCGCCAAATAGTTTGTCTACTTTGGCGCTGCCGATAAACGCAAAAGCATTAACATTAACATCTAGCACGGTGTCCGAGCGAACGCTCAGATTTTGAATGCGAACGTCTTGCTCAATAGTCGTTTCTTGAATGTTGAAAGGAGTTGTTTTGTACTTCGATGCTAGGAATTCGGCAAGGGCATCTTGTTCTGTCCCGAATGATGCAAACGTAGCCGCATTATTTTCAATCTCAACGTTTACGGTTTTGAGATTGACTTGATTTGAAGTAGAGGCAAAATCAGGGAACTCATATCCTTCTCCACCCGCCGCTAAAAATTCAGTCGTAACGATGCGAAAGGTTTGCTGCTTCTCGATCTTGGTTTCTTGAAGGATGCCGTCTTTAACGAGAATATCGGTGATTTTGCCGCTATCGTCTACTACACTGAGCGATCGCACCCGTTTCCCCGGTGGTTGTTTGACATCATAGCTGAACGACAATCCACTAATTTGTGGAAAGCGAGTAGATGAGCCGCCTGACAGGGATTCAGAAATGCCGTGTTCAATGATTTTCACAAGCTGTTTACGGGTTAACGATAGAACCACAAGCCCATTATTGAACTGCAAGGCGTTTTCAATATCCAGTCGAGAAATGTCACCTTCTTTTTTGCCAGATTTTGGGTTTGCTTTCGTAGGACGAAGGATGCCATCATCTCCAACAAACCCGATTGAGTTCGTAATCGAACTGGCACTAGTAATAGAAATACTGACGGATGTATCGTACTTCTTTGCAACAAATAAATTGGCATCAGCCGTCAGATTTCCCAACGTGGTAGATTCGCTGCTGACAAATGTACTTCGACCTTCGATGAATACACTCGTTGCGCCAAAGATTTGAGAATCGCGCACGATGATGTCATCGTCAGAATTTTTGGATGATAGATTAGCAGTCGAAAATTCAGGCTGTAACACAGACGTATTGAATAATTGTGTGTCTGTCATGATCAATCTCCAAATAGGGGGTGAATAGACATTCCAATATCGAAATGTCAAAAGCAGGTGCCAGACCGTGTTGTAGGGCGATTTCAACTGCGGGGCATTTAGTCAAATCTGGGCGTGTCTTTGATTTATGCACGGCGAACCAAGCCACGGTTGCAGCGGCAACCCAGCCCAATGAAAGAGAACTGGCGATGAGATGAATAGTTCATCTATTCATCTAACGTTGCTGATCAGCGCAATCAGTCGGCGGATTGCCCTGCATTGGGATGTAGCCAGCATCAGAATAAGTAGCTGACTTCAACGAGTGTGGTTGTTGATAGTTGAGGTTGCAACGACCGAGCGAAACACGGGGCGATCGCCAACTATCAGAATGTTCTAGCGTTTGGACCTAATTCTGCTGAGCAACAAATGTCCAATAAATTTGGAATGCTCTTAAACAGCGTCTAACGATGTGGCGTTTAACTGTGTAGTATTTAATGATGTGGCGTTTAACTGGCGTATTGACGAGCCGAAATTCAGTCTCGGCTGAAAGTATAGTGAATTTGACCATACTACGCGATGAATTTACCGTAAATCAACTATCATCCTGAAACGGTTCTGTTGCAACAGTATGGAATATGACAGTAGTTGACACTCTTACGAGTTCAAGTTGTGAACGCTAAACCGTGTGCAGAAGCAGATACACGAAAGATGTGCGGCAGATACATCAAAAACAAACCTAAATCCTCGCTCATAGACACACCCAACTACAACAACGTAATTACTGAAACTCCATGACCAGTCATAAAACGAACAAGTTTCATGCTTCATAAAAAGTTTACAAACAGAGAACGACGATTGTTCTCGAAAAGTTGCAACAGTAATGATGGCCTTTTGTGGTTTTCTGTCAGCAATTGATTTAATGTAGGTTTCTATCAGCTAATTGATCTAATCGACTAATGCCTGCATCATCCCAATTCCATGAAATTTAGTGAACTCGTACAACGCCTGGGCGCACCTGATACCACCAGCCTCCATCATGATGTCGCCCACGATCCCGACATTACGGGCATTGCCAGCATTATGAACGCCGACGTTGGCACCATTAGCTACGTCGAAGGGCGAAAATTTGCCAACTATTTGAATCACACCAACGCGAGTGCAGTCATTTTAGCTGACGATGATGTCCTGAAAGCACGAGCAGCAGAACGAGGAATTGCTTGGCTAACGACCCGCCATCCTCGGATGCTGTTTGCAAGGGCGATCGCCCTGTTTTATCAGCCCTTTCGTCCGCCCGTTGGGGTTCATCCCACTGCCGCGATCGATTCATCAGCCCAGATTGGTAACAATGTCTCAATCGGAGCCCATGTGGTCATTCAGCCAGGGGCAAAAATCAGCAACGATGTCTGCATTCATCCCAATGTTGTCGTGTATCCTGAGGCTCACATTGGCGATCGCACCATTCTTCATGCCAACTGTGTGATCCATGAACGGGCTCAAATTGGCGCAGATTGCGTCATCCACAGCGGCGCTGTGATCGGTTCGGAAGGATTTGGGTTTGTGCCCATCGCAGACGGGTGGTTCAAGATGGAGCAGTCAGGCCATGTCGTGCTCGAAGAGGGCGTTGAAGTGGGCTGTAATTCCACAATTGATCGTCCGGCGGTCGGTGAAACGCGAATCGGACGCTACACCAAGATCGATAACTTAGTGCAGATCGGGCATGATTGTCAGATTGGTTCGGGCTGCGCGATGGCATCTCAAGTGGGGTTAGCGGGCGGCGTCACCGTGGGCGATCGCACCATCCTCGCTGGGCAAGTGGGCATCGCGAATCGCATCACAATTGGCAACGGAGTCACTGCAACTGCCCGCGCTGGCATCATCAGCGATATCGAGTCTCGTAGCGTCGTATCTGGGCATCCTGCGATTCCCCATCGGCAGTGGCTAAAAACTTCAGCAATTCACTCCCGTTTGCCGGAGCTACATCGTTCGCTTAAAAAGCTCCAAGACGATATGGCAGCAATTCAGCAGCAGATTGAGGCATTAAACGCTGACAGATAAAACGACTGGCAAAACGACTGACGAAACGCTTAACGCTGATTTTCATCGGCTAGCGATTCTGACGAACTGGCATCGTCAAGATCTGTGGGGGGGCGATCGCTACTCCATGCCCACCACGTTCCGCCACATTCGCACTGATAAAACTCTTGCCACTTTCTAGTGTGATCGAGCGTATAAACGGGCGATCGCCGATTGATCCAAACATGATGAGCTTTAGCTGGCGGTTCGTTGCACTTGGGGCAACGAAACCCGTAAGCATGCTCTGCCGATTGAGTCCACTCAGGCGGGGTCGGAGCAAACGCATCCATAAACACTTAAGAGAATATTAAAAAAGCGGCATTACCCTCCATTATGGAGGCTTTTGAGCAACAAACGCTACTCTCAGATATCCATCGGGGGAACCAACAGTATAAAATCTGGTTGACCAATATGCATTCAACATTGATTTAAACCGCATCCACGTCCAGAACTAAAGTTCTGCTTCTGAGAAAACTCCAGATCCCAAGCTGGACTTTGTATAAGACACAAGTACACAGTTTCAACTCCATGACATACCTCAATGCCATCTCCCTTGCCGGAATTTTCGGATTATGTGCGATCGCATGGCTGTTTTCCGAAAATCGTCGCTTCAAGTATTTCCCTTGGCGCGTCATGATTGGCGGTATTCTAGTGCAGCTTGCATTAGGAGCCTTGGTGTTCGTTGTACCAGGATCTCGAAATGCCCTCCAGGTCTTCAGCGATCTGCTCAACGGCGTGTTTAACGCAGCTGATTTTGGTGCAAATTTTGTCTTCGGCTCCAACATCGTTCCCTTGCCTGATAGACCTGCAACCGTTGATCTAGGCTACATTTTTGCATTTCGAGCGTTGCCAACGGTGGTCTTCTTTGGCGGACTGATGGCGCTGCTCTATAACATTGGCGTGATTCAGGCAATCACCGTCTTCTTCGCCAAAATCTTCTATTCGACGATGCGGCTGAGCGGTGCAGAGTCGTTGAGCGGAGCCGCAAATATTTTTGTTGGCATCGAAGCGGCGATCGTGGTCAAGCCGTTTCTCGAAAAAATGACCCGGAGTGAACTGTGCGCTATTCTTGCGTGCTGTTTTGGCACCTCTGCATCGTCCGTGCTGGCCATCTATGTCAGCTTTCTTAGACCTGTTTTTCCCAATATCCTGGCGCACCTAGTATCAGCCTCTATTATCGGAATTCCAGCCTGCTTTGTCTTATCTAAGATTCTCGTTCCTGAAACGGGTATTCCCCTCACGGCTGAAGGCATCCCGAATGAAGACTCACTCAAAGATTTTGAGGCAGATGAGGATCAAGACCGCACCATCGCAGGTGAGGTGATTGAGCGAGTCGGCCCGTTAGATGCGGCGATCGCCGGAGCGTTAGACGGGGTCAGGATGGCGGTTGGCATTGCCGCCGTGCTAATCATCATCCTCGGGTTAGTCTCTCTAATTAATCAGTTCTTTGGGCTGCTAGCGAGCTTGCCCGATCCGGTTGGAGAGATTTTCCAGGTCATTACCCTACAGAACATCATGGGCGCTCTATTTCTACCGCTCACGGTGCTAACGGGCGTTTCATTAGAATGGACAGAACTCTGGCAAGCCTCTCTGCTCATCGGGCGCAGATTTTTTGAAACCGCCATTCCGTCGTATCAGGCATTGGGGCAACTCGGGCAAGAAGGATTAGTGAGCGATCGCACAATTCTAATTGTGAGCTACGCCCTCTCTGGGTTTGCACACCTAGCCTCGGTCGGCATCTTTGTGGGAGGTACAGCAGCCCTCATTCCCTCCCGCCGGAAAGATATCACAGAACTAGGATGGAAGGCTCTCTTTGTAGGGACTCTGGCAACCGTCATGATTGGTTGTGTCGCGGGCGTTTTTGACAATGGGAGTCCAGGTATTTTGGGCAACTCCGTCGAAGAACCTACGCCTGTAACGCAACCGAGTCCACAAGAATCTCCACAAGAATCTCCGTTCCCCACTGAGCCCTCGCCAGCATCCCCAACCGCTTCGCCTAGTCCCAGTCCCAGTCCCAGTCCTAGTGCTAGTCCTGAAGCGCCCGTTAACAATCAATCACCTGCTCCAGCCCAGAGCCCATCTCCATCCCCGCCCTCACCGTCCCCCGTTTCTCCCCCCTAAACGTCCGCGATTTTGATCGCCAGACAAAGATCTGACCTACGCGAGACGAAATTTAGAAAAGATTTTATAGTATGGAGTTGTATGATAGATTATTGAATCGATTTCACTAGCTTGGAAGTTATACTCTCACCCACTCCCAGCGGGAGGACTAACTACCAACCTAATTGCACACAAGAGCCAGCTATCGTTAAGCGCTACTCAGCCGTTTTGCAGTTGCCTCTTCTGCTGATTCTGAGAACTGGATTGTCAATCGCGTCTCAGACATATCTGTAGATTGAGTCAACGATAGCCCACGGTGAATTATGTGTGAAAAGCCTATAATTTTAGCAGTTGATGATAATGAAGATAGCCTGCTGCTATTGCTATATGCTCTAGAATCATTTGACTGTACTGTCATTACAGAGACAGACGGGCAATCAGCATTAACCACAGCCGTAAGCCGTAAGCCCGATCTAATCTTGCTAGATATTGTATTGCCAACGCTATGCGGTATGGATTGTATCTACCTGCTTAAGCGGAATTTGATCACCCAAAACATCCCCATCATTGCGGTCACAGCCCTTGCCAGATCTGAGGAACGAGAGCTGATTTTCCTTAACGGATGTGACGATTATGTGAGCAAGCCTTATATGCTCGATGATCTGGAGGCTGCTGTCTGCCGCTATCTGCCTTGTGTGCCAGTGTGCCCTGTATAACGGTGGGTCAAAATTTCCTGGACATTTGGCTTTTCAGCTAGAATCGCAATACTGCCAGTACGTTCGGTATCAACCGTGGTATTGACCATCAAATCAACCACAGGAACATCGATAATGTGTTCAAGAATAGACTTTAAATAGGGTTGAATCGCAACATCTAAGAGTGAACGAACTTGGTCGACAAGCTGTCGTTGATTCACTTGGAGCAACAGCTTCTCCGCTGGGGTGATAGCACCTTCTATGAGAAGAACCAGTTTGTCATCAAAAATCTGGCACGTCACCAAGCCCGGTTCATGCCCAACGTGATCGCGATACATACGTTTGACATTTTCAGAGATAATGTCTTCTGCTTGTCTTTGTTCAATCGACGTCGCCATGTTTGCTGCATAAGGACTTCACGCGGGGCAAGCCGATAGAATGACTACGACAGGGTAAGGATTATCAGTGCCCCGACTCGTTTAACGTAGACTTAACCAGACTTGCCGTTCAGAGAACTTTTGTCTGACTTAGTTGACCTAGATTTGGGTTCGCGAAATTCTGGTGTTGTTGATAACACCGCAATGATTCCACTTCGTCCCGTAGCTGGAGTGGCATCGCTCATCAAGTCGACAACCTCGACACCTAAGACCTCTTCAATGACAGTTCTGAGTTTAGGCCGAATGACGTCATCTAAGTCGGTTCTCACGTCTTCTAGAAGCTCATGCCGTCCCTCTCTAACGAGCAATTGCTCAGTCGGGGTCAGCGAACCTTCAATCAGGATTGCAATTTTTTGATCAAAAATCTCGCAACTCACTTTTGCAGGCTGATGACTTAGCTGTTCACGATACAAAGCTTGGATTCGCTGAGAGAGCCTGCGCTCAAGCTGCCCACGGGTCAAAACGTCTGTATCCATCAAAACTCTCCAACGATGTAGACCGCCTTCTACAAGCCAAAGTTTGTCTTTTACTTTGAGTCGCAGTTAGTAGTGTAATCTCGGTCAAATAAATCACTTAGAACGACTATACAGGTAGAATCTAACAAGTAGAATTTATCAGAATTAGTTTGCTGAAGGCATAACTCTTGAGAGATATTTCTCCTGAGTCAACTCTGAGTCAACTCTGAGTCAACTCAGTGGGCTTACCTTTGCTCGATAGAGGAGTCTATCCCCTTGATAGTAGCCGACATAGCGGACTCGAACAAGATCTCCAGGAGAGGCATGCCCCTCCATCAGTTGATGACGATGCGGATCGTAGGGAATTTCGGCGCCAACGGGGGCGATCGCCTCTACACCCCACTGCCGGATTAAATCTTCGACCGGACGCATTAGCGGCAGGAGTCGGCTTGCCGGGATTTGAGGATTGTTCTGAGCTGCATGGGCTGCTGTGGGCCATTGCAGCAACCAAGACTCTAAAATGTCTAGACTCGATTGCTGAAATTCTTGCCAGAGAGATTCTCGCCGGGTTTCGAATTGAGCTTGCAACCGCTGATATTCATGTCGAATCGCGTGGATGGATTCAACCGGCTGAATAGATTGAATAGTCTGGGGTTCAGACGGGGCGATCGCCCCAGATTCGAGATCGATCACTACCTCAGATTCATACTCAGATTCATACTCAGGCAGCTGGATCTGTGATAAAAACTGAGATAGCAATGGTATCAGCGGCAGATGGAGCGCATCGCCAATCTTCATCAGCACATCGACTCTCATCTGAGCAATCTTGCCAGAGCGAAGCTGGTTAATTTGCCAATCTGATACCCCGGCGCTGCGGCTTAACGCTCTAAAACTTGAAATATTAGACTGTTCCATCAGCGATCGCAGTCTGGTTGTGTGATCTATCTGAGAATCCTGATCCATGATTCGCTGAGATGTTCAAATTAAATCTTCAAATTATACCGGTATGCGCTTGAGGTAAGCCATAACAAAATCGCTAAGGAGGTGAGATCGTCCCTCAACCTTCTTAGCGATCTGTTTATCTAACCAAGCTTGCACCAGGAAAACAACCTAGACGGAATTGCATCAATGAATGCTTACATCAAGTGCTTACTGAAGTAAGCTCCTCAGCATCCAAGCAGTTTTTTCATGAAGACGCATCCGCTCAGTTAGCAAGTCAGCGCTCGACTCATCACCCGCTTTTTCAGCCGCTGGAAACGCAGCTCGTGCCGTGCGAACCACCGATTCATTACCTTCGACGAGCAGGCGAATCATGTCTTCTGCCTCAGGAACCCCAGTCGTTTCGGAGATTGAGGTGAGTTGAGCATATTCAGAATACGTTGCAGGAGCAGGAAAACCCAATGAGCGAATCCGTTCAGCAATGTCATCGACCGCAATCGCTAGTTCGGTGTATTGCTCTTCAAACATTGTGTGTAGAGTCTGGAACATTGGCCCCTTTACGTTCCAGTGAAAATTGTGAGTCTTGAGATATAGCGTGTAAGTATCTGCGAGAAGATGAGACAAGCCATCAACAATTGCTTTTCGATCATCTTCGATGATGCCAATGTCCATTTTTGGAGCTTGCGCTTGAGTCTGCATAAAATCCTCCTGACTTAAATTCTGAGATAAGTGTCAATTTGAAGTAAGAGAAAACTCCTACTCAGAGTCTTGCATGTAAACGATTCGATCAGGGGCCATATACGAATGACTGCCGCAGGAGCAAATCAACGGGCAAGGGGATCTCGTAGTAACCGATAAAGCGAGTCTGAGCCTGAGTCGAGAAACGGGATTTCTGACGATCGCCCCAACCGTACCATTTGAATTACTACCTCACCATTCCCGAGGCGATAGATCACTGCTTCACATCCTGTAGCTTACATTCTGCAACAATGAAAATCTACTCGACCTCATTCTCCTGACAGTTTGACAAAAATTAGGCTAAATGCATTCGAAGCACCGATTTAGGAGCACTGCGAACTCTACAACGAATGGTTTCATGACCGAGCCGACTACACGCCTCGTAGCGGTGACAGCCAGAAAATCCATAGTATTGCCCGTCCACTTCTAACACATCAATTGGTTCTTGTAGACCAACCTGCTGGATAGACTCCATTAGTGCCTGCACTTTATCCTGATCGTTTTGACGAAATAGCGGACGGCGAATATCACGAATTGGAATCTCTTGAACCTTCACCATCGATCAACGCATCCCTCATGCATCTCTTCTTCTAAATCATACTCGTTATGACTACGAGTTGCAACTCCATAATTCAATGATTTGCTTAACTTCTGTCATGCCGACATAGTCCATGAAGATATCCGGGAGAGTGGGCTTAAAGGGTGTAAAGCTTTACGCTCTCGCGGTAGGACGCTGAACGTATGTAGAACCCTCGCGGCGCGAGGGTTCTACATACAAACCTAAGCCCGTAGGGCTATAAGTGTGGTTGGAGATTTTCTGCGATGTGAAGCGCAGCAGGAAACTTGCGATGTGAAGCGCAGCAGAAAACTTGCGATGTGAAGCGCAGCAGGAAACTTGCGATGTGAAGCGCAGCAGGAAACTAATGGGGAGTGAGATTTGTCGTAGCGCTTAGGTCTGTCTAGTGCATTAAGAATACCGACCTTAACAATTGATGATCAGTCGTGATATGGATTACATGCTTATCATCAAAGCGTGGTTACAATCGAAGTCGGTAAATTTACAACTCAAAAAGCAGCCAAAGTGAATTCTAATCAGTAGAATTATTGAGTGAATTTTCGAATTCTGCAGGTCGGAAATTTTCAACCGATACGCATCTGTTCTCCGGCCTGTAATCAGCATTGACGAGTTCGCTGATCGGATATGTCCTGCAATTCATCTCACAAGCGATTTTCTGTGGAGGTCAATGTGACCAACCGATTTCAACGATTTCGCTTCGATTGGCCCTCATCCTGCAAATACCTCCCCCGCTTAACGTGGAAGAAGTCTGTCCGCTTAACTGGGTTGGCAATTGTCTGTGCCGTCGGATTGGGCGGAAAACCAGTCGCTGCTCAAGAGCAAATCGACCCGTCTTTAGACGTGGGCATCGTGCAACGGTTTGGAGATGACGCTGACGATGAAATTATTCTTGAAGCGCTGTCTGGCGATCGCCTCACGATTCGATTTGAGGGAGGGAATCTGCAGCCCCAGGAACTCAAAGCCAGTGCTGTAAAGCTAGACGTGGTGATGCAGCCTCTTCCTGAGCCTCAGATTAACGAACGGGTTGTTTTAAGCACTCACCGCAGTTTCGAAAGCGCAGAAGACAGTGCCAATCGTTGGCGATCGCAGGGCATCGAAGTCGAAATTGCTCAGCCAGGTCGTTGGCAAGTCTGGGCCAAGCGAGACGTCTATAAAACTCCGTTACTCCGACGGTTGCTGTTCCAAAATCTTCAGTCCCATGGCGTAAATAGCGCATTCCTGGATACCGAGATACAAACCGAGACTCCCAAAGCATCATTTACGGTCAACGGGTTTCGCTATCACCGCAATTTTTTTGAAGTAACCTCGGCAAATCGTCGCATTTGGGTCGATCCTCCCGGTGAAGGTAATCAAAACCGCCGATTATTTGGCGGAGAGCTGCGTCTCCAGCCCAATGCTTACGGAACATATACCCTGGTCAACGATGTCCCCATCGAAACCTATTTACGAGGCGTTGTGCCGCACGAAATTGGGTTGGGGGCTCCTCAGACGACGATTGAGGCTCAGGCTGTTTTGGCTCGCACCTATGCGCTGCGAAATCTGCGCCGATTTGCCATTGATAACTATCAGCTTTGTGCAGATACCCAATGTCAGGTGTATTGGGGACTGTCAGGAGCTGCTGAAAAGAGCGATCGCGCGATCGCCACTACGCGTGGAAAAGTGTTGACTTATGAAAATGAGTTAGTCGATGCGCTCTACTCGTCAACGACGGGAGGCGTGACCGCACCCTTTAGTGACGTGTGGAATGGAGTCAATCGCCCTTATTTGCAAGCTGTCGTCGATTCAGTGTCTAGCGTGTGGAACTTGTCTCAGCGGAGCCTCGACGATGAGGCAAATTTCAAAGCATTTATTCGCTTAAATGAGGGATTCAACGAGCAGGGTTGGGATATGTTTCGCTGGCGCGTAGAAGATTCGTTGCCAGAAATTGCTGCCGATGTGCGAGCATATTTAGACGCGGTGCAGCATCCACTCCGGAACTTTACCAAAGTCGAAGGACTTGAGGTCACGGAGCGATCGCCCGCTGGTCGGGTTCAAAAAATGGCAGTAACCACCGATCAGGGCACTGTCAACCTTGAAAAAGATGAAATCTTGCGAGCGCTCTACGCCCCAAATAGCACCTTTTTCTACGTAGAGCCGCTGTATGAACCAGGAAATTCTGCTTCCCCTGCACAGCCCCCCGCTAACGCTGAACAACCGACTGCTCAAGCTGCCGAAGGTGTTGAGCCAAGAGTGCTGCGGGGATATGCCTTTGTCGGTGGAGGCTTTGGGCATGGAGTGGGCATGAGCCAGACTGGAGCCTATAACTTAGGCGAGTTGGGCTGGTCTAGCGATCGCATTCTGAGCTTCTATTATCCAGGCACTCAGGTTCAGCCGCTTAATAGCGACATTGTGTTTTGGCGAGATCCTGCAACAGCATCACGCCCTAATCAAGCAGCAGAGTCTACAGCAGCCAAAGCCAATAGCACGACAATAAAAGGTGAAAAAGCCGTTTCTCCAAAGCAATAGAGCTAATATAGCGATCCTAAATCGCCTATGAATGTGTTGTGAGCGGTGGGGCCGTCACTCGCCCCACCGCTCACAACACATCTAGGATTGCTACATAGCAATGTGCGCGTCAAGTACAGAAACGGAGGTGTGGGGCGCGGCGCACCCTACACCTCCGTACTTAATTCAAGCGCATACCGCTACCCACGCGGTTCTGGAATCGTTATGTCAATTTGAGTGACGCGGGTGTCTGGATTGAGGTCACTTAGAGGGGGCTGAATCTCGGATTCATTGCCCACTACAAGCGTCACAAGCATATCCGGCTTGAGATACGTCTGAGCAGCTTCTTGGACTTGCTCAATCGTCGTCGCTGCAATGTCGCGCTGATAGCTAAAGATAAAGTCTTCCGGATAGTCGTAGTAGGCATATCTCATCACGCGAGACAAGGTCTGCCCAGGATTTTGAAAGTTGAAGACAAATGAGTTTAAGACTCCGTCCTTAGCCCGGTTGAGTTCTTCTTCGGTGATGGGGGCCGTTCTAATTTTCTCAATTTCCGCCAGGGCTCCCCGAATAAAGGGAACAGTCGCATCGGTGCGAGTTTGCCCGCCGCCAATAAACATCCCTGGATAGTCGAACCGAGGCGACCAGAAGGCATAAACTGAGTACGCAAGACCCTGCCGCGATCGCACTTCATTCACCAGCCGACCACCTAGACCGTTCATGACCTCATTCATGACCGAAAGCGCGGCATAGTCGGGGTTATCAAGACGACCCCCCAAATGACCAATCTGAACAGAGCTCTGGGTAAGCTGGGGCTGATCGACAACAAACACCCCGCTCTGGCTAGCTTGTGTGACAGTCGGCAACTGCTTTTCGATCTCTTCATCCAGATTTGGACCCGACGGCCAATCTCCAAATGCCTGCTCAATGAGCAACTGCATTTCAGCAGGGTCAAAATCACCCACAATCCCCAGCATCATGTTGTTAGGGTGAAAATATTGCTCATAAAAGCGAATCAGATCGTCACGAGAAATGTTATCGAGGGTTTCATACTCGATGGTTCTCGCGTAGGGGCTTTCTTTTCCGTAGATCAGCTTTTGAAACTCTCGTCGCGCAATTTCATCCGGATCGTCATTGCGCCGCGCGATCGCACCCTGGCGTTGAGTTTTAGCTAAATCAATTTTGTCTTGAGGAAATGCAGGTTGCCGAATGACTTCCGCAAACAGGTTCAATACGTCCGGCACATCTTCAGTTAGGGCACTAAAGCCTGCGGAGCCAGATGATGTATCAATGCCTGTTTCCACAGATGCCGCCTGCTGCTCTAGTAGCAGGTTTAACTCTTCGGCGGGATGAACGGTCGTTCCTCCACTGCGAATCACTTCTCCGGTAATCCCAGCTAAGCCGACCTGGTCATCAGGCTCTAGGCGATCGCCCGTATGAATCATCGCGCTACCGTTCACAAGCGGCAATTCATGGTCTTCCATGAGGTAAACCTGCATGCCGTTATCCAGTTCAAAATAGGTGTATTCCGGAATCTGGATTTCAGGTAGCGGCGGAAATTCTAGCTCGGTATAGTGTTGAGCTGGAGTTGCCAAGGCTGGCGATCGCCCCAGTACCATGACCACTGCAAATAGCGTCATGAAGGTCGCCACCCCATAACGAACTAGCTTGTTTCGCCAAAACTCAAACCGCTGCATGATACAACTAAACTCCTGCTTAAGGATTCTGCTGGACTAAATAATTCTGTCAAACCAATTGAACTCGGCCACGAGGCTTGACGGCGTTGAATATCACTCAACCGACAAGATTCGGCCAATGGTTTTATTCTCTGGACGGAACGTTTCTTGAGCAACGCGCTGAATATCTTCAACAGTCACCGCTTCGATTGCGTTCAGTTCATTGAAGAGATTCTCCCAACTCCCCGTTTTTGCCTCGTATTCTGCCAGCAAACTCGCCATGCCTTGATTGGACGATAGCGTTCTCAATAATGCTGCTCGTGCTTGCGTTTTTACACGATCTAGCTCGTCGATCGAGACAGGTTCATTCTGAAGGCGCTCTAATTCAACGTCTAACGCCTCAGCCACCTCATCTACCGTATGCCCTGGTGCGGTAAGAGCATAAAACAGAAGGATATTCTCAAAGCGATCGCCCGGAAACCCATTCGAACTTTGAGCATTCAGCGCAACCTGCTTTTCGTCGATTAATGATTTATAAAGCCGTGAGGTGCGCCCATCCGACAAGATAGCGCCCATCAATTGATAGGTTGCGTGATCCGGATGAGTAATTGCAGGCCGATGATATCCTTCCAAATACCAAGGCTGCGACGGAAGACGCAATGTCACCTCCCGAGTCTCGGTTTGAGGCGGTTCTTCAAATGATAGGGGTGGAGGCGCAGGGCGATCGGCAAATCGACCAAAATAGGCTTCGGCAAACTGCTTTACCTGGGACGGATCAACGTCTCCAACAATTGCTATGGTCATCTGAGACGGTACGTAATGAGTTTCGAAAAAATTCCGAATATCGTCTCGCGTCAATGCCTCAATATCCTCGGCATATCCAATAATGGGTCGACCGTAGGGATGAACCGTGAAGGATGTCTCTAGAAATTCCTCGACTATCTTGCCGACTGGCGAGTTGTCGGTTCTCATGCGACGCTCTTCTAGAATGACCGCTTTCTCTTCATAAAACTCGCGGAAAACGGGCTCTAAAAACCGCTCTGACTCAAGAGACATCCACAATTCGAGCTTGTTAGACGGAAAACTATAAAAATATCGAGTCGCATCTGCCGAAGTCGTTGCATTTAAGCCCACTCCTCCGGCCTGCTCCACGATTTGAGGAAGCTGATTTTGCACAACATACTGAGACGCTTCGGCCTTTATTTGAACAAATTCAGCCTGCAAGAGACTAGCTTCAGCCTCTTGTCCATTCGCCTCGGCTTCCTGAATTTGCTTAAATAGAGCATCCATGCGCTCTAATAAGGGTTTTTCAGCCTCATAATTTTTCGTCCCAATTTGCGTCGTTCCTTTAAAGGCAAGGTGTTCTAGATAGTGGGCAGCACCTGTTTTCCCTTCTTCTTCTTCTGCAGCACCCACGTTGACATACGTCATGAATGAGACGACCGGAGCCTGGTGACGCTCAAGCACAATAAACTTCAGACCGTTTTCGAGCGTGAATTCTGTCACTCGGTCAATTACGCGATCAACATAGGGCTGAATCGAACTCGATGATTCGGTCGTTTGAGTTCTTGCTAAGGCGGGTGCAAGTGGAGTCATGCTCCATGCCAAAGCCGCAACTAGAATGACCGATACTAAGCGTCGATGCCATTGCTTGAAAAGGAGTGAGGTAGATATCTTCGCCTTAACACGAGAGATGGGCATTGTGAGAAAGCGACTGAGCATATACATGAATGGTGTGTGAAATAAATGAAAGATACCAAACTCCAGGATAAAGACTTTTGAAAGGAATTGTGGTGATCTTTAGGATTGTGTTGATCCTATAGCAATCCCATCACAAGCGATTTTGGAAGATGATTGCGCGATCGCTCGCTTGAACCACCCCACGACGTGGCAATCATCGCTGCGGGACTCTTTAATACCGATTTTCGATTCAAGTCAGCAGGTCTGCTTGGGGAGCATCCCAGTTTCGACAAAATAGTCACCTAGCAAGCTGACCATTGAGGTAGGCACAGCGCAGACTCAACATGGCATTGACGGAGACCGTATTCCAACGGGCACCGGAAATTTGCAGCCGTCG
>JBNPEB010000072.1:0-14058 GCA_051117335.1 Elainellaceae cyanobacterium
TGGCCTTCACGCCCTGGCAAAAAGTCCTCCATCTGCTCCCACTGGTCATCTCGCAGCGCATAGCGTCGCATCGTCTACCTCTTATTTCTGCTGTCTACAGTTTATCTAACTGATGACAGGCCCTAGCTATAACCAAACCATCATCGGGACTTAGGGTTCCAATTCGGATTGGTGAGACTGGTGAGAATATGATCTTCCCATTGACCGTTAATCATTAAATAATCACGGGCATATCCTTCTACAATAAAGCCCAATCGTTTTAGCAACTTGCCGCTGCGAGTGTTGTGCGGCATGTAATTCGCCATGATTCGATGCAGATTGAGGGTGTCAAATCCGTAGGCGATCGCCTCACGCAAGGCTTCTGTCATATAGCCTCGACCTTGTTCAGCTTCGGCCAAGCTATATCCCAGCATGCAATATTGCGCGACTCCGCGAACAATTTGATTCAGATTGATGCTCCCAATCACACGGGTGGGGTCTGACCGTTTGAAGATGAAGGTCTTGAATGACCGTTTGCAATGAAACTCCCAAAGATTTGCCTCCACCTGAGCATGCCAAAACGGTTCGGTAAAAAACTCCTCAGGTCGGAGGGGTTCGAAGGCTTGGAGGAAGGCGCGATTCTCGCAATAATAGTGGGCGATCGCAGACACATCATCAATGCTGGCAAGCCGAATGGCCAAATGCGGTGTTTCGAGGACAGGAAGCTGGGAACGCATTAGCGTGACTAAGGACGATCAACAGCAGAACCATAGGTACATCCAGAATAGAGGTTCTTTCGGCTTAAGGTCGATCCAGGTTAGGCATGACTCTGACCCACCCGACGTAGATTTAAGACATCACTCATTTTACGAATTTGAGCCATAATTCGCTCAAGCTGATACGAGTCTCGAATCTCAATTTCTAAATTGATGATAGCTGGACGACCCGGTGTAGTCTTGACTTGAGCGCTCCTGACATTGATTTTGTGGTCGCTGAGCCGAGACAACACATCTTTAAGAACTCCAACTCGGTCGATTACTTCAGCCTGAACCTGAACCGGATAGGTTTGAGAACGGCCCAGGGTTTGCTCGGTCGGGTTCCAACTGACGGGGATTAGGCGATCGCCCGGTATATTGTCTACGTTCTTGCATCCCTGACGGTGGATCGAAATACCTCGGCTGCCCATCGTCACCACCCCAATAATGGGCTCGCCTGGAACAGGATGACAACACCCGGCAATGCCATATAGCAGACCTTCGACTCCAGCGATCGGAGAATCTCCTGGGCGATACGACTGACGATCGGGGATTGTGCTGGGGGAGAGTAGCAGCTCTTCTTCAGCTTCGATCGCCTCTTCATCGGCAGGAGCAATGGGCTGCTGAGCCTTGATGGCGTCTCGAAGTCGGTTGACGACCAGATTGAGCGTGACCTCGCCATAGCCCAAACCCGCCAATAAATCATCGACGGTGGAGTAGTTGCATCGCTCGGCTGAGGTTTGCATTGGGTTTGATTTTAGCAATGCTTCAAACCCGTTTTTGCCTAATGCACGCTCTAGCATGTCACGGCCTCGGGCAATATTTTCGTCACGGTGCGATCGCTTATACCACTGGCGAATTCGATTACGAGCGCTGGCTGTCACAACGAAATTAAGCCAATCAAGACTGGGATGGGAATTTTTCTGCGTCAGGATTTCGACAATATCACCATTCTGCATCGGCGTATCTAGTGGCACGATGCGTCCGTTCAGCTTGGCTCCTGAGCAATGATTTCCGATTTCGGTGTGAATGCGATAGGCAAAATCAATCGGGGTTGCGCCACGCGCCAACGGAATGACATCACCATTGGGCGTAAATACGTACACCTCGTCTTCAAACAGATTAAATTTAATATTTTCAAGATATTCTTGGGCATCTTTGAGGTCACTTTGCCATTCGAGGAGCTGACGCAACCACGTAAATTTTTCGTCTTCTGCCGTAATCCGACCGCTTGATCCCGTTTCCTTATATTTCCAGTGAGCCGCAATTCCATATTCGGCGATGTGATGCATTTCTAGCGTGCGAATCTGCATCTCAATCGGTCGCCCAGCATTACCGATGACAACCGTATGCAGCGACTGATAGCGATTGGGCTTGGGTAAGCCGATGTAGTCCTTAAACCGACCTGGAATGGGGCGAAACGCATCGTGAACCACGGCCAACGCGCGATAACATTCATCGTTGTTGAGAACGATGATGCGAATTGCCGCAATATCGTAGATTTCTTGAAATTCTTTTTGCTGTCGCTGCATCTTTTGATAGATGCCATATAGATGCTTGGGGCGTCCGCTAATATCGACATGCCGAACGCCAATGTCATCGAGGCGACGTTTCAATAATTCGACCACCTGTTGCAGCCGATCTTCCCGGTCGACGCGCTTATCGGCAACGAGCTGGCGAATATTTTGATAGGCCTCCGGCTCTAGATACTTAAACGCTAGATCTTCTAATTCCCACTTAAATCGTCCAATTCCTAGGCGATTCGCCAGGGGCGCGAAAATTTCTCGGGTTTCTAGGGCGATGCGACGGCGTTTGGCATCGGGCAGGTGTTCGAGAGTGCGCATATTGTGGAGGCGGTCTGCCAGCTTCACCACAATCACGCGAATGTCTTGAGCCATTGCCAAAAACATGCGTCGAAAGTTTTCGGCTTGGCTTTCCATCTTGCTGGAAAAGTTAAATTTTGAAAGCTTCGTGACTCCCTCAACTAACCGTCGCACATCAGCGCCAAAGTGCTGCTCGATTTCGTCTGGCGTCACGTCTGTATCTTCGACGACATCGTGCAGGAACCCAGCCGCAATCATGCTGCTACTCCCTCCCAAATCACGGAGCAGCCCAGCAACGGCAACGGGATGACAGATATAAGGCTCACCGGATGCTCGGTATTGCCCTTCATGGAGCAAATACGCAAATTCAAAAGCTCGACACACAAGAGAAACATCCGAATGAGAGTCGTCAGGCATGTCATGATCAGATGACTGCTCGGCAATCAGACACTCGTTTAGCCAAGTAGGAAGCTGGAGATCAACGGGATTTAGTGCAGGAACTGCTACGTTCATAAAATAAATTAAGCCTGGAATACGCCAGAGCTAAGGGGGGTAGATGTGCTACGGATGAATTCTGTTGATTCTAGCTGGTGATTGAATTAACAACTCGTAGATATACGAATTCTACAGGTAGCCTTGCATACCTTAAAGACCCAAAACGCTCAGGATGCTTTATAGATTTAGGTCGAGATATTTGCTCTTTACCATAGATGCTTATTGTCTCCATGATACATACAAACTTCTTCACGATCTTCAAACGGTTAACATTATGTAGATTGAGTTCAGAGAGTTATGCCGCTAGATGTGTTCCGCGATCGCCATCACGACTTGTATAGTGCGCTCCAGCGATGCCAAGACGTGATCACGGAGAATGATTTTGACGTTAATAGTCTGCAAACCACGTTTCAAACGGTGCAGCATCATTTTCAACAGGTGATGGCGCTTGATCTCAATGACCTGCCGCCTCAATACATTTCAGTGGTTCAATCGATGCACACCGAGATGAATAAGCAGATGCGCTTACTTGGAGTTGATATTACATTTCTTCGGGCGGCGCGTCGATCGGCGACCTCTCAGCAGCGGCAACGCCAAATTGGCGATCGCATCACGCAGCTGCTCCAATTTTGCAATCAGATTTTAGAGGCGATTTGAATCGGTCATCCTCCTCAACGCATGGGGCAGTCAATCTTATATGACTGTCTCCCGTCTCGTTCAGGGTCAGTGGTTTAATTGAAGGTGCGTAATGGAGAAAGCCCCTCATGCAGTGCCCCAAAGACAGAGAGATCGAGCTTGTCGATAGTTGGCTATCAGACCAGCTAGCCGTTCAAGAGTGCCCCAAATGCCAGGGAAATTGGATTCCATCGACCGAATATCAGAAATGGCGCGGCGAGCCTCCCGACATGATTGAAGTTCCGCAACAAATGCTAAGCATCCAATGTGAGTCGCCCCCAAATGACACCAAGGGAGCGCTGTGTCCGGCGTGTGGATGTTTTTTGTCGCGGGCAAAAGTCGCTCTGCGGACGCCATTTTATGTTGAACGATGCAGCAATTGTGGTGGAATCTGGTGCGATCGCGGCGAATGGGACATTCTAGAAATGCTTGGACTGCACGTGGCGATCGAGCAGTTATTTTCGAGTGACTGGCAGAGCCGAGTGAAAGAGGTTGAGCTGGCGAATCGGGAACGCCAAGCAACGATTGATAAACTCGGCGAAGAGCTGGCGCTGCGGGTGTTTGAACTGGCAGAACTCCTTGAGCAGCATCCCAACGGGGACTTTGGGGTCGCTTATTTGATGAGGCGATTTGAGGAATAATCACACTCATCATTCGATTAGGCCAAGAGATTAGGCCAGAGATTAGGCCAGAGTCTTAACCGATTTACGCGGAAGTTTGGCATCTTTCCAGTTGGTGCCATCTAGGTTAATTCCCTGCCACTGGGCATCGCTTAGATCTGCCCCGTAGAGGTCAGCATTCTTAAAATTCGCGCCTATCAAATTGGTGGCTTTAAAATCTGCTTGGCGGCAATTCGTCTCGATGAGGAGGCTGTTTTGCAAACACGCCTGATACAAATACGCCTCAGCCAGATCAGCACCGCTCAAAATCGCCTCGCTGAGGTTGGCCTCGCTGAGATCTACGCCCGTCAAAATTGCTTGTTGGGCATCCACTTTACAAAGGTCTGCTCGCCTCAAATCTGCAAGGCAGAGATTGGCTTGCTGAAGATTGGCTTCGATCAGTTTGGCTGAATGTAAGTCAATGCCTCGCAGATCGACGCTGCGTAGATCTGCGCGATTTAGAACCGCATGTCTCAATTTCGCGCCCTGGAAGAGAACCCCTGTGAGGGTGCAGTCTTCGAGGTTTGCTGCGCTCAAATTTGCTTTGAGCAGGGATGCATCACACAAGTCAGCATGATAGAGATCGGCATGATGCAGAGTCGCGCCATTGAGGTTGGCTTGCATCAAATTGGCTCGACTCAACCGCGCACCTTGAAGATTTGCGCCCGCTAGCATTGCATTCGTCAAATTGGCATATCTAAGATCTATCCCGGGTAATTCGACCTCTTTTAGGTCTGCGCCACTTAGATCTAGGGGGAGTCGATGATTTGCTAGGACTTGTCGCCATCCATTCCACGCATCGACCCCTTGGGTAAGAAGGTTGAGTAGTTCTTGCTGTGCCATAATCCCCTCCGTGCAACAAATATAGCCCTACGGGCTCAGATTTGTGTGTAGAACCCGCGCGGCGCGCAGGTTCTACACACGTTCAGTGGCCTTACGCGAGGGCGTAAGGCTATACATAATTTCACTAAGATGAGGCACGAGTCCGGAGAGGGGAAATCAAGACCTGGTCGCAGCTTATGCTCTTTTGCACGTCGATTAGGAGAGCTAGTTATACTCAATGCTGGCGAAGAAATGCATTAAGTTCAGCCTGACTTGGCATTGAGGGTTGAGCACCAAATTTTGTGACAGAGAGCGCACCCACCGCACAGGCTTGAGCAACCGCGTCACGGAGCGATCGCCCTGTTGCCAACGCTGCTGCTAGCCCGCCATTAAACGCATCGCCCGCCGCAACCGTATCGACTGCATTAACAACAAAAGCGGGAACGTGAAATGTATCGTCACCCGTCACACAAAGCGCACCCGCTCGTCCTAATTTGACAATGACAGTGCCCACACCGCGATCGCGCAAGATGTGTGCAGCCTGGGTTGCAGTATCTTGATGATCGACTGGAAACCCAACGAGTTGACTCGCTTCTATCTGATTTGGCGTGAGAATATCGATGAGCGGATAGAGGTCTAGAGGCAAGTTAGCGCGAGCCGGAGCCGGATCAAGGATGACCGGAACCCCGGCATCATGGGCGGCATGGGCAGCGACTATAACCGACGCCAGCGGAATTTCGAGTTGAAGCATCAGAGCATGGGCACCCGGCAGAATTGCCCGGAGGCGTTCGATATCGGTTGCATCAACGCGACTGTTAGCTCCTGAAATGATCACAATATGGTTTTCGCCCCGATCGTCAACCTCAATCACAGCAATGCCAGAAGTTGTCTCAGAATCAATCACGATGCGATCGCACCCAACTCCCGATTCATGAAGCTTGGCAATTAACTCGTGCCCAAAGCTGTCTCCTCCCACTCGCCCGACCATTTGAGTTGGAATGCCAAGTCGAGCCACCGCTACGGCTTGATTAGCACCTTTGCCACCCGGAATGGTTTCAAACTGATGCCCGATGATGGTTTCACCCGGCATGGGCAGGCGGGGCGATCGCGCCACCAGATCCATATTGATGCTGCCAAAGACAATGACGGTCATAGGGTTCTTAATCTGTGATTCATGCAACTCTGCAATAATTATTGCGTTTCACCGAATAGGAATATCCTTTATGCCTGTACCAACCCTAGACCCAAATTTGCAAGTCACAGCACTCGATGTCCCGACCGCTATTTTGCAGCGTCGTTCCATTAAAAACTTCAAAGCTGACCCCATTCCCTCCGATTTGCTCAAGCAACTCGTCGAACTCACCATCGCCGCACCGAGTAGCTGGAACCTGCAAGACTGGCGAATTGTAATCGTGCAAAGTGATGAGAAAAAGCAGGCCTTATCAGACGCGGCTTGGGGGCAGCAACAAATTGTGCAAGCCCCGGTTACATTTGTGTTTGCAGCCGATGCGACGGCATGGCAAACGGACTTGCCAATGATCTTTGAAGAAGCCCTCCAGCAAGGCGCATGGACAGAGCAAACGGTCGAATACTTTAAGTCTGCGATTCCGGGCTTTCAAGAAAATCTGGGAAACAAGAACCGAGAATATGCCATCAAGGATGCCATGATTGCGGCAACTCATCTCGCACTGGCTGCTGAAAGCTTTGGTCTATCCAGTTGTTTTATGAACGGCTGGCTCGAAGATAAGGTGAAAGAGGTGATTGGCGTGGCCGATCAGCCCGAACTGGCGATCGCCGTGTTGCTTCCCATCGGCTACAGCGCCGAACCCCGCTCCAATCCGGGTCGTCTGCCGCTGAATCATAATGTGTTTGTAGACACGTTTGGAAATCCATATCAGTAATGCCAATTTTAGATTTTGGATTTTAGATTTTGGATTGACAGTGCTGTAGGGTGCTGTTAGGCGTAGCTGTAACGCACCGCCCTGCAATTCTAGATTTTGGATTTTGGATTTTAGATTTTGGATTGACTGTAGGGTGCTGTTGAGGCGTAGCCGTAACGCACCACCCTGCCAAGAGTATCTGGAGAGTCTTTGAGAGTGTCAATTCTCTAGATCCAATTTACAGATCTTCGAAGGGGCGAACGGCCGTTCGCCCGTACAGCCAATCATCTGTAACCTTTATTTGAGGAATTGGTATTGGGCGTAGCCGTAAGCACCGCCCTGCCAAGAGTATCTGGAGAGTCTTTGGACTTCTTTAAAGAACGTTCAGGATTGTCTGGAGAGTCCCCGAACCTCTCTAAAGAGTCTCTAAGTTTGTCGAGAGAGTCTCTGAGCCTCTTTAAAGAGTGTTCGAGAGTGTCTGGAGAGTCTTTGAACCTGTTTAAAGACTCTCCGAACCTCTTTAAAGAATCTCTGAGTTTATCGAGAGAGTCTCTGAGTTTATCGAGAGAGTCTCTGAACTTCTTTAAAGAGTCTCTGAATCTCTTTAAAGAGTCTCTGAGGGTGTCGAGAGAGTGATTGAGTCTGTTTAAAGAGTGTTCGAGAATGTCTGGAGAGTCCCCAAGAGAGTGTTCCGAATTTTGTGTAAAAATGCGTTTGCCCTGGCAATGCGGAGAATATCGTCTCGCTCACGCTGGTGACTGACTGGATTGTAATGAATGTAATCAACATGCCTCTCAAAGTCTCTTTCATCGCGAATCTGGTGTTCCCAAAAGCGCCGCTGCCAGATAGCCTGCTCTTGTTTCTTGAGGCGAGCTAATGAGCGGTGACGCTTATAGTTTTCTGGGCAATGACGACTGAAGTAAGTTTTGATGAACCGCCAGCGTATGGAGAAATCAGCATCACCATCGGGCAATGTCCAAATGCAATGGAGATGATCAGGTAAAAGGACAATAGCATCAATGTCAAAGGGATAACCCTGTTTGACAGTGTGAAAGGCTTGGCGGAGAAGTTGAACAGTTTCGTCTGTTTTGAATAGTGCTGGCAATTGTAGGTGACAACGGTAAAAAAATAGGTGGCACCAGGAGTGGTAGCGCGACGGTACTGCATCAGAATAGCCTATCGAATATGGAATTAGGATAGACAGGTCGGATGCTGCGGAGTGTGCGATCGCTCTTACGCCATGACGCCTAGCTGTAGGTGCCCCATTTCGGCCATCTAGATTACCAAACCACCAAAACATATCCAAGGCCAAAAATCCAGTCAGATGGTTTGTCACGAACCTCTATTTAGGAAGAGCGTCAGGGAATAACCTTAAAATATAGCCAGACGGAGCCCACGGAGAATAAAACCTCTACACTTACCGCAAGGTGAAATAGAAAGGGATCCCTGGTTCGGATAATCTTCAAACGACCGAACCTGTGTCCAACTTTTATGATACCAGCTGCCAAAGCTTTGACAGCTGAAGCAAGAAACATGAGGGAGAATCCGAAAAAAAATAACTCTGGCAAAATCCAGTCTTCAATAGGAGGAATATTCTCTCCAAGGTCAGGGGACATCCACGCATTGAGGAGAATAAAGCCCAATATGCTTGCAATGGAGAAGGGCGATAGGGCGGCAAATGTAAAATATATCGGTGATTTTGAATAGGAACTATCTTCATCAAGACCGTCGATTCGCCCAGAGACAGCCCCATCTATGCCGTCAGCCACTAGACCAAGAGCAAGGACAGTGAGTCCAAGGAGGCCAATCCACCGTTTCCAGTCTTCGGGGAACGGTATGCTGAGCAAGCAAATCCCTAACCCAATCAGGTAAAGATAGCCAGATTTCTTTCCCCAGCATGTTTCTGGCTCGCTAGTCATAGGGTCATCTTGATCCATCGTAAAAACACAGAACTTTTGAACTGGCGCACAACGTTCCCAACCAGCGGCGGCAGATAACCTTGAACTCAACGCCAGCATCTCTCAACCGTCCGCTGCATTTAAATTGTTGGGATGCTGCAAATACCATTTTTTCAATGCCCAACCTACGGATATTCCTGCTTAAGAATTAATCTGATTTCGGTATCCAGGGCAGGAATTTTATTGACTACAACATCCCAAACAATGTCATAGTCAACACCAAAATAGTTATGAATAAATCGATCGCGCATCCCAGCCATAGCTCGCCATTCAATAGCATCGTATTTTTGACGCAACCCATCCGGTAACTGTTTGACCGCTTCACCGATTACTTCAATACTACGAACGTAAGCACGCTTCAGTGTTTCATCTTGCACAAATTTTGTCTTGTCTAAACTCGTAGAACTCGTCATGATGTAAGTCGTTTCATCAAGAATATGCTGCAAATATTCACGAGCCGACGGAGACATACTCGACCTCATTTAAAATACGCGAACCAATATAAGGACTCAATGACTCTATAGTGATGAGGTCAACTGCTCTACCAAAAAGATCTTCTAGAAAAAAGGATAAGTGTATAAAGTTATCAAACGTTTTCTGGTCTGGCTCAAAAGCAACCAAAATATCAACGTCACTTTGAGGGTGAATTGCAGTGTCACGAGCAAACGAGCCAAAAACGCCGCAACGTCTCACTCCAAAGCGGTATAACTCTTGGTGATACTCCTGGAGCAGATCTAGCACTTGGGCTTTCGTTTGTACAGGCATTGCTTGCATAGACTACTATTTGATACTGAGTCTATCACAGCACAAGAGGCTCACAGATGACATCCAAGCACCGCCCCCAACGGGATATAAAGCAGCCCAACGTTCCGGTTGAGCGGCAGCAGATCGACCTCAACGATCGACGAAAAGACTCTCAACTGTCCGCTCCAACCGGGTTGTTATGCGGCTTTTCTGCGAGAGTTTAAGCCTATGATCAAAGCACTTCTTCGGCTAAAAGTTGACCTTTAACCCGTTCATATTCATCTTCAAGAAGCCATTCTTGGGCGGTTTGATAATTGGAGTGGGTGACAATGAGCTTATAGTCAGATGCAGGATTAAAAATACGACAAGTCCCATCTTTATCACCCACGAGCATGAGAATCTTAGGAGGAAAAAGTACTGGATCAACCCAAAGCTCTAGGAATTTCCAGGTTTTAGCTTGTTCTTCGAGGGCTGGTGCGTGGGATTGCATGATACTCACCCGTTGTTTTCACAATTTTGATCTCACCGTAATAAAGAGGAGTTTGGCTCCCATCTACTCTAATTATGTAGCCGATCGGCTCAGAAAAGTAGAGCCCATATCGTTCGTAATCATCGTCTTCATCCTCGATTCCGGTTCGCTCTCCGCCTACGATAATAGCCTGCGTAACCCGTTTTAAGGTTTCGAGATCGTTGAAAACATTTGCTCTGCCTTCTCTTCGGAGCAATCGTTGGACTGGAGGAGTGTTAGGTAAATGGCGATCAATCAGGCTGGGTCGGGGATCAGGAGTAATGTCTCGGTCAATTCCGCTCATGGTTTGGGCGATCGCGCACTATTTCAGAGTCGTCATTGTAACCGAATCTACGGACTTAGAGCTTCTTGAAGTATCGAGCAACCGACCACAGCCCAAAGCCTAATTTTTCATAGGTGCGACGCGCTGGAACATGACCTGGATCGCCTCCGGTTTCGACCATCGCAATCGACATCCCAGCATCTTTCATCTGAGCAAGAACAAATTTTATCAAAGTGCTGCCAATACCGTGACCTTGAAAGTCTGGATCGACGGCGACCATGTGTATCTCGCCCATCTTGGATCCGGGATCCAATTTAACGGCGACAAAACCCACAGTGGAACCTGCATCGAGTGCAACCCACACCTTTACGTCTTCGGCAACGCAGACATCCTCGACCGCTTTTTGCTGGGCTCACACGCCAATTGTCGGGATAGAAAGCTTCGTACACATCAGCATCCATCGCATTCTGAATCGATTCAAAAACTGGAGTCCATGCCCGAAGCGAAAGACAAATAATATCATCAAGATGCCGAGGACTGTATGGTTCAATTTGCATTTCGAGATGAAGTTTAGAAGACACCCAAGAATTGTAGATGACTAAGCCACATAACGTTCCTGGTCAGCAGACGCAGATAACCTCTCGAACTCAACGAAGAAAACAGATACGTTCTGCTGCACCAGGGTTGTTGGGCGGCGGTTGACCAATTACTCAATTACTGCAAGGAGGATCCGTCTTTTTTCAACCCGACAACGGTTGACTTAGAGCAATGCAGTTACCTTCGCTATCTTCAAATTCAGCGACCCAGCCAAGCTCGCCAATGGATGTTTTTGGATACAGTATCTTGCCGCCCGCAGCTACCGCCTTGGTGAGCGTGTCATCAATGCTATCGGTGTCAAAATAAACTCGAATCCCCTGTATGCCAGGGATATAGCTATCTCCTTTCGCTAAAGCACCAGACGCACCAGATCCCCCTTCCAACGAGGGGAAGTTAGCCATTTGGTTGCCATCAACGTCAACACGATCAAGCTGGCAACCAAAGACCGCACTATAAAACGAGATTGCACGTTCTAGGTCATTGACCGGAATCTCAAAGTAGTAAACTGTTGGGCGCATAATGACTGGCTCTAAGCGAAATAAGGATCATTATCAAGACTACACTTGCCCTCGACAAGTTCAACTGCGATCGCTCACCGACAATTTTCAAACAATGCCCTCACCAATCATCCTCAAATCACTTGACATTGAACGCTGACAGATACGATTCAAGCTACTGCCAACACGACTAAACGAAGCCGCCCAACGTTCCCAATCACCCGCCACAGGTGACCTTGAACTCTAATTGACAACCTCTTGGCGGTCGGTGTGCATTGGGGTTGTTATGCAGATTGCAATAAGATTTCATCAGAAGTCTCTGATTTAGGCTCACATCAGCTTTGTCTTGATTTTCTTAGCTCGCCCTGCAACTGATTTCCTATGATCGTGAGCCAATCTCTCCAAATGCGGCAATAGCCACTCTTTCAATGTCGAGTCCTTTTTTGCCCATTTACCTAAGGTATCCATTGTATTGTTTAAGACAATCCAATCTGTATAAGTTTCAAGATTTTTTTGAAGAATCCTCTTTGCATTGTTTCTCTGCGACTCTGACATAAAGCCCGAAAGAGTCTGAAATAAATTTGCTAAAGTCCACTGCGCTGAGGGTTGATTGATGTTTGATATTTCAGAAATGAGTTTATCAATATACGGAATAAGCCATTCAGGATTTTCTAAGGATATTCTCTTGATGGCGTTAGATGTACGAAGTCGAACAATTTCATCGGCACTGAAATAACAATTGTATAAATCCGAAAGTCTTGCGGAATTAGCTAATACTATATCAACCACCTCAATTGTTCTACCAAGAGAGTTCGGGTGCCCTCCTGTAAGCATTTCTTCAAAAGACTCATTTGTCATACCCATCTTCTCTTTAAGCTAAGGCTGATTTCCCTTGAACATTGTAGGTTATCCAATAGAGGGGCTTTATCTCTGCATAACGGCATAATGCAGCGGCAGCCAAGAACTCCAACTCAGCACCAGTGGCTTGGGTCTGTCCGCTGCCATGACGTGTTAGCTGGATAGCACCGACGATCGCCTCAACTACCTAACCTTTCGTTGTCTTGAGTCAAAAAAGTATATTAGCAACCCGCCGACTCAGCTTGGTGGCATTGCGACGTGCTCCCGTGCTCGAAGTAATAAAGATGAAAACGTCAGCATCAATGTAGCGGTGAATATCTGCGTAAAAGATGTCATTGCCACCATTGTGGGTCTGTAATATACCCTGAGAGGTTGGCATGATCACCCAGCCATAACCGTAGTAACTCTCCTGCCAATAACCTTCGCTGACATAAGGTGTAAACATCTTCTCCTTGGTACTCTCAGAGAGTATCGTGTTTTCCTTAAGCACTTTATGCCATCGATACATATCCATAGCCGTTGAGAGGACACCCCCGTTACCCCGTAAGTTCCAGTAAGGTCCATCTTCGGCAAATGGATAGTCAAGCGGCGTGCCCGTATCTCTGCTGAAGCCCCATAACGTTGTTGTATAACCATGTGCTAGATTGTTTCCTTGCCAGTCAGGTAGTATATAACCCGTTTGCATCATCCCTGCTGGCTCAAAAAGAGAGTTACGTAGGTAGGTTTCGTAGGATGCTCCTGTCACAAGCTCGATAATCGCAGCCAACAAGCTGTAACCTGCGTTTGAGTATTTGTGGGCTTTACCGGGCGGATTTATAAGCTTGGCACTCATAGCAAGGTCGATGTACTCGGCTCTTAAGACGGGGTCATAATCATCAGCCAAGCTTTCAGGAAAGCCTGCTGTATGTGTGAGTAACTGGTGCAAAGTAATACTTTGCTTATCTTCTGGAACGTTGTCGAAGTAAAGGCTAATTGTATCTTCAACCTTGAGTTTGCCTTGCTCCTCAAGCTTAAGGATGGCAGCGGCAGTAAACTGCTTAGTTACGGAGCCAATGTCAAAGATTGTATCTGGTGTAACGGGCACTTCTTCCTCTCGATTAGCGAAACCGTACCCCTTAGCTAGGATCAATGTGCCATCCTTTTCGACAACAAGCGAACCTGCGTACCCCTTGCTTGCTACACCCGTTATAAAGGCATCCACTTGCTCCGCCACTTTGCCCTCAGCTGTTCCGCGTGTTGGCACCTCAATAGAACTGCGACTAAAGAGTAGAACACTTAATAAGATACACAAAAGAAAAATACTGAGAAATAACGCTATCGACTGCCTCCTGAACGTTCTTGTACTCACCAACAATCTCCAAATACGAGTGCAAGGACTTTGTGTGGAGCCAGCTAACGGGGGGAGTATCCCACTTTCGCGAAAACAGGAGCAGGGGGGAGAATGGAAGAGTAGACCCAGAGATCACTCGCCATGACACCTGAAGACCAAGCACGCTTGGAAGCTTGCACCGCCGAGATTGCCGAG
>JBNPEB010000032.1:0-61788 GCA_051117335.1 Elainellaceae cyanobacterium
GTTCTGCAATCGCGTCAAGATGGCTTTGCAGTTGAGCCGCTTTGTCTGGAGTCATAGTAGAGTACCTCGGGTTGAGTGCCTCTATCTTCGGTCAAACGCCCACTCATTGCAAACCTGACATGCTCCCGTCTATACAGGGCGTCGGCTACGCCACCGTTTCAGCATGATGGGAATACGTGCACTAAAGAGAGCGAATAACGACATAGCACTCTGTAAACTCCGGTAGCGTCGAATGAGATACCACATTGCAGCGGGGTTGAGCCACAATCCCTTGTGAGCAGAGAGATGATGAGCAAGCTTAACTCCACTGAGGGGCGATCGCAGCACAGTTGGGAGTTCGAGACTCTTGGGCAAGCGATTTAAGCACGCAGATGAATCATACCTAGCATTCACCCACGATGATTCTTGTCCAGTATACGTTTTTGCTTCAGGGTGCCCGAAGCCAATATTTTTAACAAATGATGTGGTCGGAATAATATGGATTTTCTCTTTCGAGAGGGCTCCAAGCGTCAGAGCAATGACCCAATCATTTTGATGATTTTTCTCAATCCAAAATTGGTTCACCATCGTCAATTTAGTTTGAACGGTTGCTGGAATTTCATAGAAACTACCAAACGGATTGTATTGAGACGGTTGATTGGGCAGATCTATCTCGTGCCAGCGATCTGACCAGATCCCAAATCCCCAGGAAAATACGCGATTCGACACAATAAAATCTGCATCGATCACCGTGTCTAATTCACTAGGTAAACTTGCATACGCGCTCACTGAAAATACTTCTTGATGATTACGATAGGCTTCTAACAATCGACACATTCGATCATAAAAATAAGGATTAGGAACAATATCATCTTCCAAATACACTAGAGAATCATAGGTCGAAAGAACCTCCTCTAGCCCCAAAATTATATTGAGATTTCCGGATGGATGACGCCCTAAATTATGGGTTCGTTGCACTACATTCACCGGAATTGTATTAGAAAATTCGTGCAGTAGTGAGACACATTGGTTAATTAGAGTCTCATCGTTCTGTTTTCGTGGCCCATCGACAAAGGCAATCACGCGCTGAGGGCGCAAAGATTGCTGACTGATGCCCGAAAGAACCTCATTCAGTAGATCAGGACGGGTAAAGGCAACCAACACTAAAGGCGGCAGCTCTCTAGGTAGAGGCACATCGTCTAACGAAACTGGATAGTCTAATGAGCTGTTTATGGATTCCATAGCAACTGCTTGATGAGGATAATTTATTTCTATTGGCATCTGCCCAAAGATAGTTTTACTCAAAAAACATGGATTTAGTAATCTACACATCTCTCAAATTCTGAGAGTTTTGAGAGAATCATCTCACTGTTGAATGATTCCATGTCTGTTGCTGCATCGATAGCAGATTGTCGTGTGTGACCTAAGGGGTGTTCTCAATGATGCTTTCATTCATTGTGTTGCTTGCTAGCTTCGCTCTAGCACTGATTGTCGTACTAAATTTCAAGCGATCGCAGAGTCTGAATTCTCGTCAGTACCAAGTGATCGAATCTCTTAAAGAAAAAGATAAACACGATTTGCAGCTTTCGAGAGAGCTCAATTTGCGCGTGAAAGACGTGCATCACATTCTTCATCGCATGGAAAAGCAAGGGCTTGTCCGTAGCTATTGGGGGGGGCTTGTCTTGATTACACGTCGCGGATTGCGGTATCGCTTCTATGCTCTGGCGAGGAAATCAAATAGCGTGCAAAACGCTCCCCTTGATAAAACCCCGGTGAATCTTACTCGACGTTAGTGGTTTTCGCTGAGCGATATTTACGATGCTCTTCGTAAATGGGATGCTCGCGGTTTTCGCAAATTAGTCGTGAACCGAGCCATCGGGTAAGACAGCTCCAGATAAGTCAGCACCCGTCAGGTTTGCGCTACTCAGCTCTGCGCGAATAAAACTGGCATCAATCAAGATTGCGTTAGTGAGGTTTGCCCTGGCTAGATACGCGTCTGCAAAATTAGCGTCTCTCAGATTTGTGCCGCATAACACCGTCCGACTCAGATCGGCACGAGTGAACTTGACGCCTTCCAAATTTGCCCAAACCAGATTGGCTTTGTCTAACTTCGTATCGGGCATGATCGCGCCTTTGAGATTTGCGCTAGCAAGGTCGGCTTCGCTCAGGCGCGATCGCTCTAATTTGGCATTCACTAAATTGGCGCCTCGAAGATTAGCGCCCGTTAAATTACTGTCAGAAAGAAACGCGCCGATTAGATTTGCCTCACTCAAATCAGCCCCCTGCAAATCGGCCTCTCTCAAGGTTGCTTCGCTGAGATTCGCACCGCGCAGGTCAACCTTAGCCAAATCGGCTCCGGTTAAATTGGCACCGCGCAAATCCGCTCGACGTAGGTTGGCTCCGCGCAAGTTGACAACGTAGCGTCGATTCTCTTCCCGCAGGTTGGCTCCCCGCAAACACGCTCCCGTTAAGTTTGCGCCTCCCAAATCTGCATTACGGAGATCTGCATCAATCAAATTTGCATCCAGCAGATTTGCCAGCGTTAAATTTGCGCTCCGCAAGTCTGCCCCCTGCAAAATTGCCCCGTGGAGATCAGCGTCTTTTAGGTTTGCCCGAATCAGAGTCGCTTGACTCAGATTTGCCCCACACAGCATAGCGCCGAGTAAGTTGGCTCGATTAAATTTTGCTCGGTTGAAAAATGTCAACACTAAGGTTGAGCTGTGCAAATCAGCACCTGTGAAATCGATGCCAATCAAATCGGCGCCCGCCAAATCAATCCCGCTAAGGTTGAGCCCGCAAAAGTCAATCTGGCTATCCGTATATCGTTGAAGTAGTTCGAGGGTATCCATACGTTACGTTGGCTTTGAGAGGGGAGACATATTAATCAGAATTTTGGCTCTATCTGAGAAAGAGCGTGGCAGACTAGGGACGCTCAGATGGAAGCATGGTGCAGGTTTCATCTTCACTCGCTGCATAGTCACGGGATGACGGGCACGGCATCATCAAGGTGTCTGCGTCTGGATAATGGGGCCCTCTCTGAGGGGAATCTGATGGGCGATCGCTTGATGGTTTGATCTGACAGGTTTGGTCTTCTTGTTCCTCGTCATGAGATTGATTTCTACGGGATTGAGAACAGGAAAGCGCCAAGTACTGCTCTTGAGAGGGTTGAGTGTTGCCTACCGGATTAATCTGTGTAATCTGATACGTGAGCGCCGCCCCCTGTCCGAGAGACGGCTTGGATGAAAAATACACGACTTTGATTGCCCGAAGAATTGCACTCGCCGCTTGGAGATATCGATTGGATTCCTGGGAGGCTTTCGCAATGCCGTTGAGGTGATTTTCAAGTTCTCTAAACGTTGAGGCAACTTGCAGGAGTGATATCAATAAGTCGTCTAATTCTCGATGTTTGATAAATAACCAGTTGCGATCGCAGCATTCAATCCCTCCCGAAATGGCTGCAAAGATTAACACCTTTGCCCGTAGAGGATTGGTATATTTCACAATCTCAATGCGCAAGTTAAACAGATTTGGAGGCTCATTGAGTTGAGGGCTCTCAATGGCTGACGTTGCATTACTGCTAGTCGGGTGAGCAGTATCGTGGTGTGCGTTTGGGCTTCGCTGATTTGAAGAATGTGTGGATGCAGAACTCACGCAAGCCTGCGAATGCTTACTTGGCGGTTCGATGGGCGACGTTGATATCAGAGATTCATCATCGGTTGTGTCATCATTCTGATAAATCCGCATGAATGAGGCGGTAATTTTATGCGCGATGCGAGTATATTCGTCGCGCTTATTGAGGGTTTTGATGACGCTAATGAGCGCTGCATTGAGAGCGTCTGGCGTTGGAACGAGATTATAGGTGTCCCGAATTAAACCCGCAATTGAAAAGGCGTCGAGCTGATTGGGATTGTTTTCCCAATGATTTTGACAAATGTAGATCAGTAATTTTTTAATTCGATTGCGATCGCCATCGTGCTCTAACCCATGAGCCACGTCTACATATAGGTCTGACAAAATGGTCGAATGACACTCAGCCTGCTCTAGATCTGAGCTATGAGTGTGGATATAAATACGCTGCAAATGTTGGGTAATGACATGAGCAATTAATGCATATTCAGCAGGCTTGGTTAGCGTTGCAACGGTATGTTTAAAGTATTCATTGAGCTGATCAGAGGTTGGGCAAATCGTCAAAAGATGCTGAATTAACTCATGGAAATGATATCCCGAGAGCAGATGCTCATCAGCAACCCAGTGGTGGGTGCAGGCATAAACCATGAGCTTTTTGACCCGCACCACGTGTTGAGTCTGGGTTAAATCTCGAATCGCTTCGTCTGAGGGAGATAGGACGGTCATGAACCTGCTTTGCTAGAACGTGTGATCTGCCGAACGTGGGAATGTCTCACATAGAATTCCCAAATCCTGCTAGAGGGTAAAGATTTGACGTTGCAAAGCTGTGTCTCTCTTGACTGCAAATCAAACTCAAGTGTTTCGCACTCGACTCAATCGCTAATTCAGACTCTGATTCAGACTCTGATTCAGACTTTTCCTGATTTGCAGATGTGCGCAAGCCACTGTTTGCAATGATACTCATTCTTTATGGCGATCGGCGACATATAGCAATGGGCGCGTTAAGGACAGAAACGGTGGCGTGGATGCGGCGAATACCCGCCATCCCCGTGATCCAATGGTTAATTTCTATAAACATCCCATCTGATGGAGCATCTCAAGATGTCGACTGATCGGTGCTAGGGTATTAGCCGCGATCATGCCGCTCGCCGCAACGGCAGGCAAGCCAATTCCTGGAAATGTTGAATCCCCGCAGCATAACAACCCTGACAGCGATGTTTGCGGCCCTGGAAATAATGACTCTCCGGCACGAATCGCAGGGCCGTATGATCCCCGATGACGACGGAGAAATCGCTCGTGGGTCAAGGGCGTGCCAATGAGCGTCACCTCACATCGAGATCGAATATCTGGAATCACTTTCTCCAAGGCATTCCACATGACGCGCGCCCGATCATGCTTTTGGCGAGCATATGCCTCACTGCGGCGATCCATGCCGTGCCAGATATCGTAGGGTTCATTTCCTGGCGTGTAGACATGGATGACATGCTTACCTGGAGGCGCAAGAGACGAATCGATGAGGGACGGCATTGAAATCAGGACCACATTTTGAGGGGATGTGATGCCCATCTCCCAATCATTAACCACAATATGATGACAGGGCAAATCGCTCGGCAACCCTTCTCCGGCAATGCCTAGATGAAGGTGCATAAAACTGTCACACTCAGGTATGGCTTGCCGTTCTTTAACAAAGGACTTCGGAAGCGCACCGTCTGGGATCAGCTTTAGTGTATCCCACACCGATGCCGCCGAAATGACAGCCTGCCGAGCCCGAATTGTTTTACCGTTCCGCAACTGTACGCCTGCTGCCCGCTTTTGCTCCACCACGATATGGTCTACATGAGCATTCAACACTAGCGAGCCCCCATGGCGCTGCAATCCGCTGACGAGGGCGTCGATAAGCGCGCCACTGCCTCCAATGGGATAGTCTAGGGTAACGTTGGGGCGATACCAATCGGCAAACATGAACGCCATTTCGGCGGTGCTGGTTCCGCTAGCGGGTAGCCCAGAGAGCAAAAAGCAGAGCAGGTTTAGCCAATTTTGAATAAAAGAGTCGTGAACCACATCATCGATGATTTGGCTGAAAGGCCCTGTCAGCTTGGGAACCTTACCGAGGTGCTGAATCAGCGAGGGGGCAAACCGTCCGACGGTCAGCAATGCGCCCCAATCTACTCTCAGTGCGGCGGGAGGAATAGCGATCGCCGCGTCTTTTAAGGGTTTCATCACCTGTTGGAGCGATCGCCATTCGTGAACGGCCTGAGATCCCCGCAGCGTTGCTAAGACCTCACAAAATTGCTCAGCCCCGACTGATGTCTTAAACTGCCCCTCTGGAAGCCAGCATCCCCACGTCTCATAGGTCACACAGGGTAGATCTGCCCCAATGGCATCGAGCACTTGCCGCAAGGGGTTGGGAGAGGGCGTAGACGACAAGCCTGAATAAAGCGATGGCCCCGAATCAAATGTGAATCCGTTGCGCTCAAATGCGTGGGCGGCTCCACCGGGAATGGAGTGACTTTCGCACACCATCACCTCAAATCCGTACCGGGCGAGCAGGGCGGCACAGCTTAGCCCGCCAACGCCACTGCCGATCACCACTATATCGGTCGCCGTTTGGTCAGAAAGGGATGCCGCCGTGATTGAAGTTTGCATAAGAAATTATAAGAAATTGAAATCCTGGAGCCAACGTTATGATCGCTGCCAAATTTTAATCGTTTCATCAGCGCTGCCGCTCGCAAGAAGTTCACCATTTGGGCTAAAAGCAAGCGCATTTACGCTCCATGAATGCCCCAGCGAGTGTAAGCGATCGCCCGATTCTAAATGCCAAATATAAATGCGAGTGTCGTCTCCGGCGCTGGCAAAGATCTGCCCGTCAGGGTTGACTGCGATCGCATTCACTCGATCTGTGTGTCGGGCCAAGGTGCAGATGAGTTCACCAGTATTCAAATCCCATAGCCTGAGATTGCGATCCCAACTACCGCTGATGAGCAAACTCCAGTCTGGGCTAAGGGCAATCGAACTGACGCGATCGCCATGGCCTCGAATCGTGTTGAGAAGCTCTGCTGTTTGTAAATTCCAGACGCGAATGGTCTTGTCATAACTCCCGCTTACCAGCAACTGCCCATCTGGACTTATTGCCAGCGCATTGACCTGATCGCGATGCTTTTTCCAGCGTTCGATCGGTTCCCGATTCGCCATATTCCAAAGCGTTACGCTGCCATCAGCGCTGCCGCTCACGAGCAGTTGCCCATCTGGGCTAAGAGCAATGGCGGCGATAATCCATCCCTGCCCGGTCAAACTGGCAATACATTGGCGGGTGTTGATATCCCAAAGTTTAACTGTACCGTCATCACTACCGCTAAGGAGTTGCGATGAATCAGAAGCAAACTGAAGGGAACTGATGCGATCGCGGTGTCCGTCGCCAAACCAGAGCGATCGCCCTGCAAACGTATGCACCAACACACCGGATTGCAAATTCCATAGCTTGATTGACTTATCTGCCCCGCCACTCGCTAGCCATTGACCGTTTGGGCTAATGGCGATCGCACTCACGGCTCCCGAATGCCCCAAAAGAGTGTGGATACAGCGCCACGGCTGCTTAGGACTTAGAGGCGAAACCGTCACTCGGTCAGTCTCTGTCCATTGACGAAGCGAACCTACAGCCTCCACGGGGGCTAGCTGAGAGATGTTCTCCGTCGTCGCGGCTTGCTCTAAATCATTGAGCACAGCCGATGCAGTCCGATAGCGTTGACTGATTGACCGCTGGATCATCCTGCTGAGAATACGCTCCAATTGCTGGCAAATCGGCTTAGCTAAATAGTGCTGCCATATCCAAGCATCTTGCCCCACCGAATATAAATCGAACGGATGCATTCCCGTGAGTAAATGAACACAGGTCACTCCTAGGCTGTACAAATCGCTTGAGAAGACTGCTTTGCCCATTGCCTGCTCCGGCGCAGCAAATCCGGCACTGCCGATTACTGTCCCGGTTTGAGCCAATGCCATTCCGGTTGCGTATTTTGACGCTCCAAAATCAACTAGAACGAATGCTCCCCCCCCTTGGGGCCGGATGATATTTTGGGGCTTAATGTCTCTGTGAATTACCCGATGGCCATGAATAAATTGCAGAACAGGCAATAGGTCACGAAGCAGTTCTCGAATCTGGAGTTCGGTGAATGGTCCGTCTTCTGCCAAGATTTCGCTTAAATTATGTCCGTCAATGTAGTCCTGGATGAGAAATTGACCATCCTGTCGCTCAATGTAGTCTAATAATTTGGGAATTTGCGAATGGTGTCCCAAGTTGCTGAGTCGATCTGCTTCGTGTCGAAACCGATCGATGCTTTCTTGAGTCTGTCGCTCCAACCGAGACGCGATTAATTGCTTGATAACACAGCGAGAGTGATCCGAAGATGCTTCATCAATGGCTAGAAACGTTCGCCCAAAGCCCCCTTGCCCAATACATCTCAGAGCTCGATATCGATGCTTGAGGCGTAACGATGCCCCACAGGTTATACAAAACTTAGCCTCACCAGGATTTTGAGGATTCTGGCAATTCGGGTTGAGGCAATAACTCATTAAGGTTGGAGCAAATAATGTGGAGCAAATAATGTAGGCTAGAGAACTCTGGTTTCTATGGTAAGCCGTGTTGATGATCAGCCAACTCTCGAGACATCATAAGACGTCAAAAGAGGACACGGCACTGTCGTGTCCCCGTCCCTAAAATGGCGGTAGATGCTATCTTACAGATTCGTCATGTGGGTACAAGCTCACCAGGTCTAAGTTTCGACCACTTGCCCAGCTCTTCCTCGAAGCTCAAACACCCCACAACATCCCATTCCATTTCGATGATGTCGTTATCATGACGGATATTGACATTGATCGTTGGCTCAACCGCTTCAAAGTTGGGAAATTCGGTTAAGTGAGGCTGCTCATGCTGTGCTTCGACCGCATGGTACGTTGTGCAGCGATCGACATAATGGCAATTAACACAAATACACATAGCCACTCTCCTAAGCTTAAGGCAACTGACGTTGGGGTTAAGCTAGAACTTTCAACACACGTTGCTAACGCTTTTCAGACACTTTAACGCAAGTTTTATAGAACCTGACATAAACTTACGACAGATGTTGCAAAACGAAAGATTGAGATGAGTTTTAACCCATCATTTGAGTCTGCCCACCTGCTTAGCTGATAGCTAAATGCTCCAGGGCTATGACGTTATTTTTATTCTTTTACAGAATCCAACGCCCACACCCGCTGAGCTTAGTAGCACACGAATAGAGATGAAGTTTAGATGAGTCTCAGATACAACCGAGTACGATTGGTAAACTAGTAATATTAACTCAAATGGGCAAGCGATCGCGCCCCAAGTTTCCATCATTCAGTTGATGTTTGAGGCAGATTGCTCTAAATTCAACGTCACATGCTAATCGCGAACAGCGTTACAGTATTACCCAAGACCGCTCTAGCAGCTTTCTGGACTTCGTTACCCATGGACAGTCTTTTTTCTACCCAGGGCATCATGGTCATGCTTCTGGTCGCCTACGCCGGAGCCATGTGGATGTTCCTAACGAGCGCCCCTAAGGTTCATACCCTCATGGTGTCTGATTTGGAAATAGCCCGTCAGTTTTATGAGGGATTGCTCGATCTCCCCGTGGCGGATGTTCCTTTGCACTACTATTACAATTATGAGCAGACCCTAGGAGCTGGCGCCACTGACCCGCTCTATGCGTCAACAGGCAGCTTTGGAAGTCCTACGTCGCAGAGCTATAGCGCACCCGATGGGCTGTGGTACCAGCTTAAGAAGAATACTCAACTTCACGTTATTTCTGGGGCGAGTCTAGGAAATAAAAATCGCCAGCGACATGTGTGCTTTGATCACGATTGTTTAGAGCAGGTGCTTCTGCGGGTGCAGAGCCGAGGCGTAAAATACAAAATTCGTCGAGACAAGCCGCTTAACTTTCTCGTAAAAGATTATGACGGCCAGGTCATCGAAATTGCAGAGGTTGCTAATTAGAGTGCTAGTTCAGGCGTAAGCTTGTTAAGTGGCAGTGCTGTTGGCTCCCATCTGGAGCGCTCTGACTTCAGATGGGCAACCTGGTTGGCGTTTGGCGTCGAGGTAGTCTCCGATGATGTCGCGGTATCGGTCTTTGCCAAAGATGCGATAATGCCCTGGATAGACGGTTGCGATGGGCAAGTGATGGAGGCGTTCAAACGTCGACATGTAGGTGGGAATGTGACTGCAATGAAGCTGGTCAAGTAGTTCTCCGTCGTAGACGACATCGCCTGAGAATAGCTCCTTCGCAGTCGGATCGTAGAGAGCAATGCAGCCAGTTGAGTGGCCGGGTAGGTGCATGACTTCAAAGGCGCGATCGCCCAAATCCAAGACATCCCCCTCATTAAGAATATGGGTTGGCTCAGCGGCACGCAACGTATATTGCTCAACCGTAAATCCCTCGTGGGGCAAGCAATCAAAGTGCTCTGGCAGAACCCACCCCTGCTCGGGCGCACACAAGGCTTCGTAATCATCCCCGGTGCGCAGTGCCGATGCTTCTGCGGCATGAATGGCTCGCTGATCAAACTCATGCATTCCGCCTGAATGATCAAAATGGACGTGGGAGGCGATCGCCAGCAGCGGTTTATCGATCAAAGACGCAATGTATTGCCGTAGACTTGAAACCCCCAACCCCGTATCGATGAGTAGATCTTGGGTGCGCCCTTTAATCAGCCACAGGTTTGCTCGATTGAACCAGTAGTAGTGAGGTTCTGTAATTAGATAGAGCCCATCATGAATCTTCTGGGTCGAAAACCAACTTTTCACGTTCGATATACGGGAATAAACAGCAGTAATAGACTGCAGTAGTAGACCATGAGTCTGCAACTACATGAAACGACCAGCACCGCAACCTATACCCAGCTAAATTAAGGGCAAACCCAAATCAAAGATGTTTACTTTAATACAAAGGGGATTTGTCATCTGCGAGCTACAATATGCGCGACCTAGCAGTACAACTCCTCCTTACCGCAGCCGCCCCGATCGCCAAATGCTAATCACCAGCCACAGCCCGATAAAGCTAGCGGCGGCAAATAGCGCAATACTCAGCCAATAAAACTGGGTTAACTGCTCCTTAGATGTGATGATGGCGGCTCCCATAATCAGTGAACCGACGATGACGCTAAATGACAGTCGATTGGCAGAGTCATCGATGGTTAATCGCAAACCGTCTAAGTCGCGTAGAGTCAGGTTCCACTTAAATGTTTCAGAGCTGAGGCGATCGAGCAAAAATTCAACTCGACGGGGCGATCGCAGCGATAGGTTTTTGAGTTCGAGCCCAGTTCTAAACAGCGCCTGTAGCGGATCATCCCCGATGATTTGCCGTCGAAATAGGTCAGTCACTAGCGGTCTGATTTCATCGAGCAAATTTACGTCTGGATTAAATTTACGGCCTAATCCTTCTAAATTGGCGAGCGCTTTTGCGTAGAGTCCTAAATTGCTGGGCCATCGCAGATAGTTGCGCCGTGCAGCTTGCAATACCTCAAAGAAAGCCTCACTAAAGTTAATTTCAGACAGACTCAGATTATAGTAGCGCCGCAGCAGCGCATCATAATCAGCCTCGAGTCGTGCAAAATTTGTCGGTCTGACGGGCGTTGCAATCTGCATCGTCAGCTGGCTACATCGCTGGGCATCGAGATTGACAACCGCCAAAATCATTTCGGTCAGCGCCGCTTGTGTACGCGGATCGAGGCGCCCAATCATACCGCAGTCTAGTAGAGCAACTCGCCCGTCGTCTAAATAAAAGATATTACCCGGATGCGGATCGGCGTGAAAGAATCCATCAATAAATAGCTGCTGCAAAAATACTCGAAAAATGAGCCGCGTGATCTCTTGACGTTCTGCCTCGGTGTCGCCGTTGTGCCCAATGCCTTTCAGTGTTGCCGTTAAAATCGGAACGCCTTCGAGCCATTCCATGACTAGCATTTTGGGAGTTGTCAAGTCCCAATAAATGGCAGGCACCACAATTTTCTTCGGATCAAACCATCGACTCTGTGACAGATTGCGTCGCAGCTGATCGGTGTAGCCTGCCTCTTCAGTGAAATCGAGTTCTGCGCGAATTGCGTTCGAAAACTCCTCCGCTAGAGACTCCACATCATAAAACTCGCCAAAGTTTGTGCGCGAAACCAGCTCGGCAACGCTCTTGATCAAGGCAATGTCTTGATCAACGATGGCTTCGATGCCGGGTCGCTGAACCTTGATGGCCACCTCGTTTCCGTCTTTAAGCGTCGCCCGATGGACTTGGGCAATCGAGCCTGCGGCGATCGCATCGACATCAAATTTGGCAAATACGTCTTCTAACGGACGATCAAGCTGTTTGCGAATAACAATTTCAACCTCTGCCCAGCCCACAGGCGGCACTTTGGCCTGCAAATCACTCAGCGCTTCAATATAGTCTGGCGGCAACAGGTCAGGACGGGTACTCAGCAACTGTCCCAATTTCACATACACCGGCCCCAGGTCTACCAATATGTTTCGCAGAATGGCAGGAGGCGGCAGTTCGGGTTCATCAGCCTTTCCGCCGATAAGCAATCGCCGCATGTAGTCCCATCCATTTCGAAGGACGACCTCGACGATTTCACGCTGACGGGAACTATTTTGTGTAAGACCTGAGAACACTATGCCTCCTCGAAGGTGATGGATTATTGCCGGACGATCACACTGTGACATCAGTCTGATGGTATCAACCTGATGTTAACTATTATGTTCGCCTTACGGGCGCCAATTTGGCGATCGCGACGTCAGCAATAGTCTCTACGGAGGAAGTTTCACAGGAAAATACGAGCGAGTCTACCCTCTCAAGAGGGAGTTATATCATCGTTTCAGAGCAGATCTTGGTACTCAGGTCGATCTTTGAGCGTTTTCAGAACTTTTTTGATGTCTTGCGTGCGGCTTTTCTCAACCACGAGGGTAACATTGCCGTCGCGAACCACGACCACATCACTCAGTCCAACGGTGACAATGACGTCTTGATCATCAGAGGAATAGAAAATTGAATGCTCGGTGTCAAGCCCAACATGCTGCGCCAGCTCAACATTGGGGCGATCGCCCTTCAGCAATCGCTCGATAGCATTCCAATCTCCCAAGTCGTCCCACGGAAAATTAACGGGAATCACGCAGGCATGATGCGTTTTCTCCATGAGGGCATAATCGATGCTGAGCTTAGGCAACGTTGGATAGGTCGAAGGCCCTTGCGCCATTAGCGGCTCAATAATTTCGGGGGAATGGGTTTGTAACTCACTCAACACCACACCCGCCCGAAAGATGAACATGCCGCTGTTCCAGCTAAATCGACCGCTTGCTAAAAATGACTCTGCGGTGGAGCGATCGGGCTTTTCGGTAAATCGGTCAACCTTATAGGCGTGACACTGATCAAATGTCCCAATTGATTGACCCTGTTCGATGTAGCCATACCCCGTCGATGGAAACGTTGGCTGAATCCCTAAGGTGGCGATCGCCCCGTTTTGCGCCGCGACCGTTTCAGCGGCTTTCAGCGTGTTTTGAAATGCGTGCTCATCATCAATCCAGTGGTCGGCTGGAAAGAACCCCACAATCGCATCATCACCATAGCGTTGAGCAATTTCTAGAGTCGCCCACGCTACTGCAGGAGCCGTATCTCGACCTTCAATTTCGACCAGCAGGTTTTCATCTGGCAAGTCAGGAAGCTGCTCTTTTACTCCTTTTGCGAGATGAGCAGCCGTAATCACCCACAACTGGTCCCATTCGCCTGCGATCGGCAGCAAGCGATCGGCAGTCGCCTGCATTAGACTCTTGCCGCTGCCGTCCAAGCACAAAAATTGCTTCGGGCGTAGCTTACGGCTGAGGGGCCAAAACCGTTCACCTTTTCCACCTGCCAGAATTACCGGAATCATGCATCTCCACTCCGTTTTTCCTCCGACCTATCTTATCCAGGATTTTTCATAATCTGGATACTCAGAGCGACGATTTCGCTTCATCTTCACATCAGCTCGTCGTTTTACCGATATTTCCTTAACGTTCGTCAGTTTCGCTCATAAATCAGGACGGCGAACTTAGAATCGTGTCAAATCCTACTGTGAGGTGATACCAATTTCAATTAGCCTGATACTTAATAAAAGTTGAAGAATATAGCCTTACGCTCTCACGTTAGGACGCTGAACGTGTGTAGACCCCACGCGGCGCGCGGGGTCTACACACAAACCTAAGCCCGTAGGGCTATATAATCCCATAGGCTTTATCTTTTTGTCTTGAAAGGCAGAGATGAAGACTGGGATCGTGTGGAGTGATTGATTAACACACGTTATTAATTACTAGGTGTGGAACGGAGTGAAACGATTGGAACAGGTGTCTGACCCTAAACAAAAACATGCCCCCCAACCAAATCAATATCAGCTCGGCTATCTAGACGATTCATCACCATCATCAGCCCACTCGCACCCCCCATCAAAACTGACGCGGGGGTTGTTATGGGGGTTTTCATTTCTAATCGCGGCGATCGCCTCAGGCACATTAGGCGTAGTGGTAGCCTTAATGGCTCCCATCACGCCCGACCCGTCGCAGCCATCTCAAGAGCCATTCAAATTGGGAGATTTGTGGCGTAAAGGCATTCGTCATCAAGTGGCTCAACCTGTCAATATTCTTGTGATGGGAATCGACGAAGTTGCGGATGTCTCGCCGACCTCCGACGAGATTTTCGCAGGCCGGAGTGACACCATGCTCTTAGTTCATATCGACCCAGCCGATCAGACTGCTAACATTTTGTCGATTCCTAGAGACACTCAGGTCGAATTCCCAGGACGCAGCGGCGTTACCAAGATCAATCATGCCAACTATGTGGGAGGTCCGCGACTGGCATCCGAAGTCCTCAGCTATAACCTCAATGGAGTCGAGGTGGATCGATACGTTCGGTTTAGTACGGGGGCATTTCGAGAACTCGTGGATTTGCTGGGCGGCGTCGAGGTGTTTGTTCCTCATCGGATGCGCTACATCGATCGCACTCAAGACTTAGAAATTGACCTCGACCAGGGATGGCAGACGTTAGATGGCGACCAAGCCGAACAGTTTGCCCGGTTTCGCAACGACGCCTTTGGCGATATCGGTCGCGTGCAGCGTCAGCAGATTCTGATGAAAGCATTGATGAATCGGTTGACCAGCCCAAGCGTATTGCCCCGTATTCCTCAAATCCTTCAGCTGTTTCGTGACTCGATTGATACCAATCTCACGCTAGAGGAAATGCTGGCGATCGCCAACTTTGGCATGGATTTAGACTCCGAGCAGCTCAGAATGGTCATGCTTCCGGGGCAGTTTAGTGACGCTAATGAATATCTCGCCAGCTATTGGATGATGGATAGCTCTGAAGTGAGTCAGGTGATGCGAGATTACTTTCACGTGTCTCCGATTGGCGAACTGGTCACGGAGCGATCGATTAGTAATTTGAAGATTGCTGTGCAAAATGCATCCCATGATCCTCAGCTCGTGCGTGAGGTTGTTCGTTACCTACACGATCAGGGATTTGAACATGTTTATGAGATTCAAGATTGGCCCGAATCTTATCAAGAGACTCAAATCATCGCGCAGCGAGGTAACCTGCACGGCGCCGATCGATTAGAAATGATTTTGGGAGTGGGGCGAGTCATTTCAGCCTCCACGGGAGATTTGGGCTCTGACCTGACGATTCGGGTGGGTGACGATTGGATAGACCAACATGGGATTTAGTCGTACATCAGCTGTTATTGAAAACGCGGTGCGTGAATCTAGTGCGATCGCCCTGTGTCTTCAGCAAGATACCCGGCGATCAATTTCAGCGTACATTAAAGTCAGGGCTAAGACGCGAGTGCCAAATTCTTCATCCCATCCCCCCAATTCCCTAATCAGTTTACGTGATCGTCTTACTCCAGCTATGCTTCGCAAAATCCTCATTCGTCTTCTCGGTGTATTTCTGGTGATCGCGCTAGCATGCGTGTGGATTTTTCTCAGCGCAAAACCCGCGATCGCCGCGATTGACACCGTAAGCTATAACAATGCCACCTTAGATAGTCCAGATTTCTCTAACGCCGATCTGTCAGGAAAATCGTTTGTCTCAGCCGACATGCGCAACGGCAACTTTCAAAATGCAGACCTGACCAACGCCATTCTCACCAAAGCGGTATTGCTAAATGCCAACCTAGCTGGCGCAAATCTTACCGGAGCGCTTGCCGATCGCGTCTTTTGGGTCGGGGCAGATTTAACAAACGCCATTCTCGAAGGGGCGACGATCTCTCGCACGAGTTTTAATGATGTCACCATTGCTGGAGCAGACTTCACGGATGCAATTGTGGATCGCTATGAGATTAAGCTCCTCTGTGAACGGGCAACGGGCGTCAATCCAGTGACAGGTGTTGAAACTCGATATAGCCTAGGATGCCGATAACAGCACCCAGCAGACGATAGGATTCCCCGCCGTTATGTCAGATGAATTGTCTTCTCCCCTCAGCCCATCGGAATTGCAGGAATGGCACCGTAAAATCCGCGAGGCAAGTCGCAATAATGTGCTGTGTCATTGTCGCGTGTGCGATCGCGAGTGGGTGAGTTCTGCGAAAACATCGTGCCGTTGCGGTAGCTCAAATGTCGAGGCGATCGCCTGCTGGCAGTTTCCAGACGATTGAGTGTCGATTTCACATACTCAACCCAGGAACTTCCCTCACCGTGCCCATGCTGCCACCGCATCCCATGCGAGGAAGTCTTGGAGCAGCGCATCGTATCCATCAGCAGTTGGGTGTAAACCGTCGTCGCTAAGGCGCGATCGCCACCAAGCCTCACCACGGCTCAGCCAAAGATTTAAGACATCCAGATACGGAATGGTATGGCGTTGGCAGGCAGCCTGAGTCAGCATCTGATAGTGTTGCTGGTCGGAGTGGTTGTAATGCAAAAAATTTGAAAAGGGCATTTTGGCTTCGTCAACAGGCGTCATGCCCACAAAAAAGACCCGACACAGTTGACTCGCTCGCTCAAGTACGTGATCAAGGTCGGCTGCAAACACGTCAGGTTCGGTGAAGTTGCGTCCGTAGGATCGCCCAAGACGGGCAGAATCATTAGTACCCACTGACAGAATCATGATGTCCGGGACGCGGTGGCGCAGTTCGCCTCGATTGTGAAATTCAGCCTCTAGACGCCGAGACACCTGTTGAATGCCATCTCCTCGAATCCCTAAGTTGTAGAGAACATGCCCAGGGCTATCTGGCAACATCCACCGTCGTCGTAGCCGCTCAACCCAGCCTCCGCCTTCAACATCGCCATAGCCGTAAATCAAACTGTCCCCCATCGCGATGATTCGATAGGGCGATGCGGTCGGATGCAGGTGGGGCGATCGCTGACTAGACTGACTCGATAACGTTTGCATTCGGTGCCAAGACTCCTCAACACGACAGTTAACATAACTCTGCTTCTAGACGATTCGAACAGAGTTTCAACCGGAATACTCGAACGGTTCACCATCACATCATGCACGGTCATGCTCGTCAAACCCTCGCATCAAAGACTTATACCAATTCTCGATTTTAGATTTGCGATTTTGGATTGACGACCAGCAGCCTTGCAAGGGTTCTGACCTGTTCATTTGTAGCCTTACTTCGAAGAATTGGTATTATCCATTAAAGTCACGCCAATAAAGTCGCGCTAAAGTCACGCCCTGCACATTTATGAATCCAGCAGACTGTATCATCCTACAGAATTCTTTTCAAATCTTTGCGATTTTACAATATTAGCCGCAATGACGATGAAGTTTGTTTGAGAGGGTGTTGAAGAGTTGTTAGTTTGGACACGCTTGATACACTGGAGATTGGATTATGTTGCGATCTTCATTTGCGGGAGTTAAAGCTCAACCTATGATAAAGCGTTCTACAATTGACGGCCCTCAGCTCATGCGACGGGCAGAAGACTTGATTAGCGCGGCATCCAATCGCTATCGGATTACAGTTCAGGTCGCAAATCGTGCCCAGCGTCGCCGTTATGAAGAATTTGATAGCTTAGATGATCCGAAGATGAAGCCCGTGATTCGAGCCGTCATCGAAATGTCAGATGAATTAACCCAGCCTGAAATCATCGGCGAGTAGCTGTATTAGTCTTACAGAATTAGTCTTACAGATTTTACAGACTTCTCTAACTCTTCTTAATGGCGATCCTAAATCGCTTGTGAATTGTGTGTGAGCGGTGGGGCGATCGCCGTCTGCCCCACCGCTCACAACCCATCTGGGATTGCTACATTTAGTGACAGGATGACAGGCCATGGTGAAGAAGATCTTGACAACACCCTATGGGGCGATCGCCCTGCTGAGCATCGGGCTAACCGTTTTGATGGCTGCATGGCCATTTGCCCCCTCTCCTCATGGGGTGTCGTCCTTCTTCACTACTCAGCCTGCTAGCGCTCAATGGCGAGGCACCGCAGAGGCATCGCGGCGTGTTTATGAGGCCATGCCAGAGTTACCATTGGCGAATGAATACGTGAGTTCTGAAACGGGAAACGCCAATCCTGAAAACACATTTGCAAATCGCTTCGTCCGCTATCATCTCTACATTCAGCGGCGTTCTCCGACCTTTCGCTTTGATTGGAAAATCACCTTGGCTGATTACCTGGGCATCAATGACTGGATGCGAGCAGACGACTATCCGGGGGCAGGCATCTTGAGAACCAATCCGCTCGATGGCGATCGCGACATTGTTCAAAATCTGAGCCGTGCTGAGCGAGACAAACTTGTGCAAACGCTGGTCGGCATTTTTAGCCCTGATGAGCCAACATCCTCTAGCGGCGAATCCAGCGGGGCATCGTCATCGGCTCAGCCTAGTTCGTCGGATGAGGCTCCGCCCGTCAGGACAGACCCCGGGGCCGCAGATTTGTTGCTGCCTTAGCGTTAGGCTGGTTCAGGACGAAGTCGCGAATCAGTCAGATGAGTGATTTAACGAATTGATTTCAAATCAGGTGCAATGGTTCGCCATGTTAAAAGTGGGACGGGTTGGCGGTTAGGCTGGGATTCGGATGCGCCTCGATTTAAGGGATTGGTTGGCGGAGAGGTTTGGTCTGTTGAGTTGACCGAGGCTGAATTTAACGATTTTTGTCGATTGGTGGCTCAGCTTTCAGACACGATGGCTCAGATGGCCAACGAGCTTATGGACGAGGAGAAAATCACCTGTGAAGCGGAGAGCGATCGCCTCTGGCTAGAGGTATCGGGCTATCCGCACGCCTACGATCTACGCTTTATTCTCTTAACCGGGCGTCGGGCGGAAGGCGGCTGGCCCGCGGAGATGGTGGCAGAGGTGATTCGGGCATTTCAAACGCTTAATGCGTTTTACAGGATTTGATATGGATGAGATGCAGCGAAACCTGACACTGGTTGAGGCGATGTCGGCAATCGTGCTGTCGTTGTTTCAGCTTGAGACGATGGTAAACGATGCGGCGATCGCCCCTTCAGTGTGATCGGGCTTAACCGTTGAGCGATCGCCCAACCAGTGGATTTGGCTAGAACTTTAAGGGTTTCCATTGAATACCCATTGAATACCCATCCCAGATTAGGATAAAAATATCATCTTAATTTTCTAGAAATAATTTCTAGGATTGGAGAACATATGATTCGGCAACTTAGACCCGCTTGGATAGTCAAAACCGCCTTAGTCGCAGGGATCTTTGCATTCGGAGGGCAAATTGCGATCGCCCAAACCGAGGTTCGCAGCGGTGTACTTCAGTTTATCCAGCTTCAAAATTTGGCTGACCGCAGGTCTACCCTCTCTGAGGGAACCTTAGCAGATTTGCAAATGGACCCAAACTTTGATGGCGATTTTCAAATGATTTTCAATGACGCAGCCGCTATTTTAGATGACTACACCATCGTGCAGCGCGGCGGCTATTTCCCTGAAAATGCCGGTATTCCGCGTGATCAGCAACTAACCGTTAATCAAGCCGTTTATCGAGTTTATACCCTTGATGATGGCAATCAACTGGTGCTTTACCGGACTCCGTCCGAGAATACAGCCCGCTATTTCATCCGTCAGAGCGGTTAGGCGCATCGCAGCAGCGCTGAAATGGCGTCTTTCTATTGCGTCTTTCTAGGGTACTGGTTGACTGACGCGAGCATGGTTGAACTTTCAATACGCTTTTATGGCGATCTCAATGATTTCTTGCCGATCGCCCGCCAGCAGGTACGGTTTGCTCATACGCTCCGGGAATCTGCCTCCGTTAAAGATGTGATTGAATCGCTGGGTGTCCCTCATCCAGAGGTGGCGCTCATTCTTCTCGATGGCAAATCGATTGGATTCTCGTATTTAGTGCAGCAGGGCGATCGCCTCTCGGTGTATCCGCGATTTCGATCCGTTGATATTTCTACGGTGTCTCAGGTGCAGCCTGACCCGCTGCCTGATATACGATTTGTTGCGGATGTTCATCTGGGCAAGTTAGCGATGCATCTGCGGTTGCTGGGCTTTGATGTGCTCTACGAAAATAACTATGACGACGACACGCTCGCACTGTTGGCAGGCGATCGCCGCATCTTGTTGACCCAGGATCGGGCATTGCTGAAACGAAGCGTGATTACGCACGGTTACTGCGTTCGCAGCAGCGACCCAGTGCAGCAGCTTGATGAAATCTTGCGACGATTTGATTTGTATGGGGCGATCGCCCCGTTTAAGCGCTGCTTACGCTGCAATGGGATACTCAAGCCCGTTAACAAACAAGACATCCACGATCGGCTAGAACCGCTTACTCGCAAATATTATGACGAATTTCGCATGTGTCAACAGTGCGAGCACATTTATTGGAAAGGGTCTCACTACGAACGCATGCAGCAATTTATCAGCGATGTCCTTCCTGCATAATGGCTGAAATCAGAGAGTCGTAAAATCAGCCTCAGTAATCTCGACAGGGCGCACTCCCTCGACGATCGCAATGCGTTCATTGCCGACTCGAATGATAGTGCGGTTGCCGTTGCGCCTAAATCTTAATTCGTCAAACGCCAAGCCTCCAGCCAGCGCAAAGAAATCTTGCCCATCATGGAAGTCTTGGATGGTGTCTTCGCCGCTGCCAACCTCAAGCAAAAAGATGTCAGCCCCTAATCCGCCGCGCAGGTCATCATCACCACCACGTCCAATTAGGATGTCGTCTCCCCCGTTGCCGACCAGCACGTCATCTCTGCCGCCCCCAATCAATCGGTCGTTACCAATTCCGCCGCGTAGGTCATCTTCGCCACCGCCGCCGCGCAACACGTCTTCACCACCCCCGCCTCGGAGGCGATCGCTGCGTCCCCCTCCTCTGAGAACATCATCTCCACTGCCGCCGCGCAACACGTCTTCACCACCCCCGCCCCGGAGGACATCATTGCCTCCCAGTCCAAGCAACGTATCATCGCCCCCCAGTCCAGCAATGGTATCGTCACCAGCGCTCCCTCGAATGATATTGTCAGTGCGATCGCCGACTAAATCGTCTCCTGGAATCGCAAAGCTGCTGACAAAGCGTTGGCCAAAGATGCCATCGCTGCTGCCGTCTTGCCCAGCGCTTTGCCAGACGACAACGGTTTGCCCCGCTGGATTGATGGCGATCGCGGGCAGAGTTTGTTGACTGGCAGAAGACGTATTGACCTGAAATTCTTCCCCGATTGGCGTGCCGTTGCGATCGAACGCACGACCGAAGATGCCATCTCCGCTCCCGTCTTGGCCTTCGCTGACCCACGTGACGACAAAATTGCCATCGGCGTCTGTCGCAACGGCAGGAAATTCTTGAGTGCCGAGCGTCGTCGTATTGACCTGAAACTCGTTACCAAGGCGGCTGCCGTTGGCTGCGAATCGCCGGGCAAAGATTCCTTCGAAGCTCCCATCTTGTCCTTGACTTTGCCAAGCCACTACAAAGCTGCCATCGTCGCTAATGGCGATCGCCGGATTGATTTGATTAAGGCTGGTTTCGGTATTGACCTGAAACTCGCCACCCACCGGAACGCCACTGCTGTTGTAACGCTGAGCAAAGATGCCATCGAGACTGCCGTCTTGTAGCCGACTTTCCCAGGTAATCACGAAATCACCCCGTCGACTCACCGCGATCGCCGAATTTTCTTGCGTGCTCGCAGTTTCAGTATTGACCTGAAACTCAACTCCTAGAGGTTGACCATTGCTGCTATACCGTTGGGCGAAGATGCCACTGCCGCTGCCATCTTGAATTTCGCTAGTCCAGGTGACGATGAAATTACCGTTAGCATCCATGCCAACAGCGGGGCGATCCTGATTTTGAGCGATTTCGGTGTTGACCCGAAATTCTGGACCAACCAAACTGCCGTTAGCATTGAATCGCTGGGCAAAGACTCCGGTGCCGTCAGAATCTTGCCCGTCGCTTTCCCAAACAATCACAAACTGTCCATTCGGAGCGATCGCCACCTCTGGATTAGCCTGATTGTCCACGATGAAGCTGTTGACGCGAAATTCAACGCCTAATGGAACCCCATTAGCGTCAAAGCGTTGAGCATAAATACCTTCTAAACTGCCGTCCTGACCGTCGCTTTCCCACACGACGACAACTGTGCCATTATCGCTTACGGCTACGGATGGCGTATCTTGGGAATCCAATGTAGTCGTATTCGCGCGAAACTCGAAACCCGTTGGATTAACAGTCATATCGCTGAGAAAACGATGATGATTGACTCGACTGTGACTCCACTACTTTAAGACGGGAGAAATAGCGACGGCTATAGTCATTTGTGCTCATCAAGTCTGACTCAAATTTTTAATCTCAATCGGCTCAATGGGGTCAGCCAGGTCAAACCCAAATACCTGCGCATAAAAATAAAGTTCGCTATCTAGGGCGCGCTTAATATTTTCGGCTTTACGAAATCCGTGTTGTTCACCTTCGAAAAGTACATAGGAAACCGGTAAACCTTTCGCAGAAAGCGCGTTAACCATCGCCTCAGCCTGGTTTGGGGGCACAATTTTGTCTTCATCACCCTGGAAAAACACCACCGGGCACGATAGCTGGTCGGTGAAATGGATGGGCGATCGCTCATGATACAGGTCCTTACGGTCGGGATAGGGGCCAATCAGCCCATCTAGATAGCGCGACTCAAACTTGTGGGTATCTTGAGCCAGCGCTTCGGCATCGCTGACGCCATAGTAGCTTGCTCCCGCCTTGAAGGTATCTCGAAATGCCAGCGCCGCTAAGGTGGTATATCCTCCAGCACTGCCGCCGTCGATCATGAGGCGATCGCCATCTGCCCTACCTTGCTGGACTAAAAAGTTAGCGCCGTTGACGCAATCATCAACATCAACAATGCCCCAGTTTCCCTTTAGCCGTTCTCGATACTCGCGTCCATATCCCGTGCTGCCGCCATAGTTAACATCTAAAATTGCGATGCCGCGACTCGTCCAATATTGCTGTCTTAGGTCAAGTGTGGCTGATGTTGCGGCAGTCGGCCCGCCGTGAATTTTGACAAGCAAGGGCGGCTTTTCATCATCAGGAGCCACAAAGTCTTTATTTTTAGGGGGATAATAAAATCCATAGGCGGTGAGGCCATGTTCTGTTGGAAACTCAACCACCTCTGGAACTGAAAGATAGCCTTCATCGATTTCCACCCGGCTTGAGCGGCGTAATTCGCTGACACGTTCAGTTTTCAAATCAATCTGGGCGATCGCGCTCGGTGAGGTGGGCGACCCGGCTGCGAATGCCGCTTGGTCAGATCCCACTCGTAACCCGCCGATGCTGGTGTAGGGCGTTTCAATTTCGCTCAGATCGAGCGTGCGGGTATTCAGCCGAGCAAGATATTGAACGCCATTTTCTACATACGTGCAAATCAACTGGTCGCTTGATTCAAAGCCGTACGTCGACATGGCAAACACCCAATGGGGTAAGCCAAATTCTGCATCCCTGGGACAAAGCGGCTCAATGCCCCCCTTGTCTGGGCTCCATCGATAGAGATTCCACCAGTTGGTGCGATCGCTCACAAAATAGAGCACCCCATCGGGTGACCATTCTGGCTGAAAGATCGATTCTTCTCGTCCACCTGCAATCTTTTGGGCAGCGCCAAGCGAACCGTTGGCCTGAATATCTGCGACCCACAGCTCAGTTCCATCCCAAGGCATATCGGGATGGTTCCAGCTTAGCCACGCGAGCTGAGTATGATCTGGGTTCAAACGAGGGGACGAATAAAAGTCGCTGCCCGACACCAAAATGTCTCCGTCATGCAGACTCGATAGGCTAACTGCGACGATGGTGTTAACGGCTTCTCCCCGTCCCGTATGGTCTTCTCGGACGCAGATGAGGCGATCGCGCGGAGCATCCATCACGGCGTCGGCATAGCGCATCTCAACCTCTGGCGTGAGGGCTTCGGGCGTTGCGCCCGGACATTGCCGATAGAGTCGCTGGTCGCTGAAATTCGAAAAATAGATCGTTTCACCGACAACGATGTAAGCTCCTCCCCCATATTCGTGCACCCGCGTCCGCACATTGAAATCTGGAGGTGTAATGTCAGTCGTGTTGCCATCGGGCGATCGCCGTACAATCACATAACGACCTCCTTCAGTTGGTCGGCCTTCAAGCCAGTAGACGTGATCCCCCTCCAGCCGAATCTCGCCGAGTCGAATCGTTCCAGCGACGATCAAATCGGAGGTGATCGGAGACTTCCAAGAACCATAGGGGGCAACGTGCGGTGCAGTCATGAAATCTTTATCCAGTAACGCGGGGCTTCAGCTTCGAGCATAAAAGCTTTTGAACCAACAATCCAGTTTTTTGCTCCAATTCCATTCCTCGTCTAATCCCGATTCCGTAACCCGCTATGATCGAAATCTAGATTGATTGACTGATTTGATCCACCAGGAGGACACTCCAACGTATACTCGTCCTTTAGCTCGATTGATTGAGCAATTTCAGCGGCTGCCTGGCGTGGGGCCAAAAACGGCTCAACGGCTTGCGCTGTATATCTTAAAACGCCCTGAAGAAGACGTAAAAGCCCTAGCTCAAGCCCTGCTCGATGCTCGACAGCAAGTTGGGCTGTGTTCGGTTTGTTTTCATTTGTCTGCTGAGCCTGTCTGCGAAATTTGCCGAGCGTCCAATCGAGATAAACGTACCATTTGCGTCGTGGCTGACTCTAGAGATGTGATCGCGCTAGAAAAAACCCGCGAATATCGGGGGCTCTATCACGTCCTAGGCGGGCTCATTTCGCCAATGGATGGAGTTGGGCCTGAGCAGCTTCATATCTCCCCACTCATTCGCCGGGTCAGCCAACACAACATTCAAGAAACCATTCTGGCAATTAGCCCAAGCATCGAAGGAGACACCACAACGCTTTATATCGGTCAGCTTCTCAAACCATTTACTCGGGTCACTCGTATTGCCTTTGGTTTGCCAATGGGCGGCGATTTAGAATATGCCGATGAAATTACGCTGGCCCGTGCCCTCGAAGGACGACGAGAACTAGACACCTGAGCACGCAAAAGTTTCCGACAGGCGCGATTCTCTACGAGATACTCCGTGAACGCGTAACAGTTTGAGGGTTTTAAGATAGATGAAAAATCAACCTTTCCAGGTCTGTTTAGCTCTAGAAAAAATTTCGTCTAGTTGCTGTCCTTCGTAGATTTGGCGAGAAATCTCTACATAGTCGGTTGAGCTTTGATTGATTAGTGCCAAGAATCGTAAAGTAGCTGCCATACCGAATTCTTTTTTGAGAGTGGCAAGGGCTTTGACTCGAAGTTGGTCATCGTTGAGAATTGGAGTTGAATCTGTCATGGGGTTTCTCTCCGAATATAATCAACTGGATTCATGACTTCACAAGCTAATGCGAGCTTTTTGGCTTCTCTTCGCTGGAAGCAGTTATAGTCCAGGTAAATCAAGTCCATTAGCCTGATTCTCCGCGATTTCCTATTTGCTGCAACTGCTCCTGTGCCCATTCTCGCAGTTGTTCATCAGGATCATTGATGGCGCGATCGCGCACGAATCGCTTCAGAGCAGGTTGATAGAAATGGGTGATGCTCGTGTCAGGGACATCATGAAATTGCAGTTCTTCAACAAATTGCTGCATGAAGCACCCGATCGCCTCTGCCATCGGCGTTTTTAGGGCTGAGGCATTCAGTCGAGCGACCCCGCTATCCAGGCAATCTTTAAAGAAGTCTCGAACATACCCTTCCAACACAGGCTTACTCAAATCAAGTACCTGCTCAAGAACCCGCTTGCCTAGCTCTATTCCCGTGGAGGCGGCCAACCATTCCAACATACCGAAATCTCAGAAGCGATTGAATATCGCCTTTAGTATCGCATTCACGCTAAGACGTTGAACGTGTGTTGAACCCGCGCGGGTTCAACACACACATCTAAGCCCGTAGGGCTATCAACCGTGAAACGATTACCCCAAAAGGGCGATCGCCCTCTGTTTCAGTGCCTCTGCCGTGATGCCATTAAGCTCCATTAGCAGAGTCGGACTATTCGTGGTTTCGCCCCGCTTCCAGGCAAACGTGTCTCGATTTGCAGTACTGCGTAACATGATCGGTTCAAGCATACCGCTTGCGCCTCCCGTCACCCCAAGGAGAGCATCGCCGCCAAATAACCGCTCAAACCCAGCATCATCGAGGAAGCCACCCTCTGGATTGGTGCAGGTTTCCCATGCCGTATCACTGGGGCGATACAGCCGTCGGGGGCTAATTACCGACACAATTCGAGTGCCAATCCCTTGAGATTGGAGCGCTTGGGCAGCCTCATATACGGGCATGAGAATTAGGTCGCCGACCACAGCAAACACAACGGTTTGATCGCCTGAGGTTTCACTTAGGGCGATCGCCCCGTCAGTCAACGCTTGGCGAGTTTGTTCAAAGGTGGTGCGAATCGGCAATGGCGACTTGCTAGCCGTAATCACAATGCCTTTGTTCTTCGTCGTCAGCGCCCAGTCGTAGCAGATTTGGATGCTATTGGCGTCGGGTGGAAAGAGGGGAAACACATTTCCGTTCCGCATCATGGCGGCAAAATAGGCTTCAACCTCAGGACGTTGGTGAGTCCATCCGTTGCGACCCTGTTCGAGCGCACCAGCCGTATAGAGCGTAATCGTCGACGGAGTTGAACGGCGCAATTCTGCCATCGCCTGCGTCACCGTTTGCCAAATTGGCAGCCCGTTGATGGCAAATGATTCGTACGAACACCAGAGGGTGCGTCCGCCCATCAGCGCCATACCCGCCGCTAATCCGGAACACGCATCTTCGCTGAGCGGTTCATAGACCTGCCCCGTTGGCGATTGGTTGTAGAGTTCATCCGGAGTGGGGTGAATAATTTTGAGCGCATCGTTGATATTTTTGATGCCTGAGGCTTCGTTGCCGTCTGCATTCGATACCAAGAAGTTAGGATCTTGGGTTCCAACATGAGCCACCAGCGCACCCATCGCTGTAGTAGAAACTTTGCGATCGCCCCCGATTGCATATTCCTCGACGGGCAGCGCCCCCAAATCAGGCAAATCAAGCTCAAATTCGGTGATCACCGTCTTTGCCGCAGGGCCGCCACCCGCCCGCTCGCAATTGGTGCGCACTAATTCCCATGCATCTGCTGGGAGGGCACGTGCTTTTAGAGCCCCAACAATATCGGGATTATCGAGGGTGTGATAGCCGTAAAGATTGTGAGACTTCGATCCGCGAGCGTGAACGCCTGCGCCCTTGAGCTGTTTGATAATCAGCACCGTCAACTTACCCGACAGGGCTGACTCTGCTGCTTGCTGGGTCGATGTTAACACCGCTTGGGTAAATTCAAGCCGCTTCTCCAGCGAAAACTCAGTACTGTCAACATAGTCTCCGGGCTGATTCTGGTCATCAAAGTCTTTGGCATCAATCAGAATCACCTCATCAAACCCATTACCGCGCCAATAGGCGGTCATCTGTTGATTTGAAAGGGTTGACACCATGCTGTGGTGTTCTTGAGAAAAGCCATTCCAGACGAGGACAGGCAAAAAGTTTGTGACATTGGGATAGGCCGTATGGAAATGGGCAATCGAACTCATCACATAGGGTTCGCCTAGCCCCCCATCTCCGACCGTAAAGGGAAATAAGGTATCTCGGTTGAGCAGCGCCGCCGCCATGGCAAAATGCTGCCCCTGTCCTAACGGGCCGGCGGGGCCAAGGATACCGGGGATGTAGCCAGAGAGATGTCCGAGCAGACCATGCAGTTCTCGAAAGCGATCGCGCAGGTTTTGAACCGTATGAATGCCCATATCCTCAAGCGAGCGATCGAGAAACATGGCGCTATAAAAGCCCGGAGCGTGATGCCCAACCTCGGTGATGATATTTTTGTAGCCGAGCATCACAAGGGAGGCATACGCTTCGGCTTGACTGGCAAATCCGCCGGGGTGCCCAGACGCTTTGCTGCTGGTAACTTGCAAAATGAGATAGCGAAGCGCGTCAGCATACAGCATCGTTTGGTAGATAGCAGTCGCATCCGTCGGGCTGGCGATCGCCGTCATCCCATCGCCAATCACCGGAGCGTTCCCGTGGGTATCAAACCTATCAGGAGCATTACCAAAATACTGAATGCCTTCACAAAAGGTCGGAGCTTGTGTGACAGCCGTCATGAATCCAGATACCTCTTAATTACTGCGAGCAGTTCAACGGACTGGAATTTAAGATCTGCTTAATGTCTGATCCTATCGTTTAACTGCTGCGCAATCTAATGTTTTGCCCGCCCCGTCTCCAGAAAGCCTCTATGCAAACAATAGAAAGCCATCGGAGAACTGCGCAATAAATCTCTGCAAAACTCTACCGACTTTCAACCGTTTTAGGCAATGAACGAGCAATCGTCTTAGCGTGATGAACCGATGATGAAGCGGGAGGCGGTGACGCAGAATCAACCCGTTCAACATTAAATCGATAGCCCACATTACGGACGGTTTGAATCAGGTTGGGTTGGCGCGGATCAACCTCTATTTTTTTGCGTAGCGATAAAATATGAGTGTCGACAGTGCGACGATTATCAATTTCGTCGGGCCAGGCTTTTTGCAAAAGCTCAGACCGACTGAGGGGCACGCCACCCGCCTGCGCTAGGACATAAAGCAAACTAAATTCTTGAGGCGTTAGTTCAATGAAGGTGGCTTTGAGTCGCACTCGCCGCTGAATCAGATCAATCTTCAAATCTCCATAATCTAGCGACACTGGCGCAATCATCGTTCGACAGCGCCGAGTTAATGCTTCGACTCGCGCTAAAAACTCTTGCATTCCAAAGGGCTTTGTCAGGTAGTCATCAGCGCCTGCCCGCAGACCCGCAACTACATCCGCCTCACTAGTTCGTGCTGAAAGCATCAAAACTAACGCAGATCGCTGAGGCTGAAGCCACCGACAAAATTCAAGTCCATCTCCATCGGGCAACTCAGAATCTAGAATCACAAGACTCGGCTGACGACTTTGAAAGACGTCTCTCGCCTGCTGAAAGCTTGCAGATTGATGAACCGAAAAGCCTGACTGCTGCAAGTGCCACCCGAGTAGGGAGCGCAAATGAGGATTACTTTCGATGATTAGAATATGAACGGAGCCCACGGCTTCAAGTATCTTCGTAATAATGCGACAAGGTTAGCAAAGCCGTTGTCATGGTTTTGTTACGTCTGCTACCCCCCTTGACAATTTTCGCAGACGAATATCTGGGTGACTCGTGTAAGACTCCGCAAACCTTTGTACTTCTCTAACAGACTGATAATAATGCGTCGCTGATGGTCAAGTTAAAGTTACAATGAATGTAAATAGGGGTGTAAAAGCGTATTTTATGTATGCGTTTTATGTAGATTTGTAAGTTTCTTTTCATTCTATGTAGACGCTACATGCGAGATTCTACCGAGGTTGCGAGGCACTTTAGCCGCCTAATACCTGCTAGGTCTGGTTTATTTGTGAACAACCTGCGAATTTTCTGATGTGATGGGAATTCTGCAATCAGATGCTCTAAAACTCAACTGATTTCTCAGGTAAGGTGAGTTTTACAGAGAACACTCTAATTGTTCGGAATGTTGTTAAACGCTATCGTAGTCAACATTTGAAAGAAAAACCGAGTTCCAATTATGCTCCAGGATGCTCAAACAATTCGCTATTATCAGCATGTTACCGATGCTCTTAACGAACAGTGGAGTCGGGGCTATCGCACCGATGAACTACGGTTGTATTTAGATGGCTACTTGGCGGCTCTGCGAAATACGAATGCGATCGAGCCATATTTGGTTCACCGACTCGAGCAAGAAGTTACTCGATATCTGTATGACTCGTCCAATTTTGAAATGCCAGAACCTATGCCAGAGCCTGATTACTTCTAATGTTCTCTTGCTAACGGTATTTAGTTGAGGCTTATGATAACGTATCGCTCTATTCTAGCTCTTATGCTGGCAGCGATCGCTGCATTTCTGGTGAGTTGTAGTGGGCAACCCCAGGCATCACAACCGCCAACGTATACAGACGCTCAATTAGAGCGCATTCAGACCTATCAGTCTGATTTGCTAGCGATGCGCGATCGCATGGCTCAGATTCCGGACTTGGTTGATCAACGGCGGTGGGGAGATATCCAATCACTCATTCATGGTCCGCTGGGTGCATTACGGATGAAAATGTTTACCCTTGCTCGTAATTTAAACCCATCCGAAGAAAAAACCGCGATGGCTGCGGCGAAAGACGTATTCGATTATTTAGTCGAAATTGATGATGCGGCAGCAGCGAGGAACGCAAATAAAATATTGTCAAACTACGCAGCAGCATTAGAAGGCTTTGATGCATTTTTGCGGCGAATTCCCCACAAGACAGCATAGAGGCAACCTTGCTGGCCCTTCTGGATTTCGGGTAGAAGAAAGGTCGTACATTTGCTTACAAAGCGCCAATACGCGGACAAGATGCCCCCACTATGGGGGTTTCTAAGCTATCACCCGCCATTCTAAGTGCCTATCTGAAACCTCGCTAGAGTTTTTGGATAGGTCTTAAATGTGGCTTGATTAGGAGGGGGTGAAAAATCTGTCTTGCGTGATTAATCCTGCAAACGGTATATAGTCCTAATTGGTGAACGTAATGGGTCATGACTATCCACTCTATCGAGCATCAACTCACGAATGATGAACAACTGTGCTTTATCCGGGTTCAGAAGACGGGGAGCAGCACGCTGACATCTATTGTTGATTCAAAGTTTCACGTCGATCGCATTTGGTCACCGCCTCCCTACAAACCTCCTCTTCCGTCTACCCCTGCTGCTGACCTAGAGCTTTATGATCTCTTTCGCGGGCATTTTGGCTATGACATTCGCAATTTTTTGCCGAAAAAGCCTGTTTATATCACGATGCTCAGGCACCCGATTCAACGGGTTATTTCCCTATATAAATTCTACAGCCGCCGTCCGGATCACCCTGACAGCAGTATGGCCTCTAAAGTGGCCACGTCTAGCAGCATTGAAGACTTCGTGCGATCGCCCATTCCCCAGGTCAGAGCGAGGACGTCGAACTGTCAGGCCCATCAGATTGCGTCAGGCTTTTGGGATGAGAACTTAACAGACTTAATCAACATGCCGGATGCTGATCTGTTAGATCTGGCTAAAGACCATCTCGATCAGTTTGCCTTTGTCGGGCTAACAGAGCGCTTCAACGAATCGATTTTGCTGCTGTCATACATCTTTGGCTGGTATCCAGCGATGGAGTATCAAAGTCTGCGAGTATCTTCCAGCAGTTCTCCCCTGTCGGAGATCGATCCAGGTCTGGTGGCGTTGATTAGCGACTACAACTCAGTCGATTTGCACCTGTATGACTATGCTCAAACCTGGTTTGAATCGAGATTTTCGCAGATGGTTGAGGAGTTGCTATCTCGATACAGAGATCGATCTCTAGATCCATCTCAATCCGATCCGAGCATGTCTAGCTCTCAAATCGGCGATGCCGACCCGCTTGAAACCCTGCTGAATCACCTCGAACGTCATTATGAGCGTCGATATGCAGCTCTCAATATACCGAAGACAAGTACCCTTGATTTCGACGTTTCACAGCCGATGTCGGGCAGTGGCTGGCACCGTCGTAACGGCCCCCACAATGGATTACGAGGGAATGCCAACTCCTTTCGCTGGACGGGGCCTGGAACCCTATCAACTCTTGATTTTCCATTAGTTGCTAGATCGGATTTGCTGATTCGCGTTCACATTTCCAATGCGATCGCGCCTGATGTGTTAGAAAGTCTGTCGTTGCGGGTCAATGATCAGCCGATTATCTTAGATACTTTCTTTAGACGAGGATTAACCACCGTATTTCAAGGGCGAATTCCTCAGTCTGTCGTCACCACGAGCGATCGCCCGATGACCCGACTGACCTTTGAAGTCAACCGCACCGATTCTCCGCAGGCGATCAATCCGAACAGTCCTGATCGTCGGTTCGTTGGAGTTGCGCTCTCTCGCCTGCAAATTTTTCCAATACCCATCGAGCCTGAACCGAGTGAGCACGTCTTTTATCCCTTTCCTGAAAATGACCCCTATTGGCTAGAGGCCGTTGAGTTTATCCGGCAGCATATTGGCTCACGAGAAATCGTGGCGGCGCCGGGCGAGTTTTACCAAAAGTTTCCCGATCAATTTTGTTCATATCTGTCTGCGTTTTATACCAAGCCCGAACTCACGTGGGTGATTGTGCACCAGGGCTTGATGGATGAAACTCACTTTACCTCGATGAAATGGGCGATGCGATCGCTCTATCCGGTGTTTATTAATCCGGTGTTTGTGATTTTGAGTCGTCGCCGTAATTTACCGAGGCTTAGCCCCACCTCGAAAGATTGGATGTCATTCAAACTCAAATTTTGGCTCCTTGATTTAGAAAAGCGGCGTATCGTGTCTGAAACACAAAAAGCAGCGCTAGTGAATGTAGCTAGGTCAGGGTATCGCCTGGTTCGAAAAGTATTACGCAAGTAACACAAAATACTGTGAGCCAATTATCAGTTAATCTATCGTTTCTAATTCCTCAACCAACGGGGTTAATGACCTATGCAACCCAGCTCATTCCCCATCTCCAGTGCTTGTCTCCGACGCTAATTACAGCTAATCCTACGCCAGATTTTGAGTGCTATCCAGTGTCACCGAAGATGACGGCTGCCTATGGCACGCGAGGGCATCTGCGTCGTCTCCTATGGACTCAACTTCGTCTCCCTCGGATTTGCCAAGCTCTAAAGACTCAACTGCTGTTTTCACCGATTCCGGAAGCGCCTCTGTATGCGTCCTGTCGTTCTTTGGTGACGGTTCACGACCTGATTCCGATTCGATTTCCCAAACGCTTTTCACCGCTGACCCTCTATCAGCGTGTTTATATGCCCCAGGTGCTTCATCAAGCCCAGCATATTCTTGCTAACTCTGACCAAACCGCACGAGACGTAGTGGAGTTTTTTTCGATTCCGGCTCACAAGATTACATCCGTTCCGTTGGCCTATGATGAGGCGCATTTCCGTCCCTTAGATTTGCCAATCAAGCCCTATTTTTTATATATCGGGCGAAGCGATCCGCATAAAAACCTGCGCCGTCTGATTGAGGCATTTGCCCAGATTTCGGCGTCTTCGAAGTATGAACTATGGCTGGTCGGATCGCTTGATCCCCGCTATACACCCGTATTACAGTCCCTAGCTCACCAGTTGGGCATCACTGATCAGATCAAGTTTTTAGACTACGTGCCCTATGCTGATTTGCCCATATTGCTCAATCAGGCGATCGCCCTTGTCTTTCCGAGCCTATGGGAAGGGTTTGGGCTGCCTGTGCTAGAGGCGATGGGGTGCGGCACGCCAGTCATCACCTCAAACTGTTCGTCGCTTCCAGAGGTTGCTGGTGATGCGGCGATGCTGGTCAATCCGTATAACGTGGCAGAGCTAGCGGATGCGATGAGCCAAGTCGCGGCAGACAGCCAGGTGCGATCGCAGCTACGCCGAGCGGGTTTGGCACGAGCCCGTCAGTTTAGCTGGCAGAAGACAGGACTCGAAACCGCCCAGGTGCTTCGCCAATATCTATAAGAAAAATAATCGCACTGTGTTGCTAAGAGAATGGCTCAGTCCGTCGAGGTTCTGAGGTGTCGCGTGCCAACAGTTGAAAGGCAAGCTGATCTCCATATTCGACCAGTCGCGCACTGATTTCGACCTGAAGATCATCGCCATTTTTGCGTCGAAACACATAAGAAAATAAGGCTCCTCCCACTTTTTCTAATTCCAGGACGATGAATTCTTGCCAGATATGAGCGGATTCTGGCGTGCTAATGGCAGCGATCGACTGTTGTTCAAGGTCTTTGCGGATATACCCCAATCGCCGAGCTGCACACTGGTTCACTTCTAAAATTTCGGAGGAAGCGTCCACAATCAGAATCAGATCGTTGGCAAACTCGAATAGATTTCGATATTTTTCCCGCGATTCTCGTAAGTCATACTCGATTTGCTTGCTCTCGGTCAGATCACGGGCAATACCAATAACGCCGTCAATGCTGTCTGCGGAACCTTGGATGGGATGAAAGCTATACGAGTAGTGTCGGAGCGCGCCTAAGACGGGGATGCTCACCTCGGTTGTGACCGATTGCCCAGTGGTTATCACCGTTTGAAAGTGTTGGATGTAGAAATCTGCCATAAAGGGGACACCCCCAAACTCTTGATACGTTTTGCCCAGCATTGCGCTCCGATCAACCTGCCACATTCTGGCACTGGCAGGATTTAGATAGGTTAGACGACCGAGGCGATCGCACACAAACACTGGGTCAGGAACGGGGGAAAGAATTTGGTCAAGAATGTCTTGATTAGACGATCGATTGCTCAGAAATGACGCTGAGTTGTCGTCAAACCGTTGGATCTGAGATCCAACAGGTTGCGGAGGTTGAGACGCTCCTTCGACGACGATGTATGACACAGATAGGCCCATACCCTGAGAGGACTGGATCGCTTGCTGAATCGCCTCGACTAATTGCGAGGTATGGTCATACAGCTCTATTTTGGGCTGTATGTTAGCAAATTCGAACGATAAGACCTGCTTTTTTAAATCGCTAATCTGCTGCTGAAGCGATTGCGCGGTCATAGGCTTAGACAGGGCGCTCGGCTCATATGCTTGAGTAATTGCATCGATAACTAAATGGGTTTTGGATTTGCCGGTTGCATCAGCTTGACGCTTGAGTAATTCGATGACCTCTTCTGGAAGCCGAAACGTTACTGCCCGAGTAGCCATAGTCGCCACGTGAATAACTATTTAATGATAGGAATTTTTCCGCGTTAATTCCGGTTATAGTCTTATGTCTGTTATATCTCTATATGTCGAATCTGAATTATCCCTTAGACATATTTGCTATATCTTCGCAGATTTACTGACTCAATCTTTGTATAGGAAATATCCTAGAGCGACAGGCAATCGTTTTATTTACTGATTTCGTTTAGCATAGAGTTCTTGAATTTTTGCCTCGGCTTGCTTCCGGTCGCTAATATCTCGGACGAAGTTTTGAATGGCGATCGTATCTCCATATTCAATCAGGCGGCTATTCACTTCTACCGCAATATTTCTACCATCTTTTCGGCGATAAACCTGTTCAAAAATAATGGAGCCTTTGATATCTAATTCGCGAAAAATTGCCTTGCGGCGCAATGGCGTCATGGATGACTCGATATCGTTGAGGGTCAGTCGAAGGATCTCTCGACGAGAATAACCAAGCTGTCTTGATGCACTCCAATTTGCGTCGATAATTTGATGGGTGTCTGTATCAATGATAAAAATCGCGTCGCTCGATGATTCGAATAAGTTTCGATATTTTTCTTCAGTTTCTAATAATGCTGCTTCGACCTGTTTATGTTTAGTAATATCTCGTGCCATGCAGACGAATGAATCGACTCGTCCGCGATCGCCTTTGATAGCACTGAGACTATACTCATAGTGTCTAGGACAGCCTGTGATCGAAATCTGAAACTCACCATAAGCGGGTTGGGCGGTGCATACTGCCAAGTCGCATTGAGCCGCAAACGATTGAGCAGTTTCTGTCGCAAAGCCCAGTTGTTCCCATGTTTTTCCTAACACTTGACCGGGTTCCAAATCAAAGACCCACGAGCCCGCCGGATTCAAATAGGTAAACCGCCCTGCCCGATCTAAGACGAAGACCAAGTCTGCAGCAACGGCAAGAATTTGACCCAGCGTATTGACCATGTGACAGTCCGCCACACACGCATCATCACGAGCCGGAAGCATCGATGTGATCGGCTGTTGACGAGTCTGAACGTCTGAAACCGGGGGGGACTCTAATGAGCTCGTGTCTGAATTTACTTCTAATAAGCTATTCACCGCTCGCTTGAGGGCAATCACTCGCTGCATGTCACCTTGATTAAACCGATGCTCATGCTGCAAACGGTCAAGATACACAGACCATTCTTTGAGTTGCTGTTCAAGGTCTGAAAGGGTTTGAACAGGGAGCGTAGTTGATGTTGTGAGTTGGGATGACGATGAGGATTGGTCAAACACTTGCAACAGTGCTTTAAGCACAATAGTCGTTCTGCTTTTCCCGGCGTGTTGAGCTTGATGCTCAATTTTCTGGGCAAGGTCTTCTGGCACGCGGAACGACATAATCCTAGTAGTCATAAGTGTCTTGTCAGCTTACATTGGGTCAAAGACTAATCACTATCCCAGCAACCCCTATCAAAACAGTCAATATACCTTTGACGGGTAGACGAATCGATGAAAAATAAGAAGGTCTAAATCTTCAACGATTGGGGATATCAAAAATTTTGAGATGGAAAATGCAATACATGTATTGCATCTATGATAAATAGTTAACCTTCACGCAGAGGTGTACAGTCGGATTCTTCATAAAACCTTAAATATATTTGTTTGCATGAGTTTCAAAATATCGTGAAAGCATTTTTACATAGTCAGTTGAACCTATTTGAATGCCCTTTATTTTTTCATAAATAATTATTGATTTATAAAGTTTTAGTGTAGCCGCCAGTTATTCATGGCAGCCGCAAATCGATCAGTGATAAATATGCAATACATGTATTTCGTCCTGAGTCCTGTATCTACCTTCAATCCACACAGCGGGGTTAACTCGCCATAGGCTCAGTCATAGATAGTTCATCGGGTTAATGTGCAGGGTATATCTATCGCTGAATCAAATAAGTCAAGCCTTGAATCATAGTCGGACTGGGGTTTCTAAGGCGATTCAGCTGTGTTTGCACGACCCTACTTAATACTCATCAACGTTTTGTGACATGGATTCTTTCAACTACACTCAAAAGCCTGTCAATCATTCAACATCGGTGACTTCTCATCCATCACCCTGCAATTGTGTGGTCAGTCACGATTTTGAGCACGAGCTTGAAAAATTAGCGCTATTCATTGCTCAAACTTGGCGAGATGACCATCCTCACGCTCAAGCTACCTCTAAAGCAGACTTCGACACCTGTGTGTCATATGTCACCGCAGAAATGGCGAAAGCTGGCAAAGTGGTCGGAGGCCCTGCAGGTCTTGCCATTATGACCGGGGGCGGTTCGGCAGCAGGATGTGTCGCCTGTCGACACATCCTATCTCAACACTCTTACTAAACCGCTCAAAGAGCAGACTGTTTCCAACCACTACCCCTTTAAAGTTGCCTTTTAGAGTTGCCTAATTAAAGCTGCTTTATCCCGACGTGAATACTGTTAGGAATCCACAGAGCCAGCGTGAACTGGGCTGTTGATTTTGCCTGGGTTATGCGCATCGTGGTTGATGGGGGACATCTATCTCGGTGTCATTAATGGGAGTGTCATTTACCAATGATGAGGTGCCCAACATCGCCTTACCACTTCGTTAATTGCAGTCAATACCAGTTCATTTCACCATGATTCATTCAACCAACGCATCCAGTTCAAATCATCAAAACCACGCCTCGTCTGATGACACTGCGTCGTCACCCGTTAAAAACGGAGCAAAGCCTAGCTTGACACCGCACTCATTGGTTTCAAATCCTTCCTCAAATTTGACCAGTCATAATTCTGGTATGACTCCTATGCCCGCATCGGATAAAACCGCACAAATGCCTAAGCAGCAGCAGTTGAGTCTTCGTCGTCAACTCGTGCAAACTGTTCTGCCCACAGTTGTTGTTCCGTTGGCGATCGCCGGGGTGGCGGGTTACAAATTTATGCATGATAGCCTTCAGCAGCAGGCATCAGATGAGATTCAAGATAAGGCATTGCTGACGGGGGAAGGAATTCGCGATCTGTTAGACGAAGTTGCGATCATTCCAGCAGTTGTGGCTGAAAACTCAATTGTGATTGAGTCTGCCCGAAGTAATGGCTTTGATGCGTCTGCCAGAGCCCTTGACCAGGTTCCTATTGACCAGGCAGAGCAGCAATTTCAGGAGACCAAACTGTTGCGCCCCGATCAGTCGCTCAACGACTACCTCCGACGCACTGCCGAGGTTGCTGGGCTTGCCGAACTCTTTTTTACCGATCGCTACGGCTTTAATGTTGCCTATAGCCGTCCTACATCTGATTTTGTGCAGCGAGACGAAGAGTGGTGGCAGCAGGCAACAAGTCATACTCAATGGGTGTCTCAGCCCATGGTTGATCAATCAACAGGCACCTTTGGGGTTGAGTTTAGCCATGCCATCAAAGATCCCACATCGGGAGATATTTTGGGAGCCGTAAAAGCGGTCATGCCTGCCGAACGCTTCAATCGAATTGCAAATCGAGTCTTGCTAACCGGACTCGAACAATCACAAGAAGTACAAATTATTGACGCAGCATCTGGGATTGTTCTTCAAACGATAACCCCGGAAGGGGCAACGGGTGCCCAAGAGCTTCGAGGTGGAGATGCCATTAAACAAGCTGCATCAGCGCTTTCAGGAGCCTTGCAAATGCAACTGTCGCCTGAGATGATTCAACGTGAGCTGAAGGCGCAAACGTCCGTCCGCAATCTTGATGTCCGATCCACTTCATCTGTTGGCACTGCCAATGAGATCCTACTATCGTTTACCCATGATGGACGCACCTACTTCATGTCAGCCGTCCCTGAGAGCAACTGGATGGCGATCGCCTCTGTGAATAGCTCTGACCTGGGAGCTGCCAGTCAGCAAATAGCGCTAATATTTGCAATTTTGACGCTGGTGATGGGGGGGGTCGCAGTGGGTATTTTGCTTCACTTGGCACGACAGCTTTCCGCACCACTGTTTTACCTGTCGAGTGCAGCAGAGCAGGTTGCTGCGGGCGATCTCAACGTCGTCACGTTGCCCTGCGGCACCAAAGAAACGCAAACCCTCGCCCAAACCTTTAACAACCTTGTCACTAAGGTAAGAGGCTTCTTAAACGATGAGGCGCTGACCACCGAAAAGGCGCGTTTGATGGCGCAACTCGTGGCGTCACGAGCATTAACCGACACCGATCTAAATAAAGTATTCGGCAAAACTCTCCACGAAGCGCGACTTCTCCTCAAGGCCGATCGAGTTGTGATCTATCGCTTTCAGCCTGACTGGAGCGGCTATATTTCTCATGAATCAGTCGAGGCGGGCTTTCCCAAAGCTTTGAATGAAAACATCGAAGACCCGTGTATTCCTGCCTATCTGCTAGACGATTACAAAAAAGATAGAGTCGTGCCCACATCTGACGTGTTCAAGGCAGGATTTCACCCGGATCACCTCAAACTCATGGAGCGATTGCATATCCGAGCAAATTTGGTGGTGCCGATTCTCAATGAAGGACAGCTCTTTGGGTTGCTCATCGTACATCACTGCACCCACACCCATGATTGGCAAACAACTGAAGTAAGCTTTATGCGGCAGCTTGCAGCCCAGTTTGGAGTCATGCTCGATCAGGTGAAATACCTAAAACGGCAACATGAAGAAACCGAGCGATCGCGCTTCCTCAAAGACATGACACTCCAGCTTTCCCGCAGCGAGACTGCCGACGAAATCCTTGCCCAGCTCCCACTCACGGCACTTCGCCATACGTTAAATGCTGACCGCATCGTGGTCTATCGGTTTGACGAAACCTGGAAAGGCACGATTACGGCTGAGTCGGTCAATGAGCGGTTTCCTCGAGCAATGGGCGCACAAATTTATGACCCGTGTTTTGAAAATGAATACGTCAATAAATACAAAGAAGGACGGGTGCAAGCCACGCCAGATATTTACAAAGCGGGGTTAACGGAGTGCTATCTCAGACAGCTAGAGCCATTTGCAGTCAAAGCCAACCTCGTCGCCCCAATCAAGCATGGCGATCAGCTTCTAGGGCTATTAATCGCCCACCAATGCGCGAGTCCTAGAATGTGGGAGCAGCAGGAAATTGCCTTCTTTGGTCAGGTTGCGTCTCAAGTTGGGCTGGTGATCGACCGGGCCGACTTACTACGGCAAAAAGAACTTGCCGCGGAGCAGTCGCGCACCCTTTCGGAGCAATCGCGCACGCTAGCCGATGAAGAAGCAGGGCGATCGCAACTGCTTACTCAGATGACCCTCCAACTCACCAGCATCGAAAGCGCAGAAGATATTCTCAAGCGACTGCCATTGACCAGCATTCGCCAAACGCTCCAGTCCGATCGCGTTTTAGTGTATCTGTTTGACGAAAATTGGAAAGGCACCGTCACGGCAGAGTCGGTGGTTGATGGCTGCCCTCGCGCCTTGGGCGCACAAATTGATGACCCGTGTTTTGCAGATGAATACGTTGAAAAATATAAACGAGGACGGGTGCAAGCTACGCCAGATATTCGCAATGCCGGACTGACCGAATGCTATCTCAAACAGCTCGAACCGTTTGCTGTCCGAGCAAACCTAGTTGCGCCCATCAAAAAAGGCAGTCAGCTTTTAGGGCTCCTGATTGCCCATCAGTGCTCAGGGCCGAGGGATTGGGAGCCACAAGAAACAGCCTTCTTTGGTCAGTTGGCGTCACAAGTTGGGCTATTTCTCGATCGAGCTGAACTCCTCCAACAAAAAGATAAGGCTGCTGAGCAATCGCGGCTTTTGGCGGAGGAACAGCAGCAGCAACGAGAAAACCTCCAACGTCAACTCATCAATTTGCTGGGGGATGTTGAAGGAGCTGCACAGGGAGATTTGACCGTTCGCGCGGATGTGACAGCGGGTGATATTGGCACCGTGGCAGACTTCTTCAACTCAATTGTTGAAAGCTTACGGCAAATTGTCACCAAGGTGAAAGAATCTGCATTGCGAGTTAACGAGTCGTTGAATACCGATGAAGCTGCCATTAGCGGACTTGCCGACGATGTCTTTAAGCAGGCCGAAGAAATGACGCATACGCTAGATTCGGTTGAGCATATGACGATCTCAATTCAGTCAGTGGCTGAAAGCGCCCGTCAGGCAGCAGAAATTACTCGCACAGCATCCTCTACTGCAAAAGCAGGCGGAGATGCCATGGACTTAACCGTACAAAATATCCTGTCCTTGCGAGAGGCGATCGGCGAAACTGCAAAGAAGGTGAAACGCCTAGCAGAGTCATCGCAGCAAATTTCAAGAGTGGTATCTATCATCGAAAAAATCGCCATGCAGACAAACCTGCTCGCCATTAATGCAGGCATTGAGGCAGCTCGTGCAGGCGAAGAAGGACAAGGCTTTGCTATCGTCGCTGAAGAAGTGGGAGAACTGGCAAATCAGGTGGCGACAGCTACCAGTGAAATCGACAAAATCGTCACGGGCATTCAGCTCGAAACGAGCCAGGTTATTAACGCCATGGAACAAAGTACAACCCATGTGGTCGAAGGGACTCGATTTGTCGAAGATGCTAAGCACAACCTAGACGGCATTCAAGAAGTCTCTCGAACGATCGATCGCCTTGTGCAGTCTATCTCAGAAACCACGGTGTCTCAAATGGAAACCTCTCAAACGATTAGTACGCTCATGAAAGACATGGCAAAAATCTCGAGGAAGACGTCTGAAACATCTCGCGATGTTGCCGGATCGTTGCAGCAAACGGTTGATATTGCCGAAGAACTCAGGATTTCGGTGAGTCAGTTTAAGGTGTCATAAGCTTTAAGCAAATATCGCAATCTCAAATGGGTTGTGAGCGGTGGGGTGTGCGCCGCACACCCCACCGCTCACACACAATTCACAAGCAATTTGGGATCGCTATACGACTGAGCAAAACTTATCGATTGCAATGATAAAGTTCTATGAACAATTTTTCTCGCAGTCTGGTAAAATTCGCTCAAGAGACTAGGTATTTGTTCTTATTGTTATGGCGATCGCTCACTTCCCTTGGCTAACCACTCTCGTCTTGTTTCCTCTTGGGGCGGCCCTTTTGATTCCGTTGCTGCCCGGCAAAAGCAACAATCCGGTTCGCTGGTATGCCCTTATGGTAGGGATCATCAATCTCGCACTCATGTGCTGCGCCTTTTGGGCTCATTACGATGCAAGCCGCGCCGACTTTCAACTCATAGAAACCTTTTCCTGGATACCTTCTCTGGGTTTGAACTGGAGGGTTTCAGTAGATGGATTGTCGGCTCCGCTGGTGCTGCTAGCTGGTCTGATCACGACGCTCTCCATGTTTGCTGCCTGGCGAGTCGATCGCAGACCCCGGCTATTCTATGCCCTAATGCTGGTGCTCTATGCAGCTCAGATCGGCGTCTTTATCGCCCAGGATCTGCTGATGTTTTTCATCATGTGGGAAGTTGAGCTAATTCCAGTCTATTTGCTGGTTTGCATTTGGGGGGGACAAAACCGTCGCTATGCGGCTATGAAGTTTTTGATCTACACCGCCGCCGCATCCATCTTCATCCTGGTGGCGGCCCTAGCAATGGCTTTCTACGGAGATTGGGTGACGTTTGATATCGCGCAGCTCCATCTCAAGTCGTTTCCTCTGGGGCTCGAGCTGATACTCTATGCCGGACTGCTAATCGCCTTTGGGGTAAAGCTGGCGATTTTCCCTTTCCATACCTGGTTGCCAGATGCCCACGGTGAAGCCTCGTCTCCTGTATCTATGGTGTTGGCTGGGGTGCTGCTGAAGATGGGCGGATACGGGTTAATTCGCCTCAACTTGGAGCTGTTGCCCCATGCCCATATTTACTTCGCTCCGATTCTGGCTGTTTTAGGGGTCGTTAACATTGTCTACGGCGCGCTGAATTCTTTCGCTCAGACGAATATGAAGCGCCGCCTTGCCTACTCATCAGTATCCCACATGGGGTTTGTCCTGCTGGGCATTGCGTCCTTTAGCAATCTAGGCGTCAGCGGAGCGCTGCTTCAAATGCTCTCCCACGGGCTGATTGCGGCCGTGCTGTTTTTCTTGGCGGGTGTGACCTATGATCGCACTCACACCATGATGATGAGCCAAATGAGCGGTATTGGTCAGGCTCTGCCCAAGGTGTTTGCACTGTTCACTATTGCCGCAATGGCCTCCTTGGCGTTACCGGGGATGAGCGGCTTTGCTAGTGAGCTGGCGGTGTTTGTCGGCTTTACCACAAGCGGGGTATATAGTGAGACATTCCGGATGGTTACCGTTTTCCTATCAGCCGTGGGGCTGCTCCTGACCCCCGTCTATCTGCTCTCGATGCTGAAGCAGGTGTTCTATGGATCGGGGACTGCCTTGGTATGCGATGTGGTTCCCTCCTGTGATGTGAATGACCTTGATCTGAAGATTCAGGGAAATGAGGAAGCCGCGTGTTTTGGAAACAGCTGTGATTTGCCCATCCAGGCCACGTTTGTAGATGCCACTCCCCGGGAAGTCCTGATTGCGGCCTGTTTCCTCTCGTTGATTGTGGCGATTGGGTTTTATCCAAAGCTGGCCACGCAGATGTATGACGTGAAAACTGTGGCGGTTAATGCCCGGGTGCAAGACGTGTATCAAGAAATGGCGCAGACCAATCCTCAGATTTATGCCGGGAATTTGAATTCACTGACTTTTTCAAGATCCAGCGCTGCTCCAGCCTTGGGCATCGTCCAGTCGTCTCAGTGAATATAGCCCTACGGACGCAGATTTGTGTGGTGACCCCGCGCGGTGCGGTGCGCGGGGTCACCCACGTTCAGCATCCTAACGCGCATAGGGCGATATCTGTCTACAGCGTCCTGAATGATTTAGCTTAGGCAGCCATTCCGACCTATTAACCAATAGGTGGTAATCTCCCCTTTGCCTTTCACAGAAATTTTTCCCCGCCGTTCGAAGCGATAGCAATTTTTAGCACGTTCATAGGTCTGATCTGTGACCTGAATTTTTCCCGCGATGCCTTGCGCCTCCATGCGAGCTGCAACATTTACTGCATCTCCCCATAAATCGTAGGTAAATTTTTGAGTGCCAATCACCCCAGCAACAACAGGCCCAGTATTGATACCAATCCGCAATTGAAAGGGTTCGTCGTAAGTTCTCTCAAATGCAAGAATTTCTTGCTGCATATCTAGAGCCATTTCAATCACGGCTTCCACATGATCTTGGCGCAATCTTGGAAGCCCACCAACTACCATATACGCATCCCCAATCGTTTTGATTTTTTCTAGTCCATACTGTTGAGCCAGATGGTCAAAACGAGAAAAAATTTGGTTTAGTAAGTCGACAGTTTGAGTGGGAGGTAAGTTTGCAGCAAGGGGCGTAAAGTTGACAATATCACTAAACAAAATAGTAACGTCATCGAAGGATTCAGCGATCGCCTTTGGGTTCTCCTTGAGTTGGTCAGCGATATCTTTGGGTAAGATACTCAGCAGTAAGTTTTCAGATCGTTCTTGCGCCAAGCTTAGAGCTGTTTCAGCCTGTTTGCGTTCAGCAATTTCATTTTGTGCTTTCTGATAGAGTTCAGATTGTTGAATGGCGATCGCCATCTGTGTAGCTAGTTGTTGAAGGAGTTCAATATCAAGGTGTTGCCATTGTCGAGAACCACGGCAGTGATGCGCAATAAGAAGCCCCCACAATCGATCACCTTGCAAAATAGGCACTATCAGATTAGCCACAACTTGAAATTGAGCCAAAAAGTCTACATGACACGGGGTTAAGTCGCCACTATATACATTCTCTATAGCTCTAATGCGACCCTGCTGATAGTATTGAGCGTAGTGTTCTCCAAAGCATGGATCATGGATGTTAGTGTTTAAGACCGACTGATAGTCGGAGCAAACTGACTCAGTGATGACTCGTCCGCTCCAGTCCGGATAAAAAGAATATATCAAGACGCGATCCGTCTGAAGAAACTTTCGTACTTCCACAACTACAGTATTGAGAATCTCAGGCAGTTGCAAAGACTGATGAATTTGCAGCGCAATCGAAGCAATCAACTGCTCTTTTTTAGTCCGCTGACGTAGGGATGCTTCCGCATGTTTGCGTGCTGTAATATCCTTCGACACCCAAATGACTCGACGATCGGGCAGAGGAGAAACCATTGCCGAAAACCATGCCTGTTGTTGTCCCTCATGACCGTTGCTGACTGGGAGACTATAGTCTAGATTAACCGCATGTCCGAGGTTGAGCGCCCGCTGAATATGCACTGCAAACAAGGTCGCCTGTTCCGGTGGAAAAACTTCGTATACTGTTTTGCCAATCCGATCCATCTCTGGACGATAAACGAGTTTGCAGTTTGTCGAAATAATTTTCAGATGACACCCGTGAGCATCAAATATGGTGATGTAGTCAGACATCGCCGCGAAGAAGGCGTGTAATTCAGCTTCAGATGCCTTGAGCGCCGCCTCAGCCTGATGCCGCTCAGTAATAGCTAACTGGAGTTGCTGGTTAAATTGCTGTAGTGTGGCTGTTCGTTCTTCAACTTGAGTTTCAAGCCCTTCATTAATGTGCCGCAGATCCGCTTCCATTTGCTTGCGGTGAGAAATATCTTCGACAGTGCCTTCATAGTAGAGGATGGTGCCATCGGCATCTCGCACTGCACGAACGTTTTCAGAAATCCAAATGAGGATACCATCTTTGCGATAGATCTGAGATTCAAAGTTTGAGACAGACTCTTGAGTTTGAACGAGTTGAAGCAGTTCAGCATAGCGATTCGGATTCACATATAGCCGATGCTGAGTACGAAGCAAGCTTTGCATAAACTCCATCGGAGATGCATAACCAAAGATCTTTACTAATGCTGGGTTTACTTGAAGATACTCTCCATCTGGCATCACCTGAAAAATACCTTCAATAGCATTTTCAAAAATACTGCGGTAGTTGAATTCTGCTTTTTGAAGGGATTCTTCAGCGCGTTTACGCTCCGTAATATCGATGCCAATGACAAACGCAGCTTGGCGTTGATCGTATTTTTGGGCAACAACCAGATAATAGCGTTCTTCCCCATTGACGAGAGCCGATGTTTCTTGATGGGCATCCTCAGCAGGACTGTCAAAGAATTGACGGACGAAGGTGTCAAATTCAGACCCCGTATTTAGAAATCCAATATTTTGGCCGACAAAAACATCCTGCGGCAAGTTAAACATTCGAGCTAAACGCTCATTGACCCCCAAATACCGTAAATCTGAGCTAATCCAGGATACGATTCCAGGGACAGCTTTTAGAATTGCTTCTAACTTTTCCTTGGATGCTCTGAGGTCTGCTTCAGATTGCTTACGCTCGATTTCGTGGTGTTTCCGTTCGCTAATATCACGAATCATGACAAGTACTTCATCATCACCACACGCAGCAATGCGCGCCTCTTCGTAGTGGATTGTCCCGTCAATCACCAATTCGAATTCATATATCTGAGTTTTTTTAGTTTGTAAGGCTTGCTGCACATAGTGCATTCTTTGGTTTGCAATGTTTATAGGCATGGCCTCATAGATAGTTTTGCCCCTCATATCGTTACTGATCATGATGGCTTGGATATCGGCAGCAGGAACAAAGTCCAAATAGGTACCGTCACTACTCATCCGAATTATCAAGTCTGGAATGGCTTCCAGAAGAGCTAGATTAGTCAGCTCACTCTTATGCAATGCCCTCTCAATCAACGCGTGTTGTTCGTTGGCAGCGGGCATCCTACCCGCCGAGACGCTCGTACTACAATTGCAAACCTGGGATTCTCCCCTCTTGATTTTCTCTAGCTCCGTTTTCGCCTGTTGCAAAGCTGACTCTGCCTGTCGCCGCTGAATAATCTCATGTTGGAGTTGAGTCTGGGTGGCTTGGAGCTGGTGTGTCAGGTTAGTTAGATAAATCTGACTCTCTATTTTGGCTAACACGACTTGAGGAATTAGCGGTTTAACGATGTAGTCAGTTCCCCCAGCATCAAAAACGTTGGCTGGCTTTAATGCTCTGTCGAGGGATCCAATAAAAATCACAGGAGTGTCATTCGTCTTTGCATCAGCTTTGAGTTGACGACAAAGTTCGTAGCTGTCTCGTGAATCCGCCTCGGTATTCAGTAGGATCAAAGCGGGTTCAGAGGTCTGAACAATCTCTAAAATTTCCTTAAGTTCTTGCTCTTGCTCAACATATTGGCACCCATATCCGTGCTCATTTAAAGTCGTCGATAAGAGATGGAAATCTCCACACGTATCGCCAATTACCAAAATCTTAGTTGATAAAAATTGACTTACTTGGATTTTCATGGAGTATCGCGCGCACACTGTAGAGGAATGAAGCCTGCTTAGAGCAAAGAGGCCAATAACGAAAATTGCCAACTCGACCTTGCAATAGAGCGATAAAGAGTCAAGAATTAGACCTTAACAGTAGTTGGGTTAGTAGAGGTCGTGTAGGATTCGTCTTCGTAGAAGATGAACAAGTACATTTTCGATGGGTAAGTCAATGTCTGACCTCTCCAAAAGTCAGTACTTTTGGGTCGATATGACCATCTAGGCTAATGTAACGATGTCAACCGGCTCATTCTGGCGACACATACGTAGGTAAAGATGCTAAATGGAGATGCAGCGTTAATACATTGAGCTTGAGCTTGAGCTTGGAATTTAGCACAATAATTTTCTTAACCTCAACATAATAATAATTACAAACAGCTCAGCTTCGCAATATAAAAGCAATATAAAAGCAATACAATTTACCCGATTTGGCTAGGCGTGTTCTATGGCGCATCGGGTGTCTGTTGTAAGCGTTTTGTCGGTTGTCACTCTGTTCCCTAGCTCCCCCACTGCTCATAGCAATTTGTAATCATGTCGCAATTGAGTCAAGCACAGAAATGGTGGTATGGTAAGCTGCGTCATACGACACCATGTTTAACTCAAGCGCATACCGCTATAGACTCTGGCGGCAACAAGATAGAATAAGTCTAGTAAATTCTTAACAGTTGTCGAAACGCGCGAGGAGCATCGCATCGGATGGGTAAGGTCGTTGGCATTGACTTGGGAACAACCAATTCAGTTGTAGCCGTTATGGAAGGCGGCAAACCCGTCGTTATTGCTAATTCGGAAGGCATGAGAACGACACCGTCAGTTGTGGCGTTTAGCAAAGATGGAGAACGTCTCGTTGGACAGATGGCACGCCGACAGTCTGTATTAAATCCTCAAAACACTTTTTTTGGCATCAAGCGTTTTATTGGACGTAAGTACAGCGAACTCGCATCAAATTTGAAGCGTGTCCCATACACAATTCGGCGCGATGAAATGAGCAATATCAAGATTAAATGCCCTCGGTTGCAGCGGGAGTTTGCGCCTGAAGAAATTTCAGCGATGGTTTTGCGAAAGCTGGCAGACGAGGCCAGTCGATATTTGGGACAATCTGTGACAGGGGCAGTGATTACAGTTCCTGCTTACTTTAATGACACTCAACGGCAGGCAACGCGTGATGCCGGACGGATTGCAGGCTTAGACGTGAAGCGGATTTTGAATGAGCCGACGGCTGCTGCTTTGGCATACGGACTCGACGATCGCCGCAATCAAACGATTTTGGTGTTTGACTTGGGCGGCGGCACGTTTGATGTGTCTATTCTCGAAGTCGGGGATGGCGTTTTTGAGGTGAAGGCAACGAGCGGAGACACCCAACTGGGCGGGAATGATTTTGATAAAAAGATCGTAGATTGGTTGGCAGAGCAGTTTTTAGACGCTGAAGGAGTTGACCTGAGACGCGATCGCCAAGCGCTCCAACGGCTGATGGAAGCCGCAGAAAAGACCAAAATCGAGCTATCCGGGGTCACTGTCACCGATGTGAGCTTGCCCTTTATCACCGCCACTGAAGATGGGCCTAAGCATCTGGAGACTCGATTAACGCGCTCTCAATTTGAGGGGCTTTGCGGTGATTTGGTCAGCCGCCTCCAAGCACCTGTGATGCAGGCATTAGCCGATGCCATGCTTAGCCCGGTGCAGATTGATGAGGTGATCTTGGTGGGGGGTGCCACGCGGATGCCGATGGTGCAGGGCTTGGTGCGATCGCTCGTTGACCGAGAACCCAATCAAAATGTCAATCCAGATGAGGTGGTTGCGGTCGGGGCTGCCATTCAAGCAGGCATTTTGAATGAAGAAATTAGAGATATCCTGCTGCTCGATGTCACTCCCCTGTCGCTAGGCTTGGAAACCATCGGCGGTGTCATGAAGAAGCTGGTTCCCCGCAACACGACGATCCCAGTCCGTCGTTCTGATATCTTTTCTACGTCAGAAAATAATCAAACGATGCTTGAAGTTCACGTTCTCCAGGGTGAGCGGGAAATGGCGTCTGACAACAAATCCCTTGGAAAGTTTAAGCTCATGGGGATTCCACCAGCGCCGCGAGGAATTCCGCAAGTGATGGTGTCATTTGATATTGATGCCAACGGCATTCTGCAAGTGACCGCACTCGACAAAACAACCGGGCGAGAGCAAGGACTCACCATTCAGGGTGCTTCAAATCTGAGTGAATCAGAAGTGAATCGCATGATTCAAGATGCCGAGCGCTATGCTGATATGGATCGAGAGCGGCGGGAGCGCATTGAGAAACGCAATCGTGCCGAAGCATTGACCTTTCAAGCTGAGCGCCAGCTTCGAGAAGTTGCGCTTGATTTTGGAATGCAGTTTGCTAGCCAATATCGACGACGCATCGAAAGCCTGATCGAAGAACTGCGAGAATGCTTACAGCGAAACGATGAGCGGGGAATCGATATTGCTCAAGCTGATTTGCAAGATGCGCTGTATGAGCTAAGTCGGGAAGTCTATCAAATCGTTAAAGAAGAAGAGGAAGACGAAGGCTTCTTTGGTACGATTCGCCGAACGATTACGGGCAATGATGATCTCTACGATGATTACGACGACTACTCCACTCAGCGTAAAACCTATCGGCGCTCATATCCTAGTAACGGAGCCAGCAATAGACGTGGGAGCAGCTACGATGATGATTGGGATGACGATGACGATTGGCTTTAAGTAAAATTTTGAGTGATGAGTGTTGAAGGACGAGTATATTCAACGACGAGCCTCGCCGATTATTCATAACTCAAAATTCATAATCTAACCCTCATAATTTATTACTACGTGCTTCCATGCAAAACTTTCGGAACTATTACCAGATATTAGGAGTTCCCAGAGACGTAACAGTTGAAGAGATTAAAAAGTCGTACCGAAAGCTGGCACGGCGATATCATCCTGATCTAAATCCGGGAGATAAAGCCGCTGAAGAGAAATTTAAAGACATTGGTGAAGCCTACGAGGTGTTGTCTGATCCAAGCAGACGGGTTAAGTATGATCAGTTCAGTCGATTCTGGAAGCAAAAGGGGTTTCAAGCCAGCGCAACGCCTCGCTCTCGTGGCTGGAATAGTCGAGGTCGAACTGCGCCCGATGACATTGACTTTAGCCAGTTTCGCGACTTTAATAGCTTCGTTGATCAGTTATTGAATCGACGGAACGAAAATACCGTCCGAACCACTCGAACGGCTGCAACCCGGACACGGGTTGAGCCCGATCCGTATCGTCCTGGCAAAACTAAAACCTCCTATACCGTCGGATCTCGTCCACCCGGATCACGAAATGCAGAAGCTCAGCTAACGGTGCCGCTCGAAAAAGCCTATCGAGGGGGACGAGAGCGGATTCGCCTGGGAGATGGGCGATCGCTCGATGTTAATATGCCACCCGCCATGGTTGCAGGGCAACGCATTCGCCTCAGAAATCAAGGAGTGTCAGGCGGCGACTTATTTCTCAAAATTGACGTTTCTCCCCATCCATTTTTCAAGCTCATCGGAGCCGATATTCAATGCCAAGTTCCGGTCACACCCAGCGAAGCCGTTTTGGGAGGGGCAATTGAGGTGCCCACGCTCGATGGGCTGGTGAAGATGCGGGTTCCTCCCGGGGTGCGATCGGGGCAGAAACTGCGCCTTGCGGGTAAAGGCTATCCTCTAGATAGAGGGCGGGGCGACCAAATTGTAGAGATTGTGATTGCGACCCCTAAAGACATTCATCCAAGAGAGCAAGAACTCTACGAAAAACTGCGCCAGGTGGAAACCTTCAACCCCCGCGCCGACTTGCCTGTCTGATTAGGATCTAACGACCAAGGTTATACTGCCATCGATCCAGCGTGAAGCTATCACGTCTCAAACTCTCTCGAATGAGCAACGCGCGTCAACGACATAATCCTTAACATTTGAAGTGAACTAGGGTCGTACCAATTCTCGATTTTGGATTTGCGATTTTGGATTGACGGCCACCAGCCTTGCAAGGGGTTTAGCCTGTTAATTTGTAGTTTTACTTCGAAGAATTGGTATTAGTCCCACTTCATCAGTGGGATGAAGACTCTGATGACGCAGACAAGGAGACCGATATGGCAAACCAATCTACAGAACAATCTACAGAAAAGAAGCCGTTTCTCGAACGGGTGATTGACAAGTGCGATCTAGAAACGACCAACGAAGCTCAAGCAGCGACCAACGTCGTGTTTCGCATTATGCGCGACATGATGCCAAACGAAACCGTTGATCGCATCGAAGGCGATCTTCAAGTAGAGGCTCCCCTTGCCAACATGGAAGTCGCGGATTTGTGGAGCGATACAAACACCATGGTTGCCTTTTTTAGTCGCATCAGTCCATTGCGCCCCATTGATATCAGCGCTGAGACGTTTATGTTGCGGCTCAATCAAGAAGGATTTTTGCCTGCGGATACATCTCCAGAGCAAGTGACTAAAGCTGTGTTTGCAGCTACCAAGGATGAGCTTTCCTCAGAGCGTGTTCAAGATGTCGCAAAAGCCTTGCCAGAAGATGTTCGACAGCTTTGGGAAACTGCATAATCGAGCGTAATACCAATTCTCGATTTTGGATTTGCGATTTTGGATTGACGGCCACCAATCTTGCAAAGGATCTAGTTTGTTCATTTGTAGCCTCACTTGGAAGAACTGGTGTAACGCTCTTTAATGACTCCAGAGCGTTATATAGCCCCACGGGCTTAGGTTTGTGTGCAGCCCCCCGTGCGCTACGCGGGGCCTACACACGTTCAGCGTCCTAACATGAAAGCATAAGACTATACAACTCCTCGAATAGAGGTTACAGATAACTGGCCGTACGGGTTCAAAGACTCTCTCGGCACACTCAGAGACTCTTTAGAAAGGTTCGGAGACTCTTTAGAGAGTTTCAAAGACTCTCTCGACACGCTCAGATATTCTTTAATGAGGTTCGGAGACTCTTTAAAGAGGTTCAGAGACTCTCCAGACAATCTTGAATACTCTTTAAACAGGCTCAGAGGCTATCTCGACAAACTTAGAGACTCTTTAAAGAGGTTCGAAGCTGATGGGAACATGTCACCTTTGCAAATTTGCCCTCATCCCCCAACCCCTTCTCCCAAGCCGGGAGAACGGGAGCTGGCTTGAAGTCCCTCTCCCGCTTTGGGAGAGGGATTTAGGGTGAGGGCTACAAAAGTGACATGCGCTCAAGCTGATTGACTGACAAAACTTTGGTTTGCGGCAGTTGTAGACGCATAGCGGCTTCTCGCAGAGTCACTGCTGCTATACAGTCGAAACCCTCCCGCGGGTTGAGAACAGCCAACGCTAGCGAAGCCATGCCGAAGGCTATAGATCGGCTTTGGTTGTGTAAGCGCGGTTAACCCTTCTCAGTATTGTGACACGCCTAAAATAGTGCAAATCCTTAAAAAGGCTGAAACCCTTGAACCCGGTGCGTTGCGCTGGCGCTTTAGCGTAGCCATGCCTGAAAGGCTATACGGCACCCTACTTAATGCACTATTTTAGCTGTGCCACGCCACTAGGGCGATCGCTGTAGATGTTTACGTTAAGCAGTGTGCCGTTTAGACTTCACGGTATGCTGAGCACACCATTACATCTCGTCGCATGACCCCAACCGTCCCACCGACTCGGTCCTCGCTGGCAAAGTTTTGGCAGCAGCGCTCCGTTCAGCGATTTCTAGACTCTACGTCTGGGCTCATTGGTTTGGGAATCACCGCGTTTATCGTGCTGGCTGCCCTACTAGCCCCAATCCTGCATCCTTATAATGCAGCGACCGCTCGCGACTATGCAGCTCGGCTCAATCCTCCCAGCTTAGAGCACTGGTTTGGCACTGACGGGCTAGGGCGCGATATTCTCAGTCAAGTTTGGTATGGACTGCGTACGTCGCTCGTGATTGGTTTGGTAGCAGTGCTCATCGGCATGATTATTGGGGTGTTGTTGGGGCTAGCGGCTGGATACTTCCGAGGCAAGCTAGAAGTCGGTGTGGGGTGGGTTACAGATGTGATGCTGGCGTTTCCATCCATCTTGTTGGCGATCGCCATTGTCACCGTAACCGGGCCGAGCACCGTCAGCGTGATGTTTGCGGTCGGCCTGGTGCAGTTGCCGAAGTTTATCCGCCTGACTCGCAGCATGGTGTTATCGTTGCGAGAGCAAGAATTTGTGCAAACAATGCGAGCCTTTGGGGCAACACCACCTCGAATTATATTTCTCCATATTCTGCCATCGAGTCTGGCTCCCATTGTCGTGCAGGCAACTCTGGCGATCGGAACTGCGACCCTAGAAGCTGCGGGTTTAGGGTTTTTGGGATTGGGTGCCCAACCCCCGACTCCCGAACTCGGCACGATGCTCTCAGATGCGTTTAAGGGAGGCTATTCGCTTCAGTCTCCTTGGACAATTGTGTTTCCAGGATTGTTTATCACATTAACCGTGCTAGCGTTTAATTTGCTAGGCGATGGGCTTCGAGATGCGCTCGACCCGAGGCAGAGTCGATAACAGGTTTGTCATGTTTCTTCATACTTCTTTGATGTAATAAGTAAGTTCTATCGATGCTGAAATCAACTGCCCAGTAACGCCTTAAGATTTTCATAACTATTGTTTGATCCACCGTAGGTGGCGATTGGCTAGCCAATCCATGTCAGAAAATGTAGGATTGCTTTACACGCGCCGACTTTTAAGGGTGCCTGATTATATTAAGCGAACGTGAGATTGTATCGGGTAGGCAGTTATGTTGGAAACGTCTAGTTAGGTTTGATTGAACCTAATTCACTTATGCGGCATCTTACAGTTACGCAGCTTATTTCTATAGAAGAAATCGTAGACCGGAGTCCGCTAACCGTTGCTCCTGATGCATCTGTTCAAGATGTGATTGCACGGATGAGCCAAGCCCAGGCAAATCATCGAGCAGAGAAGTATACGGTTTCATTGGCTCTGCGAGGATATCTCCCCAACTGGAATAGCTGTGCGCTGATTCTAGATTCGTCACACTTGTTGGGCATCTTCACCGCGCAAGACGTTGTCCGGCTAGTTGCAGCAGAAATTGACCTATCGGACGTCAGTATTGCCGAGGTGATAGAGCAGCCCCCCATTACGCTGAATACGTCAGATTCCCCGACCCTGTTTACTGCGTTAGCGTTAATGCGTCGGCATCAGATTCAGTATTTGCCCGTGACTGATGAGCAAAATCACTTTGTGGGACTATTGACTCTAGAGAGAATCTCTCAGGGGATTGAGATTCTCAATCAGCAACTTGAGGAGCAGGCTGTTATCTCCAGAGATGTTCACGCTAATTTACTTCAAAAAAAGTTTGATTGCCGAGAGTTTGAGGTAGATGTCGAGCAGCCTACTATCGGACAAATAGCTCAACTGCAAGTCTTTAACCATAAGCTGCAGCTTGCCTTAGAAGAACTGCAAGTTGTAGAAGAAGAACTGCTGCAGCAAAATGAAGAACTGCACCGCACTCGGTTGGTTTTAGAAGCAGAACATCGACAATACCAAGATTTGTTTAAGCTGGCTCCAGATGGCTATTTGATCACCGATCTGCGCGGCATTATTCAGGAGGCAAATCAGGCTGCCATCACTCTGTTCAATCATCAACACGTGATAGGCAAACCATTTACCGTTTTCATTGCTAAGCAACAGATTAAGCCGTTTCTCGATTACCTCGCACAACTCGTGCCCATTCAAAATTGGGAGGTGACACTACAGCCTCGCGATAGCCCCCCGGTTCCGACCAACATTTCAGCCGCGATCGTTCTCGATGCTCAGGGGCAGCCTGTAGGATGGCGCTGGTTACTGCGAGATATTAGCGATCGCAAGCAAGCAGAAGCTACGCTACAGCGGCAAATTGCCCAAGAGCAACTCATTTCAGACATTGCTCAAGACATTCGGCGATCGCTCGACTTGAATGACGTATTACACCGCACCGTTGAGCGCGTCCGACAGCTTTTAGATACCGATCGGGTGTTCATCTTTCGCTTTGCCCCCGACTGGCGGGGCACCGTTGTGATGGAATCAGTCGGTTTGGGGTGGGATCAGCTCCTGTCCACAACAATTCATGATCCGTGTTTCTCAGAGCTCTATGTAAATCGCTATCAGCAAGGACGAGTCTTTGCGATCGCCGACATTCACAATGCAGGGCTGAGTCAGTGCCACATCGAGCTTTTAGAACCCTTTCAAGTTAGAGCCAATCTGGTTGTCCCAATTTTGCAAGGAGAAACACTCTGGGGGTTGCTCGTTGCTCATCACTGCTCCGGCCCCCGAGAGTGGCAGTCTGAAGAAGTTCAACTGCTTGAGCGGCTGTCAACTCAGGTGGGTATCGCCATTCAACAATCAGAACTCTATCAGCAAACACGCCGCGAGCTCATCGAGCGCCGACGCATGCAAGAGGTATTGCAAGAGAGCGAGGAACGGTTTCGTTCTCTGAATGATGCGGCTCCTATTGGTATTTGCCAAATGAATGCAGATGGCATCTGCCTGCATACCAATGCTTGCTGGCAAAATATCTTTGGGCTGAGTGCCGAAGCGTGTCTTGGAAACGGCTGGCAGCGCACCGTCCATCCAGCAGATCGGCAAGCGCTATCCGATGCATTGGAGGGTTACATTCTGGGTGGGCACCCGTTTTCCCATGAGTTTCGAATTTTGACCCGGCAAAAAACGATTCGCTGGGTGTCGTCTCGTGCTGCGGCTCTCCACTCAGCTGCAGACGAGGTCATCGGATATATGATCACGGCAGAAGAGATTACCCAGCGCAAACAAGCTGAACAAAAAATCCGTGAACAGGCGGCTTTGATTGACGTTGCCACCGATGCAATTTTTGTTCGAGATTTAGAAAACCGCATTTTATTTTGGAGTCGTGGCGCAGAATCTCTGTATGGCTGGACGGCAGATGAAGCCATTGGCAGTATTGCCTGTGAATTATTTCAGAACGAATCTCTCACGCAGATTAACGAAAGTTTGACTATCACAGTAGAACAAGGCTACTGGCAAGGTGAGCTTCGTCAAGTCACGAAGTCAGGACGAGCTATTATTGTGGCGAGCCGCTGGACGCTGATGAAACGGGAACCAGATACGCCGAAGTCGATTTTGGTCGTCAACACTGACATCACCGAAGCGAAACAGCTCGAAGCTCAGTTCTATCGAGCCCAGCGACTGGAAAACATTGGCACGCTAGCAAGTGGGATTGCCCATGATCTCAACAATATCTTTACGCCGATTTTGGCGATCGCCCAGTTGCTGCCCATGAAGCTGAAGCCTGTCGACCCCAAAACCCAAGATCTCTTACATTCATTAAACGAGAGCGCAAAGCGTGGAGCCGATCTAGTCAAACAAGTCCTATCATTTGCTCGCGGCACCGAAGGCAAACCGATTCTGCTGCAACCCGGACATTTGATCTCAGAAGTCGTGCAGATTATTCGACAAACCTTCCCCAAGTCAGTTGAAATCCGTAGCTACATTCCAACGACTAATCTGTGGCTCGTTTCTGCAAACCCAACCCAGTTGCATCAGGTCTTGATGAATCTTTGCGTGAATGCGCGAGATGCAATGCCCGATGGTGGATTGCTAACAATTTCTGCCAAAAATTTGGTCATTGATGACCTATTTGTCCAGATGCACAAAGATGCATGTGTCGGCAATTATGTAGCTGTGACGATTGCAGATACCGGGATTGGTATTTCTCCTGAGTATCTTGAGCAAATTTTTACGCCCTTTTTCACCACGAAAGAACCAGGTCAGGGAACAGGGCTAGGGCTTTCAACCACCAAGGGAATCATCGATAAACACGGTGGATTTATGCGAGTATCCAGTGAAGTGGATCACGGGACCGAATTCACGGTCTATCTACCTGGAATTTTTAGCCAAGCGCCATCGTCTACCCATGAACCGCATACTATCTCTGGGCATAATGAATTAATTCTCGTAGTTGATGATGAGCCGTTGATTCTTGAAACAACGCAAACGACGTTAGAACTTTGTAATTATCGCGTGCTGACGGCTAGCAATGGCATCGAGGCGATCGCCCAGTATATGCAACATCAGCATGACATTCGAGTCATTTTGATCGATATGATGATGCCGACTATGGATGGATTAACCGCAATTCAAACTCTTAGAAAAGTCAACCCGGATATTACCATCGTTGCCATGAGTGGACTAGTCGGACACTATCACCACATCGCTGAATCGATGGGAGCGATCGCTCTACTATCTAAGCCCTTTACCACTGAGGATTTACTACAGGCAGTTCATCAGCAGATCAACGCACAGTAGGAGAGCGGAAGGCGGAAGGCGGAAGGCGGAAAGCGGAAGACAGAAGGCAAAAGACGGAAGGCAAAAGGCAGAAGTAGTGTGCTGTATAGCCTTTCAGGCATGGCTACGCTAAAGCGCCAGCGTAACACACCATTATGGCTTTATCCTCAAACTCCTTACTTTTGTTTGATGTCAGACGCGTCTCCTTGATATAGGATGCAAGGAATAGAGATTACTAGAAATCCTTCTTATGTCTTTGATTGAGCAAGTCCGTCCGCAGCTTCCAGACAATGCCCTTGACAACCTACATCGCGCAGACAGCATGTGGCACCGCTATAAGCACGACGAGCGATCGGTGCCGCAGGTTGTCGACAACGCGAAAGAGCCCCTCGATGCGATCGATTGGGATGTGGTGATTTGCGGCGGCACCTTAGGCATCTTGTTGGGGAGTGCCTTGGTTCGGCAGGGATGGCGAGTTGCGATTCTTGAGAAGGGCAGCTTGCGAGGACGCGATCAAGAATGGAATATTTCTCGACGTGAGCTTGATGTCTTCATTGAGCTTAATATACTCACCCATGACGAACTCAATCGGGCGATCGCCACCGAATATAACCCTGCCCGCATTGCCTTTCATGAGGGCGTTGAACTCTGGGTCAATGATGTCCTTAACATTGGCGTTGACCCGGTATACTTGCTCGACACCCTCAAATCAAAATTTCTCGACGCGGGCGGCATGTTGTTTGAAGAGACTCCCTTTGCTGGCGCAACTGTTTATCCTAATGGCGTGCATATCGATGCGGGGCAAGGGTTTACCACACGCCTCGTAGTAGATGCCATGGGACACTTCTCTCCCATCGCCCAGCAAGCCCGGGGCGGCGAAAAACCCGATGCTGTGTGTATGGTCGTCGGCAGCTGCGCGCAAGGATTTCCCGATAATTCGACGGGCGATCTGTTTGCATCCATCACGCCCATCGAGCATCAGTGTCAATACTTCTGGGAAGCATTTCCAGCCCGTGATGGACGCACAACCTACTTGTTTACCTACCTGGATGCTCATCCGCAGCGCCCTAATTTAGAAGATTTATTTGAAGAGTATTTGCGACTACTGCCGACCTATCAAGGAGTCGACCTGGCGCAGCTCGATTTCAAACGAGTGCTGTTTGGCTTCTTTCCCTGCTATCGACACAGCCCATTGCAGCTTCCTTGGGATCGCGTCTTGGCTATTGGAGACAGTAGCGGCAGTCAATCTCCCCTAAGCTTTGGCGGATTTGGAGCCATGATTCGTCACTTAAAACGACTCACCTATGGCGTTCATGATGCGCTGCAAACGGATCAGCTTAATCAGGGCGCTCTTGCGCTTTTGCAGCCTTATCAGCCCAACCTGTCGGTGACATGGCTATTCCAGCGGGCGATGAGCGTCGGGGTCAATCAAACGGTTGACCCCAATCAAATTAATCACCTGCTGTCTGATGTGTTTCAAGACATGCATGAATTGGGCGATCGCGTTCTCAAGCCGTTTCTACAAGACGTTGTGCAATTTTCCGGGCTGTTTCAAACCTTAACCCGCACCTCTATTAAGCATCCTGGAATAGTGCTTAAAATCATTCCACGCATCGGCTTACCGACCTTGCTCAACTGGATGCTGCACTATGCTAATTTAGGCGCTTACACTGCCCTCAGCGCTCTTGGCAAATCGGCATACCCGCTGATTAAAACACTGCCTCCGGCTCAGGCATACTACCTCCATCGTTGGATCGATGCATGGCGCTATGGGTCTGGGGATGATTATGAGTCATGAGCACCGTGCTGTCTTGAGCTTTGCCCCCGTTCGGATGAAGGATCACAGCTAAACTATATGGATTTTCCGATCGCTCGACACAATTTTTACTCCGAAATTCGTCAGCCTGATGACCAAATCGATCTGGCAAGAGCAGCACTTTATATCGCCCAAGAAGAATATCCGACGCTTGAGCCGGATAAGTATTTAAACGCGCTCGATACGATGGCGGCTGATATCCGAGAGCAGCTTTCAGATGAGTCATACCCGTTGCGTATCATCCGATGCATCAACCACTATCTCTATGACGATCTGGGCTTTCAAGGAAACACAGAAAACTACTATGACCCAGACAATAGCTATCTCAATCAAGTCATCGAGCGGCGAGTTGGAATCCCAATTACTCTCTCCCTCGTATATTTAGAACTGGCAAAACGCCTGGAGTTTCCGATGGTGGGCGTGGGCATGCCGGGGCATTTTCTGATTCGCCCGACCCTCCCCGACATGGCTATCTTTGTTGATCCGTTCCATCGTGGGGAAATTATGTTTTCTGAGAACTGCCAGGAGCGGCTCACCGACATGTATGGTGGGGCGATCGCCTTTCGTCCAGAGTTTTTAGCGGTGGATGCTCGGCAATTCTTAGCTCGAATGCTCACTAACCTGAAGTTTATTTACATAAACCAAGGGAATGTCTCAAAATGTTTGGCCGCCATCGATCGCATCTTGTTATTAAATCCTGAATCACCGACAGAATTGCGCGATCGCGGCTTGCTGTACTACCAGATCAGCCGGTGGACAGAAGCCCGCCATGATTTAGAAAGCTATCTACAACACACACCATTGGCTCGAGATGCTGCTGTCGTGCGCCAAATCCTTGAACGGATAGACGGTGGCTAGTATCGTTTGGCAGAAATCAGCTAATCATTGAGAGTGCAGGCATCTTGCCCACGACGTGAGCGAGACGCCTGCACATGGTTATGAAATTCCACCGTCTTGAGCGGAAGCCCAGCTAGTTGGGTTGAGCTTGTGAAACCCAACATTCACAGAGGTTTTAGTGCGATCGCCAATGATAGTCAGTGCGATTCAAAAATCACTAACCTATTCCCAATCTTCTAACCGTCATACTCCCCTTGAGGTGGCCTCACCAAGGGTTCACCTTGCCAAGCTCCAGCGGTTCTTTCAAAAAAACGGGTAGACCAACCTAAAGAATCTTTAGCCGTAGAATCAGGTAGAGGGGCGATCGCGGCTTGTCCTTCGACCGATATTTGGATCTCTGCCATCTGTGTTTGACTATGCTCTGAGCATAAGAATTTGCTCCCATTATTAGTCAGAGCAACTCGCTTATAATTCTATAAAGTATCCTGCTGCATTCTATTGCACTCAAGGCTGAAGCTAAGGGGAACGCATGACGAGGCATTTACTGGCTTGGTGTCGATGTCAGGTCGCAACGCTTCAGTATCATCGAGGGCGAATATATGCCCAAAAGAAAGCCTATCAACGAGCGATCGCCACTCTAAACCGCGCAATCCCGTGGCATCCGCGGCCCGCTGATATCTATGCGATGCAAGGGTTTATCTGTTGGCAAATGGGAGACGTAGAAGGCGCGTTAACCCATTACAACCAGGCGATCGCCCTAGACCCACACCATGCAAAAGCCTATGGCAATCGAGGATTAATTCTCTACCAGCTTGGAGATGAAGCAGGGGCGTTAGCCGACTGGCACACTGCATTAGCCCATCATCCTACCTGTGTAGAAGCAACCTATAATCGGGGTTTGGTTCACGTCACCCGCAAAAGATATGATGCTGCGCTAGCAGACTTTAATCAAGCCTTAAAAGCCAACCCTAATTTGGTAGAAGCCTATTATCATCGAGGGACGGTGCGCTATCAGTTGGGCGATCGCGACGGAGCTATCAAAGACTGGCAGTTGGCGATATGCAATGACTTAAGCTGTGACTATGCCAAAGAGCGATTGCTCAGCGTTCGTCAAGAATGTTACAACGAAGACCTGACGCGGCGGATACAGTCAGCCCTATCGCCATACAACTTAACAGTGAGCGTACATCGCACCGTTAACCAGCTTGATCTGTCAATTCATCGATCGCGCGGCGTTGCCATCAACTACCGTCAGTTGCCTGCCCTGGTTCGCGATCAGCTGGTTCCCTTGCAGCTATATGGCATCGAACGGTTTCGCATCATTAGCCGGGTTGAAGAGGTCAATTTCCCTGACTGGGATCAAACCTATCGCCTATATGACGGACAACCCTGTCCTCCAAGCTATTGGCGAGCCGCAATTTTGACCACTCTACTTGTGTTTCCTCCCTTTGGCCTGTCGGCATTGATGTATGCGATTCAGGTGAAACGTTTGCATCGGCGGGGCAACTACCAAGCCGCACTGAGAGCCTCTAACACTGTAAAAGGATTGTGCATGATGAGCGGTGCGATGGTCTGCTTGATGGTGTTAATCGTCTCAGGATATACCGGGTTTTCAAGGCTTAGGCGACTGCTCAATCCTCCTAAACGGCCAGTGACCTATCATTTACCTTTAGATATTCATTAAATCCCCATTCAATATTTCACACGGTGGCCGATGATTTATAGCCTTACGCTCTCGTGTTATTAACCCGGCAATAAAAGAGAGTGCATTTTTTGAGATGCATACGCGATGGTCGGATGCTCAAAATAGGACTGCACCCGTTGGGGTAATTTCTGTAACGTCCGCAACTGAGACAACACTCTTGCT
>JBNPEB010000070.1:0-13676 GCA_051117335.1 Elainellaceae cyanobacterium
ATGCGCTCGATTTCAGTGGTTCGTTCGGCAATCGTCGGCATAGTGGCTTACTCAGAATTGGGGTGTAAGCTACTTTTATCAAGCTTTAGGTCACGATTGACCATGGCGAATAACTAAGGACACTAACCAAAATCCAAAATTGATATGTCCCCATCATTCTGCGTTGGGCGAATACCATTCGCCCCTACCCATTGAAATGCGCCATTGCCCAATGCAATTCACCCCTCATCCCATCCCCTGAAATAATCCCCCAATCCCGTAGGGGCGATCGCCGATCGCCCCAGTGCAACACGTAACGCCTACACCGCCCCATCTAAAATCCCAAATCCAAAATCCAAAATTGATATGTCCTTCCATGCAGCCTGCACACATCATGACCTCGCCTATAGTGGACAGTAAGCGAGCCTGTGAAGTTTACTCATCAAGGAACAAGAGACGCATGAAACCCAAGGAATTTTACGTCGTGATTGAGCGGGATGAGGATGGGATATACATCGGCGAAGTCCCACAGCTCAAGGCTTGCTACAGTCAGGGAGAGACTATTGACGAGCTAATGCACAATATCCGTGAAGTGATTGAAATGTGTCTTGAGGAATTAGAAATCGCCTAGCGCAATTCGCCCCTCATCCCCTGAAACAATCCCCCAATCTCGTAGGGGCGATCGGCGATCGCCCCAGTGCAACACGCAACGCCTGCACCACCCCATCCAAAATCCAAAATCCAAAATCGATATGTCCACATCATTCTGCGTTGGTCAAATGCCGCCCCTACGATAATTCGGCAAAATGCTCTCTCAGCAAATCATGAATAAACCGATACCGCCCCCCTACCCGCTGAATGAAGCGTAGTTCTGACGCAAATTCTAAAAACCGAGCATAGTTCCACGGGCTACAGTGCGATCGCCACAAGACGAAGCGTAAGGCTGCATGACGAATGCCAAAAAAACCGCAACCTAGAATACAACCGAAATACAGAGCAAAAGCAAATGCTGACAACAAAATTCCGGATGCCGTAGATGGTTCACCTGTTTCAAATTTTGAGAGGATTTCAGCAGCGAGTCCAACAGGATAGCTCATGATTGAAAATCTTCCCCAATCTTTTGCAGAATCCCAAGCTCCTTGATTAGGCTTTCTCTTAATAGTCCCAAAGGTTTCTATATCAAAGTCTTGTGTATCATCAATCACTCTCTGAAGAAAAAGTTCAGCAAAACACCCAAGGGATAACCCAAGAAATAGCCCAATGAGCAAACCATAAAGCAACCCGAGAAATAGCCCTATAAGTAGCCCAATAAGTAACCCAAATATTAGTCCAATAGGCAATCCACGAAGCAACCACTTCTTGATAGAGAGTACACTATCCGCCTCATAAATTGGTGCTGTGTCAATTAGTAAACTCCCGAGAATCAGCCCAAAAATCAGCCAACTGATAGGGAGCCCATACCACCACTCGAAATATAGATAAGCAGCCCACAAAATAGCCCACAAAATAGCCCGCTGAACAACTGATAAATCCGCACCTGAGTGCGCGTATCTAACCAGCTAGGCTGCATCTTTTCAATCAAAAACTCGGTCTGAGATTGTTCTTTTAATGTCTGAGCCAGCCAAGCCAGATATCGCGTTGTTTGTTGACGGCTATAGAGTAGTTTTCCGTGGGTTTGTTCATACTGCTCAAATCGATCGATTCGATAGGCTTCAAACAGCTCTTGCTGGCTGCTGACTGACTCTCTCTGCAATGCCGTCACCATCACCGTCAACAGCAGCGGCTTTTGGGCCAAATCGTGCAGGTCTTCACTCGCTTGGATTGTTTGCCACAGGCTCGGCCTGCCCACCTGCTGCAAATACCCCCGGATCTGATTATCACTGAGAGGCTGCAATTCGACTGCGCCATTGAGCGCCGTGAATTGGATGCCTCCCTGCTGAAACTCTTGAGTGCGGCAGCAGACGACGGTGCGTTGGTGCAGATTATTACTTAAAAATTCATTGATTTTCTCGGTGCATTTCATCTGCCGTTCCATGCCCAGTTCGTCTAGGCCGTCGAGCAACGGCAGCAGTTGCCACTGTAGAATCCAGTGCTGGCTGGTTTCGACCGGCACGCTGTATTCTTCCTTGAGCTGTGCCACCAGCCACTGGTCGATGGGTTGCTTATCGTTTTTCCAGGCCGATAGCTCAAAGATAATGGGGAAGGGGCTTGTCTCGTCTGCCTCTGCCGACTCAGCAAGCTGTTGCGCTAGTTCTAAAAGCGTAGTTGTCTTGCCTGAACCTGGTTCGCCTAAAATCAGCAGTCTACCGCTAACATCGGTTTGGTTAAAGGCATCAATCATTGTGCGGTCATCCAGCGTTACAGTCGCTTGATGAGGCCGTTTCAGCAGCCGTAGCGGATTTAAGATTTCCGGCAAGCGAAATCGAGGCTCTTCGTCTGGAATAATGGCTCGTGGCTGCCGACGGCCTACTTCGTTGCGGCGATCGCCCCACTCCAGCGGGATGATGTAATTTTGGTGCAGCGCATCTTCTAGGCGAATTGCAACTTTCGTTTGAAAAGCTGCAATTAGCTTCTTTCTCGTCTCCGCAAACTCTTGAGCGGGTGCAGTGGATGAAGCGCTTCCGCTTAGCCGCGTCCAGACGCTTTGAAGGTTGGCAATAGTTTTATCCAGCGCTTCAGTTTGGGTTTTGAGATAGGCAAGCACGATGCCCATGATGACAAAGAGTGCAATGATCCACTGCATCACTGGGCGATCGATAAATTCTTTCAGCGATTCAGGGGCATTCTCCAGAGGAGCACTCGCAAGGAAGGTAAGACTCTCTTCAACACTGATCATCAGCACGAATCTCGGTTGCTTAGGGAGGTTGCCGCTATTTTATCCGAAGAGAATTCTAAGCTGTCAGAATGCTTGCTTAAACCTAAGCGTCCTCAAGAAGCTGTTTCCCAGTCGCCCGACCATCCTTCAATCTGCATCAGGTCTTCCGTAGCAGCGATCGCGCCATCTCCCTCAACCGCAATCTGAATCATGGCTCTTTAGTTTTGCGTTGTTCCCTCACTTGTGAAAATCACAGGCGTATCCACCTCCACTATTGGCGCATATTGGCGCAGCCATCTTCGTGCTCCGCTGTTGCAATAATATCCATGCTAATAAAACTGCAACCCTCGATGGAGGCGATTGTATCGAGTGATCGATTGATCGGCGTGATTAATCGCCTCGATTGAGAGTGCATCCAGACGTTTAAACGGGGTCAGGCGATGAAATTTACTCAATCCAGTTTTTTGCCCGCTCGACAGCTCTGAGCCAGGTTGAAAAGTTTTCTTGAGCGTGGGCAGATCCACTGCCCGGTTCAAACACGCGATCGATTTTGCGGGTTTGAATCAGGCCGTCATAGTCATCCCAGAATCCTGATGCCAACCCTGCTCCAAAGGCTGCCCCTTGAGCAGTTGCATCGAGCACGGCGGGGCGCTCAATCGGAATCCCGAGCGCATCGGCTTGAAACTGCATGAGGAAGTTATTTTGACAGGCTCCGCCATCGACTTTGAGCATCCCGATTTTGGTGCCGCCATCGTCATTCACTGCATTGACGACTTCTTTCACTTCATAGGCGATCGCCTCTAACACAGCACGCACCATGTGGTCTCGCTGAGTTCCTCCCGTAATACCGAGAAACGTCCCTCGTGCAGTCATATCCCAGTGGGGCGCTCCCAGACCACTCAAGGCAGGCACAAAATATACGCCGCCGTTGTCAGGTACCTTCTCAGCCATGGGCTCTGTATCTGCCGCTGACGTGATGATGCGAATGCCATCTCTGAGCCATTGAACACAGGCTCCAGCCGTGAACATGCTGCCTTCCAACGCATAGCCAACCTTCGGCGAGCCATTGCTGGTTGCCTCTGACCAGGCAATAGTCGAGAGGAGTTGATTGTGCGATCGCGTCACCCCTGGCCCGGTATGCGATACCAAAAATGCTCCGGTGCCATACGTGCATTTCAGCAACCCTGGACGATTGCAGCCATGGGCAAATAGGGCCGCCTGCTGGTCGCCGAAGATTGCCATAATCGGAACCTCAGCTCCCACAATACTGGGGTCAGCATAGCCAAAATGCCCCAAGCTCGGACGAATTTCTGGCATCAATTGGGCAGGAATCCCAAACAGATCAAGTAGCTTGTTATCCCATTGGCGAGATGCCAGATTCAGCAACATCGTTCGACTGGCGTTGCTGTCGTCTGTTGCATGAACCTTTCGCCCAGTGAGGTTCCACAACATCCAAGAATCGATCGTGCCTGCCAGCACATTATCAAAATCGATGGGAGGATCTTGCTGCTCCTGCTGGACTTTGTCTAACAACCAAGACAGTTTGCTGGCTGAAAAATAAGCGTCTAGCACGAGTCCAGTGCGCTCGGCAATATCGTCTGCGTAGCCTTTTTGCCGCAGCTCATTGCAGAGGGGCGCCGTGCGACGGTCTTGCCACACAATGGCGTTGTGCAACGGTCGTCCGGTGTCTTTATCCCAGAGCAGGCAGGTTTCTCGCTGCACCGTTAGACCAATCGCGGCAATCTGAGACGGCTGAATATTCGCCTTGTGAATTGCAGATTGAATGGCCCAGCTCGTATCTTCCCAAATTTCGCGGGGATCATGTTCCAACCAACCCGGTTGGGGATAATATTGCGTTAATTCTTTGTAGGCTTGACCTGCAATCTCACCAGATTTATCGAATAGAATGGCACGATTCCCCGTCGTGCCCAGGTCAAGCGCCAAAATATATTGTTGATCACTCATAGTTAATTAGCGTGTTCCTCTAGATTGGGGATCATTTAGTTTTAGTCTAATATCGCAGGTTAGCCTGTAAGAGGAACACAGCAATCTCACATTTGGATTATCTTTATTTTCTAGGACGCTTGTTTTAAGCGTGTCGGCGATGTTTGTAGGTGCTGAAACCGTTTGTCAGGCGAGCGTTTGAGCCTCTGAAAAGAATATCGAGACGATCGCATTCATTGCAAAACTTAAATTGAATTTGAGATGATGATGCAGAACGTTAAGGAAATTCGAAGATTTGCAGAAATGGGCGATCGCCCTGAGGCAATTCCTTGAGCTTTGATTTCAATGTGTTAGCTTTTTAGCTAGGTGGCTTAGTTTTTAGAACTAAAATAATTGCCTATTAATGTGCATTTCCTACGTTGCGCTATCCATGTGACGCAACGATTTGCGCAATCTTAAAAACCTGCAATTGAGTTAGTAGTTCGCAGGTTTTTGTGAGTAACCGTCAACATTTTCTCAGAACAGAAGAGCAGACTATGGGGAATCAGCAAACTATTCAAGATCAGACCTACGATCTGATCGTGATCGGGGGAGGTATTAACGGTGCCGGCGTTGCGCGAGATGCGGCACTACGCGGATTAAACACAATCTTGATTGAAAAAGGCGACTTCTGTGGAGGCACCACCAGTTGGTCAACCCGGTTAATTCACGGGGGGTTGCGCTATTTAGAGTATTTTGAGTTTGCTCTGGTGCGTGAATCGCTGCGAGAGCGGGAGATTTTGCTGCACACCGCACCCCATTTGGTGAATCCGCTGCTCCTCACCATTCCAGTGTATGGCGATCGCTCTCGTCCCTACTGGAAAATTTGGGCAGGCATGATTCTTTACGATGCTTTCAGCTACGACAAGACACTGCCCCCCTATCGCATGCTGTCGAAGCAAAAATTTCAGCAGATATTTCGGCATGTTGACCCCGATCACCTTTCCGGAGGGGCTCAATATTATGACGGTCAGGTGGCCTACGCCGAGCGATTGGCACTCGAAAACATTCTGTCAGCAGAGGCGGCAGGCGCAACCGTTTTGAATTATACAGAAGCCACTCAACTGCACCGCAAAGGCCAGCAGATTGAATCGGTTACCTGCAAAGATGTCTTGTCTGGCGATGAATTTACCGTGCGAGGCAGCGACAAAGTCGTGGTGGTGAATACGGCAGGTCCGTGGGTCGATGAAGTGTTGCACCGAGGCTATGCCAATGGCTCTAAGGCTCCGATTGGCAAAGACCAAAAAATTGGTGGCACCAAAGGCAGTCACATCATCGTCGAGCCGTTCCCAGGTGCACCCGTCGATTCTGCACTCTATGTCGAAGCCAAGTCTGATGGTCGTCCCTTCTTTATCGTGCCCTGGCTGGGAATGACGCTGATTGGCACCACTGACCTCCGCTATAGCGGTGATCTAGACGATATTAAAGCCGATAACGATGAAATCGATTATCTGATCAAGGAAACCAACAGCATCATCCCCACGGCACAGCTTAGCCGAAATGATGTGAAATTTACCTATTCGGGAGTCCGCCCCTTGCCGAATGCAGAAGGCAAGAAACCGAGTAGCATTACTCGAAGCCATATTCTCTATGATCACACCCCAGACGGCGCAAATAATCTAATTTCTCTGATCGGCGGCAAAATCACCACCTATCGGCAAGTTGGAGAAGAAATGGTGGATCTGGTTTATAAAAAGCGGGGGAAATCGGCACCGGCGTGCCCAACCCGGCGCAAAGCCCTGCCCGGAGCTATCCTGCCTAGCGATCAGCGCATGCAGCAAGCGACTCGCACGTATCAAGACCGGCTCTCGGTCGCAACCATTGGGCATCTATTTTCTATTTATGGCGCTCGTGCCACTGAGGTGTTAGCGTTGATTGATTCAGACCCAGAATTGGCAGAGGCGATCGCCCCTCCGGTGCTTGATATCAAGGCGCAGATTGTCTTCGCAGTCGAATCAGAATATGCTCGCACCATTGCCGATATTACCCGCCGCCGCACCAGCCTCGCCATGCGAACCGACTACGGATTTAAGGCTCTGCCTGCCATCATCGAGACGTTAGAGAAGCATTGCGGCTGGAGTCATTCGAAAATCGAGAAGCAGGTCGACTATTACCGACACTTTATGGAATCAAACTGCATTCCTGACTATGCCATCAAGCAGCACAAAGACGAGTATGCCCAGGTGGCTGTTCGGTAACGTCTCGATCTAGCCGTGTTGATTCAAGAAATAATTTCCGTACGGTCAGCGCCTTGACCGCACGGAAATTTGTTGGATTCAATAGTCTCGCCAGCTTGCCCAACCCATATCAATCTTGAAGGCGAATAAACACCGCGCCTCGGCGCATATTGGGTTTACTCCCATACCCGCTGACGGTAATCGATCGCCAATGGTCGAAAAAGGGTTTGCCGACGGCTTCGATAATCCCCGTTAGCGGAATTTGCTGCTTTACAGCATCGCGAATGGATGTCCAATCTACGTAAAAATAGCCATCATTGGAGTTGGCAATCGGGGCGATCGCCTGCTGAAATTCATCAGAATTTAGAATGGACTCATCGGATGCGCCGAGTGCTTGATTCATTGCATCGACGGAGGTGGCAAAAATTTCATAGCGCCCCACGCTTGTATGCACTCCCTGCACGTCTGCTGAGAGTGCCATTATGTCTTGAGCATTTGACGTCTGGGATGATGCGGGCATAGCGGCGGAGAGTTTTGTCCATGCGGCAACCTCTTGCTCATCTAGCATAATTGGCCCGACGCTCAGTCCTTGCTGTTTGGCGATCGCATCGAGCTGATCAATCCCTTTCTCTGCATCGGCTGATTTTTCTGCCACAAAAATCCAGTCTGGATCTGCCCGATCAGGACGCGGGATGAGGGCGATCGCATATTCACGCGTGACCCACCGAAAAACGTCCTGAGGAACGTTTAGATTCCACCGATCTTGGAGCCTATTCAACGCCTGAGTCACCACCCCTGACACGCGATTGCCATCGCTCAATTCGCCGGAGAGCTGCGCCCAGAAACTCTGTAAATCGACGCTGGATGCGACTACCGGGCTGATCGGCGGAATAAACTTCAGCGCCCCTGCCGGACGAGACAACACAGGTCTAGAGGCAGTCAGGGTTTCGTCTGGAGCGGTCAGCAATGCTGTTTCACCGACGATGCCGTGTCGATCGAGCTGCAACCCGACCACCAAACTGTCATAGGTTCCGGTGGTGCCGCCGTCCGGAAGCGTGTTATCGGTTGAATTGCTAAGCCAGGTTGCCAGTTCAGGCAGGTTGATCACTGTCACTCCGATTCCGGATGATGGCAAATTTTGGAGTGAATTTTGATACCTCGAACTGCTGGTGAGATTGAGTCCGGGGGCTTGCACGTTCGTGATGGCATCCCGCAATACTTTGGGATGATTCGCAAACAAAATGAAGCGATCGCCTACGACAGCGCTAGATAGAGTCGGAATTGGGGTTAACGCAGAAGAGGGAGACTGAGACTCAACAGGAGGCAGTTGGGGAGACTCGGCATAGATGAGTTTCACGCCTGAATATTGCTCGAATACGAGGTTATTCCCGGAAACGGCGCGTTTTTGCCAGAATAATTGCAAGAATTCGCGCGATCGCTTCGGATCTTGTGCTGCAACTGCCAATAAATAGCCAGGCTGTAACCCATTATCTCGATTGCGATCGAGATCAGTCGTTGTGACTGCAAAGGTAACCTCATCACCCAGCCACGGTTGGATGTCGTCGGCGTAGGTAAGCCCGGTGGGTGCCAGGATGCTTTGCTCAAGCTGGGCCAGTTCTGCTCGTGCTCGCCGTCGTTGCCCAGCAGGAGCGGCGGCCACCCGAAACCTCTCTAGACTCTCTGCATTAACCAGCAACGACGCCATGATTGGAGCCTGCTTTGGCACGAAAATCGCGGCTTCTGGGTTGAGCTGGGCCGCCTGAGCCAGCGAGAGCGAGCTTTTTGAGCGCAACCAGAAAAAGCCTCCCGTCCCGACGAGCAGCAGCACCAAAACCCCGGCCATTAAAATAGTTAAAAAAGAGCGGAACTTCATTGGAGAATTTCAGCGGAAGAGCAGTTCAGTCTAAACATGGAACAATGTGAGGCAGCGCGTCGATGGTTGGTTAATCTCCCTAAATTCGTATATTAAATTCGTATATTGTCCCGGGACAATCGACGGCATACGCAGCGAAGCGATGGATGACGGCATGACCTTTAGAATGCCTAACCGTTTCTCGCGTATCGTGATTAGATATGCACATTGTCAAAACTTAGTTTAGTACTGTAAGTGACCGAGCAATGAGGACTGACAGAATATTGAGACGATTTAATACGTTTTCTATCAACACTGTCCTTCTGCTTAAACAAATCAGAGACGATTGAGTCAATCTGGTGCTTGGTCAAGAAGCATTCATCTGAAACCTGCACGAAAAAAATGATGGTATTTTGATGCAATGGATGATCTTGAGCAATGGTATAAGGTGCTTGACCTAGAGCCTGGTGTGTCGATGGACGAAATCAACCAGGCATATAAAGACTTGGTCTTCATCTGGCATCCCGACCGCATTCCTAAAGACAATGTCAGGCTCCAGCACAAAGCCCAAGAGAAGCTAAAAGAAATCAACCAGGCGAGAGATCGGCTGCGATCGCATCGGCAAAATGGGCACACTCAGACGGGTCAATCGCCGTCTCAATCCTCGTCTTCAAATGGGCGATCGCCATCATCTGCATCCCAATCAAAAAATACCTATTCATCGTCATCGAGTCAGTCTCGATATGCGTCGGGGCGTTCTCGCTATTCGTCCTATCGTCCCCCGCCTCGACCGGGCTATCACTACCGCTATGAGCCACCCAAATCTCAACCCCCTCCTTCTCAACCCCGCTATACCAGTCCACCCCCGTCCTCCCAAACCCGCCAGCAAGCCTCCTATCGACCGTTCACTGAGACGCCAACGCCTCCCCGGTGGCAAACCCCCGACTTGAGCGGAGTCGATCTAAGCGGCAAAAACTTGAGCGAAAAAGATTTCTCAGGACGCAACTTGAGCAGCGCAAACTTAAGCGATGCCAACCTGAGTGATGCCTTTCTGCATAAAGTCAATCTTAATCGTGCCAATCTGCGTCGAGCCAACTTGTTTCGCGCCAACCTGCTGCAGGCAAACCTGAGTCACGCCAATCTGCGCGAAGCAAACCTGATAGGTGCCGACCTGAGCGGCGCAAATCTCAGCGGCGCTGACCTGAGCGGCGCAAAAATTGGCGTGCCCGGTAAAGTTATGGTGAAACTCACGGGAACCCTCTTGACGGGGACTATCATGCCAGATGGTACGATCCACGAATAACTGCCCATGCACCCCTGCCCATACACCCCCTGTCTGAAGTGAAGGATCTTACCGCCTATAGGGGATATGCTTCCAGCTCAGTGGAACCGTTGCTAGCCTTTTTTGCTAGCCTTATTAGAGATAGCCATACCGAATGAGTTCTTGTAACGTTTCTTAATCAATGTCTTTTAGCTCATCCGTTGATCACATTACTGTTGAAGAATTAGCAGCTCACTTGGCAGATACAACAGACTCGTTGCAGCTTGTGGATGTGCGAGAACCCGAGGAGTTGGCGATCGCCCACGTCGATGGGTTCATCAATTTGCCCCTCAGCCGGTTTGCAGAGTGGTCAGGTGATATTCGCACCCAGCTCAATCCCGATGCCGAGATTGTCGTTATGTGCCATCACGGGATGCGGTCTGCCCAGATGTGCCAATGGTTAGCCAATCAAGGGTTTACCCATGTGAAAAACCTAACGGGTGGAATCGATGCCTACTCACTCATGATTGACCCCAGCGTTCCTAGGTATTGATGGCTACTCCAGTTTGGTAATCCACTTAGGTACAGTACGACATAACACCTACACCCGATTTGTAATCGTTTCTATACCTGATTCAGTGGTTAAGAAAATTCTATGAAGGTAAAGCTGAATGAGCGTCAACAGCAAGTCCTTGGAGCAACGGTGCGCCACTATGTTGCAACAGCTCGCCCCGTTGGCTCTGAAGCCCTGATTGAGGAATTTATTCCCCGAGTCAGTTCGGCAACGATTCGCAACGCCATGGGGCGACTCGAAAAAGTAGGGCTCCTCTACCAGCCGCACACATCGGCGGGGCGAGTGCCGTCTGACTCGGGCTATCGAATTTATGTTGACCAGCTGATTACGCCATCGGAGTCGTTGGCTCGTCGAGTTGACCATATTTTTTCGGAACAACTCGATTGGGAACGATGGAGCCTAGAAGCCGCCCTGCGAGGAGCCGCCCAAATCCTGTCAGGTATCAGCGGCTATATTGCTCTGATCACGATGCCTCAGACTCATACAAGAGCGGAACTTCGCCACCTCCAGCTTCTCCAGATCGACCCAGGGCGGCTGATGCTGATTGTGGTGCTGGATTCCTATAAACCCCAATCGATCACGCTGGATCTGCCTGACGTGGTGCGAGACGATTGTGCAGATGCAGAAATTGTCGAGCAAGAGCTCCAAATTCTTTCCAATTTCCTAAATCATCATCTCCGGGGGCGATCGCTCAAAGAAATCACCACTCTCGACTGGAGTGAGCTCGGACGAGAACTGGAGCGATATGCTGATTTGCTCCGCACGTCGCTGACTGAGCTAGGGCAGCGCAGCCAAAATTCGATTTCAACGCAGATTGTGATCAGCGGCATCGCTGAAGTGCTGCGACGGCATCCCGAATTCTCCGAACTGCAACAGGTACAAACGCTGATTCAATTCTTAGAGCAAGAACCCGATCAGCTCTGGCCGCTCATTTTTGAAGCCGATGAGTCAGAATTGGGGGGAAGTAAGGTGACGGTGCGGATTGGCTCAGAAAACCCCTTAGAGCCTATTCAAACCTGCGCCCTGGTGTCTGCCACCTATCACCGGGGAGATACCCCCATCGGCAGCGTTGGCATGTTAGGCCCCACTCGCATGGTGTACGAAGATGCGATCGCCCTGGTCAAAACAACCGCTGACTATCTTTCAGATGCGCTTAATCCATCCACATAGCTTGCTCAAACCGCTCTCTAGCCCTGCGTTATTTGGATGACACCCAGTCCTCAATCGTTGGCGTTGTTCTATCGGATCGCCACAAGCCCCCTGCGCACCCTGCCCGATTTCATCATTCTCGGCGCACAAAAATGCGGGACGAGCTCCCTGTATGGCTGTCTGAGCCAGCATCCCCAGGTTGTGCCTGTGCATGAAAAAGAGCTCCATTTTTTTGACCTAAATTTTCATCGGGGGGTGGGGTGGTATCGCGCCCAGTTTCCCTTATGGATTCACAAACGCTATGAGCCGCTTATCAATCGGCGATCGCTAGTCAGCGGCGAAGCCAGCCCCTATTATCTTTTTCATCCCCATGTGCCTAGACGGATGGCGGCGATCGCCCCTAACGCCAAGTTAGTGATTTTGCTGCGAAACCCGGTTGATCGAGCCTATTCTCATTACCATCACAACGTCCGCAAACGGCGAGAGTCGCTGTCGTTTGCCGAGGCGATTCGGCAAGAGGGCAACCGGCTTCAGGGTGAACAGGATCGCATCCTCAACGACGACCGCTATATCAGCAACGCGCATCAGCATTTTTCGTATCTGGCGCGCGGTGTATATGTAGATCAGATTCGTGCGTTTGAGACATTCTTCCCTAGAGAGCAAATTTTGATTGTCCGCAGTGAGCGGCTATTTGAAGAAACAAATACGGCGTATCGGGAGGTTCTCGATTTTTTGAACCTGCCGCTATGGTGTCCGAAAAACTTTAAGCCTCGAAATGTCAATTCATACACCCAAATTGAGCCTGCGATCAGGCAGCAGTTGCAGACCTACTTTGCGCCTCACAATCAGCGATTGTATGCCCATCTGGGTACTGACTTTGGCTGGTAGCTGCCACGCCCCCAAAAATCCTGACTATGGGTGCATACCGGATGCCAGTTTGATATGTCACTCTATAACAATGTGCCTATAGCAATGTGCGCATCAAGTACAGAAATCGATATCACACCAAATGGGAAGCCATGTCGCCTGACCAATCTACTCTCACCACGCAGCCAAATCGCGTGTCAACTCAATTTTATGAGTGGCGAGGGCATGAGTGTGCCTATGAGGTGCTCACCTCCCCGCAAACTGGAGGCGATCGCCCGACGCCGCTGTTGCTCATTCACCCCATCGGAGTGGGGCTGTCGCGCCGCTTTTGGGATCGATTCTCGGCACACTGGCTGCAGTCAGGGCAGAGCAATCCAATCTATAGCCCCGATTTACTGGGCTGTGGTGAGAGTGATATGCCGCACGTTGCCTACTATCCGGAAGACTGGGCAGAACAGCTTCGCTATTTTTCGCAGACAATCATTCGACAGCCTGCGATTCTGATTGTGCAAGGCGCGCTGTTTCCAGTGGCGATCGCCCTTTCGCAACTGCCTCACGCGGATCAGGTCATCCAAGGGCTGATTTTGGCAGGTCCCCCGGCCTGGTCGGTCATGACGCGTCAACCCCCTATCTGGCAACAGCGCGTCAGTTGGAATCTGTTTGACTCCCCGCTCGGACGCGGGTTCTATCGCTATGCTCGGCGGCGCAAGTTTCTCAAGTCGTTTTCTGAAAACCAGCTCTTTGACGCGGCTGACGACGTGGATGACCATTGGCTAGACATGCTGATTGAGGGAGCTGATGACCCTGCCAGCCGACATGCGGTATTTTCATTCCTAGCGGGGTTTTGGCGGCGTGATTATGAGCAGGCGATCGCCCACATCGACTATCGGTGGTGCGTCAGATTAATGTTGGAAAGGAAAGGATATCATGCCAACTCCAGCGATGATTAGTCAGCCCTGCTCGTTGCGCCGCCGTTGTCTTCAAACGACTATGCTGCCAGATCCAGTTGAAATAACTGA
>JBNPEB010000077.1:0-13581 GCA_051117335.1 Elainellaceae cyanobacterium
AATTAAGGTGCTCCCAGAAATCTTAAAACAGTACCAACCCTTTTGGCATCGCTCTGAAACCTTACCCAAATGGGACATCACAATTGTTCCGGCTTGATTGGGGGATTATTTTCTTGCAAGCCCCTTAAGACACAAAAGCACGCAGAAAGCACGGGGATCGGACTATCTATTGTGAAAAAGATTGTCGAGTCTGAGGGTGGCAACATTTGGTTAAAGTCTGAACCGGGTAGCGGAACGGTGTTCAGCTTTACATGGCCTAACCCAAAATCAAGATAGGGTAGCAAATGACCTTTCGGTAGATTCTAATCTCTTTCGCTATGCTGAGAAATTAAGCTCGGTAGATTCTAATCTCTTTCGCTATGCTGAGAAATTAAGCGTCGTGACGCTCTTAAACTACATTAGAAACACCCTTTAAAGATACATTTCGAACAGTTTGACCGAAAATGCTGAAAAGGCTGCATGCGCTGCATGCATATAAATATTAGTGGTTAATCCAAGCGTTCAGAAAGATAGAGTCAATGTTTTGCTGGTCGAAGACGACGAAGTAGACATCATCAATGTCAAACGAGCCCTGCGAAAAAGCGGCATCGATTTACCGCTTTACATTGCCAACAACGGACAGGAAGCTCTAGCAATGTTGCGAGGTCGTGGGAAAACTCCTCCCGCCGTGCCGCTTGATCGCCGCTTGATCCTTTTAGATTTGAACATGCCCAATATGGATGGGCTCCAGTTTCTAAAAGAGCTTCGGGCAGATCCCCACCTTCGAGGAACGCCGGTCGTAATTCTAACGACATCAGATGCTGAGCAAGATCGGCAGCAAGCATTTGACTTCAACGTAGCGGGCTATATGCTGAAGTCGTCTCATTTCACAGAATTCGTTAGGATAATGACTTTGGTTCATCAATATTGGACATCGAGTGAGCTGCCTTAATCTATTAATTTGATCCACTTGATCCGTTAAACAGTCGCTAAGATCCACCGAGATCCGTTAAGTACCCGCCAAGCTGCTCAGAGACAACGCGACCCATGCAGGATGAAGCCATCAGAATTTTGGTTGTTGACGATGATGAGGTTGATCGGCTCGTCATCGGGCGCGCCCTCAAGAAGGCAGGCATTTCAATTAAGCTAACTGAGGCATGTGACTACTCAGCGGCGATCGCCATTTTAGAGCAAGAGTCATTTGACTGCATCTTTATTGACTATCGCCTACCGGATAAAGATGGGTTAGCCCTAGTGCAAGATTTGCGAGGCGCTGGGATAGATACGCCGCTTGTCATTTTGACGGGGCAAGCCGATGATCAAATCGCGGTCGAACTGATCAAAGCAGGTGCATCTGATTATCTATCCAAAGATAGAATTTCGTCGCGATCGCTCTCTCGGCGTCTTCAGAATGTCATTCGGATTCATCAGGCCAATGTAGAAGCAACTGTCGCAAATCAAAAGCTGCGCGAGACGGAAGAAAGATTTCGATTCGTTCTCGAAGGGGCGAACGATGGTATTTGGGATTGGACAATCAATACGGGCGAAATTTATTGGAACGATCGCTTATTAGACATTCTAGGATTTCGGCGATCGCAGATTGATGCAACCTTTAAGACATTCTGCGAGTTGGTTCATCCAGACGATCGCCAGCAGTTTCAAGACGCGATCGATGCTCACCTGAATCACAACAAACCCTTTGATATGGAGTTGCGATTTCGTGATTCGTCGGGTGCAGATCGATATTGTATTGTTCGAGGAAAGGCACAGCGCAATATTCACGGTTGCCCCACGCGCATGGCGGGTGTGGTGGTCGATATTACTGAACGGAAACGGGCTGAAGAAGAACTCGCCGCCCAAAACGAACTGCTCAAGCGCACCATCCAGGATAGAGACGCCATTGCCAAACAGCGAGAAGATTTTGTCTCTCGGCTAACGCACGACTTGCGAACGCCACTGATTGCGGCAGATCGAATGTTTCAGCTCATTCAAGACGGCATGTTTGGCGACATATCCCCCTCATTGCAGCAGGCGATGGCCACGATGGTCAAAAACAACAAAGACTTATTGCAAATGGTCAATAATCTTTTAGAAGTCTATCGCCACGAAGCGGGGCGCAAAGAACTGACGCTTTCGCCGTTTGATATTCAATCGCTCCTTCAAGAAGTCGTTGATGAACTAAATCCGCTTGCGTGCGAAAAAGGATTGACTCTCAAGCTGCATGTCGAGCCTGATTCTGACGCCTTTCAATCATTTGTGGGCGATCGCCTCGAACTTCGTCGGGTGTTAACGAATCTAGTGGGAAATGCCATAAAATTCACGCAGCAGGGGACGATCAATATCCGCATGGCAGAGTTTACACCCTCTCCCCATTGCGATTTGTCTGATCATCAATCGTGGGTTGAAATCGACGTTCAAGATACAGGCCCTGGTATTTCGTCTCACGAGCAACAAGAAATCTTTAAACGGTTTCGGCAAGGTCGAGAGCGTCGCTCTGGCAGTGGTCTAGGCTTGCATCTATCTCGCATCATTGTTGAAGAACATCAAGGTTCGATCGAGGTTAATTCCGATTCGGATGAGGGAAGTGTGTTTACCGTTCGACTACCGATTCGGCAAAAGGCTTATCAAAATTAGCTGTGTGTAGCAACTCGTATCGTTTGGCAAACATTAAACCAATCATTGATTGATGTGAGGAACTTTGACGTGAGCGAAACGCTCACACGTATGGTTATGAAATTTCTGCCATCTTGAACCACTGAAATCGCATGTTGAGCGATCGCATTGTTAATATCGCCGCTGTAATCGTATGTTGAGCGATCGCATTGTTAATATCGTCGCTGTAATCGTATGTTGAGCGATCGCAATGGCATGTTGACGCATCGCAATTCAAAGATCATTGATTACATTCGTATGTTGAGCCATCACCATTCGATGTTTCTCTATGACAATGGCATGTTGAGGCATCACAATGGCATGTTGAGCGATCGCAATTTAAAGATCATCGATTACATTCGTATGTTGAGCGATCGCAATTCGATGTTTCTCTATGACAATGGCATATTGAGCGATTAACCCGGTTTCGACGTCGCTCAACCCACTATTCCAAAATCGGAAATCCAAAATCGGAAATTGACATTGCTGCGTCACTCCTCGATTCAGCATCTCCTCAGCGTGACATTGTATAGTTTTGTGATGGAGTGAGTGATCGAGTGAGGCTGAGGAGTGTTTCGGTATGCAAATTCAAGATAGAACTCATATTGCTGGATTAGAGCAGGCGATCGCCGCTAGTCAAACCTATTTTCTATCGCAGCAATATTCTGACGGCTATTGGTGGGCAGAGCTAGAGTCAAACGTGACGATGGCGGCTGAGGTCGTCTTGCTGCATAAAATTTGGGGCACTGATAAAACTCGGCCACTTCAAAAAATCGAACACTATTTGCGATCGCAACAGCGTGATCACGGCGGATGGGAACTCTTTTACGGCGATGGCGGGCATCTCAGCAACTCGGTCGAGGCGTATATGGCGCTAAAGCTGCTGGGCGTTTCTGCCGATGATCCGGCGATGGTGACGGCGAGAAAGTTTATTGGCGATCGCGGCGGCATTACGAAAACTCGCGTGTTTACTAAGATGCATCTGGCGCTCATTGGCTGCTACGACTGGCGCGGCGTGCCTTCCATCCCGCCGTGGATTATGCTGCTGCCCGACTCATTCCCGATTTATGAAATGTCGAGCTGGGCGCGGGGCAGCACGGTTCCGCTGCTGATTGTGTTTGACCAAAAGCCCGTTTATGTCACCGAACCAGGTATCAGTCTAGATGAGCTGTATGTCGAAGGTCGCGCCCAGGCCAATCTTGACTTTCCGAGTCGTGGCGACTGGTCTGATGTGTTTCTCTGGCTCGATAAAGGCTTTAAGCTTGCAGAAGATTTAAATCTAGTTCCTTTCCGCGACGAAGGATTGCGGGCGGCCGAAAAGTGGGTGCTCGAACGGCAAGAAGCAAGCGGCGACTGGGGCGGCATTATTCCAGCGATGCTAAATTCGCTACTGGCGTTGCGATCGCTCGGTTACGATGCCCACGACCCGGTTGTAGAGCGAGGCATGGCATCCGTCGATCGCTTTGTGATTGAAACGACTGATACGTACCGGGTGCAGCCTTGCGTGTCTCCTGTCTGGGATACGGCATGGGTGATTCGAGCCTGCATCGATTCAGGAATGCCTGCCGATCACCCCGCCCTGGTCAAAGCCGGTCAGTGGCTCTTAGATCAGCAAATTCTCGACTATGGCGACTGGGCCGTTAAGAATAAACAGGGTAAACCGGGCGCGTGGGCATTCGAGTTTGTGAACCGCTGGTATCCCGACGTAGACGATTCGGCAGTGGTGGTGATGGCGCTGAGCCAGTTAGAGTTGCCGAACGAAGACGTGAAGCAAATGGCGATCGCCCGCGCTCTCGACTGGATTGCCACCATGCAGTGCAACCCCGGCGGCTGGGGAGCCTTCGACCTCGATAACGACCAAGACTGGCTCAACGCCCTTCCCTATGCCGACCTCAAAGCGATGATCGACCCCAACACCGCCGACGTCACAGCACGGGTCGTAGAGATGATCGGCTACGTCATCGGAATCCACTCCTCAAAATTTACGACTCAAATCTCTTCATCTCCCGACAGCCTTTCTCTCATTCCCACATCCCAAAATCCTGCTCGTCTTACCCGTGCCCTCAACTACCTCACCGCCGAACAAGAAAGCGAAGGCTGCTGGTATGGTCGTTGGGGAGTGAACTACATCTATGGAACGAGCGGCGCGCTGTCAGCTCTTGCCCTGGTTGCCCCCACCACGCATCGTCGTCAAATCGAGCGGGGCGCAGCTTGGTTAGTCAGTTGCCAAAACCTGGATGGGGGCTGGGGTGAAACCTGCTTTAGCTACAATGACCCATCTTTAAAGGGACAGGGAGACAGTACAGCCTCCCAAACAGCATGGGCCCTCATTGGCTTGATTGCCGCTGGTGATGTCACCGGGCAGCCTGAGCTAGACGCGATTCAAAACGGGGTTCGATATTTGGTTGCGACTCAGCTATCGGATGGTCGTTGGGATGAACCCTATTTCACAGGCACAGGATTTCCTGGTCATTTCTATCTCAAATACCACATGTATCAGCAATATTTCCCCCTGATTGCGCTGGGGCGATATCGGGCTCGCTTTGGATGAGCATAGCCTGTGAAAACTACTCAACTCTACCGGCCCATCCAAACTCCAAACTCCAAACTCCAAACTCGTTGTTAAGACTGCTCAAGCGTGCGTGCGTGCGTGCGGTTATTCTTCCATTTGTCAAGCACATCTCGAATAACCACTTCTCGAATCCAGACCTGCCCGACAACCGCAATCGGCAACGCGAGAAATAGCCCCAAAATCCCAAAGAAAATCGCAAAACTTGCCTGCAACAGCAGCGTCAATGCAGGTAATAACGAGACCTGCTTTTCCATCACAATGGGAGTTAGCACATTGCTTTCAATTTGCTGAATTGCAACATAGATGCCCAAAACGACAATAGCTTTCCAAGGGGTATCTAAGAGGGCGATCGCCATGGGCGGAATCACGCTAATCGTAGGGCCAACGTTAGGGATAAAGGTCAGCAACCCAGCCAGAAATGCATTGGCAAGCGGGAGCTGCACGCCCAAAATCCATAAGCTCAGACCACTAAGCACCGTAATCACGGTCATGTTAAACAAAATACCTTTGAACCAGCCAACCAACGCTTTTTCAGACTGATGCAGAATAGCATCAGCTCGACGCCGATAGAACGACGGAAAAAGCTGGAGACATAAGTGGCGATAAGCAGACGGGTTGACGAGAAACATCAGCGTCACCACAAGCAGCAGCAGCAGCTTCAATAAAAATTCGATTGAGCTAAAAAAGATTTGAAAAAAGTTTCCAAACAAGTTAGAAACCCACGATTGAATATTGCTGACAATTGCGCCAATTCCGTTCAATCCGCGAACATCATCTATGACTTGTTCTGGCAAGAAATTTTGTATCCAGCTAATCCACTCTTGCAGTTGCTGAAATCCATCTGGGACAAGATTCACTAATTCCATTGCCTGTCGCACTAACGGCGGCACAATCAGCACGATGAAAACAATCGCAATCACGAGGATGAAGGCAACGGATAGAACAAGTGCCAATCCCCGTTTAACTTTATGCTGCTCTAAGTAGCGGACTAACCGATTGATAACCGTGGCAAATACGACAGCCGCAAACCCTAGCAATACAATTTGCTGAATCCGCCAGAGGACATAGAGCGAAATAAGCAGGGCTGCAAACCCAACCAACGAGCCAAATCGCAAGGGGATTACCCCGACAGTAGACTACGAACTGACTTTATGCGAAAACGGATGTGGTGTCGTCTTCCTCAAGAAAGCTTTGTCAATGACCTGCCAACACTAAGGTGATTCATTGATTTGTAGCGTTTAAAGTTGACGAGTCAAGAAACCGCACCATCGTCATGACATTCTTTGATTCTCGATAGCCTTGCTTACGGTAAAAGTCTTCCGCATTGCTGTCTCGCAACGTCGCTAAATACACTTTAGTCACGCCCTGCTTAACCAACACTCGTTCCAACTGAGACACAAGCTTTCTGCCAATGCCCTTTCGTTGCATATCTGGTTTGACGGCAATTTCGTAGAGGCAAAAATTTTTAGACATATCCCATTGTTCACAACAGCCGAATGCATACCCAACTACCCCGCCCGACCAGTAGATTAGACCAATAAATCCGGGAGTATTAGCAATTTCCCACAAGCGGGTTTGTGCAGTTTCAACCGTCCAGTTCTCATGCCACGGCTCACGATTGCTAACCGCCACCATGATGTGGGCACATGCGTTTAAATAGTCAGGTGAAAAGTCTAGAATTTCCTCTGCCACGATAGATGCCAGTATGCCAATAATTCTCCAGACCATCCTATCCGATTCAAGATCGATCAAACCTCCACTCTGTGGGATTTGCTGACTTTCTAATCAGTTGTTGCTCAGAATTGAAGATTTTGTAATGTTCTAGCTCAGGCGCATTATGAAGGAGGAGTCCTTTGAACATCATCACACCGACGCTGCTTCGCTTAGATCAGATCCAAGCCGCCGAATCGACCCGTGGCACCGACATCCGCAACTATCCGATTCGGCTTTGGCGCTATGGAGCAGACTCTCAAACCGAACTAGACCTAACCCGTAATACCATTCTGGTGGTTCATGGTCGACGAAGTCAGGCTCCCGATCGCGATCGCCCCCTTGCCGAGATATTTCCTCGGCTTGATGAATTATCTCAAACGCTAACGGCTCAGCCTGAGACTCAAATTCTATTTTTAGATTGGGGAGAAGCCGCGACTGAGGGGCGCCTGCCTCCGTTTGCCGCTGCCGGACGCATTCAATCCGTTGCAGACTGGGTTCTTCCACTCGTAGCGCCGATTCTGGCGTCTGGAAACCAGCTATCTCTGGTAGGGCACAGCCTGGGCACCTATGTTGCATCCGAGCTTAACCAACAGCTTGGCAACCAAGCCGATCTGATTGCCCTCGATCCGGCGTTTCCAGCGCTGGAGTATGACATCAACAGCATCAATCCTGACCCGCAGCCGGTTCCAGCATTTACCTCGATCGCCAATCAATCATTTTCGTTTGTAGTCGCAGACGATATTTTTCAAACGGGGTTGGCCGGAGACAATGCTCAGGCTGGTACGGCTCAAACGTCGTTTGTCGTAAGGCTCAACGGTTTGCGCTTTGGGTTCTTTAATGCCGATGAAGCCCACGGCGCCATGATTGATGTGTATGCCGATTTATCTACCTTCATTGCGCCCCAAACCGAATTATTTAAGACTCTGCTCGATGCGTTTCCTGACAACCAATATGACAATTCGGGCGATCGCCGCAATGGGCTGCATGAAGGCGTGGCATATGCCCGTCGAAATGACGACGACGATTGGCAGCTTGAGCGCGTCGATGGAGATGGGGTGGATTGGTATGTCGTGAGAGATGAGGGCGATCGCCCTGAGAATGATGACGGAGGACTCGACACCATCTTGTCGCAGGTTTCGTTGACACTAGACGAGACATTTGAAAATTTGGTGCTGGGAGGACGTGGCGATTTAAACGGCACTGGCAACGACTTGGATAATTCTATCTATGGCAACGCGGGCAATAACGTCTTACAGGGCAGAATGGGAGACGATTTGCTCGATGGGCAGGACGGCGATGATGTGGTCTATGGAGATATAGGCGCGGATCGCCTCTATGGGGGCGACGGCAACGATTGGCTGGTTGGAAATATGGGGAACGATACGCTCAGCGGCGGCGGCGGAACCGATATTCTCCTCGGCGGCAACGGGGGGGATCATCTTATCGGCGGGGCAGACTCCGATATCTTTGTGTTGCAGTCAGGACGAGGGAAGGCGACGATTCAGGATTTTGAAGACGGGATCGATCGTCTATCGCTGCCCGATGGCGTCACGCTTGCCAACGTAGATATTCTTCAACGCGCGAACGGCGTGCTGATCCGAACCGGAGATGATGCCCTCGCCCTGATTTTGGACATAGACATAGGACTGATCGGTGTGCCAGATTTTGGGGCGATCGCCTAACCTCACTCCAAATCAGGATCAGTCTGGACGCACCGCTGTCACTTCGATTTCAACTAGCCAGCCCGGAACCACCAACCCCGCCACCTGCATGGCCGATCGCGCTGGCAGATTGGGCTGCTCATCAGTGCCGAAAAACTGAGTATAGCCGTCCATAAACCCTGAAAAGTCCATCGCGCCATCCAGCGCCGGATCGCCGACTAAGAACACCTGCATTTTGACCACATCTCCCATCGACATCTCCATGCCTTCTAAAATCGCCTGGATTTTTTCTAAGACGCCAATGGTTTGAGTTGTGGTGTCGCCATATGCTGCTATCGAGCCGGGTTCAGCGCTTTCATCAATGACCGAGGGCACTTGTCCACTTACATAGACGACGCTTTTTCCACCCGGCACCTCCACTGCTTGGGCGATAGGAAAGTCAGAATCAGGAATTGGAAACCGCACCACATCCTGCGCTGAGGAAGGTTGGGGGAGAGAGAGTAACAGGGCGATCGCCAGCCCGATGATGGTAAAGCCGATCAATGCAATTTTTTTCCAAGACATCATGATTGAGGTTCTGTGTTCGAGTGATGAGTTGCAATCGTTTGAACCGCTTGATGCGCCGATAGCACCGCGCCTTCCTGCCAGCCGACTAGATGGCTGAGGTGTTCTCCGGCAAGATAAATCGGACCATCCGGCTCATTCAGAATCGGATAGACCGTTTCAAGCGCAGCATCGTCCCATTCAATCCAGCCGCCTTGGCTGTAAGGCAGTTTATGCCACGCAATGCTGAGGCCGGTTTCAGATGATACCTCTTGACCATAATTGGGGTGAATCATTTCACCATCGGCAATGGCGTTGAGGAGTCGTTGGTTGAGTGGCGTGTTGCCAAAGCGTTCGCCAATCTCGTTATCCCAGATATAAGCCCCCACGACGACGCCTTTTTGAGCATGGAAGCGATTGGACGGATACCAAATTTGCGTGATGTCGCGCTCTGTCCAAGAGATACCGCCGTAGATGTTGTAATCTTCTTCCCAGAAGCGCCGATTTGCCTGGAAGCCAACCTTTGCAGCTTTGACGTAGGATTCAGAACCAGTGGCGATCGCCGCTTGGTAGGCTGGCGAAAAATCAGCATCAATGCCCGCCAACACCGACAACGGGAATGTGCAGATCGCAAAATCCCCGTCGAGCGCTTGCTGATCGCCAGTGGCCGTATCGGTATACACCACGCGGACACCAGATCCGGTTTTGCGGATTTCGCTGACCTCTGCGTTGTAGGTAATCAGGTGCCCGACGCGTTGTTCAAATGCGGTGGCGATTTGATCCATCCCCCCAACAGGCTGCATCATGGTTGCGCCTTGGGTATAGCTTTCGCCAAAGTGCATTTTGTATATCCAAAAGTCTGATTTGAGCAGTTCTGAAAAGTTAATTGGATTATTCGTTTCACCCGGATTAAGCCCTGCTCCTGGCGGATCTTGATATCCAGATCGGCTAGAACCCTCAAATAGATAATCAGCGTTGAGGTTGCCAAACCGGCTGACAAACTCCAGCAGACGCTCCTGATCGTCGACCGTAATATCTTCCTCCAGAGCATTTTTGCGAAGTGCCTTGGCAAGCAGCTCGGCAATATAGCCGCGACTATCATTCACCACGCGGCGGTTGAGCACAGGCTCACCTCCGAATGCTTTATCATCTTGGAAATAGGCAGCCCGATTCTCGTTGACGATCACTTCTAAAGGCACGCCAAATTCTTTGCAGTAGCCCAAGATGCCCTGATGATGATACGGAATGCGAGCTGGCCCAGGATTGAGGTAGAGATAGTCGTCGCTATCAAACGGACACGTTTGAGTGCTGTCGGTTTCCTTGATCTCATCTCCACCTCGAATTGTCCAGCATCGCCCTCCAGCCCGATCAAGGGCTTCAAGAATTGTGCAAGAATAGCCTGCCTTAGAAAGCTCGTAGGCTGCGGTCATACCCGCAATTCCGGCTCCTAAAATGATCACATTAGAGCCGTCTCCCGACCCGACGGGCAAGTTAGGGCGCTCACTGCCAGTTGCGTCAGCATGGAGCAATCCCATCGCTTTCATAGTGGCAAGGGTAGCAGCAACGCCCCCTGCCCTCCCCACAAATTTGAGAAATGTGCTGCGTTTCATACATCCTCAGGGAAGACACTAGAGAGCAACCGATGCATGAATTTAATCCATGCATGTGCTTGCTTCTAAGACTATTGATATAGCGCCTCCATCGAGAGCAAAATGTAGCGTTTGTTGCGATTTTGAGAGAACAAGCTCGAAATTGAAAGGATTTGAAATTTCTCCCTAGAAGGGGATTCGAAAGGTTCGCCCACCCGTCGTTCCTTCTTCAATGACCAAGACCAGATTTTGAGAACCCGAATCTTTCCAACGCTGCCCTAAGACAAAGAGTTGTCCTGTGAGGCGATCGCCCCGTTCGACGACGGGTTCGCTTGAGTTGCCAAACGAAATCCGCGAGGTGATGGGTTGTCCCCACTCTGTTTCGATGCGAGCCGCATAAACGGGCACAAAGGCAAAGGTGCGATCGCTCTGGTTCTCGATGACCACATTGGCAACAAATGTGCCACTTGTATTGACATGGGCTCCATCTAAGCGCACCGACACATCATCGAGGTTTTGGGCTGCCAGTAGCGGCACCGCACCGGATGCTGAGGATCTCGTAGGGGATGGGGGTGGCTGAGAAACGCGAGGACTTGAGCGCTCAACGGGTTGTGGCGATCGTTGGGGGGATGTCTGAGAGGGCGATCGCTGCACAGGGGGTCGGATCGCATTCGAGGAGGGTGATGTTGGTAGTGAACTGACAACCTGTTCGGGGGAGGGAGGTTGCGATGAACCATCAGGATCTTGAATAGAGCCAGACTGCTGCCCTTGAGCAATGATGCGATTCACTCCCTCGATACGAGCCTGGTAATCTTGCAGTCTCTCTGCTGCAATGTCGTATGCCAATGATGACGATGGAATCGCTTTTACCTTCAGCCGGGCATCTTCCCAGAATCGCTTCGCATCAACCTGGTCTTGAATTGCGGTCGCAGTTTCTAAGCTTTCTTCCGCAGCTTGCGCGAGCGCTTCAGCTTCGCTAAGGAGGGCAGCATAAGGAAGCTCTGTTTCGATGCGGTTTTCGAGGTCGGTCAATTCTCGCCGATAACTCGCCAATGATTCTTCAACCTGGGGATAGATGTCGGCATCGCTCGGAATCGCCCCGAGATAGTCAATCGCAGTCTGCAGGCGATCGCCCGCAGAGATTAATTCTTTGAGAGTCTCAGCCCCTTCAGCGTCTGCCAAGGCAGATTTAGCACGATCAACGGCCTCCTCATAGGAGGTCACAAGAGTTTCTTGACTCAGACAGTTTCCCGATAGCCAGCACCATGAATCATTCTGAGCTGTTTGCACTCCAGCCAGCCCTGCGGCAAGCAAACTAACCGCCGTTAGGCTAAGCGCCGCATACTTCCAGCGAGGCTGTTCGAAATGCACCAAATACTGAAACGCCGTTGTCAGCAACCGTTGCCCCTTTTGCAGAGGCGACCAGTCTTGAAGACTCAGTAGTGATGCGTCATCAGAAGTCGTCGCAATCGGCGATTCTAAAATGGTCTGCGGAACAGTCTCATGAACTTGGTTAGAGACAGCGTTATCTAATGCCCATTCAACCTGGGCTCCTACAGGCGGGGGTGATGAGTGAGATGAATTGTGGCGAGATTCATGGACATCCGACGTTTTCAGAGCATTCACAGCACGAGAAACGGATTGCCGTAGTGACGGTTGGGCAAAGGAATCTAGATGGGCACCTTGGGGCGAAAGTTCAAGCTGCTGCAGGTCTGCCAAAACAGCTCGCGCCGAGGGGTATCGATCCTGTGGCTCCTTAGCCATCATCTTGTTTAGGATTTGGACGAGGCGACTGTCAATGCTAATTCGCTCTTGCCATATCCACTTCAGTGTGGATGGGTGAATCAGTTGGTTTGGTTTTCGACCCGTTAGCAAAACCACGGCACTAACCCCGAGGGCATACAGGTCACTTCGGGGCGAACATTGCCCCATGTAAATTTGCTCGTAAGGAGCATAGCCATATTTGCCCACCAGCACCGATGCTTCCATCGAGCTCTCGTCGTCGGAGGAGTCAGTCTCCTGTCCGCTATCGCTTTTCGTTGGCTTGACCACTCCAAAGTCAATTAAGACCGGAAAGTCTTTGCCCTTGGGCAGCATAACGTTGTCTGGTGAGATATCTCGGTGGATGATGTTCTGATCGTGGATATAGCCCACAACTGGCAGCAAATCTTTCAGCCAGCGAATCACTTCGGCTTCGGTGAAGGTTTTGCCATACTGCTTGCGCTCTTGGAGAATCTGCCAATAGGTTTTGCCATCAACATATTCTTGGACGATGAACAATCGTCCTCTGTCTTGAAACCATGCCAGGAATTTGGGAATCTGAGGATGATCGAGTTTGTGAAGAATCTTGGCTTCACGCCGGAAAAGCTCACTAAGCTTCTGCGTTACCGTCGCATCATTGCTGTCGCCTGGCGCGAATTCTTTGAGAACGCAGGACTCACCAAAACGTCGCTCGTCCTGAACGAGATAGGTGCGTCCAAATCCACCCTGCCCGAGTAACCGCTGAATCTGATAGCGGTTATCAATCAATTTCTTAGGAGATTTCTCCACTGATGCTGTCACCCTCTGATCATCCTTTGTTTAAAGGTCAAGAGACACGGTGGCAGTTACACCCTTTCCAGGACCTATCAGACACTAAATCGTGCTCTTACATTTTGCCTGGACTCTACTGGGACCCTTAGCCATCATCATAGCCAACGAGTCAGAACGCCCTTGGGCAAAGCCTGGCTTCTTTATAAAATTTTCGGGTAGTGCATCAAAATGATGTGGGTTTAGTAAAGTAGAGTAATCGTGTCGTTTGGATTGAAGTGATGGAATGTCGGCTCTGTGGTCATGCTAAAACTCACAAACATGGCAAAATGCCTAATGGTCA
>JBNPEB010000081.1:0-13426 GCA_051117335.1 Elainellaceae cyanobacterium
GGACTATGTTGGGTTTCGCAAGCTCAACCGCAACCTACGTTATCGAAAACTCTGACCACAAAATAAAATGTGTCAGGCAGCCAAGTTGGGAACTACAGTCTTACCTTGAGATACTGCAAGATCTGAGATGAACCTATTTAGCAGCGTCATTAGCTTAGTGCAGGCGCATCTGATTGGTCACTTTGGTCAACGGCTGCAACTGGGCATGATTCTCGACTATGGACGCAAACTGCTGCACCTGCCCTTGAGCTACTTTGAAAGCCGTCGCAGTGGCGAAGTGGTCAGCCGCATTTCGGACGTGGATGCTGTGAATAGCTTGATTTCGCAAATCGTGTTGGGATTGCCGAGTGAATTTTTTATTGCCATAGTATCTCTGTGTTTCATGCTGTTTTATAGCTGGCAACTGACGCTGGCATCCTTAGCGGCATTCGTGATCGTGACGCTGGTAAATCTGCTATTTCTCCCTGCCCTGCGTCACAAAACCCGCAATATGATTGTGTTGGGCACTGAGAATCAAGGCTTTCTCGTTGAAACATTTCGAGGGATGCAAATCCTCAAAACCACGCAAGCCACACCCCAAGCATGGCAAGAATATCAGGCCAATTTCGGTCGGTTGGCTAACTTAGGCTGGGGCATGATGAAGTTGGAGCTACACAGCGGCACTGTAACGGGCATTCTCTCAACCCTGACAAGCATTTCACTGCTGTGGCTGGGTAGTTATCTGGTGATTGACCAGACGCTCACCGTCGGACAATTGCTCGCTTACAACGGCATGAGCGGCAACTTTCTCGGCTTCCTGGGATCGGTGATTGGTTTGGTGGATGAATTTATCATGGCGCAGGTAGTGCTCCAGCGCTTAGCTGAAGTCATTGACGCGACGCCAGAAGATCAGCATGATACCCAAAAACCCTGGACAGAGATTCCAGCCGATGCGGATATCGTATGTGCTGACCTCACCTTTCATCATGCGGGTCGAGTCGATTTGCTCCACGATGTATCCTTGACGATTCCGGGCGGGGAGGTAGTGGCGCTGATTGGCAAATCAGGCTGTGGTAAAAGTACCTTTGCTAAGCTGCTGGCCGGGTCGTATTTCCCCCAATCGGGCAACATTCGCTATGGGCTATATAACCAGCGCGATCTATCACTGGATTGCTTGCGACAGCAGGTGATGCTGGTGCCGCAAGATCCGCACTTCTGGAGCCGTTCTATCATTGACAACTTTCGATTTAGCTATCCCCATGCCACCTTTGAACGTATCGTGACAGCCTGCCAGATTGCCGGGGCAGATGAGTTCATCAGCAATCTACCTGACAAGTATCAAACGGTGTTGGGTGAATTTGGGGCCAATCTATCAGGCGGGCAGCGGCAGCGGTTGGCGATCGCCCGTGCCATTATCACCGATCCACCGATTCTGATTCTGGATGAATCGACGGGTGCCCTTGACCCGGTGAGTGAGGCGCAGATTCTTCAGCGGCTGTTTAATAATCGCCCAGGGAAAACCACGATTGTGATTAGCCATCGTCCTAGCGTCGTGCAACATGCTGACTGGATCATCATGCTGGATCAGGGAAAGGTAGTTATTCAAGGGACGCCAGAAGATCTGCGACACCGACCCGGCGACCACCTCGATTTTCTGGGCGATGTGCCTTCATCCAATGGTTGGAATAGAAATGCAATTACGTGTACGGGCGATGCAATTACGTGTACGGGCGTTGGCGGAGCCTGCTAGGCATACGGCCGTTCGCCCCTACCGTCCCACCTCAAATCGAATTTGGATGTGACCTATGACGATGCTTCATTCCTCAGATTCAACGAACAATTCAACCAATCTACCTCCCGTCTCCGCCAATGATTTCCTACCACCGATTAGCCGCTGGACTACCACCGGAGGGTTGGTGCTCATCGGCATCATGGGCATGGCGCTGGCGATCGCCTCGGTTGCCAAATACAAAGTTACAGTAAAAGCTCCGGCTAGCATTCGTCCGGCAGGAGAATTGCGGATTGTGCAAGCAGCAACCTCAGGTACTGTGACCCATATTTTGACGAAAGAGAATCAGGCCATTCAAACCGGGGACGTGATTGCCATGATTGATGATTCGCAGCTACAGACCAAAAAGAGTCAACTGCAAAGCGCTACTCAACAGGCTCAGCTTCAAATCGTTCAGGTTAACGCCCAAATTCAAGCACTCAGCGACCAATTAGGGGCTGAAAAAGATCGCATGAATCGGGCGATCGCCGCCTCTGAAGCAGAACTCAGCCAGCAAAGCCGAGACTATCAAGACCAACAAATTAGTACTGCGATGGAAGTCGAGGAAGCAGAGGCAGAAGTCCGATCGGCAGTAGCGAGTCTAGGCGCGGCGGAATCTCGGTATCATCGCTATCAGCCCGTTGCTCAAGCGGGTGCCCTTTCCCGCGATCAGCTCGAAGAAGCACATCTCGCAGTCCAGCAGCAAGAGCAAGCCGTTGAAGCCGCTCAAGCACGACTGCAAAGGCTCCGGGCGATGTTGAACCCAAGTGCAGCGAATGTGGCGATCGCCACTGAACGCATTGCCCAAGAACAAGCAACCGGTGCCGCCACCCTTGCGGCACTCAATAAAGAGCGGGAGGCACTGATTCAACAGCGGGTAGAGATGCAAAAGCAACTAGAGCAAGACACCCGCGAACTTCAGCAGGTCGAAACCGATCTGCGTCAGACGGCGATCGCAGCTACGTCAGACGGCATTCTGGCAACCTTGAATCTGCGAAATCCGGGTCAAACCGTGAGCGCAGGAGAAACCATTGCTCAGATTATTCCAGATGATACTCCCTTGCAAATCAGAGCCTTTGTGCCTCCCGAACATAGAAGCAAGCTGAACGAAGGACAATCAGCACTCATGCGAGTGTCTGCATGTGCCTATCCCGACTATGGCACGCTCAAGGGTACGGTCAGCCAAATCTCTGAAGATACGATCAAGACTCAGGCAGACAGTGCTTCATCACGAAATCCTAGAACTTCTGAGGCTGGCGGAAATACCCCCCCCATCTATGAAGTCACTATCGAGCCAACCAGCCCTGTTCTGAAGCGGGGCACCGACCAATGTGTAATCGAAGTTGGGATGGAGGGAACTGTTGATGTAATTTCACGAGAGGAAACGGTTTTGCAATTTTTCCTTAGAAAAGCTCGATTGATTGCAGATGGATAGTTGCCCCAAAAAATTAGTGGGCATCGAATTGAACGTCCTAACGAGAGAGCGTATGGCGATAAAACTTGGATGATTCGATAGGGTCGGACAGGAATTTGTATCAAGAAACACCATTTTCAATAAACCCCACCCCCAGAATAGACCACAACATATCAGGTCATTCTGAGGTCGTTCAGGTCATCATTCATATGAGTACAACTACCAAACCTCCGGTTCTTCCGCAGGGAGAGACAGGAGAAGATTTTCCGCTACACCCGGTTCCTTCAACTGCTCGCAAATCAATTTTTTCTCTAGCACCCATTCTGATTGGGTTTACGCTCTACTCCGGTACTCTGTTTGCAGGCGGGATTGTCGGGCCATCGTTTCAGTTTTGGCCCGATTTGGTTGGGCTGATTGTCATTAGCAATCTGATCCTCGGAGTCTATGCGTCACTTCTCGGCTTCATCGCCGCGAAGACAGGACTCACCACCGTTTTAATGGCGCGGTTTAGCTTTGGCAATGTGGGGTCACGATGGGTTGACTTTATCCTCGGTTTTACCCAAATCGGCTGGTATGCCTGGGGGTCGGCTCTGATGGCTAATTTGCTCATCACGCTCGCCGGAGTTCCCGAATCCTTAAATGGACTTCTGATTCTGTTTTTTACCTATGCTTGCTGCTCAACGGCCTACTTTGGCTACAAGGCAATGGATTGGCTGAGCCGGATTGCGGTTCCGGCGATGGTGATTTTGATGGTGTGGAGTTTGGCGATCGCCAGCAGCGATGTCGGCGGGTTTGCAGGGCTGCAATCAGCCGAACTCGGCGATCCCCTCACTGCCGGAGCGGCCATCACCCTGATTGTGGGCACGTTTGTATCAGGCGGAACCCAGGCCACCAACTGGAGCCGCTTTGCAAAGTCAGGCCGGGTTGGGTTTCTCGCTACTCTGATTGCATTTTTCTTGGGCAATGGGTTTCTCATCTTCAGCGGCGCATTTTGTGCCAAGGTCTATGGCGAGCCCGACATCGTGAAAGTCATGGCCCAGCAAGGCTTGTTGTTCTGGGGCTTGATTCTCTTTGTCCTCAATATGTGGACGACTCAAGATAACACCATCTATGCGTTTTCCATTGCGGCTTCCAACATGTTTCGCACCAGCAAACGAACGTTGTTTGTGCTGGGTGGCGCGACCTTTGCGCTGGTGTTGGCCTGGGGCGGTATTTACGAAATGCTGGTGAACTATCTGATTCTGCTAGGCACGTTCATTCCGCCGATTGGTGGCGTGATCATGGCTGATTATTGGGTGCATCAGCGGGGTGAGTTTCCTGAGGTGAGCGATCCGCAGCCTGCCTTCAATTGGGCGGGCATTATCGCCTATGTTGCAGCGTCGGCGATCGCCTTTTTTACGAACAAATATGCCATCGGGATTGTGCCCATCAACGGCATTGTCTCTGCTGCCATCATCTACGTCATTCTAGCTCGACTGATTCCTCAAAACCGCCGTCAAACGGCTCCCTAATTGGGAATAAAAAACCCGACATAGTGCCGGGTTTACGAGATCAAATGCCCCCAAATGATCTCAGATCCTACTGCAACAATGCTTACGATCCTGTAGAACGCAATCAGTGTTGATGTCCACATTTCTACTGTAGAGCGATCGCCCATGAACAACCTCCTGCCAATGTGTCGTCTAGGCGGGTGATTCTTGCTCACTCGGTCTGGCTAGACCATCATACTAAGAGCGATTCGTTGTGCATGAGGCATCTGCCCATAGGTAAACACCCACGGAATCTGAGAGGGCACACTGGGCTGCAAGTGCTCTAGCACATAGGGACTGCCATAGATGACAAGTCCGCTCAGCTGCTGTGTTTGCACTAAAAACCTTAACCATTCATCTGCGGTGTGGGTCAGTCCAGCGCTGCCTCGAAACGGATTTCCGCGCACAAATAGCTGAAGTAGAGTTGGGGCAGTCATATCAGAGTGGTGATAGGATGACAAACGCGGCGTATGGCGATCGATTAGCTGGAGTTGATGATAGCCATAGCGCTTGGGCAGGGCGATCGCTGGCGTATGATGCCCCAAAAAATCACAGTCTAGTACATCATCCACGACAATTACATTTCGCCCTGACTCAACCGATGCAAGCGGCTGGTCAACATGAACCTGCATCGAGTGGCGTAGAATTTGAGCGGTAACGTCAGTAGCATGAGGGTGAGATAGATGATCCAGGTGTATCACCTCGTTGCGAGACGTAGTCGGTGATGGGGTTTCGCGGGGTGATGATGGGTACTGCTCTCCCTCCTTTCCATACAGGTGTTGTTTTGCCGTCCAGATGCGATCGATTGAGGCATGAATTCGCTCAAGCGCAATCCGTCCTGACTCAACGGCCCGACAGACCGCACCAATGGCCCCTTCTGGATCGAGCGGCATCAGCAAAATGTCAGCCCCTGCTTCTACGGCCATCACGGGGGCATCATTGGCTCCATAGTGGTTGGCGATCGCCCCCATCACCAATGCATCGGTGACAATCAGCCCCCCAAAGCCCAACTTTTGCCGCAATACGCGCGTCAATATGGTAGAGGAAAGGGTGGCAGGATAGGTCGAATCAAGGGCAGGAATATGCAAATGGGCGCTCATCACCGAGTCAACCCCAGTGGCGATCGCGGCTTGAAAGGGAGGCAATTCGATCTCTGCGAGGCGGGCGGAGTCGTGAGGAAGCACAGGCAGGTCTAGGTGCGAATCAACGGCGGTGTCGCCATGCCCCGGAAAATGTTTGGCAGACGTTAGCACCGGATAGGGCTGTATTCCTCGAATGAACGCGGTTGCAAGCTGACTCACGATATCTGGCGTATCACCAAAGGCTCGGACGTTAATCACGGGATTGAGGGGATTATTATTCACATCCACCACAGGCGCTAAAATCCAGTTCAGCCCGATTGCAAGCGCTTCTTGAGCGGTGATAGCCCCCATCTTTTCTGCATAAAGAATTGCTTGATCGAGATCTCGGCGTGCCCATTCTGCGATCGCCATCGGGGGTGGAAACCAGGTCGCGCCCGAAAATCGCTGCCCGACGCCTTCTTCGATGTCGGCAGCCACTAATAATGGAATCATCGCCCATGACTGGAGTTGGTGCGATCGCACTGCCAATTCTGCTGCGCTGCCGCCCAGCAAAATGACTCCGCCCATCTTTAGATCACGGAGCCAGTGCATCAGCGTTGCATTAGCGGGTTCCCAGTCTGGATATTGGATTTGGTCATCAAATAGATAGCCTGACGCTCGCACAACAACCATCTGCGCGACCTGTTCTGCAAGAGACAACTCGCGCCAGTCAGGCAAGAGAGATGCCATATCCCTACTCCTCAATCGGTGTCAATCTGCCATATCATCTGGCCCATTGTTTGGCCCATCATCTGGCCCATCGTCTGAGAAATCAAGCTCTCCCGATTCGACCTTGGCTTGCCGTTCTTCACTAAGCCGATTAATGAGCGAGAGGACTCGCGTTCCCCGTTCGATGCCGCGATCTTGAATAAACACCACTTCCGGAGTCCGCCGCAGCCGAATGCGCTGTCCGAGCTCGCTTCGCACATAGCCTGTCGCAGACTTTAAACCTTCCATTGTTTGGGCTTGGGCTTCTTCTGAGCCATAAATACTGACAAAAATTTTGGCATGTTGCAAATCCCCAGACACATCTACGTCTGTGACGCTCACCATGCCCATTCCCACCCGGTCATCTTTAATGCCAGAAAACAAAAGCTGGCTGATTTCTCGCTTGATGAGTTCTGATACACGAGCAATCCGTCGATTGGTTGCCATTCACGCGCCCCCTCTTCCTGGCAATAAAGTCGCTACTAAGTGTTCACAGTCTAAGCTAACTTACACCCAGTCCTAACATTGCCTTGAGGGTAAAGGTAATAAACGCAAACGTACCAATTAGAGCCCCAATCAGAGCGATCGCCGTGGTAGGGCGCTTGAATAACGGAATCAGCGGCTGCACGAAGGCAAACAACACCCCAAGCGTAAACGAAATCAGATATCTCGGATACCGAGCAACATTCTGCCAAAAATCTTGCATAGCTACTAGCCTAAATGTGCATCTCTGGTTTTCGTAACATTTGTTTGTACAAAGTCGTCGAATCTATCCTTACCTATTTTAGAAGACGAGATCAGACTTGTATGGCTAGTTGACTAACAAAGTTGACTAAACAAAACCTTGAATGGATCGCGATTTTCCCTTGAGCGAAATCACGGCTCACTAGACTCCACCAGACGCACCACCTCGCCAGTCAAATCAGTTCTAAAAACTTTGCTCTGCTCTCCCACCTGCGCCTCGACCTGCCATCCTTCAACCAGCATCATCGTGCAAAATTCGTCAGGTTTACCCAATCCCAAACAGCCGTTTTGCCAGGTTTCTCGGCTGTGATGGAGAATCGAAACCTGGTCAACCGACACGCCAAACTTAGGGGCGATCGCCTCTCGAAGTTTTTCTTGAGTGTCCTCTGACATGTTCTCTGAGTCGTCGGCTGAGTCAGTATCAAGCGGTGCAGCAGGGCTTTCAATAGAGATCTGCGGCTGTTCTTCAGGATTGCCGGTCGATTGGGATGCGCAACCCACCCCCACCATTAGCACTGTGGCTAGCACTAGCGGTAACGCGAGGTGTTGCACAGGAATGCGAAACGTCTTTCTGGTAGTCATACGCAACATCTGTATTTTTTTTAAAAACCGCACTATCAAGAATCGCATCATCTCACCTATACCTTAATGAGAAGGACGCATCGCCAGCGGGTCTGTTTCAAGAAATGCCCATGCTATGAATCTGGGGTGGGAAGCTCGAATCCTCGCCAGAGATAGGTTTGAAAGCTCACTTTTCCATTCGCGCCAAACTCGACTCCTTCGGCTTCTAAGAGCGATCGCTGCAGGTAGTCTGCCCCATTTCGAAACGAAGAATAGGAAATCTCCCCTTTTGCATTGATGACTCGATGCCAAGGGACGTCAGACTGCTTTGCATCAACTTGATAGAGCGCATAGCCGACGAGCCGAGCCTGCCCTGGAAATCCTGCGAGGTCGGCAATTTGCCCATAGGTGGCGACCTGACCTTTGGGAATGTGTCTGACAATGTCGTAAATCGTGTCGTATGCAGACATGGAGGTATACCAATTCTAGATTTTGGATTTTCGATTTTGGATTGACAGATAATTATGTTGAGAGGATTCCAGCCTTTGCATCTGTAGATTGAGCCGTAGGGTGCTGTATAGCCGTACGCTCTTGCCTTAGGAAACCTAAGCCCGTAGTGCTATATAGCAATGATTCTGCAACTTAGAATAACGAACGCGATAGGATCAGACTATCAGCATTCGATCGCTGACTGGAGGGATGATTCCAACGATTCAAACATTACCGATTGATGTGGTGCATCTGATTGCGGCGGGAGAAGTCATCGATTCTCTTGCAGCGGTAGTTCGAGAGCTGGTTGAAAATGCCCTTGATGCGAACGCCACTCGCATTCACATCGCACTTGATCCAGACTGCTGGCGAGTGCGCGTCACCGATAATGGCGCGGGCATGTCGCTTGATGATTTGCAATCGGCGGCATCTCCCCATAGTACGAGCAAGATTCACAACCGCGACGATCTATGGAAGATTACTAGCTTGGGGTTTCGAGGTGAAGCGCTGCACAGCCTTGCCCAGCTTGCCAATCTAGATATTTGTAGCCAACAGTCTGAGGCAGAGGCGGGATGGCGAGTTTGCTATGACTCAACAGGGCAGCCGCTCCATACCGAAACTGTGGCGATCGCCCCTGGCACGATTGTCACGGCTGCTGATGTGTTTGGGTTATGGGCTGCGCGTCGGGACGGGTTGCCGCCTGTGAATCAACAACTGCGTTTGGTGCAGTCCACGATTCAACATCTTGCCCTCTGCCATCCCCATGTCACATGGACGGTTGAACAGGGCGATCGCCCTTGGTTTTCCATCTGGTCGGGAGATACGGCTGTAGACATCTTGCCTCAGCTTATTCGAGATGTGCAGATTAGCGACCTGCAGGAGTTAGTCATCTCACCAGCCACCGAGGAGCAGACCACTCAACCGGCTGAAGACTTCCATTCCCTCACGGTTCCTTCCCTTTATCTGCTTGTTGGACGCCCCGATCGCTGCCACCGACATCGCACTGACTGGATTTGCGTCGCAATCAACGGTCGTATTGTGCGATCGCCCGAATTAGAACAGACGATTATGGGCGCATTTCGCCGCACCCTCCCGCGCGATCGCCATCCGGTATGTTTTGTGCATCTCCGGGTTCGTTCCAATCAGGTCGACTGGAATCGCCACCCCGCCAAAACGGACGTGTATCTGCACGAGATGGAGAAATGGCGAGTTCGAGTGACCAGCGCAATTCATCAAGCGTTGCGCCTCGATCCGACGAGCGGGTCAGATACGGCCTATTCTGAGCGCATTGGGCGGGTGATCAAAGCGGCCGAAGCGACCGGAGCCTATCGCACGAGCCGAAGCATTTCTGAGCCATCGGATGAGTCGTCTCCTAGAGAATCAGATTCATCGTCCGATGTCTATTCGCCTGCTCTGCGTGCTTCTCTTAAAGCGATCGCCCAGGTTCATCAGATGTATATCCTGGCAGAACACCCAACCGGCATGTGGCTGATTGAGCAGCATATCGCCCATGAGCGCGTCATTTATGAACAGTTGTGCGATCGCTGGCAGGTTATTTCGATTGAAACGCCGATCATTCTAAATCAGCTCCTACCCGCGCAAGTCAACCAACTCCGACGACTCAATCTGGATGTGGACGAATTTGGCAACCACCTCTGGGCGGTGCGGAGCGTGCCTGCGTCCTTAGCAGAGCGAGAGGATTGTGCAGATGCGCTCGTTGAACTGAGCCTTGGGGGAGACTTGAATACCGCCTTGGTCGCAACTGCCTGTCGAACGGCCATTCGCAATGGAACACCGCTCGGTCGTGCTGAAATGCAAACCCTACTTGATCAATGGCAGCAAACTCGAACCCCTCACACCTGTCCGCATGGTCGCCCGATTTACCTGTCGCTCGAAGAATCTAGCCTGTCTCGCTTTTTCCGCCGCCACTGGGTCATCGGGAAAAGTCACGGAATCTGACACGTCAGCGTAGCCCAAGTCTAGAAATGGGTTTTCTCACGAGCACCATTTCAGCACTAATACCAATTCTTCAAAGTAAGGCTACCAATGAACAGGCTAGAACCCTTGCAAGGCTGGTGGCCGTCAATCCAAAATCGCAAATCTAAAATCGAGAATTGGTATAGCCCGACGGGCTTAGGTTTGTGTGTAGACCTCACGCGGCGCGCGGGGTCTACACACGTTCAGAGTCCTAACGTGAGAGCGTAAGGCTATATAACCTGGTCTGAGGTTTAATTTTGAACGAAATTCTGGGAATACTAGATTTAACCTCTCTATGGTTGACGATCTCACTCACGCTGGCAGCTTCATGTATGGGGCTGCTTTTTCATGAGCTCACCTCGTTCCAAGTCAATCAACCCCAAAAAGCAGAATGCAGCAACAGTTGCCGTCGCCATAGCTCGGCGCGGCAAATAAATCGGCAGTAATAGCTGATTAGCGCGCGTTGTTGAGCGGTTGGCAGTTCTTTGGTGACGTCATAGTAGGCGATCGCCCAAGCAATCATGTTTGCCGCTTCAACCGGGACTCCGACTTCAATCAACCGTCTCCAATAGATGGCTTTAGTTTCTTGAATCGCATAGTTGTGTTCAGTAACGCTTGAGTGGAGGGGGGGCAACATCGTAATTAGTCCTCGCTGGTGTGCGTATAGGGGGCGTATTTCTACTGTCCGCGAAATCATGACTTCTTTGTGTGATTTAACTCCAAGCAAAACTGTGATGATTTCGGAGTGATTTACGTGATACCAATCGACACCTGCCGTGATTTAGATGAATGAGAACCGTGACAATGATCACCTGAGCTGCTCGACAACAAATCTTGATGATTTGCGAGGACAATTCACTCCACCGAAAGGGTATTCTTATAGAGAATTCTGATAAGAAGTGGAACGTCACGCAGCTTCCAGCGAAGCTGCTTTTTTATCGGGTTTTTATCAGGATTTACGGATCTGGAGCCTCTAAAATGCACTGGGCATCTAGAACAATCCGACCTTGGCTTCTCACTGCGTCACACGGGTTCATGACTGTTGCTAGGGCGGGCGTTTGACCTGCCAGGAGATTGCGTCTCGCATCCGACGAATAGGGTTCGATTTGCCGCAGCCACGAATTACTTTCGATGTAGTCTGCTTGAAAGGCATTGGCATCTACTAACCAATAATCAATGCCGTATTTGCGAATGAAGGCTTTTACATCTGCCATGTCTAGGCTGTATTGGGCTTGCATCATGTCATAGACGCGCGTTTGTATTTGGTTGTAATAGCCCATGTGATACGGGTTGGCAATTTCTGAACTCGCTAACACCGATCGCCTCGAAATCGACGGAATATTATTTGCCTGCTCTGACAATGAGGCAATCAGAATATCCTTTGGCTGCCGTGCGAAAAACTGATACATCTTGGGTGCTTCAGCCCTAACATAGTCAGGATTCGGGTATTCATCCATCAGCAGGGGATAGCCAAAGATGTATGCCGACATCAAGACCAGCGTTCCTACGACGGTTAACTGCCGCTGCAACGGGTGCGATCGCCCCCGTTGTGCCCAGCGAAACACCGCATCCAGCAGTAGTACAAGCGCGATGCCAGCGGCTAGAGCAACAAGAATGCGAATGCTGTGTTTGGTGTAGCGGCTTGGCAGATGCAGTCGAAACAACAGCGCATGAGCTAAAAAGAACATGCCCAGCGAGGCCACCAAAATCTGCGGCAGAATGACGATGTGTTTCGTAATTTGCTCTTGCAGCGGAAACCGCTTTGGAAATCGCAGCAAAATCAGCAGCAAAATGCTCGCCCAAAGCTGAGGCGGACGCTCATATTTGCACCAGTTATACGGAAGCATGCCCGATCGCTCGCCGCAAAACCAAAACTTCAGCGGATCATCAAAGAAAAATTCTTTGCGCCCCTCGCCTTCTAAGGTTGGCAGCGATCGCGCCTCTGCCACGGTGAGCACCGGATCGTAGTCCGAGATTTTGAGCGCATAGGGCAGCAGCATCACAAACGCCACGCTCAACCCGCAGATGCAAAACACATAGTCTTGGCGATCGCGCGATAGCCTGGGTCGCCCCCTGTCAAGCCGCAACACTCGCAACACCAACACCGCCGACGAGAGAAACACCGTCTGCGGATAAAACAATCCTTGCAGCACGATGGTAACTAGGGACGGCAGTAGGTTTCTCCGCAATACGTAGTAGATAAACGCCATGAACAGCGGATAGATAAACGCGCGGGGCGTCCCTGACGGAATGTCGTGGGTGTTCCAAGTAGTTTGGTTGAGCAGCAGCGTGGCGATAAATCCGGCGGCGGGCACCGGAAGGAGTTCCATGCTGATCCAAAAGCCATAGATCGTGGTGATTAGCACCAGCGGTAATGGCAAAAACTTATTAAAGCCAATGGGGTCAATTCCTAGAAATGCCGCTGCTTTATAGAGCCAGGTGTATCCTGCAGGGGCAACCGACTGGAAATAATCGGCAATCAGGTCATTGGGAAACAACCCCGGATCGATAAACCGCTCCATCCAGAAAACGTGCGATCGCACGTCATCGTGAATGACATATTCGCTGCTAAACGCCTCCCGCAGCCCCATGAAGGTGTAAATCAGCGCAAAGGTAATGCTGAGGCTAAACCAAAATATCAGCCGCGAGTCGCGGGATTTGAGAACCGGCGTGGTGATCCAGTGTTGCAGGCGAGCGGGAAATGTCATAGAGGATGGGGATGTGTCCGTATCGGAACATTATTATATAGCCCCGCAGGCTCAGGTTTGTGTGGTGAACCCTCACGCCGCAAGGGTTCACCACACGTTCAGCGTCCTAACGCGAGAGCGTAAGGCTAGAGCCAGAACTCACAAAATTCTCAGTGCTGGATGAGGAAGATTGACGTTGCGAAATTGATGAATGATAGAGAAACCATTAGCCCACCAACTACCCATTGTACGGGCATGACATTGTCATGCCCCTCCGAAAATCATTCGCCGATGAGCAATGCTGGAAGATTGGCTCCAAACAAATTACAGCGGTTTTCAAATGAATAAGCCACAGTGAGCGAACCAGCCAAAGGCATCGTCATCGGAAATGCACTCATTGATAATCTGGGTTAATGCTTGATCAAGTGCTTCTTGAGTTCGAGCTTTAG
>JBNPEB010000079.1:0-13310 GCA_051117335.1 Elainellaceae cyanobacterium
CGATACATCGGCAATACATGTGCAAGGGTTTGGACTCATTATCGGCTTTTTTCTTGCATTTGACTCCCGCTTGTCCCTCCTTAAAGCTTTGTATTGAAACCCTCTCAGCTTTTTTCAGCAAGCCCTACTTAAACGCACCCATTTAAAGGCACCTATTGATATGGGCAGTACTGGATTCGAACCAGTGGCATCCTGCTTGTAAGGCAGGCGCTCTACCGCTGAGCTAACCGCCCGCTGAGCTGCCATCTTGCGTTAGACGGCACAGCTATTTATTGTAACAGATAGGACTCGACCTTGTTACGATTTTCTTAACGTTAATATCCTAGCGCTTCTATTCATGCCCTCCGGACGGACTCACGATCGCATTACCTGGTGGTGCTTGCCGCTCGTGGCTGGATTCACACTAGTCCAGACACACAATATCAGCCTCACTGCTGTGGTGTCAGCCGGGTTTTTATTCGGAGGGTTGATGCTGGGGCCGGACTTGGATATTCGTTCGATCCACTATCGACGCTGGGGGTGGCTTCGTTGGATTTGGATTCCCTATCGAGGCAGCATGCGCCACCGATCGCCCTTATCTCATAGCCCGATTACCGGCACTGCTCTACGAATCATCTACCTGCTAGCGTGGGTCTTGCTGGCTTCATTCCTGACGTTGGCGTTGGTTAACGAAGCATTTGACGTCGGCTGGACGTGGCACGATATTGGGCATTACATTGACCAGTCTGTTGCTCAGAATAGTCTGGGCTGGATGGCGCTACTCATTGGTCTAGAACTGGGAGCGATGAGCCACTATATCGCTGATTGGAGTGTTTCAACCTATCGACGATGCAAGCGGAAGGGTTGGCAAGGGTTGGCAGAGTCGTTACCCAAATCAAAGCCATCCCGCAAATCGAAACGTCGGAAATCGACACCATCGCGCGCTAAATCTGCAAAGAAATCGCCTCAGAAATCGTCTCATCTGCGAAAATCGGTCTTAAAGTAAGGGGTGTGCTGGTTGATCTAGAAATAGGCTGGTGTTCATGACCCATTCTCAGGCTAATTCTTCCTTTGGAACTGACCCGACCCTTAATGCCTTAAATGAGTTGATTACGGTAGTTGCCAAGCTGCGATCGCCCGATGGAGGTTGTCCGTGGGATCTGGCACAAACTCCGCAAACGCTGATTCCCTATGTGATTGAAGAAGCCTATGAGGTCGTTGATGCCATTCGGCAGGGCGACTCAGAGGCGATCGCTGACGAGCTTGGGGATCTCCTGCTGCAAGTCGTTCTGCATGCTCAAATCGCCAGCGAATCAGGACAGTTTGACTTGGCAACCATTGCTGACCTGATTACTGCCAAACTCATTCGTCGTCATCCGCATGTGTTTGGAACAGTGGTGGTTGAAAGCACGGACGAGGTTCACGAAAACTGGGAACGCATCAAAGCAGATGAAGAACAGACAAAGCGTTCAGGGTCCACAGCGAGTCCTGATGGTTCGCCTTCTTCTCATACTCTTTCGCCCCGACTTCGGCGCTATGCGCGATCGCTGCCGCCGTTGATGGCGGGCATGAAGATTTCTAAAAAGGCCGCTCAAGCCGGGTTTGAATGGGAAACCGTAGACGGCGTTTGGGAAAAATTTGAGGAAGAACTCGCAGAGTTAAAAGAGGCGATCGCCCATGAAAGCAAGGAACGGCAAGAATCTGAGCTGGGTGATGTGCTGTTTACCCTAATTAACGTCGCCCGCTGGCATGACCTCGACCCCTCTGAGGCGTTGCAGGAAACAAACCGACGATTTATCCAGCGATTTTCTCAAGTAGAAGCTGCCGCTGGGCGATCGCTCGCTGACTATTCTCCTGATGAGCTGGAGGCGCTCTGGCAACAAGCAAAAGCTCAGCTCATTCAGGAATAATTTGCCTCACGGCGCGACCTGGCGTTAATTCTTATCCTGTTCCCATAAAATTCTCATTTGAATCTCAGCTTTGCGAGACTAAATAGAGCAAGTCGGTTTGTCAGTTTTCAGTTTTCATTGAAATCCTCTATTATTCTGTAAATGTCAAGGCTGCTACGAAACAATGCAGGTAATAGAATCTACCTAGCGGTAGAGCGATCAAAAAGGTTATGAAATGGTAAAGTCCTGACAGCAAATTTTCTCTAGTCATGTGGAGGTATTCATGCAAGCTAAATATTTAGCTGCTCTCGCGACCGCGTCAATTCTAAGTTTTGGTTTGATTTCATGCAGCGGCCCAGCGACCGATGCACCTGCTGATTCAGAAACCACTGAGGTTGATCCCTGTGCTGGTGCTGACCCCTGTGCGGCAGCTGATCCGTGTGCATCTGCTGACCCTTGTGCATCTGCTGACCCTTGTGCTGCTGACCCCTGTGCTGGAAGCTAGTCAACGGGCTGCATAGTCTTGATTCAGCAAACTTACCGAACTGGAATACTCCGTTAGGTGAATCTATAGAGGCTTAGCCATATGGCTAAGCCTTTTTGTTGTGTGAGAGAGCAAAGGTATAGCCTTACGCTCTCACGTTAGGACGCTGAACGTGTGTAGACCCCGCGCGGCGTGCGGGGTCTACACACAAACCTAATACCAATTCTTCAAAGTAAGGCTACCAATGAATAGGCCAGAACCCTTGCAAGGCTGCTGGCCGTCAATCCAAAATCGCAAATCCAAAATCGCAAATCCAAAATCGCAAATCCAAAACCGAGAATTGGTATAAGCCCGTAGGGCTATAAAAGGCAGAAAGCAAAATGCCTGGGTGTTTAGGCATCGTGCCCGCGACGTGAGCGAGACGCTCACACTATCGTTATGAAACTATGAAAACCCCGCCGTTTTGTAATCACTGACGGCTGAGGGCTAACGAGACTACTTGGAATTTTGTACGACAAGTACAGAGCAAGGTGCATGGTGAACCACGTGATTACTCACGCTTCCTAGAAAGATTTCCGCCAGTCCTGACTTACCTTTGCGTCCGACCACGATCAGGTCGGCATCCCAGGTATCAGCCGATTCGCAAATCTGCTCTTTAGGATCGCCAACTCGACAGTCAAATTCTGCATTGACACCTCGGGCGATCGCCTGTTGACAGTATCCCCGCAGCCATGAACGAGCCTGTTCGACCTCGTTGTCCCAATGCTGATGATTGATGTCTACACTCCCCATGACCGCCGGATTAGGGCTCATGCCAACGGCAGGGTATGGCCCTCCTTCAATTGGAGCGACCCCGCCAGCAGGCGGAGATGCGACAGCGGGTGGCACTGTTAGGCAATGGATAAACAACATGTCGGCATGTAGGTTTTGTGCTAGATCAATCGCCTGATCGATTATTTTCGATTGACTATCTGATTGATCGACTGCAATTAAGATTCGATTCATACTCATAATTCAATCTCCTGACGTGTCCCCTCACGTGGGTAATGTCTCAGATTGGGGTTAACTGACAACGCTTGGAGACGCAAAGGTATCCCAAAGCTCAGCCAGATGGCTGAGATACAGTTCATCAAGCTGAGCAGCAACGCCATCCCAGCTAAAATGAGATTCAACCCGCGTTCGGCCTGCTTGCCCCAACTCAGCTTGCCAAGCGGGATTTGACAAAATTTGATGCATCGCATCAGCAAACGCGGCCACATCTTTCGCAGGAACGACGAGTCCTGTTTCTTCAGAAACAACCGTAAATTTTAAGCCCCCGACTTCACTCGCAACAACGGGCGTACCGCTTGCCATTGATTCGATGGCGACAAGCCCGAACGGTTCATAGTGACTCGGAAGCACACACACGTTTGCAGCCGCGTAGTAGACCGGAAGATCGTCATGTTTCACTCGTCCGGTAAAGGTAATGCGATCGCCCAAGCCTAGCTCTTGCACAATGCCTTCGATGCGATCGCGCTCTTCACCATCTTTGTGACCGGGACGACTGCCGCCGATGATAAATAGCTGAGCCTCTGGATGCTGCTGCATTGCAGGGTGCGCCATTGCTCGCACTAGTGTTTCAATCCCCTTACGAGGATCAAATCGTCCCACGTAAACAATCACATCGGTCTGAGGAGCTAGGCCCAACTTCTCACGAGCAGCCGTCTGGTCAATTCTACCAAACCGCTCAATATCAGTGCCGCAGGGAATGATCTCAATCGTGCCGTTTTGCGAAACGAGCGATCGCATGTCACTCTTTTCTTGAGGACTCGTTGACACAACACAATCGACGTTTTCGAGGCAGTCTTTTTCAATATCAAGTCGAGTCGTGGCAATAGGAGGAATATCAGATACTTCGTGATATTTAACTGCGCCTAGCGAATGATAGGTATGAATCAGTTTACAGGGTTGATGCTCTCGCACTCGCAAACCAACCCAGCCAGACAACCAATAATTTGTATGGAGCAGCGGATAAATCGTTTCGGTCTGATGCTGAAACTTAAGAAACGATTCTACAAAATCGGGCAAGTGGTCGAATAGTTCATCGCGTCCGACGAATGCTTCAGGTCCGGCAGTCAGTCGAACGGTTCGACACCCTGGGGCATGCTCAACAATCGTATCTTGATTAGGTTGAGTCCGCCGGGTAAACATATCGACCTGCCAACCTCGCTTAGCAAGTGCTTCACCCACTTGTCTAACATATACATTTTGCCCGCCAGCTTCTTCCTTACCGATTTCAATTGATGGATCACCATGCACTGAAATGAAAGCAATTTGTCCTTTATCTTCAGGAAACATAATTCAAAGAGAAATAGCTAGATTTACCTAATGAATGTCGACAAAATAATAGATCGGCTGATTAAATTAAAGAAACGGAGCCTGGATTTTATTGCACATTCATCACTATTCAATCTAAAAGCATGCAAAATATCGTCCATCTAGAGTTGTAGAAAGAGCACAGTCTGCCTCGTTCCTACGACGGACTTCTATGTAATGGACTGGATAGGGATTGGAACTACTTTAAGGTGCAAATTGCAGCTCACATTTATGGCTGAGAGGCTGAGCGATTCTTGCCTGTCTCAACGCAAATCTGAACCCCTCTGATTTGCTGTGACTCCACATAAACCAAAAGAGCATACAGGAAAATGGTAACCCCAATCATTTCTAGAAACTCTTCAACAGTTGTCGCCGACGCATACATCATGTTCTGCACGCCATAGCGACTATGAACCAAAGATGAAACCATCTCAAACCCAACTGCTCCAACCACAAAGAGACTGCCCGACAATACGAATAAACGGCGGATCGGTTTGGGCAAATGGGCGAGGAACTTTAGATAGGTTAATGCTAGTACTATAACAGCCGGAATTGCCACAATGACCCAGTTGTAGTAGAAGATGCCGTCCGTCTCAACGACTGACCGGGCCGCCTGTCCCAGCGTCTCACGAAATGTCGCAACCTCATCGACAGAGATGTAGAGGAACAGCAAGGACAAACAAAACCAATGACGAATGAAGCGATCGCCCTTTTGCTTTTTTGTCAGGCCGATGAGAGCAAGAAGTAATGAACAGATCAGTAACACAAATGACGAATACCACGTTGGCAGACTGGTATCACTCCCAACGTCAAACCGCCAGACCAAGCCCACAACGCTAGTTTTCAGCACATACAACGAAAATTTGCCGGTGAGGCTGGCGATCGAAAGTGCCAGATCTATGCCTAGCAAAAACTGCATGATTCGTTTGGGAGAAATATAAAAAGTCTGCATGCCAGCAACTCGGACTAATAATGAAATACCCGTTATTAACTTAACCTGTTATTAACCTTATGGTTCGGATTTCACTATGATTCACAATCTCTTTAAACTTCTCTTAATCTAAAACATAGCAATGTGCAATTGCGTCAAGTACAGAAACGGTGGTGTAGGGCGTGCCACGTCCCACACCACCGGACTTAACTCAAGTGCATACCGCGATAGTCTAATCGTTTTCATCAAAACGTGAGCGCGCGTTAGGAGCCCTGATATCGCCTTACCCTCCGCTGAACGTATCAAAAAGTAAAAATGGCGATCGCGGCTTCTCTGGAATATTAAATTTTTATTTCTCTAAGCTTAAATCTCTATAAAAAGCAGATGTGCCTACGTTCTACGTCTCTATGATGTAAGCATCAGATCAAAAGAATCATATTACAAAATATAAACAGCGTCGGAATTTTCGCTTCTCTTCAGGAATCTACCATCAAGGCTGCACTCGTTCAGCAGCTCTGCCCATAAAACATAGCGAAGACTATTAGCATTCATGAATTACTTCATTTGGGCTCAGAGATTCGTGCTCAGAGATTTGTGCTTAGAACTCCTTCATGACCGGAGAAGATGCCATGAATAATTCTGCTATTCAGCCTCGACAACTTTTAAGAGACTCTTTCAGCTACGCTAAGCCATTTTATGTTGCAATGCTCGCTTTCTTTGCCCCTAACTTTATCGTGGCGTTGCTGCTTCCTGAAATCACATCTCCCTCGGCTAAATTTCTCGTATTTTTAATCAACGCTCTGTGCATCGTACCCTTTGTGACCGGGGCAGCGATTTTCTACATGCATCAAAATCTAACTCAGCGCGGTGCAACCCTTCCAGATGCAATGGCGCGAGCTGGAGAAAAGTTCAGTCAGCTTGTTTTGCTCACATCCATAGTTGGAGTCATCCTAGTTTTAGGATTCATACTGTTGATAATACCGGGAATATATTTAAGCGTGCGCCTGTCATTCGTGTTCTATGCGGTCATGATTGAGAATCAATCGGCATTCAATGCAATTCAGCGAAGTTGGCAGCTTACACAAGGTCATTGGTGGCTACTTTTTTGGTCATTCTTCCTCATCGCCATTGTTCTAACTATTCCTGTATTGATTCTCACTTTGTTGACCGCGAGCCTTGATCCTGCCTTTGGAGAATCGACATCAGCGTTTCTCACATTTCTCATCAGTCCATTTCTGACAACATATTATGTTCTGCTGTTTATGAGCTTTGTCAACCTCACGAGCCTTCAAAATAGTGGTTCATCATAATATGAATCGCAACAAATTCAGAGCGGTATTAAGTTTGGTCGCTTACTCAAACTGGTAAAGTCCCATGAGATATCTTGCCCCCTTACCACTCAAATCTATCCAAGTTACGATCTTACTCTGGATGGCTTTCGTTCTCGGCGGATGTAGTTTTGTCGATCGAACCGTCCAAAATATGATGAGTTCGGATTCGCCATCCCCGTCAACTCCTGTGCAAACTCCTCCTCCTTCGCAAGATGAACTGTCATCTCAACCTGTTCAATCTCCAGCATCTCGACCCAATAGTACGGGAGATGCAGATCTTGATCAGATTATTCGCAACTACGGATGTCTCCCGGCTAGTGAAGCAGAGTTTATTTACGGTGATTATCACGTAGGCTGGTCAATCTCTGGCGATCGCTATGAAGGGCTATTAAGGATGAATGGCAACAGTGGTGTGATGTGGCTCGAGTTTTTTGATATCACTGCTAATCAACCGGCTCAAGTTGAGCAAACGATGATTCTTGCCTCCTGCACGCAAGGAATGGTTTTATTGGGGTTCAATCCAGTGACTCCAAATACCAATACTGCTCTTACTTCTTATGCTGCAGATAATCTAATCATTCGTCGCGAAACCAACGGTACGCTAACCGTCATGAATCGTGATGATCAAGGGGTCGAAGCCTTAGTGGAAATCCAAAAAATCTCAGAATGAGCATGTATGCATTGAATCACTAAACACTGCTAGTAGACGAACTACTTTTCGTCTATCTGAGTTTGATCAAATGTAATGCCAATAGCTACTCGAAACGGCACTTCAAATTCCTGCTGGCTTTGCTGATCCTTAAACTGAACGACTCCATGTTGCCAAATTCGCTTCCAGCGGAAGAAGACACGCAGCTTAGTATACTGAGGAATCTGTAGTTCAATGTCTTCACCGTAGGCTAGGGTAATTCCTTCAGAAATAGAATACTTCTCTTGAATCAATTTTTGAAACGTTAGTTTGGCATCTCCTAACTTTAAGAAGCCAAATCCAATATTGATGCCTAATCCGATATCACCACCCACAGTCGTAGCGCGTTCATAATCAACGGTGTATGACTGATGCCATTCCTTACTGAGGGTAAATTTTCGGCTTAAGCTAATCGCACTTTTAGAGTTGTCAATTAACCGTTGCTCTGAACCAATAAATTCTTCGACTCTCTCCGTTTCAAGAAGCTTGAAATCACTAGCTTTAACGCCCTTTTGTAAATGACTGTGCAGGCTTGCTGAGTCATTAGCTTGCACAGTAATACGTTTGGTTTGATGACGAACGCTTCCAGTCTCAGTATCTGAAAATACTGACCATCGTTTGTCGCATTTCGGACATTCTGCGACAGTCAGGTGATCCATTTTGGGATACGGCGTTGAATGTGCCAGTTTTTTTCCGTCAGGACCAAAATAATTTGGGACAATCGGAAATTGCTGACAGATTGGGCAGCGCATAAACGAGTAAAACTGCTCATGCTCTTTTGAGAGTCCCAATGAGTTTGCCATTATTATCAGCCCAAATCTTCAATGACTGAATTAGATACGATTCACAGCAATTATAATACGGCTGCGATCGCTCACAGGTCAGTCTTCAAGAACAACTGAGTGCCATTCTTTCTTTTGATCGCCTGTAATATCCATGATCACGTGCTTGACGACCGTAAATTCTTCGAGAGCGTAGTGTGACATATCTTTGCCGATACCGCTTTGTTTAAAGCCGCCGTGGGGCATTTCACTGGCGATCGGCAGATGATCGTTGACCCACACAGTGCCACATGCCATCGCGGCTGACATGCGTAGGGCTCGCTGCACGTTGAGAGTCCATACGCTACCCGCTAGTCCATAGGGCGTGTCATTGCCGAGTGCGATCGCATCTTCTTCGGTAGAAAAGCGATTGACGACCACCACCGGACCAAAGATTTCATCTTGAACGCAACTAGCGTTTTGAGGGGCATCTACCAAAATAGTCGGGGGGAAGAAATATCCCTCGCTGTCTGGCATGTTTTCTCCTGAGATGACCTTGATTCCCTGCTGTTTGGCTTCTTCAACGAATCCTTTGACCTTCAGATATTGAGGTTCGCTGACCAGTGGTCCAATATCGGCATCGTCAGCAAACGCAGGTCTGACCTTAATCTGCTTGGTGAGTTCTGTAAATCGAGTCAGAAACTGATCAAACACCTCATTCTGCACATAGATGCGGGTGGCTGCTGTGCAGTCTTGACCGCTATTCATAAAGGCCGCAGGAATTGCGCCCCGAGCAGCGGCTTCGATATCTGCATCGGCAAAGACGATGAATGGAGCCTTGCCTCCGAGTTCTAGCGTGACCCGCTTCACCATTGGGCTTGCCAATTCTGCAATACGTCGCCCCGTGCGAGTGCTGCCTGTAAAGCTGATCATGCCAATGTCGGTGTGAGTACAGATAGCCTCCCCCACCTCAGCCCCCCCGGTGACCACGTTAATGAGGCCGGCTGGCAGCCCCGATTCGAGCGCAATCTTAGCGAGTTCGATGGTAGTGCAGGGGGTATTGGGAGCAGGCTTGATGACGACGGCATTTCCAGCGGCGATCGCCGGACCCAGCTTCCAAGCGGCCATCATAAAAGGATAGTTCCAGGGGGTAATCGCCCCCACAATACCAATGGGTTCTCGACGCACAAAGCTCGTGTAGCCCCCAAGATATTCTCCTCCCGCGACTCCATCTTGCCGACGAACAACCGACGCAAAATACCGGAAGTTATCAATTGCGAACGGGATATCTCCACCCGTCGATAGCTTTAGGGGCTTGCCAGTGTTTTGACTTTCAAGATGAGCTAACTCATCCGATTTGGCCTCCAGCGCATCAGCAAATTTAAGAAACGCAAGACTGCGTTCCCCGTAGGAAAGCGCACCCCATTCCTTCTGGGCTTTCTTTGCAGCCTCTACGGCGCGGTCTACGTCATCTTTAGTGCCCAATGCGACAGTTGCAAAGGGCTTCCCCGTAGACGGATCAATTAAGTCCTCACTACCTGTAGACACGAGTTCGCCACCGATAACCATTGGATAATGCGTTAGTTTTTCCATAAAGACCTCATTACGGCTTAAGCCCCAAATTTTTAGGTTTGAAAATCAATCGTTGATGTATGGCGGATAGTCCCTTATCAAAGGAAGGGTTAACATCGGTTATTTACATTCAGCCTAATACTGACGCGTTCTGATTAAAGGGTTCTTTGCGACAGATTTGAGACGTGGAGAATGATATATCTATTCCTTTCAAATATCATAGAGTTTAGAGTGGGTGCGGTTATGGTTTGACATACTCTAACCAAGCATCGGCTAGGCGATCGCAGAAATAGGTTGCCTCTGACAAATATTGGCGGGCTTGTTGGATAATTGAGTCTTCAAAATTGGTGTAGAGACGTTCAGCCGCGTCATCCTTAAGCGTTACCCAACGCTGAAGCATTTCGAAATTGACCTCGGGATGAAACTGAACGCCGTAGATGGTATCACCAATCTTAAATGCTTGGTTGAGGCATGTTTCGCTGGACATAAGCCGTACGGCATTGTCTGGCAAATCGAAGGTGTCGTGGTGCCACTGCATCGCGTGCAGAGTATTTGGAATCGCGCTGAGCCACGGAGCTGCGTGGGTTGCCTCTGGCTCAAGCGAAAGGGGAAGAAACCCGATTTCTGGAGTGTTGCATCGATATACGGACTGGCCAAATGCCCTAGCAATTAGCTGAGAGCCTAGACAGATGCCTAGAATAGGTTTATCAGCGGCTCGAAATTGATGAATTAACTCGACGACGTGCCTCAAATGGGGATATGTGTCATCATCCATTGCATTCATGGCACCTCCGAGTAGAATCAGCCCACCATAGCCAGCACTGGAATCGGGGAGAGCCTCGCCATGAATGGGGATGCGAAGATCAACGGGAATGGATCGAGCGGCGATCGCCCCGGCTAAAACTCCTAAAGTTCCCTCGGGATGACTTTGAACAACGAGAAGTCTCATACTCAACCTCAGTCACTGAGCCAATCATAGCCGCATGGGTGTATTGAGCTTCCATTATGACAAACTGATGGTGCATCTCAGAAACGGATGGGGCGATTACGAACACAGGGCGGCTTAAGAAAGCATTACTTGTCATGATTGTTTTTTAACAGTACGTTGCAGAATTCAACTCTCGCTTGTCTCAGCACGGTATCGTCATAACAGATGGATTAGCATTGAGACACGCTGTTCCAATAGTCTAGAACTCCTGGTATATCTCCATCATGGGTAGGGATGGGCGCTATGAAGATTTTGATTGTTGAGGATGATCTAGCGACTGGGACGATGCTGACAACGGCATTGTCTGAGCATCACTACATTGTGAATCTCGCCACAGATGGGGAGATGGGGCGCAAACTTGCAGAAGCATACGAATATGATTTGATTCTTTTGGATGTCGTCATTCCTAAGCTGGATGGCATCAGCTTGTGTCAAGAGCTTCGCGCGCAGGGGTTTCAAAATCCAATTCTGTTGTTGACAGGCCAAGATAGTAGCACCGAACAGGTGATTGGCTTAGACGCTGGAGCCGATGACTATGTGGTTAAGCCGTTTGACATGGGGGCATTGCTTGCACGAATTCGGGCATTGCTGCGACGCGGTAAAGTCTCATCATCAACGATTACGTGGGAGCAGTTAAATCTAGATACAAAGCGATGTGAGGTCATCTTCAACTATCAGCCGCTTCACCTCACCTCCAAGGAATATTGTCTGCTCGAACTTTTTCTGTCAAACCCAAAGCGGATCTTCAGTCGACGTGCCATTCTCGATCGCCTCTGGGATTTTGCTGAATCTCCTGGAGAACAGACCGTTAGCACCCATATCAAATGTTTGCGCCAAAAGCTAAAAGCAGCCGGAAGTTCTGACCCTATTGAAACGGTTCACGGACTAGGCTATCGGCTGCGATCGCCCGCCGAACACGAATCATCACCAACTATTCCGCCCATTGACCCCGCTGAATCTGCCGATCGGCATCAAAAAGCAAGGGCAGCAACCTATCAAATCTGGGAAAAATTTAAAGACACCTATATGGCGCAGGCTGAAATGCTTCAGCAATTCGCCAACGACCTCGCGCTAGGCCAGACCTCGGTCGACGACTGGAAAGACGCTAAGCACGCAGCACACAAACTTGCGGGGTCGCTTGGGGTTTTTGGGATGATGGACGGATCGGCATTGGCTCGGCAAATCGAAACGCTGCTGAAGTCTCAATCTGAGCTGAGTGGATCGCAAATCGAGCACTTGAGAACCCTAACCCACTCACTCCATCAAGAGCTTCAAGGAGCAGCCGTGGCTCAACCTTCTTCTTTCAAGGATGGTAAGGATGGCAGTCGCTCAGCACTGATTTTAATTATCGACGATGACTTACTGCTTGCTGAACGCATCCGCATTGAGGCGATCGCCTGGGAGTTTCGCGTTGAAATCGCCACGGATCTAGATGTTGCTCGTAAAATGATTGCCCAGTCTCCACCCGATGGGGTCTTACTCGATTTGAATTTTCCCAGTTCAACCGAAAGCGGATTGACACTCCTCCATGAATTGTCTCAGCAGTTTCCTACCATTCCTGTCGTCATCCTCACAGGGCGGGAGAGTTTAGCGGATCGAGTCAAGGTTGCGCGTTTGGGCGCACGCGCATTCTTAAAGAAGCCACTGCCCATCTACGAAATTCTCAAAACAGTCAGCGGTATTTTGAATCGATTTCGGTCAGTTTCAACGAACCGAGTCATGGTAGTGGATGACGACGATGCAACCCTGGCTAGATTGTCGGCATTTCTTGAATCATCAGACATCCGTGTCAAAACCTTGTCCAATCCAACTAAGTTTTGGGATGTTCTCGAACGGGCTAAACCTGACCTTCTGGTTCTTGATTTTGAAATGCCCGACTTTAACGGGATTGAACTTTGCCAAGTCGTTCGCAACGACCCCCGGTGGCACATGTTGCCGATTTTATTTTTCTCCACTCATACTGACGAAACGGCGATCGCCGAAGCCTTTGCAGCCGGAGCAGATGACTACATTAGCAAATCAACTGAGATCGGGGATTTCGTTGACCACATCATTCATCGCTTGCAGCGAGGACGCAATCATATGCTCACAGGAACATCTGCAAATTTATAGATGTAGATGGCGACGCGAACGCCTTGAAAGTGTGGAGATTTAACCTGGCAAGCAATCAAGACCTTTAAAGCATTCTTTCTGAATAAGCCTGTTCCTAGGGCCTGTCATCAGTTAGATAAACTGTAGACAGCAGAAATAAGAGGTAGACGATGCGACGCTATGCGCTGCGAGATGACCAGTGGGAGCAGATGGAGGACTTTTTGCCAGGGCGTGAAGGCCA
>JBNPEB010000024.1:0-222309 GCA_051117335.1 Elainellaceae cyanobacterium
GGAATTAAGGTGCTCCCAGAAATCTTAAAACAGTACCAACCCTTTTGGCATCGCTCTGAAACCTTACCCAAATGGGACATCACAATTGTTCCGGCTTGATTGGGGGATTATTTTCTTGCAAGCCCCTGATGGCAATCCAACAATCTCCTACTTCGAGTTCTCCGGACACACATTGCTTCTGTTTTTTTGGACAAATGACCACATTTCATCACCGCTCACCTCTTCTGTTGTTACAGCCTTTACGTGTTCGTTGTGAACGAGTAAGGCTCTAGAACTGGAGGCGCGAATAATACTGACCACGGTGTTGTAAGCAAGTCCGCTAATGCGGCTGATGCCTCTCAAACTGGTGCCCTCACTATGAGACTGGAGCACTTGGTCAATCTGCTCTGGAGTAACATGGCGATAGTAGTAGAGCGTATCAAAGCTCTCAGCAAAGGTTTGCCGACAGTGAGGGCAGAAATAGCGTTGATGACCATTAGGCATTTTGCCATGTTTGTGAGTTTTAGCATGACCACAGAGCCGACATTCCATCACTTCAATCCAAACGACACGATTACTCTACTTTACTAAACCCACATCATTTTGATGCACTACCAGGACGATGGTGTGGGGCGCGCCCCACACCATCGTTTCTGTACTTGACGCGCACATTGCTATATTTTGCTCGGTCTCTATTGCATGTTAGAGATTTAGTAGATTTATTTGTTTTTCTTACTGATTTTTTAAGCACTCGCTCAATTGTTTGTCTATAGCGCCTCAATGCATCATATATTCAGTATTTCTATTGATCTAATTCGGATTTTCTGTATAAAATCACTTAGGTCTGTATAACAAATTTAAGTGAGATTCATTGTTTCTTTATGGATTTTTACTAAGTTTGGGACGAAAATGTTCAGCAGGTAACAAACTGATGTTCGGAAGTCTCTGGTAAGCCATGAATGCCCCGAGAATGCCCCGAGATACTTTTGAGAGCCGTTTGTGCCGAAGCGTGAATACACCAACCTCATCCCAGGGGTTGACCTTGTTATAAGGAATAGAAATGCGAGGAATAGAGTGATGCCTTGCTTGCTAGGGAATAGTGTTGCTGTTCTTTTCGAATACAAATGCTAGCCATATTGATAGATCTGACCATAGATCTGACCGATGGCTCATGATGCTTAGTGCCATCGCGCGCTGCGGGTGGCGATTTGTCTTGTAAGTTAAGGCTTCTTATGCGAGCGAGAGATGTAGTTTCAGTGGATTGTGTGGCTCATCAGGCTCTATCTTGTCAGAGCTGCGATTTTGGGCTAGCAGTTCGTCGTGAATCGCTTTCAAATCAGCCATAGGAGGCATTCGAGACTCGAGGTTCCAGTACGGAACAATCTGTAACCTTATCAAGACTTAGAGAATAGGTGATGTGCAATTTAGGAGCAGCAGGCATGCGTCTATATGGGTCATCAACCCGGAGATGGATTTCAGTAAACCTATCTGGTTATAGGCTTGCCGAATGTAGGACAGGGTTTCAGGACAAAATTTCTTGAATCAACCCCCTATGTGCTTTTTGGGATTTGGACTACAGCAGAGATTTTCGTTATGGCTATTGAAGTGAGCTTTCTCAAAACTCGTTTTAATCGGATGCCCCAAGATGAAGCTACGCAGTTTATGTTGGCTCAAATATTAGAACGGCAAATAAGCCGTATTTTTTTTGCTAATGCTCATACGATGGTGACGGCATCCCGAAATACAGCCCTAAAACGTGCTTTAGAGCGAAGCAATTTATTGTTGGCGGATGGCAGCGGTGTGTTGTGGGGAAGTCGGCTGATGGGCAAGCCACTTACATATAACCTCAATGGAACGGATCTCATTCCTACATTGTGTAAGGCTGGCGCATCCGAAGGGCTTTCGATTTATCTGCTAGGGTCTAAACCGGGCGTCGCTGAGAACGCTGCAAATAATTTGCTGAGTGCATATCCCGGGCTCTCAATTGTTGGTATTCATAACGGTTATTTTCCTCCCAGCGAAACGGAATCGGTGCTAGAGTCAATTCGAGCGGCCAATCCTCATCTTTTGTTGGTTGCGATGGGAGTTCCAACTCAAGAATTATGGATTGACAAATATTCAAGCCAGCTTCCTGGAATAGCCTGTATGGGAGTGGGTGGTCTATTTGATTTTTTGTCTAATCGCGTTCCGCGTGCTCCGTATTGGGTTCGGAGCTTGGGCATGGAGTGGGTTTGGCGGCTTGCGATCGAGCCGTCCCGCTTGTGGCGTCGCTATCTGATTGGCAATCTTGTATTTCTTAATTTATTGATGGCTCATGCCATGACCGAAGATCAGGATTTTAGTTCGGGATCAAGCATGTTTAAGCGTCCATAATCATTGAGACGATAGAGCTATAGAACGTTTTAGACGAGAGTGCGTTCTGTGTAATGCTTGATCTCCGTTGCCATCCGCCGTAGTCCTTGCTGTTCGTCTCGTCGAATAAATGGAAAGAATAAGCTAGACAGCGCCCCTGAAACATGCTCACGATGTGCATATTTTGTGCGGTTAATCCCAATATCTTGAAGCTCGAATACGTGTTCACTGCGAAATCCTGGAGCAGTTGCTACCCACGCTAGGCAGGCTTCTGGCTGCATGAGGGTGATATGCGCTTGAAATTCGGTTTCAGCTTCGTCGGATAGGCGTTTGAGGGATAACAGCACGGGTTGTCCTCGTGTGAATGATTGGGACGGGTTGCAATCATATAGGAATGTGTTCCACCTCAACCAATTTTCTTTACAAATCAGCGCTTGCCATACCCGCGAGCGGTGGGCGTTAATTTCGATCTCTGCATAGATGCTTGGCATAGAACATTCGAAATGTATCAGTACAATTTGTACAATCCTTACTTGACAATTTGCATACTCTTAAATTCGATGCGATCGCTCGTTTTGGAGCGGTCTTTTGGAGGCGGTCTTTGGAGCTGACTGAAACAAAGAGCGCAGTGTGCGGCAACAAGGCTAAAGCTTGATAGTCAGACCGGCAATCTCAAGCAGAATTGTTCTTCTAATCAGTGGTATTCTGATTAACCCTTGAAAATTTATTGTTCTAAAGGTCACATTTACGTTACAACATGGTCAACTTAACGCCTAACTCTAGTTTTAGCCTAACGATTCGCTTCCAGATTCCCAATCGCGCTGGAATGTTAGCGGATGTGACTCGGGCGATCGCCGAAGCAGGTGGAAATATTGGGCACATCGACCTAATCGAGTACAATCGCAAACTGCTGATTCGAGATGTGACCGTTGATGCATCGAGTTCTGAGCATGCTGAAGAAATTGTGTTGGCAGTCAAGGCGTTGCCCGATATCAAAGTTTTGAACGTCTATGACCGTACCTTTAATTTGCATCGGGGAGGGAAAATCCATGTTGAGAGCAAGATTCCCTTAGGAAATCAAAGTGATTTAGCGATGGCCTATACGCCGGGAGTAGGCCGCATCTGCACGGCGATCGCCAAAGAACCCGACCAGGTTTATTCACTGACTATCAAGAGCAATACTGTTGCGATTGTCACTGACGGCAGTGCTGTTCTAGGTTTGGGAAATCTTGGCCCCGAAGCCGCACTTCCTGTCATGGAAGGTAAAGCGATGCTATTTAAGGAATTTGCTGGCATCGACGCCTTCCCCATTTGCGTTGCCACCCAAGATACGGATCAGATCGTCGATACGGTCAAAAATATTGCTCCTGTGTTTGGCGGCATCAATTTAGAAGACATCAGCGCCCCCCGATGTTTTGAAATTGAGCGGCGACTTCAAGAGGAGTTAGATATTCCCATCTTCCATGACGACCAGCACGGTACAGCCATTGTGACGCTGGCAGCATTGTTCAATGCGCTGAAATTGGTGCATAAGTCCTTAAATGACACGCGAATTGTGATCAATGGTGCAGGAGCCGCAGGCGTGGCGATCGCCCGACTCCTTCGCACAGCAGGCACGGGAGAAATTTGCCTGTGTGATTCAAAGGGTATCATCAGCCATGAGCGAACCGATATAAACGACCAAAAGCGAGAATTTGCAGTCAAATCCAACGGCTCGTTGGCAGATGCATTGCAAGGATCTGATGTATTTTTAGGAGTGAGTGTGCCGGGTGTCTTGACTCCTGAGATGGTGAGGTCGATGAGCAAAGATCCGGTTGTGTTTGCAATGGCAAACCCAATCCCTGAAATTCAGCCAGAGGCTGTCAGCAATGACGTCGCAGTGATGGCAACGGGGCGCAGCGACTACGCTAACCAAATCAATAATGTGCTAGCGTTTCCGGGGGTGTTTCGAGGAGCATTAGACTGTCGCGCCACCCAACTGACAACAACGATGTATCTTGGAGCTGCACGGGCGATCGCGGCATTGGTCAAACCTTCTGAGCTCGATGCCGAAAATATTGTTCCGTCTGTGTTTGATCATCGGGTTGCTGCTGCGGTTGCAGCAGCAGTACAAGGAGTGGCTCGACAAGAGGGCATCGCAGACTCCTGAACCAGCTTTGTTTTTTAGGTAGCCCTACCGTCTTGCAAACGATGGTTTGAGCTTCATAGAATCATTAAATTTACGCCGATTATTCTGGCTTATCCTGACCAGGGGATCTGTCTCTGAAAATTTAGAAGACGTAGATTTTCTGGTATCGTATGAGACCCTTTGCATTTGCAGGACTGTTGATCATCGCACCGGTAACGCTGCTGGCGCAGTTTCGCATTCCTATTCCTCGCGTTCCGGGAGTCGATGTTGAGGTGCCCATTCCGGGAGTTGAGGATATCATAGATCAAGAGCCTGCCATTTCGACCAATTTACTCGATGCCCAAACTGAGATTGCACTGCTTGATGACTACACTCCTCAGCAGCAAATGTCTATGCTCGAACAACCCCGTGGCAGTCAGGGGAGTTTCTTGCTAGAGTCTGGGGACTATGTCATAGATGCACAGAGCTATTGTCTACGCGCAGGCACTCACGCCCCTGGGAGCGGCAATGGATATTTATATGCTCCGTTGTTGGGCGATCGAAACGAGATTATTCGCCATATTCTTGAAAACTCAGTCGAGTATCCCAGCATTCCGCAGCGTGATATCCAGGTGCTGATTTGGGGCATTATCGCCCGCACCAAGCTCAGCGATATGCCCGCCAACATCCGAGCCACAGCAGAGCAACTGCTGAGCGATCGGGAACTGCGGGCACTCAACGGCGGCGTGTTGGGCATGATTCCAGACGAATTGCAGCGAGAGGTGATTTCGCGATTGCCGTCTGAAGCGCGACGAGTATTTCAAGCTGAGGCAGAGATCCGGGAACTATTGATGGAAGGCACGTCGTCTTATGAGCAGCTTGAACGCATTGCTGTATTGGCAGGTGAGCCGCCTACGGGTGAAGGCAGCCGTGATGTACCTAGCGGTCGTTGGTCGTACTACCCCGATGGTTACTTTGTACGATATCTGCCCTCCGGATATACTCGTACGCGTATTGAGGTATCAGTTCCAGAACCGACAGTGGTCGAGAGAGATGAACAAGGACGCATTACCGCAATCGCAGATGAAGATGGCAACCGCATCGAGACAATTTATGACGACAGCATTGCGCCGCTTACGGTGCCTAGCAACCCCATCCTGGTGGGATACGCATTCAAGGCCATTCGTTTTATACAAGTTGACCCCACTCAACCCGGTGGCACTCAGGAGATGGAATGGTCTGACACCGGCTGGACGTTTGTCACTCAAAATTCGATCAGGCAATCTTCCCATCCGCGTTCAGAAGTCGTGGCGTTTGGCAAACAAGCTGTAGGATCTGTCGTTCCAGATGGAGATGACTCGCTTCTCGCGCAGACAGGCGATCGCTACGGAGAGTGGCAGCGTCGCTATGAAACGGCTCAAGAGTGGCAAGAGCGGGTTGATTATTATCGCGACCGCGTCGAGGCACGAACTCGCCCTCGCAGTGATGCAGATATTGACAATCTCACAGATTTAGGACATTACCAAGAGGGTATTGAAGCAGCAACTCGCGGGTCACAGGGCGATCGCCTCGACTGGATTACTCGCCATCATGAACGCACCGCCAATGCCCTGGAATATGCCATTTGTGTTCTGGAAGGCGGATGCAGCGGGGATAGTGTTGACGCAGTGGAGTTTAACCCAGCCGATGATGTGGCAGTGCCAGCCAACACGGCTCGTCAGCGACTGGGGCAATCTGCTCGCCCGTATACAACCTCATTTTAGGATAGAGGTGATATAGAGGAGTGTGACACCTGGACAGCCTGCACCCTCCTTTGACACATCATTCATTCAACCCCTTACGATCAAAGTGACAGTAGCAAGATATCGGTGCATCTACCGCACCCATCTACCGTAGTCCAATCCCACTGCACATATCTGCTGTTAGTCCTATCCCACTGATCGTATCCACTGATCCGTATTTCCCTAATTTGATTGAGTGATGACGCTCGATATGATTCGATTTAGACCTGTTGCTGCCGTTTTAGCGAGTGCATCACTGGCAGTGTCCCTTGTCAGTTGCAACACCGTTCTGACTAATGACTATGAAGCAACTGCCGTTACTGAGTATACGTGGCAAGTCGAATACACCATCGACCCCAACAAAACTCACGGCAGGCGGCTTGAGCAATTTGCATCGACCTCTCTAGTCAACCACAATGGCATCATTCCAGATGGAGCCGTTACGGGGCCTGATGATCGGGGGCTGTGGTGGCCCGCTCTACCTCCGCGCCCAACCGTGGATGAACTGGAAGCTAGCCAGCGATCGCGAGAAATCATCGGCACTCCCGAACTCATCAAGCGCGTTGACTATTCTCTGACCTATCAAGCCGATGGCGAAACCGTGACTCGCCCGACTGACTATTCAGTGTATCGGCAAGCCGTGAAAGCCTATGAAAACGAGCGCCCATTAGAGCTGACCTTGGGCATTGGTGATACCACTGTTGAAAAAGCAGAGTCTCGATAGTTCAAGTTAGCATTACGCCTCTTGCATAAAAGCTTGAAAGGCGGGATGATCTCGCACTGCATCAAAGTCAGGGTCGCTTTGAATGAGAGACTTGAGCGTTGGGTAGTAGTAAAATGCCTGTCGAAGCTGCTCAATCGCTGGGTCGATCTTTCCTTGCAGGATATAGTAATAGGCTCTGACGTAATAGGGATTGCCATAGTCAGGTTTGAGCCGTTGCCCGCGATCGAGGCTTTCTAGTGCGTCATCGTCACGACCTAGTTTGACCAAAACGTAGCCCCGGTGATTCCAAAATCGAAAATAGTCAGGCTTGAGCTGAATTGCACGGTCATAGCATTCCAGAGCGTTCTCGTATTGATGGAGATTTCGGTGAGCATAGCCTTTGCCAAACCAGCCCCAGGGAATATCGGGTTGCAACGCGATCGCCCGTTCGTTGCAGGTGATTGCTTCTTCATAGGCTCCTGATTTGCGGAGGGCCGTGCCCTTTCCCAACCACGCCGTTGGTAAATCGGGGTTGAGCCGGATAGCTTTGTCGTAGGAGGCGATCGCCTCTTGATACTGTTCTTCTAGCCCTAGCACATCGCCTTGTTTCACGTAATCATCTGCACTCAGCGAAATTTGGGGATGACGAGATTTGAGCATTTCAAGCTGTTGGGTAAGATCTTTGATTTTGTCTTGCAGCTTCGGAGAAATGGTGTCTCGCTGCACTGACGAGGGCACGATGCGCTTGATTTCCTGAAAAATTACTTCTTTCTGATTTTGGGCATCGAGATAGAGTTCCTTGAGTTGCGACAGCTGGCGGACAAATTCGTCTCGCAGACGATTGATTTCTTGCCTAAATTCATCAGCTTGCCGCTGCACTTCATCGCGAATTTCTCGCTCTAACTGATGCTCTACTTCTCGCCGGAGCTGATCTCGGCTATCTTGCACGATTTGATTAACCACGCTGCGACGCAAGAGCCAAATATAGATGGCAGAAAGAATAGGCAAAAACGTCAACACGACTAGAAGGACATTGATCAAAACCATCGTGCCGTTGAATGAACGATCGACCTCGTCTTGGATGCGATCGCGCAAAAACCCACTATCCTCAATTTCATCTCGAATCAGGCCACGAAGGTCGTCTTGTTGAGCAACTAGAGTATGGGATCGCCCATCATCTGGAGAACCACGCTGGGCGATCGCCACAGAGGGCATCATGGCTATAGCTAATCCAGCTATGAGAGCTAACGCTGATTTAGGGCGAAGAGGCATCATACGTGGCACGCAATCCGATGAGAGCAGGCGGTCATGCCTACTATAATTCACCCGGTTTAATTCACCCGGTTTAATTCACCCTACTTGATTACACTCTGCCAGGTGTCTTTGGATTTGAGGGTGTCGTATTCTTACGAATCGTTGAGCATTTTGATGAGTCGCTGGGCATCGTTAGGCGCAATCCCCTTTTCATCCGCATCAAAGTAGCAATATACATCTTTTCCTTGCCGTGCCCAGGTTGAAAATGCGCCTGCCCAACCCGCTAACGCCTGAGTGGAATATTCGCCTTGATAGGGAGCCTTCGGCCCGTGGAGACGGAGATAGATAAAATCTGCGGTTACCTCAGTGGGCGATCGCTCGCCTCCCCAATCATAAATGCACAGAGCTGCGTTATGGTTGGCTAACAATTCATAGGTTTCAGGAATCAACCAGGTGCGATCGCGAAACTCAAAGGTATAGCGATACTCAGTCGGCAGTACGTTTAGAAAAGCAGCTAATCGCTCTAGATTGCAGTGCCAGCGGGGAGGCAGTTGAAACAAGATAGGCCCAGTTTGATCTCCCAAAATCTGGACTCGTTCAAAAAAGTTTTGCACCGATTCTTCGGGGTCATTAAGCTTTTTGCGATGGGTGATATAGCTGCTAGCTTTCACTGCGAATGTGAAGTCTGATGGCACACTCGCACGCCAATGCTCAAACGTTGTCTTTGCTGGCAGTTGATAGAAAGAATTATTAATTTCAGCCGTATGAAAGTGTTCGGCGTAATAGTCAAGCCAGTGTTCGGTCGCGATATTTTCGGGATAAAACGAACCACTCCAATGGGGGTAGTGCCATCCTGACGTGCCGATGCGAATGCGATTCATTCGGTTCATAGCGCTAACCTGGGATCGTTGCCATCAGGTCATTGAGTGCAGATCGAGCCTGGTCGAGACTGCACGGCTGGTTTAGCATGACCTGCCACGGATCAGGCTTTTGTCCCAATCGACGAAATATATTTTGAATTGTGTAGCTCTGGGCATGCAGGCTGTGATCAGAAAGTTCGTCCCAATCGAGGGGTGTTGCGACAGGCGCACCCTGCTTTGCGCGAACAGAGTAGGGTGCAACCGACGTTTGGGCATACGCATTGCGTTTAGTATCCAAAAACAATCGTCCGTTTCGCTGGTCGATATATTGAGCAGTCGTTAACCGCTCTGGATCGCGGTGTGCCAACACCGTTGCTAAATCTTGGGCAACGGTGCGAGCATCATCAAACGTGCTCGTGCGATCAAGAGGAACCACTACATGCAAGCCTCGCGATCCGGTGGTCATCACGAAGGCACGCAGCCCAACGTCATGAATTATGTCTCGGAGCGATCGCGCGGCATCTCGCACGATTTCAAAGTCATCATCGGGCGGATCGAGGTCAAAGATCATGCGGTCGGGATAATTGAGGCGATCGCACTGACTCAGCCAAATGTGAGGCGTCATGCAAGCTTGATTGGCTAGATAAACCAGCGTCGCAGCCTGATCGCAGACTGCATGAGTAACGTGACCATTTTCTTTTTTGACCAAGCTCCGCCGAATCCAGTCCGGAAAATAGTCGGGGGCATTTTGCTGAAAGAAGCCTTCGCCAGTCAGCCCGTTGGGAAATCGATGCATATTGAGCGGACGATTTTGCAGATAGGGCATCATCACATCTGCAATGTGGGCGTAGTAGTTAATTACGTCTCCCTTGGTCAGCTCTGCATCTGGAAGAAATACTTTTTCAGTATTTGAAAGTTGAATCTCGTGAGAATCGAGGGTGATGGGTTGAGTCATGGCGATCGCCCTCCGATAACGTCGTAACGATATTGACCGTAGTGCTGTCTTACATGCTTACGCAATCTCATCGAGCGATCGCCCACTCAGCACCGAATTAGGTTCAGTGCTCACGGGGTTTCGTCGGGCATCTGCTGCCTCGTCCTTCATTTTGATCAGCAACCACCGTTCCGACTTTCCCGTTGCAATGCGAGTCAGAGCGTAGCCCCCCTGAATTTTCTTGCCCTCTAACCACACCTCGATATGTCCGTTGCTAATGGCTTGCTCCATCGCCTCAGCCATCGATTCAGCCGATTCATCCTCGTGTTTGAGATTGTGATACGCCCCTGTATCCCAAACAAGCACGCTGCCTGCGCCATATTCACCCTCAGGAATAACACCCTCTTTGCTGATACGACTTGAGGGATGAAGATTCGGACATGATGATATGGGGATTAGAATTTGGGGATATTAGCTACATAGTTCGTTTCAAAAAATTGGGAAACATCACGGTAAACAAGCCGTTGACCAGCAGCCCAATCCCTACAAGTAGTCCTAAAATCCAGGGAGCATTAGAGGGCCACTGCGACCAAATCAGGATGCCGAGAATGATGGTGACAATACCGTTCAGCAAGACTAAGCCCCAATTTGAGGCAGGCTTAACTTGAAACGCAAGAAATACGCGCAACACACCATCAATAAAGAAAAAGATGCCAACTACCAGGGTCAGCGACACAACACCCGCCAGCGGATTAAGCAGTAGTAGGACACCTGCTGCAAGGTAGAGCAAGCTCAACACCACTTTGAGGGCAAGCGATCCGGCTCCATGAGAACGAAACGCATAGATAAATTGCACAATGCCGCCTAAAACAAAGAGCGCTCCAAGCAAAAGCTCAATCGCGAGTGATGCAAACAATGGGCGGGCGATCGCCAAGATTCCCAAAACGATCATGAGAATGCCCAGCCCAACAAACCACCCCGACCCAACTCTTTCTAATCTTTGTTCTTGCCGTAGCTGATCCTGGCTTTCCATGAATTCTCTCCTATTTCCATCGGGTGAAGACAGTCGGCGATCGCTCTCTCCGCTCATCAGGAACTCCTTATTAAACTCGACAATCTTGGGTTTGGTAGGTTTAGCCCTGTTTTGCCTAATCGGCTTCAGATTCAGGTCAACTCATTTACCTAGATGCAGGTGATCGTGTCCAAAGTAGGCAAATCAGTCTGGGTCAGACAAATAGATGGCGCTACTCCTGAGAATCCTCATCCGCAACAGTCTGGGCGACCGGGTCAGCCTCATCCGTTGTCAACTCCTGAGGATCGGTGGCTGGGCTTTCTGCAAGATCTTCTTGCGCTTCGGCAACCGCTTCTGGGTTGTCGGGCTGCATCGGTGTACTTTCATTGCGATCAACCATGATCAATCTCCGAAGGCGAACGTGCTTCAGCATATGATGCGCTGTGAAGCCTATCACTCTATCGCCAGTCTTAAATCTCGAATAATTATGCCATTGGGCATAGCACATACTAAGGATGAGCTATGCCAATGACAAACTTTTCCCTTCCTAAAGATGGAAGACACACCTAGCGCCGACTTGACCAACTAATCCATCGATGAAGAACCCCAGTATGCGTCGCGGCGTGAGAAAGTTCGGCATCTCTAAGGTTTGTTCCTGACAAGTCTGCGCCACTCAGCTCTGCATCATCTAATTTGGCGCCAATCAAATCGGCATTGGTTAAATTTGCCCCCCTCAAGTCAGCTTGACGTAGATTTGCTCGACCCAGTTTTGCGCCCGTCAAATCTGCGCCAATCAGATTAACCTCGCTTAAATTGGCACTTCGCAAGTCGGCATGGCTCAAATCTGCATCCGTCAGGTTTGCTTGGCTTAAGTCTGCTCCATTCAGATTGGCATTGCGTAAATCAGCAGAACTCAGATCAGCCTGGCGTAATTTAATGCGCTTTAATTTTGCGCCACTGAGATTAGCATTATGCAAATAAACACCACTAAAATCTCGTTTCTTAGATGAATATTGCTGCAACAGATCGTTCACATTCATAGTCTTTCCTCTCTTTTCTTATTACCAATTACTAAAATGGCAAAGCCAAATTGGGGAGCTATTGCCCCCCGAATCGCAACTTAAATTGACTTAAAAAATGCCGATTAAAAACACGGCTGTTGCAAGGCAAAGCACAATGAATGACACGATTAGGATGTCTGCAATACTCTCATCATGCTTCACGACACGATGCGGATCATTCATGAGAACCTCCTGCTGTTCTCAGCAATCCTTATGGTTTTAATTTTAAAAAGATTTGATTAATTTATCGCCCATCCACATAACAATTAATATTTCGGACGTTAATCTAATTCGTAGAAATAATGCATCTGAAGAGGAGAAAACATCGTCTCAACGAGTAAGCCGCTAGCCCCTTTTCAAATATCCTTTCATTGCTGGACTTGAACTGAGATGCATGAGAGTGCGATCGCCCCGCATCGCCCTGTATCGCTCCACACATACGGTTTAATATCTCCCAGACCGCTAAATCGCTGATCTAGCGGTTTTAGATCGTCAATCTGCATCATGAGATTGACGATCTGTACCCTCAATTCATCGATCTGCACCTTCAGATCGTCGATCTGCGTCCTCAATTCATCGATCTGCACCTTCAGATCGTCGATCTGCGCTCTCAATTCGTCGATCTGCGTCAGCGCTTCCACGAGAACTTGAGTCGCCAAAGCAACTTTCAAAGTACCTCTTACCCTATTCGGTCTTCCCAACCGTAGCAGCAACGATTCTGCAAGTTAGTATTGCTTGAATTGGCTGAGATCTATCCAAGTTAGATCAATTCAGCTCTAGCGTTTTAGAACAATCCGGTAGCGGGGTTTGCCATGCTCAAGCTTCTCCATTGCCTCATTTATCTGATCAAAGCTAAATGTTTCAATCACAGGTTCGATATGATGACGAGCCGCAAAATCTAACATCTGAGAAATCGTCGCAGGACTGCCGAGAGGGCTGGCTGAAATCGACTTTTGCCCAGCAATCATGGGAAAGATTTGGCTAGAGATTGGGCTTGGAATAACGCCTACTAAGTGCAATCGTCCCTTCGGACGAAGAGCTGCGATGTAGGCATCCCAATCTAAATCTGCATTTACGGTAGAGAGAATAACATCAAAGGAGTTTTGTACAGATTCCAAGGCGCTGGGGTCGCGAGAATTGATGAAGTGATTTGCACCAAGCTCGCGGGCTTCGGCTTCTTTCTCAGGGCTGGTGGAAAACGCGGTCACATCGCATCCCCAGGCGTGCAAGAAGCGCAGTGCCATGTGTCCTAAGCCGCCAATCCCGATCACGCCTACCTTGTCAGTGGGTTGAATATCAAGCTGCACGATGGGGTTGAATACCGTAATTCCTCCGCAAAATAGTGGCCCCGCGGACTCTGGCGTTAATCCTTGCGGGAGCGGAATAATCCAGCTTTGATGCGCCCGCACCTTATCGGCAAAGCCACCATGCCGTCCAACAATGGTTCCCTCGGCTTGCAAACAGAGGTTGTGGTTACCTGACATGCACCACTCACACACCATGCAGGATTGGGAAAACCAGCCTAAGCCAACCTGTTGCCCCGGTTTTATCGTCGTCACGCGATCGCCCACTGCTGCAACCGTACCGATTACTTCATGTCCTGGAACAAAGGGATATTGAGAAATGCCCCATTCGTTGTTGAGCATACTCAAATCGCTATGACAAATGCCGCAATATTCAACATTGATTTCTACGTCTTCATCCTCAAGCAGACCTGGATCGTACTCAAACGGTTCTAGCTTTCCACCAGGTTCTTGTACTGCATAGGCGTTAATCATCAAAGACCCTCATTCCCGCTAATGACAACAACTGAATGACACGAACAATTGATACGCTATTGATCACTGTATCGTTGAATCATTAACGCTGCGTTAGATGGATCCTTCGGCAGGATGCTCATCAAAAGCAGAACCAGAAGTGAATTTGGCTAATTTTGGCGCTGGATCAACATCTCAACGATGCGAACAAGGCGATCGGCGGTTTCTGCTTGTCGCTCGCTCGTTTCTGCTTGTCGCTCGCTCGTTTCTGCTTGTCGCTGCACGAGTCGTTTGATCTCAGTTAATCCTTCGGTCAGGCGTCCGACCTGGTCGATCAAAATATCTAGTTTGGCATCAATACGGTTATTGGGTAATTGAGTCATGTCAGCAATCTATTGAATTCGCATCCTTCAGCAGGCACTAAGATTCTATATTAGATTCTGCTCTGACATCATGTCGGAGAGGCGATCGCCAGTGGCTGAAACTCCAGCAGACTCAAGCGGACTCAATAAAGCAGTCCAATTCTATAACGGTATGCGCTTGAGTCAAGTACAGAAACAGTGGCGCATTAAGCTGCTACTCAGGTTGAATCTCTACAATCAGAACACTCTGCGCCACGAGGAAGACGATCACCATGGACGTGCAACAGATTCAAGGCAACGAACCGCTGCTGCTTGACGACCCAACGCAACCGTGGATTGTGCAGTCAGGGTGTTTAGGCGTATTTGCCATTCGAGTGCAGCATGGGATACCTCAGGGGCAGCATCGCCATTTATTTAACGTTTATCCAGGAGAAGCCATCTTTGGAACCGCCCTTCACGACCGTGAGCAATTAGGCATGGTCGCGATCGCCCTAGAACCGACTGAGGTGCGATCGCTCTCAATTGATGAAGCCTTGGGAAATAGACGAGAACAGGCGACACGAACGGAGGTCAACTCTAACAATCCCAATTCCGGTTCTACTTTGTCTTCAGCTCTGGATTCCTTAGCGCCTAGTTCGTCTCTGTACAATCATCGTGCTCTGCTGGATGGTTGGATTCACAAACTTGGGCAGGTCAATGGATTTCCGTCTGCTCCGATTCATAGCATGACGCCCCAGCGCCAGTATCTATCGTTAATGGCGGGGCAAGTTTGCGAACCTCCTCGCGATCAAGTGTTGTGGGTCAGACTTCAGTACGGTCAGGCGCGATGGGTTGGCGATTCGAGCGCTGTTTTGACGCCTGAGATTGGCCATTTCCCCTTAGGGAATGACATGTGGATCGAAGCCGACGACTATGTAGAACTAGAGTCTCGCAGCACCTCCGAAATTAGCGATCGCTCTATTTTGTTGAATGGGTTAATGCAGCTTCATGCCTATTTCTTAACCTGTGTGGAGCGCCTTGAAGCTCAAGAACTCGAAGCGGCTCAGCGCCGATTTCAAGAACGGCAGCAGTTGAATCAGGAAGTGACTCGACAAACTCTACAACAGCTTGTCTCCCTGCTTCAGCCCCAGGGCGATCGCATGCTATATGCCGAATCACCGTTGTTAGTCGCAGCCGGTGCGGTCGGGCGGGCAATGGGAGTGACCATTCAGCCGCCGATGAAGTCTGAGAATCTCAAACACGTTAAAGAACCCCTAGAAGCGATCGCCCGTGCCTCTCGACTGCGAATGCGGCAAATTCTATTGCGGGGCAACTGGTGGAAAAAGGATGGCGGCCCGATTCTGGCATATACCCAGCAAGACCGTTATCCTGTAGCGCTGTTGCCCGTCAAAGGAAATCGGTATGAGTTGCTGAACCCCATTGAGGCGGGATTGGTCGGAGTACCCGATTTCACCGGATCGCCTCGTAAGGGCCGAATATTTGTGGATGAGCGTGCGGCGGCGACGATTGATCCGGTGGCATACGTGTTTTATCGCCCCCTCCCAGATGGCAAACTCAATGCCATTGATATCCTGAAATTTGCGCTACAAGGGCGAATGCGAGATGCGATTGTCCTAGTCTTGACGGGAGTCGCAGCGACCCTGTTGGGGATGCTGGTTCCGCAGGCAACCGCGATTTTGATCGACAATGCGATCCCCTATGGCAACGGAGGGCTGGTTGTCCAGATTGGCTTGGGCTTACTGGCAGCAGCATTTGGCGGAACATGTTTTCAGCTTGCCCAGGCGATCGCCTCCATGCGTATCGAAACCGCATCCGATGCGTCGCTGCAAGCTGCCGTTTGGGATCGTCTCTTAAAACTGCGAACCTCCTTTTTCCGCGAGTATTCGATTGGTGATTTAACGTCGAGAGTCTCAGGCATCACCTCAATTCGACAGCGGCTTAGCGGCACCGCCCTGCAAACCATTTTTTCAGGTTCATTTGCCTTAATTAATCTAGGATTATTGTTTTATTACAGCCCTCGTCTGGCAGCATTGGCGCTCGTTGTAGCGGTCATTGTCATTACGTTTACGACGGCATCAGGGGTTGCGCTTATCCGCAAACATCGCCCTCTCATGGAAATCGAAGGCAAAATCTACGGTCTGCTGGTGCAGTTGATGAACGGTGTTCCCAAGCTCCGGATAGCGGGTGCCGAAGAACGAGCCTTTGCCCACTGGGGACAGCACTACATTCAGCAGCTTCAACTGACGCTGAGTACTCAACGGCTTGAAGATGGCGTTAATGTTTTCAACACGATTATGCCGACTCTGACCACGATCGCCCTGTTTTGGCTCGCCAGTACGCTGATTAATCCTGAGCAAGTTATTAGCGGCAGTGGGCTCACTGCGGGAGATTTTCTTGCCTTTAACGTTGCCTTCGGAACGTTTATCGGAGGAGCCACGAGCCTGAGCCTGACTCTGATTGAGGTCTTAGATATCATTCCACTCTGGCAGCGATCGCAACCCATCCTAGATGCCCAGCCCGAAGTCGATCTAACAAAAGCTGACCCAGGACGGCTCTCTGGCAATATCCATATCGACCATCTCACCTTTCGCTATCGCGATGATGGTCGTCTAATCTTAGATGATGTGACGATTCGAGCCAATCCTGGAGAATTTATTGCACTAGTTGGTCCATCGGGGTCTGGCAAATCAACGATGATCCGATTGCTGCTCGGTTTTGAAACCCCCATGTCTGGAACGGTGTATTACGATGGTCAAGACTTGGCGGGGTTGGATGTTTCGGCAGTGCGTCGGCAGTTAGGCGTTGTGCTCCAGAACGGGCGCATCAGCGCGGGCACTATTTTTGAGAATATTTCCAGCGGAGCCTTGATCACTCTAGACGATGCTTGGGACGCTGCCGAAATGGCAGGGTTAGCCGATGACGTGCGCGCCATGCCCATGCAGTTGCATACCCTCATCAGCGAAGGGGGCAGCAACCTCTCCGGTGGGCAGCGTCAACGGCTGATTATCGCTCGCGCCCTAGCGCTCAAACCGCGTATCTTGCTGCTTGATGAAGCGACCAGCGCGCTCGATAACCGCACTCAGGCGATCGTTAGCCAAAGCCTCGATCGGCTGAATGTGACGCGGGTTGTCATCGCCCATCGTCTAAGCACCATTCGCAATGCCGACCGCATTTATGTTTTAGAGTCAGGGCGCGTCGTTCAACAGGGCACCTTTAACGAATTAGCCCGTCAAGATGGAGTATTTGCCCAGCTTATCAAGCGACAAGTGGCCTAAAGCAAGTGGCCTAAAGCAAGCCGTGTTTAAGTTAAGCACGATAGGATAGAGCGCGGTAGCGCCTTCACTGCCTATATGACGGCTTGCGGTAAGCGTTCTACCCTGACGGGATGCCCCCATAATGTGGAGATGATCTGTTGAGCGGGTTGCACCTCGCCGCTCGTCCAAAAGCGTTCAGTGCCGCCCGGAGAGTCGATATTCAGCAGGTGTTGCTCTGCAAGCACGCGCGATAGCTGACGAGACACTGCTTCCCCTGTATCGATAATGGTGATATCTGTCCCGACAATGTGATCGATTGTCGGGCGAAGGAATGGATAATGGGTGCAGCCAAGCACAAGCGTATCTATACCCGCTGCCAAGAGCGGTTTTGTGTAGTGCTTGATTAGAGTATGGGTAATTGGGCTAACCAAATCCCCAGCTTCAACTTGCTGAACGAGCAGCGGACATGCTTGCGTGAGAATGGTGACTTCTGCTCCAAAGCGATCGCGCAATAAGGAAAACTGAGCGCTAGCAAATGTTGCCTCGGTTGCCAAGATGCCCACCACACCTGTTTTTGTAATTGTGACCGCAGGCTTCACAGCAGGCTCAACGGCCACGATAGGAACCGACACCGTTGCGCGAAGATGGGCAACGGCTGCAACTGTTGCGGTATTGCACGCAATCACGAGTGCTTTAACATTCTGCTCCAGTAGAAAATGACTCAGGGTCATGGCGCGGTGCCGAAGATAGTCAGCAGTCCGGATGCCATAGGGAACATGCCCCGAATCTGCAACATAATACAGATGCTCGTTGGGGAGTGCTGTCCGAATTGCTCGTAATACGGACAACCCACCGACCCCAGAATCAAAAACGCCAATGGGTGCAGAATTCATACATCAGGTATGACGGGTTAATAGCTCCGAATGGGGATTATAGTCTAAATTGCACAGCAGTCGATGCGACCCAATCGCTTAAAGGATGAATTGGCTAGCGCTCAAGCTAGTTGCATCAACGTTTTCCAGCATTACCACTGTTTGAAACGCATTCGGCATCCCTCCATTGGCATCAAGTTGGACGTGGGTACGGCTTCCTCGTTGCACAAGGCGCACGTAGTCAGCAAAGGGATTGCTGCTGCTGTAGGCTGGCCGATCAAAAATCTGGCTGATATCGATGACATCTTGATTGGGGTTAAAGTCAGTTATCGTATCACGGCGATCGCCCATCCGCCGATAGACAATGCGATCGCTCCCTCGCCCCCCTGTGAGCTTATCTCGTCCGATTCCCCCTATCAATACATCATCGCCGCCGTTGCCCATTAGGGTGTCTGCCCCGCCGTTGCCGTGCAGCTCATCTGCGCCAATGCCGCCTCGGAGCGTATCGGCACCGATGCCACCATACAGCATATCTCTGCCACCATTGCCCTCAAGCACATCTGATCCGAGATTGCCGTAGAGCCTGTCCGCTCCTCCCTTGCCGCGCAGGATATCGTCCCCGTTTTCTCCCCTGAGCGTATCTGCGCCGTTTGTTCCGATGAGAACATTGTCTCCATCCAATGGGTTGGCGGGGGGGGACGGGTTGATGAGCTGATTGCCAAAGTCGATGCCTGTTCGTGTTTGCCCTGGGGCGATCGCTACGGTGTATGCGGTGCTGCCAACTCCCTGCACAACCACATCATCGATGTACCAGCCTTCTAGCGAATTCAGCAGATGATCGACCGTATCAAAATCAAACTGAATCTGAATGGTGCTGCCGATATAAGCAGTCACATCGACGGTCGCCGATCGCCATGCAGTCGCATTTGCCGCAGACACACTCAAGCCGTTGCCCTTATCGGCGATGGGCTGAAACGCGCCTCCATCTTGAGAAATCAGGACACGAGGGCGATCGCTCTCTGACGATGGTTCAACATTCAAAAAATAGTTGAATGACAGCTCTGCGGTTGAGAGAGCGGCCAAATCAATTACCGGAGAGGTGATTTTCCCTGCCGTGCGATCGCCCGGATTGGGGGTTACATTGTATGTTCCGCCTCCCGTGATACCTTCACCCGTTCCAAAATAGAGGCTGTCATCCGCCGAATGCCCAACCTGGGTGCCGCGCCCTGTTGAAAGATGCCAAAGCCCTTCAACCGAATCATTTGTATTATCGATCGTAAATCCATCCAAACTAGGATTGCCCACTTCGTCGCTAAAATCGGCATTCAGCAGTACCACGCTGTTCGTCGTTGGAAAGGTCTGCGTCCATCCAGGATACATGCCTTGAGCAACCGTATAAGTTCCAGGAACCAAGTCTTGGAATCCATAGTTGCCTTGAACATCTGTAGTTGTGCTCGATTCCCCCGCATCTAATACGCCATTCTGGTTGTCATCCACATACACCCGCCAGTTGGCGAGTCCGGGTTCAGTCGTATCTCGTTCTCCGTTGCGATTAAGGTCGTTCCATATACTGCCTGAAATTTGTCCCAATGCATCAGGCGGAACGGTGCCGATAATGCTGTCAATCCACGCGAGCTTTTCAGGGGCAGAAAGAATCACGCCGCCGCCGCCGCTGCCAAACGTGCCTTGAATCACCGCCTCTTCTGGAGGCGCAAACGCATCGGGAAAGGCAAAGGCAAACGTATTGACACCGGCCAAAAGCAGTGCATCACCCACCTGAATGAAGCTTGGCCCACCCGAGTCGCCCGGACCCACCGTTGCTTCAACCGTATTACCCAACGACAATTCTGACCCTAGAACTGCCAGAGAATTCGTTGATGCATCAGGGCCATCAAAATCAAACAGGAAATTTTCGCGGATGTCTGGTATAAACTGCGTCAATAGGGTCGTGTCTTCAATTTGATTTTGCCCAATTCGTTTGATGGCTGCGCTAGCCGTGCCTTCTACAAACCCGACTAGACCATTGCCGGTTGTGCCATACCCGACCATGGTGAGAATCGTGTCGGGCGGCAATGGCTCGCGAAAGAGCGAATAAATCGGCACATTAGCGGGTAAATCATCGCTTAGCGTCACAATCGCCAGGTCATTGTTAAGGCCATTTGAAAAGCCCGCATACTCAGGAAAAAGATTAAGGGCGCTTGCCGAGATGCGTGTTGACAAATCGCTGCCCACATTCAGATTGACCGTGACATCCTCAGTCTGCACGTCAATGATGCCGTCTTCCCCTTCTACATCCAGGCAGTGAGCCGCCGTGAGAATATGCCGGGGACTAATCGCCGCACCGCTACACAAAAATGACTGGGTTGGGGAAGGGGTGATACTGAGGCTGCCGACTCCGGCAAACGGTGAATTCGCAGTGTTGGGATCGACGCGATCGGCTGGAAAATCAGGAGGGCTTCCGTTTGGATCTCCGGCAATAATCAGCGGCTGGACTTGGAGTTGAGAACCATCTAGTTGAATTGAAGGGGCGATCGCCTCTTCCTTTGAAGTGGGTCGATTCGCGAGGGCAGAGTCCCGCATAACCATACGACATGACCTTAGATAACTTTTATTGACAAATATGTGGTAAATAATCCACGATTTGATGCATCCCGATGGCTAATATCGAGTCCGTCATCGGATCTGGAGTTCTCTTGCAGAACTCCAGGTCTAAACGTTGAGGAGGGGGATTTGGGAACTTGCCTGCTGTTCAGGGTAACAGGTCACGATTCGCAAAGCTTGCTATTGGTAACACATCTTTGGATTGGGAAGAGATTAAGAAAGAAAAGGCGAAACCCACTATCTCATGGTTAGCTCGCTTTCACTCCTCGTCAAGGCAGTGTTTTGAGATATCTGTTGGAGTTGAAGTTATATCGAGGATTCTTCTGATCCGTACCAACGCAGTGCAAGGTCATAGAGGAGATCGAGGACTTCAAAAAGTTCCTTTCCACGCTCAGTCAGACCATACGTAACTTGTGGGGGAATAGTTGGCTCGTAATGACGGTAAATAATTCCAATGGATTCCAGCAGTCTTAACCGCTCAGTCAAAACTTTGGTAGAAATTCCATCAATCTTGCGTCTTAGTTCTCCAAAGCGTAGAGAGCCATTTGTGCATAGAACCCAGAGAATATATAGCGTCCATTGTCCTGAAAGCTGACTCAACAGGATTTCCAACGGGCAAGACTTAGGCTCTGTCATTATAGTTTCCCCAAAGTGACTTGGTTACTAAAAAGTAGCTACTTTACTTTAGAAATCTGTTCCTCTACTCTCTACATAGACTTCACAGTTCTTCTTCTCTCACCGGATTTTAAGCACAATGCCTTTTTCCAATCATAAAAAGCAAGCAATGCTGAAACTAAAAGGTGTGGCAGAGAAAGTGATTCTGAGTCTTGAATAAGCTGGGTTTTCCTCTTTGGAGGAGCTTCAGTCAGCCAATGTCGATGATGTCACCATGCAAAGCTCTCAGATGTTTCAGTCAACTTGTTGGCGTAACATTCCATAAGAGCAAGCCTCTATAAAAGCAATTCTCGACCTAGCTCATTCTCAAAAGTCTTAAAGGAGTTAACAATGCCAAGACTTGCACCAAAGCCGCGTGCTGAACTAGCTGAGTATGATGCAATGTTCAAGCAACTTGAGGAGTTTTTTGGATTTCTACCCAATGATTACCTCACGATGGGGCATAAGCCTGCAGTTATGAAGGCAGTTGCTGAACTGACGGCAGCAGTGGTGTTTACTGAGGGGAAAACCCCTATGTCACTCAGATTGCTCGTTCCGTATATTGCCTCCCGTGCAGCAGGTTGTATGTACTGCGCTTCTCACTGTGCTGCTTTATCCGAGAAATATGGTTTGCCAATGGAGAAGATTCAAAACATCCACAATTATGCAAATCATCCTAGTTTTTCAGATGCTGAACGTACTGCGCTTCGAATTGCAGACAAAGCCAACAAGATTCCCAATGAGGTCATGGATAAGGATTTTGAAGAACTTCGTAAACATTATGATGATGAGGCAATTGCTGAAATTGTTAGTTTAATTGCCATGATGTCTTTCTACAATAAATGGAATGACACAATGGCTACAACGATAGAGAAACCACCTTTTGACATGGCGTCTCGTTCTCTATCGTGGTGGAGTGCTGGCAAGCATACAGCTAGTAGGTTGGATTGAGGTTACGTTCGCGTAGCGTCTCCAAAGGAGAAAACCCAACAGCAGAAACCCTTTCGTTGGATTACGCTATCGCTTTAGCGAAGCCATGCCCGAAGGGCTATACCTAACCTACTACTTTAGGTGTGTCACTGCATCAAGGAGTATTCCACGAAACAATTTACCCAAGTGCGGGCATCTTGCCCGCGACCCAACGTGAGCGTGACGCTCACACTGGTAGATTCTTTCGTGAAAATCTCCTTAATTACCGCTTACCAAACCGATACAATCAAAGAAGGAGAGTCTATATGGCACAGGTAAAAGTCTTCTACGAACCAGAAACAGAACTGCTAACGGTATTCTGGCAACCTCCCCGAAAAGAGCAAATCGGCACTGAGCTAAGGGGACGGGGTCATCCTGATCAAAGACTCAACAACGGGTGAGCCGATTGGCTTAGAAATCCTCTCTTATCATCCTGGCGATAATCGTTTTGACACAGTGTTGAGCTAAGACAGTTGAGTCCAGCCCAATAGAAACGCAACATTAACTTCACCGTTATCATGCAACCTCCCTAATTCTTTGGTCGCCCTAGTTCTTGCTGGGCAGTCTGAGCTAGATGTTGAATATCGTTCAGCGTTGGCGTGGGATTTGCGTTGCCCATCGTCATCCAGAGCAAATATTCTATGTTTCCGGCTGGCCCCAGTAGCGGTGACCAGGTTAACCCAGCGAAGTTCCATCCCAACTCTTGGGCTGAGTTCAAGACGTGGGCGATCGCCCCTGCCTGTATCATTGCATCCCGCACCACTCCTTTTTTACCTACTTTCTCGCGCCCTACTTCAAACTGAGGTTTGACGAGTAGCACCACTTCACGAGGCGGCTGCAACAGCGTCCACAAGGCAGGCAGCACTTTGGCTAGAGAGATAAACGAAACATCGACGACTCCCAAATCGGCATCAGGCTGACCCGCCTTATAAAGCTGGTCTGGAGTAAGATGGCGCAGATTGGTGCGTTCTTTGATGATGACTCGTGGATCTTGGCGCAGACTCCAGGCCACTTGCCCATAGCCCACGTCCACGCCGTAAACTTTCGAGGCTCCAGCTTGCAGCAAACAGTCAGTAAATCCTCCCGTTGAAATCCCTCCATCCAGGCAGATACGCCCGTCAACCCGAATCGGAAACTCAGAGAGTGCTTTTGATAGCTTCTCGCCCCCCCTCGATACAAAGGGCGATCGCGCTTTGACTTGAATCTCTGCTGCCTCATCTACTTCCGTTCCCGGCTTATCAATCACCTGCTGATTGACCATCACCTCTCCCGCGCGAATCAGCCGCTGCGCCTGCTGTCGAGAGTCGCAAAGATGGCGATCTACTAACAAAATATCAATTCGTTGCTTTGGCATACCTAGGAGCGATTTAGGAGCGATTGTAATTATTCCGCTGCAAGTACTTCACTTAATACAGTGACAGGCAAGTCTCTGATGCGGCGAAATGCGTCATCATTGGTTAAAAATAGCGTGCAGTCCTGCATTAACGCGGTCGCCGCATGAATGGCATCCGGGGTTTTTAGATTTGTAGATGCACGTAAACGAGCTGCCTCTCGAAGAACAGTCTGATTAACTGACATCAGATGCATTGAGGATCCCAACAATAACTGTTCGTAAGTTTCAACCAGAGTGTCGTCAGAATTCCTTAACGGAACCACCAGAGTTTCCATGAGAGTTAGCTCACTACTCATGATAGTGATCTCATTAGCTTGGAACATTGCCCATAAAGGACGAAGCAGGGAATAATAGCTCGGATTCTCTTCGATCGTGTAGATAACAACTGAAGTGTCCACATAAACTAGAGCTGATGAAAGAATTTCTAGTCGTCCCATGACTCTCGTTCAGCTCGAATTTGTTGATCAATTTCTTCTGCTGTCCGAGTTGCATGTCGCTTTCGCGCATTTTCGATGATTTCTAAAACAGTTTGTTTCTTCTTAGGCGTCTGCTGATTAGAGGTGTCTGGCAAAATGACCAGTACCTCCACTTCTTGCCCTTCTGAACCCGGGGGCAATTCGAGTTCGAGTCGATTATCCGATGAAACTATGGCACGAATTCGCAGAGCAGATTGCAGCGTCGCTGGATGGTGTAGATTCGTTGGCATAGCACAGATTCTCCTAACCTCTGTAGCTCTAGCGTAAAGTATTCAATGTTGATTAGTTCTTAGAACAGCCAAAATATCACAAGTCTCTGGGCGATCGCCCCAAATTTCGTAGTCAATCGCACCACTGAGCATCTCAATCTTGTGACAGGATAGTGAGCTAATCAGCGAATCCCTGAATCAGGAGTGTGCATCTCGATCAGGGCCTTATCACAGCGCTGTCACAATTGATCAGCCTCATCGGCTGAGCGATGAAGAGTGGGCGTGTTGAATATCCGGTGAATCTCCCTGCGAAACGAGTCATTGAGACACGATGCTGGTTATGGGTTGACTTAGCTTGATCTAGCTTGCATTAGAAATAATCTGCATCGCTCTGTCAGCGTGACGAATATGTGTTAAGGCATCTGCCTCACAACATATTCTCTAGACCCCTGTTAATTCTGGAATCTTATTCATTGACAACTCATTGCCAACAACGAGTGAATATCCCATTTCTGCGCAAATTCCCCCGCATTAGCTCAATGCCTGTGAGTCATCTTCCTAGAAGTCTTAGCTCATTAGAAACCTGGGGATTTGGTCTAACGGGGCTATTGCTCTGGCTGGGTGCCGCACCTGGCATGCAGGCAGAATTAGGGGCACAGGCAATTTGGGTATGGCTTCCCGGAGTCGTCATTGGAGTGATTATTAACCTCCAAGTCAAGCATCTAGGCAGTCTCTGGCCTGATCTATCCGGTGGAACGCCCAACTATATTACACGCCTCTTGCCCGACGCACCGTTTCTCAGCACCTATGTTGCGCTGGGATATTTTATTAGCTGGGTGGCCGTCTTACCGGTCAATGCCATCATCTTGACCGCTTTAATTGAGTCAAATTTAGCCCCCCTGGGTTTGCATTGCCCACGGGTGATCTTAGAAATTGGATTTACGATTCTTGCCTTCTTTGTTGCCTTTAGCGGCACTCGTGCCCTCGGCATTCTTCACTTGGTTTTTGTGGTGCCTGCGGTTGCGCTATTGCTTTGGTTTTGCGTTCAAGGAGGTGGCTGGCTGCTGATTTCATCGGCTAGCCCCGGCCTAATGCCGTCAGATTGGTCGACCTTCGACGGGATGAAATGGGCGAAGTGGTACATTATTGCGACGTATGCTGTCTATGCCTGCGAAACCTCATCAGCATTTGTTGCTGACAGTCGTCAACCCCAAGCAACGCTCCGAATTCTTCCCATCGCAGCAGGATTGGTTCCAGTGGTATATCTGGTTGGATCTTGGGTGTTGATGCGGCTTGCTCCGTCGTCTTCATTCACAACCCAATTCAAACTAACACCTAACCCATTCGAGCAGCTTTTAATTGCAACGCCATTTTGGGGACAGTCTGCACCCTTTTTAGTGACATTTTTGATTGCATCGGGAGCGTTATTATCCTGTGCGACCGCCGTTTCCAACTGCCCTCGGATTCTTTACCAGCTTTCTTTGGATGGGTATTTACCTCCCATCTTTTCGGTCACGTCTCGATCTGGGGTGTTGGGTCCTAGCCTTATTTTGACGCTACTACTCAGTTTGGGGTGTTTGATGTGGGGCGATGTGCATCGAATTGTCATGGTGACCGGCGTGGGGTGGCTACTGTCCTTTGTGGTCTTTCACTGGGGGGTGTGGCAACAGCGTGGGACGTTGGATGTGTTGTACCCATGGTGGTCGTTGGGGTTTGCCAGTTTAGAAGCGATCGCCATCATTGCGGGCGGCATTGCCTGGGGGTGGCACGATTTGCTCATTGGTTTGGCGCTTCCGGTTTTGATTGGCCTTGGATGTTACCTTGTTCCACAAATTCCGCTGGCACCATTTCGGGCGGAGTCGTGGCGATCGCTCTATGCCAAGACGGCGGTCAAAGATATTCACGATTTTGTTGCCATTCAGGTGAGCGGGCTGATTACTCTGATTTGTGGGGCGATCGCTATCAGTTGGGGCATCCGATCGATGATTGATGATGCGCCCGATGAGATCAGTGGCAATCTCCTGGTCGTTGTGATCCTTAGCGTCGCGTTTATTGGGGTGGCGATCGCTTGTTGGACGACTCTCCCCCAAGTGAGCGCCATAGCAGAAGCCCGCGAGCGTGCCGAAGAGTTCTTTGACTTAGCTGTAGATAGCATTCTCGCCTTGGACGAGCATGGCACTATTCGTCGGGCCAATGCAGCCACGGAGACTCTGTTTGGTTTGCCCATCGGGGACGTGATTGGGCATCCGTTATCACGATTTTTGGTAGGGCTATCTGACATCCCAGAAGAATGGTCACAGCGCAGCGAACGAGCTGTTTTTCAGCCGATAGCGTCGCCTAGAGTGGTAGAGGTCACGATTTCATCTCGGCTGGCATCACCGATTTCGCTGGTGTCACCGGAGGCAGGCAAATATGTGGCGGTATTGCGAGACATCACAGAACGCAAAATCGCTGAGGAAGACCTCCAAAGATCAGAGCAGCGGCTTCGAGAAAAAGCCAGCGAGCTTGAGCAGTTACTGGGCGAATTAACGCACACGCAGGAGCAACTCATCCAGGCAGAAAAAATGTCGAGCCTGGGGCAACTGGTTGCAGGGGTGGCTCATGAAATCAATAACCCGGTCAACTTTATCAATGGCAATCTGCACCATGCCCATCGCTACATTGAAGATTTGCTGATTCTCATCGAACTCTATCGCATCAGCTATCCAGATACGCCACCTGCAATTGAAGACAAGGCCCAAGAAATTGACCTAGAGTTTATGCAAGCTGACTTGCCGAAGCTGTTGCATTCAATGCAGGTTGGAGCCGATCGCATTCTTGGAATCATTCAATCGCTCCGCTCCTTTTCGCGTCACGATGAGGCAGATGTGAAAGCCACCGACATTCACTCAGGGCTAGACAGCACGCTGATGATTCTGAGAAACCGATTTAAGGCGAAGCCTAGATGCCCCGATATTCAGGTCATTCGAGACTATGGCGAGATTCCCCTGGTTGACTGCTATCCGGGGCAACTCAATCAGGTCTTTATGAATTTGCTCAGCAATGCGATCGATGCGATTGAAGATCGGGTCATGCAAGAGCCATTGAGCGATCGCCCGAACAGTGCCGATCAGGGTGTTACCAACGACCCACCGACCATTTGGATTCAGACCCACGTCACCCCGCTCGATCGCCTCGTCATTCGCATTGCAGATAACGGTCTAGGCATTCCTGAATCATCTAGATTGCGCCTATTTGACCCCTTCTTTACCACTAAACCAGTGGGTAAGGGGACTGGCTTAGGGCTGTCCATTAGCTATCAAATTATCGTTGAGAAGCATCACGGCACGCTGACGTGCTATTCGACGGTTGGGCGCGGTACTGAATTTATCATTGAATTGCCAACGCGGCAGACCTCGACTCAGGCGCATTCTACAAACGCATCAACCCTCTAAATTCAATTATTTAAATTTGTGCATTTGTGTTGAATTTGTATTTCTAATGGGTCTTACAGCCCTTTGAATAGTCAGCTCCAGGAGATTAGTGGGCGATTTTATGGCCCATTTCAGGCTCATCGCGGTTTCCATTCTGACCCCGTTTAGAGGAAGATAAAGAAAAGTGAAGTATTCTTCATTTCTCTAAAAGGAGGCTGTTATGGTCGCGATCGCCAGTCCTGTTGAAAAGCGGTTCACGATACAAACTGCAGAGATTGCGCCTGATACGACTGTGATTCGATCGCTGGATTGGGACCGCGATCGCTTTGACATCGAATTTGGGTTACAAAACGGCACAACCTATAACTCGTATATCATCCGTGGTGAGAAGCTCGCTGTTGTCGACACCTCCCACGAAAAATTTCGGCAGCTTTATCTCGATGCGCTCACGGGGCTGATTGACCCCAAAACCATCGATTACCTGATTATTAGCCACACCGAGCCTGACCACAGCGGTCTCGTGAAAGATGTGTTGGCGCTTGCGCCTCAAGCGACGGTGGTGGGTGCAAAAGTGGCGATCGCCTTTTTAGAAGATCTTGTGCATACCCCGTTCGAGCGCAAGGTCGTCAAGAATGGTGACACGCTCGATTTGGGCAACGGGCATCTCCTCGAATTTGTAAACGCGCCTAATCTCCACTGGCCCGACACGATTTTTACCTACGATGCCAAAACTCACGTGCTGTTCACCTGTGATGCCTTTGGCATGCACTACTGCAACGAACCGACTTTTGATGAAGACCTGACGGCGATCGAAGCCGACTTTCGCTTCTATTACGAGTGTTTGATGGCTCCGAATGCACGCTCGGTTCTCAGTGCCATGAAGCGGATGGATAAGCTGGGTGCCATCGAAACGATCGCCACCGGGCACGGGCCGCTCCTGCGCCACAACCTCATCGAGCTTACCGGACGCTATCGGCAGTGGAGCCAAGCCAAAGCCAAGGCAGACACTACCGCAGCCGTATTTTATGTCTCAGATTATGGCTACAGCGATCGCCTCTCCCAAGCGATCGCCCACGGTATCACCAAAACGGGCGTGGCGGTCGAAATGATGGATCTGAAAACGGCTGATCCGCAAGAAGTCCACGAACTGGTGAGCCACGCATCTGCACTCGTGATTGCAACGCCTCCCGCATCAGGCTCATTTGCCAAAAATGCCCAAGCCGCCGTCAGCACCATCTTGGCTGCCGCCCATGGGAAGCAGGTCATTTGCATGTTTGAATCCTACGGCGGAGATGATGACCCCATCGACCCGCTCGTCAGCCGCTTCCGAGATTTGGGCTTAAAAGAAATTGTGTCGGCGATTCGGGTGAAAGAAACCCCCTCTGAGACGACCTATCAAATCTGTGAAGAATCGGGGACTGATTTGGGGCAGTGGCTCACCCAGCGCGATCGCACGAAGAAAATCAAAGCCATTGATGCCGATCTTGAAAAAGCATTAGGGCGCATCAGCAGCGGGCTGTATATCATCACCGCTCAAAAGGGAGACTTGAATGGGGCCATGGTGGCATCGTGGGTGGCGCAAGCCAGCTTTGAACCTCTGGGCTTTACAGTGGCAGTCGCCAAAGATCGAGCCATCGAATCTCTGATGCAGGTGGGCGATCGCTTTGTTTTGAACGTGCTTGAAGAAGGCAACTATCAGAACCTGATGAAGCATTTCTTAAAGCGCTTTCCACCCGGGGGCGATCGCTTTGCAGGCATCAAGACGCGCATGGCTGATAATGGCTCTCCTGTGTTGGTCGGAGCGCTTGCCTATCTTGAATGCGAGGTTTCAAGCCGGATGGAGTGCAGCGATCACTGGATCGTTTACAGCACCGTTCAGACTGGCAGGGTGTCAAAGCCTGAAGCAACTACTGCGGTGCATCATCGGAAGGTCGGAAACTACTACTAGACGTAATAAGAAGTAATCAGAGGATAAGAAGTAATCATGTCTATCCAAAATCCTGCTCTTTCCTCGCGTTCTGTCCTTCAAAAACCGCGTGATGTCCAAGTCGTACCCATCGCTCAAGATACTACAATTTATCGGTCACGCAGTTGGAGTCGGTTGCGTTTTGAGATTGAGTATGCGCGTGAAAAAGGGACGACTGCGAATTCGTTTCTAATTCAGGGCGATCGCTCTGCGCTGATTGATCCGCCGGGAGAATCGTTCACAAATTTATTTCTAACCGCGCTCCAGTCTGACTCCGAGGCCAATGGTAATAGAGCATCGCACCTGCCGCTCTGGAGCAATCTGTGGGCACAGCTCCGTTGGGTCACTCAACAGCACGAACCGCTCTTGACTGAGGCATTTGACCTCACAACGCTCGATTACATAATTGTGGGGCATGTCAACCCCAATCGGGCGGTCACGCTCAAAGCGCTGCTAGATCGGGCTCCGCAAGTCACTCTCGTGTGCTCAAATCCAGCGGCGATCGCCCTGCGAGACTTGTTTCCGGATACGCCGCTCAATATCAGCATCATTAAGGGTGATGAAGTTCTCGACTTGGGTCAGGGACATCGCTTGGAGTTTGTGTTGACGCCTACTCCTCGCTATCCAGACGGGCTTTGCACCTACGATCCGCAGACGCAGATTCTCTACACCGACAAATTTTTTGGGGCACATGTTTGTGGCGAGCAGGTGTTTGATGAAGGGTGGACGCTGCTCAACGATGACCGCCGCTACTACTTTGATTGCCTTATGGCGCCTCATGCGCGTCAAGTAGAAACCGTACTCGACAAGCTAGCCGCTATTCCGCCGGTGCATTTCTACGCGCCGGGGCATGGACCGCTCGTCCGATACGGCCTAAACGAACTCACCCACCACTATCGGCAGTGGAGCGCACAGCAAAAAGGGCAAGATCTGATGGTGGCATTGCTGTATGCCTCGGCATATGGAAACACTGCGACGCTTGCCCAGGCGATCGCCCGCGGCATTACTAAAGCAGGCGTTCGGGTCGAGTCGATCAACTGCGAAGCCGCTGACTCCAAGGACATCGAAACCGTCATTGAAAAGTGTTCTGGATTTATCATCGGCTCGCCAACCCTTGGTGGGCATGCTCCCACCCAAATCCAGACTGCATTGGGCATCATTCTATCCAATGCATCAACCGACAAGCTCGTTGGCGTATTTGGCTCCTTTGGCTGGAGTGGAGAAGCCATTGACTTACTCGAAAATAAGCTGCGAGATGCCAGCTACAGCTTTGTGTTCGACCCGATTCGAGTCAAATTTAAGCCGACCCAGGCAACGCTTCAAGCCTGTGAAGAAGCAGGCACTGATTTTGCTCAAGCTCTGAAAAAGGCGAAAAAGCGTCGTCAACCCCGCCAGCTTAGCGGCAAACCAGGCGTTTCTACCATTTCACCGACCGAACAAGCCGTCGGACGAATTGTTGGATCACTCTGCATCGTCACGGTCAAAAAAGAGGATGTCTCCAGCGCCATGCTGGCATCATGGGTGTCTCAAGCCACCTTTACTCCGCCAGGGTTTACGGTTGCAGTTGCGAAAGATCGAGCCATTGAGTCTCTGCTTTATCCAGGCAGTCCCTTTGTGTTGAATATTCTTTCAGACGACAACCACCTCGCCATGATGAAGCACTTCCTGAAGCCCTTTGCCCCCGGCGAAGACCGATTTGCGGGCATTGAAACTAAACCCGCTGAAAATGGATCTCCCATTTTGGTCGATGCATCTGCCTGTCTAGAGTGTCGGGTGGACAGCCGTATGGAGTGCGGCGACCACTGGGTAGTCTATGCAGTGGTTGAAAGTGGTCAGGTATTTAAGCCAGATGCAAAGACGGCTGTGCATCAACGCAAGTCAGGTAGCCATTATTAAGACGAATCGCGGACCCTTTTTCAATAGTCTCTAAAGCTTGTAGCCAATTTGCCGCAAGAATGACTGACGCGCCTTCACATCATCTGGGCTTTCAACGCCCTTCGGAGAAAATCCATCAATGACTCCCAAAATCCCCGCACCTTGCTCTGTCTTAGCAACAATCACCTCAACCGGATTCGCGGTCGCGCAGTAGATGTTGCATACTTCGGGGCATTGCTGAATGGCATTGAGAAAATTGATCGGAAATGCATCTTTCATTAACAAGATGAAGCTGTGTCCTGCGGCGATCGCCTGGGCATTTTTCACGGCACTATCTTGCAATGATTGATCATTACCTGCAACTCGAATCAAACAGGGACCAGACGCTTCGCAAAACGCCAGACCAAATTTTACCTGTCCTGAAATGCCAACCATGATTTCGTATAAATCTTCGACGGTCTTGATGAAATGAGTTTGCCCCAAAATCAAGTTGCTGTTTTCAGGAATGTCTAATTTAATGGGCTGAATGTCCATACACTCTCTCCTCGGATATATGCTTGCCGTAACGTTGTTTAAAGATATAAAAACCTGTCACTCACTCAATAATTGATATAGGTTTACACCGTAGGATTTATTCACGATATTGACCCAGATATTGAGCGAGTGCGATCGCTCCATTCCTTTTATGATGAGGGAATCGGCGGCTCTAGGATCTTTTCAATACTGATCATCGAGTTAAGCAGTTTAAAGTCAACATTTAGATTCAAATTGTATTGTGAAAACGATGCAATATTTAGACCTTCGTCAAGAAATCCTTGCTACTATAAACCTTTAATTGAAAGGGAAGATTGAACGACACCCATCACCCGCTGCACATAGCTTTTGCCTCATAGCCAATAAGCTCTCGGCGGCTGGTGTGCATGGATATTGTTAGCTCACGTCCTTCCGGCAAAAACTTGAGTAACAAGATCTACTGCTCAACAGGTATCCTCTAGAGCAGCATCTGGAACGATCCTGAAGTCTGGTGTGTTAGCAAGTCTAAGGACGACTCCATCCGTTCCATCAGTCGAGGGATGTAGCTGTAGAAGCGTTCGTTGCGTAGCTGCATGGCATCGACCGTGCAACTGCCACAATGGGTCTCTGGCGGTGGCACAGCAATTGATTGCACCACCTCATCCGACACCCCAGCCCAAGGCAAATGGCCTTCCGGAGCTTGCAAAGAGTAAGTCAACTCTGACTCATTTAGCCAGTCACTGCTGATAAAGTCAACCTCAGCGCGAGGAGCCGTGAGTTTCCAGCCGAGGCGATCGCGCAAGGCATTCACAGCCGCTTCCTCGTTATTTGGGTGAGCAGCCAGCGCTTCTTGCCAAAGACGCGACTGAACACTGAGGCCAAACCATCCGTTGCTGGCCGTTAGCCACATCTGGTCAATGGCGCGAATCAGCTCCGGCTGCACCAATGCTGGATCATAGGGCGGCAGTGAGGCCGAGTCTGGCGCCAGCAACCGTCGGGTTTCTCGATCGGCAGCGGCCCAGTCTTCAGCCTGGAGACGCTCTCGTAGCCGTTCCAACCGCTCATCCATTACCGCGCCGAGATGACCCGACTGACACGTGCCTGCCGTTGAGCGCACGTACTGACTGGGGCGCAAATAGTGGACAACCTGCATTCGCTGAGGCGATCCGCTGGTGGGGCGCAGACTGACGTAGAGTCCATGCACGGAAGCAGTTGTGGCATAGAGGCGATCGCCATTGTTGGGCTGACCGCGAAACGTTCCTTCAAACGGCAACTGAGAATAGTCAGCGTCGGGAGCCAACTGCGCGTAATCCCTCAGCAAAGACCCATTGAGCAAGGTTTGAACGCGACCATTTTGCTCTCGCCACTGTACTGTTAGGGTCATGGATGTTCCAATCGGGTTTTGAGGTGTTTCCGTCGCAGTGGTCTCCGGCAGGCTACCCGAAATTCGGTAGGTCAACCTGCCTCCTTGACTCAGAGAGGTTGTCGCTTGACAATTGACACGGTAGGAATTGGTCTGGGCTTCTACGGGTGGCGTCGTCGTTGTGACAAAGGCGATCGTTAAAGCACAGCTTAACGACTTCAGGATTGGCATCTTAGGCATGAGCAAGCACCTCCAAACTGGCGCGTAATACATAAAGCAAGAAATAAAGTGCTGATTGACTAACAAAAGATTCTGCATTGGGCGAGAAAACCTCGCCCCTACAGGGTTTTTGACAATGTAGGGGGCAGGTAACCTGCCCCTTTGAAGGGTTTGGGTTCTGGTAAATCAGCCAATCTTTTCGTTAGGTTCGCTATCGCTTAACCCAACCTACCAAATTAACTGTGTCGCACCTCCACGACTGGAAAGGGCGTTAAGCGGCGCTAAAATCACGTCGATCGAGGACATCCACATCCACACCTCTGAGTTCAGCGAGTACTTTGTTACCCTCGCTGATTAAGACATTATTGTTCCTTTGGGTAAAGCTAAGACTGCCAAAACGAACGCCATCCAATGAAAACTTATCTTGGCCGTCCTTATAATCCAGAATCTTGTCTGCTCCTCTGAACGAGTCGATCACAAAGATGTCGGCACCTGCGCCTCCCTTCATCACATCTTTGCCTCGACCACCCGTTAACCGATCGTTCCCGTCGCCCCCGATCAATTTATCCTTCCCGCTCTCACCAATCAGGGTGTCATTACCGTTACCCCCTGTGAGCTTGTCCTTGCCGCTATTCCCAATGAGGGTATCGTTCCCGTCGTCACCTGTGAGTCTATCTTTGCCATTTCCACCCAGCAACCGATCGTCTCCGATATCTCCAAACAGGCGATCGTTGCCTGCAAGACCAGAAATGGTGTCGTTGCCTGCAAAACCATTGATCGTATCCTGACCCGATGTGCCCGATAAGGTGTCATCGCCACTGACATCAGGAACCGGATTGAGCGTTAGCTCGTAATGCGTGGCATAGGTAAAGGTAGAACCGGGAGGAGTCGCAGCCTGCAAGAAATAAGTCCCTGGCTCCAGAATAATGGAAGCAGTTGTGTTATTTTCCCCGCTAAAGGTGTCAATGGTTTCATCCGAATCATAGACCCCGTTTCCGTTGGTGTCCGACGCAACGTAAACTCTCAGTCTTTCTGTCGTTCCATTGATCAAAACACCAATATTCGTTTTTTGGGAGAGGGTGAATTTGTAGGTATCAACAGGGTCGATGGCATTACTGATATAGTCTCGGAGGACGCGCTGCGCCGAGAGTGTGCCCAGGTTCAAGGCTTGACCAAAGGTGCTACCGGGCTCAGGAGAAACATTACCGGGTCTCGGTGTTGCACCCAGTTGAATGCTATAGTTTCGCGTCAAAAAGTTACTGGTTCCGACTTCGAGATAATAGGTTCCAGTGGGTAACGACTGGAAAAATGATGCATCTGCACCTGCCGAAAACGTTCTAATGCGCTCGTTATTTTCGACGAGGCCATTGCCATTAAAATCGACCACCAACCGCAGAAATGCAGGATTGCCTGAGCCAGTTGCCCAGTCAACAGATCCAAAGATATCGCTATTTCCCGCAAGGGTAAATCTGTAGTAGGAGACGGGATCGGTTCCACCAATCACATCAGAGAAGTTGATTGTGCTTGAAAGGGTTCCCAAATTATTGGCGGTTGCAAGGGTGTTGTCTGTAAGTGCCATAGATTAGTTGTTCAGAAAAGGGTACGAAACAGGTCAGCACCGCATGTTGCACTGCTGAATCGTGATCCATCGCTACGGTACTCACTCGGTCGCCCGTGATGACCTGTAGCCATAGTTGTTCATGCTCCTGCCGAAAAGATGGAGCAAGAATGAAGACTATACACATCCTAAGCGATTCGATTGTTGTCTAATTGACCATTTGTGCCAAGAAATTGACCGATCGCGCCTTTTTCCGCTGGCTTAATCCTCAGTTACGCTCACGCAACCGATCCAATCCATCCAGAACAAAATCGAGGCCAAACTCAAAATTGTACAAACCGTCATAACTGCCATCAATGATGTAAAGCGACAGTTGATGCATGTAGGGATATTGGTCGGGAGGAATGTATGAAATAAAGCTTTCGGCGGTCTCAGCATATTTTGAGGCTTCTACAGGAAAATTGAGTTCTTGGAGAGTAAAGCCGTAGATGTGGCTGTCGATGGCATTCCACGCATGATCCGCCATCGTCCACGAAAATCCTGCTTCCCGCAGGCACCCGATCGTTCGATCAACATAGCGCAGCATTGCTGGTCCGACGTTGATGCGTGACATGATTGCCATTGCTGCCCAGGGGTGTTTGAGCAACACCTCATGAGCCGAGAGCGCCCGCCGCCGCATGGCCGTTTTCCAATCGAGATCGAAGCGAGGTAACTCAATGTCGCTGACAACTATATCCACGATGCCGTCAATTATTTCGTCCTTGCTGGCGACATGGTTGTAGAGCGACATCGCTTTTACCCCTAATTGTTGAGCCACCTTTCGCATCGAAAGCGCCTCAAGCCCTCCCTCGTCTGCTAACCGGAGGGCTGTCTGCAAAATCCGCTCCCGACTCAACGGAGGTGGAGATGGTGGGTTGGATGTGTCGGTCTTAGCCATCTATTTTGTTGTGTATCGCCCTACAGTTAATCGTTCTAGCCCCCGTCGAGATGGATGTTACACAATTACATTTGAAATTATACTTGACAGACTTACAGCGTAAGTTAAACTAGCATCATGAGCAAGCTTACACTGTAAGTTTAGCCCAGGAACGACATGTTCGCTTCGCATAAATTCCCCTGAAAACTCAAAATTCTATGTCAGCAACAAAATCGCATATTCCGTCTCCAGCAACAAGCCCAGTACATGACAAAACGCATCAGAAAATGAAGGCGATCGCCCGCTCAGAATACGGCTCGGCAGATGTTTTGAGATTGGAGGAAGTCAACACGCCTGTCGTTTCAGACAACAGCGTGTTGGTGCGGGTTCATGCCACCTCTGTCAACGCGGGTGATTGTCATTTGATGAGGGGTGAGCCGTTCTTCATTCGCTTCATATTGGGAGGGCTACTCAAGCCCAAAGTCAAGATCCTCGGCTTTGATGTGGCTGGACAGGTTGAAGCTGTTGGCAAAGATGTGACACAGTTTCAGCCCGGTGATGAGGTGTTTGGAGATCTGTCTGAGTGTGGTTTCGGTGCGTTTGCCGAGTATGTGTGTGCCACCGAAGCAGCCTTGGCACCAAAGCCCACGAACCTCTCCTTTGAGGCGGCGGCAACCGTTCCTGGCGCAGCCCTTACTGCCTTGCAGGGATTGCGGGACTGTGGACAGATTCAGTCAGGACAGACGGTGTTGATCAACGGTGCATCTGGTGGCGTGGGGTCGTTTGCGGTGCAGATTGCCAAGGCATTTGGCGCTGAAGTGACCGCTGTGTGCAGCACGAAAAAAATGGACGGGATGCGATCGCGAAGCGACTCCTTTGGAGTATCGCTCGGCGCAGACCACGTCATTGATTACACACAAACCGACATCACCCAAACTGGACAGCATTACGACCTGATTTTTGATGCAGCCGCCTACCGTTCCGTGTTCGACTATCTGCCCATGTTGACTCCTGACGGAATCTACGTCATGGTGGGCGGCTCCATCGCTCGATTTTTTCAGGTGATGTTCCTCGCACCCTGGATTTCCGAAACCCGCCGCCAAAAAGTGAAGTGTTTAGCAGTAAAACCTAATCAAACCGATCTAATGGCATTGAAGGATCTCTTGGAAGCTGGGGCGATCGCCCCCCTGATCGACCAATGCTACAGCCTGAGCGATGTTCCCGCCGCCATTCGCCACCTAGAACAGCGGCAGGTGCTGGGGAAAGTCGCCATTCGTGTTTAATAACTTCTTCAAATCGAAACTCCACACAATGAAAACCAATGTATGGCTACAGCCAGTCTCGTTCTCCTTTCCCTCGGTTTGCAGGCATTCTCCTGTGAACCAACTTCCGCCCCAGAGGCTTCACCTCCAACTTCGCCAAATCCAGAGTCAGGAGTGGAAGAGGCAGAAAGCGCTCAACCCCCGATTCCTGACCCTTTGCCCACCCTATCTGAAGCTGAGATCGAAGCCTTGCAGGCAGAAGTGGCTCAAAATATCGACCTCTGGTTTGATTTGGCAGGTGTCTCTGCCATGCCGCCTCCGCCCTCTGTAACAGAAGAACTTGAGGATTACCGGGAAGCGTGGAGTGCCGTCAATTCTGATGTGGCAACCTTTTTAGGAGCGTGGGTCTATAGGGACAGTGCAGGCTCCTTCTACTCTGTGACCGTTTTTCCCTCTCGTACTCCAGAGCAGGCATGTGTGTTGGAATTCATTCCCGAATCGAGCCTCTACATTTACAACGAGGTTACGGGAGAATATGTCAAAGATATCCTGGCTGAGCAACTTCTCACCGTTTCCGTTGCTACCGTGCAAGATGGACACCTGCGTAGCAGCCAAGTTCGTTCCGTTGACTCAACTACGGTTGCGACAATTTATGCCGAAGACCATCCCGTTGTGTTTATGGGTCTGATGGACAATCAAAGCATCAGCCGTGTTGTGGCACTGGATTCGCTCCCTGCTTTGCCCAGCGACCTACCCGAAGCCCTGGTGGAACCCGTTTCTCAAACCCTGAATACCTATGGCTGCATCACAGATCGGGCTTTACCTGGAGAGTAGTACCAGTTTGAGCAAAAGCGATCGCAGTAGTCATCTTATCCATCGTAGGATTGGTCGATGCAAGAAAAAACTTTCTCTGGATATCTGACCCGTAGCGTGATTCAGTTTGCGGCTCATCAGGGATTGGATGTCAAGGGGCTTTGTTCTAGAGTTGGGCTTGATCCAATCGTGCTGACAACACCGGATCAACGCATTCCGGCGTCTGTTCACTATGCGGTATGGCGCGAGGTCGTCAAACAAACGGGTGATGAAAATCTGGGCCTCCATTTTGGGGAAGCGTTTAATGTCGGCAACTATGGCATCGTTGGGTACATTTTGCTCAATTGCCAGACTTTAGCCGATGTCTTTGAGAAATATTGTCGCTACACTTATCTCTTTTGTCAGGGAGTTCCTAGCCAACTGTCGATTTCAGGGGGTATGGCCTTTTTTGAGTGTACATGTAGTCCTGGATTGATGTTCCAGAATGACCCGTCAGATGCATCGCGTTACGATGCCGAGTGTACATTTGCCTCGACCTTAGCCGCTGTCAAATCACTTACAGGCAAAGAGCTGCGTCCATCGACGGTGTCATTTTGCCATGCTTCTCCCGTGGATACTTCCGAGTATCAACGCATTTTTCAAACCGATCTGAAATTTTCAATGCCGTTCAATCAGATGGCCTTTGATGCAGCTTATCTAGATTGGCCTGTCTTGTCTAGCAATACAGATTTACTGTCTTTTTTTGAGCAACAGGCAGACGCAATGTTAGGGATGTTGAATAGGGGCAATCGCTATACCCAAAAAGTTGCTTATCTCATTGCAGAGCATCTTCAAGGTGAACTGCCCAAGATTGACGCGATCGCCACTGCACTCTCGATTAGTACCCGCCATCTCCAGCGAGAATTGCAAGCGGAAGGAACCTCATTTCAGAAATTACTCGATAACACTCGAAAAGAATTAGCGCTGCGGCATTTGGAAGATCCAACATTCCCAATTCACGACATTGCATTTCTGCTGGGCTTTTCAGAACCTAGTGCGTTTAACCGCGCCTTTAAACGCTGGACAGGAAAAACGCCCCGATATTGTCGGTCAATACGGTAAATGGAACTAATTTCTAGCGAGTCCTTTTGATAGATATCAGAAGGACTCGCTGATTTTAAAGACCCAATAGGAAAATTCAGAGTTGGTTTACGAGCGAAATATCGTTTAGGATAAAAGGCTAGTACATAAAAACTATATTATCCTGCTATGCGAGCTAAAATCGAAAACAGCGTGATCCTCCTCCATCAAGACGATGTGCCTGTCTTTAAAAAAGGAGGCTCTGTTGTGAGAAACACATATTTTTGGTCACTCCGGGCGATCGCAGGTCAGGCGCCCCGTGAAGGCGATTGGGAATATGAATCTGAAATTTGGCTTGCCCTCCAGCGAATGCTGCTCTCCTTCGGTGAATCGGGGTATTTGGGATTACGAGAAACCATCCTAGAATTCCCGCCCCACTACGACATTCCGCCGATTCTCAAACCCGTTTCAACCTGGCTTGATGCGTAGGTTTCATCGGGATCTATGGTTTTTCTACTACTGTCCACACTCAATACAAGAATCAATACAAGTCTGGAACAAACGTCTGCGTTGACATGGGCGGACGCAGGTAGTCTAGTTCTCGTTGCCGAGGGGGTAATTCAATCGGCTCAAATGGCAGCTCTTTGTAAGGAACCTGGCCGAGCAAATGAGCGATGCAGTTTAATCGGGCTCGTCGCTTGTCGTTCGCTTGAATGACGTACCACGGGGATTGCTTAGTGTCCGTTGCCGCAAACATATCGTCCTTAGCTTTTGAATATTCCACCCACTTTTCACGAGCCTTTAGATCCATCGGGCTAATCTTCCAGCGCTTGGTAGGATCACTAATTCGGTCTTGGAAGCGTTGTTCCTGCTCTTCATCGCTCACGGAAAACCAGTACTTAATCAAAATAATGCCAGAGCGTTGCAGCATGTGCTCAAATTCGGGGCATGAGCGAAGAAATTCGACATATTCTTCGTATGAGCAAAACCCCATGACCCGCTCGACGCCTGCCCGGTTATACCAGCTCCGGTCAAAGAGGACGATTTCTCCTGCTGCGGGTAAGTGAGCCACATAGCGCTGAAAATACCACTGAGTCTTCTCGCGTTCGGTGGGCGCAGTCAGCGCCACGACGCGACATCCGCGCGGGTTCAAACACTCGGTGATGCGCTTAATGACGCCACCTTTTCCGGCTGCATCCCGTCCTTCAAACAGCACGACGACTTTTAAGCCCTTGTGTTTTACCCATTCTTGGAGCTTAACTAACTCGATTTGCAGGCGTGCAAGTTCAGTTTCATATACTTTTTTCTTAACTTTTTTGCGCTGATCTGATTGGTCGAGTGGTAAACCTGTTCCGTTAGAATCGGGTAGATTATCCTTCTTTGATGTCTGCTTTTTGGGATGATTATTTTGATTTTTCTTTCCCATGGATTATCTCAAAATTCAACATTTAGATGCTAATTCAAATCACGCTGGACGAATGACAACTTTAGGCGTCAATCTGAATTCTGATTCGGTTGGGTCACCATGCCATTCACCGATGCCCAAAAAGTCGCCCATCTCATCGTGAACTCGTACTATCTCGGATGAATGTTCTTGGCGTGACGAGTCTGGAACGATGACCCGTTGTCCTTGTCGCCATCGCCGTGCCAGATCGGGATTCAGAGCTTGGGGTGGCACATGATTGAGTACCACCTCTGGAGGAATTGGCTCAAAGGTTTGATTTTGAAGGCGATCGCCCAGTTCATCTAGAGTAAGGCTATCATCGAGGCAAAAGCCGCTGCTTTCGGTGCGAATCAGGGACGCAAGCGTTGCGCCCGTGTGCAACAGATCACCCATATCGCGGGCGATCGCTCGAATGTAGGTTCCACTGCCGCAGGCGATCGCCACATCCAATTCAGCACACTCGCCCGATCGCCAGCCCAGCGGCGTGATTTGATAGACCTCAACCGTCCGCACCGGCACCTCAACCGCTTCCCCGGATCGCGCTAAATCATAAAGCCGCTTTCCGTTTACCTGAATCGCACTGTATCGCGGCGGAACCTGCTGAATCACTCCTTGAAATTTGGGAAGAATGGCGTGAACCATTTCCAGGTCTAGATCGGCGGCAGATTGTTGCTCAAGAATATCTCCCTCAAGGTCATCTGTGCTGGTGCGAATACCAAAGCGAATTGTGGCGTGATAGACCTTGTCAGTGCGTAAAAATTGCAGCAGCCGAGTAGCTCGACCGAGGGCGATCGGCAACACGCCTGTTGCGGCAGGGTCAAGCGTGCCGCCATGCCCGACTCGCTTAATCCGCAGATGTCGGCGGACTTTGGCAACGCAGTCATGGGAGGTTAACGCAGAGGGTTTATTGAGATTGAGAAATCCTTGCACAGTATCCAAACGTTTGAGTGGCTCATCAACGGAGCGGTTCTAATCGAATCTAGCGCGTCTTACCCTCGATCGTTGCTCTTGTGATGCAGATAGCACCAGTGCATTTTGCTTAAGAACGCGAGTCAACTGTTCCGCATTAATCGTTTGAACCAAATTCAGAGGAAGGGGAGCTTGGCTGATGCGGTTGATATACGCCGGGGTTAGATAGGCTTGATATTGAGACTGGTCGCCGACAAAGGCGCTAAAAAATGTCACGCTCATTGCTTTGATATATTGCTGAGCAAGCTGAGGCTGAGGGCCAATGATTTCCGGGGGCAGGAGTAGGGTTTCACTGCTCTCAGATGAGCGACCAATCGTTGAAAAATGAGTCGAATTTTGAATAAGCAGCAAATATTTGTTCTGAACTCGCAGCCAGCTAAAGGGCAAAATTTGCTCTATTAACGTGGGGGCGACAATATCTGCGCTCCCCGACACCAGCATGACGGGCACGTCAATGCTCTCGAATCCCTTTTTGCCAAAGACGGTGCTACCGATTGGGTTGATGGCAATGACTGACTTGACGCGATCCTCTTTCAGATTGGGAATCGGCGCATCTAAACCGAGTGCTCGGCATTGCAGCAGTAGCGACAGATTGAGCGTATCTTCTTGAACGTCCCCTTGAGGGCAATCTTGCTCTAGCTGCTGAAAATTAATGGTTGCTCCCGCGAGGGCTAAGGCGGTGTAGCCCCCAAACGATTGCCCAATCACGCCTACGCTGTCCAAGTCAAGCCGCCCCTGGAGCTGAAACTCGGCGCGAGATCGGCGTTCAAGCTCGTCTAGGGTATATTTGACATCCAGTGCTCGATCGACAAATTCACTCGGATCGGCGACCTGAGTCGCAGTCCCGGTAAATAGGGCTTGGATATATTCGGCATTGCTGCCGGGGTGTTCGGGAGCAATGACGGCAAATCCGTAGGAGGCGAGATGCTGGGCGAGATAACTGAAGCTGGTTCGGTCTGAGCCTAAGCCGTGAGAAATCACGATGACCGGCACTCGCTCAGAGACGTTGGGCACATATAAATCGACTTTGAAGCTGCGATCGCGACTTTGGTCATTGAGGGTAAACGTTTGTTCTTGCCATCGCAGCGGGCCTAGATCGCTAAAATCAGTGGTGGGGTTGATTGAAGGAGAATTTGAGCCGATGTTTGATTCAAACTGGTTTTCGACTAGGGCGATCGCCTCTGAAGTCGTGTTAATCAGCCGTTCAAGCTCTCTGACAATCGCGAGCGCTCGTTCGACATCGATAACAATACTAGAGGTTGGAAAATTTTGCAGGACGTTGAGCGGTGTTAAGCCGTCTGGACTGGTCGCCGACAAAATCAACGCGGCTCGCAGCGCATAAAAGCCAGAGTTTGACTCGGTACGGACAATGTTGCCCAATCGCTCTAATAAGACTTCGCCCTGCCGCGTGTAGAGGAAATTGGATAGGGCGATCGCATCGAGATCGGCAGGGTTGACTAGCAATTGCCTAATCTCATCAAGCCGTTCATCGTCGAGTCGTCGGGCATACGCGGCCAAGTCATTTTCGACCTTGCCTTCCATTGCAAAGGTTTCCAACGAATCAATTGAAATTGAAAGCTCGATTGGCCCAAACTGAACGCGAACATAATCAGCAGCAACCGCAGGACTACCAGCAAACATAGCTGGAGTCATACCCACTCCAACGGCTAGATTAATCCAACTGGGACGAGGGATGTGAGCCTGGGCAATTTTCTCAATCCACGATCGGATCGGGATTGAGAATCCATTCGGAGAGCAAGTCATATGAGAGCTTAAAATTGCAACATACAAATGGGGCTCTATATGCAACAAAAAAGGGCGTTAACACACAAGAGAGAGTACCCACTGAGCAACCAATAACCATTTGGGGACGCAGCAGATTAGAATCTCAGGCGATTTAGCCTGATTGGTACTACGTGTCCCATTATGAGTTGTCCGGAGATGATACCAGCATTTCCAAAAGTTCGGCTTCAGACAGTTGGGTGATTCCAAGCGATTTAGCCTGATCGAGTTTTGACCCAGCATCATCACCGACAACCAGATAATCTGTATTTTTACTCACTGAGCTGGTTACTTTGCCACCCGCTGCTTCGATACGCTCCTTTGCTTCGCTACGTTTCAAAGACGGCAGCGTACCTGTAATCACAAAGGTCTGACCTGACAGAGGCGCATCCTCTGATACTTGAGACGTTTCAGGCTTTCCAGACATTTGGATGCCAGCATCATGTAAGCGATCGATGAGGGTCTGGTTTGACGGTACTTGAAACCATTGATGCACCGACTGAGCAATCTCTGGGCCGATGCCATGAACCGCTTCGATGTCATCCGGCTTGGCTTGAGCCAGCGCATCAACCGATGGAAAATGCTCGGCAATGAGCTGAGCATTGACGCTGCCAACATGACGAATCCCTAAGCCGTAGAGAACACGCCGCCAGGGCTGTTGTCTAGATTGGGCGATCGCCTCAATCAAATTTTGAGCTGATTTTTTTCCCATGCGGTCAATCTGCACCAGATCATCGATGGTTAAGTCGTATAAATCAGCGACCGTCTTGATTAGTCCTTGGTCAACAAACTGCTGCACCCACTTTTCACCCAAGCCGTTGATATCCATTGCGCCTCGACTTGCCCAGTGCGCGAGCTCTCCTCTCAAAATCGCTGGACATGAGCTGTTAATGCACCGAGTGACGGCTTCATCCTCAGGTCTAACTAACGGTTCGCCGCATTCAGGGCAATGGCTTGGCATATGAAATGGCTGAGTGTCTTTAGGACGCAAGTCAGTCAGTACTCGCAATACTTCAGGAATGACCTCGCCTGCTTTACGCACGATGACCGTATCACCCACGCGAATGTCGAGTTCGGCGACGCGATCAGCATTATGGAGCGTGGCACGAGATACAGTCGTGCCTGCGAGTTGGACGGGCTTCAGTTCGGCAAGCGGAGTGACAGCCCCCGTACGCCCGACATTGACAGCAATGTTTTCAACTATCGTGGGCGCTTCTTCGGGAGGATATTTGAGGGCGATCGCCCATCGAGGAAACTTTTGCGTAAATCCCAGCTCATCTTGCAGGTCAAACGAATTGAGCTTCACCACGACCCCGTCGGTCAGGTACGGCAAGTCAATGCGTTCGGTTGCCCAGCGATTGTAATACTCTTCTACCTCGCTCAGAGACGAGCAGAGAGTTCGATTTGGATTAACGCGAAAGCCGATGCCCTGAAGTAGTTCGAGCGCATCCCATTGAGTATCAAGAGACGAGGGCAATGAACGCGAGGTATATAGGGGAGTTGACGAGGACTCATCTAATTGATCAGTTGGATGCGTTGGCGTGTCGTCGGCTCCATGATTAGAGTCTCGCTCATCTGTTCTGATGTACAGCGTATAGGCAAAAAAGTCGAGTCGACGATCTGCCACAATTCGAGAATCGAGCTGTCGAAGCGTCCCAGCGGCTGCGTTGCGAGGATTGGCAAACAGAGAGTCTCCAGCATCACTGCGTTCCTGATTAATAGCGCGAAACACATCCACGGGTAAGAAGGCTTCACCTCGCACTTCAACTCGTGCTGGAGGATTCTCCAAGTTGAGTCGCAGCGGGATAGAGCGAATCGTCTTAACATTTTGCGTAATATCTTCACCCTCAACGCCATCGCCGCGAGTTGCGCCGCGCACGAGAACCCCATCTTCATAGGTCAGCGCGAGAGCCGATCCGTCAATCTTAAGCTCGCACACGTAGTCAAACGATTTTATATCCGGCGCGATTCGCTGCCATCGCTGTTGCCACTCTGCGAGTTCATCTAGATTAAACGCATTCTCAAGGCTGTAGAGTGGAATATTGTGCTGAACGGATCGAAACTGCTTGGCGGGTTGCTCGCCGACTCGTCGAGTGGGGCTATCAGGCATGACCAGCTCTGGATACTCTGATTCAAGGTCTTGCAGCTCTCGATAGAGCTGGTCATAGACCGAATCCTCCATGATCGGATCATCTAAAACGTAATACGCATAACTCGCTTCCTGGAGCAGTTTCCGCAGCTCGCTGGCCCGCTGTCTTGCCTCTGATGGTGGTGACACCACAGCCATTTTTCCTCCAACTCAACGAAGGTATCAGAGGATAGTGTAACGCTCCAAGACCGCTGTCGCGGAACTAGGCGATCGCCCTCGGAGGTTGATGGATATCGCTTGATCCTTGATCGTAATATCATAGAGTCAACCCCTTCACGAGCGTAAGATGCACTCTCAAAAAGTTGCAGATATGACAGTTGAAGAGTTAAAGGTTTTGGTCAATCAATTGATTGACGAACGAGTTGGTCAGCAGATGCAAATGGCACCACCCATTGATAAAACCAGGCTAGAGCAGGTGATGGAATCAATCGACTGTCACCGTTGGACTCCACCACCAGGAGCACTGTCTGTAGTCGAGATGTTACGAGAAGATCGCGATCGCTAATGGCAAACTATGTGATCGACGCGAGTATTACGGGTCAATATTTCATCACTCAAACGCACACAGCAGAGGCTAGAACCGTAGTAGCTCTGATGCTTCAGAATCATCAGCTTCATATTCCAGAATTTAGCCTGTTAGAGTGCGTCTTATTACAGTCGATAATCGTCAATCTAAGGCTGCATCGACTAGTGGCGCTGCTCTCAAATCCATTACAGATTTCTCAGCCTGAGAGCGACATCAATGCTGACCTGTTCCGAGTGCACCTCCAAGAAAACCGTCAAGAATGGCCGCATCCATACTGGTAAGCAGCGATTCCTTTGCAAACGCTGTGGCCGCTAGTTCATCCAACCAACCACCCACAAGCTCATCGACTCAAGGACACGTGATTTAGGCGATCGCCATTGAGAATTGTAGGACATCAATAATGCTTTAATCTCTCAGACCTTCGAATGGCTCATCAGCAAGGTTTGAGCAATCTGCTCCCATTCATAAGCCAAGCTTTCCCGCGACGCAGGTTTCTGAGCGCGACGATACCAATACCCGGCATTGCTTAAGTCGCCTTCTTTGCGATGCAAATAGGCATGCACCCACGCACTATCGCGATCGCCCTCCTCTTGAACAATCGCGTGGGCGCGGTGCCAATCGCCTTGCTTGTCATGCCATAGGGCTTGTAGGGCTGGAGAAAACGATGCCGAACAGTCTGAACGCTGGATAAAGTCGTCTATAGTCATCTCTATTGATTTGAGCGATTACAGCAGCTTTAATAGTCATGATGCCATCAGATGCTCAGAATCCAAAGAATCAGGGTTTGTCGTCTCAGACGCCATTGGTGATTGCCCATCGAGGCGCAAGTGGCGATCGCCCCGAAAATACGTTAGCGAGCTTCGCCCATGCCATTGCTCTCGGAGCCGACTATCTTGAGCTAGATGTGATGCCAACCCGCGATGGCGTGCTGATCGTTTGTCATGACAATGAACTCTCAGCAACGACTGATATTACTCATCAGCCCGAATTTGCTCATCAAAAGACAACCAAAATCATGGATGGGCATCTGCTGACGGGCTGGTTCACCGAAGAGTTAACCTATGCCGACATTCAACGGCTGCGGGTGAGAGAGAGATTTGCATTTCGCAACCAGGCGTTTAACGGACAGTTTGGTATACCCACGCTGGATGAGGTGATTCAACTGGTGAAGCAGGCATCGCAGCCAACCAGAAAATCAGTGGGGCTATATCTCGAAATCAAGCATCCTAGCTACTTCCGGGCCATTGGCTTGCCCATCGAGCCGATGGTATTGGATTGTCTAACCCACTGGGGATACACCGACCCCGATGCTCCCATCATTCTAGAATCCTTTGAACCCCAATCACTTCGCACTCTTCGCCAGCACACCAATCTGCCAATTTCACAACTTCTCGGTGAGTCCCATCACCGACCAGACAACCATCAGCCCTATGGATCATTCGTGACGATGGACGGGCTCCGGGCGATCGCCGACTACGCGAATGGGATTAGTCCCGCAAAGGCGCTGATTGTGCCACCTCATCCCGATAGGGCGTCTACACTTGGCTCTCCGACCTCACTGATTGGCGATGCCCATGCTCAAGGGCTATGGGTTCATGCCTATACTTTCCGGAGCGAACCCCAGTTTCTGCATCCAGCCTATCGAGGCAGTCCACAAGCAGAATATCAGCAGTTTTTTGAATTAGGCGTGGGCGGCGTGTTTAGCGATGTTCCAGACCAAGCCATTCGAGCCCGCGAGCAACGATCTTACTAATCCGTCAATCACAGGCTCGGCTTAACATTCTCCCCTCTAAGCTTGTTGGGGCAAGGAAGCTAGCCCGAAACGAGTCGCGGAGATCAAAGTCGTGGATTTGCCCGCCATCGCTGTCTAGGAGAAGTGCCTGTAAAAGTCCCGCTTCACCTGTTACACAATCGCCTACCATAGCAGACATCGTGGATGCTACTTTGTTAGCCTGCGGAGTAGCATATTCTTTCAGCAACAAGTAGGACACTATGTTCTCCCTGCGATTGCTCGAATTATTGTCAAAATAGAGGCGATCGCTCAGGTAAACGGCCAGCCTGGAATCCACATCTTTGACGATTACACCATCTACAACGGCATTCCTGATCGGCATTTTAGTTACGAAAATATGGATCCTACCGCTGCCCCCGGTGATCTCCGCCCGACTTGAATTGATTGTTTTTGCATTACTAAGTTTTTATTGAGCTGGACGGAGCAAAGGCCATCTTTCCGACCTCCTGGGGCTATTTCGACCCCCATAGTCTAAAACTTGCTCAAGAATACCCTGACGTTCAGTTTTTTCATCCCAACCGTCCGCTAGACTCATCCAATCCTAAAAATGTGGGTTCTTCCTTAGCGCGTTGATGGAGCCGGCTTACCTCAGCGGTATCGTAGCTGCATCCATGTCTAAAACTGGAAAGCTAGGGTTTGTCATTCCTAAACCTATTCCTGTTGTCTTGCAAGAGGTGAATAGCTTTACCTTAGGTGCAAAGAGTATTAATCCGGATATCATTGTCCAGGCCATTTTCACCGGAGATTAGTCGTTGCCCATCAAAGAAGCAGAAGCAACTCATAGCTTGATTGACCAACAAGTCGATGTCATTATTAATTACGCGGGTAGACAGCCCCAAAGCTGTTATTATGGCAACTGAGCAGCGTGGGGTTTATAGTTGTGGCTACCATGTCGATGAACAAAGCATTGCCCCTAAAGGATTCCTCACGGGAGTTGAATGGAATGTTGAGGTAACGAAACCCAACACCAGCAACGGTTTCGTTGGGTTACGCTATTGCTTTAGCGAAGCCATGCCCGAAGGGCTATACCCAACTACAGCAGAATCAGGGTTTCAAGAGTTTTGTCAGTCAACCAGGCTCTTGCGTTATTTTACTTGCTTTTGAGGTGCTGACATGAAATCGCGTCGGGCATTAATAGCAGCAATGCTTCTTTCATTTACCTTCCTTTTTGCTGTTGCGTGTAATCCTCTTAGAACGTTTTCTACTCAGCAATTCTTAAAAACAACCGATACCAGTGTTGTAGAAATTTCAAATCCGCCAATGAAATTTGGCTGCTCCTATGATTGGGCTGGATGGTGGCCATGGGCTGTGGCGCAAGAGCAGCATATTTTTGAGGAAAATGGTGCAAATGTGGAACTACAGTGGTTTGATAACTACTATGAGGCTCTAGATGCATTAGCTCAGGGAGTGCTTGACGCCAACTGTCAGGTTTTTAACGACACTGTAGAGAGCGTAAATCATGCGGTAAATGGTGAGGTTGTTGTTTTAATCACCGATAATTCTGATGGAAATGACAAAATCATTGCGACCGACAGCATCGAAACTATTTCTGATTTAGTCGGGAATCAAGTTGGGGTAGAACAAGGAAAATTGACGGATTTTCTACTCACTTTGGTACTAGAAAATTCAGGTCTTTCTCGCGATGCTATCGACGTTAGATATCTCAATACTGCTACAAGCGCGATCGCTTTTGTTGCTGGAGCATTAGATGCTGTTGTCGCGTGGCAGCCTGATTGGCTTACAGCATTAAGACGTCCGCGCAGCCACGAGCTATTGAGTTCTGGCGATTTGCCCGGTGCGATTCCACAGGTCGTCGCAGTTAGCCAGAGAGCGATTAAAGAGCAAGAACATCAGGTTCAAGCGATAGTGAATACCTGGTTTAAGACGCTTGAATTCATTCATGATCAGCCAGAAGTGTCTAAAGAAATTATGCTAAGGCGCTCAACGCTCTCTGAGGCAGACTATCAGCTTTTCATGAACGGAGTTTGCCTATTTTCTATCGAGGAAAATATCACGGCCTTCAGCTCTGGTCAAACACTAGAACACCTTCCATTTACGGCACAAAAAGTGTCTGATTTTTTAATAGGGACAGGAAATATTTCGCAATCGCCCAACTTAACACAGTTGTTAAACGATAGTTTTGTCAAACAGTATGAAACAGAGGTTCACTAGCAAGAGCTTAACGGATTTCACAAAATACCCATACCCCAAATCAGCGAAGGAATGACTCAAAAACAATTACGTTGGTCTCGTCGGGAAACGCTAAGTCTCCTGTGTGGAGGTGCAGTTAGTTATCTTATCAACAGTTGTACTCAAGCGTCACCGGTTGAGCAGACAGACTTGAAAACATCCATATCCAGCGAAACACCATCATCTGATGAAATGTCAGCGATTGAATTACCCGGTGAGATCGCTACGATACTGCAAGATTCCTCCGATCCAGATATTGCTTTTACAGCATTAATGCCTGCTTTAGTAGAGGTTTTGCAGTGCGATCGCTGCTTTTTATTCATCCGCGATCCTCAGCGCCAACGCACCCGAATTACCCACGGCTATAGTCGCGAGCCCCGCTGGCCGACAATGGTGCAGGCGGATTGGAGCCGCGAATCTCCTGACCTAAATGCCAAAGATCCGCTTACACTATCGGCCTACCAGTCGCCTGAGGCTCATTTTATTGAGGACATTGAAACCGCGCCTGCTGGGATGTTGGATGTCAATCTTGAGCGATCAGTATTTGGACACCGAGCCTTAATCCATGCGCCTATTTATGCCGATGCCGAGTTCTATGGTGTTTTAGAACCCTGTGTCTTTGAAACTCCTAGAGTTTGGAGCGAGGGCGATCGCCGTCTCATTCAGAATCTACAGCAGGTGTTGGGAGCATGGGTTATCCGGTATCTCCAGTCGGTGTCGTAGCCGATGCATCTGAAACGTAGCTGAGTTAGGTACCCTAGTGACAGAGTGAGGGAAAGAACACCCCGACAGGAGCTTGCGATGAAAAAGCGCGATCTTGATTACGTCGTGATTACATTGTTGATCGGCAGCACCATCTACGTTGTCATCAGCGGGGCGATCGCCGATGCGATGGGGCTGCACCATTTCGGGTTTCATAGTCAAGTGGGGTATCTCTGGGTCTCCCTGGCAGTCATCCACCTTATACAAACTTGGGCTAGGGTCAAAGCCTTTGTGCGTCAGCGGTTTCAACAGTTTTCAACCGCTCGACCAAAACAGCCAACCCCCGCCACCTCGAATCTAGCTGCATCAGTACATCAAGCGTCCCCGGTCAGTCAACAGCCCCAGTCTTTGCCAGCAGCGTCTCGTCCCAAGAAAGACTTAGGGCGACGGTATCTATTGTTAGCTGTGTTGGCGATCGCCACTGGCATCGGATTTGACCGGCTGGTGACACCGAGTGACCCAACCGAACTAGCTGGGAACAACCAAGATTTGGGCTTGCTCTACCATCGCTGGAGTCAGCCTGGCTATGGGGAGGCGATCGATACCCTACTGAACTGGGGACAACAGCCTTCCCGCTACAAGACCTATGCTGATGTTCCTATCATTGATTTGCCGTCGCCTGCATCAATGCTGACAAAGGCAGAAGACCTTGTGGATGTTATGACTGTGATGACCCACCGGCGATCGCGCCGAACCTACAATACTCAGCACGCTTTATCGCTAGATCAGCTTTCGCAGCTACTGCACCTAGCCCACGGCATTACCTGGAAGGAGCGAGAATTTCGGACGGTTCCTTCGTCTGGAGCACTCTATCCTTTGGAGCTTTACCCCATTATTCATCGCGTTGAGGGACTAGAGCCTGGCCTGTATCACCACGCCATTCAAGACCACAGACTAGAGCGGGTAAAGTCAGGCGATTTGCGACAGCCGTTAGTCAACGCGGGTCTGAAGCAGGATTTTTTAGGAGAGGCCAACGTCTGTTTTGTGGTGTCGGGGATTTTTCAGCGAACTCGCTGGAAATATCACGAGCGCACCTATCGCTATGTCCTGATGGAGGCCGGGCACTTGGGTCAAAATCTTTACTTAGCAGCAACCGCATTGGGATTGGGCGTCTGCGGCATTGGAGCCTTTTTGGATGACCCACTCAATCAGTTGCTGGATTTAGATGGGGAAACAGAAGCCGCTCTGTATTTAGTAACGGTTGGGCAAATCGTTTGAGGTGATTCTTCAAAATGATGATTTTTGATTGGGCAACGTACCACTGGCGCATCCTACGATTGGTTGGATATTTTCTTCTGCCCATCCTGATCGCAGCTGGCTGTACCTGGGGAATTCCCGACATCCCAACCGCATCGTCCGCTGAGACTCAGCCGCCTATTGTCGAGGCCGATATTTTAGGTGAGCAGGGCCTGGTGCCCTTAGCAAGACCAGGCCCCTGGCAAGACGTGACGCAGCTGATTGGCTATGGCGATCGCCTCTGGTTTGCAAATAGCGTGACTGGCATCAATCATAACTCGGCAGATATCTACAGCTACGACCCCGTCACGCAGACTACGCGCTACGAACAGCATCTATTTAGTCAGGATGCCGGGACACCCGTTGTAGCTGATGGGTTACTCTACTGGCCCTTTGAAGACCCGCGTTTTTCAGCGGATTTGGGCGAGTACATGGTGACCGATGGAACCCAGTGGCAGTGGCGGGTTTTACCCCAAGGACAAGCCTTTCATGTCCACGTGATGGCAACCCATCAAGGAATGCTGCTCGCCGGAACCGGAGCCTGGGCAGGCGGTTTGCAGCGATCGCTAGACGGGGGGCGTACCTGGCAGGTGCTCTACAACCATCCAACGCCGCCGCGCCAAGTCAGTCGCCTCACAACGCTAGCCTCCTTTGATAATAATCTTTACGGCGGATTTACCGCTTTGCATAGTCAAGACAGTCAGCTCTTTCGCTGGGAAGCTGATACCTTTCAACCCGTCACGGCTTGGCCCAACGGTAAACGAGTTATGGATTTAACTCCCTTTGGTGGGTGGCTATATGGCATCAACCGCAATCTCGACGATAGCTTAACGCTCTGGCGCACGGATGGACAGCAGGCCGAGCCCGTCACGGCTTTAGCCGATTATCGGATCCAAGCCTTAGCCGCCGATGATCAAGGTCTTTGGGTTCTCGGCAGTCGTCCGACCGGGGCTTTGCTCTGGTATAGCCCCAACGGCACTGATTGGACCGCTGCCTACCAGTTTGAGGACATACAGCCTCTAGATTTGGCGCTTTTTCAAGGTCAGGTCTATGTCGGCGGTCGCGATCGCAACGACAAAGGAATTTTGCTCGGTTCCCAGCTCAGCAGGTCGTCACAATCCACTCCGCCGTCTCTCGCTAGAACAGAAACGCGACGCCTGCCTACTCCGTCATCGACGTCTGGTCAAACCCTAGTCTCGGCAGTGCGGCAGGTCGAGCAAGTGCTCGCATCGCCAGCGACCTATCGGGACGGTGATAGCCAAGCTGCATTAGCTCAGGCATTACTCCCGCTCGCGTTGAGTCAGACAGCGCAGGCGGGGGATGCACTCTCTCAGCAGTTGCAAGCCGCCCTGCCAGAGATGACAGCCAATCTGTTTGAGAACAATGTGCAAGCACCCGCTGCTGATGTGGCTCGCTGGTATGTGCTGTGGGCGATCGGCCTGAATGGGCGGGGGTACGTCCCCGTTGACCTGTTGATCCAGCCTTGGAATACTCCGGCCAATGACCGGGAGAAGTACTGGCAAACGGTTCCCGCTGCCATGTGGACAATGGCTCAAATTGGTCAGTCAGATCGAAGAACCCTCACTCTCCTAGTTGAGCGATTGAATAACTCAGATGATCCGCTTTGGCTGAAAGGAGATGCAGTTGGGGCTTTGAGTACTTTGACAGGTCAGTCCTTTGGCTATGACGGTATAGCCTGGCAAAATTGGCTACAGCCAGAGGCTGCGACTAATAAGGCTGTAAACCATACACATCAGTGCTTTCAGACTTGACGTGCGTTTCGGTTCCGTTACTACCCAAACCCTGATATGGAATGGGTAGGTTAAGGAGGGGCAAAATCAGGAGAATTGCTCTGAAAATAGATTTTTATCGTTGGGGGTGACGCCGCTGCGTCATGGACGATTGGTATCGATTCCCGTTGCTTTTTGCTAACTCGTACAATGGAGAAGCCCGGTGCAAAGGAGCGACAGGTCATGTCACTAACGGCTCAGCAAATCGCAGATTTGATGCCAGATGCTACCCAACTAGAGAGTCTTGAGCCAGAAATGGAAAGTTCACTGCATTATGCTCAACTAGCTTTGTTGGTGGCCTGTTTGGAATGGCTATGGCGCGATCGCCAGGATTTTTTCATTGGTGCAAACCTGACGATTTATTTCAGTCGAGAGCAGTTAAAAACAAAAGATTTCCGGGGACCAGACTTTTTCTTGATCAATCAAACAGAGAAACGCCCTCGGAAGTCCTGGGTCGTGTGGGAGGAAGGTGGACAATATCCAGATTTGATTATTGAGCTATTGTCAGAGTCTACTGAGACGATCGACAAAACGTTAAAGAAAACCCTGTATCAAGATCGCTTTCGGACACCGGAGTACTTTTTGTTCTCCCCAGATACGTTGGAGTTTGAGGGGTATCGTCTGGTTGATCAGCAGTATCAAGCGATCGCATCCAATCAGTCTGGATGGCGATGGAGCCAAGTGTTAGGGCTTTATCTAGGAGTGCACGATGGAAAACTTCGCTATTTTATGGACTCAGGGCAACTCATACCCACGCCTGAGGAAGCAGCAGAACACGCCCAAATTCATGCTCAGCAAGCAGAGGAACGGGCTGCCAGATTGACTGAGCAACTAAAGGCGTTAGGCATTGAGCCTGAAGGATAGCGGGTTTGATAGATCCGAAACTTGTAAGAGTATTAACTTATTCAGTTTGAAGGCAGGAATCGTTTTCTATGCGGCTTTGGGATGAAGACAGTGCAACCGACTTTAAATTACGTAGTACTTCACCAAACCGTTGAAAGCCCCTCTGCTCCAACTTTGAGTTAACCTAATCACCGGAATGTGGGTTCATGCCTATACCTTTCGGAGTGAACCTGAGTTTCTGCATCTAGCCTATCAGGGCAGTCCCCAGGCGGAATATCAGCAGTTTTTTGAATTAGGCATAGATGGCGTGTTTAGCGATGTTCCCGATCAAGCCATTCGAGCCCGCGAGCAACGATCTTACTAATTGGCATCTGCCCCACCATATCAGGTATTCTGCAAAGTATTGACACACTGCATCGGCTATGGACTGGTATTTAGGATTATGGGATTTGACAATGCCGTTTCCGCTGTTGATTGCAGCCGGAGCAATACTGGCGATCGCCTCTAATTGCACCAAGCAAATCAGGCGACGGGGACAGTTCCCGGCTCAGCGTCGTTCTGCGGTTTCAACCTCGGCAGCGGCGAACCCGCCGTCATTTTCGGTTGAATCTCCCTCAGCAGCGGCATCCCCCTCATCGGATACGACATTTGAACCTAAGCTGCCCGATTTTTTAGTGCAGTCAAACCAAGTTTCAACTCCGCCAATCTCGTTTGAAATTCAGAAATCAGACCCGATAGAGCCCCATTAGCGCCCCATTTTGCGCTTCATGTGCTCTAATTCTTCTTCCGTTTCCCAGCGGCTAAACTGATCCTCAAGGGGGTCAGCCTGTCCCGATGATGCGGGATCTCGAAAACTATAGCTAGCGCTTTGGTTCCAGCTGCTAGTTTGCCACTGCTGTGACTGAGACGCAGCCCGCGCTGCCTGGGCTTCGGCAATTTTAGCCTTGACTTCTTTGCGTCGCTGCTGAATGTCTTGCTGAAGCCGCATCGACTGCTGAATTCGCTCTTGCACGCCTTTCATCTGCCCCCAAAGCTGGTTGCCCTGACGCAGCAGGGCTGCCTCTCGTTCTTCAGCCGGTTGCACCAAATCAAACCGCTGTGCCTTTTTTGCTTTCTCGATGCGAAAATGCCAGCGCTGCACTTCCTGCGCGGTGGCTAAAATCTCGTCTTGAAGCTGCTTTTCTCGAACTCGAAAGCTTGCCACTAAGCGCAATGTCTCAGCTTCTTGTTCCCGAAGCTGCTCGTCAAGCGCCTGCAGCTCAAGATGGGGATTATTTTTCAGAAACTCCTCAAGTCGGGTTTCTAGAAAGCGGCTAAAGTCTTCAAATACTCCCATTCCAGGGATTCCTCCGACAGCGTACCCTTTTATCGTATCGCTCTGTCTCTAAAAACTCTGCCTGTCTCTAAAAACTCTGCCCGATATACACCGATCGCACCTCTCCGTTCTGACGAATCATCGCTTCTTGGTTAGAGACTGAAACCAGCGTCCATCCGCTGGAGCCAATCTGTGCGCCCACTTCAACGCGGCGAGCCGTATCGTCAAATTCAAAAATGGCAGCCGAGCGATCGCCCATTTGCAGCAGCGCAACTAATGAGTAGCGATTGGCGGGAGCCACATTTTCAACTGGGGCCGGAGCCGGAGCGGGCGAGGTTGCCGGAGCCGGAGCAGGTGCGGGCGCAGGGGCAGGGGCAGGGGCCGACTGGGATGGCTGGGTTTGGAACGGGACGGGTTGGGGATTGACCAGGGATGGAGTGAGCGGTTGGGGGGTCTGATAAACCGGAATGTAGATGCGCTCAGGGCTCTCGGCTAATGAACTGGGGGGAGATGACGGCACAGACACGGTACTCATCGAACCGGCCTCAGATGGGGGTGTCATTGCGGCAGTGCGCTTCTCGACGTCTGCTTTATGGTCAAGCGTTTCGAGCGATCGCTGCATGTAGTCTAAAAAGGCGAGGTCATCCGACTCAATGGTTTCAGCCCCAAACCGCCCGTAGGAATTGGCTGGGGTCGGTTGCCGACCGTGTAGCGCAAACCACAATGCAGCCGTGATGCCCAATGACGCACATGCGGCCAACAGCAACAGCTTGTCAATAGATGTTCCAAAGGGATAACGAGGCTCGTGCCTGCGATTTGAGCCTAAGCGGCTTGAATCATGGTTTGATGAAAACGGCAGCGTTTCTGCTAGCGGATCAGGGCTTGGCGTATCAGAGGATGACGAGAGGGACGACGAATGGTTTTTGGATGACGAGCGAGACGTGGGCACCATAGCCGCCTTATTGTCTAGCATTCGATTGACATCATCGAAAAGCTCATCAATTAGGTTTTCTGCATAGGATTCAGCCATCGAATTGGCATCAGATGCGGGTTGATTATCAGATGGCGTTGAATTCGCTGACGAAGAACTAGGCAACTGCTTGGACGCATCAAGAACAGACTGCTTGGTGCGGATATTTTGGGCGCTTGTGTCTTGAGGCATGGATACGAAGTCTTGATCGGCAACTGCATTAAACCGTTTCCATCTCCAGAACTATTTCCATCTCCAGAACTATAGTTCATTTTGAGGAAGAGTTCTGGTTTTTAAGCGAGACGCGGTTAATACTCCAATTTAACTGCTAATCAAAACAAGTAGGGCAATATTCAAATTATTTGACAAACTTCTGATTCTTAGTGCCATTTTTTTCGGCGCTTTTTGAGCCGGACTTGGGGTGAGAAGACGTGCGGGGATCATCTTGAGACTGCGACGAATTAGGGGGGGTATAAATCTCAATGACTAGATTCTCAATAAAGCCATGAATGAGGGCTGCCCAATCCGGCGAACCAACACGAACGATGGCACCGAGTCGATACATGTGTCCAGGCTGCAATCCTGCTTTGCTAGCAGACTCGAACGAAAGGGTCGGGGTATACGTCAAAACGCCAGCGATCGCCTGAGTCGTGGTGCGGCCTAATTCCACATCATCACCCAGACCCACTGGCTTTGCATAAAACTCAACTGTAATTGTCGGTGATAGGGGCATCAGGGCGATCGCTCCAGCACCTTCAAACACCATCGTCACAGAGAAATGCCCTCCCTCATCCTGGGCGATCGCTGAACAGGATACCGCTTCATCGGTGGTTGCTGTGACAATGCATAAATGAGAAAGATGACACCGGATTGGCAAAACGCTGACATGAGCTTCGGTCATAATCGGCAAAGAGGCGCGCTTTTATAATCTCTATCAGATTGACTGATAAACGTGCTAAGACTTTGATTTCTTAAGCTTCTCACACGGTTGAGCAATCTTGAACCAACTAATTGTTGGATTACTCTTCGATCCCTAGATACTGTTTCTGCTTCACATGAATGCTTTTCATGTGTTTCTTCACCGTGTTGGGGGTGATGTGTAGTTCTGCTGAAATCTGTTTGTAGGTGTAGTTCGCTCGATGGAGCAACCACGTTTCTGCCTCTCGGTCGGTGAGTCCGTATTTGACTGCTTCCTCGGTGGCGATCGCCTTAATAGACTGGTACTGATCTTTGATAATAATCAACAAACACGGTGCTTCAAAATTAGGCAACTTTGCCCATCGAGCCCTGACAGTAAACGTGGCAGCACTGTCGATGAAAATCTTTGATTCTAGTAACCAGTGCTGACTAGGAAACAATGTGCGGCTTTCAATCAGCGTTTGACAGACATGCCAAATTTCTTCCGGCACCAGATTAAATTGCGGCTTCCCGCGATTTAGCAAGCGCAGAATGCGACGGGCACACTCATTGGCATGAATCAACTCTCGCTGATCCGTCAGCACTAAGATACCATCGAGTAATTCTTCGATAATACCGTCTAGAAATACAGCATCTTTGGAAATAGAAGTGGGGGCTTTTTCATTAGATTGAAGTGCTTCCGATGAGTGAGGAGTCCCGACACAAGCATGTCGCTGTGGTGCTGAAATAAACATTACCAATCTCCGCTAAAAGATATGACACAAGCCAAGGAAAGCTCAAACTAGCGAGAGCAACATTTAGGCTCAAACCCTGTCTTTATCCACAATTAACGTCGCCTCACGAAAGCTGTGGGCTTTGCTGTGGGCTCTGAAACAATTTGGATATGGCTTTTTCAGGTCGATGCTTAATCAACAGCTTGTTCAGATAAAAACATCCTGATGGTTGATAACTCCGGAACCAAAAGGATAAGAATTGAAAAGACCCTGAATTATTTCTGAGTATCTTGAGCCGTTTGCGGAACTGGCAATCGAGTGATATTGAATTGGTATTTAGGGCAAAGAAAGATTTAAAAGAAATTACTATCACCTGCAGCTCCAAATTCAAGCAGAAATTCGTGGGAGGTTGGAACTAAGGATCAACGCTGCTCGCGCCCAGATTGCAAAAATATTGCATCTATCTTATTTCATATCATACCAAACTTGACAATTTAATCATTTTTTATTTTTACATAGCTTTTTATTTTGAATTTTTGTTACTCTCTAATTGCTGACTCTACTATCAGCAGAGATGACAAGTCTAGACTATGGCTTGATCAACCCGATTAATGCAACGCATTTCGACACTTATATTATCTTGATTACTCACCCCCATTAGACAACTAAGTTAATAAAATAAAGAGGGATTTATCTGTCAGGGCGATCGCCCCAATCCCTTTCAATCAAGCCTTTATGCGAGATGAGCTTGATTGAAAATCAAAGAGTACCCTGGCAGGGTAATGTCGGACGGGTAGAAGCTCTGCCACGATATAAACAAGTCGATGAGGCGAACGACAACCGAGCAAACAACTTAATTTCAACTGCTCATTTTGATTTCGTTTCATCACACATCTCTCGAAGAAACTAGTGAACATTTGAGCGAGGATATTTCTATCATGGCAGACATTGCTACTCCTAAAATTGGTGCACAGGTTCCTTACCAAGTGGGTGAGACTGAAACCTATTCCAAGAACATTCTAGGTCCAGTTGCATTCACGCTTTGTAATCTAAGAGTTGCAGGTTCCGCAATTGAACCCCAGTGGCCCAAAGAGGTTGCACCTGCTCAGTCTCCTTACATCGTGGCATCCGACGAAGAATTTGAGGTCAGCGTTGACATCGATTTCAATAATAGCCCCTTGACTCGGTTGTTGCTGTGCTTAGGAACTAAACTCACGGTGTGCTTCTCCTTTGAAGGTATCGGTGCTAAAGCAGTCGAGCTTGACCTCGAAGACATGATTGTCACTGAGAAGGACAAGTTTAAATACACCCTCAAGTGGAACGGAACCCCAGCGAAAGCAGGTTTAACCTCTGGCTTCTATGCGATTGCAGCAGTTGCCACGGTTGGTCCTGTTGAGCACAAGTGTGCACCTCAGTGCGCGTATGGCTTCGGCTATGTCGCAAAAGTTCTCATGCAAGTGTATGAGGCGTTTAACGAAACGCACTAAATGTTCAATCCGTCAGCATTGATTAACCGATCATGCTGACGGATGAATGAATGGTCTCCCAGCCGTTTGATCAGTCCTCAACTGACAGTCTGGGAGACTGACATAAAACTGGCAGGTTTAAACGAATAGCATTCCTGCTGTCAGGCAATTGTGCCTGCCAGTTTTCCCTATTCAGGATGTTTTAATCCTACGCAGAACTGGGAGAGAGAGGATGAGTATCTCATCAGATGGATCTAACATCGACGCAAATGGAAACGGGTATGATAATCTGACTCAAATTGAAGGGATTGGCCCTGTTCGCCAGAAGTGGTTCCGGGAACGATTCAATGTCCGTACATTTCATGATTTGGCATGTTTATCTCCCGATCAAATCGAGTCAAGTTTGCGGGATGACCGGAAACCAGTGTCGTTTCATGACGTCGAACGCTGGATTGTCCAGGCACAAACGCTTGCCCAATCGTCTGTATCTTCTGCATCGATGGATTCTCAACCCCCTCTTGCCGAGACGTTTGCACTCAATAATAGGGTGTCAGCCCTGTCATCGACCCAATCTTCAGATGAGTCGGCTGATAGTGGATCTGCTCAACGTGATTCAGATGAATGGGAAACGATCGCCTCGTTTGACATTGAATTTCAAACGCGACTGATAGAGGGCGATCGCCAGGAACACCGCACATGCATTCGCTGCCTCCAAACCGGGCGAGTGCGGATATGGTCAGGGTTTGTTAGTGAAAAGATTCCTCAGTGGATTGCGGCCCAACTCGACGAGCAAAGATTGAACCTTTCATCATTGAATGATGTATCCGAACAGGCACCGAAAGGGGCATTTTCTACTGCATCTTCTACTCCGTCTACAAACATGTCGGCTGATCAGGCAGGGTCAGCCGACGGAAAATCCAGCGCTCAACCCCTCTCCGATGAGGAATTGTCCCTCTCCGAGGATAGTTCTTCAACCGAGAATCAAACTCTTTCTCCCGTCTCGGTTTCTATTACTTGCATACGTGCCTTTCAAGACGCGTATGCTCTGCAACCCGTTGTGTCAGTCACCCCCAATCATGATGCCCCCCTTCAAATCGCTGGCTCAATGCAGGCAAATGAGCCTTTTCAGCTCGAGCTTGGCATGACGCTTCCTGGCATTACCGAGGCTCATTTCCAAGGAGATGGAGTCACCGGACATATCCATGTCTATGCCTATAACCGGGCAACGGGCTCAATCGAAGCAGTCGGAGGGGCTTATACGACACCGATTGAAGACATCAAGCCGCACTATACGATCATGCTCCCTAAGGCTGTGCTTCCGCAGGGTTTATATCGCATAAAAGTACTGTTCAATCTTCAAGGAGCACCGTCTGTGCCAGGTTACGCTGAAATTCCGCTGCTGCAAGTTATTTAGCAAGCCTTCAACCATGAGCACATTTGATTGGGAAAGATTCCTGAAGCGGTGGAGTCAGGAATTACTCGTGTCGCTAGGAGATGACATCCAACAACTCCCTCCTAATGTCGTAAAGTCTGGATGGCTAGGCTATCCAGGTGCGACTGAAACGCAAATAACTCGTGCTGAAACTCGGCTGAGATGCGCGCTTCCCCCCTCGTATCGAAACTTTCTGAAAGTGACGAATGGCTGGCATCACACCACCCCGTTTATTTACAGATTGTGGTCAGTTGAAGAGATTGAATGGTTTGCAGTCCGGCATCAGGACTGGATTGATGCATTTGTGCTGCAGCAGGCAACGGAGAGGCCACAGATTCCTGATTCAGAATATTGGGTCTATGGTGATGAACAAGATTGCAGTAAGCTCCGGGTGAAGTATTTGCAGCACGCTCTCGAAATCAGCGATCGCGGCGATGCGTCTATCTATCTCCTCAATCCAAACATTGTAACCGCTGATGGCGAATGGGAAGCCTGGTTTTTTGGCGATTGGCTGCCAGGAGCTGACCGCTACCGTTCATTTAAAGAACTCATGCAGGCTGAATATGAAACCTTTCTAGAACTGCGAGACATCCCACCATCAACTATTTCATCGATGCCTCCACTCTTTCACCAGTCGACACATGATGAAACAGACCATCAGGGCGATCGCCCCGTTGAGTCTACCGATGAACTTGGTAAAACTGCCCCTGAAACCCATAAGCTTGAAATCCATAAGTTGGAAACCAACGAGGCGAATTTAGAGCGATTGTCAGGCGATCGCTATGCCATGCCATCTCGTCCATCAGCCGCCTCAGAATGGACAACGCTGAATCGATTTTTAGTGACCGTTCAAACCCGCCACGACGGAACTAAAATCCAGCAACGAGCGATCGCAAATCATTGGCAAACCCACACCAGCCAATCATTCACAGATAAGCCATTTGATGATCTTTCTAATTGGATAGACAATCAACTAAGATAGCCTGGGACTGCTTCCCCAGTCAGATCTGAAATGACTAGAATGTCGCGTACTCCGCATGTTTTACCAGGCCATCCCCGCGTATCAATGCAGAAGTCCCCTTAATCCAGGCGATATAAGTCATATCACCCTACAGGCTCAGATTTGTGTTTATAACCCGCGTGTCGCACTGTTTCTAAACCTGTTCGGCGTTCTCAAGCGAGAGCGTAAGGCTATTGTATTTACAGGGGACGATACGTGCTTCGCATCCAAAATTCCAAATCTAAAATCACAAGTGCGATCGCTGTGTTAATCTCCCCTAATTTCCACCAATTCTTCACCAGAATGCAGAAGCTCTAGTGCTTTTGGCAAAACTGAACTCAAAATCTCTTGCAATTGAGCATTTGAGGTGTTTCCGCAAGTCAACCAAATGATTTGTGGTGGTGCTCCAAGACGTTCAACCAGATCCACAAAATCGCTATCTTTAGTCATAAAAACAACTCCTTGAGCTTTCGCAGCCTCAAAGATTTCGGGATCTTCAGCATCTCGTAATCCAAGATCACGCAGAGCGACTGCCGTTATCCCCAATGTATTTGTAATCCATGTTGCTATTGCGGGTGACAGATGAGCATCAACCCAAATGGTCGTCATGCCACCAATACAGGATGATTTAACTTACGTGCTGCATAAACGAGCGATGCTCTGATATCGTCCATTTCTAAATCTGGCAGGTCTTCTAGAACTTCGTCAGCACTTAAACCTGCGGCAAGGAGATCTAAAACGTCGGAAACTCGGATTCTCATGCCACGAATGCAAGGACGACCACCACACTGTCGAGGATTTATGGTGATTCGTTCTAGTAGTTGTGACATTGTCAAGCTCCCTGCTAATTGTAAGCAATCTGTAAAAATCTTAGCACCGCATTTTGGAGACAGTGGTGGCGATACGTGCTTCGCACAGGCAAGCCTTTCATGTCGCGCAGCGAAACCCACCACCACTTTAACTAGCTAGGCTTAGTTCGTAGTGGAGAACTAACATTTCATCGGACTGAAGCACCGCCAGTGCATATTCGCGTCCTTGGAGGTCTGCAAATTCGACTAGATAGCGTGGAGATTCACCTGGATACACTTCAAGAATGGTGCCGACTTGTCCAACTGGGAGCTGCTGAACTGACTGGTATTCTGGTTCTACCAGGGTCAGGCGATCGCGCACAATTGGCTTTAAGTTGGCAATGGTATCGAAGGTTTTCAAATGTTCCATAAAAACTATCTGATAAATGCAGAAACTAAACGAGGATGAGGCCGTTCAACGGTTATTTCCCAAATTGTACGAAGAATAATAGAGCCTTGGTTAGGAATTGCCCAGTCAACTTTATACAACTGACCAAACTCTGTATAGTCTTGCTGGATTACGTCACCTTCGATCGCTGCTTTTACAATCAATTCTCGCAAATCATCAGCATTTTGAGCCGTGATTCCCAAAGCTGAAGCAAAGACCTTTGCTTTATGTTTACCAGAGGGGTGATTCGGATTGAGACAATAACCGATTAACTTCTCCGTAGAGATAACCGCGTATTCTCCGTTGGGCAATTTCATTTGCGATCATGCCACTGCTCCATCACTCCCTGGCGAATCGCATTGTCAATGTCATCTAAACTTTTGGGTTTCCCTTGATATTCTAAACATCCAGCCACCTGCGCCAGGGTCGTTTCTGGGAAGGGCTTTTGGGGCTTTAGAAGAATACCGTCGCCGACATCAATGGCAATCAGTTCTTGACCTGCTTCCCAATGATGAGCATCACGTAGTTTTTTGGGGATAATCACCTGTCCTTGATTTGATAAACGGGTTACTTCCATTGGGATTTAAGATTATAAGCAATAAGCAGTCTGCAAGAATTTTAGCACTAGCATCTTGAATACAATTGTGGCGATACGTGCTTCGCACAGGCAAGCCTTTCATGTCGCGCAGCGAAACGCCCCTCTTACTCTAGTGCTCCATGCGATCGCATCCACCAATCCAAAATCTAAAATCTAAAATCTAAAATGGTATGGCGATCGCGCACAATTGGCTTTAAGTTGGCAATGGTATCGAAGGTTTTCAAATGTTCCATAAAAACTAGCGTATTCTCCGTTGGGCGATTTCATTGACTCATCATCCCCATCAAATCGCGGCGATCGCCATGCCGATGAATATGACCATTGTTTCTATCCATGCGATCGCGACTGATGGGAACGGGCTAATGCTCTTGATCCATTCAACGGATCGCTGGCTGAGCAATGGTGATCGCACCTAGGATATAGACACACTCTCTTCTAATCCAGATATGGCTAAGGTAAGTGTTGAAGAAGCCCGTCAGAATTTGATTGCCCTGCTAGAACGAGTCTCAGCAGGGGAAGAAATCCTCATTCATCAACACAATAAAATCATTGCTCGACTTGTGCCTCCTGAAAATCGGCGAGCGTGGTTATCAGATCTCCGTTCGTTTCGAGAATCGTTGGATGTGACAGTGCCATCTCTAAGCGCAACAGTAGTTGAGATGCGGCAGGGTGAGCGATTTTGATGTATTTGGATACTAGCGTCGTAATTCCGCTTTACTACCCGGAAGCTCTTAGTCAAGTTGTTGAGCTGCAGGTAGAAGGAGAAACATTTCTGGGTATTAGTCGCCTGGTCGAGGTTGAATTCCATTCGGCGTTGGCTCGTCGTGTAAGGATGGGAGAACTTGCTGAACATGTCGCGATCGCGATCGCCAATCGCTTCCAAATGGATGTGGATGCCGAACGCTATACGCGCTTTGCATTGCAGCCAGTTCATTATGATTTAGCGTGTAACTCTCTCAAGCGTTTCAATACTCCTCTCCGAACACTGGATGCACTACACCTTGCGATCGCTCGTGCAGATGGCTTGCAACTGATAACGGCTGATGATGCCTTGGCGACCAGTGCTCAAATATTGGATGTTAAATGTCAACTTCTAAAGCCAAGTCAGATAAGCGAAGAGGGTTAGCTCGTGCCTATCAAAGGCGATCAATGAAATGGAGACGCGGGGATGGTTCGAGATTAACCCGATGGCTCAGGCTCAACCAGCCGCAAGAAATGCACGGTGCCTGCCTGATCACCCGCAACAACTGTGACACCATCTGGGGCAACGGCACAGCAAGTTAATGGGCTATCCCCAATAAAGGTTGCTAGGCATTCACCTGTCAGTAAATCCCAAACTTTGAGACTGCGATCGTAAGAAGCAGAAATTGCGCGTTGACCGTTCAGGGTCACTGCCACTGAAGCGACTCTACCGTTGTGACCTATGAGAGTAGTCAGTTCTAAACTACCTTCAAGATCCCAAACTTTGAGGGTGCTGTCTTCAGAAGCAGAGATAGCGTGGTGTCCGTCCGGGGTCACCGCCACCGAATAGACACTGGCGCTGTGACCGCTGAGGGTACGAACCAAGGCTCCATCCGACGGAGTCAGATTCGGCTGGAGCGGACGCAACCGCCAGCCCCGCTTTTGCTTCGCCGCCTGCTCCAACAATTGCTGAATCTCCGGTTCAGCGCGCCCTACTAAATGCCCCCACAGCCGCTCCGTGAGCTGATCTGGATGTTCGCCAGCACATGGGCCGACAGCCGCAGCGTAGACTGCACCAGCTTCAGCGACTTTTCTTCCAGCTCCTGGTAATCTGCGATCAGGCCATTCACCCCTGCGACGCGCAGCTTTGTAGTCAACCAATCCACATTCAGTAAGAGAGCATAGCGGAGCCATGTCCGTGGGGCTATAGACACTGTTTAGCGATCGCTCATCGAGTTCTTAGGCAAGGTTTAAGTCTCAATCATCATAGACTCAGGATAGTGTTTCATTCTAAAGATAGACAAGCAAAGTAAATCCGCTACAACTAGGTGCTTTGCAAGGAGGTCTATCATGAAACGTCTATTAACGGTTGGAGTATCAGTACTTCTCATCTCAGTAGCATCGACGTTAACAGCGACGACCGCTAGAGCTGAAGTCGTTGGTGCTAACCCTGCTGATCTGGTGTATCTGGCCTATCAAGGCTATCTCACAGAGCAAGGAATTCCTCGCTATGGTCGCCTGATCAATGATTTGCACACTCGACAAGTCACTGTCGATGATGTGATTGAAGCGGGCATTCAAGCGAATCGAATTTCAGACGATGCACGGACTGATCCGAGCTATCGTCATGCAGTCCGGCTTCAAATTCGTGGATTAGCTTCTAATGACAATGGGATATAGCCTCTAGGCGATCGCCTTAGAACGTCGAACATGTGTAGCCCTCGCACCGTGGGGGCTACACACAAATCTAAGCCCGTACGGCTAGCCTCTAGGCGATCGCCACAACCCGTTATCGCCACAACCCGTTACGCAGCAATTTCCGGTATCCTGAAATCGGGAGCTGACCTGCGTAACGAACTGCATAATATTATGACTGTGCTCGATTATCCACCGATTCCGACCGCTTTTCCGCTAACGGCAGTTGTTGGGCAAGAAGCCATCAAACTGGCGCTTGTGCTTGCTGCAATCGATCCGGGTTTAGGCGGAGTCGTGATCGCCGGACGACGAGGCACGGCAAAGTCAGTGATGGCGCGCGCGCTCCATGCGCTATTACCGCCGATCGAGGTTGTTGAAGGATCATGTTGCAACTGCGACCCAAACCAACCTGGCGAATGGGATGATGAAACCCGTCAGCGATTCAAAAATCTTGACTCCTCTACCCTTCCACCAACCCAAATTATTCCAGCCCCTTTTATCCAAATCCCTTTGGGGATCACAGAAGATCGGCTGCTGGGGTCTGTCGATGTGAGCCAGTCAGTCAAGCAAGGAAAAACAGTATTCCAACCGGGGCTCTTGGCTGAAGCGCATCGGGGTATTTTGTATGTCGATGAGATCAACCTACTCGACACCCAAATTTCGAATCTACTTCTTTCTGTGATCACCGATGAGCGCAATCAAATTGAACGCGAAGGCATCAGCTTTCAGCATCCTTGCAAGCCATTGCTGATTGCGACCTATAACCCCGAAGAAGGAGACCTGCGTGAGCATTTGCTCGATCGAATCGCGATCGCCCTTTCTGCCGATGAAGTCTTAGGTCTAGACTTGCGAGTTTCAGCAGTTGATCAGGCCATTCAATATGCTGAGTCCCCCCAAGAGTTTCTCAACCAGTATGCAGACGACATTGATACCCTCAAAACGCAAATCATCCTTGCGCGAGAGTGGTTGAAAGACGTTCGCATCACGTCTGATCAAATTGCCTATTTGGTGAATGAAGCACTCCGGGCTGGCGTTCAAGGTCACCGGGCAGAATTATTTGCAGTCCGAGTTGCCAAGGCGCATGCCGCACTCGATGGACGCACCGACCTAAACGCAGACGATTTACGGCGTGCGGTCGAGTTGGTGATTGTACCGCGAGCCAAAGTGATTCAAACACCACCGGACGAGCCACCACCACCGCCACCGCCTCCACCAGACCCTCAAGACGACTCTGAGGTTGATCAGGACGACTCGCAAGATGAACAGGACGAACCCGACGAACCCGACGAGCAAGAAACGCCTGAAATTCCGGAAGAGTTTGTGTTTGACCCGGAAGGCGTCATTCTCGATCCAGCGATGATGTATTTCGCTCAAATGGCTCAGCGTCGAGGCAGTTCTGGTGCACGCAGCCTAATTTTCTCCGACGATCGCGGACGATACGTTAAGCCGATGCTGCCGAAGGGCAAAGCGCGTCGGATTGCCGTTGACGCCACCTTGCGAGCAGCCGCTCCTTATCAGAAAAGTCGTCGCCTCCGTCAGCCCAATCGTCGGGTCATTGTCGAACAGGGCGACCTCCGGTCAAAACGCTTAGCTCGTAAGGCTGGTGCTCTCGTCATCTTTTTAGTTGATGCGTCCGGGTCGATGGCGCTCAATCGAATGCAGTCTGCCAAGGGTGCAGTATTGCGACTACTGACCGAGGCCTACCAAAATCGCGACCAGATTTCTCTAATTCCGTTTCGAGGAGAACAGGCGGACGTGTTGCTGCCTCCTACTCGTTCCATTTCAGCCGCTAGCCGACGATTAGAAAGAATGCCCTGCGGAGGCGGTTCACCCCTTGCCCACGGATTGACTCAAGCCGTCCGGGTGGGCATGAATGCCCAAAAATCTGGGGATGTCGGGCAAGTGATGATCGTGGCGATCACCGATGGGCGCGGCAATATCCCGCTTGCTCGTTCCCTCGGCGAACCCATCATGGAAGGTGAAAAACCTGATATCAAAGCTGAACTGTTAGAGATTGCCGATCGAATTCGAGCCACTGGCTTCCAGCTTTTGATGATTGATACTGAAAACAAATTTGTCTCAACTGGATTTGCTAAAGAACTCGCCAAACACGCCGGTGGGAAATACTATCACCTACCAAAAGCAACTGATCAGGCGATCGCCGCTATGACAAAAAACGCGATGAGCGATCTCAAAGCCTAGTTTCATCGTTATAGCGGTACGCGCTTGAGTTAGGACGTTAAACGTGTGGTGAGCCCCCGCGGCGCGGGGCTCACCACACAAACCTGAGTCCGTAGGACTATAAACTATGATCATAAAAAAGACCTCGATTGAGGTCTTTATCCAGGGATATGCTAAAGCATTTAGTTCACATCATGTCCAACAGATGCGATCGCCTCTTTAATCTTGCGTTCATCCGCTTGAGTATCAATCTCAACCTGCTTCGTTTCGATGTTGACATCGACGCTTGCTGATGAATCAAGCGTGTGAATTGCCTTTGTAATCGTGTCTGCACAGCCGTCACAGACGATGGATGGCACATTAAGCTGCATGCTATTTCTCCCAATTTTTCCTGAGCGTCTACCTATGGCTTAACAAACCTACGCAGGGTATTCAAGCATCCTTTTATTCCAAAACTAACCAGCGGAATAATTAATGTCGCAGCCAGACCCACTGACGTAGACGAGGCTGACTCAGGAGGAGGGTACGACGCCGATATGACAGTTGGCACAGGCGGCGTTGAAGTCGCTGCTAAATAGGACGTAGCAGTATTTGACTCAATAGGATGAAACGTTGACGCCACAAAGGCGTCAGAATGAGCCGGTTGACGGCCTTCCATCTCCATGTCAGGCATATCATGCTCTTGCATATCATGTTCTACGCCTGACCCCAAAAAGTTGAACAATCCCATGCTCACGGGGGCTCTCGTCACTAATCCCATCGAGACAACCCCCGCGCTGAAGACTCCCATTGACACCACCCCCAATGAAACAATTCCCATTGGAGTAATGCCAATTGCCACAACCCCATGCGCCGATAATCCAATCGCGATCAACCCGTGAGCACTAATGCCGATTGCTACAGTCCCATGGGCTTCGACCCCAACAGATAACCATTTGCGCTGCTTTCCTGATGCACAGGACATATCCTCAGATTGCATTCCGCTTTCATCCATACATGATCTTGCTAAATTCAAGCGAAGCTATCTGGCATTGTCAAAAGACAGGCTGTCAAACTCATCGGTGCATCGCATAATTCGGCTCGATCTATGTCTTAGTACCAATTCTTCAAAGTAAGGCTACAAATAAACAGGCTAGAACCCTTGCAAGGCTGGTGGCCGTCAATCCAAAATCGCAAATCTAAAATCGAGAATTGGTATTAACCTCTCCTTATCCGCCAAAACGCTCCCGTTTATGGCAATCTGGAAAATAACAGGCTAACCAGCTTTCTATAAAATAATTGATTGCATATGCAGACTTTGTCCAACCCCGTTACACCCTCCACACCCTCCGCTCAGCTTTCAACTGACACAACCATTCATCGTCGCAAGACTCGCCCCGTTCAGGTAGGCAGCGTTACGATTGGTGGAGGATATCCTGTTGTCGTTCAATCGATGATCAATGAAGACACAATGGATATTGACGGCTCAGTTGCTGCGATCCAGCGTCTTCACGAGATTGGTTGTGAAATTGTCCGCGTGACGGTTCCCAGTGTAGGGCACGCCAAAACCGTTGCTGACATCAAACAGCGGCTCCGAGACACTTATCAGGATGTGCCCCTGGTGGCAGATGTGCATCATAACGGCATGAAGATTGCCCTAGAGGTGGCTCAGCACGTTGACAAAGTGCGGATTAATCCAGGCTTATACGTATTTGAAAAGCCCAAGAGCGATCGCACCGAATATACCCCAGCAGAATTTGCAGAAATTGGCGACAAAATTCGTCAGACCCTAGAGCCGTTAGTCGTGTCCTTACGCGATCAGGGTAAAGCGATGCGAATCGGCGTCAATCACGGCTCGCTGGCTGAGCGTATGCTATTTACCTATGGCGACACCCCCGAAGGAATGGTGCAGTCTGCCCTAGAATTTATCCGCATTTGTGAATCCCTAGACTATCAAAATCTTGTGATTTCCCTCAAAGCATCACGGGTGCCCGTGATGATCGCAGCCTATCGCCTCATGGCACAGCGGATGGATGAGCTTGGGATGGACTACCCGCTCCATCTCGGCGTGACGGAGGCAGGGGATGGAGAATATGGGCGCATCAAGTCAACGGCAGGCATTGGCACTCTCCTTGCTGAAGGCATCGGAGATACGATCCGTGTCTCCCTCACAGAAGCACCTGAGAAAGAAATTCCAGTTTGCTATAGCATCCTCCAATCGCTAGGGTTGCGCAAAACCATGGTGGAGTATGTTGCATGTCCGTCCTGTGGACGCACGTTATTTAATTTAGAAGACGTCCTCCATGAAGTTCGAGAGGCAACTCAGCATCTCGCAGGGCTGGATATTGCCGTGATGGGATGCATTGTCAACGGCCCTGGTGAAATGGCGGATGCCGACTATGGCTACGTTGGCAAACAGCCCGGATACATTTCGCTATATCGAGGGCGCGATGAAATTAAAAAAGTACCGGAAGACAAGGGCGTTGAGGAATTAATTAATCTGATTAAAGCAGATGGACGCTGGGTTGATCCGTAAATCCTCAATCAGAGAGTCTGCAACAGTTTGTAATATTCGAAATTAACCTACTCAAAGCTGTCATCAGACATGCCATTCCTTAGCAGGCTGTGTTAAATTGAGCGTACTTCGTCGCATACTCTTCGTCACCCATTCAATAGACATGAGAACTGTAAAGCGCGGTCTTGTCCTAGGTGCAACGGCAGTAGCAGTTACTGCAATTGTTACAGGAATCGCTAGCCTCCATCTTTCGCGAAGCCAAGCATTTTTTCAAGATAGTCCCAAAGAGCTAATTGATGAGGTTTGGCAGCTCATTAATCGCACCTATGTAGACGGCACCTTTAATCACGTTGATTGGGAAGCCGTCCGAGTAGAGTATTTAGAGCGCGAATACAGTAACCGTGACGAAGCCTATGTTGCGATTCGCGAAATGTTAGAGCAGCTTGACGATCCATACACCCGATTTATGGACCCTCAAGAATTTCGCAATATGCAAATTGATACGTCGGGTGAGCTCACTGGCGTTGGTATTCAGATTTCTCAAGACGAAGAAACGGACGAACTCATCGTTGTTTCCCCGATCGAAGACACCCCCGCATTTGAGGCCGGAATGCTGGCAAGGGATGTCATCGTTGAGATTGACGGTGAGAGCACAGCGGGCATGGATATTAATGATGCCGTCAATCGAATCCGAGGCCCTGTGGGTTCGACTGTTACGCTGACGGTTCGTCGAGACGGTGAACAACTTGACTTTGCAATTGAACGGGCTCGCATCGAAATTCATCCGGTGCGCTATTCGCTTCGCGCCGAAGATTCACAAGGCGGAATTGGATATATTCGTCTCACTCAGTTCAGCGCTAATGCTGCTGAGGAGATGCAGGAGGCGATCCGCGAGTTAGAAAAAGATAATGTTGATGGGTATATCTTAGATCTGCGCTCCAATCCGGGTGGATTGCTCTATTCCAGCATTGATATTGCTCGAATGTGGCTCGAAGACGGCACCATCGTCTCAACGGTTGATCGCCAGGGAGTGACCGATCGCGAACGGGCCAATGGGCGCTCTCTAACAGACAAACCGCTCGTTGTGCTGGTAGATGGCGGGTCTGCTAGCGCCAGCGAAATTTTGTCAGGGGCGCTGCAGGACAATGAACGCGCGATTTTGGTTGGCACCCAGACCTTTGGTAAGGGATTGGTACAGTCAGTGCGGCCTTTGGGTGATGGATCTGGCTTAGCGATCACCGTTGCGAAGTATCTCACACCTAGTGGTCGAGATATCAACCAGGAAGGGATTGTGCCGGATATTATCATTGAGCTGAGCGAGATACAACGAGAAGAACTGTCTCAAGATCGGACATTGATTGGCACACCATCGGATCCGCAGTATGCAGAAGCGCTAGAAATTTTGCAACAGGCGATCGCCAACCGCAATCAACAGCCGAGGGCAGAAGTTACGCCATAGAAACGTCCTTACCATTTGAGGCTTCTACCTTGTGTAGTATCATACCGACTACATGGGTTGGCATTTGCCCGATCTGATTAACCCCACCCGCCGGGCGATCGCCTCTCCGTGAGATGAGAAGGGTCCCCATTGCTGAGGCTCTTCACCCCTATTATTTTGAACGTCCGTAGAGGGGTGTTGCAGGTCGTAATCTGGAATAATGTCGCAGCGATCATCGTCTCGCTTTACGATATACCAGGCCGTGGGCTGACTCATAGCACTCCTTGATATTGATACAAAAATGGGCACGTATGGCTTCTGACCCTAGGTTAATCGACTCTCAATCTCCTGAAAACTCGCCAACAGTAGAACAACCATCGTCTCGCATTCAGCCAGAAAAAGAGCGATCTGCCTGGTCGCGCTGGTGGCTGTCCCAACGAGACAATATTCAACTCGTTACCATCGCGCTGGTGTTGGCATTGTTCATTCGGGTGTTTATTGCTGAGCCGCGCTACATTCCCTCTGATTCAATGGCGCCAACGCTGGAAGTAGGCGATCGCCTCGTCGTTGAAAAAGTGTCGTATTATTTTCGTCCGCCAACTGCCGGAGAAATCGTCGTCTTTGACCCGCCTCCTCAGCTTCAATCTCAAGGATATTCTGCTAACCAGGCATTTATTAAGCGAGTGATTGGCGAACCCGGACAGGTGGTTGCAGTTCGCGGGGGGGTCGTGTTTCTAGATGGTCAACCCGTGCCAGAAAGTTATATTGCCGAACCTCCTCACTACGAACTGCTGCCCGTGAAGATTCCTGACGGCTTTTTCTTCGTCATGGGGGACAATCGCAATAACAGCAACGATTCCCATCTATGGGGTTTTTTGCCTCGCGAGAATGTGATCGGGCATGCGATCTTCAGGTTTTGGCCACCTCAACGCATCGACCCGATTCAGCATCCCATTTATGGTTCGCAGCATACATAATGCATTAAATCACTCATGATAGCGCTAGGAATCGAGAGCCGCCGCTGCAAGTCAGCAAGATTGCGGTATGCTCCACGCTGTTGGCGCTCCCAGACAATTGCCTGAGCTAGATCGGCATTGAGCGTTGGAATTTGTATTAAAACATCGACTGAAGCGGTATTGAGTTGTACGGGGCGGATGGTGAATGCGCGATCGTCCTCGTAATAATAGAATTTCAGAATGGGCTCTAAGGGGCGCAACCGGTGAATCGGCACGTTTAGCGCAGCCGCGATGTCATCCAGGCAGTGAAACTGAACGCCTGCTTGCGTCAAATCAGCGAGCGATCGCGCTTGATGAATGGATAGCCCAGGCAGCCGGAGCCAATCGTCAACGCTTGCCTGATTGACATCAATACCAACTCCGAGGGATGCAGCAATTTGAACGTCTTCGATGGACTGAAAGCGATAGTAGGGGTCGCGTCGCAGTTGAGTTCGCAGGGGTTGAAGGCGAGCCTTTAAATCAGCTTGGAGATTTGCCGCAGATTTTAGCCACTTCTGAAGCTCCAATGCTCCCTCTCCTAGATATGTGATGGGTGTAGTGAGACGTGATAGACGTAATAGAGGCACGTTACGGCTAGTCAATGCGGTCGAGAAGCCGACGACGCTTTTGCTCAAATTCATATTCTGACATCAACCCATCTTGCCGGAGTGCTTCCAACTGGCGTACTGCATTAGCGATCGCCTCAACTGAATCAGATTGAGATGAGTGAATGGCATCATAGATCCGGGGTTTCACGTCAATTGCTCCGGGCTGAGCATGATTGTGCACCGCAGGAAAAGAGGTCGTTCGGTTAAAGTTGTGATCGAATTCATCGTCATGCTGTGACCAGTACCAAAGCCCCTCAATCACACTAGCTATCTGGGACACGTGGGTGACTCCTAGAAGCAGGTACACCAGCCCCCATCGCCATTCTCTCAAATAAAACTTATGAAGCCCAGGCACAACAATTCCTAGGAATGCCAAGATGATTGATACGTTCCGATTTCTAGGCAGAGCGAGATATTTCAAGATAGAGGGCTGTGTCATGGGATGTTTATACCAACACCAGACCGAGTCTTGATCATGCCACGCAGTCGGTCTGCATATTGACTGCATTTTAGATCGATGCAGAGCTACTTGAGGCCAATTCTCTATGATCTTGCAATTTGCCCGTTTTGCTCGATGCTATGACAAACTGTTGTGAAGTCCGCGTTTCAGCCAAAATTGATTAGTATAAAGGTATACAGCATTGAGTGTCCTAATCCTCAGACGATTTGCATTGAGACCATCAGGCTCAACGGGCGATCGCCCACTACTTTATCTAGATGTCTTAGGTTTCCAGAATATTCATTTCTGGTTTACTGGGTTTTAATAAAAATCTTGTCTTAAATTTTGTACTCTATTGACAAGATCAGGGTATGGCACCCAGATTTCTGCTAGCCAAACAACGTACAGCCCCAAAACGCATTCTCATCTAATGAGTATCAAACCATAAAAGTTGGTTTTTGTAAGCCTCTATGCCTATCTTGTCGTGTGACCAGTCGCTATCGAGTAGGGGTATGGGTTTGAGCGCCAGCCAATAATATTTTTGGATGAAATCATAAACTTTCTGAATTAATGTGTTTTCCCTCGAAAGGATACGTATGATCTGAAGAGACGCTCCAAAAAGCTGGGCTGGCTAATATTTCAACACGATTTATTCCTTGAAGCGACCTACCCACAAGCCAACTATCAATGTCTCAGGTTACTTTTTCAACTGAATGGCTAGAGAAATTCACAGACCCCTATGCTGTTTTGGGGCTGTCGGTCGCATCTGACGATCGTCGAGTGTTGAAACGGTATCATAATGTCGCAAAATTGCTGCATCCTGATAGCTTGATTGGATCAGGGGATGAGGCCATTGGTGCGGCTAATCAGCTTTTGGCGCGCCTAGTCAACCCTGCCTATCAGCGCTTAAAACAGGATAAGGGGCGAGCAGATACGCTGGCGATGTTGCGATTTCGGGTGCGCCGCCTGACTCGGGATGAATCCATTAAGCCTGACTTTGATATGGCTCGTAGGCTGCTCAATCAGCCCGTTCCCCAGGTCGACATGTTTTATGAGCAGGCGATCGCCAAGTTAGCAGACCACCAATATCAGCCTTTGGAGCAGTTTGAGCTAATCACCGAGCAGCTCAGCGAGTTAAATCTGGTTTATCTACGCTTAAAAATGGGCGAACCCATCATGCGAGAGAAGCCGATGGGTTTGATTTCGACCCCGCAGAAGGTGCCTCACTACACACCGCCTGTTTCGGGCGATCGGGATAAGGTCAACTATGCCCAAAAACATTATCTACGAGCGCAGGAGTACGTTAAGAAGCAGAATCTAGCAATGGCAACTCAAGAATTGAAAGATGCTATTCGCATTGATTCGGAGCGAAGTGAATATCACGCTCTGATGGGCAGAATCTACCTGATGCAAAATCTGCCCGGTGCTGCAAAGTCTTATGTGCGTCGGGCACTTTCGCTCAATAATAAAGACCCACTTGCGCTTGCCTGCGCGAAGCGATTAGGCATCTCAGCAGATGCACCCAATCAAGGCAAGCCCACCCGAGACAATCCAAAACCTAAGTCGGGCGGGTTGTTTGGTAATTTTTTTGCATCCGATCGGCGGCGCTAGCATCCAGGATGATCCTGAGTTAAATCACCAAGCGGACAAATTTTTTCTTGCCGACCTGGAGAACTTTTCCGTGCAAAGCATCCGGGCTATCGAGGGTGACGTTGGGATCTTGAATGCGATCGCCATCTAAGCGGACGGCCCCGCCCTGAATTTGCCGCCGCCCTTCGCCACCGCTCTTACACAGACCACTGGCCCCCAAGATGTAAAACAGCTTGGCTGGAAACTCAATATCGGATAGTGAAAATTCAGGCACTGCCTCGGCCTGGGCAGCATCCCCCTGGACGAGATTAAGAGCCGCCTTTTGAGCTTCTAGAGCCGCATCACGCCCTCTATATTGGCTTACGACCTCAAGTGCCAACAGCTTTTGGCGATCGCGCGGGTTTTCTGGCAACTGGTTGAGCGGTAAGTCGGTTAATAGCTCAACATACGAGTTGATAATCGAATCAGGCGTTTTTTCTAACTTCGAGTACATGGAGAGGGCATCCTCCATCAGCCCCACATAATTACCAAGCGACTTCGACATCTTCTGGACCCCGTCCGTGCCCAATAAAATAGGCATGAGTAAACCAAACTGAGGTCGCTGACCAAAGTGTCGCTGTAAATCGCGCCCGACCGCCAAATTAAATTTTTGGTCAGTTCCGCCTAGTTCCACATCAGCCTGTAGGGCTACCGAGTCATATCCCTGCATTAGCGGATACAGGAACTCATGGAGATAAATCGGGTTTTCGTTGCCGTAGCGCTCAGCAAATCCTTCTTTGGCAAGCATTTGCCCAACGGTCATTCTGGCTAGAAGGTCGATGATTTTAGCCAAATCGAGTTTAGAAAGCCACTCCGAGTTGTACCGAATTTCTAAGCGCCCCGGCGTGTCAAAGTCTAAGATCGGGCGGACTTGGTCGAGATAGGTCTGGGCATTTCGCGCTACGTCCGTCTCAGTCAACTGTTTACGAACGTCTGACTTCCCCGTCGGATCGCCGATGCGGGCGGTGAAATCGCCGATCAGCAGCACGGCGGTGTGCCCTGCATCCTGAAATGCTCTCAACTTGCGGAAAACTATACTATGCCCTAAATGGATTTCGGCTCCAGTTGGGTCGATCCCGAACTTGATGCGTAAGGGGCGATCGCTCGTCAGGATGCGCTGAACCAAATTCTCGTCTGGATTTTCAGACTCAGGCTGGTGTGGAAAAATCTCATGAGTTCCCCGGTAGAGCCATTCATAAGATGAATCTGAAGATAAATCTGAATTTGACGTTTGAGCAGAAACCATGTTTTGTAGGAAACAGAACAGAATTGGAATAAAATTCACTAAACTTACTGAATTAAAGCCACATCTAGCTCAACGCTTGGAGATTTTCCTTGAGGAAGTTGCGGTCTTACTGATGGACAGTATTTAATATTAAGTCCCTGAGTATCATACCGAGAGATTGAATCGTTCAAGAAGCCCCCGGGAAATTTCAGGAAAAATTCTAAAAAAGATTCCAGAAAAACTCTCGGCGATCGGCATATTTAATGTAATCCCAACAGGCGTCAATATTTATTCAGTCTAACGACCTGACAATTAACCCCATTTGGCCAACCCATTTGGCAAATGGGCTTGGATAAACTCCACCAGCCGAGTTATCTTTGACGTTCCAAGCTGTTTCTAAAACATCCCAATTTAAATTTACTGATTCAAGTTTGTTATCAAGGCGAGAATTATTGTGTCATCCAACACGGTTCGGCAAAAAAAATTAGCGAATCGACGACAGAAAAAAACGCTGCCCCCCGTGGTGCAATTTGTTCAGTCGGTTGGTCAAGTAACTGCTGGAACTATCCTTGGCGTGACCATGCTGTCAAGTTCAGTGGTTGCGGGAGGATTGGTCGGTCTTGCGATTAGCTTTCGCAATCTTCCTGACGTACGAGTGCTGCGAAACTACATTCCGTCCGAAACTAGCTACATTTACGACGTTGACGGCACGCTGCTCGACAGCATCCACGATGAGGTCAATCGAGAGGTGGTCGACCTCGATGAGGTGTCTCCCCATCTCAAACGAGCGGTGCTTGCCATTGAAGACAGCCGATTTTTCTCCCACCACGGCATCAACCCAACGAGTATTGCCAGAGCGTTTCTTGCCAATATCGAAGAGGGAGAAACCGTTCAAGGCGGCTCAACTCTCACCATGCAGTTGGTGAAAAACCTGTTTTTAAATCCTGAGCGATCGATGAGCCGTAAGGTCGCAGAGGCGGTGTTGGCGCTGCGGCTAGAGCAAATCTTTACGAAGGATGAAGTGCTAGAAATGTACCTCAATCAAGTGTATTGGGGACATAACACCTACGGAGTTGAGACAGCCTCCCAAAGCTATTTCAACAAATCGGCGCAGGATCTATCACTTGCTGAATCTGCAATGATGGCGGGGCTGATTCAGGCTCCAGAAGACTACAGTCCATTTGTCAATTATGAGCTAGCCAAACAGAGACAGGCGATCGTCTTGGATCGTTTGCGTCAAATCAATTGGATTACGGCAGAAGAAGCCGCTGCCGCCAAACAAGAACCCATTCGTCTCGGTCAGATTACATCATTTCGCACCAGCCAAGCTCCCTACGTAACCGAGGCGGTCATCCAAGAACTCAACGATCGCTTTGGGCAAGAAGCTGTGATCAAAGGCGGGATGCGGGTACAAACGACGATTGACCTTGAGATGCAGCGAATGGCAGAAGCACGTCTCAAGCAAGGGCACCAGCAGCTTATTCAACGCGGCTTAAATGCCGATCAAATGGCGCTAGTCGCGGTCGATCCTCGAACCCATTTTGTGAAAGCGATGGTCGGCGGGGTCGATTACAACATTAGCCAATACAATCGGGCAATTCAGTCTCGACGGCAACCTGGGTCGGCGTTTAAGCCATTTGTATATTACGCGGCCCTTGCATCCGGCAACTATACGCCGAGTTCCACCATCGAAGACAGCCCAGTTAGCTACCCAGATGGCTATAAGACCTATTCGCCTCGAAACTATGACGGTCGATTTTATGGCTCCATGAGCTTGAGACGCGCGCTCTCACTTTCTCGAAACGTACCTGCCGTCAAGCTCGGTCAAGCGGTGGGGCTCAATCGAGTCATTGAAGTCTGCCGCGCCCTAGGCATTACGAGTCCGATTGAACCCGTCACCTCGCTGCCGCTCGGCGCTGTCGATTTAAGCCCGATGGAAATGGCAGGAGCCTACGCGACGTTTGCCAATGGAGGGTGGCAATCTGACACGACATTTATCGTTCATGTGACTGATAGCTCCGGACATGTCTTGTTAGACAATACGCCCCAACCTCAGCGTGTGCTAGATCCGTGGGCGGCGGCATCTCTCAATGACATGCTTCAAGAGGTGATTAATAATGGCACCGGAACGGCGGCTAAGCTCAATCGTCCGGCTGCGGGTAAGACTGGAACGACCTCATCAGAACGAGACATTTGGTTTATCGGCTATGTGCCTCAGCTCTCGGTGGCGATTTGGGTCGGAAATGATGATTATCGTCCGTTACGGAGTGGCGCAACGGGTGGCGGCTTTGTTGCGCCCATCTGGAGAGACTTTATGAACCAAGCTTTAGAAGGCGTTCCAGTAGAAAACTTTCAACCTGCTTCTAACTTCACTCGCCCGTGAACCTCAGCCATGAATCACGCGTTCACGTCATTTCGGAAAACCGAACTGTTTGAAGAACCATTCTGTGGCTATACCAAGTCCAGCTTGAAACTTGGAGATTTTTAACAAGCCGGACTCCAAGTGTGGGCTGGGGTGACGTCTAGTTTTCAATCTCGGCTTTCATGCGTTCAAGGGTTCTATGCATCTGCTCGAACATTTGATCGGGGGTCACTCCAAACTGCCCGAGCTGAGTTTTTAACTGCTCGACTGTCATTTGAGCCATAAAGTCTTCAGAGAGTTCAAATCGCTTCATAAAAATGTGATAGCGATCCATCATGGCTTCCATCTGTTCGATGTAAAGCTTCTTTCCTTCTCGGTCAAATTTGCCGTAGTCGCCCCCTAGCTGCATGAGAGATTGATAGTCCTCAAATAGCTGCTTGGCTTCCTGCTGAACAATCTCAGAGTCAAAGAATCCCATTGCTCTATTGTTAGTGTGCTCTACTGATGTTGTCTAGATCCTTGCTGCCTGTAGCCTTTCGTGGGCGATCGCCAAAAGCAGCGAGGCCAATAGGGTGATACGAAAGTACGCATTCGTATTAACCGTGTACCTTTAATTCTAGTTCAGCTTGAAAGTTATCTAAATAGGGGCGAGGTACGGATTTTAGGGTAGAGCGGGGATGAGGTGAGAGAATAAGAGCAGCCCGTGAGTTGTGTCATGATCCCAGCAGAGCGCATTATTGTCCCACTTGATGTTTCAACCGAGGCGGAGGCGATCGCCCTCCTCGATCAGCTCACCAACGTCACCTTTTGGAAAGTTGGGTTAGAGCTATTTGTGAGCGTTGGCCCGTCGATTTTCCGCCATCTCCACGATCGACACGCGCGAATTTTTCTCGATCTCAAGTTTCACGATATCCCGAATACGGTTGTGGGGGCGTGTCGAGCAGCCGCGCGCTATGGCGTTGATTTAATCACCATTCATGCGGCAGCAGGACGCCATGCGCTGGCGAGCGCTCAGCAGGCCGTCCACGAAGAAGCCACTCAACGAGGGATCGTACCGCCTAAGCTGATTGCCATTACCCTGCTGACGAGCTTAGATTCTCGCGCCTTGGCGTTTGATTTAAAGGTGCCGCTAGAGCTGCCTGAATATGCCCTCAAAATGGCGCTACTCGCCAAGGACAGTAATTTAGCCGGAGCGGTGTGTTCTCCCCAAGAGGCAGAATCTATTCGATCTGTGTGCGGCGACGATTTTTTGTTGGTGTGCCCGGGAGTGCGTCCGACCTGGGCAAGTGCGGGCGATCAGCGGCGATCGCTCACTCCATCAGCCGCGCTCAACGCAGGGGCCGATTATTTGGTCATCGGTCGACCGATTACCGCATCCGATGACCCGCCTGCTGCATTTCAGCGAATTTGCGATGAAATTGGCACAGGATCTGACCCCAGCGATTAGAATGCATCAGGACTGAGACGTTCATTTCATATCCGGTATGCAGTGGAAACGAGTTTTTGGGTGGGGATGTGTGACAAATGTAGTCGCGGGGGGGGCGATCGCCTTATTCCCGTCTATTGCAAATTCGCACGTCAATCCATCATTATTCTCAACCTCGGCAACGGTCGAATACGGGAATCAAACCAGCTTGCCTCGCGCTGAATTAAAACAGGATGACCTGATTCAGCCGAGAATATCGTGTCCTGATGATTTAGAAACACTCACTCAGCTGATGCTGCGCGATCTGCCTGGATATGCCAATCGAGTCAGTCAAAGAGCCCGCGATCGCGATCGCATCGTTGATCTCTATACGTTTGTAATTTTGGCCGCGCAGCCTGAATTTATGCCCCTTACGCTGGGGCCAGGCAGCTATAATCCTGCTTCCTCTGATGCAGCGACGGATCTCCAGCAAGTCTTTTTTACCACCTTAGAGCGGGAATATGTCGGCGATCGCACAGAGTTACTGCAACATTTCCATTGGCTTTTTTTAGCAAAAACAGAACGAGGCTGGTGGTTTGGGCTGATGGCGTCGCGCATCGGCGGCTACCCAGACAATCAGCCCCAGTCGCCGCCCCGTGACAGCAGCCACGGTGTCATCGCTCAAGCTATTCGGCTGTGGTTAAGAGATTGTCGTGCCGGGGCGATCGCCCCATTCGATGCCCCATTCGATGCCCCAACCTCTTCCAACAAACCTCTGCCAAGCGATTATTAGGTTAAGCTCTGCTGACAACTCCCAGCGAATGAGGAACAAAGAATACGCCGAAAAAGTCTCCATATCCGGAAGATTTGGGGCATTTCTTGGGAATTGTTGCGATTTACAAGAATTACAGAAACTCCATACTCATCCTGCTTAGGATATGACTGGAATTTATTAAATTTTTGACTAAAATTTGTCTAGTTTAAAATCTGTAGCTCTTCCTAAGTCAGAACTAAGGCTCTATAGCAATCCTGGGTTGTGAGCGGTGGGGCGGGCGTCCCCGCCCCACCGCTCACACACAATTCACAAGCGATTTAGGATCGCTCTAGACATTGCAACATTTGTTATTGAGTCTAAATTATTGAGTCCAAAAATTAACGTGTGAGGACCCACATAATGCTATCTGCACGCATATCATTCCGACTCAGGGTTATCGTGGCGATCGCGCTGGGAGGATCAATTGGCAACCTCCTAATGGCGACGGCAAGCTACGGACAAGACCTAAGCAACGCACAAGTTATTCAACATCACGTGATTGAACTGCTCACGTCTGATGCGTCCTCTGAGCCAACAGCAGCACCAGTTGCAGCAGGAAACGTCTCTTCATCTTATGATCTGCTGTCTGACATCCCCCAGCTTGCAACGGTTGATACTCAACTCGATCAACCAGTGCCCGATCCCCATTCATTCGACTCTACTATACGTCAACCCGCCACTCAGACTCCATCCATTCAGCCCGAACCAGACTCTCAGGCACCTCAAGAAGTAGACTCAGAACTGCCAGTGATGAGTGAGTCAATCAATGAGAATCTGTCAACTCATGCAGCCGACTTGCTCAATCGTCCTGCCTACCTGACCCAACTTGCAGAAATTGACGACTTTACGACCTTCATTGGGCTGCAGAGCAAACAAGATGAGATGACAGTCCCGGAGGGCAGCGGAGAAATTATCTCTGATATTGAAGTGCGATTTGTTGATGAAGACGGCGAACCGATCAACGGATTAACCCGCGATTTTATCATCACCAGAGAATTTGACATTCAGCCCGGCGATTCGTATGACCCCGAACTCGCGCAAAACGGGTTAGCACGGGTAGTGGATTTAGACCCAGTTAGGCAAGCCAGCCTGACTCTAGAACCCACCGATGATCCCGACCAAGCGATCATGGTCGTGACGGTGGAAGAGGGGAGTGGATCGTTTGATAGCGTCAGTTCGTTCGCAGATGTTTTTGCTGGAGACCATCGATATTTTGTCGTCATCCCAGACATTGATGCCCCAGAACCCTCCGTATTACAGGGGCCTACCCTTCCGCGCCCGGTCACAACGCATCCGCTGCGGTTTAGTGCGTTCAGGCTGCCGCTGCGCTTTGGCACCCTAAATTTGGGCGGAAATGATCAGGATTTGCTGCTCAGCGTGATTGGTGGTCTTCGAGTTGGGGGCGTTGACCTGACGTTTTCTGATCCGTGGATTGCAGGTACGTCCCCCCAAACCGGCTATGGGCTGAATGGATTTGCTCTTGGCTATATCTCGCCTATTTTTACCGGAGGCCCTCGCGATATTGAGCTAGCGGGTGGAGAAACGCCTTGGGTGCATCGGTGGGGAGGAGGAGCCCAGATTACTCGTGAATTTTCAGATACATCGAGTGCTGCATTGGGCATCTCTTATCAGCGAGTCACCGTCCGAGATGATCTTTTCATTCTGGGGAGTGATTTGGTCACTGAAGATGAGTTGGGAAATCCTCTGACCATTAGCGAAGACGGTAGAGATGATTTGCTGACGCTCAATTTTGCTTATTTTCTAGATCGGCGGGACAGACCTATATATCCGACAGACGGGTTTCGATTTCGATTTGGCACTGACCAATCCATTCCGGTTGGAGAAGCCGATATTTTACACAATCGACTGTCAGCAAACTATGTGCAGTTTGTTCCCCTTAATCTCTTTGGGTTTGACGAAGGCCCTCGTACTTTGATCTTGAATGTTCAAGGGGGGACTGTGATTGGCGATCTGCCTCCCTATGAAGCATTTACTTTGGGCGGATCGAGTTCGGTTCGGGGCTTCCCTGCTGGCGATGTTGGCAGCGGACGAAGCTTTGTGCAAGCAACGGCTGAATATCGGTTCCCGATTCTGAGCTTCCGAATATTTGGAGAAGAGATTCCGCTGCGGGGGAGTCTGTTTTTTGATGTTGCCTCAGATTTGGGCTCCGATGAAACGGTCGTGGGTAGACCGGCTGAGGTTCGTGACAAACCAGGCTTTGGCTTTGGTGGCGGTCCTGGAATCTTAGCAGAGTCGCCTTTTGGGTTGGTTCGATTCGAGGTTGGATTTGGCAGTGAAGGGGATACGGTGTTGCACTTTAATGTGGGCGATCGCTTCTAATAGCGGTATGCGCTTGAGTTGGGGAGTACGACATTTCGGAGGCACGCTTAGTTAGGATATCCCTCCAAAAGGCTCATCTTTGCAGGGGCATCACGATAGACTTTGAGAGAAAGCCCCTGCCGAATTTGGACTTGCTCTCATGACTAATCGTCTTGCCCAGTCTCAGAGTCTCTATCTGCGAAAGCACGCCGAAAACCCGATTGACTGGTGGTCGTGGTGTGACGAAGCGTTGGAGAAGGCAGCACGAGAAAACAAGCCAATCTTTCTGTCGATTGGCTATTCAAGCTGTCATTGGTGCACGGTGATGGAAGGGGAAGCTTTCTCCGATCGGGCGATCGCCGACTACATGAACGACAACTTTGTGCCCATCAAAGTCGATCGAGAAGAACGCCCTGACCTCGATAGCATTTACATGCAAGCTCTGCAATTGATGGTCGGGCAAGGTGGATGGCCTCTCAACGTTTTTCTTGCTCCAGAGGATCTCGTCCCCTTCTATGGCGGCACCTACTTTCCATTAGAACCCCGCTACGGGCGACCTGGCTTTTTGCAGGTGCTTCAGGCCATTCGTGGATTTTATGACACCGAACACGAGAAGGTGCAATCGGTCACCGATGAAATTCGCGGACGGCTCCAACGGGCTTCTGCGCTCCCGCAAGAGCAGTTCGAAGCAAACGTGCTATATAGGGGATTAGAAGACAGCGCAGGCATCCTTACGGCGGGAGGACCAGGCCCTCGGTTCCCGATGATTCCCTACGCGGATGCGGCTCTGCGGGGTGCGCGATTTAATGATGAGACTGCTCGATATGATGCCGCTGATTTAGCGAAACAGCGCGGCTTAGACCTGGCATTAGGCGGCATTTATGACCATGTAGGGGGAGGGTTTCATCGCTATACGGTTGATCCCACATGGACGGTGCCCCATTTTGAAAAAATGCTCTACGACAACGGGCAAATTGTGGAATATCTCGCCAATTTATGGGCATTTGGAGTGAAAGAACCGGCCTTTGAGCGGGCGATCGCCAAAACAGTCGAATGGCTCAAGCGAGAGATGACGGCTCCTCAGGGGTTCTTTTATGCGGCTCAAGATGCCGACAGCTTTGAGACTCCGAGCGATGTAGAACCGGAAGAAGGAGCCTTTTATGTCTGGTCGTATGCAGAACTCTCCGAACTGCTGACCGATGACGAACTGCGTGAATTAGCAGAGGCGTTTACCGTCACCTCTGAAGGCAACTTCGAGGGTAAAACCGTCTTACAACGTCGCCACCCCGGAGCGCTGAGCCATTCAACCGAGCTTATTTTGAGCAAGCTGTTTCGGGCACGGTATGGCAACCACCCCGATACGGCCTTCACGATGCCGCCCGCTCGAAACAATCAAGAAGCCAAATCTAAATCTTGGGGAGGGCGCATCCCATCCGTCACCGACACGAAGATGATCGTGGCATGGAATAGCCTAATGATTTCGGGCTTGGCACGCGCCTCTGTTGTGTTCGAGAATTTGGACTACTACGCGATGGCAGCCGACGCCGCGCAGTTCATCTTAGACGATCAATGGATTGATGGACGCTTTCATCGCCTCAACTACGATGGCGAATCGGCGGTGTTGGCACAGTCAGAAGATTATGCCCTATTTATCAAAGCTCTGCTCGACCTCCATCAGGCGGCGCTTTCACCCCAATGTTCGCCTGACGCGAGTTCTGATGCTTCAACTTGGCTAGACCGAGCCGTTAAACTACAGGATGAGTTTGATCAGTGGCTATGGAGCGTCGAACTCGGAGGCTACTACAACACGGCGAATGATGCGAGTGGCGATTTGGTCGTGCGAGAGCGCAGCTATGAAGACAATGCGACTCCGTCTGCCAATGGAGTGGCGATCGCCAACCTCGTTCGTCTTGCCCTGTCAACCGAAAACCTAGACTATCTGAGCCGCGCCGAACAAGGACTCCAATCCTTTAGTACGGTGATGAATCGTGCGCCGAGAGCGTGTCCAACGTTGTTTACAGCGCTGGACTGGTACAAAAACTACACGCTAGTGCGAACATCCGGCGAACATCTCACTGCATTAATGATGCAGTGTTTTCCGACAACCGTTTATTTAATCGAATCAGACTTACCCGACGGATCGGTCGGACTTGTTTGCCAAGGACTCAGTTGTCAAGAGCCTGCTCAAACGTGGGATCACCTGCAAACTCAATTGCACGACAGTCAGCTTCGAGGAGGTTGACTGACAAAAGATCAGAGGCTGGCGGTTGTTTCTCCTAAGGGAGACACTACGCGAACGCGAAGCGTCCCGCAGGGTTAACCGCGCCTACACAAACAAAGTCGACAAAGGTCGACTGTTCTCAACCCGCGAAGCCGGGTTTCGCTCCTATAGCAGCAGTTTTAACTGCCGACAATTAAAGTTTTGTCAGTTAATCAGGATTCGAGGACATTGAGGCTCCGTACATTGGATCTAGCGAATTGGATCTAGCGAATTGGAAGTAATCGATCGAATCTGCGCTCCGAATCGTTACAGATTGATAAACTCTTGCGATTTCCCGATTCACGCCTGAATAAGTTTTGAGAATTCGACTATCCCATTAATCTCAGCCTAGTCATAATATGAAATATATACTGAAGTCGTAATGAGTACGGCTTTAGAAGCGTGGCTTGTGCTGGATTATACCAATTCTCGATTTTTGATGTATCAATAGGATGTTAATCATGAATTCTAGTTCTGGATGGCTACCTCCAAGCTGGGATGTAAGTCGGGGAGAGATGGATGTAGATTCTCTAGTTCGCCGATATGCAGCGGGAGAGCGCAATTTTCGGGAAGTTAGCTTGAGTGGTTTTAAGCTTTGGCGGATCAATCTCAGCGGAGCAGACTTCGGCGGGGCAGATTTGGTGGGGGCAGATTTGAGTGAAGCTAATCTCAGCGAAGCCAATCTCAGCGGAGCCAATCTGACGGGCGCAAATCTCCGTCGCGCAAATCTAATCGGTGCCAAACTCATTCTTGCGACGCTCCGGGGCGCCAATTTGGAACGCGCAGAATTAACCTACGCTCAGCTAGAGAAAGCCGATCTAAGTTGGGCGAATTTGGCGATCGCCAATCTGAGTGCAGCCGCTCTCCGGTATGTCAATTTTACGGATGCTAAGTTAGAGGGCGCAATTTTGCGGGGTGCAAACCTCACACAGGCGAAATTTCCAAAAGAGCACCTTAGCGATACAGTCGCCAATCTGAGCTGGGCAATGATGCCAGATGGCACGGTTCATGAATGAGAGTAGAGGAGGGCGGAAGGCGGAGGGCGGAAGGCGGAAGGCGGAGGGCGGAAGGCGGAAGGCGGAGGGCGGAAGGCGGAGGGCGGAAGGCGGGAGAGAATCCCTTACTCGACGCGCAATTCTTTCTGAATATCAACCAATGTGCGATCGCCCCGGGTTAGCTGATATCGCCCTTGCCACGTTCCGGGTTGGAATCCTGAATCTGGGCTCTGCTTGCCTGCATAGCTAAACCAGATGCGGTTTGAGTCTTGTAATGGGGTCTGCTGGTTGGCGATCGCCGTTCCATCAGAATCAATGAGTTGAATCGACTCGACATCGCCCGCTAACACCCCATAGACCTGTGCCCAAAAAATTAAGGCCGAACTTGACGCCGCCAACGTCGAGTCTGCAAATTCCCCTTCCCACAGTTCGTCGAGTTCGGGAGGGCGCGGGGCAAATCCGGCGCGAACCAAACCAGTTGGCACGTACGGGAGAGGCTCTTGCCAAAGGGGCTGTTTGGAGACATTACAACCATCGCCAGCATTAGGCCCCACAAACGGATCAACGACATCGCCCTGATGCCGCACCGTCAAATGCACATGGGGAAACGATGCCAACCCCGATTGCCCCACCATGCCCAAGGTGGTGTCAGGAGTCACCCGATCGCCTGCCTTGACTTCAACGCTGCCCTGGCGGAGATGGCAATATTGGGTTTCCCACCCGTCGGCATGATCGACAACCATGCCATTGCCACATTCGATGTCGGACACCTCAGTCTCTTGAGCGGGTGTTTCAATTCGGCGATCGGGGATGCCATCTCGAATTCGCAACACCGTACCCTCGGCAACGGCTTTCACCGGAACGCCCGCTGCCATGACCTGCTCATCAGGAATCGCAAAGTCAGTGCCCTGATGACCGTCATAGGTCATCCGACCGCAGCCAACGTCGACTGCATTGGGGCTGGGGTCGCGGTCTGGATAGAGCAGCACGAAGCAATTTTCACCTAGATCACAGTCAATTGGCAGGCGAACTGTAAAGGAGGATTGACTAGCATTAATCCCGGTTTCACAGCCAATGGCGATCGCCAATCCCAAAATAAGCAAAAAAATTGCTCTGACCATGAGGGCTGACCCCAGCGTTCAGCATTGCGGCAAACTAGAAATTTTTATCAGTCTTGAGGCTGAGCGCCTTGCAAATCGCATTCATCGCCACGAGCCGTGCGAGTTGCTGCAAGTAAGGTTTCAATCACGACACAGCGTTTGGTATCTGAACCCGGAGGCGCTTCGACTGTAATCGTCACGGGAAGATTGGGAGATTCATTGACGTCTAAACCACCCGTTGGATCGAAGACAAGTTGAATGGATAAGTTATTATCGCCATCGACTTCTGCAAGCGAGGCTCCGTCTGCATCGACGGCACTCAGAGCGATCATGCCCTCTTTAAAGGCTCCCTCTCCCAACTCCGTAGGAATGCTGTTGTAGCCAATTGATGGTGGTGAATCGGGATTAGGAATGGGATCTTGAGCTGGATCAGGATACAAAAATACCGTTCTGTCCTGCTTGACGCGCTTGGCATCCGCTTGAGCAGTACGCAGTGCTTGAAGAATCTGGTCAGACGCTCGGTTAACGCGCTGACGGTTTGCAAACGTCAACCAGCCTGGAGCCACGATCGCCATCAGGATACCGATGATTGCAACTACAATCAATCCTTCCAATAGCGTAAAACCAGCCGTTGGAGAACTAGGATAGTGTCGCCTCATCATACTGCACTCCAAATTCAAGGATAGTTTGAGAATTAAACGTTAACCGACCCGTAACCGACTCGTGTTTCATAACAGAGCATTGTCAACAGAACTAAAATAGGAATCCCAGCGACTCTGCCTACACACCATTCTATTGAAAACTCTGCGGATTCTTTCCTAAAATGCCGCGGCTCAAAACGGTCGTTTCCAATGCAGGAAGGAAACCATTTTGGCTGACCGCCCCCGATCGCCCGCTAGCATTTCCCTGCAAATAAATAATCACTTCCTGATTCCATGCCGCAGGGGAGGCGGGCGGTTCATCAATGCATGCGTAGAAGCTTCTCACCGGATCTGCTCCAAATGTCAGCGGATTGCTCGGACTAACCAAATAGTTACGCACATCTTGTGGCCCGACAACCAAGTTATTGGTTGGGCATGCAGATACCCCTGACCCTCTTGCAAATCCAGCGCTCTCTGCACCAGAACCATCGTCTACAAAGTCAACTAGCGTATCAGCGGGCTGATTAAACTCAGGGGTGGTGCCCGTCAAGGGCCAACCATTAAAGTCTGCTCTGCCGTCATCGGGATCAACTGGGCTAATATAGTTTGGATTGCGGTTTGGAGTTCCGGTGGCATCATCCAGGTCAAACTCGGTCATTGCAGATCGAATAATGCGAGCAGGCCCATCCCATACTTCATTATCATCTGGACGCGCCAGCGAATATACCACGAGCGAATAGGAATGCCCTGCCTCACACGTAGTCCCAGTCAGAGTTCCATTCGTTGGGTCGGTTGCACACAATTCAATTACCGACTCTGGAAACCGCTGCTGTTTCCAGAAAGCAAGCACCGGGGCAACCTCATTGGGCAACTCAGCAGCAGGCAAATACTCTAACATCGATCGAGCCGGATCGCCTGGATTAACGACGGGAAGCGACGTCGCATCCGTATAAACATAAACAGCCTGCTGAATCTCATTCGCCATAAAATCTAGCGCAAGCTGGAGTTCTCGCTGGGTTTCGTCTCGAGTTGACTCGCTTCTGTCGGCTTGCAGAAGCTCATTGACGAGATATAGCAGCCCTGAAACAATGCCGCCTGCAATCAGCACAGACACTAGCAATTCAATCAGAGTGAAACCCCGCTGACGATGAGCTGTTTGACGACGACGCATAAGCGCTCTTGATAACGAGAAGGATGGTGCCATAGCCCTAATTCTGTGATGACGTTCTATATCTTTAAAACTTTGAAGCCCGATTTAGCCAGTCGGATGAAACACGCTTAAATACCCATGTCATGACACATGCTTAATTGCATTGGTTGTGATACTGACAGAGCGAAAATTCGGTATCTCCCCACGTAACCTGAGTATATTGCACGGCCAGCGGGCGATCGCGCTGATTGCCTTCTCCAGAGGTGAATTTTAAGGAGGTCGCCACAACGCTGCCTGTATCGGGATCTCGATACAAATTGGCCAGATTATCTCCGGCGCTGCGGGCATAGACCCTAACACCCAATTTGAATTCGGTGGGTCGATTGGTGCCACCTGCCGTCTCCCGGGTAGACGTCACACCATCAGTTCGGAAAAACTGCATCAAAAAGTCGCCCTCGCAATCGCCATCCACATCGACGGGAAGTAGAGTCGTAGGAGGAACCTGAGCGCCGTCGTATAGATTTGCACAGCCCGTATTAACGGACTTAATCTGATTGGCGATCGCATTAGGAAGCGCATAGGACTGCACCCCTGCTGTATTGGCTGGACCAACGGCTGGCAAAGCGGCTGGATAATGCCGAGACTGCTCAGTTAAGGTGCGAATACGGTCAACCTCGCCTCGGGCAATCTGGAGAGCCTGCTCAGAACGCTGGTTCTGCAGCCGAGTTGCGGTCGCCAAAAACAGCGGCGGGGTGATTAGCGCACCCGTGATAGCGATGACGACGATCGACACAATACATTCTAGTAGGGTCAAACCCGTCTCAGATAAACCCATCCGAGATGGTTGAGACTGGAACAGCGCGCCCATCTGTGGCAAATGTCGTGCGATTGGGTGATTTGAAACCAAACGTTTCATCGGTGGTGTTACCTCCTAGCCGCTAATTGGGACATGTTGCACCGGGAATAGCGGCACAAAGCTGACTGATATAGGGATCATCCGCTTGGGGTTCGCTATAGAACTCGCTCCGCAGCGCATTAGGGTCAGTAAATCGCCGGGCGATTGGGCTGGCTGGCGCGTATTGAAGTCCTACATCATATCCCCAGAGTCGTTCCGGTGCACCGTAGAAGTTGTTAATAGCACCTGACCCTGCACCCGGTATGGGAGCGCTTCCCACTTCCCAAGCATCTTGATCAAACGGTGCCGTTGCAGCATTGCTGAAGTTGAGCTGGAAGAAAGAACCCGACATAATCATAGGCTCATTGATATCATCCTCGTTGGGCCAATCTTCGAGGAATCGAGGGAAGTTGTGCAACCCACCATACGACTGGTTAGCACGAGATGGAACGATACCGCTGATGATGATGGAGTTGATTCGAGTCTTACTGGCAACGGTTAAAGGTCTGGCTTCGTCAAACGCGAAGTACGTGCTGGCATACTCAGTGCCGTCTGCTTGAATCGGATTGCCATTAAGGGTGACCGCAATCGGAGACTCTGGATCAAACGGATTTTCCCGCTGCCAAAGGACGGTGGTTCCATATACGTCGGCATCATCGTTCGGGTCATCCGATGGGCGATTTTGATTCAAGAAAGAGGTGCGATCTTCGTTGTCAACGCAGCCATAGACATCCGTGTTGTAGCCGACATTGGCAACCGTGATATCAGCAGAGGTTCCCGTGTTTTCATCTGCCGTCAAAAGGCCATCCTGGATGCTGCCGTCGCAGAAATCTTTGGACAAAATGGAAACCGTATCCGCCAAAATCTCAGACGGTCGCCATAAGTCAGGCCCTAGTTCGGCTGGATTGGTGCTGCGCCGAGCAAAATCGGTATTCAGGGTTACCCGGTCTCCATAAAATTCATCGAAGGTATAAACCCGATCGGTCGGCAGTTTTTCATCAAACTCTTCGAGGCTACAGCCATCGGCGTTGTTGCATCCCACAGTTTGGTGGAGATTGAAGTCGCCGTAGATGTAAACCGGATTATCAGTGATAAACGAAAGCCCGCGCCCTTCATCACCTACGCGACCTAGCTGTTCGCCATTGCGGAGGCGGAAGCCATAGGCACGACGATCCGGATCAGCATGGTAGTCTACCGATTTAGGACTGATCTTATTCGGAGCAAGGGGCGGATCGGTGGATGCGATCGCCGTTACATTGCCCACCTGCATCCGACATGCTCCTGTGTTGCCCTCGACATCCGCACGAATCACGGAGTCGTCATCGCACGGCCCGGCTCCTGTGATAGGACGGGTGATCGAGTCTTCACGAACCGCGTCTTCTCGGAACGCATAGACCACTCCACCTCTAGGAAGCCAGGAATTGCCACCAATCGGCGTGTTTTTCAACAAATCTAAGTCGAGGTCTATGGCTCGAACGGTCATCATCTCACGGCCATCAAAGAAGGACGCATCTTTGATCGCCACTGGAATCAATGAATCTGGAGTTGCGTCATCCACCGAGCAGACCACTGTGACACATTCTCGAATAAAGGATCTGGGATTATTAGCCGCATTGCTGTTAGGCGTGACTCCACTTTGAGCTGTGCTATGCGGCAACACCCAACTAGCTAAGGCTCTCGGCTGCAGCTCGACTTGCGCTAGATCAACAACCTGATATTCTGTAGGCGCGGTGTTTACGACCGTAAAGATGTACTGATAAGGTTCTTCGGCGGTATCTGAGTCAACTGAGTCGCGGGTGACGTTAGGAACTTCTACATGATTGCTTAAAGGAAACAAAGAATGAAGAATTGGGAACTTGGGACGATCGGAGCAAAGCCGCGTCAAATTCCCGCTATCTAGAACGCCTCCAGTAACACACGCATTGCTCGAGCCTGTTCCAAACCCAAACGCGCGATCGCGCTCAACCTGTTCCCGCATCGCCAACATGCGAGCCATCGCGATTAGGGCGTTTTCATCGTCAGGGCTAGCGAGAGGAGCGGTATCTCTGAGATATTCCAAGCCAGCCAGGAATGCCTCGGGAGGGGGTGAAGAAGTAAACGCTCCGGTTGATAAAGCGATCAATTCTCCGAGACGGTTATTGAGCTGAGTCAAAATCGGATCGCCTGAGGTAACCGTATAGCTTTCCAAGTACCGGATGTTGTGGGCCAACATGCCAAGCGTGCAGGCTGCGGTATGCAGTGTCGTTTTATCGGCTGGGCTAAGAGCGACGTAGTTGGGTGACCCGCCCGGAAAGAGAATCCGGCGAAGCACAGAGAAATCTCCCCACATCGCCATGCTGGGATAGGGATGAACATACCCATCCTGAAACGGCTCAAACGATGGGGAACCGCCGCGCGGATCGCCCGCATAAGCTGCTAGGTTTCTCAGCGCCTTCATGACCTCGGCGTTCGTGGTCACGTCTGCAATAGGGGGCTCATATTCCCAGCCGTTTGTGCCCATTCCTAGGAAAAAGTTGCTAATTACTAGCGGAAAATCTGCTGTATTGAGATAAGTACCGGGGTCACCAAAGTTTAGGTTTTCAAACGTGGTGCTATTGCGCAGGGTCTTGGCAGTACCGGGATGAGTCGCGGTTGCAACGCACGCCAGCGGAGCATCCAAGTCGCCATTTGCGGAATGATAGACCGCCGTTGCCTGCACTGCCGCCAAATTATCTCTCAGCGTGCGGCGTTGACGGGCTTCGCTACAGCGACCCGCATTATTAGGCGTACAGGTTTCCCACGGGCGAAGCGGTTCTTCTGCGACAGGTTTAGCAGCACCCGTCTGATCAACCCCACCCCAACCGGCGAGATTACCCAGCTCCAACCGCTGACCGACGACTAGGCGCATCCCTTCAGTGCGGGCACGTCGTTCCCAATAACCGTCTAGACCTAGATTGGTCGGGTCATCGACCGAACCTGTGAGATCGGTTAACTCATTCTGAACATCTTCATCAGGCGTGTTGGGAACATCTGCATTTCCCTTGATATTTCTCCCAATCACGAGCCCGGCTCCGTCATCAGGATTGACCTCAAAAGCGCGATAGCGGGGCTTGGGGCCGAGGCGATCGTCTGCCCGATAAAAGTCATCTAGATACGGCTGGTCAACCGATTCATCGAGCAAAATCCGTTCGGCTTGTTTGAAGATACTATTTTGCCAAGCGTTATCTCGAACCGCTGCAAAGTTGGCAACGCCTCGGGACTCCGAGATGTCTTTTGTCAAAATCTGAACCGGATCAAGCGAAAGATTAATAATATCAACGTTATTGATAGAGTCTGTTCCACGGTCTAAGACCTCGCCATCATCCTCGGGCGGGGGCTGCTGTTCGTTTGTGATTAGGTGAAAGACCGATTCAAAACGGTCATTGGCACGCGGCGCAATTCGACCGGCGATCGCCTGTCCTTCAAATACGATGCCTCCATTTCCATTGTTTGGACCTTCTTCTTTGGCTGAAACCGTGATTTTAGAGGAATCTTTTGTGTAGAGACATGACTCTGGCGCGCTGATTGCAAATGCAGTAAAGCCATCATCATCACTAACGCCCCGTGGGCTCGTGACGATGAGATTGCCCTCAGTGTGCATCGCGCCATTCCAGTTAAATTTTGGACCGGGATAAATTTCCAAGTCATTCCGGAACCAGGCACCCCACTTGTTGCCGCGATTAATCTCTCGATCTTGGAAAAACTCTATGGTGGATGGCGGACGGGTGTTGTCAGGATTGCCCTGACCGTCCATAGGCTGGACATAGACATTGACTTGAAAGTTTTTCCGCAAGTCAGCCGTGCTATTAGCCGAGCTAAACCATCCATCTTCAATAGCGATCGCATTATTAGACACCACTTGGCAGCGGGCACCTAGAGGGTCTGCATTACTCAAAGGCGCATGTCGCACTTGAAGCAGATTGGCTCTAGTGTCTACTGCCGCATCTCGTGTATCAGCCAAAGGCGGCTCCCCATCATTTGTATTGGGGTCTCCATCTGGATCAGAATTGGGAGTATTGAAGATGATAGAGTAGGCAACCATCGCATCGACGGCTCCGTCTCCATCCGTATCAGCCTGATACCTCCAGGCATTGTCTACCGTCCCGTCACCATTAATATCGATTCGCGTCTCACCGTCGTCAAATGCCGTATTCGGATCATCAGGTAACACGTATGGGTCATTACCGTTGTTGAGTCGATACTCATACAGGCTGCCGTCAACATTTGACATCATGCCGAAGATTTGGTCTTCACCTGGCACCCCTCCTGGAAAGCGTGGGTTTTGGGAAGGATCAAACAAAAACTCTAATTTGGCTTTGGCGCGATCGATGGCGGGCGTCGCAGCATTATAAATTACTTTATCTTGTCGCTCACCAATGGTCTGAGTTGTGCGGCTATACGTCCGTAGCGTGATAGAGCCAACCGTCAGCGTCACCACTAGCAACAATAAGACCGTCGTGGGCAACACAAACCCAGCGCGAGCAAACCGTGGACGACTCACAACAAAAAGACCTCGAAGCATCCACTGCACGAGGATTCTAAGAATTTTTCTAGGCATTTGGCTGATCTGATAACTCTGATAACGTAGACGCTGAACAGCTCTGCGTAGCCTGCGACTTAACATAACCGCCTTCCCGTCCTGAATACGATGACTGGTAGATGAAACGTAAGGAATATAAACTCAACACGTCTAAGCTAGATTTCACTCGAACACCATTATGCTTTGTGTCAGTAAAATCCCTGATGCACCTTTTCAACCTTCACCATCACTAACAATGGCTTTGGGAAACTAACCCATGAACTTTAACCTAGCCTTTACAGGAAACTACGGATATGAATACTAACTATTACTGACTATTGAGTATAGCGAAACACCGAGTTCTCGACTTGCTACGATTTGAAACGAGGGAGAACTGTGGACTGGCGAATTGCGAATGCGCACCATGCTAGAACCCTTTACCAAATGAATGGAGCACTCCTGAGTTCAACAACGCAGGATAGTGCTCCGTCATCTAGGCAAGTACCCCTTACGCACCAATATATAAATCAGTGCATCCAACTAAGTAACTCTACCGAAGATCAACTCTCAAGATCAGATTAGGATCAGCTGTCCCAGAAGTTCTACTCAACAGTATCACAATTTCATAACACGAGGCAGGGAGTGTTACGAGTTTATACTGACTACAGAATACTGATACGCAAGGGATTGAGCGTTTGGATGGAGGTGGGGAGCCGATCGCCCAACGCCGAATACTCACGCTGATCCAGCGCTCCGGAACCCACTCAACATCTTCATCAAACTTTCAACTGAGTGTGTCTGTCTTTACACGCTCTTTATCTACCGGTAATTATTTTTTATAGAAATTTTAATCGAGGATTTGCTAAAAACGATTCAGGAATCGGAGAGCGATCGCCCGATTCTGCATTTTGAAACAGAATAGTGAATGCTCCGGCTCCTAACCCCGACTGAGGCAACATGCGATAGCACGGCATCTCTGTCAGGTGAGACTGGAATCTGGATAGCATAGGGGCTTCTACGGGCTGGAACATCGGGAAGCGCTGTAAGAACCACTGGCTCACGCCCTCGTTTTCGTCAGGAGAGTAGGCACAGGTCGTATAGGCAAGGTAGCCTTGCGGGGCTACCAATCGCGCAGAATTCGCCAAAATCCGTTTCTGACGGTTCGCGTTTTTATTAATCGTAACGGGATGAAAACAGCCGGGGGCGGGCGTGCCTTTGACCAGGAGCGACTGCCCCGTACACGGAGCATCGACCATCACCAGATCAGATGCATGGGGAAGTTCGTCTGCCACAATTTTTGAATCGAGGCTAAGGGCGATCGCCGGTCGACTCTGGCATCGCTTGAGATTTGAAATCAGCGTTCCCATACGTTTTCCGATCACCTCGTTGCTAAGCAGCAAATCAGGCTGAAAGAGCCGCCACGCAAAAACGCTCTTGCCCCCAGGGGACGCACACATATCAAACACCACTCGCATCGGGGATGCGATCGCCTGCAAGATCGAGGCGGCAAACACCGACGAAAAATCAAGACAATAAAAATATCCCTCGTCGTGCCAGGGGTGCCGTCCTGGCCTTTCATGACGCCCGAGCCGATCCACAAATTTGGGTTGCCAGGGTTGAGGGGCTTCGACCGCAAACGGGATATCATGGGGCGGGTCATGGCACCAGAGAACGCAGGGGGAAAGCGGCTGGGGAGTCGTCAGCGCAGCGATAAAGTGCTCTTGCTGAACGACATCGTCAAAGAGTTTGCGGCTGAATTTGACCAGGAGTTTGGAGGGCGATCGCATACAGAGATGAAGGGCTTCAGTTACATCTGATTTTCAAGATAGAAGCGTGCTTTTTCGCGCAACAGCGTGGCGACTTGGGAGGCATCTAACCCCGTAACTTCGATGGAATAGATGGGAACCTGCCGACGATTGATGGCGTGCGTATAGGTCTGGTCGTAGTAATCGAGCACGATATTAATAGCAGAGGCAAGATTATTCTGACGAATACACTCAATAGCGTGCTGCGTGCGATCGCCCCCCAATCGTCTGCGGAGGCGTTCGGTTGCTTCGATGAGCTGATCGGGGTTGGCGTTTCCGTATTCGCTCAGCAAGTATTCGATGCGCTCTAGGCGTGACCGCTCAATTTGCAGAATTGGAGCGTCGGCCATCGGTTGAAATAGCTCACCTGGAATGCGGCATGTGCCAATCTGTCGACTTTCTGCTTCGACCCAAACCGGACGACTCGCGTCAAACGACTGCCATTGAAAGGCGATCAGATTCTCAAAATGCTCTGTACTCGGCTGGGGAGGCAGCCCAAGGCTCCCATAACTACTGCCCCGATGGTGGGCGATCGCCTCTAAATCCAACACCTGTTCTCCCTGGTCTATCAAGGCGTGAAGAACAGCAGTTTTGCCTGACCCGGTCATACCGCCCAGCGTAATGATAGGCTTGGGACCGGCAAGTACACCCCGAACCCACTGACGAAAGCCTTTATACCCCCCTACCAACGTCGAAACCGAGAAATCTGCGGTTTCGAGCAGCCACGCCATGCTGCCGCTGCGCATCCCGCCTCGCCAGCAATGAACCCGGACTATTCGATTGGGAGCCAGGTCTTTAGCGCGTTTCACAAACCCTGCTAATTTTGGCCCCGTAATCTCTAACCCCAGCTCGATCGCGGGGTCTCGCCCCTGCTGCTTGTAACAGGTTCCAACCAATGCCCGCTCCTCGTTGTCAAAGAGGGGAAAACTGATTGCCCCAGGAATATGCCCCCGCTCATATTCACCCGGGCTTCGCACGTCGAGGATGACACCAGAAGCATTAAGAAAGTCTTGAGCGTCGAGCTGTTTGGGCATGATGTAGGCGCTAGAGGACTGAGTGAGGACGTAAACGCTGCCTTTCTTTGAGTGTATTCAGAATTGTATAGCGAAGCTCTCGTCCCTGTTTACTTCCACTCTTTTACTCTAATCGGTTTCTGCTGAGACTCTAACGGCAAGACCTGTCCGATAATCTGGCTCTGGTCGTAGCCCAGTACACGAAGGGCAGAAAGACAGGCACTTGCGCGATCGCCCGGTATTGAGGCCAGTAATCCTCCAGAGGTTTGCGGATCAAACAGGACTGGAAATAGCGGGTGATTTTGAATGGCATCAAGGTTGTGGATATTGATAGATGCCTTAACATTTTGGGGATAAAGAGAACTTGCAATACCACTGTTTAAGGTTTCATCCACGCCATCTAGCACAGGAATAGTAGACCCATCTAGCTCAACGGCCACTTGAGAGGCATTAACCATTTCAAGGAGATGACCCACAAGCCCAAACCCCGTGATATCTGTGCAGGCTGTGGCTTTATATTGCCAGAGGCACTGCGCTGCTTCATAGTTGGATTGCAGCATTGAAGCGATCGCAGCTTCGATCCATCGACCCTTGGCTTTGAGGCGCATGTCTGCTGCAAATAATGTCCCCGTGCCCAGCGCCTTCGTGAGAATTAGCATATTTCCAGGCTGCATTCCCCCTTTACGCAAGAGTTTACTCGGAGCCGCGAGTCCGTTGCAGGTCAGGCCAAACGCGAGTTCTGAGCTCTCGGTGGTATGTCCACCAATGAGCGGTGCGCGTACTTCACGAAGCACCGCGACGGCTCCCGATAGGAGTTGATAAAGTATTTCTTCCTGTTTGCGAGGAATGGCATAGGGCAACGTGGCGATCGCCAACGCACTGTGAGGTATTGCCCCCATCGCGAAAATATCGCTGAGGCAGTGATGGGTGGCAATTTGCCCAAACACATAGGGGTCATTCACTAAGGCTGGAAAGTAGTCGATGGTTTGCAGCAATGCCTGACCGGCAGGCACTCGAATGGCAGCCGCGTCATCAGGTTCGTCTAAGCCGATGAGAATATCGTCGCGGTTGATTGTGATGGGGTGTTCGCGCTGAATTTGTGTCAAGACTTTCTCTAGAATCGATCTGCCAACTTTTGAGCCACAGCCAGCACAGGGCATGATCGAATCAGAGGGAGAGTATTGAAAATTGGCAGATGAGGATTCGTCCGTCTTGCGAGTTCCTAGCCCCCACGGGATATGGCCTCCATCCTGGTTCATCCGGTTTAAATCTTCAAACTGATGCATAAACTTGCGATCGATGTGGTCTTTCCACCACCAAATCAATCGGGAAGGACCCAGCGTAAACCCACCCCGAGAGGCGATCGCAGATGCTTTCCCGGTGCCAATTAAGATCAAAAACTGGTTTTGAGGAATGAACGAGTTGAGAGGTTTATCTCGCAGCGATCGCCTCAGATTTTCGTAAAGTGGCTTGCCCTGCCGTACTGCAAACACGCCCGCTTTGGGTCGGGGATGGTTGATCAAGGTCGCAATATCACCCGCCGCAAATACTTGAGGATGGGAGACAGACTGGAGGTAGTCATTGACTTTGATAAATCCGTGCTCGGTGGTTGCTAACCCTGATGTCTGAAGCCAGGGAGCGGCTGAGGCTTGCGTCACCCAAAACACGCGATCGCACTCGACGGTCAGCCCAGAGTCACATATCACGCGGCGAGTGACGTTTGCCGTTTGGGCTTCGATTGCAACCACGCTCTCTTCAACGTGCAGTTGAATGCCTCGACGGGCAAAGATACGGTGAAATTTACGACGAACGCTGGGATGCCGTCCTGGTAAAAGTTCGGCTCCTCGTTGAAAGAGATGAACATCGATATTCTGAATCGGTTGCTGAGCGGCTCGATAGATGTTTTGGAGGCGGGCCTGTGCCGATAAGGCGAGTTCAACCCCGCCTGCTCCTCCTCCTACAATACCGATGCGACGAGGGATCTGCGGCGTATTCTCAACACTCTGAACAAAGTCTTCCCAGTAGTTGAGAAACTTAGAAATGGGCTTGACCGGAATCGCAAATTCGTTTGCTCCTGGAGCATTAACCGTAGCAGGCGTACTTCCAATATCGATAGACAACACATCGAACGCAATGGGGGGATGGTGTTCGCACAGTACTGTATTGTTCTCTAAATCTAGACCGACGGCTCGATCTGGGATCAGGTAGGCTTGGGCAAATTGACTAAGGGTTCGCAGATCGATATGACACTCATCAAACGTATATAGCCCCGCCACATAGCCAGGTAGCATCCCTGAATAGGGAGTATGGTAGACATCGGTAATCAGCGTCAGACGTACATCAGGAAGAGGATTCATCCCTAGCATTTTCAGGGCGATCGCGTGACTATGTCCTCCACCAATCAGAACGAGATCTTTGACAATGGGCGTAGATGATTTCATGAAGATGCGGAGATGAATGAGCCTCAACAGATTTGTGAGAGCCCGTGCCAGAGCAACCGAGCTAACCCAATCCTGTTTCTATCTTGTCAGGAATTGCTTGGATCAATCTGAGTTCAAGACGTTCTGGAAATTACTGTTACAGCCTTACGCGAGAGCGTAAGGCCGCCAAACGTGTGGTGAATCCGCGCGGCGCGCGGGTTCACCACACAAACCTGAGCCTGTAGGGCTATAAATCTGTATCGCTTGATACGGAATCTTGTGTAAACTAGATTTTGAGGCAACTTATCCAATCAACTTATCCAATCAACTTATTTAAGTAGGAGCACGAGCGATGCGGGTGCCCTTTTATATTCGTCATCCCGAAGTTCGAGAATATTATCAGATCGAATTCATGAAAATCATGGGAATCGTGGTCGGTTCATGTGCGATCGCCCTGATTCCAGTCGCATATGGTTTGAGGCTTGCTGAGCCTGGTTCAGAGATTACAGTCCCCTCCGAGGCCACTCTCTGGAAGAGTACGATGCCGAATAAATAGGCGAACAGCAACCAGTGTCGAGACAGAATGGCGTGGATGGCTGCGCTCAACGGGTTTCTTGATCACGACATCAAAGAGGGGGCATCAAGTCAACGTCAGCAAGATGCGGAACGTAGTGCTCTGCAATTCTTTTGGCGATCGCATCAGGTCGTTCAAGCGTGTCGATATTACAGAGCAAAATGACCGTTATATTATCTGTGATAAAGCGGCTCATCGTACTTGAAAACCCTCTAATCGAGCCATTGTGAACAGCAACGTGGCGATCGGGATATGCAGGGAGAAACCAGCCCATTCCATTTGTAAATCCCTGAGTCTGACGTTCATTTCCGGTTCTAGATTCTTGAGGCGTCCACATTAGCTTCAAGATTTCAGTTTTCAACCGGGTTTCCGTTTGTAGGACAATTTCCCATGTCGTCAAATCTGCAACAGTAGAGAGCAAATTCCCGGCTGAGAAGGTTCCTGACGGGCTGTAATATTCCTTATTTCGAATCTGCCCATTTTTCAGACTGTAGCCAGATGCTCGATTCGGCACGGTCGAATAGGGATCGTTTACCTGAGTCGCATTCATCCCAAACGGTTCAAAAATGCGATCGCTCAAGAGCTGCCCATACGATTTGCCACCGACTCTCTCTAGCATCAAGCCCAGCAGATAGTATCCCGTGTTATCGTAATGGGTGCGATTTCCCGGATAGTAATTGAGTGGTAAATCTCTCACATAGTTGAGAATGTCTTGCTGAGAGACATCGAGCCGCGTAGTCTTCCAGTATTCTTTTGTGCTGGTATAGCTAGGGATTCCGGACTGATGGCAGAGAATATGTCGGATCTTGACGGGGTGCCACGCTAAGGGCGGATCGTCGAGATAAGAGGTAATTGAATCCTCTAGCGAAATCACGCCATCATCGACCATCATCAGCGTCAGCATTGCTGTAAATGGCTTGGTGAGAGATGCAATCTCAAAAACGGTGCGATCGCTAACGGGAACCGAAAGTTCGACATTGGCAACACCATAGCCTCGAAGCATCGTGAGCACACCATTCTGGATAATGGCAACCGCCATCCCTGGAATCTGATGCTCCCGCATGATGCCTTGAATTAAAATATCCACTACATCAACTCATCCATATTCGACACCATCTTAGGGTTACAAACGTACTTTTCGGCAATTTTTGTGGGCAGAGTATATCCTGAGTTACTGTAGTATCTCTCTCAGGTTCAAATTCTAAACGATGCAAGCTTTAGTAAGATTGCATCCTCCGATGGGATCGTTCAAAGGATTCAGCACATAATGTCTGATAGTTGCGCGGGCTAACCATTCTCGGATTATTTAGAATTATTCAGGTTGGGAGGCATCCACGGTCTTAATCAGGTCTTCTGCCATCTCGGCAGCAAGTATAATAAGAAGTCTTTCTTGCTGCCCGTCGACTCCTTCATCACTCACTTGCGAGTAAATATGAGGGTTAGAGAGCATGGCTGCGAGAATCTGTGCAGCGATTTGCTTGGTTTCGGTTGAATCACTCATACGGGGGTGGCCTCGATGATCATGACTGATCAAACCGTATCATCAAGTTCTGGTCATTCAACACCACTCTCTCCTAGCTCTCACCGACTCAATTGATGATATCTCATGGTTTATGCATTTCCAAAAGTTAGTGTGATTGCCGTCGGAAAGATCAAGAAATCTTGGCTTCGAGACGGGATAGCGGTCTATTTAAGGCGATCGCCCGAAATTGAAATTCTTGAAATTAAAGATTCTGATAAAGAGAAAGAAGGCGAGAAAACCTTATCTTTCATGAAAGGCAATGAAACACTCATCGTCTTGTCAGAAGACGGCAAACTAGTCTCCTCGGTTGACTTTGCCAATCTCTTAACTCAATATGCCTCGAATAATATGGTGTTTGCAATCGGGGGACCTGATGGAATCAGTCAGACTTTAAAGGATCGAGCATCAATGCTTTTGAGCCTTTCTCCAATGACCTTTCCCCATGAAATCGCGCGGATGTTACTCGTCGAGCAGCTTTATCGAGCGAAGACAATTTTACAAGGAAGGAGCTACCACAAATAGCATGACATCCTGCACTCCACCGATGTCGAGATGCATTAGGGCTTTGAACCTGCTCCAACTCTCCTGAAAGCTTAAGAAACCTAGGAATGTGATAAAAGAGGCTAACCAAATAATTATGGTTAGTACAATCGAAGTTAGGTTAGTCTGGCTGTGAGTTGATTTAGACTCGATTATTCTTTGTTATTTGATAGCAATTTTGTTATTTGATAGCAATCCTAAATCACGCGTGGGAAACCCAAAGGGATTGGGGATCGTCGTCCCCAGAGAGGTGACAACGCCTCCCTAAACCCTATTCCCACAAATCATCTAGGACTGCTAAAGTGAACTGCTTTGAATCATCACTGCTTAGGAGGGCAGTTACCATGACCGATCAAAATCGAGGAATCATGAAATTTGAAGGGGCAGACACCCCGATGGCGATCGCCCTATCAGGTATTCTTGTGCTGGGTGGCATTGTTGCTCTAATTGTTTGGGCATTTAACACAGCCTACACCCTCAACTAACGAATGCGAATTGATTAACGTGCCGTCTTCTGGGTAGGGGCATAGCTCTGTGCTGCACGTAAGGGAGATGCCCTTACGTCGCCCAACCCATGCTATGTCCCTACTCGATTGGCAATTCTTCAGGCTATTTGATCTACATTCCTGAGTCAGTTTCTTTGAGGGGTTCACCTGTCGTTTCTTTTGCTCGAATTGGAGATATCGGCAAAATGCAGCGGAGGAAAATAACCTCAAAATCCTTACCTATGGCTAACGAGGCGGCCTAACCTTGACAGTCGTGCGCTATTGCATCAAAACGTCAAATTTGTGAGCAATATCGGCACTATGACAAGCATCAGTTGTCATCGACCATTATCAATTATTCAGAGTTTCAAAGCGTTCTTCTCGCTGGCGTTCTGAGAGCTTATTACCTAAAGTTTCAAAGCGTTCTTCTCGCTGGCGTTCTGAGAGCTTATTACCTAGACCATCGAAAAATTCATCCCGCTGACGGTCGGAGAGTTGATTCCCTTGTCCGCCCAAAAACTCATCCCGCTGACGGTCGGAGAGCTTATTACCTAAAGTTTCAAAGCGTTCTTCTCGCTGGCGCTCTGAGAGCTTATTACCTAGACCATCGAAAAATTCATCCCGCTGACGGTCCGAGAGTTGATTCCCTTGTCCGCCCAAAAACTCATCCCGCTGACGGTCGGAGAGTTGATTCCCTTGTCCGCCCAAAAATTCATCCCGCTGACGATTCTGCAAAGCAGAGGCTTCACCAACGGAAATAGCAGCAGCAGGTAACGCGAAAGAAGCAGTTGCCATAACAGCAAGTGATGTGGTGATAAAGCGTTTCATACTTCAAACTCCTTTTTAGAATCTTGTGTCTGTGGTGTTTCCCTTTGCTTGATTCCTATAATGCGATCGCAGTCTGAACGGCCACTGACCTTAACCTGAGAGAACGCTAAGAGTTTGATGGGAAAGCTTAAAACCAACCTAAGGGATTCTGAATTGTCCTCTCGGGTTGGCCTATCACGTATGTAGGCGGGGTTTCATCTGTGCTGAGAATCATTGCTAGAGCGATCGCCCTCGTTATACCAATTCTCGATTTTAGATTTGCGATTTTGGATTGACGGCCAGCAGCCTTGCAAAGGTTCTGGCCGATTCATTTGTAGCCTTACTTTGAAGAATTGGTATTAGTCGTCCTACCAAGACGGGCACACTAAAGAGGTGTTAATCAGTTGTGTCCTAAGCCCCACTCCTCGGGGCTTTTTTTTATTTTTTTTAGCGGTTAGCCCTCAATCTTCTGCCCTCCGCCCTCCTTCCTCCGCCCTCAAATATGGCACTCGCAATTGGCGCTACGTTGCCCTATAATCGCGTCATATTTTTTTGACTTCCTCATTCACCCCACCATTCACCGATCTAAATCAGGCTTCTTGCATCGCCATCATGTTTAACCGTCAGAACACTACTGCTCTTGTCCTTACCCTGGTAGCCTCAGTCGCGATCGCCCCGGCATCGATTCTCTCGAATGTTTTCAATACCCATCTGGCTGCGATCGCTCAACCCTCTGATAATCCGACCTCGTTTCCGCTCCCGGAAACGGTGCCAAGCAGGACGACTGTTCGAGTCGATGGCTCTAGTAGCATGATCGTTCTCAACGAAACCCTCAAGCAAAATTTTGAAGCTCAATATCCGGGAACGTCTGTTGAACTGGAGTCTCAAGGCACGGATGCTGCACTTCAGGCGTTATTAGACGGCACTATCGATTTGGCAGCTATTGGGCGACCCTTAACGGATAAGGAACGAGCGCAGGGGTTGGTGCAGGTGCCCATCAGCCGAGAGAAGATTGCGATTATTGTGGGTTCTGACAATCCGTTTGGCGGCGACTTAACCTTTCAGCAGTTTGCTCAAATCTTTCGAGGCGAAATCAGCAATTGGTCAGAGGTTGGAAGTGCATCTGGCTCAATCCGGGTAGTCGATCGCCCCGATATTAGCGACACTCGATTATCTCTGAGCCTCTATGAAGTGTTTCAGGGCGTGCCGTTTGAGACGGGTGAGAATGCGGTGCAGGTCGCAGACGATGACACCACAGCTGTTATCCAAGAATTAGGCCGTGACGGCATTGGCTATGCGATCGCCAGCCAAGTCATGGGGCAAGATGCGGTCAACATTGTATCCATGCACCAAACTCTGCCTGATAATCCGGCGTATCCATTCTCTCAGCCCCGTGGCTATGTCTATTATCAAACGCCGTCGCCTGCCGCCCAAGCATTCTTGGGCTACGCAACCGCGCCCCCCGGACAAGATGCGATTGAAGCTGCTAAAGTCGCGGAGGCTGAGGCCATTGCAGACGGAGATTTCGTTGCCCAAGCAGACATTCCCGTGTTGGTTGAGCCTGTTGAGCTGAGCAGCGTCATTTCATCGGGGGCGATCGCCTTTAGCCCAGATGCTGCCGCGATCGCGGGGGCAGGGGAAGGAAATACGGTTCGTCTATGGAACTTAGACGGCACCCTCGTTCGTGACCCGTTTGTTGGCCATGAGAATACTGTGCGGTCGGTCATAGTTAGCCCGACGGGCGATTTGATAGCCAGTGCAGGTGATGACAGCACCATTCGTTTGTGGGATTTGGAAGGCAATGCAATCGGGGAGCCGTTCCTTGGGCATGACGGAGCTGTGCGATCGCTGGCATTTAGCCCTGATGGGCAAACTCTGGTGAGTGCAGGCGATGACAGTACGATTCGCCTGTGGGCTCTTGACGGTACGCCGCTTGCAGAGCCGTTTCGCGGGCACAGCGACGCTGTTGAATCTGTAGCCGTCAGCCCAGATGGTCAAACAATTGTTAGCGGTGGAGAAGATGGCAGTGTCCGTCTGTGGGGCTTTGATGGTCTGCTTGCTGGGCAAGTCTTGTCTGCTCATGAGGGAGGTGTGAATTCTGTTTCCGTTAGCCCTGACGGACAGGCGATCGCCAGCACGGGCGAAGATGGCAGCGTCCGGTTGTGGAATCTCGACGGGACTCCCCTGGGCGTTCCGTTTCTCGGACATGACGGAATTGCGAATGCCGTGGCATTTAGCCCCGTCGGGCAGGCTCTAGTCAGCGGAGGAAACGACGGCACCGTCAGGGTTTGGGCTCCAGATGGCACTCCGATTGGGGAACCGATCGCCGGACATGACGGAGCGGTGAGCGCCGTGGCGGTTAGCCCCGATGGGGAAACCCTTGCCAGTGGAGGCGCAGATGGCACATTGCGCCTCTGGACTCTAGCCGGTGAACCCATCGGTGCCCCTGTGATGGGCTATGCTGCACCGACACGATCGCAAGCCGCGGCATTTCCGTTGTGGCTATTGTGGCTGTTGCCGTTGGTTGCCCTGGCGTTACTGATTTGGTGGTTGCTGAGCCGACAATCTGCAACGCAGCCGCAGGAAGCACCATCCAATGCAGCAAAACCCGATGGAGTCAAGCCAGAGGCAACATCTGGAGAGGCGATCGCTCCCGGTCAAGGCATCATTGCCGGTGCATTCCCTGCGATGTCGTCTCAACCTTATCTATCGCCGTCTTCCGAGGACTCTGACCCAGTAGAAGGAACGCATACGAATCGCCCCGCGACTGAATCGAGATCGCCTGACGGCTATGACCCTGCTGCGATCGCATCGGTAGGGACTCAACCCCCAACGCCCCAGCCTACTACTGCTCCCGATGCAACCCCAGATCCCGCTACTGGGCACACGGCTGATTCGGCTAGTGCTCAATCCCAAGATGACTTATCCGTACGTAGAGCAAATGCTGCCGGTGGTGCAGCCATTGTCGGAGGAATCGCGGCTTGGGCAACAATATCGCGCGATCGCAATCAGTCGGCGGTTGAAGCGGCTCGATTCGACCTGAGGCACCCCGACCATTCCCCTCAATTATTGGCTGATGTCGATCAAGGGCTGCCTGATCTTCCGGATGGCTATGGGGGCAGCGGTATTGTGCTCCTACCGCGCGATCCGCAGTGGGCTTATGCATATTGGGATATTCCGAATGACCACAGAGAGGCACTGCGTCAGCAGGGGGGGCAACAGCTTGCCTTGCGCCTCTATGATGTCACCGATGTGAATCTGACTCATCAAAAACCCCATAGCGTGCAGCAATATGCCTGTGATGAACTGGCACGGACTTGGTATTTGCCGATTCCGGTCAGCGATCGCGACTATGTTGCTGAAATTGGCTATGTCACCTCTGATGGCAACTGGTTGATGCTGGCGCGATCGGCTCCAGTTCACATTCCGCCGATATATCCGTCAAGCTGGTTTGACGATCAGTTTATTACCGTCCAGTGGGATGACGAGTTACGCGGCAAGACGGTTGCTAGTCTAGTTCCCCCCGAGCATCAACGCCTGGGCGAATCTCCCATTCATGAGACAATTTTTGGTTTAGCTCAATCGGCAGAATCCATGCGAGTTGCAGGGTCACTATTTGGCTCAATGCAGCAGGTTCCGCAGCAGGCGATTAGTTCTTACGTTTTCCCCTCTGGAGTCGGCATGGGGGCGCTGCCTACGCTTTCAGGCATTGGCATGTCAGGCATTGGCATGTCGGGTATTGGCTTCGCGGCCTCTGTCCCACCGATTCATCCCCGCAAGTTTTGGCTCGTCGCAGATGCAGAACTGATCGTCTATGGCGCGACCGAACCAGATGCTACTGTCACGGTGGGCGATCGCCCGATTCAGCTCAGCCCAGACGGTACGTTCCGATTTCAGATCTCGTTTCAAGACGGAGAAATTAACTATCCTATCCGAGCGATCGCCGCGGATGGAGAACAGATGAGGTCGGTGCGAATGGACTTTGAGCGAGAAACTCCCCATCGTCAAACCAATACCAAAGACGAAGCGAAGGATGAATGGTTTAGGCGTTAAATGCGTGGCGATTAAGCTCCGACAGCATATTTAGCGCGATCGCCCAGACGAGACATGACCCAGTTCTTATCAAAGATACGTTGATAAATGCGATTGCGAATGGTGAGCATTCCCTGGCTGTCTTCAACAACAAGCCCAGAGAAGTATAGTTCACGATGTTCTCGGCTATTGTCTGCCAAGATTTTCTCGCCCTGCAACAGCCGCTGATAGATTTGTAAGATGGGTCGGCTAGCCTCGCCCCAGCTTAGAATGCGATCGCGGATGGTGCTGAGATGCTCTGGGATATCTTGACATTCCCACTGATTAAGGATGCGAGCCTGCACCAATTCGTCGACAATGTAGCCTGCCATGATACTATGATGGGCTTTGGTCTGATGGTCGGGAGAAGAGACGAGCAGATCACGGCGTAATGTCTTGGATAAATGCCGATAGACTGAGATACCGTGCTCCTTAAGTCTGATGTTGGTACTGTGAGCAATCGATTCGACGGCAAGCTGACAGAGCTTTTGAGTTAGAAATGGTTGGCCCTCAGTCCAGTACATAATCCGATGCATCATCGCCTCTGGGCAGCGGAAATATCGTGCTAGCTCAACAACCAGAGGGCGAACTTCAACGGAGTTAAATCCTGACAGGTGAATCGTGCGACCGATTGCAAACGGGTGGCTAAACTGACTGTCAAACATTGACACCGGAGGCTCGACTCCAAACAAGGCAAAGGACAGTCGCTTATAGCTGGAGTTGAGTGCTCGTCGGTAGTAGCATGATCGAATCGTATCGAAGAAATCGTCAATTGGAAGTCTTAAATTGAGAATACCGTCGAGTTCATCAATAAAAATAACAAGATTGTCGTTAGGAAACTGAGCCAAAAGAACGTGCTCAATAAACGCGTGCAGCTTTTGCGCAGGCAAGAACCCGTCAACGTCATGCCACCACGCCTTCAAGTCTATAGTGGTATGGAGTTGGAAGGCTCGCCATAGCTCAAAAATAACGCCTTGATACCATTGGTCGGAAGTCGAATGACGGCTACCAACGCGTGTTAAATCGATAGAGGCGCAGCGGGTTCCATGGGTTTGAAGCTGATGATTGGTTCGAACGATTAGTGATGACTTTCCAGTTTGTCGCGGGCTAAAAACGCAGCAAAGCTTTCCAGCAGCTAGGGTATCGTATACGTCAACATCGGCTTGCCGCGCTACATAGGTTGGTGCATCGGCATACAAGCTTCCTCCGACCTGAAACTGATGAAAACTCATAAACAATGACCTCAACCAAGTAACTGCAAAACAACAAATGACGTGCAGCTATAGCGATCCTAAATCGCTTGTGAGTTGTGTGTGAGCGGTGGGGCAGGGGACGCCCGCCCCACCGCTCACAACCCATCTAGGATTGCTATATTGATATAATTCTCCAGATGGAATTTAATTGGTGCAACAGATTAACTCCTCCGCAAAGAGTAATATCTGCCGAATAAACCCAATAGCACTGCCTGTGAGATTCCGATCAATATCAAATCTCACCTTTGAATTTAAAGTAAGAAAATAAGAAACCTATAAGGTTGATGAGCCAAATTGACGCAGGCGTTGCCGAGTTACGATGTGTGGCGGTTTATACCAATTCTCGATTTTAGATTTGCGATTTTGGATTGACGGCCACCAGCCTTGCAGGGGTTTTAGCCTGTTCATTTGTAGCCTTACTTTGAAGAATTGGTATTAAATCCCCGGCTTCTTAGGCACTGGTGTGTAATCAGGATCTAGCTATACTGAAAGAGCTGAAACCCTAATTAGCCCGATGCAATGCCCTAGCTGCCAGAGTGATCAAGTCGTCAAGCGAGGCTTTGACACGCTTAAAGATGGCACCCTGATTCAGCGATATCGGTGCAAGGCGTGCCGCAAACGCTTTAACGAGCGAACCGCTACCCCAATGGCTCGCCTACGCAGCTCCAGTGAAGTCGTCAGCTACGCCATCGGTGCCCGCAGCGAAGGAATGGGTGCGAGGGCCACTGGCCGAACCTTTGGCAAATCTCACACGACTATCCTGCGTTGGGAAGCACGCTTGGCCAATCAAGCTGAGTACTGGTCACCGCCAGCGCCAGACGGAGCTGATGTGACGCTCGAAGGCGATGAGGTCTACACTCGCATCCGCGAGAACCTTCCCCCCCCGTGAGTCTGAGGGTTGGACCATCCATTTCGTTGAGCGCGACAGTCGCTACTGGGTCACAGCGCAGGCCGCTCTCAAGGACGTATCGCTCTTCCAGAGTGGGGTTCAAGCCGCCTGGCAATGGTGCCAAGCTTGTGATGGCATCCGATGGTTCACAGACGGTGAACGGCGCTATGGGCAGGAGCTATGGACGCTAGCGAGTGTCTATCTCAAAACAGCAGAGGTGCATCCTGACTATGGTCACAGAAGGGTTTGGCGAGACGGGGTAGAGGTTGCGATGAAAATAAAGGGTTCTCAGGGCAAGCGACGGGTTGAGTGGGTTAGAGTCGAGCATCCCTTCACCGCTATCAGCCCGCTCAGTGAAGTTCACGCCAATCACAACGAGGCCCAGAATGCTGCCTTGAGGAGACAACGCCAGCGATGCAGATAGGGCTTTGTTCGAGGCCATTGACCCTGATAGAACTCCTCAATAGCAGAGGATTTGAATCCATATCCTCTTAACAGACCAGTGCCGGTCTAGCTAACGCCTTATTCAAAACTTTATTGACACAGTTTTGACCGAGTTTTATGCGGTCAAAACTGTGTGTTTTGATACAGCTAGGGACGATGACCCATGAAATGTTAAGGAAGATAAAACTTGTTGCTTAGATAAAGCTTACAAAACGTAAGAAAAAAAGCGTTGAAATCAAAAAGGTCAAGATCATGATGCCTACATTATGGTTCTGAATAGTTCTGAATAGTTCTTATTCGGAAAGGAGTCCATCATTTTCAACAACGCGGCTGTTTTATCAAGTACAATACTTAGTCCTAATTGGTCGAAACGTGAGTGAATTGATTATGTTTAAGTGGCGTTCCGTGCTAGTTGTAATGATGCTGATTGTGGCACCACTAGCGGCCTGTAGTTCAGAACCATCTGCTACTTCAGGCGATAGTGAAGGCTCAGAGGATGCGGCAGCAACAAGTCGTCTTGACGCGATTTCAAGTCGTGGTTCTTTGATTTGTGGTGTAAATGGTCAGCTTCCCGGATTTAGCTTTGTCGATGAGAGCGGTGAATACTCTGGGCTCGACGTCGATTATTGTCGGGCGATCGCAGCTGCTCTGTTTGATGATCCCGAAGCGGTCGAATATCGCAATCTCAGCGCTCAAGAGCGATTTACGGCAGTGCAAGCGGGTGAGGTTGATATTCTCATTCGAAACACGACTTGGACGATTAGCCGTGATACGTCAGTTGGGATGGAGTTTGCGCCGACGACGTTTTACGATGGTCAAGGCATGATGGTTCCGACGGAAACCGCGTTTGAATCCTTGGAAGATATGCAAGGTGCATCAATCTGTGTGCAGTCTGGAACCACGACAGAGCTGAACTTGACTGACCAAATGCGGAAGAGAGGGGTCGATTTCTCGCCAGTAGTATTTGATGATGAGGATGCTCTCTATGCTGCGTATGCTGAAGGGCGCTGTGAAGGTGCCACATCAGATCGCTCTCAACTGATTGCTCGCCGTACGACATTACCCAGTCCAGATGATCATGTCATCCTAGACGTGGTGATGTCTAAAGAGCCGTTAGGCCCCACCGTTGCTAATGGCGACTCTCGGTGGTTTGATGCAGTAAAGTGGGTCACATTTGCGACGATTCAGGCAGAAGAATTTGGCATCACCTCTGAGAACATCGACGAATTTGAAGCGACTGAAGATCCGAATATCGCGCGCTTCCTCGGTCAAGATGGGACACTCGGATCGGATATGGGCTTGCCCAATGACTTTGCGGCTCGCGCGATTCGCCATGTGGGTAACTATGCCGAAATCTACGAACGAAACGTCGGTGAACCCTTCGATCTAGATCGTGGTCCTAACAATCTGTGGACTGAAGGTGGCTTACTATATTCTCCCCCGTTCCGTTAACCGTTAAGTTCAGATCCGGTAAGTCAGACACGTTGGAGGGGCGGATATTCGCTCCTCTGCGACGGGATAAAACACAACGGAATACGGCAGGGATGCAGTCATTGCGTTGACGTTTTGGTTGAATCAACGTCAAAGCCACTGAATAAACTGGATTGAGGCGAATGTCTAACGAAGAGCGGATTCCGCTATGGCGCGACGAGCGCGTCTTAAAAATTGCCGGACAAGTTGCGGTTGTCTTGATTTTGGCAGCTTTGATTTCTTGGCTTGCCAGCAATTTGGTTCAAAACTACCAGTCTAGAAATTTATCATTTGGTTTCGAATTTCTAGTAGATGAGGATCGTCCGGCCTCGTTTGGTATTGGCGATACTCCAATCCCGTACAGCCCTACCAATACGTTTGGGCGCGCCCTCTTGGTTGGCTTTCTCAATTCGTTGCGAGTGATGATTGTTGGCATTATCTTAGCCACGATCATCGGGATTATTGCTGGAATTGCCCGCCTGTCTGACAACTGGCTAGTTCGTCAGATTTCGACGGTGTATGTCGAGGTTTTTCGAAACACTCCGCTTCTATTGCAGCTTTTCTTCTGGTATTTTGCGCTGTTTCTCAAACTGCCCCAAATCGAAAATCGCTTAGAACTGCCGGGGCCGATTTTCCTAACAAATCAGGGACTGGCATTGCCGTGGCCTGCCATTAATCCCCAGACGCTCTTGACTGCGCTTTTTTTAATCGCGAGTGCGATCGCCGCTGTGATTATTTGGCGACGGCGAACGGCGTTGATTGTGCAGCAAGGGGCTTCAGGGACGTTGTTTCAATGGATGCTTGTTGGATTGGCGATCGCAGCAATTCTCGCCATTATCTTTGGCTTTGATTGGCAACAGCCCGAACTGACAACCGTCAACGAACGTGCCCAAATTCAAGGCGGCTTAAATCTTTCTCCCGAATTTGGGGCACTTCTCTTCGGCTTGACGCTTTATACCGCTGCGTTTATCGCAGAAGTAGTGCGGGCAGGAATCCAATCGGTGTCAAAGGGACAGTGGGAGGCGGCTAAAGCGCTCGGACTGCGCCCTAATTTGGTGATGCAGCTCATCATCTTTCCCCAAGCATTGCGGGTGATGATTCCACCATTGACGAGCGAATTTCTCAACCTGGCGAAAAATTCTAGTCTGGCGACCGCCATCGGCTATAGCGATGTTTATAGCGTTGCGAATACAACCGCCAATCAAACCGGAGCATCCGTTCAAATGCTGTTGGTAGTGATGGCAACATACCTAACGATTAACTTGATTATTTCGTTGGGCATGAATGTATTTAATAAATCGGTACAGCTCAAGGAGAGATAGGTCCACTATTTCTTAACTAGTTGCGTACGTTCTAATTACGGTATGCGACTCCTTAACTCACCCAATTGAATCGTGCTAGGAAGCGATGACCACTGCAACTCCAGATCCTAATTTTTCGGCACCCCCAATTACTCAAGTTGGCCCAATCGCTTGGCTGAGGAAAAACCTCTTCAATGGGGTATTTAACAGCATCTTGACGATTGTTTGCGCGTTGGTAATCTACTCGATTATCTCCAGCTTGCTGACGTGGGCATTCACCGCAGCCGAGTGGCAAGTTTTGTCGTCAAATATTCAACTGTTTTTTGTAGGACGTTATCCGGCTGAACTGATTTGGAGAGCCTGGATGACGTTCTCAGTGGTGGTGGGTTTAGCAGGACTAACCTGGGGAATTTTGTCGCGGGGCGATCGCCTCTTTAGCTCGGTGAGTATAGGTCTACTCGGCGCGTTTGCCATCATTTGCTACGGGTTATCTATGATTGCGGGTGGCAATTCCGTCCGTGAGGCTTGCGACGCTTCAGGTTCTTGTTTGGGACGTTATCTAGTCTCTGGATTTACTGCCGTTCCCCAACTCTGGGGGATGCTAGTGCTGCTGGTTGTCAGCGGATTGATTGGGCGTGCGGTTGGCATCAAGACTCCGAATGTTGGGTCGTGGTTGCCACTGACGTGGTTCATTTCTTTCTTTGTGATTTTCTGGCTCTTAGAAGGAGGGTTGTTTCTTCGAGAGGTTGACTTGTCGCGGTTAGGGCAGACTGGTCTGCTGTTGACTCTGCTCACCGCCATCGTGAGTATTGTGTTGTCATTTCCGATTGGAGTCTTACTTGCACTGGGTCGGCAAAGCCCTCTACCAGTCGTGAGAAGCGTATCGGTTGCCTACATCGAAGTAATTCGAGGGCTTCCCCTGATTGGGATCTTGTTTATGGCACAGGTAATGCTCCCGCTCGTGTTGCCCGTCGGCTTGAACATTCCAACCCTGTTTCGAGCCATGGCAGGCTTAACAATCTTTAGTTCAGCGTATCTAGCAGAAAATGTGCGGGGAGGGCTTCAATCTATTCCGAGAGGGCAAGTTGAGGCGGCGAAAGCGTTGGGCTTAAATGGTGCTTTGCTAACGCTTTTAATTGTGTTGCCTCAAGCTTTGAGAGCTGTGATTCCGACAATTGTGGGGCAATTTATTAGCCTCTTCAAAGACACCTCACTGCTCTACATTGTGGGTCTGGCAGAACTGGTCGGTATTTCTCAATCTATTCTCTCAAATCCGAATTTCTTAGGAAAACATTCAGAAGTGTATTTATTTGTGGCGGTCATTTACTTCGTGTTTTGTTACGCAATGTCATTTGCGAGTCGCCGAATTGAGAAGCAGCTAGGCGTCGGGCAACGATAGAAATAAAGGGTCGCAGGTGTAATTCTTAACAGTTTATTGCCGTGAATCGTTTTAACCTGTTGGGCAAGGGAAATTGTTTCCATTGGTAGGACTCATTCAAAAGCCGTGATTAGCTCCATACCAGAACAAGATGCTGGTTGTACTGCATAGGATTCGAATCGATGACACAAGCTCAAACCGATACCAATTCAGTTAAGTCGGGTTCAGAACCCATCATTATCTCCAAGGATGTCGAGAAGTGGTATGACAACAACTTCCACGTCTTGCGGGGGGTCAGCCTCACGGTCAATAAGGGTGAAGTGGTAGTGATCATGGGGCCATCTGGGTCAGGAAAATCAACCTTTATTCGAACCTTTAATGCGTTAGAGACGTATCAGAAGGGCAGTATTGAGATTGATGGTATTCGGATTTCTCATGACTTGAAGGATATTGAAACAGTCCGGCGAGAAGTGGGGATGGTGTTTCAGCAGTTCAACCTGTTTCCGCATCTAACGGTTCTTAAGAATGTGACGCTCTCTCCTATTTGGGTACGGCGATGGCCCAAAGCAAAAGCCGAAGAGGTGGCGATGCAGCTTTTAGAGCGGGTTGGTATTTTAGAGCAAGCTCAAAAGTATCCGGGGCAGCTATCTGGCGGTCAACAGCAGCGGGTGGCGATCGCCCGAGCATTGGCGATGCAGCCCAAGGTGATGCTTTTTGACGAGCCGACCTCTGCACTTGACCCTGAGATGGTGCGCGAGGTGCTCGACGTGATGCGTAAACTCGCGAGTGAAGGCATGACCATGGTGTGTGTCACCCATGAAGTTGGGTTTGCGCGTGAAGTGGCCGACCGCGTTGTGCTAATGGATAGTGGATTGCTTGTTGAAGAAGCCAAGCCGGATGAGTTTTTCAACAACCCCAAAGAGGAGCGATCGAAAAAATTCCTGTCTCAGATTCTTTAGTGCGATCGCCACCCTCATTTTCAACTCGAATCCCGCCCCAATGCGACGCTTCGCCCAGAGGCGATCGCCGCCCACCGCTGCGCCCTGCTTCCCCACAAAGCCACCCGATTTTCAACGAGTTAGACGCTAATCCGGCTCATTTTAACGGCCCATTTTAACGACTCAGTTCAATGGCCCATTTCAATGGCTCATTTCACAAGTGGACACACTCTTGGTGATCTGAATTTGGGAAATTTAGTCATGATGAACTTCCATAGAGCGAACCAGTAGGCATCAGAGGTGATTCATCCGTCGACAACCCATCGGGTTGAAATTTAACGCATTTGAAGTCTACGATTTTCCCGTCTACGGAGCGGAACTTGCCTAGGCACCGCTTGAATAAAGGGCTCAAATCCTGCAGGACAGGAAATGGTTTCATCGACTAGAGACGCAATAGGAGGCAAGTCGAGGCGATCGCTCAGTGGTTCCGTTGCAGTACACAATCTAGCTTGAGTGATTTGTTCACTTGCATTCGCAAAAACAGCAACGATTCCTAAATAGCTAGTATGGCCTTCCGCTTTAGGAATTGCCATCTGCATCACACCAATCGCGCTAACCTGCATAATGTCGTAGCGATAATACTCTGTTTCAGAAGCAATGCCGAGGCCTAGGGCATCAACCGTATCAGAAAACTCTCCCCTCTCCAAGTAGTAAGCTTGTTGAGCACGATTCATCGAGCCAACATAGGATCTAGCCTCTGATTCAATGGCCTGCTGTCGCTGCGGTTCCAGTAAGGATGATACCCGATCAGCCACATCCGATTTGTTCAGGATGGCCTGATCAAGATTGGCCCCCGATACGCCATCTAGCTCAGCATCGATGAGCAGTGTCATCGCTAAGTTGGCGTTGCTCAAGTCTGCACCGGAGAGATCGGCATAGCGGAGGTCTGCGCTATCGAGATCTAAGCCGCTGAGGTTGGCTTCACGCAGGTTTGCACCAGTCAACCGTATAGGTAGAAACGGGCTCGATCTGCCTGAGCCATAACGAACGTCGATTAGAAAAAAAGGATGGTCGTCCTCTCGCCCACAAAATTGATCCATCGTCTCCTGAAATTCTGAAATTGCCCACAGCCCATATTCATCCCTGCAAATCTCGCTGCCTAATGCGCTCAGCATTCGCATGATCTGACATTCCTCATTCTGCATAGGATAGTTGTAGGAAGACAGCCTACAGAAGTTGGTGATAGTCATGCCCGTTAGTTGAGCATTTTGCAGATTGGCTCCCCGTAAGTCGGCCGCGCTCAAAATTGCACCTTGCAGGTTGGCACTGCTCAGATTTGCTCGGCTCATTTGGCTATGGCTCAGGATACTGTTTTGCAGATTCGCGCCTTGGAGATTGGCTCCCTCTAGATCAAAGTTGCTTAGGTTCACACCACTCAGATCGCAGTTTTCACAAGTATTGGTTTGCAGTAGTTGACGAACATGGTCTGGATTCTCAGCCCAAACTGCGCGATCGCGCAACAGTAACAGTAGTCCACTTCCCATCAAAATGAATAAGAATTTCATCGCGTCCAGACTCCTGCCTACTACTCACTGATAGCTTCAAGCGCCCCGATCCTATCATCTCTAACTCGCAGAATTGAGATCACACAGTCGTGTTGATGGCCGCGCAGCACCCAGGTTCTACACACGTTCGACGCCCCGACCTGAGAGCGTAAGGCTATACGATTGGGCATCTTACAAAATCTCCATCTAGGCAGACGCATTTTTCATCAAGTTGTATCAAGATACTGATTAACGCAGAACCGTGGCAGCAAGCCGCCTCGATCCTAAGAAAAATGTTGTGGGCTTGGTGCGGGCATTTGCACAGAATAACACCCTCCAACAGCACGCTAATCTCGTACTGTTTACTCGCGGACAAGACGATCCGTTTCATGATAGGGTTCAGAACGAAATGTTAGAAGATCAAGTGCTAACGCCGATTCGTGAACTGGTGAATGACAATGATTTATGGGGCAAAATCAGCGCCTTTTCGGTTCCAGATCAGTCGGCACTCGCAGCCGCCTATCGCTTTTTTGCTCAGCGTCGTTCGGTGTTTGCCCTCGTCTCGCATCACGAACCGTTTGGCATCGCTCCTTTAGAGGCGATGGTAGCCGGGTTGCCTGTCGTGGTGACTCAGAACGGGGGGCTCGTTGAAAGCTTGCGCGATGGCGATCAAGAATTCGGCATTCTCATTGACCCAGACGACCCCAATGACATTGCTCAAGGACTAGAGCGTATGATTAGCGATTCTGCCCTCTGGCATCATTTAGAATCGTGCGGTCGAAAGCATGTCTTGAAACACTACACTTGGGAAAGTACAGCCGTTGATTACTTGAATCTGCTCGAAGACATCGTGACATCACCGAAACCTAAACGGGGAGTCGATATTCTGCCAATTCATCCCTATTTTCAGGAGCCATCTCCAGACAATGACGTCTCGTTGCAGGAGTTGAGAGAATTGTATTTCAGGGATTGAAGGGAAGTTAGTCTGCCCGAATGGTGCGTTGCGCTGGCGCTTTAGCGTAGCCATGCCTGAAAGGCTATACAGTACCCTACTTCTGTCCTCTATCTTCCGCCCTCCGTCCTCTATCTTCCGTCTTCCGCCCTCCGTCCTCTATCTTCCGTCTACCCTTACTCTGGAGGCGGTAATTCTTCTAAAATTTTGAAGCGAATGTGATTAATCGCTAAGTCGCCGATTGACACTTCCTCTGGCTTATCGGGCGCGGCGATTTTCTCAAACGGAATGCCTTTGCTTACTTCAGCATGATACCAGGCAAGCCCCATAAAAAATCGATTGGGATAGGGGCCTCGATCGACGATGTCGTCTACGTTCGATTCCATGGGCACCCAGCCCATTCCGGGGACATAAAATTCGATCCAGACGTGGTTAAAATCTGGCTCTAACGGAATGTCTTTCTGCTCTGGGCGGGGCGGGCACTTGTAGCGACCAACCGTGCGACAGGCGATGTTGTTGAGTCGCAACAGTGCTAGCAAGATGCCGACATATTCACCACACGAGCCAATGCCTCGCTGAAGCGCAACGTCGGGGGTGTCGATGTGGGGTTTGATGCCATAGGAGAGGCGATCGTAGACGTAGTTGCGAATTCTGAGGGCTTTACGGAGTAGATTGGTTTCGGTGCCGATCGCCTCTTTAGCAGCTGCCTGGATGACGGGCGAGTCCATCGCGAGATCATCATCATCAATCAGGTAGCGCACCTGGAGGTCGAGGGGAAGTTGGGGAGCATTCTCTAAATCGTGGGTCGTGAGGCAATATTTGATGCTGCGGACTTCGACCAGGGCTCTCCAGCCAAAAATTCTACCTTCGTTGGGTTTGAGCTGATCAAATTTAAATAAGGCGATGCGCTGGTTATTTTGGAACTCCTCTGTAAATGGCATGCCAACGGGCTCTACCCACCGAATTTTTTGGCGGGGTGTTTCAGCGGGTAGGGCAATGCGCCATTCTAGATTGGTGAGTGATAGTTCGTCGAGGGGTGACAGTTCTTCGACATACGACATTTCGACTAGATACCCGTTTGATAGGGTATAGCGATCGCCCTCGTAGTAGTGAAAATGCAGCGGATGAATAAAGGTGCGATCGCGAAACGTTAACTGGTGGGGGTCTTCCGAATTTGGATCGTCTCGAATATACGGCTCCTCATAGGCATACGAAACGTAGCAAATTTCCTGCTGGGTGTGTGAATCGTTCCAGAAGGTAATTCCCGTTGGAGACGGATAGGGCGTGAGTGCGCTGAATCGAATTTCGCCCGTGGCTCTGTCCATGCAATACACGGTCTGCTCAGTCGTATCACTCACCCAAAGGTCTTCTCCTTGAATCGTGAGATTTTCGACCCCGATTCCGGGAGCTGGAATGCGAGTAATGCGTCGCCCTGTTTGCCGATCAAAAATGAGAATATACCCCGCCTTCTGACAGGTGACATATACAGTCGACTGCCACACCGCCACGCCATTAGCCGGATAGGGCAATGTCACAAAATGTTGAGGAGAAGGGGCGGCGCGAGTACACCACAGCACCTTATGCCCTTTGGTAAACCAAATCGTGTCTTCCCAGACTGAAAGCCCTGCTCCATCGATAAAATCTGCCACGTGATACGGATTGAGAATGACCGTATCATCGGTTGCCGTGTCAATTTGAATCAAATATCCCCGAATTGCATCCAGAGCTAGGAGGCGATCGCCATCTGTTGACAAACCGTGTAGCGCGTAGCTACCAAAGGGGCGAATGGTGCGATGTCTCAAATCAACCATGGGCATGCGAATCACAGAGTCGGGGGTTAGTCGTGCGGCAGCCATACTGTCAATACTGGGGTCAGTCAACATATCGGTTTAACCATGAGCAACCCTTATCATAAACAAATCTTTGGAACTCCCGATGTATCGATTGCTCAAAAGTCGCCAATTTGAATGCAGATTTTAATCTGTCGGCAGCATTAATATAAGAGTTGAAGTCTTGTAATTCATGGACGTGACGGGGTTTCATGCCCGTCCTCAGCACTAGCATCATAATTCAGATGCGAATATCCGTTGCCGTGAGCGGTAGGACGTTGGATCCCGAGAGACGTATTAAATCGCAACGACTGCTGAGGAATGCCAATCGAAATACCGGCTTGATCAAAGGCAATTTTGAGACGACGACGATATTCTCGCGCTATATCCCACTGTTTGAGCGGCTGCGTCTTAATCCACATGCGCACCGTTGCGCCCACATAATTCAGCTGATCGACACCCAGCAGCAGAGGGGGTTCAAGAATTAAATGCTTCCATTTATCGTCTTTCGTCATCTCGGTTGCCACGCGCTCAATCACGGCGATCGCCTTGTCAATATCGGCACTGTGGTCAACATCGATCAGCAGATCGACCCGTGACCATTCTTTGGTGAGATTCTGAACTACGGTGATCGAGCCATTGGGTACCGTGATCAGTCGCCCCTCTTCGTTCCGTAGCTGAGTGATGCGTAGCCCCATATACTCTACAAAGCCGCCCACGTCACCAAATATCACGACATCTCCCACCCCATACTGATCTTCTACGAGAATCAGAAACCCATTGATGACATCTTTAATCAAGTTTTGAGCCGCAAAAGAAACCGCCAAACCCAAGATCCCGGCACCTGCAAGGAGCGGGGCCACGTTCACGCCAACACTCGATAGGGCAATCACAAACGCGACTAAGCCTGCCAAGAATCCTAAAACCCCTTTGGTCACGGTGGCAAACGTCGAAAATCGCAAGGCACGCCGCTGAGACTTTTCGGGTGAAAAATGGGAACTGCTTTGCAAGACCCAGAAAAAGCGATCGATCAGGACTGAGCCAAAGCGAATCACCAGATATGTGCCAGTAATAATGAGAAAAATCTTGCCCGGAATCTTGATCAAATTCAAAATTATGGGCTGCAACCAACGACTGTAGGGAAACAGTCCTAAAATAAAATAGGTGCCGCTCCCCCAAATCGCAATCTGCCCAAGCTGGAGAATGCGACGCTTCAGCTCATTGAAGCTGCGCTGCTGCTGATCGGCGAGCTGTTGCTTAACCAGTAATGCCGTCATTGAGGGTTGTGAGGTTCCAGACCCATCTCTCGCCGCCGAAAGCTGCTGAGCATGTTGGTCGGCGATCGCTGCAAGCGTCTCTTGTTCTTTCTTTAAGCGACTGAGGAAATAAGCCACGATCAGACTCAGCAACGCCATCACAAACAGGATGGCACCTGCATACTTCGTCTGCTGTTGTAGAAACTCAGGCTGCCGTTCTTCGTACGCGCGAATCAATGCCTCTTCGATGGTTTCTTCCCATTGCTGAGCCAAGATTTCACGACTCGCGACTTGGTTTACGCGAGCATCGAGAGAGTTTACCGTGACGATGGGGTCTGTCTGCGTGTCTCCATTTGCTGTATAGGTTACCTTGATGACGAACTGATCGTTCCCTTCGTCAGGAAACACATCAAGGGAATCGGGGTCGAGATTCGAAGAGACAACACTTCTCAACCGTCGCTCGACAATTTGCGCACGCCGTTTAGCAGATAAGTCACCACCAACCTCGCTACCGCTTCCCCAGACTTGACCTGTAACCCGAATAATCGGGTGACCATCTAACCAAACAGTTTGTTGGGTAACGCCCTCAATCCAGTCGGTGGTTAAGAGGTTATTGATTTCAGGCGGCAGGTCTATGTTGAGCGGAGACGCTTTTTCAGTAGGAGCTTCGGGTGATGCCGTGGCACTGGTTTGTTCGGCTGGAGGATTCTCTTGGGCAACTGCCCCGCTAGTCCAGCTAGTCATATTCAACGGCAACAGGCTAGTCACCACGGTTGTGGCGATCGCCAGCACAAATAACGTCACAGTTCGTCGCCATCTTTTTCTGAAGCAGACTAACGACTGCATTATTTTCATAGTGCCAGATAAAAAAACTCTAACCATAGCAACTCATTGCCAACATATCTCCTACACTAGAACGATGGAATCTTCCAGCAACTTTAAACGTATCGACTCATCATTTACACAAATTTTTAGACGAAAACGACTTAATCCTATTCCATCAAACTGGATTATTCAAGACTATATAGGAAATTCAAATCTCGCTCTGTTTTTTGATCCTAGACGCCTCTATTGGTCTGTGAATTCTGGATCTCCGGGTCTATTTCAAACCAAAAGACTAGACTTGTAACGAGATTTTTGTAAGACGGTAAATAGTGCCAATCAAACCATGAAACTATGACTTGTTTGCTTGATTGAATGATGATGAGATAACGAATAGATCAACGATTAACTATTGGGAGTCTCTACATTTAACAGTATGTTTTTTGTTGAAATTAAGTGCGATATCTCCCTTTTTAAGGATGGTTTAGGAATGGCTGAGACGTGAGAATTAGCATCAGAAATTCAAACGGTTACTTCCAATGGGCGATCGCCTGTTGGGAGGCAAGACACTTGCCCAAACGCTCAGCTCTTAAATTCAGTTTCCAAGATGGCAACTCAGGTTCAGATCAACATCTAACCATAGTTAGATTTGCGTTGAGTTAAAACTGTTTTCTTAAAACCTAAACGTAGTTCGCAGCGTACCGACGACATAATCGCTGAATCCGTCCACGTCATTGATCTGATCCGGGTTCGTGACCCAAATAATGCCAGGTGTGATCGAAATATTATCTGTGATGCGAAATTTATAAAAGGCTTCTGCGTGAAGTGACGTTGCGTTAGGTAGGCCACCAATCCCTTCAATGCCACCCAGATAAGGCTCAACGCCGACAAAAATGCCGCCCAAATTGCCTTCACCCAACAGATCGGGTAGTGCTAACCCCAATCCGTAATACCAGACTTCTCCATCCCCCTCGTCTACAAAAATCACATCCGTATAGCCCCCAAACGCATTTACCACAACATTGGGCGTAATTTGCCACGACGCTCCTATCCCATACGAATTGGTAACGGCTGGAATGCCCGCAGACACATGAAATGCATTGGCGAGAGTGCTCCCCGTGAAAAACTCACCAGCAATGCCAGAGTCAAAAATAGCGCTGCTGTCGGTATGGTAGCCGTGGACATAGGTCAGCCCAAACTGCAACGATGGCGTAGGGGTGAGAGTCAACTGACCTAGTGCGGCATAGTCTCCATTAAACAGCCCTTCTCCGGGGCTAGAATCTGCCGCATTTTCTGCCAAGTAGCCTGCTGAGAAAACGAAACGAGACGCAGGATCGATCGCCACATTAAATCCGACGCCGGTGCCTCCACCAATGCGATAAATAGGACTAGCTTGGCTAAATGCCGAAATAGACCCGCTGCCTCCGTCAAAGTCTTCAAAGAAAGGATTTACGGTGCTGTAGACATAGTGGTTGTGAGTGCTTCCAGTGGCAGCAACATAGGCTCCGAGGCGATCGCCCAGGGGAAAGTAGTAAGCAAGCCAATCGAGTTCGATATCATTATCGGTATTGCCTCCCACACGAGGCGTGAGAACTCCTGCCGCAGTCCCCGGAGCCCCATCGGGGGTCAAATCAAATTCTCCGGCAGGTTGTGGGTCGAGCGAAAAGGCAGACGGCGCACCAAAGGGGGGGTTATTGCCAGTTGCGAGCCGCGTGTGAAGTGCATCATTGCCGGTAAAACTCGTCACCAAATTGAGTCGAACGCGGTTTTGAAACACCGTTTGATTGTCATCGTCGTCCCCGAAGCGATCGCTCACTGCAAAGATCGCCTCACCGCTCAGCTTTGTCGTAGTAGAAAACTGATTCGCTTCAAGTTCTGCTGTTCTGGCTTCGAGCGCATCCACTCGGCCTCTTAGGGTCGCTAGTTCAGCCGCAAACTCCTCTTGCAATCGTTGAAGCGTCTCCAAATCATCACGGGTTACAGTATCTGCCAATCCTTGGGCAATGATTTCATTGACGCGATCCAAACAGGCATTGACGCCCGCCGCAAACTCGTAGCGGCTGAGTGCTCGATTGCCGCGATAGGTGCTATCTGGATAGCCAACAATGCAGCCATACCGCTCAACTAACGACTGGAGAGCTTGAAATGCCCAATCAGTAGGCTGTACATCCGACAGTTGAGTGACAGATGTTAGCTGATCCATCGAATCATGATGCACATTCGGAGCAGACTGACTCTCAGATTCTGATAACGGTCTTTGTGTCGATGATGGATTAATTTCAGAGTCTTCGGATAAAAAGCTTGAATTGGACTCCTCAGGGGCGATCGCATCAGCGTTGGCATCTGGTTGAGCGATTCCAGGGAGAGCGAAACTATAGAAAACAAAGAAAGAGAACAGTAGAGAATTCTGTAAGACTCTGAATGTCATATCAAACCTAGTGCTCATTTTTGCTGGTCAGGTTATGGATGCTCCCTATACCCAGAAGTCAAGATTTTGCGGATGTTCCCATCGCATAAATCATTGCAGACTCATCATAATCAACGAATTTGGCTTTGTCAGGCGTTTTTTGCCAGAAATCTTCTATAGCTTCCTACAGGCTCATGTTTGTGTGTAGACCCCGCGCGTGCTGCTATATAGCAATCCTAGATGGACTTAGACATTAAAAAGCGCTCCCTGATCTGGGAGCGCTACACTCAAGGATGAGATTTATACGCTAAAAGAAATGAACTAACTATCGATGGAAGGCGCTGTCAACGCAACCGGGGTCACTTCAGCACCTGCCAAATCAAGCGGGAAGTTGTGAGCATTGCGCTCGTGCATCACTTCCATGCCCAGGTTCGCACGATTCAATACGTCCGCCCAGGTGTTGATCACGCGGCCTTGGCTATCAATCACACTCTGGTTGAAGTTGAACCCATTCAGGTTGAACGCCATCGTGCTGATACCTAGCGCCGTGAACCAGATGCCGATCACTGGCCATGCTCCCAAGAAGAAGTGCAAGCTGCGGCTGTTGTTGAAGCTCGCATATTGGAAGATCAACCGTCCGAAGTAGCCGTGTGCTGCAACGATGTTGTAGGTCTCTTCTTCCTGACCAAACTTGTAGCCGTAGTTCTGCGACTCGTTCTCGGTCGTCTCACGCACCAAGGAAGAAGTCACCAATGAACCGTGCATCGCGGAGAACAATGCTCCACCAAATACACCAGCCACACCTAGCATGTGGAACGGATGCATCAAGATGTTGTGCTCAGCCTGGAACACGAACATGAAGTTGAAGGTTCCAGAGATGCCCAGGGGCATGCCGTCAGAAAAGCTGCCTTGCCCAATCGGGTAGATCAAGAAGACGGAGGTTGCAGCAGCTAATGGAGCAGAGTATGCAACACAAATCCAGGGGCGCATACCAAGCCGATAGGATAGCTCCCACTGGCGACCCATGTAAGCAAAGATACCAATCAAGAAGTGGAATGCCACTAGCTGGTATGGACCACCGTTATAGAGCCACTCGTCGAGCGATGCGGCTTCCCAAATCGGATATAAGTGCAGTCCAATTGCGTTGGACGATGGCACAACTGCGCCGGAGATGATGTTGTTGCCGTAGATAAGGCTACCGGCAACGGGCTCGCGGATGCCGTCGATGTCAACGGGAGGAGCCGCGACGAATGCGATGATGAAACAAATGGTTGCGGTTAGCAAGCAAGGGATCATCAACACGCCAAACCAACCTACATATAGGCGATTCTCGGTGCTGGTTACCCAATCGCAAAACCGCTCCCACAGTGTGGAACTTTCACGCTGTCTTAGGGTAGTAGTCATAGCAATGAGTACGTTTAATGAACAGAAAATGAATGGATAAAAAGCAGTTTCTGAAAATTAGAAACCGAACTGTAACTTATATTATTTTAAATTCGAGTTTTATTGGAGAGATGAGCAATATTTCTAAATAAAAACCGCAACTTCAACAAAGTTATGTAACAGGAAAAGTAAAGTTATGTAATAAGAAATTTGCGGCTCGCTACCGATCGGCATCCTGCATATCAAAGGATAGCGTGATATATCAATGGGCGATCGCCCAAAGGCTTAAATTGTGGTTGTCATTATCTCAATCAACACGATTTCTATTGATGACGGGATCTTGTCATTATCTGTAATATAGCAATCCCAGATGGGTTGTGAGCGGTGGGGCGGGCGCCGCCCGCCCCACCGCTCACATACAAATCACAATCGCTATAGTTAGAAATGATTTATTAGCTGAATAATTAATTATAGTATTTGCTCAGAAATTATTTAATTCTGTAAACAATGTTTGAAACGCTTTTCATCAGAGTTTCAAACACCCGTCTTGAGTCAGCCGATCTATATTGATGCCTGTGTTGATTCAGAGATACAGCCCATCCCAACAAGAAAGGTAGCCATAACAAGAGTCGTTCCCGATCGCCCAATAGCCAGCTTGTATCTCCCAACGATTGCCGATGGGGGAGCACAAAATAGATAAACGCGGAAAGGCTAACCAATCGAGTGCCCCAGTTGCGACTTGCGACTGCAAAAGGAACGAGCCACGTAAAATACCAGCCGTGAATAATTGGGGATAGAACTAGCAGTGACGCTAAATACCATTCTGTAAACATGAGAAAGGTCGGCGATCGCCACAAGAGCCACAGACCAAAGCCCCCCAGAGGAAATACGAATAGCCAATTTTCCCAGCGTGAGGGTTCCCAAATGTTGCTCACTAAATAGGGAATCAGGTCTGCACTGCGACCATGAGACACAAACACCGATCCAGTCGGAATCAATGGGCACGCATCTGGTGAGCAAAACTGAAGCGCACCGATACTCATAGGCAGCGCTCCTACGATTACAATCAAACTCAGTTGCACCCATCGCCATTGAGTCAGCGATCGCCACGCTAAAAATCCTAAAATTGGCAGCGAAATCCATTTCACAGCGATGCTGATGCCGACCAATAGAGCACTCCAGACCATTCGCCCGTCTACTGTTGCCTTAGACGTCCGCTGTGCAACCCAGGACTGGAGATGCGGTGATGAAACATTCAGGCTGGATGATTCTGAATCACTTCTCTGAAACGATTCAGCAATGAGCCAAGCAGCCACTAACGGCAGCAGAAACCAGCTATCATAATGCCCGCCCCCTGCAAATGAATAGAGAATCAAAGGATTCCAGGCATATACCAGCGCCTTGCGATATCCAAATCGACGGCTCAGCAGCCAGCATAGCCCCACATCAGCACTCACAAAGCCCAATTTAAATATCAAAACCGACGGAGCGATCGCCGCTAATCCTCGAAATCCTAACTGAGTGATGGGGGGATAGATCGCAGAGACGGTTGGATGATTGATCAAAGACCACCATTCCGTCCGGTAGGGCGCGAGTTCGGGTGCGAGGGGCGGCAGATGAAACGGGCTAAACCCTAACGTTTGTATGTACCCTTCCCACAAATAGCGCCAGATGTCGTCACCCGGATGCATGGGCAGCAAAATTAGACGAGTCGCAAGGGCGATCGCCCAAAACCAATATCCACCTATTGACCGAAGCTGCCACGTCAAGATGAATCCCAGACTCATGAGGCCAATGCCCATCCAGAACTGCGGGGCAACCCCATCCTCGACAAAATTCCCATACGGACAGATCACCACACAGCCAATGATCAGCATCGCTGCGATCGCAGCGACTAAGCGCGTCTGACACGACTGCTGATGAAATACTTTACTCTCGTTCTCACTCATTTGGGACTCTGGTTAGAACTCTGGTTAGAACCCTTGGATAACGATCGTTGCTTAGATGGTTGGCCTATTAAGCCCCCGGGTTGAATTAGACGACGGGCAAACAGATAGCCAAGCGTGCTGAGAATAATCGTCCCCGCTCGAACGCTGCCTAAAACCGTGCCCGAAATTTTCGATTGTCCGCCCTGACGCCGCCGATATCGCACGGGAATTTCAAGAATTCGCAAATGACACTCAACGGCCCTGACTTGCATCTCAACCGTCCAGCCAAAGCCGCGATCGCGCATGTTAATATGCTCCAACGCAGATCGACGAATCAGCCGCAAGGGGCCTAAATCTTGGTATGCGACGCCCCATCCCCAATCGATCAATCGAGTCGCTAGCGCATTACCAAATCGCTGGACAGGAGTCATGGCATCTCGTCCGGCTTGTGTTGCACAGCGATTTCCAAGAATAAAATCAAACTCGTCTCGAGCATTCAGAAACTGGGGAATCTGAGCCAAATCATCACTGCCATCTCCATCACAGAACAAAATCCATTCGATGGAGGTCGGGCATTTTTCTAAGCCACGCCAGCAGGCTCGACCATATCCCGGATGCGGTTCCCAGCAAACCTCTGCCCCCAATGTGCGCGCAATCACGGCGGTGCGATCGCGGCTGCCATTATCGACTACCCGAATTTGCGTAAAACCAATAGTCTGCAACTCTTGAATCACCCTGGCAATCGTTGTTTCTTCATCGCGAACCGGAATGATAACGAGAACAGACTCAAGCTCACAGTCAGAATTCATGATACGCAGTACCCCTAACAGCTCACGGGATTGGATATAGCACCAGATGGAAAAAGCCAGGTAATTAAGAGAACAGTGCCGGAACAGATACGCCTAGAAGCTTGAAACGTGTCCTGTGGATAACATGCAATCGATTGACAACCTCCATCGGTGCCGAGCCTTAGTCATCACAGGCACTAGATTCCGCACTCATGAGTATTAAGCAGGATATTCCTGAGTTTTAGCCAAAAGAAAACTGAGGAAACGCTAAGCATGAAAGCGATCGCATGCGTTTCCTCAGCAAATTACCCGTATGCAACTGTCAGCTACATCAGAATGGCATCATGTCACTTATCTGTGACGCATGATCTTATGACGCATCAACGTCTCAGCTAAACAATTTCTAGAAGCTGAATATCAAACGTCAAATCCTTTCCGGCGAGCGGATGATTCGCATCAAGCGTGACTGATCCGTTTGAAACTTCAGTCACCGTGACAGGAATGGGCTGACCATTTTCCTGGCGAATGAACAACTGCTGTCCTAGCTCCACTGATATGTCGTCCGGCATCTTTTCTTTTTCGACTGCGATTACCATATCCGGATGATGAGGACCATAGGCTTGAGTGGATGGAATTTGCGCTGTCTTAGAATCTCCTGGATTCATACCGATTACAGCCGTTTCAAACCCTGGAATCAGACCACCCTCACCAATCGAAAATTCTAAGGGATTGCGATCTTGTGAAGAATCAAACACAGTGCCGTCTTCTAGCTTCCCCGTGTAGTGAACCTTTACAGTATCGCCTTGTTTTGCCTGTGTCATTAGTTATCACCTTCTTGAGTGGGCATCAATCTTTTTCGGAGACCTGCTACGTACCTTGTTAACATCCTGTAGACAGGCTAATACTCTATCCATCGAATGAATTAAAGCGGTTCCAAACCTTTAGATTTGGTTAAACACGCCAATTGGTGCCACGTGCCTCTCCGTTATCGCATCTCTTGGTCACTAGACCATCAAACATCAAGATTATCTTTAGAGTCTGCATTGATCCGACGGTGCACGCCACTCAAACTCGCTACAATCACAACGAGCTGATGTGACTCAATGTGTTTATCTTCATCAGGTTAAGTGATTCACGATGCAAGATGCAGATGCAATCGTAATTGGCAGTGGAATCGGCGGGTTAGTGGCTGCTAGCCTATTAGCTCGATATGGCTGGCAGGTGATGGTATGTGAAAGCCATGCTATTCCAGGTGGTGCAGCTCATAGCTTCTCTCGACAGGGATTTGAGTTTGATTCGGGGCCTTCGTTTTATTGCGGATTGAGCGATGCAAATTCTCTAAATCCTCTGCGGCAAGTCTTTGATGCCCTCGAAGAACCCGTAGACGCGGTTCGCTATGACCCGCTAGGGCACTATCATTTTCCTGACCATACGATTCCGATTTACGGCAACGCCGAGTCATATCGAGAGGCGATCGCCCAGATCACATCTCAAGGGGCACGCGAATTCGAGCGGCTAGAAAGGCGACTCCTCAATCTCTATGACGCGTTACGCGCAATCCCGACGCTTGCGCTGCGGGCAGACTTGAATATCGTCCCCCTGCTTCTGAGCTGCTATCCGTGGGCCTTGCTGAAGCTGCTGCCCCACATCGGCGTGATTCAGGGATCAGTCGGGGCGTTGGTGGAGCAAACCGTTGACGACCCGTGGGTGCGTCGTCTTGTAGATGTGGAATGCTTTTTACTGTCAGGGCTCAAGGCAAATGGCACCATCGCACCCGAAGTCGCATTTATGCTTGGTGAACGCACCCATTCGGTCATTGATTATCCGGTGGGGGGGAGTGGAGCGCTCGTGCAAGCATTGGTGCGGGGCTTAGAAAAGTGGGGCGGTCGGTTACACCTCAATGCTCATGTCGAAACCATCCAGGTCAAAGAAGAGGGCAGAGCGGTGGGCATTCAGCTCCGCAACGGTGAAACATTTCATGCGCCGGTCATCATTTCTAACGCTACTATTTGGGACACCTATTCGAGCTTAGTCAAACCGGAGGATTTGCCGTCTAGCTTTCGCCACGATGCTCTCAAAACTCCCGCAGTTGAAAGTTTTATGCATCTGCACTTAGGGATTCGAGCAGAAGGCTTAGACGCCCTGACTGGACATCATGTGGTGGTTCACGAGTCTGACCGTGATATTACCGTTCCCGGTAACACCTGCATGATCTCAATTCCGACCGTGTGGGACGATAGCCAAGCCCTGCCCCATCATCACGCCGTTCATGCCTACACCTTAGAACCGTATGAACCGTGGCAACGAGATGAGCACTATGGCGATCGCAAGCGAAGCCGGGCAGAACCTCTATATCGCGCCCTAGAGCGAGTCATTCCTGATATTCGCGAAAGAGTCGTCCTAGAACTCATTGGCACCCCACTGACCCATGCGCGATTTTTGCGCCGCTACCAGGGCACCTATGGTCCGGCGATCGCCGCTGGTGAAGGGATGTTTCCGAGCTGTCAGACTCCCATCCAAGGGCTGTATCGGGTCGGAGATAGCACCATGCCTGGGATTGGCGTTCCGGCTGTAGCGGCGTCCGGCATTCTGTGCGCGAATAGCTTAGTCGAGCCGCAAAAGGTGAGAGAGTTATTAGATAAATTAAACCTCTAACGCAAGAAAATTACCCATCCAAAATCTAAAATCCAAAATCCCAAATTGATATAAACCGTTAATCCCCCCTCATCATCAGTAATGAACCCTGTGCTTCTCGAATTCAGAGGTGAAATTGCGGCCCTGAGCGCTGCGTTCATCTGGGCGATCGCCTCAATCATTTATGCCGGGGTAGGGCGTCAGCTTTCTCCATTGGCGCTCAATTTCACCAAGGGAGTGATTGCGATCGCCATGATTTTCGTGACGCTGGTGATCACAGACGCGCCACGACCCGACGTGAGTCATATCACCATTGGGCTGCTGGTGATGAGCGGCATCGTAGGCATCGGGTTTGGCGATACTGCGTTTTTCACCTCGATTAATTGTTTAGGAGCGCGACGAGCCCTACTGATGGAGTCGCTAGCTCCACCTCTATCTGCGTTTCTGGCGCTAGTCTTTTTGGGTGAGCAGCTGAGCATGAGAGACTATTTAGGAATCGTTTTAACGATTTCAGGCGTTGCCTGGGTCGTCGCAGAAAGAGTGCCGGATGCCGTTAGAGGCGAAATCCGTCTTGGGCGCGGAATTAGCTTCGGCATTCTGGCCGCATTCGGGCAAGCCAGCGGAGCCGTGATGTCGAGGGCCGCACTCGCAGACACCTCGATCAGTCCGTTGTGGAGCACTCTCATTCGAATTATTGCCGGGACAGTCATTTTGCTAATTTGGGTCATGGCTCACCAGGAAGGAATGCAGGCGCTCAAACCGATGCGATCGCCACGATTGTTGACGATTGTGGCGATAACCGCATTTGCCAGCACATTTTTAGCCATTTGGCTCCAGCAGACCGCCCTGAAATATACCGAAACGGGCATCGCCCAGTCATTGACAGCCACCAGCCCGTTGTTTATCCTGCCGGTCGCTCTATGGCTAGGCGAAAAAATTAGCCCCCGTGCATTTCTAGGCGCATTGATTGCCTTATGCGGAGTTTGGCTCCTGTTCTTGACATGACCTTCCCTACGCATTCCTATATTATTTGTAAATTCAGCACTGTTGAATGTTGCAGTGATGGGACCACGGTGATATAGTCTTTTCATATTAATTAAGGGTTTGATATAGATATCCTGCAGCGCAGCGGTTTCACATTGAACACAAATTGATTATATGTGTTGCGTCTAAGGCAATGCATACGTCACGTCAATTGCTGTTTGCCTGATCTGTATTTCCCGAATCTGTATTTAAAGTTTGCGTCTACCACGGGTTCTCTTTCGTAGAGATGTTTCTCCACATAGTTTGGATCTGGATTAGTTTCCTTCAACTGAAATGTTGGAGGAAATTTTTTTACAACATCCACTCCAACCCGATGCCGAGCCGTCTGTCACTTTCATCAGGGATCTTCTGCCATTGAAACTCGGTTGATATACGCAAGCGCTGGGTTACAGCATAGCCAAAGGTCAGTGATGTAAGACTCACCTCGCGGCGATCGCTTCCTGGGTTCACCCAGCGTTGACTCACCGAAATATCAGCTGCTCCAGTCCGAGAGAGTACGGCAATAACCCGAATTCCGAGATCGAGCCCGTCTGTGTCAAAGCCATCGACTTCTAGATTTCGATATCCAATTTGAGGCGCAATATTGACATAGCGACCTAGCGGTAAGATGTAATATCTGAAGTTCGTCCCAAACGATTCATGCTCATTATCAAACGTTGATTGATAGTCTGCGCTGAGCGTCAACCCAGTTTGACCTAAAAATACGTCTTCAACACCCACGACAAAGCCTTCTCCATCATCAGCAGACCCCACATCTATGTAGCCAAGGCGGAGGCGGGTACGGAAACTTGGATCACGGTCAATATCTGAGGCAACATCGGGAATTTCCTCTAACCAACGCTGGAAAACCGGACTGTCCTCAACCAATGCTGGATCGAGATCGAGTTGCTCAACAGTGTTCTCTGTAGAATTATTGTTCTCTATAGAATCATCGTTGTCTGTAGAACTATCAGAGGAATTATTCATCGAATCATCCGATGATTCATCGCTGTGATCGGATGCAGGGGGCGTAGTTTGCGCGATCGCCTCTGGAAATAGAGGGATTGCTCTCGTCAAGGCTTCGAGATCAGAAGCTGATGTGACGATGCCACTGCTCGATAATTCAACGGTTGAGATCAGCTTGTCTGACGGGGCGATCGCCGCAGATGGGGTTGAAAGCTGCCATTCACAACCGGGATGATCCGGTGTATCGTCGTCCAGTACATTTGCATTAAGGTGGTCATAACAGCGTTCGAATGGATTGAACAGTGCTGATAGTTGAGTCGACTCACCCCAGCTAGAATGGTGCTCGTCAACGGGAGATGCGATCGCAACCAAGGGAGAACAGACTAGAACGGGGGGCACAAACACTGAGAGAATCGTCCAGATATGACTGATTCTGATCGTCAAAGTAGTCTGTGAATTCATGCATTGAGAAAAAAAGTGCCAATGCATCTTAGCAAATGACGCTCCAAAAAAACGGCTCCGCCAAGGGCAGAACCGCTTTCTTCAACCAAACAAGAATTAATCAACTAGCGAACTGCACTGTGCAGATTCATCACGTCGACGGGCTTCATACAATAAAGCCGCACAAACTTAACCATATTGGATGCGTACAAGGGCAGCTTTTGAAAAAGCTGAACCACCTTGGGCGTATCAGAATTGACAATTGCCGAAAGCTTTTCATTATTGCGAATACACTCATCCAAAATTCCAAAGAATTTCGGGTGGTCGACATTCAACACAATCGGGAAAACTCGCCCTGCCGTCTCATTGGTTTTGCGAATGACATGAATATCATAGTCTCGCGCATCTAATCCCAGCGATTCATAAAACCCAGAGCGCTGAATATCATTCAAAAACATCGTGGCGAAAACCGACAACAGGAAGAAACGGCACCACAACCTTGCTTTCCAATCATTGAGAATGTGAGGCTGCGATTTCATCAGCGCATCAAAAAAGTCACCATGGCGGTTTTCATCCTGACACCAGTTCTCAAAGAAGCGGAAGATTGGATAAATGCGATTTTCTGGATGAGATTCTAGATGACGATAGATGGTGATGTAACGCCAATATCCAATCTTTTCAGACAGATATGTAGCATAAAAGATGAACTTCGGCTTAAAGAAGGTGTACTTACGATTCTTCGTCAGAAAGCCCAAATCAAGCGACAGATTGAAGTCAGACATTGCCTTGTTCAAAAATCCCGCATGACGAGCTTCGTCACGAGACATCAGCGAGAAACACTCGGCTAATACAGGGCTCTTATCTTTAAGCTTGCGGGACAATTCTTTATAAAGGAGAAAACCCGAAAACTCAGCCGTGCACGAACGTTCTAGAAATTCGACAAACAAACGGCGGGTTTCGCCATCAATATGATCCCAAGATCGTTCAAATTCTTCGTCACGAACAAAGTGATGTCGATTGTAATCAACCCGGAATTCTTCCAAGATCGCCCGCAGTTCGCCTTCATTGACTGAGATGTCCATGTTTGACATCTCGTCAAAGTCGGTCGTGTAAAAGCGAGGCGTTAGGATAGTTTCCTTGGCTGGCGCTTTAATTCCAGGTCGGAGTTCTTCAAAAACAGGTTTTTTGACGGAATCTACCATTGCTACTCTTATCTCGTTTGTGACGTTGCTCCTAACCTACTGCCGCACTCAGGATACTGAGCAGGCGAGGCATCTTGCATTCCACGTCATTAAGTCTATCAAGGGAAACAGGCTGGAAACCGCCATGTACATTAAGAGTTGCAACACACTTTATAGTCCTGCAGGCTTGGGTTTGCGTGTAGAGTCCTTACAGCGCGCGGGTTCTACCCATGTTCAACGTCCTAACGCGAGAGCGTACGGCTATATACTTCGCAATGTTTCTCCAATCCCCAAAAATATAGCGGTATGCGCTTGAGTTAAGTACGGTGATGTGGGGCGCGGCGCGCCCCACATCACCGTTTCTGTACTTGACGCAATTGCACATTGCTATAAAAAAGGCACGATATATCGTGCCTTGATGTGATGAGTCGATCGGTTGTTGGAGGGAGCGGAGAAAACGTCAGGGCTTAGGTCAGCGACTCTAAGTAGTCCCGAATGCGATTGCGACGTTTGGGTTGGCGCAGTTTTTGTAATGCCTTAGCTTCAATCTGACGAACGCGCTCTCGGGAAAGATCAAGCGCACGACCAATTTCAGCTAGCGAGTAGGGATTGCCATCTCCCAAGCCAAACCGCATGCGAATGACATCCCGCTCTCGCGTCGTCAAGTCGGTCAACAGTTGCTGAAGATCTCGATGGAGAGACTCTCGCATGAGCGTTTCTTCAGGAGAAATGCTATCCGTTTCGAGCAGATCACCGAGTTCGGTATCTCGCTCTTTGCCGACTTTGGTTTCTAGCGAAACAGCACGGGGTACCCGCAGTAGGACTTCGCGAACTTGGGGAGCGGTCATATCAAGCTCAGCTGCGATGTCCTCAATCGAAGGTGTCCGGCCCTTCTGTTGAGAAATTTTACGTTGAGCTTTCTTAATCTTGTTGAGTTTTTCGGTAATGTGAACCGGTAAGCGGATGGTTCGACTTTGAGTGGCGATCGCCCGTGTAATGCCTTGGCGAATCCACCAGTAGGCATACGTGCTAAACCGATACCCTTTTGTTGGATCAAACTTATCAACGGCTCGCTCCAATCCTAGAGTGCCTTCCTGAATCAGGTCTAACAGTTCGAGTCCTCGATTCTGATATTTCTTAGCGACTGAAACAACAAGCCGCAGATTTGCCTTGATCATGTGATCTTTGGCAGCAGTCCCTTCGCGCTGAACCAGATCAAGTTCTTCGAGACTGATATCTGCGAGTTCGGCCCAACGCCGCCGACCGCGTGACAACGTAGGTTTAAGATTTTCTAGCAGAACTCCAGCCTCACTTGCCCAGCGCTCCCAAGACGGGCGATGCCCAAGATTAGACGCCAGACGGTCGTGAACCTCAATCAGCTCGGCGTAGCGCTGCATTAGGTCATCACTCTCAGCAGCTTCATGACACAGATCTAATAACCGCATGTAGCGCTGAACTTTCTGAGCTTCCGATACTTCTTCATCTCTCCCCAAAAGGCGGACTCGACCAATCTCTTGAAGATACATCCGCACCAAATCGGTCGTGCGGCGACTGGCTCCCCGATTGAGGGCCGCAGCATCCTCATCGTCTAAATCTAGATTAATGAGGTCGCTAGCAGTGTGCTCAGCATCAATATCGGTTTGATTGGGGTCTGCACTACCCGATTGTAAATCGAGAGCATTAGAAGGCTCATCATAGTCTGCCTCAGCGTAGAAAGGTTTTACTGGTATCGGTTGTGCTGGCATAGTGATCGTCTCAGTTGCTCCAGGTAACTAATTTAGGGGGCTCTCCACCGGTTGTCGTTAGTATTCCCAATAATTAGGACTTGCTAACCACAATAGATGTTCCATTTCGTGAGGGTTTCCACTGGAGTTTAGAACAAGTTAGCTCGACTCTTTATAAAGAGGTTTCAAAGATTGGAAGTTGGTTTATAAAGTCTCAAACTCGACTTTAATTTCGGGCCAAATTTGATAAAAATTTTGCAAAGATCCCGCAATCAAACCCCCAAATTCAGGCCACTTTCGTCTGTTTTTTTAGACAGAAATAGTGCTTGGGCAATTTTATTTGAGTCAAAAAATCATGGCTAATTAAGTGACCATGTGATACGCGATTGGGAATAGATCAGACACAGCTTGTCGGTAATGAAGGTCAATTAACCTCCTTAAAATTAGCGATCTGGAGAGCACTCATTCAGTAGCAAACATCGCTACGTTGCTAAGGTGATCTACGCGCTCATTGCAGTGAATTCCTGAAAAAGTCAAAAATTTATGATGTCAATTTAGATTGTGTCGCGATCGCGCACTCCAGCGTCGGGCTGTGTCTCCGTGATAATCGGGTTGACAACGCGGGCGATCGCCTCCTGAACAAATGATCGAATAAATTCATCCCGACGGTTTAACTGAAACTGTTGCTGTACGACTTCAGTGATACCACCATCTCCCCAGTCTTGGTCGCGGCGAAAATATTCAATAAAACTTTTCCCCGCAATCCGAGTTAGATAAGCCCCTGTCACCCCTTGGATTGCCCGACCAATTACAAAGGTGCCTGCATTAAGCTGTAAAGTCATCGAAAAAAGCTGGACAGCTCCTTTAACGATGCCTAATCCTGTGAGGGTTTTTGCAAGCGAAATAGCAAGTTCTCGTCCCCGATCTAGGTTGATGTCACAGCCATATATCCGACCAATTTCCACCACCATCTGGGCATTAATGGCCGCAGTAGCAAGCAGATCAACAACGGGTAAGGGTGTCATCGATATGACACCACCGCTAATCCACTGGAACCGTTCAACGACTTGATTGGCTTGACGATGGCGCTGTTCGTTAATAATCTGACGCGCTTCTTTCCCGAGGCGCTGAGATTGTAACAAAATATTATCTGCGACCAGATCTTCTCCTTCTTGTCGCAGAATTATCGCCATGCGCTTGAGTAGAGGAAGAATCTCAGGATCAGGCTGAATAAGCTCGCCTGTGTCGAGTTGAATCGGTTGGGGATTTGCTGCGATCGCCACAATATCGGGAAGAGGATTAAAGGATTGCACCCGCTGTCCAAGCCGATTCAAAATCGCATCTAAATCAGCGTCGGTATATAGGTCAGCTTTGTTGAATACAATCAGCGATCGCTTACCAATCTCAGCCAGAGTCTGTAGCGGTTTATATTCTGACTGCCGTAGATCAGTGTCGATAACAAACAGCAGCAAACTGGCTTGAGTCGCTAGTTGCCGAGCTATCTGCTCCCGCTGAGTGCCTTGAATTCCTGCTTCCGAAATTCCTGGCGTATCCGTAAACCAAATTTCTCTCTCGACTCCTTTTAGCCGAAACCGATAGGTTTGCACGCCTCCAGTCGTCCCCATCGGAGCACCCACTTGACCAGCAATTCGACCTAAAATTGCATTTAAAACTGAGGTTTTACCAGCCGAACCTGTTCCAAAAATTACGACGCGCAGTTCACCGCGAGCCAAATTTTCTTCAATGTCTCGGGAGCGTTCAAGTAGTACTTGTCGAGCGACTTCATCTTGAATTTGAGACACTTGCTGACGAATTGCCTGTAGCGTTTCTCCGGCAGCCACAGCTTTCTGGTCGCTAACGGTCGGAATCGGTCGTCGTGACGATTGCCGAGGCCGTTGAAAGAGGATCGCATAATAGATGAGCGCCCCAATCAAGGCGGCTAAAATAGCCAGAATGATGAACAGTACGATGTTTGCTAATAGGCGAGAGGTGAGAGCGATCGCGTAATACAGTTGACTAATCGACACAACTAGCCACAGAGTTAGTCCAAATGCGAGGACAATGCCAATCAGGATGACTAGAATACGTGTCCGAGACATGAACGGCGCTACTCAGGTAACCGCAACACAATGCGGATCGTCAGTTCCTATTGTTACGGATTGCAAAAGTCAAGATCCAAAACATAAGAGAGATTCGTGAAGCTGAAACCGTCCTAACGAAGGTTTTAGGTTTAGAGCTTAACTATTCATCTTAGCTTGCAATCTAAGTAGATAAATATAAATAAACGTGCTTCTGCGTAGGTTATGGTTGAGGAATGTTGGCGCAGCCTTGCCGGAGGCAATAAACTAGCGCCCGCCCGGGTTACGCTGCGCTAATCCATCCTACGCAAGCTGCAAAAACTTAAGGCGACCTACTTAAGTTGCTAGATTAAGGATGTTTCATAAGATCCGTTTTAGGACTAATCTAGCGGTAGCGGTAAGCGATAAAAGGAATAAAAGGATAAGGATTGAAGAGGATAAGTTTCAGAAGCAGGCGCGATCGCTCACCGGAATGGGTAAGAAGGGTGCTTGGTTGGTCTAAATTTGGATTGAGTTAAGATCGGCAATCTGATACTCAGATCTACTCTGAAGTCGTCTTGATTGCAATGCTTTAATCCGATCCTTAGCCTTCGCTAGAGAGACTGGCATCGGCGTTTCGGCTGCTATTACTCCTGCGGGTTTCACGAGGTTTCGCTTTGTTGAGTCGAATCTCTCGACCCATCCATTCAGCACCATCTAGCTCATTAATGGCAGAGTCTTCATCGGTTTCATTTTCCATCTCCACAAAGGCAAAGCCCCGCTTCCGCCCCGTTTCTCGATCAGTGGGTAAGCTGACTCGTTTAACGGCCCCATATTCAGCAAACACTTCTCGAATGTCTTCCTCTGTTGCTTGAAAGGCCAGATTTCCAATATAGATAGTCACGATCCTCTCCGAACCAGGTGCAATCACTATATAACTGAATAACTGAGTAAACGCTTAGACAGAAGCGCCAGGGTTCAGTTTGAACCTTAATAATGCTTCGTAGTCAAACTGCATTTGCGGCGATCATATCCGATCTCCATTTGAATGACAGCTATGCTTTAATACATCTGGCAAATCTTTTTAGGTTTTTCATGTAAAAATTGTGCTGGCGATCCGATAAGCAGCATCACGAATTGTTAGCGTATAACCTGCTGCATATAGTCTCCCCACAGATCCGCAGCCTGAGCACTGCTTCCCGATGTCGGAGTATTATCGTCATTTCCTAACCAAACGCCTGTGACTAAATTTTGGCGAGGCACGTACCCTACAAACCACAAATCAATATTGTCATTGGTGGTACCTGTCTTTCCAGCCTCTCCAACCCCAATATAAGCATTTCGTCCTGTTCCGCCTTGGATGACCCCCTGAAGTAAACCAGTCATTCGATCGGCAACAGATGAGTCAATAACCGACATATTTGACTCTGCATCTTCTGCGTAGCTGTAAATAACCCGACACGTGCTTAGGTCGTTTGCGTTGGCGCAGTCGCTGCTGTCGAGAATACGGCTGATGAGATGGGGGCGATTGTAGAGGCCTTGATTTGCCAAGACCCCAAAGGCTTCGGTCATTTCTATCAGCGTCACCTCACTCTGCCCCAAGATTAAACCTGGGGTTGGGTTAAGTTCAGACCGGATTCCCATGCGTTGAGCTATTCGGACAACCGCATCAAGCCCAACTTCTTGGGCAATTCGAAGCGCAACCACGTTTTCTGAGCGGGCTAATCCGCTATACATATCCAGACTACTGGCGCCTGATCGACACCCCTCAAATGACTGTCCGCCCCAATTGAGCGGAGCACACGAAAATTGAGTGCCCGGAGAAATGCCTTGTACGAGGGCAGCGGTATACGCAAATACCTTAAAGGTCGAACCGGGTTGTCGCAACGCCTGGGTCGCTCGATTAAATTGACTTTGTTGGAAATCTAGTCCTCCCACCATTGACTTTACCGACCCCGTCGCTGAATCTAACGTGACGATTGCGCCTTGAGAAAACCCAAGAGCTGCACCGGTGGTATTGATAGAGTTTTCAAGCGAGCCTTCGGCAAATGTTTGTAAGCGAGGATCAAGCTCGGTTTCAACGATAAAATTTCCTTCTTGGGCTAACTGACTGCCTAAGAGCGCCTCTAGCTCAAAAAAAACCTGCGCGTAGAAATAAGGAGCAATTGTACTCTCAAGTTCTTCGATCGCTTTTGGGCTAATTTCAATGCGCGATCGCCTTGCCCGTTGAGCCTCTTCTTGACTAACCATTCCTAGAGCAGCCATGCGACTAATGACCCGATTTCGCAATGAAACCGCTGCCTCATAATCTCTCACCGGGTTAAACCGATTTGGAGCTGGGAGAATTCCCACGAGGGTAGCTGCTTCCGATAGAGTCAAATCACTCGCAGACTTATCAAAATAGAACCGAGCTGCATCCTCAAAGCCAGAATTGCCGCTTCCCAAATACACTCGATTGAGGTAAGTCTTGAGCAGAAAATCCTTGCTGTAGAAAGTTTCTAACTTAAGTGCGACAACGGCTTCACGAAGTTTGCGAGCGGGTGAATCTTCAGTGCCGACGTAGTCTCGAAAGACGCTCCGCGCAAGCTGTTGCGATACAGTGCTACCTCCTTCTCGAATCTCGCCGCCGCGAACATTGGTAATCAAAGCTCGCAAAATTCCTAGAGGGTCAACGCCCAAATGCCAATAGTATCGGGTATCTTCTGATGCAATCACCGCTTTGGGCAGATATTGGGAGAAATCTGATAGCTGGGCTAGCTCAAGGTGAGCTTGATTGCGAGGCGCTCGAAGCGGGGTCTCATCATCACCCGCATACACAATAACAGGACCCTGAACTGAGGCAGGGAGAGGCCGCACCGAAAATTTTTGCCATTCTGCCCCAATCCATACTGCTGTGAGAGCCGTGATCCCCAAGAAACCGTATAACCCATATCGTGCAGTTTTAACGTACCAAGGAGGCGGATCGACAAATTGCAGGCGCACCGCTGCGGCTAGTTCCGGTGGACCCAGTGTGAGAATGTCTCCATGCCGCAGGGGAAGCTTAGCGACTCGCCGCTTGCCCAAGTAGATACCATTAGTCGATTTCTCGTCTTTGATAATGAAGGGATTACGGGGTCGTCGACTGTCTCGCGTCACGGAAAGATGAACTTGGCTGACCACAGGGTTGCGAACGACAATATCACATGAGTTAGAACTGCGTCCTAAGAGGTAGCGATCGCCAAGTAACGGGTAAATGTCGGCTCGGTCTGATTCTGAATCTTGCACCCAAAGCTCAGGAACCTTAGCATCTGGCTTAAGGGCAAGCTTAGAGAAATCTACCTTGGCTTGAACAGACTGAAACGCCTGCGTAATCGTGCCAAGTATTGTCTTCGGCTTATTGGGAGGCTGGGGAGAGGGCGGCTGAGGTGAAGCCATACGCCGTTGGAGAAACTACACAAATAGGGAAAAAACAGAAGCTCGTCAAAAACTGTCCCACGTAGAATTCATTGTATAGCCCTACGGGCTTAGGTTTGCGCGTAGACCCCGCGTCGCGCGCGGGGTCTACGCGCGTCAGCGTCCTAACGTGAGAGCGTAAGGCTATACTAGCTTGATTTAAAGACGGGTTGAATTCATCGTCTGTCTCCCTTAGAAATCAACTCAATGGAGCAAAGCTAACAAACCAAATCCATCCTGGTTTATCTGAATGTGCTCAGCCAAAGTGCATTGGCATCACTATATGCTTCTGCGGGTATTGGCTAAAATCCATTCTTAAGACAGATGCCAAATTCGCCAATTTACATCTCAATTCCTAATATAGCGATCCTAAATCGCTTGTGAATTGTGTGTGAGCGGTGGGGCGGGCGGCGCCCATCCCACCGCTCACGACCCATCTGGGATTGCTATAGAGACGAGGAAACCTAAGGTTGGTTTCGCATCGCCATACAGGGTGTTGGTGCTTGAGATTTGTCGCTAGTGATTTAATTCTTGGCAATTAATTCCTGGCAATTAATTCTTGGCAATTAATTAGGGGGCATTCATTATTTAACGTGCATACCATGCATACCATAGAGGCAATATGCTGGAGAAACAGGACACCATGACATAGCGCCTCGATCGAGGTTCAGCAATTTGATGAAGTCGTGCTCCTAATGCTTATCCAAAGATTGTGCCAATATAATGGGCATGACATGCTTGCCCAAAAGCCCCCAAAATTTTCCCCAAAAAATTTCCATGGATATTAAATCCTGTCTGCTCATTATTTAAAACCATGGTTGACTTTACGGTTGCTATTCCTACCTATAATGGCGAATTTCGATTACCTGAGGTGCTTAACCAGATATGTAAGCAGATAGGAACTGAATCATTTTCTTGGGACGTGGTCATTGTTGATAACAACAGCAGCGATCGCACAGCGTCGGTCATTCAGCGATATCAGCAATTTAGCCCTGTGCCGATTCACTATTGCTTTGAGCCAAAGCAAGGAGCTGCTTATGCTCGTTCAAGGGCAGTTAGAGAAGCCCATGGAAATTTAGTGGGCTTCTTAGATGATGACAACATTCCATCCTGCAATTGGGTTTCTGAAGCCTACGCGTTTGGGCAACATCACCCCAATGCAGGAGCGTATGGCAGCCGAATTCATGGAGAATATGAGGTTGCCCCTCCCAAGCACTTTGAGCGCATCGCTCCCTTCTTAGCCATTACCCAGCGTGGTTCCAAACCGCTTCTCTATGAACCAAGTCGCAAGATCTTACCCCCCTCTGCGGGACTGGTGGTTCGCAGACAGGTCTGGCTAGATCATGTCCCTACGCAACCCATTTTGGTGGGTCGTTTGGCAGATAATCCTCTAGCGGGTGAAGACCTCGAAATGATCTCTTACATTCAGCGATCTGAGTGGGAAGTTTGGTACAACCCCTTGATGGAAATCGTCCACAAAATTCCCGAGCAACGATTAGAGAAACACTATTTAATTTCTCTATTCCGAGGAATGGGGCTAAGCCGTCATGTCACTCGTATGCTAAATGTGAAACCATGGCAACGACCATTTGCGTTTTTGGCCTATCTACTAAACGACACTCGCAAAATAGTGATCCATCTTCTGAAATACCGAATTCATGCTAGGACTGACGTAGTTGCGGCTTGTGAGTTAGAGTTTTTCTGGAGCAGCTTGATTAGCCCGTTTTATCTTTGGAAAGGAGGCTATTTAAAGCCCTCCAAAAAGGAGTTTAAGACTCACCAGGAGAGCAATCCGGTTCAAAGCCAAATTCTATAAAGCTTGATGAGTAGTCATAAACTGAGTGATTATAGCCCTACGGGCTCAGATTTGTGTGTAGAACCCGTGCGACGTGTGGGTTCTACACACGTCCAGCGGCCTAACGCAAGCGCATATCGCTATATTAGACGAGTGATCAAACTAGAGAATAATGCTGCCGAACCATGAGCATCGACTTTACGGTTGCTATTCCTACTTATAACGGAGCGTTACGAATTTCTGGAGTGATCGAACGACTGCGATCGCAACAGTATCCTCCGTCGTTATCTTGGGAAATTCTCGTCGTCGATAATAATAGCTCCGATCAGACAGAATCTCTTGTGCGATCGCTGCAAGCCAGCTGGACATTACCCGTTCCTCTTCGATACTGCTTTGAACCCCAACAAGGTTTAGCCTTTGCCCGACAGCGGGCGATCGATGAATCTCAGGGACGATATGTCGGCTTTTTAGACGACGACAATTTTCCTGCGCCAGATTGGGTTGTGGCTGCTTTTGAATTTGGAGAATCCCATCAGACCATCGGAGCCATGGGCGGGCAGGTTCATCCCTTATATGAAACCCCTCCTCCCGACGATTTTGAGAAGATCAAAGCGTTTCTCGTCGTTCGCAAACACGGAACTGCCCCCAAACGCTATGAACCTGAAAAGCTAAGATTGCCAGCAGGTGCGGGATTGGTTGTCCGCAAGCAGGCGTGGCTTGAGAGCGTCCCTCGTCGATTTATTCGCACTAGCCGAGGCGGCAATGATTACGAAATTTCACTTCACATGCATAAAGCAGGCTGGGAAATTTGGTACAACCCGACAATGAACATTGAGCACTATATTCCAGCGTGGCGATTAGAGCGGCCCTATCTATTATCGATCGCCCATCTCTACGGGCTATGCACCTGCGAACTGCGAATGATTCCTGCAACCTCATGGCAGCGACCGATTTTATTGGCTAGAACTTTAGCAGGCAGTTCAAAGCGAATTCTGATACATCTTATTAAGTACCGGGGAAAAATCAGAACAGACCTTGGTTTGGCCTGTGAATTGGCATTTTTCTGGGGGAATCTGCTCAGTCCATTTTTCTATCTGAAGAATTCCGTTCAGCGACGATTTGCCAAGCCTGCTAAAACCTAAACTCTGGTTATGCTGCTCGTTTATTCTCATTGCAGAGTCAATATGCTATGCCGCTGATCTCGGTGATCATACCAATGTTTAATGCGGAGAATACGGTTCGAGAAACCATTGACTCTGTCTTGCAGCAAACTTTAACCGACTTCGAAATTATTGTGGTTGATGACGGATCGACCGACGCTTCATTGGACATTGTCAAACACATCCATGATTCGAGGATTCGGATACTCTCGCAACCTAATTCGGGAGCGTCGGCTAGCCGTAATCGTGGATTAGCTGAATCGACTGGAGAGTTCATCGCTTTCTTGGATGCCGATGACGTTTGGACCCCCGACAAACTAGCGGCTCAGCTAGATGCATTGCAAACCCATCCAGATGCAGCGGTCGCCTACAGTTGGACTCAATTTATCGATGAATCTGGACAGGTTCTTTGCTCAGGACGTCGGATAACAATCTCCAACGATGCCTATGAAAAGCTGCTAGTCATGAATTTTTTAGAAAATGGTTCGAATCCGCTCATTCGCCGACATGCGTTAGCTGAAATTGGAGGGTTTGACGAGTCGCTACTCAGCAGCCAAGATCGAGATCTGTATCTGCGTCTTGCCATGCGCTATCGGTTTGTGACCGTACCTAAGTATCAAATTCTTTATCGCATGACATCAGGGTCGATTACGTCGAATTTAGCTAGACAAGAACGACAAGCCCTAGAATTCCTCAATCGAGCATTTGCTCAAGCGCCCGCTTCACTCCAGCACTTGAAACTCAGAAGTCTTGCCCATTTATATCGATATTTGACGCTTCGAGGACTAGAAGATGAGCCCACGCTTCAGCGAAGTCTGGCGATCGCCCGGTGTTTTGCCCTCACTCTCCGCTACGAACCCTCTCTTCTTTGGCGACAAACTCAGCTCATGACAACCGTTGCTGCCAAAATTGCGATCGGAATTGTGTTGCCCTCTAAACAGGCTCAAGCGATTCTCAAGACGGTTGGAACACGACGACAGCAGCAGCGCAACCCGTAATCAACTGAGAGATAGAACTGAGAGATAAAAACGATGGGTAAACCGTGTGACGGCATTTTTATCGTGGGCTGCCCTCGTTCGGGTACGACATTACTCCAGAGCATGTTGGCAGTTCATCCCGCCATCGTGTCATTTCCTGAATCGAAGTTTTTTCTATATTTAGTTTCTCTGCCCGAGCATCGGTCGAAACGATATGCGATGGGGCTAGTTGCGCCCCGGCTGCGTCCGATGTTCAGCCAGTTTTTAGCCGACATCGGACACCCCGAACTGCAACGACGCTTGCCTAAACTTCCATTGATTCGCCTGTATACTCGGTATTTTGTCACGATTCTGAATGAGCTAGCCCGTGCTCAGGGGAAGCAAATCTGGCTCGAAAAAACTCCCGATCATCTCCGCTACATCAAATACATTGAACTCTTTGTTCCGGGTGCAAAGATTATCCATATCGTTCGCAATGGCCCCGACGTCATTGCATCGATGTTTGAACTGGTAAAACGTCATCCCGATCGCTGGGGGCGATATTTGAAAAATCTCGATGATTGTATCGAGCGATGGGCTGAAGATATTGAGATTAGTCGTCGCTACGCGCGTCAGCCCGATCATTTGGTGGTGCGATATGAAGAGTTGGTAAGCAACCCCAATGACGTGCTAGCTCGAATATGTCAGGGTATCGGAATTGAATTCGACGAACGCATGATGCGAGAGTATGCTCTAGCTGCTAAGCCGCTGATTCGAGAGCGAGAAACCTGGAAAGCAACGGTAGAAGGGGAGTTGAAGAACGCGAATTCTCAAAAGTTTTATACGGTATTGGATGAGGCGCAGCAACAATACGTTTTAGATCGGGTGTCTCACGTTGATTTGGAGTGGGCAACACTGAGCAACGCGAACTCAGATTAAAATCTGCCGATTATTAGGTGATCGCTTTTCAAGAAATTTGGGAATCCTAAATTGGGCGGGCCTATTTCAATACGAGACCTGCGTAGGTTGGAGGCCACGTTCGCGTAGCGTCTCCGAAGGAGAAAACCCAACACCAGTGCGGGTTACACTATCGTTAGCCCATCCTACATTTGATTCTGCCCACCTACTTACGGAAGGGAATGGTGTCTTCATATCGACACCATCGAGCTTAGATATCTCTACTGCGTTATGGCAAATCACGTCGCCCTCAAAGTTCAGCTATTGCAGGTGCTTGAAGCCATCTGTTTAGGAGGGCTGATAACGCTGGTTTCGGTTTCGATGGCGAAGTTCTTTGTGCACGAGCAACGGCTCGATGCAGCAAATGGCATCTGGTGTGTACGCATTCAATCTCCAGAAAAATGGGAACGTTTCTATGGAGATGATTGCAGCCGAGTGACGTCGGGCTATTTGCGGTGGAATACTCGGTTGGAGTAGTTTGTCTCACATTCAATCATCTGCACTGGCTCCTCAATCAGTGGTGAGGTATTCTGATTGAGGATTTGAGGCAAAAATTTCATGACTTGGCAACGTCCCGATAATCGAAACCCTGATGAGCTGCGTCCCGTTCGATTTGAGCGCCAGTTTACGCGGTTTGCGGCAGGTTCAGTTCTGGCTCACTGTGGAGATACCAAAGTTCTCTGCACAGTGAGTGTGCAGCCGGGTGTTCCTCGGTTCTTAGAGGGTAAAGGGCAAGGTTGGCTGACTGCCGAATATCGGATGTTGCCGAGTGCAACGACTCAACGCCAACCCAGAGAGTTGCTCAAGCTGTCAGGACGCACGCAAGAAATTCAACGGCTGATCGGGCGTAGCTTACGGTCTGTTTTGGATATGGATGCGCTGGGAGAGCGAACCTTCATTGTTGACGCGGATGTACTGCAAGCTGATGCAGGAACCCGCACAACAGCGATCACGGGCAGCTTTGTTGCACTGAGTGACGCGATCGCCAAATTGATGAGTGAGGGAGCACTGGAGCGATCGCCTGTGCGTCATCAAGTGGCGGCTGTGTCAGTGGGGTTATTAGAAAATGAAGCATTTTTAGATCTCAACTACCCGGAGGACTTGGCAGCCACGGTCGATTTAAATATGGTTCTAAACACAGACTTAAACATTATTGAGATCCAAGGAACTGCCGAAGAGGGCAGCTTTAGTCGTAGCCAACTGAATCAGATGCTGGATTTGGCAGAAAAAGGAGTCAGCGAATTGCTTGAACTTCAACGGCAAGCCTTGGGAGTCCTTTGACGGTGGATTACTGGTTTGAATGCAAAATACGATAAAACGCTGAACCGCAATTTTCTTATTATTCAGAGTCACAATCGCGGGAAACATAGAAGCTAGATATACTCAATGAATCTTGATCAAGATTTCATCTGAGTCTAACCTCATATAGCGATCCTATAATCGCTTGTGAATTGTGTATGAGCGGTGGGGTGGGCCGCGCCCACCCCGCCGCTCACAACCCATTTGAGATTGCTATATGTCGAGCGAATTGCATTCTGTCATGGTGCTAAACAACTCTACCTTATTAGAATTCGTCACCCGAATTGCTCAACAGATGCAGCAACCGCGATCGCTCTCGGCAATTCTCCAGAGCGTGGCTGCTGATGTGCGCCATGTGCTGAACCTTAAGCACGTTAAGATCTATCAGCTTCAAGAAAATGGAAAATTTGTAACCATTGCGGAGGCGATCGCACTAAATGATGGTGTTGTTCACTATAGTCAAGCCGATTACAAAGTGACGGCAAATCATGATGCAAGCAATCATGACAGCCTAGACTCGAAGCTACCTCATACCTTGATTGCATCCGAGCTAACCCCGACTTTCATCGAGTTCCCCATCATGTTTGAACAAACCTCTTGGGGACTGATCACCGCCCATTCCGACAACCAGCTTAGTTCGGATGAGTATGTATCAATTCAGCACCTCTTAGAATATATTGCTGCTCAAGTGGCGATCGCCATTCAACAAGACCACTCTCGGCAGCAATGCAGCAACCAGCAGACTCGATTTCAAACATTGGCTGCTGCGCTACCTGGCGTTTTCTGCCAATGTCTGCAACAGAGTGACGGATCACTTCAGCTTCAGACGATCAATGTTGAAAGCCTGGAATCCCTTGGATTTGGCGCTGAAGACATTCATCTAGATTTTGAAGTATGGCTTAATTCTATTCACTCTGACGATCGTCCCGCGTTTGACCACTCGCTGCACGAGGCAGTTCAGACTCTTCAGCAGTGGAGTTGGAAAGGTCGAATACGATGCCTATCGGGTGAATGGCGTTGGCTTCATATTATCGCCTGTCCCGAACAGCAGCATGATGAGATGCTTTGGTATGCATTGTTAATTGACATCACAGAAACTCAACAAAATCTTGTCAAAACTCAACAAACTCAGCAGGTGCTTCATCACGCGATGGAGGCGTGGGGCAGTTCTGAGGCGAAATACCAGGCGCTCGTAGAAGAGAATCCAGCCGTTACCTATATTGCAGCAACTGATCAGACATTCCCAACGCTTTACATTAGCCCCCAAATCGAAGACATGTTGGGATATTCGTATAGTGACTGGCAGACGAACGCATGTCTGTGGGCAGACTGTCTACATCCGGATGATCGAGGCCGCGTTTTAGCAGAACTTGCAGGCCAAGTCAGTTCTGCCAATGCTTATGTCCAGGAATATCGCATGATCACCCACACCGGAGAATCGATTTGGATTCAAGATCATGCCGTCGTCATGTCTGCACAAGATGGGCAATCGAAATTTATTCAAGGCACGATGCTTGACATCACGGAGCGTAAGACTTTAGAAGACACGCTGCGGTTTCAGGCTAATCAAGAACGGCTGATGAGCAGCATGATTCAGCGTATTCGCCAATCTCTTCAGCTTAATGACATTCTGCAAACGGCGGTCGAGGAGGTTCAACGATTTCTTGACACCGATCGAGTCGTCATTTTCAAATTTGAACCGGATCAGCAGGCGATCGCCATCGCAGAATCTGTCGGGCACCCGGATCAGTCTATTAAAGGCCGTCAAATCGAGGAAGCGCATCTGATTGCGATGCTTGACAACTGCCATCTAACGGATCAGATTCTTCAATGTGAAACCCCTCAACCCGCATTTTGCTCGTCAGATTATCCCGATAGATTTTCTCATGAGCGAGTGTTTGCCAACACTAGCATTCCGATTTTCCAAGACGGCAAAATTTGGGGGATGTTAGCGGCTCACCATCTATCAGAATGTCGTCAGTGGTCACCGATGGAAATGGACAGCCTCCAGCACATTGCGGGTCAGTTGGCGATCGCTATTCATCAATCGGAGCTTTATCATCAAGTCAAATACTTAAAGGAAGGGCTAGAGCACGAGGTTGCAGAACGAACCGCTCAGCTCCGAGAAATGCTGAATTTTGAGGCATCGCTCAAGCGAATCACGGATAAGGTTCGAGATAGCCTCGATGAGCATCATATTATGCACGCCACGATTCGAGAAATTGTCCAAACGATTAACGCGTTTCGCTGTGATATCGCAACCTATGATTTTGAGCAAAATATAGTAGCGATCGTCTACGAATATAGCAATTCGTGTTTCAATTCGTTCCCTAACAAGTCAGGCTGCCTTGCCGATTTTTCTGACGTGCTTCCTCAGCTTTTAGCGGGGGAATGTATTCAATTCTGCGAACTCTACTCTCGACCGATTCAACCCGATTGGATACGCACTGCTGTGCTGGCATGCCCGATTATGGACGATCAAGGGACGTTCGGCGACCTGTGGCTATTTCGTCCAACTCATGAAGACTTTAGCGAACAGGAAATCAAGCTGGTGCAGCAGGTTGCGAGCCAGTGTGCGATCGCTATTCGTCAATCTCGGTTATATCAAGAGGCGCAAGCCCAAGTCCGAGAACTAGCCCGATTAAATCATCTTAAAGACGACTTTCTGAGTACGGTTTCCCACGAACTTCGGACTCCCATATCGAGTATTAAGATGGCAATCCAGATGTTAGACATCATCCTCCGTGAGGAACGCTTCTTGGAGGATGAGTCAGGTCGAGTTGCTCACTATTTCCAGATTTTGCGAGATGAATGTCAGCGCGAAACGAATCTCATTAATGATTTGCTCGATTTGTCTCGCATTGACTCTGAAACCGAGCCATTGATGCTGTCTGCTCTCAAACTTCAAGACTGGATGCCGCACGTGGCATTTGTGTTTGAAGAACAGGCACTACAACATGATCGACACCTTCACATCCAGATTGCGCCTGATTTACCGCCTCTTGTGACCGATTATGGTTATCTAGAACGCATTCTCACAGAGTTGCTGCACAACGCGTGTAAATATACTCCTGCGGGTGAGCAGATTATCGTTTCGGCTAGGGTGAATCATCATGCCTCCTCAGAATCTCAGGCTTCTGGGGCGTTCTACATAGAGGTCTGCAATTCGGGAGTAGAAATTTCGCCAGACGAGTGCGATCGCGTGTTTGATAAGTTTTATCGGATTCCTAACTCCGATCCTTGGAAACATGGAGGCACAGGCTTGGGGCTAGCGTTGACTAAAAAGCTGACCGAATACCTCCACGGCAGTATTCAGCTAACGAGTAATCAGGGATGGACATGCTTTACGGTCTGTTTGTCCTCCCTCAGTCGTGAAACGGCCCACCGTTCTGCGATGTTTCTGTCAGATCTAGATCCATCAGCAGTTCCTCGGATCGGCGTTGCTGAATCTTGATTGGGCTGTGTCGCAATCACCAAATCATTCTGCTCAGAGACATACATCTGCCATGACAACAAATGGTGCGTGACATATCTACTCAGTGAATGTTTGCAAAACCAGCCTAATCAACCCCAATCATTAGGAGATTATGCGTCTTTTTTATCATTAGTTGCTACCTGATGCATATAAACATCTTGGTGCGGATATGGAATCGTGATGCCTTCTGCATCAAAGCGCTTCTTGATGGTTTCGTTAAGCCCAAACATAACATCAAGATAGTCTGCTGCATTCACCCATGACCACACTGCGATATTGACGCTGCTATCTGCCAGTTCAGAAACTCCAATTCGAGGAGCTGGATCGGTGAGTATGCGGCGATCGCTCGTTAAGACGTCGGTGATCACCTGCTTAACCTGATCAAGATTATCGTCATAGCTCACGCCAAAGGTTAGGTCGACTCGGCGTTGCGATTCGGCAGAATAATTGATGATATTGTCGTTGAGCAGCTTAGAATTTGGCACGATAATTTTGCGATTGTCGGGGGATTTAAGAATCGTCGTAAAGATTTGAATTTCTTGGACAATGCCAATCGTGCCGGCCCCTTCGATAAAGTCTCCGGCTTTGAAGGGGCGAAAAATGAGCATCAATACGCCTGCTGCAAAATTGGAGAGCGACCCCTGAAGCGCCAAACCAACTGCTAAGCCAGCCGCACCTAAAACTGCCACAAATGACGCAGTTTGAATGCCAAGCTGAGACAGCGCTGCAATAATAATGCAGGCGAGAACCGCAAAATAGGTGAGATTGCTAATAAACCCAATGAGGGTTGGATCTGAATCATTGCGGCGCATGATTCGGCGAACAATACGCTGAGAAAGTTTGGCGACCCAGCGACCGATAATGAAAATGGCGATCGCCGCGAGAATCCTTAATCCAAAAACGGTAAACAGTTCACGTATTTGACTAATCCACTCTGACATTCCTGACTCCTGCGATTGCAAATTAGATACGTAGCGACGACGCCCACTATCAAATTAAGTTTTGTAAGTTTTGACCTTATCAGTTAATTGCGGAGGAAGTAAATAGGCATATGAGTCCGACTCTTTTCAGAAAACCCCTCAGAAAACTCCATATGGAAGAATTGAATAAACAGCTCATTCAAATCTCAAATCTTAGAAGTTAGGGTTCACCACACAAACCTGAGCCCGTAGAGCCCTACAATCTGCAATATCGCACGACCTATGGAAATTATTACGATTCTTCTCTCTAGCCTGATTGGCATCCTTTCTCCGGGTGGGGTTGTGACAGACACTCTCACAGAAGCCGCGATTCGCGATCGCCTTGATTCAGCCGAAGCGCTAACCGTGCGAATTGACAATGCTCCGAGTTATCATCTGCTGCAAGGCAACGTAGACCGAGTTCGGATCGCGGCTCAAGGGGTGTTTCCCGTTGCCGATATCCGAATTGACACAGTCGAGATTGAAACCGATGCCATTGATGTTGATGTTGAGCAGCTTCAAGACGGCAATATTGTCTTAGATCGTCCGCTTAGCGCAGGCATCCGCGTTGTCATGCGAAAAGATGACATTAATCGAGCCTTGCGATCGCCCCGTCTAACCGATACCTTGCAAGATCTCAACTTAGATCTCACCCGCGATTCAGATCGCTCAACCCAGCAATCAGATCTGGTGAGGGCGGAGGTTGAATTTCTCGACCCGCGTCGGGTTCGGCTTGATGCCATCTTTCAAGACCAAGACACGGGCGATCGCGTCTCGATTGCAATTGAGTCGGGAATTGCAATCGACAGAGGGAGTCAGCTTCGGTTCATTGATCCGGTTGTAACCGCTGATGGGGAAGCGGTTCCGTCTGAACTAATTCAACTGCTGGCAGAGGGAATTAGCCAAATTGTCAATCTTCGTAACCTAGAACTGTTAGGAATTACAGCTCGCCTTTTAAGATTAGAAATAGAGGATGATGCGATTGAAGTTGCGGCGCTAGTTCATATCAGACCTTAGAACAATTCAGAAACTGACTACTCCGGGTTGTAGTCTCTTATTTGAGGAGCGATAGTTAAGGGGTAGCAGCAATCATATGCTATTCCTGGTGAGTCAGCGCATTGTTGAGGCGGAGTGTCGAGGTGTAAGGATAAACCGATATCAGTATCACTGGATCGTGTATAACGAAGCATCATGTTGATTCGGTTCGCAATCATTCATTCAACTATTTAACGTTCTACGCTGCAAACGTCCGGGTTTAGGAGGAACAGATTTATGCAAGATCATCAGCAACAGGCACGTCGGATTCCAGTTGGCATCATCGCAGGGATTGCAGCCGTTGTGGTCACTGCTGGCGGCGGTACGGCATGGTGGACGTGGAACAATTTGCATTCAAGCTCAGATATTAGCAATCCTGACGTCACGACTCCGACTACGCCAGATGCGATTGAACCGTCTCCCTCTCAACCCGCTGCCCCGTCTATCGAAACAACGGCTCAGGTCTACTGGCTTGATGTGGCTGGCACGCGATTTGAGTTGGTTCCTGCGCCGGTGCAGCTTCAGCAGGCGGGCGAACCGAGCGATGTACTCAAAACAGCATTTGACAAGCTGCTAGATGGCCCTAGCGAATCGCCAGCATTTTCTGAGATTCCTGACGGAACCGAACTTCTAAACCTAACCATTGAGTCAGACGGCGTTCATGTCAATCTATCTGATTCATTTACGGTAGGCGGCGGCAGCGCTTCGATGATGGGGCGTTTGGGGCAAATCATTTACACAGCGACCAGTCTAGAACCCAATTCTCAGGTGTGGATATCGGTCGAAGGGGAGCCTCTTGAGGTACTGGGGGGTGAAGGTTTGATCGTTGATCAGCCCATTACTCGTGAAGGATTTGAAGAGAATTTTCCGCTATAAGTTCTCTGTCAGCAATCTAACCTATTAGCTCAGGTCAGCCAATCCGAACCTGGTTCGTTATGCTTACTCACCGATTATTCTTTGCTCGTCGATAGGCTAAATGCTCGGAAATGCTGAGCCTGTTGCTCGATGCGAGATGCAAGGCGATCGCATACAAGATTACACAGTTCAAAAATTAGATCATCTGCAACACTATAGTAGGCAGATGTGCCTTTGCTGCGACGAGTCAGAATGCCAGCCTGAAGCATGACTTTAAGATGCTTGGATACATTAGCTTGGCTTGTTTCGGTCGCCTCAACTAAATCTTGGACACATTTTTCGCCATCCCGCAGCAAGTTGAGGATGCGTAGCCGCATGGGTTCACTCAATACACTGAAATATTCAGCGACCTGTTGTACAACTTCTGCTGGCACAGATTCTATCGATTTCATAAACCTACGATTCAAAAAATACTGATCTAATTATCGTAGCAGTTAAACTATGCATAGCGATATAGAAATGCAGGGGCTCTAGGTCAAAACTTCATAGTTCATCGTTACACGATGTTGCATGATTAGGCTCTGCCCTGAGCTAGAATGTTGCGTTAGACCCATTTAGCGAATTATGCTGAGCTGGGTAAAAATTTAGTGAAGAATGATTCTACAGCAATCCCAGATTGTGTGTGAGCAGTGATTTAGGATTGCTGTATGTGGAGTAGATAATAAGTATCTTTACTTGACTTCACGAGGATTAATTAAACAGTTACCAATCGAACAATGGTTGAATATACGCTTGCTCAGTGTCCAGAAGTCACGCTCAACGTTCCAGGGAAAGACTCTAAAAAAGCCCGTGAAAAGGCGATGGATCAAATCATTGAACTGATGGATGCAGGCAAACTGCCAGTCGATCTGTCAGAGGGATTTAGCCCTCAACAGCTAATCGAAGTGAAAACGCAAGAGACTGTAGCAGCAGATGACGAAGAAGCCGTGGTTCAAGCAGTCCAAGTTCTCAACAATTTAGCAACCCTCAAAATCAAAGCTCAAGAGCTTCGTGATGACGCGCTCGAGATTCGCAAATTGGTTGATATTCTGTTTACCGATGAGCCCATCAGCGAAGACCAAATTACAACGCTCAAAGACGGATTTAAGGTGCTTAAGAATTTTGCTCAAGCCAATATTCGCTATCGAACTGGGCGCGCTGAGGCTGAAAAGGCTCGTGCAATTCTTGATGAAGCGCTCAAAGCTCCAGATTCATAGTCAATGCTACCGTCTGATTTGCTAGTCCATCGGTTTTCGGGTGAGGAGATTGTTCCAAAGCGATTGCCGATTAATCCAACGCATGTGGCGATCGCCGCAGATCTAATTTCATTATTCCAAGACCATCAAGGCGAAACCCAGGGTGCGCTCAATCGGCAATTACAAGAACTCGAAGGAGAAGATACCGACTATCGCCTGAAACGAGGGTTAGCTCATCTGTTGAGAAACCGCTTTAGCAACTTTGAGATTATCAGCCCCTTAGACCCTCAAGACCTACGGCAACGGGTCTTTGAATTATCATCTCAAGCCCCGCCTCTTCCTCAAACAGCTTTAGCCACGCTTACCTACCTTGCTAACTGCCTCAGCCACGAACTTGAGCGGGAAATTTTACCCGACCAAATTCGGGCAGGGCTTTATGCAGACCTACACGAAAATCGCATTCTGACTGAATTTGAAGCCCCCACGCCAGAAGCGCTCCTGCATCGCTACAATCTATCTCAGGTGCAGGGCATTTTCTACAAGGCGAGCCACATCACGATTAACGCCCATCGCAATGATCCCGGCGAATACAAACTGCTGTTTCGATACTTAAAGCTGTTTGGTCTGATGGCATACATCGAAGGTGATGCCGATCATGGCTTTACCATTACGATTGATGGGCCGACGAGTCTATTCAAACCGAGCACTCGATATGGAGTCGATATTGCCAAACTTCTTCCTGCACTCTTGCATGTCACCAAGTGGAGCCTCAACGCCGAACTTCAAATGCGAGACAGCTATACCCACACGATTAAGACGCGATATTTTTCTCTAGATTCAGACTGCAATTTGGTGAGTCATTATCCTCCCGGAAAGACGTATGACAGTATGCTCGAATCCTCCTTCGTCGATCGGTGGAGTTCCCTCAAAACAGAGTGGCGCTTAGAACGAGAAGTCGATTTGATTCCCATTCCTGGAAGCGTCATGATTCCCGATTTTCGACTGGTTCATCCCAATGGGCAGACCGTCTTGCTTGAAATTGTGGGCTATTGGCGACCTGAGTATCTCCGCAAAAAGTTTTCTCAGGTGCGGCAGTCAGGACGCGACGATCTGATTTTGGCGATTTCAGAGCGATTGAATTTGGAAAAGGCAGGCGTCAAGGTTAGCGAAACACCTGCCAGAGTGGTGTGGTTTAAGGACAAGCTATCGCCGAAAGCCGTATTGTCTGTTCTAGAATCTTGACCTCACCTGGCCTCATTAACCGATGCGGTTCGCTTACAGTAATAGCAGTCGCGTGAATGCCGAACAGGGCAGCGAGTGACTCGTCACCATTTTGAATTGAGGTATCTGCCCCAATTTGAAGAACGTCATCTCCCTCATCACCAATTTGCACGCGATCGCCCAGTTCATCGTCAAAATCGTCGAGTATATCATCGAGCTCACTATCGATATCATCCAGATCGCTAGATAAGTCACCGAGATTAGGGGCTAGGTCATTCAAGTCATCGAAGATATCACCGTCGCCAATGTCATCATCAATATCATCGATATCCTCCCCAATATCGTCGATGTCGTCATCGATATCATCGACCAGACGATTTGAGTTGAGACGATCATCTATTTGATTGATACATAATTGAGGCTACCTACTGAGCAGTCACAAATAAGGGATCTGCGCCCAAATAACGTACCCATCAACCCGGTTTCGACTGCGCTCAACCGAGCCAATGACCTCACAGAATTTAAAGACTGAATAAAGAACGAGTAGTATTCGTATAAATACTGAACAAAACCTAGCAGTATTCGTATAAACCGTAAGAATAAAGACTTAGAGCCTTACGCTCTCGCGTTAGGACGCTGAACGTATGTAGAACCTGCGCGCCGCGCGGATTCTATACACAAATCTGAGCCCGTAGGGCTATAGAGCCTGTCATAGAGTTCCTGATTTTGGGTCACTGTGAAAATTCTGCTGATTGAAGATGACACGCTAATTCGTGAACTGCTGGTCGAAGCCCTTAGCAATCAGCATTATGCTGTTGATGTTGCGGATGACGGCGAATTGGGAGTTGAATTAGCTCAATCATATAACTACGATTTAATCTTGCTGGATGTATTACTTCCAAAGCTGGATGGGATTACAATTTGTCGCCAGCTCCGCTCAAAAGGCTATCAGCAGCCGATTATTCTCTTGACAGCTAGAGACTCTAGCACAGATATCATTGCAGGCTTGGATGCAGGAGCCGACGAATATGTCACGAAGCCTTGCTCTCCCTACGAACTGATGGCTCGGATTCGGGCACTCTTACGTCGCACGGGTGCTCCCACTGTTTCCCCGGCACTCACCTGGGGAGACTTGACGCTTGATCCGGCATCCACTCAAGTCACCTATGCCGGGAAAGAGTTGGTATTAACACCCAAAGAATACAGCTTGCTAGAGCTATTTTTACGCAATCCCCAACGGGTATTTAGTCGGACAATTATCATCGATCATCTGTGGTCGATGGATAATTTCCCGACGGAGGGAGCCGTTACCAACCTGATCAAAGACCTGCGCCGCAAGCTGAAAGCAGCCGGCATAACCACCGAATTTATCGACACGATTTATGGATTGGGATATCGCCTCAACGCGCCGCCTGTCTCATCATTTGGTCAAGCTGATTCCGATCGGGCTGATTCTGATCAAGGGCATGACGTCACCGGCGATCCGCCTGGTTTAAGATCAGATGCCCCTTCCGACGCAACCCAAAACATTGCTGCCGTCCAGTCTGTCTTAGATCGATTTCGGAATACGTTTACCGAACAAATCGCTACGATAGAGCAAGCGATCCAGGCTCATGAAGCCCAGCGATTGGACGACACCACTTGGAAGCAAGCACGACAAGATGCCCACAAACTGGCAGGCGGGCTGGGAACGTTTGGATGGGAACACGGTTCAAACCTTGCGCGGCAAATGGAATACTTGTTAGACACGTCGTTACCAATCGCCTCTTCAAGTGTGGCAGCTTTATCCAGGCTGGTTGATCGACTCAAGCAAGAATTATTAAAACCGCCTGTCATGTTTGTCAGCGTTCCGATGCCGATTGCCCAAATGCCACATGTGTTGGTGATTGATGATGACCAAGCCTTGACCGACAAGCTCAGTCTCGATGCCCCTATGTGGGGAGTGCAGATTGACATCGCAACTAATCCAGCGATCGCCCGTCAGATGCTCCCTCAAATTTCACCCGATATTATCTTATTAGATTTAACCTTTCCCGACGCCACAGAAGACGGGCTAATGCTGTTCAAAACACTGACCGAAGACTATCCCAATGTGCCCATTCTGGCGTTTACCGGGCGTGATAGCTTAGCGGATCGGGTCGCCGTGTCGCGATTGGGTGGACGAGGGTTTTTGCATAAACCCGTATCTCCTACGGCGGTCTTTGAGGCGATCGCCCAGGTATTACACCAATCTGACCCTACGCACGCCAATGTGATGGTCGTAGATGACAGTCCGCTGGTGCTGACGGAGGTTGGTAATTTTTTGCGCCCGTGGGGGTTGCAGGTCAAACCTTTGCACGATCCGACTCAGTTTTGGGACGTATTGACGACGTTTCAGCCCCACTTGCTGATCCTGGATATTGAGATGCCGACCTTTAGCGGCATTGATTTATGCCGAGTGGTACGGCAAGATTCGCAGTGGGGCGACTTACCGATTCTGATTATCACCGCCCATACCGAGGCAGAATCCATTCGACAGGTGTTTGCCGCCGGGGCAGACGACTTTATTGCCAAGCCGATTTTGGGTCCAGAATTAGTCACACGAGTCATCAGTCGTGTCGAACGGGTGCGATCGCAACACGCTAGATTTTCAAACCGCCGACTGCCTCCGACATCTCGAAGCAATTAGGTCTATGAACAGTTCGCCCGTTGAAACATCTCCGTGCAGTCCCTTGACTGTTCTCAAGCATCGTCGCATCAGAGATGTGATGACCGCATCGGTGAATACGGTGTCTGCTACAGCGTCTGTTCTCGACGTAGCCTATCAACTATCACGATCGCAGATGCGATGCGCCGCGATTGTGGATGGGGATGTGACGCTGGGACTGATCACCGATCGCGATATCGCTCAATGCCAAGCGTTGAACTTCGATTTGAGCCAGATACGGGCTGATGAGGTGATGAACACACCGCCATATACCGCCTGCCCGGACGATTCATTATGGGTTGTGCATCAGCGGATGCAGCAGTTACAAACGCCATACCTGCTGGTGATGGATGCTGGAATGCTGGCTGGCGTTGTGACCCGCGATTTGATTTTAGGCATACTCAACCCGGTTGACTTATATGACGCGCTCGACCGGCTAGAGCAGACTACCGCTGAACGCACCGCCAAGCTAGCGCAAGAACTGCGCGATCGCCAGCAGGTGATGCAAACCCTAAGCCAGTCTCAAGCCCAGCTCAGCGCAATTCTCAAGAACATTGCAGCCTCGGTCGGCCAAATCCGCGTCTTCCCCGATCGCACCATTGTTCCCCTCTATTTTTCGCCAAGCTGCGAACAAATCTTTGGCTACTCGCCTGATGAATTTTGGAATGATCGCAGCCTGTGGCGGTCTAGGCTATTGCCTGACGATCAAACAACACTCCCAGAACACATGTTTGAGGCGATCGCTACTCAACAGTCGACCCCAATTGACTATCAGTTTCGCCACAAAAACGGTACGATTCGCTGGCTCTCTGCCACCATCACCTCAGACTGGGATGACCACAGCCAGTCATGGATTGCGACTGAAGTTGCCACCGATATCACTGATCGCAAGCACCGCGAAGCTGAACGCAAGCAAGTCGAGCAGCACAATCAGTTCCAAGCTCACTTGCTCTCCCAAGTTAACGATGCCATCATCGCGATAGACTCCCAATTTCGCGTTACTTACTGGAGCCAATCGGCTGAGCAGATGTATGGCATCTCAGCCGCCCAAGCAATCGGCCAGCCGTTATCCGATTGTTATCAGTTTTTCTGGCTCACTCCTGAAGATGAAATTCTCGCCTATCAAGCTCTCAATATGGATGGATGGTGGAAGGGAGAAACCATTCACCGCAAACACAACGGCGAGGAATATTTCGCTGAGTCGTCAGTCAGCGTTATTCGAGATGAACAGGGCGATCGCACCGGCTGGGTTGCTGTAATTCGCGATATCAGCGATCGCAAACAGGCTAGCGAGATTCTCAGACTCAGCGACGAGAAATTTAGAATCTTAGTGGATAACATCCCAGGGGCGGTTTATCGATGCCTCAACCTTGAAGACTGGCGCGGCATGTATATCAGCGAGGCGATCGCCGATATTTCAGGTTATCCCGCATCCAACTTTGTTCGAGGCAGTCGGTGTTTTGCGGATATTGTGCACCCCGATGATGTCGATGTGATTCGGCGGGATATCAATGCAGCCATCGATGCGCGTCGAGCCTTCAGCTTCGAGTGTCGACTCATCCATGCAGATGGCAGCATTCGGTGGGTCAACAAGCGAGGACGAGGCATTTTTCAAGACGATCATCTGCTGTGGATTGATGGGGTAATCATAGATATCACCGAGCGCAAACGCATCGAACTTGCCCTCCAAAATCTAGTTTCAGGAACAGCAAGCGTCACAGGTGAAGCATTTTTCCCTGCCTTAGCCCGTCACATGGCGTTGGCTCTCAATGTCGACCACGTCATGATTGCAGAAGTAGTTGGCGAAAATTTGCATACTCTTGCCGTATGGTCAAATCATCAGCTTCAACCTAACTACACGTATTCTCCAGCAGGCACTCCCTGTCAAGTCGTTTTATCTCAAGGACACTATTATCAACCTGATCGGGTCGCCCAGCAGTTTCCAGATAGTCAATTTTTAGTGGAAATGCAGGCTGAGAGCTATCTGGGAATGGCGTTGCAAAACGAAAACGGAGCCACCATCGGGCTGATTTGCATCTTGACCAATCACCCCCTCCACCCCAGCCATCAATATTTGGAAGACATTTTGCAAATCTTTGCGACGCGCGCCGCTGTAGAGCTTGAACGCCAGCGCGCCAGAGAGGCATTGCAAACCTCAGAAGAGTCTTACCGTCTGCTGTTTGAGAATAATCCAAATCCAATGTGGATTTATGACTTAGAAAGGTTGACCTTTTTGGCGGTCAACACGACTGCTACGCGACATTATGGATATTCTGAGGCAGAATTTGTATCGATGTCGATTGACGAGATTCGACCATCGGAGGACGTTCCACGGCTCAGAGCCTATATTAAGCAACATCCATTCATGGTGCGTTCTGGGGAATGGAGGCATCGTAAAAAGGACGACACCCTGATTGATGTTGAGATTACCAGTCACCGGATTACATGGCACGGCCACCCCGCTCAGTTTGTTTTAGCGAAAGATATTACCGAGCGTAAACGCGCCGAAGAAGCCCTGCGTCTTAACGAAATTCGACTGCAACAGTTGTCGGTTCATATCCCTGCTGTGCTCTATACGGTCGTTCGTCGCGTCGATGGCTCAATCCAGTTTGAATATGTAAGCTCAGCAGTTCGCCACGTTCACGAACTTGAGCCAGAGCAGATTTTGGCAGATGCGACGATCTTGCATGATCAGTTTTATCCCGGTGACTGGGACAGTTTTGTTGAAGCCTCATATCAAAGCATTCAAACCCTGGAAACCTTTCGGCATGAATGGCGCATCATCACTCCATCAGGGGTGCTCAAGTGGCTTCAGGCATATTCTCAACCCGAACGACGAGCCAATGGAGATATCGTGTGGCATGGAGTTGCGATTGACGTGAGCGATCGCAAGCAGGCTGAAGCCGCCATTAAAGCCTCTGAGGCTAAAAATCGCGCGTTTCTCGCTGCTATCCCCGATTTAATTTCTCACATCAGCTACGACGGCACCTATATCGAACTAATCAGCCCCAATCATGATCTTGATATTCTTCCAGAATCCGTTGAGCGAATTGGCCGATCGGTTGCAACGCTGGTTCCGGAAGACATTTCGAGACGGCAACTTCAGGCAGTCCAGTGGGCGATCGCTACTGGAGAGGTTCAGATCTACGAACAGCAGCTTTGGAAGGGCAGTCAGACTCAATATGAAGAGGTGCGCGTCTCGCCGTGTGGCGAGCAGTCTGCCATTATTATGGTTCGCGATATTACCGATCGGCGGCTAGCAGAGGATGCCCTCCGCGATAGTGAAAAACGGTTTCGCGAGATTGCCAATACGATCAGCCAGCTTTTCTTTGTGCGTTCTGCCGTGACCGGAGAAGTTTTATATGCCAGCCCTGCGTACGAAAAAATTTGGGGACGACCGCGCACCGATCTCTATCATGCCCCCGATGCGTGGACTGCATCAGTACATCCAGACGACCAAGCACATGTTAGAACATTCGTTGATCAACCGTTCCAAGATCATTCAGTGCAGGTAGACTATCGAATCATTCGTCCCGATGGGGCAATTCGCTGGGTTAAAGCCGAGGTGACGCTGGTTTGTGATGAAGTTGGCAACCCCGCCCGATATATTGGCTTGGTCGAAGATATTACTGACTTGAAGCAGGCAGAAGAGTCGCTCCGAGATAGCGAAGAACGGTTTCGTCGAGCATTTGAAGACGCAGCAACCGGCATCATTCTGCTCGCCGCTGATGGGCAGCATATTCTTCGCGTGAACCGGGCATTCTGTGAGATGTTGGGATACGCCGAATCAGAGATCCTATCCCTCACCATTCAGGACTTAACGTATTCTGATGATTTAGACGGCTGCTTATCTGCGATTCAGCAACTCCTTGCCGATGAAATCCGCACCTATCAAGCCGAGAAGCGCTGTTTCCACAAACACGGACATCTCGTCTGGGTTATGGTTAGTGTTTCATTGGTGCGCGATCGCCACGGTGCTCCCCTCTATTTTGTGGCTCAGATTCAAGACATCAGCGATCGCAAAGCCGTCGACCAGATGAAAACCGAATTTATCTCGATCGTGAGTCATGAGCTGCGCACGCCGCTTACCGCTATTCAAGGGTCGCTGGGGCTGTTGAATACCGGCATCTATGACAATAAGCCTGACAAAGCAAAACGCATGATTGAAATCGCGGCTATTGATTGCGATCGCCTTGTGCGCTTAGTCAACGATATTCTCGATTTGGAGCGTCTAGAGTCGGGGCAAATGCCGATTGAGCCCGAAATCTGTGAGGTCGCACCGCTGATGCATCAGTCGGTAGAAGGGATTCGGGCGATCGCCCATGAGGCTAGTATTGTAATCAAAATAGACCCCATCTCTGCTTACATTTGGGCAGATCCCGATGCCATCATCCAAATCTTAACCAACCTGCTCAGCAATGCAATTAAGTTTTCTCCACCTCATTCAACGGTAACGGTTTCAGCAATCGTGCAACCGGAGTGGGTGCAATTTTGCGTGACAGATTTTGGCCGGGGTATTCCTGCTGATAAACTAATTCACATCTTTGAACGATTTCAGCAAGTTGACGCATCTGATTCTCGTCAGCGAGGTGGAACGGGCTTGGGGCTTGCGATCTGCAAGAGCATTTTAGATCGTCAAGGTGGAAGGATTTGGGCAGAAAGCAGGTTAGATCAGGGAAGTCGTTTCTTTTTTACAGTGCCAGTGGCAAACTCTCAACCGGTATGAAATTAGACCAAGCGCCAAACCGACGCATTTTGATCGTTGACGATGAAGAGCGCATTCGAGAAGTAGTCCGAGCCTGTCTTGAAGACTTGGTCGGATGGAAGACCTTAACGGCAGCGTCTGGGCACGACGGATTGCTTAAAATTGAAGCTGAAAAAATTGATGCGATCTTATTAGATGTGTCGATGCCTGACATGGACGGGCTTCAGTTTTTTGAGCAGCTCAGAAAACAGTTTGAAACTCGACCTATTCCCGTTATCTTGCTGACCGCTAAGATGCTACCGAGCGATCGCACTCGCTTGTTTGAAATGGGTGTTGCAGGAATTATCACGAAGCCCTTTAATCCAATTTTGTTGCGCGATCAGATTGCCGCAATCTTAGGTTGGAATTAATGCCTGTGCAACCCGATTACTAAACCATTCCCCGGTGAAGGGATGCTCGACTCTAACCCACTCAACCCGTCGCTTGCCCTGAGAACCCTTTATTTTCATCGCAACCTCTACCCCGTCTCGCCAAACCCTTCTGTGACCATAGTCAGGATGCACCTCTGCTGTTTTGAGATAGACACTCGCTAGCGTCCATAGCTCCTGCCCATAGCGCCGTTCACCGTCTGTGAACCATCGGATGCCATCACAAGCTTGGCACCATTGCCAGGCGGCTTGAACCCCACTCTGGAAGAGCGATACGTCCTTGAGAGCGGCCTGCGCTGTGACCCAGTAGCGACTGTCGCGCTCAACGAAATGGATGGTCCAACCCTCAGACTCACGGGGGGGGAAGGTTCTCGCGGATGCGAGTGTAGACCTCATCGCCTTCGAGCGTCACATCAGCTCCGTCTGGCGCTGGCGGTGACCAGTACTCAGCTTGATTGGCCAAGCGTGCTTCCCAACGCAGGATAGTCGTGTGAGATTTGCCAAAGGTTCGGCCAGTGGCCCTCGCACCCATTCCTTCGCTGCGGGCACCGATGGCGTAGCTGACGACTTCACTGGAGCTGCGTAGGCGAGCCATTGGGGTAGCGGTTCGCTCGTTAAAGCGTTTGCGGCACGCCTTGCACCGATATCGCTGAATCAGGGTGCCATCTTTACGCGTGTCAAAGCCTCGCTTGACGACTTGATCACTCTGGCAGCTAGGGCATTGCATCGGGCTAATTAGGGTTTCAGCTCTTTCAGTATAGCTAGATCCTGATTACACACCAGTGCCGATTATTATCTGCGCTGATTGTGAGCAATCCAGAATCTTCTTTGCGGACGTGGTCGAATCTTGGTTCGATGGCCTAAGGCAAACGCGCAAAGTCATATACGGTAGCCCTGACTAAGCAGGCTCTGTTACGATGAATCTCAATTTTGCACGGGTGCAAGGCTATCCCTCTTGAAGTAGATGGCAGTCTGATGCTGATCCGTAATCATTGACCTATTTGCCGTGTTTGAGCCTCCAAGATTGCGTGTTCTTCCAAGTGTGGTGTGGCAAACGTTACGTAACGGGGATGCGATCGCCCTCGATTCAGTGCTAACGTTGCTGTGGCGTATTATGTTCCAGTATAAAGTTGGCTACAGGTATAGACTGGGCAGTCTTGATCATTACGATGGAACTTGGACGTGTATGGAATGAAACACCGCAATTTCATCATCGGTCAGCCTCCGCTTCACTCGCCGTCCCATGGAGTTCGCCGGTTTTTTCGCATCGGGACATGGGTTGGCAGCTTCGCTGTGATTGCTGGAGGAGCAGGCATCCTGGGCGGATTACACTACGTTAATCAGCAGGTTGTGCCTGCCCTTTCCAAAGAAATTAGTCACTCCTTACAACGTCCCGTCTTGCTAGGGAATGTCGAGTATATTTCTCCAACTCGCGTGCGATTGGGCACATCAGCGATTCCATCGACTGAGCGCGATCGCGACGAGGTCAATATCGAAGCGGTGGATATTAGCTTTTCTCTCCTCGATGCACTAGATGGCAACATCGGGCTTACCGTGACCCTCATCAACCCCGACATTTATCTCGATCAGAATGAGTCTAACGACTGGCTAGAAACTGATTTGAGCTTTCAGGGGGGCGATCGCCTCGATGTTGAAGAAGTGCGCCTGCGGGGGGCAACCCTGGTGATGGCACCGTATGATCCGGCATCGCAATCGCAAGGAACCCCGATTACGCTTCGTCGGGTGCGCTCCAGCGTCCGGTGGAATGACTTAGCAGAACAGCTTAATTTTCGCATTGAGGCACGAGCGGATCAGGGAGGCCGACTGCATGCTAAGGGGATCTTGGGAGTCGATGATGAATCGGCTGACATTGCAGTCACGCTCAAAAACGTGGCGATCGCCCAGTTTAACTCGATGATGCCACCGGGAATCGCGTTTGATGCAGGCACCCTCAGCGGGCATGTGCAAGCTCAGACTCGACCGGATGCTCCCCTTGCGCTGAGTGGAGCGGCAGATGTCGAGAATGTCGCAGCATGGGTTGAGGGTGAACCCAATCCGTTTACGGAAACGGGAGGACACCTGCGCTTCCACGGGCAAGAAATTTTAGTGACCGATGGCGTGACTCGTTACGGCAACATTCCATTCCAATTGCATGGCTCTATTCACTTGCAGGATGGGCTAAACCTCGTCGCAGAGGTCGATTCGGTGAGCGTCCCCGATTTTATGGAAACCTTTGATTTATCGCTGCCAATTCCAGCTGAAGGTGCGTTTCACGCCGAAAACGTCACCGTTTCAGGGCCATTTGACCATGTTGTGTTTGCAGGTACAGTCTATAATTCCAAACCGATTTGGCTGGGCGACGTTGAGCTGGCAACCACCCGCACCGATTTCACCCTCGACAAACGCACCGACAGACTCCACCTGATTGGCGCTGAGTTCGTCCCTGCGGCGGGTGGGGCGATCGCCGGGGATGCCAGTATTCAGATTGATACCGACGTCAATGATGTAGACATCGCCCTAACCGTTCAAGATGTGTCTGCTGATGCACTGGCTGAAACGCTGGGCATGACTCCAGCGATCGCCCTGGGCAGCGTCGATGCGTCGGGGCAGGTCAGACTCAACGGCGACGATTTACGCACAGACGTGCAGTGGCAGATATCGGAGGGAGACTACCCGGCGCAGGGCAGCATTCGGGCTGTGAATGATGCCATTTATTTAGAGGATGCCACGATTCAAGTGGCAGACAGCACGATCAGCACCGAGGGCATCGTAGCAGACGGCAACTGGCGCGCGACTCTATCCGCATCAGACCTGGCACTCCGTCACCTATCACCCGATTTGCCGGGTGTGGTGACGGGGCAGGTGCGCCTCGCAGGTGGGCTAGAGACGATTGGCCTTGAGGATATTCAGGCAGAGGGTGATTTTGAGGTGGCCAATGCTGTCGAATTTTTGCCGGAGCCGATTGCGGCAAGTCTCCAGTGGGATGGCGATCGCCTGCATATCCAACAGGCGACATCCCCCGGATTTGCTCTCAGCGGCTGGCTCACGCCCCGATTTGAAGGGGGCGTTCCGAGCATTGCCGCGTTGAATTCATCCGCGCTGAATTTAAATGTTCAAGTAGACCACGACGATCTGACGACGCTGCCTGTGGCATTGCCTGACAGCATGCCCATTGCCGGACGTAGCCGCTTTTCAGGGCAGATTACCGGAACGCCTGCTCGTCCTACCCTCGATGGTCGTTTAGCCCTTCAAGATTTTGCAATCGGGGCGATCGCCTTTGAACCGAATCTTTCTGGCTCTGTACAAGTTGGCGCAGATCGAGATATATCAGTCAATCTGTTGGGAGAAAGGGATCGCATTGCGGCAGCATTAACGGCTCAGAAACAGCTCATGTTTGATGTGCAGCATCACCAGGCAACCGCCGTTGGGCACGTGGTGGGCGATCGCCTGCGGGCAACCGTAGAGCAGGTTCCGCTGAGCCTCATCGCCGATATGTCATCGCAGACCTTGGATGTCAGCTCACATCTAGATCGCGTTGTGAATTTGGAGACTCTAGGCGGAACGGCATCGAGTCAGATCGATTGGGACTGGGCGGATGGCGCGAACCCGACACTCAGGGCACAAATCGCGATCGCTAATCTTACGGTGAAAGAATTGCCCTCTGAGCGTCAAGCCCACCATCGGGGCGATCGCCTAGTCGGCAATCTGTCTTACACCAACGGAGTTGCCTCCCTCACAGACGGGCATCTGCGCTTTGGAGATAGCCAGATGCGCCTCGCTGGGCAATTTGCGCCTGACACCTCTCACCTGACTGGGCAACTCGCGGTCGATCACGGCACCGTACGCGATATTCTGACGGTGGTTCAGTGGGTCGAAGCTCCTCAGGAAATCCCGTGGGTTGCACCGTCGCTGATGGAGGCAGTTTTGAATCCTCCTGATGCTGAAGAATCGCTGCTGCTAGGTTTGCAACAAACTGTCCAAGGCTCGTTTACTGGGAATCTCGCCGTTCAATCAAGCCCAGAATCAGGACTCGATGCCCGCCTCAGCGTCAACGGCAGCAACTGGCAGTGGGGAGACTACGCCATTCGACGAATTAGGCTCAGAGATGCAACGTGGAATGGCGAGATTGTAGATCTGCCTCAGCTTCAACTTGCAGGACTGCGGTATGGCAGGGGGGAAGCGGGGTGGCGATCGCCCGACACGGCTGTTTCTATCTCGTTGGATGGGCAGCAGCAAACTGGCTCGCTGCAAATCTCGAACATTCCCCTGGCGATCGCTGGGCACCTGATGGACAGCCCCCTCGCTATCAATGGCGAACTTCACGGACGCGCCCTCTGGACAGGGGATCTAGCAGACCCCTCAGTAGATGGAGAGCTAATCCTGAAAAATCCCCAGATGGGTCGCATTGGCATGTCTGACTTGGCGGTCGGCTTTGACTACGAAGATGACCATCTCCGCATCGGAGACTGGCGCGAAACCAGCACTCTAGGCACGCTCGTCTCGGTTGGGCGAATTCCCCTCGTCACCCTGGGGCAGAATGCGCTAAATGCCTACACCAAAGCTGCCTTTAGCCCCTCTCATCCGCCCTCACGCATCGTGCCCCGCACCGCATCAGAGCAACCAGGCTCGGACAGCGGTGGCGCAGAGCAAATTCTCTTTTCCTACGGATTGCTGCAACCCTCGTTTAGCATGGACGATCTAGAACGATTTGCCCACACGGGCGACGTACCTGATGGATGGCAGCTTTACTTTTCTCTCGCTCAAATTGATAGAGAGGCATTGCAGCAGTTACTCACCCAAGAGGTTGCTGTTAATCTGAGCGTGGTTGACCACATGTTGAATTCATCCTTGGGAGAGCGAGTGTTGTCATACCTCGGACATATTGTTCATACGCCTTCCCGTCAAGCGAATGTGCAAGCATTGCGCTCTGCCATCGTATTGTCTGCTCAAAATGATGGACGGCTCTCTCTGCTTGAGCTATTGCAGCACTATCCCAGCGATGAAATCTATGTAGATATCAATCAGCTCGTCAGATTCTTAAACACAATGGATGCATCCACCGCATCTGCCGAATGATGAGATGAATACTGACTCAACCTTTTCTCTGATTCTGTATGACTCAAGAGCCATCGCCAAATTCCCCAAAGCCTATTCGTCAAGGTCCTGGCAGCCTCATTGCCGGGGCAACCTATCCGTTTCGGGCGCTGTGGCTATTTACGAAGTATCCCAACTATCGAGGATATGTGCTGATCCCCATTCTGATTAACATTTTGTTGGGGATCACCCTTTATGCCGGGTCGCTCTATCTAGGCTTTCGGCTCGTCGATGCGATCGCCAACAGTATTTCAAATTGGGTCATGCAGCCCCACGATTTAGCTGTTAGCCTTCCGGCTGTTAGCCTTCCGGCTGTCAGCTTTCCTGAATGGCATGTGCAGATTCCCTGGCTCTCCAATTGGGTCTCTAATACGGGGCACGCCTTATTGAATGGGTTTACCAGATTTGTCAATGCACTGCCCTCTCTAGCGGACTGGCATCTTTCCCTACCCGATTGGCATATTCGTCTTCCAGACTGGCATATTCGCCTCCCAGACTGGTTTCAGGCATTACCCTCCTGGGGCGCGTTGGTTTTACTTTGGATATTGCGCGTCTTGCTGACGATCGTGCTGCTGTTTGTGACGGGCTTTATTTTGCTTCAATTTGGTGTGCTACTCGGTTCTCCATGGTATGGCAAACTTTCTGAAGAAATTGAGACTCTGAAAACCGGGCAAGCCGTCATCATTGAAGTCGGGTTGGTACGCGATATTGGGCGGGCGATCGCCTACGAACTTAAAAAACTGGTGATTTTCCTTGGTTTGGGTATTCCACTCCTGCTGTTAGGGTTCTTTCCAGGCGTGGGCACGCTGGTGGGCACTATCGGAGGTATTACCATCACAGCCACCCTCGCCTGTATGGATTTCATCGATTCTCCATTAGAACGACGACGGCTAAGGTTTCGTCAAAAACTTGGCCTCATTTGGAAGAGTTTACCTGCTAGCGCAACGTTTGGCTTGGTGTGCTTGGGGCTGATTAGCATTCCGTTTATTAACTTACTCGCAATTCCGCTTTGCGTCGCTGGCGGGACGCTATTTGCGTGCGATCGCATCCTCCCCCGGCTGCAACTCCCAAACAGTGCTGATAAAAAGCACTGATCAAAATCAATGGAACATTCAATCAATGGAACATCAATTTGTTCAGAACAAACGATTTGATGCAGCCCATTTCAGGTAAAACAAATTCAACGAAAAGTTTTGTAATGAATTGCGCTGTTTTCAAACGATTGCTTGGAAAATAGCCAATAATATCGGCTTCGATATTAACCTTAAATACCCCAGACCCATACCGTTAGGACTTTGCTCATGACGTATGAACTGATTGGTGAGCTCGTCGGGTCAGCCGTTCTACTTTCAACGTTCATCGCCTACATTCGGCTTCGCAGACATGCCCATCGCCAGCTTAAAGAGCAGCTCGACAAACAGCAGCAGTTGGAGCTTGAGCGGCAGGGGTTAGCCGAAACGCTAGAGCAAGCCAAAGACGAAAACCAGCAGCTTCTCACTCATAAAACGTCGCTTGAGACTCACCTTGAGCAGGTCAAACAGTCTGCCTCCGTATTAGAGCAAACCAAACAACGGCTCGAAAACGATTTGCGGCAAGCCCACGTCAGCCAGTCGTCTCTTGAAGACCACCTTCATCAGCTGATGCACGAAAAGCAGCAGGTTGACGAGTCATTGAGTCAAGGTGAACAGCATATCGAGTCGCTTCAGCAGCAGATTGACGGTCTTTCGCAGCAAATCAATCAACTCGAAGACCAGTTGAAGCATGAGCGTATCACGAGTTTATCGCTAGAGCAGCAAATCGAGCAGATCACCCAGCGCAACGACCAGCTAGAGCGAGATCTCAACCAACAGACAAACCTCGTAGAGTCGCTTCACCATCAGCTTGATGAGCTAGAGCAACGGAAAATCAAGCTAGAAGCCGATCTGAACTATGAGTGTGAAAATAGCGATGGGCTTCACCAGCAGCTTCAGACGGTGATTCACGAGAAAGAAACGGTTCAAGAGACACTTCAGCAAGAACGCGATCGCCTCAATGCCCTCCAGCACGAATTTGAAGATGTTGCAGATCAAAAATCCCAGCTTGAGATTGAGCTGCATCAAGAGCGCGATCGCCTGAGTGCCCTCCAGCATCACTACGACACCCTCAGCGATCAGAAAGCAGCCCTCGAAGAAAGCGCCCGCATCGACCAGGAAAAAGTACGGCGACTGCGGCGACGCCTCGACCTGCTCAGCCGAGACTTACGCAAAGAACAGCGCCAGACTCGCAAGCTGCAGCAGCATGTCAATCTGCTGACGACGCAGAAAGCCCAGATTGAGGACGAGTTGCAGCACGAAAAAACTCGCGCGGCGTCTCTCCACGATCATCTTGAACAACTTGAGTCTCAGCGTGAACAGCTCCAGGAAACCTTGCAGCTCGAAAAGGTGCAGACGGCGTCGTTGCGCCAGCAACTTAGCGATTTTGAATTACAAAAGCAGCAGGTGGATGATGAGCTGCAGCAGGAGCGAGAGCATATCCTCGTTTTAGAGTTTCAACTCCAAGAACTGAGCCAGCTTCGCGAGCATATGGAGCGATCGCTCAGCGATGAAGAACTCGAAATTTCATCCTTGCTCCAGCAAATTCACCAACTCGCTCAGCAAAAAGACCAGGTCGATGAGCAGCTTCGATACGAAAAGGCAGAACTCTCTTTCTTTCAGCAAAAGTTCTACGAATTCTCTCAGCAGCGTGACCTGATCCGCACTGACATTCAGCAGCAGCGGGAAAGTATTCAAGGGTTTCAGATTCAGTTTGGTAATCTGACGCAGCAAAAAGATCGCCTAGAGTGGGAGCTTGACCAAGAAAAAGCCGATAATCTGCGATTGCAGCAGCAGCTAGAGGAGCTAACCTGGCAAAAGCAGCAGCTTGAAAATGACCTGCGGCAAGAACGGGAGCAGTTGACCCAGCTCGAACAGCGCATTAGCGTGTTATCGGAGCATATTGCTCAGGTAGAGCAGGATATCATCCACGAAAAAAAAGCGATCGCCTCAGCCTACTATCACATCGATGAACTCAAGCAGCATCAGCATCATATCGATGGTGAGCTAGACACCGAGCGGGCTGGCATATCCTCGTTAGAAAAACACTTCAATGAGTTGGTGCAAGAGCGTCGGCTTGAAAAATTGCAAGAAGAGTTGATGCAAGAAAAAGAAGGGATCATCTTCCTGCAACAAAAAATCGATGAGCTGAATCGTGAAAAAGACTGGGTGACTCAAGAACTTCAGCGCACCCATCATAAACCCCTGACGGGTAAAACATTTGTGATCGCAGGTAGTCTCGCTACCATGAATCACGATGAAGCAACTGCTCTTATCTTAGAATCAGGCGGGCGGATCAGTAGTTCATTAAGCGACGAGGTTGACTACTTGCTAGTCGGGCGATCGCCCGGTACTAAGGCCAAACAAGCTCACGAGCTCAATGTTCCGCAATTATCTGAAGCAGAGTTTCTCAAAATGCTTGCCAAAGCCAGCTAAAGAAAACGCCCATTCTTATCCAGACGTTATCCGTTTAGGCGTGCTGGCCACCTTACGATTGATAGGTGGTGCTACACAGGTAATGATGCATTGTAGTGGTGGATGAAGTTCCACAGTAATCCGATGTGATTACGCAGAGTTTTCGAGAAGGCTAAGTTCCGCCGCACAAACCGGGAGATTCGCTGACGCAACGTGCAGTTAAAGCATTCAATATAACTGGTTTTACCGCTCTCTCGACCCCGACTGCCCCCATGGGCTCCATTGAAAGTCCTCCACATGTGGGGGACTTAGGGGCAAACGCATAAATCTTGATTACGTTTACTCTTGAGATTTCTGGGCGGCTATTTCTGAGAGAGTTTCAGGTGAGACATGACGTTCGCTGACCAAGTAATAAAGTGCGCCACCGATGCCCGCTTCTATTAGAGTTTTGATTCTCATAAAAAGAGCCGTTGAGATCGCTACACTAGGACTAACGCCAAAAAGCCCTAATGTGAAAGTAAACGCAAATTCTAGTAAGCCAATGCCACCAATGGAAATAGGCAGATTCATAATAAACATAATCACAGGTGTTGCAATTAAGACACTTAGAAATTTGACGCTATCATCAAACGACAAGGTGCTGAACCAAACGTTGATAATTGCTAAGAAGTAAAATATTAAAGAATTGAAAAAAGCCCACCAGAGCGCGTTTGAGTTGTGCTGATATGCCAAAACTGCTTGGCGAAATTTTGCAATTTTAGTCAGAAATTTTTGAAATAGAGCGATCTTTTCTCCGATTAGCCAGCGCAGGAGTTTAAGTGGAAAATCACTGACAATCACCCAACAAATCACCCCTAACGCACAGACCCCGGCTCCCAGTGAAATGGTTAGCCAAGGTAAATTAAAGACTTGTAAGTTAACGACAACTGCAATCAGTGCCAGCACCAACAGCGTGACTAGTCCGCTGAATCGTTCAACAAAGACGACCGCTGCCGCATCTGCATAGCGCCCCGTATAGCGTCCGAGTTCATGAATGCGAATAACGTCTCCGCCAATGCTGCTAGGCAAGATGAGATTAAAAAACTTACCAATGATGTAATAGGAACAGAGCCGCCACAGACTGACCGACAATCCACGGGCACGGGCTAAGAAATACCACTTTACTGAACTGGAGAAATTAAGAAACACGCCCATCGAAAGCGACGCTAAGACGAAGGACACCTGAGTGTGAGTAAATGTATTGAACAGGTCTTGCCAACCTGCTGGTGTTAGCAATCCTGCCCCATGAAACACGTATATTAGCAGTGTTGTGGTCGTTGCGATGCGAAGGAACCGCAACATTGAACTACGCTTCATCTGTTTCCCTCAGGCTGTTTGGAATTAGGGCAGGCATTCTCTCGCTGGGGGGGGCTTCTGAGTCATTCCCTGCCGTCCTAAATCGCACCACTTTCGCGGGAACCCCAGCCACGATTGCATAGGGAGGGACATCTTTCGTCACCACAGCCCCTGCCGCAACGATCGCCCCTGTGCCCACAGTAATTCCGTCCATCAAGGTTGCCCTTGCCCCAATCCAAACACCCTCTTCAATCCGAGTGCCGCCTCGTAAATTGAGTCCTTGCAGCGCAATGGGAATATCGGTTCGCTCAAAACTATAGCTATGTCCACCAATATAGGTATAAGGACCAACTAGAACGTAGTTGCCAATATCGACGGTGTTGCCACCCACCGCATAAATTCCGCTATTGGCGCCAATGCCAACGTTGTTCCCAATGCGAATGCCACCATCACCATGCAACCCACTACTTGTCTCGCCATTGACCTCAGAATCTTTGCAAATCAGCATCACGTTTTGAGATAAGACGACTTTGTCGCCCAAGTGAATCCCAGAATTCATCTGACCTCGCGCATCCAGCAGACATCGATCTGAGATCACAACCGCATCGCCTAATTCAATTTTTTGAGGATGGCGAATTAAAACATGGCTGCCATATAAAACACCTCGCCCGACCTTGCGAAACAAAGACTTATAAAATTTGCGACGGAGCCACAATCCTAAGGCACCTGGAAATCCACCGAGCAAGCCACAGATCACTTCAAACCTGAGCGTAAATCCCAAGCTGGTTGAGCCCACCACAACGCTTTGATAGCGCTTGAGGGCAGATTGAGATTCATCAGTCACTTGGGCATGAGTTTTGATTGGTGCTGTATGAGTTTCTGGAAGTTGCGCCTGCATCACTACACTCCATTAGTTGACGAACGATTTGACGGACTATCTGACGAACTATCTTGCTATATAATTTCGTGCTCTTTGTACCATGCTGCGGTATTTTCTAAGCCCTCTGATAGCCCCACACGCGGCTGATAGCCCAATTCTTGCTTAGCCTTAGAAATATCAAAGCCTCGGTTTTGCCGAAACCAATCAACCCGACGACGGAATAATGGTGGATCAATTCCAATGAGGGGTTTGTAGGCAATTTCTGTGAGTAGAGCAACTGTCCAAACAGGCCAAAAAGGGACGTGTTGAATCTTGACATCGATTCCCATGGCCTTGCCCACGGCTGTTACGAGATCATTGAGAGAATAATAGTGCTCATCAGCAATGAGGTAGGCTTCTCCGTTGCACTTATCTGAGGCGGCAGCTAGTTCAAAGGCATCTACCAAGTTATCGATATACAGGGGATGGTAGAATGTCTTGCCACTACCACACATTAAGAACCGCCCACCTTTAGCCCGTTTGAAAATGATAGAGAATCTTTCTGGATCGCCTGGACCGTAAATTGCCGCAGGTCGAAGCGTCACAACATTGAGTCCTTTCTCGACAAACTCTGGAATGATCCGTTCGCCTTCCCACTTCGTGTATTGATAGTAATCAGCCGGGGCGATCGCCACATCTTCGCCAGATGGAATCTTTTCAACATTGCCGTGGACTCCACACGTGCTACAGTAAACAAACTTTTGCACACCATATTTAAGCGCAGCGTCTAGCAAATATCGGGTTCCTTCAACATTGACATCCCAATAAATTTGCTTGGGCAAGTTGACCTGCCGGAACGCGGCTGCCAAATGATGCACAACATCGCAACCCTGAGTCACTTTGTCAGCCATGTCTCGATCCGCAACGCTGCCGAGATAAATTTCAGCACCCATGTCTTTCAACTCATCGTGAAACAGCCCTGGCTTATTATCGAGCACAACGACATCATGCCCTTTTTCTAGTAAGCGGCGGGTCAAATGACTCCCAGTAAACCCTGTTCCACCTGTCACAAGAATTCGCATGTTCATATCTCCAATTAATTAAATGAACGGGCAATGAATGGACTAAATTCAGGATTTGATCGAGATTTAGTTGTTGGTTGCTATAGCGATCCTAAATCGCTTGTGAATTGTGTGTGAGCGGTGGGGCGGGCGGCGCCCGCCCCACCGCTCACAACCCATCTGGGATTGCTATACTAAGGTTTAGTTGCTTTGAGAATGACAGGTGATCCTAAGAAAGTGTTTAATCCTAGTCGTCGAGTTGATTCTTCTAAAACAGTAGAAATTTTAGGATTTTTGATCATGCGGTGTAAGACCATAGGCCAGAAAAACTGAGCGTATCGTTCAGACATTGATAGACCCAGTAATTCTAAATAATCTATGATTTCTTGCTCTTGATAGCATATGAACGGACGAGTATTGCGTTCGACCCCCTTCTTGAGCTTGAACAGTAAAGGTGCGATGTAATTGATGCTGCGAATTGTTGGATAATCAATGATGACTGCTCGATTTGCAACTCGTGTCAGCTCAGCTAGAAACATTTGCCATTGAGTGATATGAGCTAGAAATCGATAGCTAATCACAACATCAAACGTGCGATCGCCATAGGGAAGATCTAACACGTTGCCAACTTTAAATTCACATTTTCCCTGTTCGACAAGAGATTGAATTCGCGCTTTGCAGACTTCGGCACTGCCCAAAACCGTCACGCGATATCCGGCTTTGATTAGAGCGGGAGTGAGTTGTCCGTGTCCGCCGCCGACATCCAAAATAGTGGCACCGGGATAGGGTGAAAGCATAGCTAATGTTGCGCTTTCTTGAACTTTGAGCAGCCAGTTGCCAGTTGCTCCAGCAAATCGAGAGGCATAATCCTCTGAGGAGGTTTCGATGTCAGCCGTTTCAGGAAAATTATTAATCGAGATCACGATGACTGCCTCTTAGCTCTTAGACAATAAGATGAATCTGGATAGTGAGTGGGCGACGCTAAATTGATCAGCATGGGTTAAGCAGGTTTTTGGAACGTGTTTTTTTGAAAGCGGAGTTGCAGTTGATTGCGAATGAATCGAAACGGATTTTCCAGAGAACCATAGGGTGACATCACGGTGGAGGGATTTAACAGCAACTGTTTGATGTCGTGACCAGGTTGCTGCCAACTCAACGCCCCATGAGATTGAAATCCAAAGCTACCAGGCCGCTGATATTCTGAGGCTAACGGTAGGGGATCAGTGCCGGGTAATATTCGTAAGCCTTGAGTGTCTGCCTGTCTAAAGAAAGGAGATCGCACCCAAAACATAGGCCGCCCGCTGTTATCTCCCAAAAATAAACTAGGAAATGACTGCTGCTTTAGAAGAGATTGCAGGCGATCGCCCCGTTTACCCATCCACTTGCCAACTCCCCACGGCAGCACAGGAATTCCACCTGCTGCAAGGATGGTGGCGATCGCCTCTTCCAAGGGCATTCCATCCGCGAAGGTTTGATCAGTAACGAGGGCTAAAATCTCCAGCTTTTCAGCCGTAATGATTTGACGCCCTGCGATCAAAATTAGCTGTTGATCATCGCCAGACTGGGCAATGAGGGAGCATGATTCTTGAGTTCTAAAAAATGTCCAATGCTGATGGTTTTCAGAGCAGTTTGACTGATTAGAATTTAAATCACCGAATTGCGAATAGGCACGTTTATATAACTGGTGAAAATAATAATCGGAATGGGTTTCAGTTAAAAACAAGATACCAATATAGAGCGATCCTAAATCGCTCACACCCCATCTGGGATTGCTATAGTCGTTGTGATGATTGAATTGACCAGCAGCATCTTGAAAGTTTTGCAATGCAGCATACAGCACCTGATCAAGGTCAAAACAATCATAGAGATGAACATGGGCATCTGCCAAGATTAGAGTAGATGAATGCTGTGGAATTTTAGAGGCTCTCATATATCATTGTTTTGATAATTTGATTTGTTCCAACGCACTTTGGCATTCAAAAAATTCGCAGCTACTACCAGCAAAACCGCATAAATTAATTCATAGACAATGAACACAATATGACCCGAGTAAAATAGCCCCTCAGAGTGATGAACACTGGGAAAAAGCGATATAGAGGTTTTGATAAACTCGCTACTAAATGGCCAAAATAGCTGCATTCCACTTCCACCCGCGGTGACTAAATCCAGAAGCAGATGAGATAGATAAATCAGCTCTGTTAATAGAAACAATTTCTTCCATGGATGACGCAATGCAAAGATTGCTGCAGCCAGTAGGCTAAAGCAAACACTCACGGCCAAGCTATGGGTAAATCCTCGATGAAAGTCTGCGCCGAACATGACCTGAGGAATAAAATCTAAATCGGCCACGTTAGCAGCAATGATAGCTCCAGCAAACAGTATCTTGCGCGGGATTTCTTTGCTCAAGGAGCGATCGCGCGCTGAGAAGCTTTTCAGTATGACATATCCAGTAATTGAATGAGCGATTGGAGACGGCACTAGACTATCCTCCCACCGATGAATTCATTGAAACGGACTGAACGGGCACGCGATATTCGAAAAACGTTTTCATCTCCTCTAGCTCTGACTGCATCGTTGATAAACTCCATCCCAGTTCTGCACCCATCGTTTCAGCACACGCCGATAAGCGTGAGTCGTCTGGCACTTCTGCCGTCCCGAGTTCTCCTCTCCGAAGCACAACATCACTCAATTTTTGAGCCATTTCTTCACGCACACCATATCTCACTTCTGCTCTGAGAACCGCTAAATCCTCAATCGGTCTGTGTGAATTGATTAAATCATTATCAAGACACGATAAAACCTGCAAGTATGACGAACCATAGTTATACAACAGGCGACGAATTGAAGCCTCTGATAATCGAGACGACCCTGTATGCTGCGCCGTCTGCAATGATGTGGTGAATCCGTCAATTTGTCCACCATACAGGGGATGCGTTGATGAAGTAGACCTGACACCTGGCTTATCTAAAATCTGAAACGCCTGATCGACGACATGCTGAGCGACTCCCCTAGCTGTTGTATATTTCACCCCTGTAACCGATAAAAGCCCCTTGAATCCGTCTCGCTGATGATTGTGTAGTTGATAGGATTTTGTCAATTGCACACTTCCAGTCGTAGAGCACAATCCAGAACTGGGGAGTAATCCACCCTGCACAAAGCTCACATCAGCTATCTTGAGATTGGCTGCCGGATAGGCCTGATTGAATTTTTTCAGAAACGCATCAATATCGTTCTGCGTTACGCGAAAACCTTCTGGACCGCCTTCATAGGGAAGATAGTCGGTTCCCAGAAGTGTTTTTCCACGCCAGGGTGCCATAAAGAAAAATCGACTGCCTTTATCTAGCAGGGTATCTTGATCGTGGTAGGTTTCTCGTCCAGAAATACCGACTGCGTACTGATGAGAGAACAAAGGACGAACTACTACATTAATCGCTTTGGCAAAGCAGGTGTTTGCTGAATTCGAGCGGCCATTGAGCAACCCTAAAACCCGATTAATCCAAGGTCCACTGGCATTGATTGTCAGTCGTGCGCGAATATCGAATGAATCCTCAGACAAGCGATCGCTCACTGTGGCCCCAACGATGCGATCGCCCATTTGACAAAATCCAGTCACCTCAGCATAATTCGCCACATCTGCATTCTGCTCAACTGCTGACTGCAGAAAGGCAAGAACCAAGCGCTCTGAATTATAAACTTGAGCATCATAGAATAAAACGCCTCCGGTTAATCCATCACGGGGAATACCGGGGATAAGGTTCAAACAGTCACGCATTGAAAGGACTTTACCAGGTGGAATGTGCTTCTGTGGGTCAGACAGTCCCCAATTGCGATCGAGGCCAATCAAATCATTCACCTTCAACGCACAACTGAGGACTTCTGGCCCCTTGAGTCCGTGCCCATAACTAGGAAGGACGACAGGAAGCGGATGAATCAGATGCGGAGCAATTCGCATCAATGCCTTCCTCTCAGCAATTGACTGCCTCATCCGCCGCACATCGCCATGCTGAAGATATCTGAGCCCTCCATGAATAATTTTGAGGCTATTGGCAGACGTCGCAGAACCAAAATCTCCTTTTTCAACCAAAGCAACTGACAGCCCTCTCAAGCTCGCATCCCAAGCGATACAAGCACCATAGATGCCTCCACCAATCACAAGCAGGTCATAGGTTTTATCAGATAGCTTTCGTAAATCTCGCTTCATGCTAATACGATGCCTAACGAATGAGTACTTAACGAATGCATCTTCAACACATTATTCAACATGTATAGCGATCCTAAATCGCTTGTGAATTGTGTGTGAGCGGTGGGGCGGGCGGCGCCCGCCCCACCGCTCACAACCCATCTAGGATTGCTATAGAATTGCTTCTCATTTGTTTAAGAATTGGAAACTGGAGGCTTGATTAGATTTGCCGTTGGAATATCAACCACTTCACTCTCGAGCCAATCCAGCAAGGAGTTCAGCCGATTCGTGAACGCTGCATGGGAAAAGTTTTCTTCAATTAACGTCTTCCCAGCCTTGCCGAGCTGCTCTCGTAACGCTGCATCCGAAATAAGGCTAAGCATTGCTTGAGCAAAGTCTTTAGGATTGGGTAATGCCAGCATGGCGACAGTCTGATCAACTAACTGGGTATGAGTCGGTAGATCTGTGACTAGAGTAGCCTTCCCTGAACCCAGATACGAATACAGTTTCATAGGGGTATTAATCCCTTTAATTCTAGATGAAACAAGAATATCAGCTTGAGATAGATAGTCTTGTAATTGTTCGACTGGCTTAGCACCTAGCCAATGGACGCTGGCTCCAATACCTAACGATTTGGATTTGTTTCGATAGGCTTGAATATCAGACGATTTCCCCCCAATGATGACTAAATCAACGTTGACTGATTCTCTTAAAACAAGGGCAAAGCTATCGAGTAGTAAATCAATACCTTGATAGGGCTCAAGGTTGCCGACATACATGATCAAGAGACCTGAAACATCTAGTGTTTGCCTTAAATCATCTAACCTCTGAGGAGTCAACATCTGAATCAAAGGCTCCCATGAAACAAAATGAATACCTACACAAGCGATACATCAGGCAAGAGAACGATTTTAGTTGCGCCATACCTGCGTCTTACCTCTGTCGCCAGGGTTTCGCAAACCGGGACAGTCACCTTTGCATTCTTAATCGCTAAGCCCTCAAAGAAGTTAAGTATTGGCAACAATGGAGACAAAAGAGAATATTTTTCAATCATTTGTTGGGGAAGCGAGGAATCCATGTCATAGACGTAAGGAATCTTAAAAAAGACTTTCAATAAGAGCGCAATAAATACCGACTCCTCGACCGCATGAATCAAATGATATCGACGTTGGGAGGCGAGACGAAATGCATAAATCAGCACGAAGACATCGCAGACTACTTTCTTCCATGAAAATCCAGGTCGGATATTTCGGACAAACGGTAGTGCTGGCGTTCGATACACCTTAACATTCTCAATACATATATCTTTTCCTTCTGGGTACGTAATGACATCAACGCGGTTTCTACGTGCCGATAGCACTTTAAGAATCATGTGGATAGCAATTGGCGTACCTCTGTCTTGATAGAACGGCTGAGGAGATAGAAAGAGAATCTTCATAGTTATAAAGGAGGTGATAATGATTTCTAGATCGACTCAAACTCATCCATAATCCCCGAGGTCAGTTGAGAGAATTAGACATGGGCGCATTCCCTATTTCAACAATCTTTTCCAGGCTTTAAGGTCGTTTTAGATGCCGAAATAATGTAAGGCTAATGATAGTCATAAATCCATCTTCAGTACTGAATGAAGACAGGCTTATGAAACGAAGTTTTTAGCGAAGCTTGTCTACAGATAGGAATTAAAGCTACAAAAAAGCCAACCAATTTGATGTATGACCAAATACATATGGCTACATCTACTGCATGCGTATAACAATTATTGCCACGTACATAATAAGGTGATTGATGTGCAGATCCTGACTGCACCCATGGCTTTTTTTACAGAATCTTTAAATAAAAGATCGTGCTCTCATGTGGATTTCATGAAGAAATTGCAACGTTATCTAGACGCATCCTATACGTTCGCGACGAACAGTTGAATTAATAAGGTATCCTTTGAATTAATGAGGTATCATTGCTGCTAAAAGACTGATGATTCTGCATGATCTCTGCAATTAGCGTCTTATCAGATAATGCAATAGTGGGCGATCGCACGATATTTTGTTATGTCTTATACGTTTTAAAGATTATTCAGCAAATATTTAAAGTCCAAGCTATTAAATTAGAGCTTTGATAAAGAGGATATTCAAAAATATGGTCTTTGTTGTTCAAATGGTAAGGTCTCCGTATTCATAGTTGTATTTTAAGAACCTATCCGAAAACCCCATCAGGGGGTTTGGATTCCAAAAACTCTAGCAAGTTTTCGGATAGGCACTCAGTATTTTCTCGATCAATCAGGTTGTGTCCTCGTCGAGGATGTCACTGGTAGTCGAACCCCTATTTTTTATTAAAACCATTATTGTGATGAACGCAAAGTGTCTTCCTAAGCAAGCGACAACTCGCCTCAGAGAGTCTTGGTCTTGGCTACCAATTACACTTATTTTGTTGGTCGCGGCAACACTTTATATCTACAATCTTGACGGAGAAAGTTGTTGGATTGATGAACTGCTTAGTATTGATGATGCCAAAAGTGGTAAAGGGCTTCCTCCAAGAAACTTGATTCGTCCGCTTTATTACATGCTTTTAAGCGCATGGATGGTAGTCGATTCTAGTGATTTTTGGTTGCGAGGATTGTCTGTTTTATTTGGATTAGGAAGCATTTTTCTGGTCTATCGCCTTGCTTGCCGCACGTGTGGGCGAACAGAGGGGGTGATTGCCGCTTCACTCATGACCTTCTCGCCATTGTTTGTCAACCACACCCAAGAAATTCGTATGTATGTCATGAGCGCCTGTCTGGGGTTGGCAGGCACGTTGGCATTCATTAGAGCAATCGAACGGCCTAGTTTGGCGAATTGTGGATGGTGGGCTAGCCTACGTTTTCTGGCCATGCTGACGTTCCCCTTAAATGTGACCTTGCTTTTGCCCGATGCGCTATTCGTGTTAGTCACCTTTCGCCATCATCGAAAACTCCTACTTCAATTCGGCGCGTGTTTTGCGTTGATCGGGCTGTTTTGGATTCCAAGTATATTGTCCGTGATGAGTGCTTTATCACCTTCCTCAGCTTATGTGAAACATCACTCAGAGAAAGATGCTCCAGGTTTGGCACATATATTTCGAATGCTGAAATTCCTGACAGTTTGGCCATTTCGAGTTCAAACAAACCCAATCCTTGCTAATTTTTATAAGGGGTTTACAGCACTGCTAGCTGCTTTGGCAGGAATTGCGCTGCTTCGGAAGCGTCACACGAATCGGCTCCTTTGGATTGCGGCTTGGGCGATTCTACCGTCAGCGCAAGTCTTTGTATTTTCTCAAGTGTCAACATCATTATGGGTGCAGCGGTATCTCCTCTTTGTCTGCCCCTATGTTTTCATCCTTTTAGCGGCAGGGTTGACTCGTATTTGGCATCAATGGCGAGTGGCAGCGATCGCCATCATCGGTTGCTATGTGGTCGCCGTTACCGGAGGGCTAGTTCACTATTATTCAGTTCAAGAACGCACCGACTATCGAGAAGCAATAGAAGTTATCGAGACCAACGAGCAGCCTGGAGATGCGATCGCATGGTCGATCCATCATGGGCGACCGAGAGTTCCATTGAATCATTATTATCAAGGGTCTGCAACGATTCAAATCAAATCACGACTGCCTGGCAAAGATTTAAAGGCGTCGGATGTTGACATTTGGTTGAGTGATTTATCCCCCATTGAATCTCGCTTGTGGATTGTCTATTCCAAACTTTCAGAGGAAGAGTTGGATCTATTTGAAGCGGGGATTGAAAGCAAGTTTGATATCCAATCCCACCAAAAGTTTTACGGTGGACTAGAAGTATTTTTAGTGACCTCCTAGGTTTCATTTCACAACTTCTCCTCCAGTCTCTTATTTATAGGACTTACGCAAACCCTGTACCAGTAGAGTGGGTAGTGCCCACCCTACGCTAAACCTAGAGCAGTGCCTACGCTAAACTCAATCCACTATTCTTGAGTGTTGAGCGCAGTCGAAACACAGCTTCAAACCTCTAATAACAATGATTACAGCCCTAAGGCTCAGATTTGTGTGTAGGACCCGCGCGCCGAATGGGTACACACGTTCAGCGTCCTAATACGAGAGCGTAAGGCTGTATCAGATTAATAGGAACACTAGATAAATGAGTATCGTCGCTTAGAGGATGTTTTATAAAGAATCATGAATAATCATGAAAAAAATCAAGAATTTATTACTTCTTTGTTTGTCAGCATTGGTTCTGATATCGATTATTGCTGTCTATAACGCAACACAATCCGAGACTAGTTATCACACCTTCAACGATTGGAGAAAGGAATGCAAGTTCGACTATTCTTGTGCGATAAGTCCTGCTCCTGGAAGTGAAGACCAAGCTATCCGGTTTGAGTGGAGGCGTGAAGACCACGACGGCTCTCGCTCATCTAAAAGTGCAGAGTATAAAACGAAAGACTACACCCGATCGCGGGCTTTTAGACAAACTCGTGAAGCGTGGATTTCTTTTAAAGTTTACTTCTCAAGTGAAACCCTAAATGCCGATAGCCAAGCCATGATCCTTACCCAATACCATGATATTCCTGATCTTCATCTTGGTGAGGACTGGCGACACCCAATCAGTAGCCTCTCTTATGTCAATGGAAAACTAAAGTACAGCTACCGAGGGGATGCCAATCTAGTCACTCGAGAGGAAGATGGAGAACGGCTTTACACTCAACCCTCTCAGACATTTTCGCTGGGAGACATGCAAATGGATCAGTGGCATCGCTTTGTCTATCATCACAAATTTGACATTACTGGAAAGGGTATCTTAGAAGTCTGGCACAATGGAAAACAGTACTCTAACTCCAATATTGTGCTGGGCTACAACGACCAAAAGGGACCGTATTGGAAGTTTGGTGCTTACTATTACGATGGCTGGTCAGACTACAGCACACGAGTTGTTTATTTTTCTGACGTCAAAGTCATTTTAGGAAAAGCTAGCTACGCCGAAATTTTGTCTTTGTCATAGTCATAATGTGAAGCAAACTCAATCTAAGCTTTGATTGCCGCTATCAGTACCCAACTCAAGCGAATGCTCAACGAAATAGCGGCCTGCTGACATAGCTGCTTGACTCGTAGCATAAATTTCGCCATCGTTGAGGACTATCAATTCTGGATTGATGACCCAGCATCGATATCCCACCGTTTTTGTATAGCTTACGCCTACGATCCAACTTGGGAATGCTGAAACCTGTATGATTGTGCCATCCTCCATGCGCATTGCCTCCTCATTAGAGCCTTGAGGATGTTCTTCCTGCATACTCGCTGCTATCCTCGCAACCGAATGTGTCTCTGTGCTAGCTGACGATGCCAGACGCCAAACTAGCCCGATACCCAAAAAAACATAAATGGTTTAAACTATACTGGTTCAAGAGTACTATACTAACTCTAAACTCTCAGATATCGATCAGAGAGATAGCAGATTAAATTGCCGGTTAAATACGTTATTGTTCTAAATTTAGCCTCGGCTGAGGTCATGCACACTCACGTGGAGAATGCGAATGGCGACCCCAACAGCAGCATCAGACAAGCAAAAGGCCCTCAATTTGACTCTGACTCAAATCGAGCGCAATTTTGGCAAAGGATCGATCATGAGGCTCGGAGAATCAACGCGGATGCGCGTCGAGACCGTTCCGACAGGGGCTTTGACGCTCGATCTCGCCTTGGGCGGAGGGTTGCCAAAAGGTCGAGTGGTTGAACTGTACGGTCCTGAGAGTTCTGGAAAAACGACCGTGGCTCTACATGCGATCGCCGAGGTACAAAAAAATGGAGGCATTGCAGCGTTTGTCGATGCTGAACATGCCCTTGACCCCATTTATGCAGGCGCACTCGGCGTTGACATCGATAATTTGCTCATTTCTCAGCCTGATACGGGTGAAATGGCGCTCGAAATCGTAGACGCCCTGATTCGCTCATCGGCAATCGATATTATCGTGATTGATTCGGTGGCAGCTCTCACCCCCCGCGCCGAAATTGAAGGAGAAATGGGGGATGCCCATGTCGGGTTGCAGGCTCGTTTGATGAGCCAAGCGCTTCGCAAAATAACGGGCAATATTGGGAAATCAACCTGTACTGTTCTTTTTCTAAACCAGCTCCGCCAAAAAATCGGCATCAGCTACGGCAACCCAGAAACGACCACCGGCGGCAATGCACTCAAGTTTTACGCCTCTGTGCGGTTAGATATCCGTCGAATCCAGACCTTGAAAAAGGGAACTGAAGAATACGGCATCCGCGCCAAAGTCAAAGTCGCCAAAAATAAAATTGCGCCTCCATTTCGCATCGCTGAATTTGATATTCTCTTTGGTCAAGGCATTTCAAATCTGGGCTGTTTGCTCGATCTAGCGGAAGAGAGCAACATTATCGTGCGGCGCGGTGCATGGTATAGCTACGACGGAGATAATTTGGGGCAAGGTCGTGATAACACGATTCAATATCTTCGAGACAATCCTAATTTCACAGAAATGATTCAACACAGCGTGCGTCAACAATATGGCCTAACTGAAGCGGAGATTCCTCCTGCTGAAGACGCGAAAGAGGACAAGAATGGGGCAGCTACGAAGGAGACAAAAGCAACTAAAGAGACCAAAGAGAGCAAGAAATAGCAGAACCTAGATGCGATCGCTCACAGTAACTCTGCTATTGAGATATCAGTCAATCAACTGTTCAAACAGTCTCCGATTTCATCACGTTCGATTGAGATACTTTGGGTGTAGTCTCAGCCTGCTTCAGATAAAAATCAAACCTTTCTCGGAGCTGATTCACCGTCAAATTTTGAGTCCAATATTCAACCAGAGCATGACCGAGCGCCCAGGCATTGCGGGTAACTTCGGGCGAGGGTTTCCCGTCAGAGAGTTTGGGCGTATCTGTCAGCACGTTCCAGAGCGACAGCAATTCAAAACTCTTTGACTTCGAATTGTCTGTATTCAGCACCGAAAACAGATCATAGGCCATTTGCAGCTTGCCAATGACCACTGGCAACTGCTCGACTGGAATTTGCTCAGATAGTACATAAGCGAGCGTTGGAGAGCCAATCGTTAAGGTGGAAACAAACTGAAGCACCGGGCTTTTGAGGAATGCGGTCAACCCTTGAGTCGTCGCCATTTGGAAGGTATAGCGATCGATGATTTTGGCGGCTGCGGTAATGCGAGCGTCGCGATCGCGCAAAAAACGAGCCAGTCGAAGCTGCTTGGCAGGATCAATGGTTTCTAATAAGGCAACGGATAAGGCATCTAGATTCCAAGCGCTACGATCGGTTTTAGAATCACGGGTGACAATAGGCAAAATGCGATCGCACAAACTGCCCAACAACTCTGACCGATACTGAGTCGCCTCACGAATGGCAACCTCTTTGGGACGCTCCCCCCCCTGCCAATCATAGGGCGGGTTCCATTCTCGAATCGGGCGGAGACGATCAACTTGAGTCACGACGGCGATCGCAGGCAAATCTGCTACCTCTGTCTTGATCTCGTTAAGAAAATCCACATCCATTTGCAGCGCCGGGTCGAGAGCAGGCGTGACCAGCACCAATAAATCCGCTGTCATTGCATAGTCCAACACCAGTTCTCGAAAATCTTCTCGGCTAATCTGCTCATAACCGGGCGTATCCCAGAGATTTAAGGTTTCTCCGATTTGAGTTTGCCACTGGTAGTTCTGAATTTGATCGGTGCTGGGCAGCACATCAACCGCTGCTTTTTCGGCCTGAAACACCGTATTAATTACGCTACTTTTCCCGGCTCCCGTGCGCCCCACAAGCAAGAGATTGACTGGCTTTTGCTCAATTTCTTCAACGGGTTCGGCTTTTTCTAAAATCTCACGCAGGCTTTGAGTTTTGGCTTTGGGGAGTTCATCGGTTGGCACAGATGCCTCCAAACCGGGCAAATCTCTGCCACCATAGAGGGCGATCGCCTGCTGGCAGAGATTTCGCAATGCCGCCTCTCGCAGCATTTGCCCCAAATTCACTAACATTTGCTGGGTCGCGCGACTTCCCGATCGCTGACTTGCGGTGCGAGCCACTGCCGCCGCTGGGTTGATCACCCACTGCGCCCAATTCCACACTTTCCAGAGTCTACGCGCCGACGGTTCAAGCTTTTGATAAACCTCATAGGCTTGATATGCCTGCCCGACAGTCACCTGATTGAGCACCGGAGAAAGCTTCTGCATCCATTGATCCACATCATCGACGGTGCCGCGAATCAGCCCATACGCCTGGGGAACATAGATATTCAGCAGCGGATATTTCACCTCAGGATGATAGATATTGGCGATCGCCACAACAAGGTCTTGACATCGCTTCCAAAAGGTTTCCCAATCGTCCCAAATGGGCGGATCGTCACGAGATGCATTTAAGATACTCTCAAGCGCGACTTCGCTCCGTTGGGTGGCCTCACGAGTAGACGGACGGACTCCACTATCATCCCGCTTCGATTCAATATCTGTGCTGACATCGGTAATGAGCGCTTCTACCTGCTGCGTCATCGGCATTGTCCATTTCGCCAACAGCCATCGCCAACCCAAAAATATCAGGGTAAAAATGCCCCAAATCCAACTGATGCCCCACTCATGGATTTTCCATCCAGCCGCCACGAGAAGGAACCCCACGACGCCAGCAACTGGAAGCACCAATATAACTACCTGCCACCACTTAAATTGAATCATGTCGCCCTCGAAGCCCTTTAAGCCAGTCTATAGCAAAAGAATGAAAGTAGAAGGCAGAAGGCAAAAGGCACATGCGTGCTATTGGGGTGTTTCAGCTATTTAGGGTGTCATACTGTCCACTTCCCTTGCTATATAGCGGTATGCGCTTGAGTTCATGGAGTTTCACTCTTTCCGGAAGAGGACTCTTCAACCCTGGATGATGGAGGACGATGCAGACATCCACCTTCTACGAAATCCTCACAATGCTGTATCTGTTCTCGTCTCCCAAACAGCCCTACATGGTTTGTAAGATGGCGGTTGCTATAACACGCCCTAAGCTGCTCTGAGATTAGTAGACCTCAGCGTATAGTGAACCGGGGGGCGAGTCGATTGAGAGGTCGCTGTTAGCAATCGAGGAATATCACCACTGTTATAGACTCGAAATTCGCTTTGGATCGTAGCTTTAGCGGTTCTCACAGCTTGGTTGAGAACCAATGAACCCTCAGGGTCTGATACGGAACGGTGGAATGTTCCTGGAGGAATCCGAAGAATGTCGCCATTGGCATCGAGACGCACGATGTGAAATGGATCGTCCCACGCTAGATTCACCAAATAAAAGGTGCGACCTCCTGTGAGTGCTAGTAGATTGTCTTCTTGGTTGGGATGGAGATAAAACTGCCAATATCCATCTGGACTATTGTTTGGACTCACGGCAGGGCCTTCGTGAAAGACTAAATCACGAGCGTTAGAATTGGGGATCGTAACGTCGAAGAAGCGGACACTGGGAGTATCGCGAAATTTGGAATACGGAATTAGCTCAAACATGGATTCTGATGTTGCGTCTGTTTGGGTATGCAGAACGTGTGAATTTGATCACAGTCGCTTTAACTCAGCCGATGTCAAACTACGTTAGCTTGGGCATTTGTTGAGGATCAAAACAGATTGCGAGTCCAATCTATTCGGAAACCGAATTGATGAATATCTTTCATTTACAGGTTCTATTAACCGTTGTCGAATGTAATAACTTTTCAGTGGCTGCGCTGAAGCTTGATATTTCCCAAGCTGCCGTGAGTCGGGCGATCGCCGCTTTAGAAGATGAGCTTGGCGTTTCCCTGCTCACCCGAGGTCGATTTGGCGCACGGCCCACTTTGGTGGGCGAACGGGTGCTCTATCACGCCCGCCAAATTTTGCAGTCTCGCGAGAATATTGACTATGAAATTAACTTAATGAAAGGGCTAGAGGGGGGGCGAGTGCGCGTTGCATCGTTTCGCAGCGCAGCTACTCATCTGCTGCCCCCGCTGATTGCCCAATTTAGTCACCGATTCCCCAGCATCGACGTAACGCTCACCGAAGATGACCCGAATGGGGTAGAACAGGCGTTACGAGAAGGGCGGGTTGATATTGGCCTAGTCCCTCTCCCTCGCTCATGCGAAGACCTTGACACCTGGGAAATTGCTAAAGATGAATTTGTCGTACTGCTGCCCTCATCGAGTCAGCCAATTCCAGACTCATTGACCTGGGAAGCGCTCTCGGCATACTCATTTATTTTGTTTAATTACGCAGAATGTACCTCAGAAGTACGCAACCATTGGGCAAAGTGGAATCAATCATTTAAAGTTGCCTTCGAAATCAAGGAAGACTCAACCATTGTCAGCATGGTTGCTCAAGGATTGGGAGCAGCAGTGCTTCCTCGCCTCGCAGCGCTGCCTATTCCAGATGACGTCGAAGTGCGATCGCTCCCTGTTCCATTGTTTCGAGTAATTGGTGCAGCAGTCATGTCAAATGTATTGCATCCGCCAGCCGTCTTTGCGTTTCTAGATCTGCTTCGTGGCACCGGGCTATTTGCAAAATCTGCTTGAATCGCCTTGTGAACTCCAATCAGTCGATTCCACAAACCGTATCCAACCGCAGATATAGCCCTAGGGGTTTATACCAATTCTTCAAAGTAAGGCTACAAATGAACAGGCTAGAACTCTTGCAAGGCTGTTGGCCGTCCATCCAAAATCGTAAATCCAAAATCGAGAATTGGTATAAGGCTACATAACGCGATATGCAACTTTGCACCGCAGTTTGCGGAAATCATCACCTACCAATCCCAAACCGCATCGGGAGGAAGTTTACAAAAACACGCGCTATACCCATCTACGATTAACTCATTGCCCTCACGCGTCATGTCAAAGCCTGATCCAGTCGTTGGCTCGCAGTTGCCATGAAGTGACAGATCGTATCGAGCCGGTTCATCGCTGAGGTTAAACACGCACAACATCCGCTGATTGCGAGCTTGACGCAGAAAAACAAACAACGGTTCCTCAACATCCAGCACATTGCAACTTCCCTGCATAAGAGCAGGCTGACGTTTTCGCCAGTGCAATAAACGTCGCCACGTATTCAGAAGAGAATTAGGATCAAGCCCTTCTGCATCAACCGCTCGGTCTAAATGATGATCAGGGATAGGGAGCCAAGGGGCAGGGGCAGTTGTAAAGCCACAGTTGCGGGCATCGGCGAGCCATGGCATTGGTGTGCGTGATCCATCTCTCCCAGGCAAATCAGGATACAGCGCCTTCCCAAAGGGATCTTGAATCGCTGCGACCGGAATATCTTCTGGAATCGAGGCTTCCTTAAGCCCCAGTTCATCGCCTTGATAGAGGCAAAATGCTCCAGGTAAAGCAAGGAGCATTGCGGCAATCATTTTATAGAAGTGGTCAGGGTAGGGCGTGCCGGATGCATCTTTGCCAGTCCAGCGAGACTTGAGCCGCCCATAATCATGGTTGCCCACCATCCAACAATGTCCGCCATGGGGAAAATTTTGGGCTACCCCCTTGACCGTATCGTGAATCAAGCGCGCGCTGATGGGTTCATCGACGAGCAATGCGCTGTTGTAAGCGAGATGGAGACGTTCATTCCCTGCAACATATTTCCCGGAAAGCGCGATAGAATCTTCGCACAGCGTCACTTCACCAAGCGTCGTCGCGTCCGGATACTGATCAATCAACTTTCGCAGTGGTTTCAGCATCTCTAAGGTTTTAGGACGGCAAAAGCTATATTCAAACATTTGCTCGACCATTGGATTATTAGGCGCAATCCCATCAGGCAAGGGTGCATCTTTGGGGCGGGGCGGATTATCGCGCAGGTTTTGATCGTGGATGTAGAAATTTACTGCATCGATGCGAAAACCATCTACGCCCCGGTCAAGCCAAAATTTAGCTCGGTTAAGAACGGCATCGACTACTTCCGGATTGTGCCAGTTGAGGTCGGGTTGACTGGGCAGAAAATTAAAAAAATAGTACTGTTCACGCTCAGGACACCACTGCCAGGCACTCTTTCCCATAAAGGCAGACAGCCAATTATTAGGAGGGGAGCTATCTGGCTTTGGATCGGCCCACACATACCAGTCTGCCTTAGGATTATCTCGGCTTTGACGGCTTTCAAGAAACCACGAATGCCGATCGGAGGTATGACTCCAAACTTGATCGATCAGAATTCTTAGCCCTCTTGCGTGGGCCAATGCTACGAGGCGATCGAAATCATTTAAGTCGCCAAACACTTCGTCGATCGCGCGCATGTCGACGATGTCATACCCAAGGTCATCTTTCTCCGATGGGGTGATCAAGTTTGTATACTGTCCGATGGAGGATTTATTGGCGCCTACCTCAATTCTCGATTAATAATTCACGTCTCGATTATGCCTTTACAAAACATAATTCAATCACCAGACTAGGCGATTGCTAATAACATTTTACCTTCAATTATTAAGAATCATATCAAAAATAATTTACAAAAAGAATAATTTTTATTAACAGTTCAAAATCGTGTTTGGAAATTTTTTTAAACTTTAGATAGAAATTCTTATCTGGTTCTCATCTGAGAGTCAGGTTCTGTTCAGGGACAGCGATCATAATAAAAACTAGACCGATACATGTACATCAATCAAGTAAAAGAATTGCTTTAGATGTACAAGGAGGCACACATGAAACGTCTAATTCTCAGTAGTCTTTCCATTTTGTTTGCATCTGCGATGGTGATTCCTATGGCTGGAGCCGCAGAGCCGGATCGTCGACCTCAGAGTCCAGAGGATGCAACCGTCCTAGGACTTTCAGAGCGTCAGCGTGACGAGTTCTTAGGTGGACAAGGAAACCAGCTTTCAGAGCGTCAGCGTAGTGAATTCTTAGAGGGACAAGGCAACAAATTAGCGCCTCGTTATCGACAAGAATTTCAGGAAAGTTTGAGTAGTAAACTTTCAGAGCGTCAGCGTGATGAGTTCTTAGGTGGACAAGGAAACCAGCTTTCAGAGCGTCAGCGTGACGAGTTCTTAGGTGGACAAGGAAATCAACTCTCAGAGCGTCAACGCGACGAATTCTTGGGTGGACAAGGAAACCAATAAGTCTAACAAACAGTTTCACCATCGACTCGCTGAGATAAGCTGGCAATTATTGATCTCTAGCATTCATGTTGCCTAGTTGATCTTGCTAATTGCCAGCATTCTTGAGCGATCGCCCAATCTTCGAGGGTATGAACGACCACAACCCTAACAGTTGATTCAGGTCGAGCAATATCTGCGTCGACGGGCGATCGCTCATTTTTTTCGTCATCTAGCCTCACCCCCAAAAATTCAAATGCTTCGCAGGTGAGTGCTCGCGTCGGCGGATGATGTTCACCAATGCCTGCGGTAAAGACCAGCACATCTAAGCCACTCAGAGACGCCATCATGGCTCCGATGTGGGTTTTCAGGCGATGGACAAATATATCAAGCGCAAGCTGAGCCCGCTCATTTCCCTGGGCGATCGCGCCATCAATCTGACGCATATCGTTAGAAACACCGGATATTCCTTTTAGCCCTGATTCGCGATTCAAGACCTGATCAAGCTGTTCAGGGGTGTAGTGGCCTTGTTTTAGCAGGTGAATGAGTAGTCCGGGATCAACCGAACCCGAACGACTGCCCATCATCAGTCCTTCTAAAGGAGTAAACCCCATGGTGGTGTTGATGCTATCGCCATTATGAATCGCAGCGAGTGAGCACCCATTGCCGAGATGGCAAGTAATGATTCGCAATGAGGATATGTCTTGCCCAAGGATTTGGGCAGCGCGACGGGCGCAATATTGATGGCTAATGCCGTGAAACCCATAGCGGCGGATTCCTTGCTGCAACCAGTCGTAGGGGCCAGGATACACAATTGCGGCTTGGGGCATGCGGCTATGGAACGCTGTATCAAACACCGCAACTTGAGGAAGATCGTGCCCCAAAATTTGCTCCACGGCATCAATGCCTTCTAGATTAGCGGGGTTATGAGCAGGTGCCAGGGGAATCAGGCGGGCGATCGCCTCTTTGACATCGGGCGTAATCCAGGTGCTTTCTCGGTACTCAGCTCCGCCATGTACCACACGATGCCCCACCAACTGAATGTCCTCTGGACGTTCGATGACTTGGGTTGAACCCTGCCACAGCGTTTTGAGCATGTCTGCAATGCCGTCAGGGCGAGAATCAGGCTCTAATGAGGTTTTAAAGGTGGCTCCGTGAGCGGTTTTGACAGTCAGCTCTGCCGTGTCTGATTGTTTCGTCCAGTCGATTTGAGCGTCCCAGAGGGGGGCGAGTGGATGGTCGGGTAATTGATCGCGAGAACATTGGTATAGACAGCTTTTCTGACTGCTCGAACCGGCATTCATAACGAGAATGTTCATGGCGTGCTCAACTTTGCGATCGCGGCAGGTTGATGCCCCTAGTGTGCCGGAAACATTGTTGAGAAGAAAGGGCAAATGGAATGAACTAATGCAGTTTTAGTGTTTGGGATTTTAGATTTTGGAAATTAAGGGCATTTAATGGGAGTTGAGCACTGGCTTTTAGAAGTTTTTAAACAGGACTTATGCAAATATGTACGCACAAACTCCAGGGATGCATTCAAAGTACTGCATTTGCCCCTAAATTCTCTAATTTGGGGGATTATAGATACGAAGCAATTCAGGAGTTGAGATGCGTGATGTCCCCTATTCACCTTCTGACAGCCAATGCCGCGATCGCCATGACACGCCAACGGTAGTCAGTAGTCAGAGATATGAACGAATCGACTAATCCCTTGTGGCTGGCATTAATGATTGGCAACTCTCGCCTCCACTGGGCGGCGTTTCAGTCTTCTCGCCTTGTTCACCACTGGGATACTCCTCATCTCGATTCAGATGATCTTGGTTCAGGGGCGATCGCTCCGTCCCTATCCGAGCCTACTCTACAATTTCCGAATAGTTTTGAGGCAATGCCGTCCTCTCTTCGTCAGACTATTCGCCATCTCTTTGCCCATTCAGCGCAATCTGCCAACTCACTTCCGGTTTGGATTGCCTCTGTCGTGCCTCAGCAACTCGCACTCTGGCAGTCTTATCCAAATGCCCGCCCCATTACGCTGGAGCAGATTCCGATTCAAGGGAAATATGCCACCCTAGGCATCGATCGCGCGCTGGCGGCCTGGGGCGCGTGTCGTCTCTGGGGCGCGCCAGTCTTGGTCATTGACGCTGGCACTGCGCTAACGTTCACTGGGCTTGATGCTCAAGATCAACTGGTGGGTGGGGCCATTCTCCTCGGATTAGACATGCAGGGGCGATCGCTGCACCAATTTACGGCAAACCTTCCCCATGTCAACTTTCACCCCCCGTTTCCACTGCCAAACCGCTGGGCAACGGAAACCCCAGAGGCCATTCGGAGCGGTATTTTGTATAGCGTTTTAGCTGGCATTCGAGATTTTGTTGACAACTGGTGGAACCAATTTCCTGATAGCGCCGTTGTGCTGACTGGCGGAGACGCTTCAACGCTGAGTCGCCATCTCCACGACACCTCTCCCCATCTCGCCGAGCGAATTTACCTGGAGCCCAATCTCATTTTCTATGGCATTCAGGCAATTCAGGCTAAAACTCAGCAAAATCCAGCCAATTCAGACCATTTCAACCAAATCAATCATCAATCCCTGCAAAACCCTCGAATATAGTCAGCAACTTCGTTAGGCATCTGCTCTAGCAGATCAGCCCCCCCATCTGGAATGGAATATAGCTTTGCGTTGGGGGCGATCGCATAGGCTTGAGTCAGAGCAGCGCATTCAGACTGATCATGTTCGCCCTGCAGAAGCAGCATGGGAGTGCGGAGATGTTCGAGTTGATCATCCAGAAGCTCTTCACGAATTTCGGCTCTGCGCCGTTTAAACAACAGTTTGCACGCAGTCGGCGATCGCCGCAGTTGTTTGTAGTGGGCGATCGCCCGCCGAATTGGCAACGATGCGCCTACCAACCGAGCCAAGGGAAAGAGCGATCGCAAGACCCAATAGACTACCGGAGGATTCCCGGTCAGCCAGCGAGCGTGTTTCCAGCGATCGCGCATTCCAGAGGGCACCACTCCTTCTGGGTGCAGTAAAATCAAGCCCTTAACCTGAGGCGGACACCGCAGCGCATAGCTTGCTGCAACCCATCCCCCAATCGAATGCCCGACTAGATAAACATCGCGCAGCTTCAATGCATCTATATATTCGGCTAAGCATTCGACCTCTAACGCAATCGAATAATGGCGCTTTGCCCATTCAGACTCACCAAAGCCTAATAAATCTAAAGCAATGCAGTGATAAAACTGGCTTAACGATTGAATCACGGGCACCCACTGGCTCCCATCGGTCCACGTTCCGTGTAAAAAGATGAGAGTCGCACCCTGACCAACCTCGCGCCAGAATAGTTGACCGTGTGACAAACGAATTCGAGAATTGCGAATCGGTAGAGTCATCCTATTGCATGACCGTGAATAGGCGAGGTTGTGAAGAGACTGGCAATGTGTAGCCGGGCTCAGAGTTGTGTGTAGAATCCCTGCGGTTCGCGGATTCTCGAAGCGTTCGAGGTCCTAACGCGGGAGCGCCAGTCTGTAATGCACGATCTCTGTAATGCACGATCAGAGTTGGCGACTCCGACAGCTTACAGACGATCTGCCCGATTATCAGGGCACATTGAAGGCAGATTTTGATCTAAGGCCGATCAGCCCATGCCTCTATGCCAGGATGGTGGTGCCATCTAAGTAATCTTGAAGCTGCTGATCGTGATCGTGGGAGAGTTTACCCTGGGGAATCTCCGACGGGGAGAATGCCTGCACGTCCGAGATCTCTAACGTATCTTGAACCTGCATTGTACCGTGAACCTCCGCTTCAACCACGACACAAATTGAATGAAACCGGGGATCACGATCAGGAGCAGAATACACGCCAACCAAACGTCCCATCTTCAAGAGTTCTAGTCCGGTTTCCTCAGTAAGCTCTCGCCGGATTGAGGACGGGATATCTTCTCCCCAATCCACCATGCCGCCTGGCAATGCCCATCGCCCCGTATCTCGCCGACGAATTAAGACAATTCGCCCATCTGGAAGAATGGGGATGATGCTGGTTCCGGTAATCGGGTGACGAAAAATCAGGCCAATGGCCGCCTGGGTAAATCGCCATACTTGTCGCAGAAACTGTGCCATTGTGACAATCGGGGGTGGAAAACTATTGAGAACAATTCAAAACCCGTCTATTCGCCAACAGTAAATGCGACTTGCCCTGGGTAAACGACTTACGGCTGCGGCAGTTCACTTAAGTCTGCCAAAACCTGTGCGGCATGAGCCTCTGGTTTAACCTTACGATAAATTTTTTCGATCCTACCATCTGCGCCGATGATGAAGGTAGTTCGGCTGATGCCCATATATTCTTTCCCCATAAATTTTTTCAAGCCATAGCTCTCATAGGCGGTTGCGACCGTCCCGTTTGGGTCTGACAACAGAGGAAACGGCAACTCATATTTGGTTGCAAATTTGGTGTGCGACTTAGCATCGTCAGTGCTAACACCCAAGACGACAACATTCTGATTCTGGTAGTCAGAATAGATATCTCGAAAGCTACACGCTTCTTTTGTGCATCCTGGCGTATTGTCGCGGGGATAGAAATACAGCACGACTCGCTGCCCTCGAAAATCGGAGAGGCTGATTGTCGTTCCGGTGGCATCAAGAAGGTTAAAGTCAGGCGCCACATCGCCTACATTTAAAGTCATGTCGGATAAGGCCATTTCAGATCAAAAAAACATGTTGCACGGACAAATCTGATTTTACGGCCCACACCACCGTTTCTGTACTTGACGCGCACATTGCTATAGATGGATGGTTCTAAAAGCTAGATGCTTTACAAAATGACAGGTTTCAAGGGGGCAGATGGCCGGGTTCGGCTTGGGAAAGCGACCGTTCGGTGGCATGATATTGAATTATAGTGGCTTAATCCTGACTGGCAAACGCCGCCATAACAGGGTGATAACCTGGCTTATAGTCCTGTTAATGCCGGAAATGCTGATCCGACGGTGGGCGGCTTAAGGCTGCGCGACACTCAGTTTTGGGTACGTTCAGTTTTGGGTGCGTTTTAGTTTACCTGAATTATCTAAGCCAAATTGTTTGGGATGGTTGAGGCGCCAATGTCAACTCGTCATGCTCCGCCGAATGTCCTTTGGATATAAACCATCTGGAACGCTAGAGGATTAAGCCTGGTTGTGTCGAACTCCTATCACTAAGCCTCACTTTTTAGGAAAAACCATGCTTAAAAGGTACATTTCACTTATCTTGTTTACTCTCGTCTTGGCTTTTCAGCTTTTCGTTGACGGGGCGATCGCCCTTGAGCTAAACCAAGAAACCCGCACATTACCACTAAACGAAAATGGCGACCCGTATGTTCTTAGTATTGAGCAGGTCGCACTGGGCAAGCGTCAATTTAACTATGCGTGTGCTCAATGTCACGTTGGCGGCGGCACCCGCACCAATCCGAACATTGACCTGAGTTCTGAGGCGCTTAAGGGTGCAAACCCTCCGCGAGATAACATCGAATCGCTGGTCGATTATATGAAAAATCCAACAACCTATGACGGATTTCAGTCGATCGCCGAAGTACACCCCGCAACGAGTAGCTCAGATGTATTTCCCAAAATGCGAAATCTCACTGAAGAAGATTTAGTGGCGATCGCCGGATTCATTCTTTTACAGCCCAAAGTCAGATCTGAGAACTGGGCTGGTGGTAAAGCGAATAACTAATTGCGATGCGTGGTCAGCGCTTGAATTGCTTGGTGCGACCACTTACGGTGATTGTTGTTCTTATGAGAAGGGCAGTATTTCTGCCTTTTTTCTCATGTGCCTCATCGATATTTATAGCGGTATGCCCTTGAGTTAAGCATGGGAGTGTAGGGCGCGGCGCGTGCTCTACACTCCCATTTCTGTACTTGACACAATGGCAAGTTGCTATATTTCTATTAAGTTCGTGTTGCTTACATTTGCAGACGTCATGCGTTCAACCTTGGAACGATTTTTCTCCCGATGCCTTTTCACGACTGTGCTCATAGGATGTTTTGTTTTGACTGGCTTTAGCACAGCGTGGGCAAGCCCAGACCCCTATGTTGACAAGTATCTAGATGCGGCTGAGCCTGTCGCACTCGACTTCAATCAGCAGGGCGATTCTCGGCTCTTTAGCGCGGATGACCTGTCAGAGGGGAAGCAGCTTTTTGAAGAAAATTGCATCAACTGTCATGTGGGCGGTTCAACACTTCCCGATCCCACGGTGTCTCTCTCGCTAGATGTGCTGCATGGCGCGATGCCGCCTCGCGACAACATTAGCAATTTAGTGCAATATCTTCGACTGCCGATGACCTACGACGGGAGCGAAGAAACCTACTGGTGCCGTCAAGTGCCTGAAAGCTGGATGTCGGACTCTGAGGTAGAAAATCTGTCTGCCTTTATTTTGAGAGCGGCTCAAAAAGCGCCAGGATGGGGAACAAGCAAGTTTTGATTCGTTTCAAAGCGCATGAAAAGCTTAAGAGTTGTAATAGAATCTTACTTGATTGACCGATTCAACTAATTTCCAGGGATAACTATGAGACTAATAGCTTCAATTTCACGTCGCTTGGGCGTCGTATTCTGTACATTTGCGGTTATAGTGGGTACTTTTCTACTCACATCTTCACCCGCATTCGCTGAAACCTTTACCGTCAAAATGGGCGCCGATAGCGGACAGCTTGCGTTCGTGCCGTCTGAGCTTACCGTTAAGCAGGGTGACACGGTCAAGTGGGTCAACAATAAATTTCCTCCCCACAATGTTATCTTCGAGGGCAGTGGTGCGATCAGCTCAAAATCGCACGATCAGCTGATGTTTGCTCCCGGCGACACCTATGAAGTGTCTTTTTCAGATGTAGAACCCGGTACATATACTTACTATTGCGCGCCTCATCGGGGTGCGGGTATGACGGGTAAGATCACGGTTGAAAGCTGATCATTATGGGGTAACGGGTCGTATTACTGCGATCGCGACACCCACAGGAATCATGTCGTGAACCTAGAGCCACTAGGGTGATGGTCAAAATACCTGGTTTGCGGGATGATTCCTGATAATTGGATGAGAAAGATTCTTTATTAATACAAATATTGATTGATTGGTTTAAGTAACGTCTTACCACTTTCTCTTAAGAGAAGCTTCCTATTACGGCAACATCAGTACATCGGTGCTACGATTTCGACAGAAGAGAAATAAGATGATAAAGGACAAATCGCTTCATGATAGAGGAAGTAGAAAAGTCAATATCAGTCGATGGACGAGATATTCGACTTAGGATAGGTTTACTTGCCCCTCAAGCTGGTGGGGCATTACTCATTGAATCAGAAGACACGTCGGTTTTAGTGACCGCTACCCGTTCTCAAGGTCGCGAGGGAATCGATTTCTTACCGCTGCTAGTCGATTATGAAGAGCGGCTATATGCGGCAGGACGCATCCCGGGTGGATATTTGCGGCGGGAAGGGCGTCCTCCAGAAAAGGCGACGCTGACGAGCCGTTTGATTGATCGTCCGATGCGTCCCCTGTTTCCCCAATGGCTGCGGGACGATATCCAGATTGTGGCGACCACTCTCTCGATGGATGAGCGAGTTCCTCCGGATGTTTTGGCTGTGACCGGAGCATCCGTCGCAACGCTGTTGGCTCAAATTCCATTTAATGGCCCAATGGCGGCGGTGCGAGTCGGTTTAATCGGAGACGATTTTATTATTAATCCGACATACACCGAAATTGAGACAGGAGATTTAGACCTCGTCATCGCAGGATCGCCTGACGGCGTGATCATGGTCGAAGCGGGAGCAAATCAGCTTCCGGAGCAAGACATCATTGATGCAATCGACTTTGGCTATGAGGTGGTTCGTGATTTAATTCAGGCTCAGCTCGATCTGGTTAAAGAACTCGGCCTCGAAATTGTCAAAGAGCCCGAACCTGAGATCAATGAAACCGTTAAGGCGTTCATCAGCGAGCAGGCGATGAGCGATATTAAGCAGGTCTTAAGTCGGTTTGATGTGGATAAGCACGGTCGTGATGATGCTCTCGATGAGATTAAAGAGAGGGTCAATGCGAGTATTGCGGAGCGCCCTGAAGACGACCCTATTCAAATGGCGATCGCCGACGATCCCAAAATCATTGGGAAATATTTTAAGTCGCTGACTAAGCAGCTCATGCGCCAACAAATTGTTGAAGATGGCGTGCGGGTAGACGGTCGCAAGCTCGACGAAGTGCGACCGATTAAGTGTCGTACTGGAGTGCTCTCAAAACGGGTTCACGGTTCGGGGTTGTTCCAGCGGGGGCTGACGCAGGTTATGTCAGTCGTGACGCTTGGAACCCCTGGAGATGCACAGGCAATGGATGATCTGCATCCTGATGAATCGAAGCGGTATCTGCACCACTACAACTTCCCGCCCTATTCGGTGGGTGAAACCAAACCGATGCGATCGCCCGGTCGTCGCGAGATTGGGCATGGCGCGCTTGCAGAACGAGCCATTGTGCCCGTTCTTCCGTCTCAGACGGATTTCCCTTATGTGCTTCGAGTGGTGTCAGAAGTTCTCTCGTCTAACGGTTCGACCTCCATGGGTTCGGTGTGCGGGTCAACCCTGGCCCTCATGGATGCAGGCGTCCCCATCTTAAAGCCGGTTAGCGGTGCGGCGATGGGGCTGATCAAAGAAGGGGATGAAGTTCGTATCCTCACTGATATTCAAGGGATCGAAGACTTCTTGGGCGACATGGATTTTAAGGTCGCAGGCACTGATTCTGGCATCACAGCGCTCCAAATGGATATGAAGATTAACGGGCTGCCTATCAAAGTGGTCGCAGACGCGATCAATCAGGCAAAACCTGCCCGCATGCATATCCTGGAGAAGATGATGGAGGCGATCGCCAAGCCAAGGCCCGAATTGTCTCCGTTTGCGCCGTCTCTGGTCACTATTCAGATCGACCCTGATATGATTGGTCTGCTGATTGGTCCAGGTGGAAAAACCATCAAGGGAATCACCGAACAGACCGGAGCCAAAATTGATATCGAAGATACAGGTATCGTTACCATTTCTGCCATTGATGGCGAAAAGGCGAAAAAAGCCCGAGGCATCATTGAAGGGATGACTCGGAAGCTCTCGGCGGGTGAAGTATATGTGGGTCGTGTCACTCGCATTATTCCAATTGGCGCATTCGTCGAATTTTTGCCGGGTAAAGAGGGCATGATTCACATCTCTCAGCTTGCAGACTATCGGGTCGGCAAGGTGGAAGATGAGGTCGCAGTCGGAGATGAGGTGATTGTCAAAGTGAGAGAAATCGACGGAAAAGGTCGCATTAATCTGACTCGATTAAACATTCACCCTGATGAAGCGGCGGCAGCTCGTGAGGCGGGAGTGATGTAGTCACATTATTGGCGAATTCACTCGCAACTGGCGAATTCACTCGCAAATCACCGTTTCATTAACCGATGAAGCGGCTACTGAGGGAAACGGATGGGTTATATAGCGCCCATGCTGTGCCCTCAGCAATTTTTTTGGGGGGTTAAGGTTTTATTCCGAAGCAATCCGACTCTCTGAGCTAATGTCGCGAACCAATTTTAGATCGTCAGGATTTTGGCTCACCCACACTTGGCGATCGCGGCGGTTCTGGGCTAAGTGAGTATCGATTGTATCGGGAGTCACCCAGACGCCAAAATCAGGAGGAACGTTCATGTCTGGATCGCCAAATAGCCGATCGATGACTAAATCGCCCGTTTTGTCGCGATAGTGAGAGCTATCCCAGTAATAGTGCATGTGGTCACTGATAGGCTCAGTGGTAACAGTGGTGTAACCAGAAAAATCCCACACGGGGGTCATTTGGACCACATCGCGTTTCCAGTCTTCAAATTGCTCCCATAATCCGGCATCGTGTAGGGTTTCCCATTGGGTGGCATGGGATGGGGATATAAAGATTTTGAGTTCAATGCCGCGATCGCGGCACAGGTCGACGACGGCTTTTAGGTGTAGCAGTTGCTCGTCTGAGCGGGCATATCGCTTGTAATACCCCTCCGTGTTGAGATAGCCCTGCATACTCTCCTTAAAACGGTCTTCTGCTGAGCCTTTCGGTTCATCTTGGTAGATATAGCGCATCCCATCATCCCGGTAGAGATAATAAGCATCTGACTTTAAACTAGCTCGTACGGTTTGGTAGCTTGAGGTCAGCGCATCGACTGAGAGGGTGACATTGAGCAGATCTTGGATGGAGAGGTGATGACGCCCCAAGCGACTGTCAACAAAATCTGACTCGTCTTGCTTATAGTCGTTGAACATGAAGAAATCGATGCCCAGCACGACCGTTTTGAGATCGGGCTGATTGGCGATCGCATGATCGAGATAGCGCCTGACTTCATGCATATTAGGGCCGACAAGCCCCAAATTATAAGCCTGTCGGGCACTGCCGAGCGCAGGATGCTGGGGATCAAGCCCAAGATCGGCACGGGATGACCCCAGTAGCACCACATCAGGGCGATGATGAATGATACCCGCCGCCTTAAACAATCGAACGTTATTGAACTGCTGGGGTTTAAGCTGGTTGATCTGAGATCGTATCGGGACATTGATGACGCCGTAGGGGTCAATTGCCGCATTGACTAGCCCAGCAGCGAATAGGGTAAACAGAGCGATCGCCACAAACTTCAAATTAAAGTGCTGATAGGGATGTGAGTCGTCTTGAGCCACGGTTCATTCGCCTCTAAAACTGAAAGTAAAGAAATTCAGAGACCTGATTCAATGACAGCAAACAGCCTGCCGCCACCCCACCTGCTGCCGCTGCCCACCACCAATTTGGCTTAAACTGCTCGACTATCTCCTGGCTATTGGGCAGCCCGACTACAGCAATCAACAGAACACCTAGCATTAGCAGGTTTCGCTTGTAGTTGGCTGGTAGATAGGCAAACTCAGTCCAACTTTGAAACTGAACGCCGACGGATTCAAGCCACGGGGCGATCGCCTGAAAATCTTGAAGTAATACAATTCCTTTCATGCCTGCCATCGCCATCAACATGTCAACCGCATCCGCCAGATTGGCGGCTCGAAAGACGACCCAACTGGCAAGAATCGCTACAAATGTGATCCCCCATCCCAGCCAGGTAGGGCAACGAATGCCAGTCTTTCGCCATGTATGATTGACCACCAAAAATGCACCATGTAGCCCGCCCCATAGCACGTATGTCCATCCGGCACCGTGCCACAATCCGCCCAGCAACATGGTGATGAGCAGGTTGCCATATTGCCGAGCTTTCCCCAAGCGGTTACCACCTAGAGGAATATAGAGATAATCGCGCAAAAAATGAGATAGGGTAATGTGCCAGCGCCGCCAAAAATCGATAATCGAGGTCGATTTATAGGGGGAATTGAAGTTAATGGGGAGATGAATGTTAAACATTAGCCCCAGGGCGATCGCCATATCTGAATAGCCCGAAAAATCAAAATAAAGCTGTAGGGTGTAGCTCAACGACCCAATCCAGGCTTCAGTAAACCCCACATCACTCGCATGATCAAAGACGAGTGCAACCGTTGGGGATAGCCGATCTGCGATCAGCACCTTCTTCGCCAACCCAATCGTAAACAGGAGTAATCCTAACGCGATATTTTGGTGAGAAAAGACAAAATTTTTGAGCGACTTAAATTGAGGAATCAGCTCGTTATGACGAAGGATGGGTCCTGCAATCAACTGAGGAAAAAACGTGACAAACAAGCAATACGACAAAAAGTCATAGTGCTGATCGCGGGTTTCGCCCTTGTATGCATCCACCAAATAGGCAATCTGAGTGAAACTATAGAACGAAATTGCCAGCGGTAAGACAATGGACGGCACCGGCAACTCTAGATTGAAGAGGTGAGTGAACGAATCTAAAAAGAACTCGGCATATTTGTAGTAGCCCAGGATAATTAGGTTAAACGCAATACCAGCCCACAACAACAGTTTGGCGCGGCTACTTTTTAGCGCCGAGGTTTGAATGAAATGCCCGAAGCAATAATTACCCGCTGTTGATAGTAACAGCAATGACAAATATGCCGGATTCCAATAGCTGTAAAAGAACAAGGATGCAAGCAACAGCCAGAGAACAGCAGCTCGCATCCATCTGAGACGAGCCATGCCAAAAAAGATGGCTAAGGTAACAGGCAAAAAGCAAAAGATGAATTCGTACGAGTTAAATAACAAGGCTCTACCCTGACCTCAATATTCAAGAGTTGACCATTCATTAAGACTCCGACATGGTGTTCACTACTAGCCGAATTCCTAGCCGCACTCTTCACCTGTGTTAATCACACCACAACAAATGATGATGAATTGAGAGTCGATGCTTGCACATTATTCAGGACGGCAAACGAATTGCCTCCCGCATTTAGCAACGTGTTTGTCGCACTTTGAAGAATCGAAACCTGACTAAAGGACAGCCCGCCAGTCAAGCCGATAAAATCTTGACCCACCGTAAAGTCGGTAATGATATCGGTACCTTCATTAGGTGCAAAGACAAATAGATCGTTGCCAAAGTTTCCAAACATCACATCATCGCCCCTGCCACCCCGCAGAATGTTGTTCCCGATATCTCCAATCAGCGTGTCGTTGTAATCAGATCCGACAACATGCTCAATCCCCGTGAGAGTATCCGTACCCGATGTTGCAGCAAGAATGGAGTTAAACCAAATACCCGCGATTTTGTCATATCCGCTTGGGTTTAAATGAAAGCCATCCGTTTGATAGTCTGTGCTTTGACTCAGACCTGGTGTGTTGAAGATATCTACAAAGAAGACCTTCTCACCCGCTGCCACTTTCGGCGCCACGACTTCACCAGAGATGCGGCTGCTAAACTGCTGAGTCTTGCTTTGTACGGTGGGATTGGCAAAGTTAGGAATGGGAGAGGCGACTAAAACATACGCATTCGGCTGATCGGTGGTGATGCGGTCAACCAGAACCCCCAATTCGCTAATCATGGTATCCACGGTGTCGGTGCTAAACGCATCGTTGGTGCCTGCCATTAAAAGCACCACATTTGGATTCCCATTTAGCGCCGCTTCAATATTTTGATAGTTGGGAGGCGTGGTTCCGGGAGGCTGGGGAAAGTTACTGCCTCCACCATCAGTGAGTTGGTCAATAGTGAACCCACCTCGTCCTTCATGGTTGCGATCGATGTTTCCTGGCCCGCTTGCAAGGCGACCAATGAAGTCGATTTGGAAGCCTTGAATATTCAAATCGCGCCATAGCTTAGTGCGATAGCCTCCGTTATCTGACTGATTCGGGAAACCACGGGTATTAGAGTCTCCAAGCGGCGTAAATTTAATATCCTCATCTGAAATTGGGAACGACTTGGTTGCCGTATTATTTCTCAAGTCGACCGTGACGCTGCTGAGCACATTGGCGTAACTAATCGTATCGATGCCGAGCCCACCGTTAAAGCTGTCGCTGCCTGCGCTAGCAATAAACAACTCGTTTCGTGCATCCCCCACAATAAAATTATTAGTTGCCGTGCTGCTCAATGTTCGATCCGTTGGGGGATTAGCAGGAGGTTGAGGAGGAGGAGGAGGAGGAGGAGGCGGTGGGGGTGGCGGGGGTGGCGGTGGCGGTGGCGGCAATGGGGGTGGTTCTTGCACATTCACCGTAAACCGCCCGATGGTGCTTCGCTTAGCAAACTTACCGTCGTCATCTCTGACTTGCCGACGACGCAGGATGATTTTATAGTTGCCATTGTCGTCAGACTCCCATCCGTTTGCGGGAGGCTCAATGCGATAAATCGCGACGGCTCGTCGACCATTACGTCGTCTCCGAACTCTGACCAATTCGGCACGTCTGCGAAACCCAGGGCCCAGAATTTTAAGGTCATTGGAGTTGATGCTTGAAAAGTCGATGCCATCGCTGTCGTTATAGACTACTTTAATATTGCGAGCGATGTTGCCAGGTTCTCGAATATTTCGGGCACGCTTTAGCCTCGCAGTCGGGCGAGCATTTGGCATAGTGGTTTTAGGCTCTCTAGGTTGAACTGGATCAGGAGAACTATTATTTGCGTCGTCGGTCAACCAGTTTAGCGGAATGACGCTGCGATCGCCCGTAGTAATCACGGTCTCAATGGGTGAGGCTACCGCGTTATCACCTGCTGGAGAGTTACGAGTACTCGATTGGGATGACGATGGTGATTGGGTGTTTCGGGTCTGGGTGTCTGGGTGGTCGATCAAATCAGGATATAGGGTTGACGAGCGATCGCTCATGCCAGTCAGATCGTCGTCCCATATATTGCTATTTAGCGGTTGAAACCCCATAAAAATTGACCTAAATTTAACCTACTTACACTGCAAGCTCGTGCGTATATTCACACATACCACTTTGCTTTTCAGAGACTATCGGATGTTTGTGGATAATCGCTATCGTCTGAGGATATCTTCAATCAGGATTTAATGAATTGGGTCTAGATCTGCGAGAATATAAATTCCCAATGAAGGGCTGAAACCTGATGCCGATGTAAGCATCTGCATCGAGAGTTGGTCGGGGCGCAAGATTCTTGAGAAAAGAGGGGTGATCGAGTGTCTGCTGACCTACATACTGTGCCGAACCAGGTAGACGAGGGCTGGAATGGAACTCTGCACTTAGTGTTTGAGCATCGGCAAACCGGAACCCATCTTCAGCACAGCCGAATTCAAGCACCTCTAAAATTTCAGCGTCCGTTTTATCCAGAAGGGGCTGATGTGTGTCATGGCGTAGTTTTGCACACAGCCGGAGGGGTGGTCGGGGGCGATCGCCTCACCATTGATGTTGCTGTCAATCCTAGCGCTCATGCCCTCCTCACCACTGCCGCCGCCGCCAAAATCTATCGAAGTACAGGAGCAACCTCTCGCCATCATGTCCAGATCTCGGTAGCGGAGGGGGGCTGCCTAGAGTGGCTACCCCAAGAAACAATTTTGTTTAACAAGGCTCGATATCATCAGACAACCCGGGTTGATTTAGCAGTCAACGCGGTGTGGATTGGATGGGATATCACCCGCCTTGGACGCAGCGCGAGAGGAGAAACGTTTCTATCGGGAGACTGGCGATCGCACACCGAAGTCTGGCAAAACGGGATGCCCATTTGGATTGATCCGCAGTGGGTGCAAGGTGGCGGCGAGATGCTCGATAGCCCCCACGGACTAGCTGGCTATCCTGTGATTGGTAGCTTTGCGCTCGTTGGGCGATCGGTGACATCAAAGCAGGTCGACCATATTCGAACCCTAGGGAAACTCTGTGGCGATCGCGCGGATGTAGGTGTCACCCGCCTGATGAACGGAATCCTGTGTCGCTATCGTGGCTCATCAACTTCAAGTGCCCGTCGATGGTTTGTCGCAGCATGGGATGTGATGCGACGGGACTATTTGAATCGACCGAGTTGTCCACCCCGGGCATGGCTCGTCTGATAGCGAAAAATGCAAATATTTGAACCTGAAGAAGAGTCAGAGGGAATTTGATTCGTGCAATAGTTGGAATGATGACGCGCAGGTTTCTTGGATATGGCAACCATTAATATCCAATCTGAATCGCAGCAAAATGGGAGCTGGGTGTATGACGTCGTGCTAGATGATCGCGGAACAACCCATCAATACACCGTGACCTTGAACTCATCTGAATATAAATCGTGGGCACAAAATCAGGCTGAGCCATCGGATGTCATCAAGGCGGCATTTGAATTTTTGCTAGAGCGAGAACCTGCATCTTCTATTATGTCGAGTTTCGACTGCTCAGTCATTCGACGATATTTTCCCGATGTTGATCGCGAATTGCCCAAGAAACTATCGGCGTAGCATTGTGATTCATGTGAATGAGCAGCCCGATGATGCGATCGCCATTGCCATTCCCCAAGGCCGCATCGCCCCCTCGACCGCAAACGTGTTGACGAAAAGCTGGCTCAGCGTTTTGACGCCTCTGCTCAGAGCCTAGTTGACAACACGCACAAACTTCGCAGAATTGCTCGCTAGGGCTCGTTGGCGTCTCCTGTCCAGAGTAGGCGAACGGCCATGAGCGCAAACCCAATGGCGGCGATCGCTTTGACCCAACGAATTGGCAACAGTTGTGCCGTGCCTTCGCCCACCAGCACGCCTAAAAGACTCGCCAACAATAGGGCTGCTGAAGCTCCTAAAAACACTGGCCGAAGTGATTTTGCATTGCTGCTGAGGGCGATCGCCGCTAGTTGGCTTTTATCGCCTAGTTCAGACACAAACACAGTGACAAAGCTGAGACTGAGTAGATTCCAATCCATAGTGATACGAGGGTTAACCTAACTGCACAACATCCCAGAGCAAAAGCACAGCAATGACGAGCAAAATTGTGCCAGTCACGGTTTCTAACGTTTGTATAGAAACTCGCTTAGACAACCATTTGCCGACTAGCACGCCGAGAAGACTGGTCAAAACGAGTGCGACGCCTGCTCCGGTAAAGACAACCCAAGGTGATTGCGACTCAGCACTCATCAGCAACGTGGTGACTTGAGTTTTATCCCCAATTTCTGCGACAAAAACCGTTAGAAAGGTTGACAAAAAAACTCTGAGTTCTTTGGGGGAAGTTGGCTTAGGAATCGCTATTGATTGTCGAGAAAACGATTGAGACGAATCAGCCGTCGATGATTCTGACGGGGTTGCCTCAACGTCCTGGGATGACAGTGGAGTGGAATTAGGATGACTCAATGGGCTAGGCGAGGGTCGACGAACAGCAATAATTGACAAGTAGTAAAGGATGCATTTTATCGCTAATTTCACATTCTTTTCATTTTATCCCCGACTGCTCCCCAAAGATCAACCGTCGAGGTAATCCTTATGTCGTCAATTCATGAATTTCTCTGGATCTGAGCTGCCTACTGTGTGATCAAAGCGAAGCATCTCTAGGCTGCGATCGCCATAGACTCCGGCAATCTGATCGCGGCAGCAGTCAATGGCAAAGTCGTTTAGCTCATCGGCTTCAATGCCGTATAAATCATTGAACACCTCTGCTTCAACCCGGCAAAATCGAGGACGCTTTGAATAAATTTGGCATTCTCGCGATTGAGAATCATAGTGAATGCACCAGCCATCCTCTCCGACCATGCTCAGGTACCGTTCCAAATCGGCAGGAGACAAATATTGATCTAAATCGGGGCGATCGCCTGGATTTAGATGACAACACGCTCCACACCCTTTAACACATTGCCAAGTCGCCATACTCAAACCCTAATGTAGGTTGCTTCGCTAGATGGTCTTTACTAGGCTATCTTGAATGACATATTCCCGCAGTCGAGCGTATTAACCCCGCCATTATGGTCCTCGCAGTTTTGGAGCCGTGTTTAGACTCCGCCCAACACTCAAGAATGGTGGATCGAATAGAATCAAAAGCCACCTCGATCCATGCCAGGTCTTATATATTACCGGATTTATAGATGGCTCGTTTGGGTCGCCTCAATCAGATCTGAGCAATGTCTCTAAAAGAATCTCGTTCAAAGAATGAGGACACTTAACAGTTAAAATATGATGAAGGTATTTCTTCAATACTTTCAGATTTAAAGCGGCTATTTGCGGAGGGATAATGGATTTCTTAACAAGCGTTATCACCGGGATTAATTGGGAAGCCATAGTTCAATTAACCTTGGTGTCTATGATCATGATTTCCGGGCCTGTCGTGATATTTTTGCTTGCAGTTCGTGGCGGCGATCTCTAAATTGAGCCATTCACGTTGAATCAGGTTGCCTAATTTCAAGCAGATTGTCTCAAATAATTGAACGAGGTTAAGAGCAAATAAGACAGATATCAGTCCTAAGAGATAGCAATCCCAGATGGGTCGTGAGACGGGAGTAGAAAGGGCTTCTCCTTAAGGAGCCTTTCCCCCAAACCCCGTTTGGGTTTCCCCACAATTGATTTGGGATTGCTAGAATCTTTTGATAAAGCCTGTCTTGGCCAATGTTCTAACCTCGTTTCTTTGGGTGATGACTCAGAGATATGAGCTGGTTGTAGAGTCCAACTCTGGAGCTTTCTTTGATTCCAGACCAATTCTAGAAGATGTTTAAGCGTTGAAATGCTAATATTGCTGCGATGACTCGCTTTGAGGGCCTGCTGTGATTCGCTCTGCAACACTGACTTTACAGCCTCCCTTGACCCAGGTAACTGATAACAATCGGCTCCGATTGTTTTCTGGGTCTGCTAACGTTCCGCTGTCGCAAGAAGTGGCTCGTTATTTAGGCATGGATTTGGGGCCGATGGTCCGTAAGCGTTTTGCTGACGGAGAGCTGTATATCCAAATCCAAGAATCCATTCGGGGGTGTGACGTTTATCTCGTTCAGCCAACGTGCCATCCGGTCAATGACCACCTGGTGGAGTTGCTGATTATGATTGATGCCTGTCGACGGGCATCTGCTCGCCAGATTACGGCAGTTATTCCCTATTATGGCTATTCCAGAGCCGACCGTAAAACGGCGGGGCGGGAATCGATTACGGCGAAGCTGGTTGCTAATCTGATTACCCAGGCTGGAGCCAACCGTATTCTTGCGATGGACTTGCACTCAGCCCAGATTCAAGGATATTTCGATATTCCCTTTGATCATGTGTATGGATCGCCCGTCGTTTTAGAGTATCTGGCCAGCAAGAAATTCTCTGATTTAGTCGTGGTGTCTCCAGATGTTGGTGGCGTAGCCCGTGCCCGCGCATTTGCAAAGAAGCTCGATGACGCTCCTCTGGCCATTATTGATAAGCGTCGCCAGTCGCATAATGTTGCGGAGGTGATGAACCTCATTGGTGATGTCGAAGGCAAAACGGCTGTCTTAGTCGATGACATGATCGACACGGCAGGCACGATTTGTGAAGGGGCGCGACTTCTCAAGCAAGAAGGGGCGCGACAGGTGTATGCGTGTGCGACCCATGCCGTTTTTTCTCCCCCTGCGGTCGATCGATTGTCGAGCGGCTTATTTGAGGAAGTAATTGTCACCAATACGATTCCTGTTTCTGAAGCTAAGTTTTTTGATCAGCTCACTGTTTTATCAGTGGCTAATCTTCTAGGAGAAACGGTTTGGCGGATTCATGAAGATAGCTCGGTTAGCAGTATGTTTCGCTAACCATCACCGATCGCTGATTTAGAGCTAGTTATGAGACAGAAAGCTCGGCTAGCAACAGGGTGCTCACTACAATTGAAATCAAAATGGCGTTATAAATTGCGTGATCAGCGGTGCTCGCTCTAACTCCTGCCTCTTGAGCGCGCATTGGATCCCGATATTTTTGTAAGTGGCGATCGTAGACGTATTTATAGCGGCAGGCAAACAGAAACCCAGGGACGATTAGCACAAAGCCCCCCAGGATAGGAATGCCCGCTAACAAGTGAACTAGGCCAAATTGGGTAGAACGGATACCGATTTGTTTCCAGGTATTAGCCCCTTGACGAAAAATGCGTTCTTCCAGTCGTGCCCAGAAAGGAATACCGAGCAGAAGGAGTAGCCAAAAAACAAGAATGAGCAGCGGGGCGTAGCGAATCGGTGGGGTGCTTAGCAGTCCTAGATTAGGTGTGATCTGCCAAGAAAAATTAAGGGCGATCGCCCCTGTAATACTTACCATCGCCCCTGTAATACTTACCATTAAATCTTGAGCTGGAGTCACTACGTGGGCGATCTGAGGCGACGATGGGGCAGCGCTCTCTAACAGATTTAGCAACGGTTGCAAAATGACATTGCCGGGTTGCCCGAAGACCCAGTTCGCCCATCCCCAAAGCAAGAAGGGAGGCGCAATACGCCCTGCGACATTAAACGTGGTCAGGGTGACTGCAATGATACCAACGGCCCGCAAATAGGTGAGAATACCGCTATGAAAATACGTCGCCCAGACAAAATCTAGCTTTGATTTGTTGCGCCATAAATCGGTCACGATCAAGGCAACAATGCCGATTGAAAGAATGGTGGGAATGAGCGTATCAGTCGTTTCTTGGAGCCAAGTATTCTGGCTATGAGTGCTCAACCAGCGTTGACCCAGAATCAGTAGCCCAATCGCGCCAAACAGGATTATCAAGCGATATCGCAGCGATCGCCCGATAATTGTAACGTCATGCAAAAGTTGGGGTCTCGCATCCGACCGGAGTACGTCCGAAAAAATGCGCCCCGTTAGAATTGAGCAAATCAGCTTATAAAACGCAGCCGGATAGGAGTTGGGATGAAGCGTCTGCGCCTTCTCATAGCTGGCGATCGCCTCCTTAAACTGTCCGGATTTCATCAGCAAAAACCCATGAAATGCCCAGGCCGAACCACACCAAGGCTCATGGGGACGAACACACAGATGGAGTGCTCGTTCGATACTGTAGATGGCATCTGGTTCTCGTCCGATTCTCGATAGGGCGATCGCCCGATTATTCCAAGATTTATCAAAATTGGGATGATAGTCAATCGATCGATCAAAGCAGGTCAACGCCTCTTGAGGACGACCCGCCATCAACAGAATGATGCCGTGATTATTCCAGACCTCATAGGAATCTGAATGGAGGGCGATCGCCCGATCCGAATTTGCCAACGCATCGCCGCGTCGTTTAAGCATCGCGAGAATGACAGCACGATGACTCAGCGCTTGAGAGGACTGGGGTTGAATGGCGATCGCTTGGTCGTAGCTCTCTAATGCCTCTTGAGGGCGCTTGAGAATGCGTAACGCGTTGCCTCGGTGGATCCAAACCCGCGCTGCCAAATCAGTTTGCGGATTTGATAGAGATGCCAACGCTTGGTCATACGCAAGCACTGCGTTATCGTAGCCGCCGATGCCTTCGAGGGCTTGTCCACGATAGTAGTGGGCGATCGCCTCGTCAGGTTTGAGACGCAGGGCTCGGTTTAGGCTGGCAAGTGCCTGCTCAAATTCTCCTGCTTCGATGAAAATCTGTCCGAGACGACACAAAAGCTGAAGTTCTTCGGAAGTTGGCAAGGAATCATGGTGTAATCGACGACGGCACTCGTCTAGCGACAATGCTGAAACCGGATCATCGTCAGCAGAAAAATAGTTTGACGGTTGGCTCATATAGAGACAGAAACAGAACTGGAATTATGATTCACGTTAGAGGGGCAAACTTGATCCGATACTCTAGGCAGGATGCCCACTTTGCGGCATGCTAGAAACCGTGTTTAGACCACTAGGTTTCTAGGAGCAAGTTATGTCAGCAGGTACTGATCCCGTCAAGGTCATGAAGCAGCAAGTGGGTAAGGCTGCTGCCGATCGCGTTCAATCAGGGGCTATCGTAGGGCTCGGAACGGGGTCAACCACTGCATATGCGATTCAATTTTTGGGCGATCGCCTCAAGTCTGGGCAACTCAGCAATATTAAGGGAATCCCCACCTCCTTCCAGGCATCTGTCCTCGCCAAACAGTATGGCATTCCTCTCACTACCCTAGACGAAATTGACACCATTGATGTCGCCATTGATGGAGCCGATGAGGTTGATCCTCAAAAGAATCTCATCAAAGGGGGTGGAGCAGCCCACACTCGTGAAAAGATTGTAGACTCCCTGGCTAACGAATTTATTGTAGTGGTTGATCGATCAAAACTGGTCGATAAACTTGGATCGACGTTTGCCCTGCCAGTTGAGGTCTTGCCGATGGCGATCGCGCCTGTGATGAAAGCGATTGAGCGTTTGGGTGGAACCCCCGAACTCCGTATGGGCGTGAAGAAGGACGGCCCGGTGATTACGGACCAGGGCAACATGATTTTGGATGTCAATTTTGGCCCGATTGATCAGCCTGCTGACCTTGAAGTGGCGCTGAATACCATCCCTGGAGTGCTGGAAAACGGGCTGTTTATCGGAGTCGCAGACATCATTTTGGTAGGTGATATTGAAAACGATCAGCCGGTTGTCCGGGAAATGGGTACTTGATCATGCTGGATACACCCATCGGGTGGGGATTACTTTTTCTAGTCGGCATCGTCACAGGAACCCTATCCGGGTTGTTAGGAATTGGCGGCGGATTGCTCTTAGTTCCAGCCCTGACCGTATGGGGTGTTCCCTTAATCCAGGCCACGGCAACCAGTTTGATTGGGGTATTTCTCAGCGCGCTCTCTGGCAGTATTCGAAATTGGCGAGCGGGTGAGCTAAACTGGCGCTCATCGGTATTGCTTGCGGCCTTTGGTATCGTGACCGCTCAAGCGGGAGCATGGTTGGGCGATCGCCTCCCTGAGGCTGGTCTAGCATTGGGGTTTGCTGCCCTGCTGCTGATCACTGTCTACCTGATGGACTTACGCCGCAAACTCAAAAAACGGCAAGAATCGAAACCTGATTCGCCCCAACTTGAAGAGTCATCCGACACCGTATTGCCAACGGGCGCGTCATCTCAATTTGCGTCAGCCCCCATTCCTCGGATAGCCGGGATTGGCTTGCTGGCAGGCGTGTTGTCGGGGCTGTTTGGCGTGGGGGGGGGTGTAGTGATGGTGCCGCTCCAGATGCTGTTTTTAGGAGAAGCGATTAAGGCGGCTGTCAGAACAAGCTTAGGAGCGATCGTACCAATCGCTATCTCCGGACTGGCTCAACATGCCTGGAATGGCAATGTCCTTTGGGTTCCAGGTCTGTTTTTAGGGCTTGGCGGCATCACCGGAGCCCAGCTTGGCACTCGCTTATTGCCCCGATTGCCCGATCGCACAGTCAACACGATGTTTCGAGCCTTGCTGTTTGCGCTGGCTGCCTACATGATTATTCGAGCCATTCGGTCGTGGGGGTAGTGGCGATCGCTACGAAGTCTGTGCGATTTGCCTTAAATATTCTTGAAATATTCGTGATCGGTGATCAGATCTTGCACGCTTTCTAAGCGATCGAGAAATACTAATCCATTCAAGTGATCGACTTCGTGTTGAAAAATACGCGCCACAAATCCTGACAGTTCTCGCTGTTGAAGGATTCCTTGACGATCGGTATATTCAATCTCGACGGTTTCATAGCGAGGCACCTGTCCTCGAATACCGGGAATGCTCAAACATCCTTCCCAATCACGGACAATCTGATTCGAATGACCAACTAAGCGCGGGTTAATCATGGGTGTTGGCTCCATTTCTGGTGCATGAGGATATCGCGCATTCGGATGGGAGGCGACGATTAGCACCTGCATCGAAACACCCACTTGGGGAGCAGCAATGCCAACGCCGTGAGAGTGGTGAAGGGTTGTAATCAACTCATCGATTAGAGTTTGAATGTGCAAATCTGAACTGTCATGGACGGGTTGAGCCGTCTGTCGCAAAACAGAATTTCCTAATTGACAAATCTGCTGCACGTCAGCCACGATCATTCTCCCGCTTTTTATCTACGCTTTAAGCCTACATCGTTCTATTTATTTATAGCCGCACGCTCTCACGTTAGGACGTTGAATGTGGGGTGAGTCCGTAGGGTAAATATACTGAAATTTGAGTCAAATTTGGAGGTTCAACGGCTACAAATTCGGTAGTCCTAGGGACGCCTCTTCGGATAGAAACAGAGGAAAATTGGGGTACTTCTGAAGAACGCATTCAGAAGGGCTAACTGGCAAAGGGGGCAATTGCTGCCGTTGGCTCTTCGTCTCGGAACGCGTCTTTACAGGTACTAATGCCTGACCCTTGGGGGCTTTTAGGGTCAGGCTTTCTTAATGGTATAGTAATTGCTCAACCGAGTAGCCAATCGGACTGCTGTGAGGTAAGGGCACGAGAAATGGCATCAAAGGCAGACATGCCCTGACGCTGTGCAGTGTTGATGAGCGATCGCACCTGAGCAAACAGTTCTGCTCCCCAATCCGAGCGGAATCCGTGGGTCACCTTGCGAAACACCACACTCCAGCGCAATGCTTGCTCACTAGAATTATTGGTCGGCGGTATCGACTCATCGGTTAGAAACAGCAATAGATGAGCGCGAATCTTCTGATAGCGTTTGAGCAACCGCTGGCCCTCGACCGATTGGGGCTCTAGATTCAAGATCTCCCGCAGCGAGCCTCGAAATCGAGCGCAATACTGCTCGACAGTCGACGGTGCCAGGGTGTGTCGTCGTCGTTGGAGGGCAATGGCCTTGAGGAGCAGGCGTTTCATGCGGGGGGCAAACAGGTCATCGCCAGTATCCATGGCATACTGGCAATCGCGCAGTTGATGCGCCAGACACACTTGCCAGTCCTCAGCAGGATGGGCGGCCTGAGCGCTAAACAAATCAGACACCCAAACGTGCGGTTGATGCCCAGCCATCACGGTATCGATAACCGTTTTGCCACGAGTGGGACGAATCACATGCAAACACACCTGCTCGTTTTGAAACACCCATTCCCACTGGGTTTTCCCATTCACCCGTGCCCCGGTCTCGTCACTGCCGACCAGACGAGCACGGCGTAGGCGTTCGACAATCTTGGCCACTGGGGTTTCCAGGTGAACCTGCACCCGTTGCAGGAGATTCGCAATCGCTCCTTCCGAGAGGCTTAGACCGTAAAGCTCCCGCATCAACTGACTCAGCCGCTCGTAGCTGATGGCGTGGCTGTAGCGCAGATAGGTCACTAGACTCGCGACACTGCTGCCAAAGGGAGATCCTGGCTCTAAACCCACTGGCACAGGCGCTTCATATGCCTGCTGACAACACGGACACCTCCCACCATAGCGTTCAACCCGGGTGATATGAGGAGTGAACTGGGGCAATTCAATGCGCTCGTAAATCCCGCTTAAACGCTGTGTCGATGGCTCAACTTCGACCCCACAGTGGGGACAACTCTTGGCTTGGGCCACCACGATTTGATCCGGGTGTTGGCTCAATTCTCGCCCACCCCTACGGTGACTCTCCGTTGCTTCGCCATGAGGAGGAGTTGGCTGAGCACGATTCTGATTGGGCTTGAAGCCCTTGGAGGGAGGCAAACTGGAATTACGAGACGTTTTCTTGACCCGGTTTTGCTTCAGCTTTTCGACTTCTGCCCGTAACCTTTGCAACTCCTGCCACAGCCCTTCAATGAGGGCATCCTTTTCGGCGGGGCTCAGTCCATCGAGAGGGGGCAGTTCTTTCATGGCAAAAGCTTATCATTTTCTGCTCGGGGCTTGCTTAAGTCAACCTAGTTGAGCAATTACCCCATATCTTTAGGATGCCGCTTGTTATGAAAGAGAATGTACCGACGAATCCATCCGACATAGGTTTGCTCGGTACGGTAGGAGTAGTGTTTCAGGCGAATAGCGTCGCGGACTTGGTCAAGCAGCTTCTTGGGTCGAGATTCCATAGCCAAGAGTAGATAGAGGTGGTATTTATGTACTAAATATTACACTTGCGTCTCCGTACTCACTATGAAGACTTGCTGAAGCTATCGGCATAACATTCCTTGGTAAGGATATTATGCGGAACAAAATCAGGCTAAACACCCATACAAGGGTAGTTATCACGACCCCAGTCGGCATAACACTCTAATTCGAGTAGATAGCCCGAAAGAGTTCTGTATAACACCCCAATTTGGGCATTTATGCGGATACGCATCGGCATAAATGCCCTCAGAGGAGGTGATATGCAACTTTGATTCTAGCTAAACACCCTGTTAGGGTGTGTTAGACGGAATAGAGGAGGGGGATTCAGTATAAACAATAGTTAGCTGGCTTCGTTTCTAGTTTGGGGCAGTAGTTGTCAAGTTATTGGTTGGTGTTTAGCATCAAGACAAAGAATCCGATAAGCATTGGAGAAAACCTATGGTGCAGATTGACCGGGCTAACACTGCGATTGTTGGATTGGATTTATATACGGTTGCAGAGCGTCATCAGTCAGGCTTAGTTGAAGCGATCGTTCAAGACCAAATCAAGACCTGGAAGTCGAATCCTTACTTTTTGTCAGCAAGCGTTCACCAAAGTTTGGACGGGGTTCGTGTCTTTACCTACAGTCAATGGCAGCCTAAGTTCGATCACCGTAGCTTGGAGCGCCCTACCATTTTGGATGAATTTTTTCCACCTGATTCTTCGCAATTAGAAGTTTCTGCTAGTCGGTCAGTAGCGGCAGAAGTTGAAATTATTTCGGGCGATCGCATTACGCATTTAGCGGAGTTTCGCATGATACCCGCGAACCAACCAGAAATGATGAAGCGGACAACGGCTGAACTGGATCGAGCAATGAGCGATTCCCCAGGGCTAATTTCTGCAACATTTCACCGCAGTTTAGACGGGACGCGGATGTTTAATTATGGCCAGTGGGAGAGCAAAGAAGCATTTGAGGCAATTCTTAAGCAGCCAGGGTTTAACCCGGACAAGCCCTATTGGGAAGGTTTAGCCCGTAATGAGTTTCATTTATACAATGTTGTTCATGTTACGCCAGCCAGCTAACACTGCGTGGCAGCGGACAGTCGAAAGCCGCTTGTATTGAGTTGGAGGTTATCTGCCGCCGCTGCACTTCACCGTTAGACTGCTAGCTTAGGCACGATAATTGAAAAGCTATAGTTGGGTTGATTCTGTTTAAACTTAAGAGAAGTGCTGCTAGATTCATGTCCCAAGCAAAGCAACGAACTACAGAGTTTTTGAAGTGTAGGCATTGTGGAAATTATGCTCCAATGAATGTTGCAGCCAGCTATTACTTGTCCACAAAACCCGAACCTTATTACCCAGAAGACGAATATTACAACCCAGAGCCTGATCAAGGGTATACCTAGGGCTTGCTGAAAAAAGCTGAGAGGGTTTCAATACAAAGCTTTAAGGAGGAACAAGCGGGAGTCAAATGCAAGAAAAAAGCCGATAATGAGTCCAAACCCTTGCACATGTATTGCCGATGTATCAACGTCCAAGCCCTGGTCAACTCAGTTTTGCCGACTTTTACCTGCCCTTCGGTG
>JBNPEB010000025.1:0-54892 GCA_051117335.1 Elainellaceae cyanobacterium
TTGCGTCCCCGTCGCCAATCTGGAATCGTTTTTAATTGTTCAATTAATGCCTCTACTCCCATCTCGATCGCCCTGATCTCGTCTCTTCCAGTTTGCTTTCCTCTTGCTAGAGAATCAACCCTACCTTCAAAAGGGGGCTATTTAGAGGTTGCTGACGTTCCCCTTTTTAAGGGGGATTTAGGGGGATCTCTAGGACGTTACGCTAAACACATACCTCAATAGTATGTGAGAGACTAATAGCGATTATGCGCCCACTGCTTCTTTGGCGGCGTACAGCACTTCAGCGGTGATTTCACCACCCTTCGAGCCAGGTCAGCGTTGGGTTTCATGTTGTTCAATCCAACCTACAAGAGCAAATTTGTCAGTCAATCAGATCAACAACGTTATTATTCAAGCATTTAGGAGCAAGAGGATGAAACGACTACGACGAATTACATTCAAATAGAATGCGATCGCCCGTTGCTAGAATTCTAGTATCTTCTTTCGCTTAAGAATCATATGCAAGCCTTTGAAATGACTGGAACAATTGACCCTACTGGACGGCTAACGCTGGATCAGCCGTTACAGGTTGCTTATCCAGCTAGAGTGCGAGTCATCGTTCTGTTGTCTGAGGACGAAAATACAAGTTCTAATGGAGATCAAACAAATGCAACCGAATCTCAAGAGTTTTCAGCCCAGTCATTTCTAAGCATGATTGATGAAATTCGTGATCAAGTGCCAGATGAAGAGTGGAAAAAGCTTCCGACAGATCTTTCAAAAAATATCGATCACTACTTGTATGGCGCTCCAAAGGTTGACGAGTGAAAACCGTATTTGCTGATACGGGCTACTGGGTCGCTATCTTAAATCCTGACGATGGCCTGCATCAAGTCTCTGTCAGCGTCACGGCTACCCTTTCCGCCTTACGTATCATCACCAGCGAAATGGTTCTTACTGAAGTGTTAAACTCGTTTTCTAAGCAAGGGGCATTTCTGAGACAAAACGCCGTGATGCTGATTCAGCGATCTATGCGACAGTCTAATGTTGAGATCGTCCCTCAAACGAGTGAGTTGTTTCATGAAGCACTTCAGCTTTACACACAGCGTCCTGATCAAGCCTGGAGTCTTACTGACTGCGCTTCATTTTGTATCATGCAGCAGCGTAATATCCTCGAAGCTCTAACCCACGATCGCCACTTTGAACAAGCAGGTTTTATTGCGTTGCTCCGTTAGCGCAAGCGATCGCCTCACGCTCTTTCACGTTATATGCAAGATGGATAGCCTTCCTACTCCTGCACTCACATCGTAGAGGATAAAAGTAGCAAAGGGCACCCAGTTTGGATGCCCATGAGTAGATAGAATCAGCGATTATGCGCCGACTGCTTCTTTGGCGGCGTACAGCACTTCAGCAGTGATTTCACCGATGCCGCGATCGCGCGCAAATTTCTCCGTATTACGCTTAACCTTACCCCGCACAAATCCGGGGATTTTATTGAGTTCGGCTAATCCGTCTTTGCTCCAGTTGAGGTCAGAATCAGCCGAGATACCCTTCGTAATCACATCTTTGGTATCGTGCCCGCCAAAGATTTCGAGCAGATGATCTTCCATCCCCAGAGTAAACGAGTTATATACCAAATCAGCGACTTGATTGGTGCCTTCGTAGCCTAGGAAAGGCTTGTAGCCGATGGGGAAATTTTGAATGTGGATCGGGGCGGCGATCACACCGCAAGGAATGTTTAGCCGTTTGCCAACGTGGCGCTCCATTTGCGTGCCGAAGATAGCAGAGGGCTCGATGCGGGCGATCGCATCCCCAATAGCGCCGTTGTCATCGCTAATCAAAATCTCGTCGCAGTAGTCGCTGACCTGCTCTCTAAACCAGTCTGCGTCATATTTGCAGTAGGTGCCTGCGAGAACCACATGAATGCCCATCTCGCGTGCTAAGACTTTGGTCATCGCGGCAGCATGGGTGTTATCACCAAACACCACTGCTTTTTTCCCGGTCAGGTTTTGGCAGTCAATTGAGCGAGAGAACCAAGCCGCTTGAGACACATGCAGCGTTTGATGGTCGATATAGTCTTCATAATCAACAGCAGCACCCTGATGGTTTAAGACCTTCTGAATCGCCCGGATACAGCGCGCTGTTTCTACAACTCCCATGGGGGCGATATCGACATAGGGCATGTCAAATTCGGTTTGAAGATAGTTGGCAGTCATCATGCCAATTTCTCGATAGGGAACGAGGTTGAACCAGGCACGGGTCAACGTTTTTAGCTCCTGCACGGTTGCTCCTTCTGGAATCACCGCATTGACTTCGATGCCAAGGTCAGCCATTAACCGCTTCAGCTCTATGCAGTCGTGCTGATTGTGGAATCCGAGGGTGGTCATGCCGATGATGTTGACCGAGGGTTTTTCGGTTTTGCTATCGGGCAGCTCACCTTTTTTACGAGCTTTCTCCAGATAAAACTGCACGATCTGATGAAGGGTGCGATCGGCGGCTTGCAGCTCGTTAACTCGATAATGATTGACATCTGCGAGCATCACGTCGCCGTTTGAGTCTAGCTGAGCGCGATCGACGAAGTTTTGTAAGTCTTCTTGCAAGATACTCGACGTGCAGGTGGGCGTTAACACGATGAGATCGGGGGTTTCTTCTTTGTCTTTGCGAACGATGTTATCGACGACCTTTTCTTGCGATCCTCGCGCTAGCACATTGCGATCGACAATACTTGCCGTGACTGGCGTATAGTTTCGCTCTCGTTCGAGCATCGACCGCATGACATTAAAATAGTCATCCCCTAAGGGGGCGTGCATGATGGCGTGAACGTTTTTAAAGGAACTGGCGATGCGCAAGGTCCCAATGTGAGCAGGTCCTGCATACATCCAATATGCCAATTTCATAGAGTGATCTCCCGTATGTTGAGCACTATGCCCAATGAGGTTGCAAAAGCTGAGGACATTATCGTTTGAGGTTGTTCTGATTGTCTCAAAGATGCCGCGTATATCGCGATCGCCCGTGATAATTTCAGATCCGCTTAAGCAAAGGAGCGATCGCTCTAACACTTAGTCATCAGACCATTCAGCCGCATTGACAGCGATCGCCCCCCGTCTAAACTGAAACGATTCTTAACGAGTCCACCCTAGGAATTGAACGTGGGATTTGAATATTAAGACAGTCGCTCCGACTAAAATCTAAAATCGATTCAGGCATGTTTAGGCGGTTTATAGCGGTTTGTACTTGACGCGCACATTGCTATAGCGATCCTAAATCACTTGTGAATTGTGTGTGAGCGGTGGGGCGGGCGCCGCCCGCCCCACCGCTCACAACCCACTTAGGATTGCTATATAAGGAAGATGAAAATTAAAGCTCACATCTTGAAATATCCAACATCATTCCTGGATCTATGCAAAATACAGCTGAATATACGTGCGCTTACTGCGGCGAACCGAATCTGACGTTTGTAGACATGAGCGCAGGCGGGCAGCAATCTTATGGGGAAGACTGTCAGGTGTGCTGTCGTCCTAACATTCTCTATATTCGAATTGACGAAGACACGCTAGATATTGAAATTGATACCGACTATGAGGAATAAGTAGGCAATGCACTATCTCGCTCTCATGGTTTGCGCCATATTTGCAATTTTTGTATTAGAAATATTTGCGTTTATCCCCATTCGATTTCTCAATTGGATCGAGCCGCCTTCAACAGTGATTCTTCTGGCGATCGCCCTCGTGTTGGCATGGTGCATGGGTGATTAACATCCGCAAATCTCGGTAGGATAAAAGCGCACCGCTGACGAGACATCGCTCATGACCGCATCAAGCTGTTTTCCGGTCACTCAATTTCAACATCCTCGGCTGTCGGTTCCTCTGCCGATTTTAATGTCAGAACCCGACACCTTTGCTCACTATACGCTGATGCAGCGATGGCCCGCTGTAGTTCGTCGGGTGATTGCTGAAAATGACTTTTTGCCAGACGTGGTTGAGCGTCTAGATCAGCTCATTACTGAACTACCCGACGGTGAACTGCGATCGCTCCACGATCGAAATAGCCCCGATGCCGAAGCGTGGGATACGTATCTGCAACCCTATTTAGAACAATCATGGCTGGATGTGCCGTGGTTTTTTGCTGAGTTTTATTTCTACCGGCGGATTCTAGAAGCCACGCAATATTTTCAGCCCTCACCGACCCAAGCCGTTGATCCATTTGCGAGTCAGAAACGAGCAGGATTAAATCAGGCGATGACTGCCGTTCGAGCCATGAGCAGAGTGTTGGCAGATGAACGATTTGAGGGCGATCGCCTCCAGTTTTTTCTCTATGCCGCCCTCTGGGGAAACCAAGCCGATCTAAGCCTCAATCCCAGTGCTGATCCATCGACCACCCATGAAGTCGAAGCTCAGCTCAAGCAAGACAACATACTCGTGAATCATGTCTCTGTCGTAGGCGATTGGCTGAGTCGGGGCGTTCAGCAAATCGACATTGTTGCTGACAACGCCGGACTCGAACTGATTTCTGATTTGTGTTTGGCTGAGCTGCTGCTGCAAACGGGAGTTGAAACTGTCGTTCTTCATCTCAAAGCCCATCCCACCTTTGTTTCAGATGCCACGATCGAAGATTTCTATCTCACCCTCGCCGCCCTGGAAGCGGATGATGATGCAACCGTCCAAGCACTTGAACAGCGCCTCAAACGGGCGATCGCAAACGATCGGCTTCAACTTCGCGACGCCTGGTGTTGGACTTCTCCTCTCGTGTGTTGGGAAATGCCGACTCTTCTACACCACGAATTGCACGGAACCCATCTCGCCATCATGAAAGGCGATGCAAACTATCGGCGGCTGTTGGGAGATTGTCACTGGGCCTTTATGACGCGATTCGAGGATATTGTGTGCTACTTTCCTACGCCTCTCGTTGCGCTACGCACCCTAAAATCTGAAATCGTTGCTGGCTTGCCTCCCGACCAGGTTGACTGGCTCAATCATCATGATTCAGATTGGTTGGTCAGTGGCAAGTGGGGATTAATTCAAACGGCTCAAATGACGAATTGATTTCTCGTTAAAGGCTGCTGGCCGTCAATCCAAAATCGCAAATCCAAAATCGAGAATTGGCATTAGGGATTAGCGTTTCAATAGCATTTTTCTGCTACGTTTCCCAAGTTCAACTAATTAGGATAACCTGGCAAAATAGATTAAGTCACTTCTCCGTGACTCGGTTTTGCTCCAGTAGCTCAGCGGATTAGAGCATCTGCCTTCTAAGCAGACGGTCGTTGGTTCGAATCCAACCTGGGGCGTTATCTAGTACTCAAACAAGGGAAGCTCGTTCTAACTAATAAGCGTAAATGGCCCCATTCTCTTGAATATTGAGTGTCGTATAGCCAGCGGCGGCATCATTAATGCGTTGAAGCTCGACTGTCACAACGTTTGAGTCTTCGTTAACGCTAATGTCATACCAGAGGGTTTCTTGGGGATTTTGAGCATTGATGAGGAGAAATGCTGGAAGCGGCACATTGGTGAGGATGGTGCTGCCATTAGGGGGCAATTGCTGAGACGAAAACTCATTGGTGGTGAGCGAATAATCGATGATTAAGCCCGACTGATTGATTAGGCGAACATCGGGTTGGCGATCGGGACGTACGCGAGCAATGGGCTGCCAAGGGCCTGTCTGAAACGTTTGGGCTGGAGTCTGGGCGATCGCGCGAGGGAGAGCCACCTCACCTATGACTAAGCTGACGGTAGCCACGATGAGTAATGATCCTAAAATTTGTAGCTTCATGGTCTGTATGACCCAATAGGAACGTTATAGATAAACTCTAGATAAAATTCACCCCATTCGCCTCACCCACATGCATGATCTGCTGATTCCTGCCTGATCTTCACAGCAATGCTTGTGGTTGTCCGGGTCGTTTAGCTCCACCTCGATATCGTGTTCTGCCATATTCTGCCATGTTCTGCCATGCCCTGGGGCCGCTAGCTCCTGTCTCAGCCCAACGCTGGTCAAACAGGCCGCTTGCCCGCTTTAAGAACCCATGCCAACGATGGACTCGTTGTACTCGCTGGCGTCCATGCTCGCAGGTCGTCGCAAGTGGTGAGCAGCAGCGTGTATAGCCCTAAGGGCTCACCACACGTTCAACGCCCTAACGCGAGAGCGTACGGCTATATAAGCGGGGAGGCGTTAATTTCATCCATGACTTGAGCAAAATCTACTTTATCTTAGGGGAAGAGTTGGTGCAGTAAATAAGTGTTTCTTAGGACATATCACAAGCGCCTCCTAGCTGGGGTGATCTGGATTGGGTTTATTGGATATGCGTTTTTGCTAGCGCCCCCTGATCAACCAAATACCTGGCCGTTGATTCAGCAGTTGTCTACAGGGGACTGGGATGATATTAATCCCTTGATTGTTTCCCTGTTTAATCTCATGGGTGTTTGGCCTTTAATCTATTGCTGTGTGCTGGTTGCAGATGGTCAGGGCCAGCGGGTTCCAGCGTGGATCTTTTTGTTGGGCTCGTTTGCTGTCGGTGCATTCGCTCTATTGCCTTATCTGGCATTGAGACAGCCTAATCCCACATTTGCAGGACCGAAAAATCTCTGGCTAAAACTCTTAGACTCTCGGATCACGGGGTTGGCGATCGCCACTGGAGCATCGGGGTTTTTAGCCTATGGGCTGATTGCTGGCGATTGGGGTGCCTTCATCCAACAGTGGCAGACGAGCCGCTTCATCCACGTCATGAGTTTAGATTTTTGCCTGCTGTGCGTGCTGTTTCCGACCGTGTTGGGAGATGACATGGCGCGGCGAGGGCTGAGCAACTCAGCCATTTTCTGGGCGGTCTCGCTGATTCCGCTGATCGGGCCTGTTGTCTATCTGGTGCTCCGACCTCCGTTAGTAGTGAGCCCCAATATCGAAGCAACCCCTGGCCCCTCCTCCCCATCCGTCGAAACATTTTCTTGAACCAAAATTACGGTAAATTTTAATTCTGCTCCTGAACTTAGATTCCCGGACGACGATCCGAGCCGCCCATGGTTATGCCAACTCAACCCAAGCTCTATGAAGGCAAAGCGAAAATTCTTTACCCAACGGATGATCCTGACATTTTGCTGACGTTTTTTAAGGATGATGCGACTGCGTTTAACGCCCAAAAGCGCGGCAGCATTATCGGTAAAGGAGAGGCAAACTGTGCCATTTCGGGGCATTTATTTCAACTGCTAGAGCACGAGGGCATCTCGACCCACTGGATTGACCAACCTTCACCAAACACGATGAGGATTCGCGCGGTCACGATTGTGCCACTAGAAGTTGTCGTCAGAAATATTGCAGCCGGCAGTCTTTGCAAGCAGACAGGGCTGGAGGTGGGGACGGTTTTGAGACAGCCGCTTGTCGAGTTTTATTACAAAAATGATGCGCTTGGCGATCCGCTGCTGACGCGCGATCGCCTCTTGCTTTTAGAGCTTGCCTCACCTGAGCAGGTCGACCAGCTTCATCACACCGCTCTCCAGATTAACGAGATCCTGTCACGGTTCTTCGATCACTGCGGCATTACGCTAGTCGATTTCAAACTTGAATTTGGCTGCGATCGCCATCAACGATTGCTGCTAGCCGATGAAATTAGCCCTGATACCTGCCGATTGTGGAACCAAACAGAATCTGATCCCAGTCAACGAGTCATGGATAAAGATCGATTTCGTCACGATTTGGGAAATGTTGAATCTGCTTATCAGCAGGTGCTTCAGCGAGTGTTGGCTCAGCAAGTTTGACCAAGAGCGACTCCTGAACGTCTCAATCCAATCTGATTGACCTGATTTAGACGCAGATATTGTGTAGATCTCGGAGGTTGCGCCAGCAATGCTGTAAAATTTCTCCGTTCGAGGCTGTTAAACTTTATGGATTTTTTGTTCGTCTGGGTTTTTGTATTCTCCAGTTAGGGCAATTCGTGGTGTGTGGAAGTGACAGAAAAATTAAACTCTATGCGGTTCTCTCCTGTTTTATTGGCAGCGTTTACTTTCTCGGCAGGTTTGGGTCTTTCGAGTCCCGCAAAATCTCAAACGGTGGATTCTGTGATATCTGGCCTTGGTGAGAGAGGCGTTGATACGTTGGTTGATATAGCCACAGACTATCCGGCGACGGATTTGAGTCAACCGGCCCCTGTTGCATCAGTCAGTGAGCCAGAACTTTTGGTGTCTGACCTGCTGGCTCAAGCTACTCCATCCTCATCTGAAGCGGCAATGGATCGAGAAGATGCCGCTCAAGATGTTGCAGATGAACATCGAGTGGATGCCTCCGATGCAACAAAACAAGACACTGGAGAGGATCCGCCGGAGACGCCTGTTCCCGATGTCCCCGACGACACCGAACCTCCTGCAGATGCGCCTAGCCCGCCGCCGCTGGATCAGACGCCATCGCCCGATCAATCCCCACCCCCCGATCAGGCTGAAGATGAACCCCGTGTCCTGATTTCTGAAGTGGTAGTCGAAGGAGTAGAGGATCGTCCCGAGTTGGAAACGACGGTCTATGATGCGATTCAGACTCGCCCCGGACGAACCACGACGCGATCGCAACTTCAAGAAGACATCAACGCCGTCTTTGCGACAGGCTTTTTCTCAAATGTCAGAGCAGTCCCTGAAGATACGCCGCTGGGGGTACGAGTCACCTTCCAAGTCGAGCCAAACCCGGTTTTGCAAGAGGTTCAGGTCGAAAATAGCGCCCTCCAAGCTCAAGACACTCTCTTAGACTTCGAAGGGGAACAACTGACCATTCAGCAAATTGCCGATCGAATCTTTTCTCCCCAGTATGGAATGACGCTGAACTTGCGCGAGTTTCAAACTGGAATCGAGCGTCTCAATCAAACCTACCAAGATAATGGCTATGTGCTGGCTCAGGTCGTTGATGCGCCTCAAGTGTCTCCGGATGGCACGGTCACCTTGGAGGTGGCTGAAGGGGTGATTGAAGATATCGAAGTCCAGTTTTTGAGTGACGAAGGGCAGCCCGTTGACGACGAGGGCGAGCCTATCGAAGGCAAAACTAGAGATTTCATCATTACCCGTGAGTTTGAGTCAGAACCGGGAGATGTATTCAACCAGCAGCAGATTCAGCAAGATTTGGAGCGGGTGTTTGGGTTGGGCATCTTTGATGATGTTCGGGTGTCGCTTGATCCGGGTGAAGATCCGCGCAAGGTGGATGTGATTGTCAACGTTATTGAAGGAAATACAGGATCACTCGCCGCAGGGTTGGGCTTTAGCTCTGCGAGCGGGGTGTTCGGTAGTGTGAGCTATCAGCAGCAAAACCTCGGCGGCAACAACCAGCGTCTCGGTGCCGAGGTGCAGATTGGCGCAAACGAGCTGTTTTTGTTCGATATTCGATTCACCGATCCGTGGATTGCGGGCGACCCGTACCGGACTTCCTACACGATCAATGCGTTTAGTCGCCGATCAATTTCTCTGATTTTTGATGGAGGGGAAGAGGACGTTGATTTAGACAATGGCGATAGCCCGCGTGTCAATCGATTGGGGGGCGCCGTTAGTTTTAGCCGGCCTCTAGATGAATGGCTCGGCTGGGATGATTGGCGAGGGTCTGTGGGTTTTCAATATCAGCGGGTGAGAATTACAGACTCGGATGGTGATTTAGAGGCCGAGGATGAACTCGGCAACGATTTGAGTTTTAGCGGCAGCGGACGGGATGATTTGTTTACGCTCCAGTTGGGGCTAGTGCGCGATCGCCGCAACAGCAGTACCCAGCCCACAAGCGGTTCTCTCCTACGGCTTGGTAGCGAACAATCAGTGCCGTTGGGCGTCGGTAGCATTTTCTTCAACCGCGTACGAGCTAGCTACAGTTACTACATTCCGGTCGGCATCACCAACTTCACAGACGGGCCAGAAGCGCTGGCATTCAATGTCCAGGGAGGAACGATTCTGGGTGACTTGCCGCCCTACGAAGCCTTCTCATTGGGCGGGACTGATTCGGTACGCGGCTATGAAACAGGTGACCTCGGCAGTGGTCGAAGTTTCCTGCAAGCAACTGCCGAATATCGGTTTCCGATTTTCTCGATCGTGGGGGGTGCCCTATTCGTTGACTTTGGGACTGATTTGGGAACAGCAGATGATGTTCCTGGAGAACCTGCCGAGGTTCGGGAAAAGCCGGGTACTGGGTTTGGGTATGGACTGGGTGTGCGAATTCAGTCGCCGCTCGGCCCAATTAGGGTTGATTATGGTATTAATGACGAGGGAGATAGCCAAATTCACTTTGGCGTTGGAGAAAGGTTCTAAACCAGGTTTAACTGGTCTTGGAGCATTGTCTGCACAAAGATGTCTGCACACGATGATCAGTCTGGATGTGAACAATGTTTCAATTAATTGGTTGAAGAATGGATCAGGGAGGAGCAATTCTGCAATCAGATATGATTCAGTCGTTGAGCGACAAAGACGTTGACGGCTTCTCATCGATGTATGCGGTTCAGCAGTCTACAGTAGCAGCCTCTATTGAACGTAGCGGAATTGGCTTGCATTCTGGGACAGCTGCACGCGTGTGCATTTTGCCTGCCGAACCCAATGACGGTCGATATTTTGTCAGAACAGATTTAGACTCATCTCCTCGAATTCCAGCGAGAGTCGATGCAGTGCATCAGACAGTTCTCTCGACGGAGTTGGCAGTGGGTGAAGCCCAGGTGCAGACGGTCGAGCATTTGCTGGCTGCGTTAGTTGGCATGGGTATTGATAATGCTCGCATCGAAATTGATGGGGCTGAAGTGCCGCTGCTCGATGGCTCCGCGCTGGGTTGGGTCGAGGCGATCGCCCGGGTCGGCGCCGTGACTCAATCAGCTCAGCGTCAATTCTTGACGATAACCGCTCCCGTCTGGGCCTGTCAGGGCGATGCATTTGTGGCTGCATTTCCGGCAGACCACCCTCGATTTACCTACGGCATTGACTTTGACTTACCTGCCATTGGCAATCAGTGGTTTAGCTGGTCGCCCCACCAAGCCCCCTTTGCAGAGGCGATCGCCCCCGCGCGAACCTTTGGGCTAGCCCATCAAATTGAGCACTTAAGACACCGTGGACTCATCAAAGGCGGTAGCCTAGATAATGCCCTAGTCTGCGGAGCTGATGGGTGGCTCAATCCTCCTCTAAGATTTTCAAATGAACCAGTGCGCCATAAACTTTTAGACTTAGTAGGAGATTTAAGTTTATTGGGTGCCCTTCCTGTTGCCCATATTCTCGCCTATAAAGCTAGCCATAGCCTGCACGTTCAATTTAATCAATCCCTAGCCAATGTTTTCCTGTTTACTTAAAGGGATAGTCTGCTTCTGCCTTCGTGTTTTGTAGCCCTACTGAAGTTGTTGACTCATGTCCATATTGACTGACGTTCATACCACCCCACAGTCCAAAGCCGATTCCGACCCAGAGGTTGTGAATCACGACTCTCACCAGCCGATTCTCACCGTTGAAGAAATTCAGCAATTGCTGCCGCACCGCTATCCATTTTCGCTAGTCGATCGCATTATTAGCTATGTCCCGGGCGAGCGAGCCGTTGGCATCAAGAATGTTACCTTCAACGAGCCCCACTTTCAGGGACATTTTCCGGGGCGCCCCATCATGCCAGGTGTGCTCATTGTTGAAGCGATGGCTCAGGTCGGCGGCATTGTGTTGACCCAACTGCCTGATGTGCCAGAGGGGTTGCTCATGTTTGCTGGCATTGACAAAGTTCGCTTCCGTCGTCCCGTGGTCCCAGGAGACCAACTCGTGATGACAGTCGAGCTGATTTCGGTGAAGCGCCGCCGGTTTGGCAAAATGCAGGGACGCGCTACCGTCGATGGTCAGCTTGTGGCTGAAGGCGAACTGATGTTTTCATTAGTTGATTAAGAATTGGGAGCATTCAACAGCAATCGGTCTTGTTAGAGTCAAACGGTAGATCCTAGCAACCCCATACGCTAGCATCCAAATGTTAACCCTAAATGGGATTAGCGATGTTCTGGCTGATTGCTCCATGCGAGGGGAGATTCATCCTTGACTACTCTGATTCATCCAACTGCTGTTATTCATCCGGGGGCACGGTTGCATTCCACTGTCCAGGTGGGAGCCTATGCTGTCATCGGAGAAAAGGTTGATGTCGGGGCAAATACAGTCATTGGCCCCCATGTTGTGCTGGACGGTTGGACTGAAATCGGGGAGGGAAATCACATTTTTGCAGGCGCCGCGATTGGCACAGAACCCCAAGATTTGAAGTATGACGGTCATCTCAATTTGGTCAAAATTGGAGACGGGAATCGAATTCGAGAATACGTCACCGTTAATCGAGCCACGCGGGCGGGTGAAGCCACCACGATTGGCAACGATAATCTGCTGATGGCGTATGCTCACGTTGCTCACAATTGCGTGATTGACGATCAGGTGATTATTGCGAATGGGGTGGCGTTGGCGGGACATGTGCGGATTGAGTCTCAAGCCCGGATTAGCGGTCTTGTAGGCGTGCATCAATTTGTGCATATTGGTCGCCTTGCCATGATTGGCGGCATGAGTCGAATTGATCGAGATGTGGCCCCCTATATGATGATTGAGGGAAATCCGGCCCGGGTGCGATCGCTCAATCAGGTTGGGCTTCAGCGGGCTGGAATTGCCGATCATGATGATGGAAAGACATTCCAAGTCCTCAAAAAAGCGTTTCGCATCTTGTATCGGTCGGGGTTGACCCTTACAGACGCGCTCGAACAGCTTGAGATGCTCCCAGATAGTGAACCGATTCGCCATTTACGCCAGTTTCTCAAACTCAGCCAAATGCCTGGACGACGCGGCCCTATTCCAGGGCGGCGGGGATTAGGGGTCAGAGAGTGACGATCGCGCACTAGAAAACTGCACGGGGCGTACAAAACTGTCACCCCTGGGGCAGCAGATATTCAACGGGTTGCTGGAGACACAATATTTTGGGGCAAACAGCGCGCATTTTTATCAGCACGGGCGAAGTATCGGGCGATCTTCAGGGATCGCTGCTGATCGATGCGATGAGCCGATCAGCAGCGCACTCTGGCATGGAGCTTGAGATCGTCGGATTGGGGGGCGATCGCATGGCGAAATCGGGAGCAACGCTGATCGGTAACACGAGCGCCATTGGTTCGGTGGGGTTACTTGAATCTATGCCGTATGTAGTGCCGACGCTGCGGCTCCAGCAGCGAGTTCATCGCTATTTGCGGCAGCATCCGCCTGATTTAGTGGTGATGATTGATTATGTGAGTCCGAATATCAGTCTGGGGCGATATCTAACACGATATTTACCAACGGTGCCCATTGTCTACTACATCGCTCCGCAAGAATGGGTCTGGTCATTTGGCTCAGGTAATACGAGCCAAATTGTGTCGATGACCGACCGCATCTTGGCAATTTTTCCGGGCGAGGCCCATTACTATGCGGGTAAGGGTGCCGACGTTAGATGGGTCGGTCATCCGCTGGTGGATTGGGTGCAATCTGCACCGTCTCGCGCTCAGGCGCGATCGCAGTTGGGGATTCAGTCTGAGCAAATTGCGATCGCCCTGTTTCCCGCATCCCGTCGCCAAGAAATCAAATCTCTGCTCCCCGTCATCTTTGAAACGGCTCGTCGCCTCCAAGAGCTGCTTCCCCAGGTTCATTTTTGGATTCCAGTTTCTCTGGAGATTTATCATCAGCCAATTGCTCACGCCATTCAGCGCTACGGGTTGAGAGCGACGCTCGTATCGGGTCAGAGTCAAACCGTAATTGCAGCCGCAGACTTGGCGATCGCCAAGTCCGGGACGGTCAATCTTGAACTGGCATTGATGAACGTGCCCCAGATTGTTCTATATCGAGTGAATCCAGTCACAGCGTGGATCGCCCGCAATGTGCTGCGATTCTCAATTTCATTTATGTCGCCAACCAATTTGGTGTTAATGGAACCGATCGTCCCAGAATTCTTGCAAGACGATGCCACCCCAGAGAATCTGACCGCAGGTGCGCTCCGAATCTTACAGGATGATGCGTATCGACAGCAGATGCTCGACGGCTATCAGCGAATGCGTCAGGCAATTGGAGAACCTGGAGTGTGCGATCGCGCGGCTTACGAGGTTCTCGATAGTTTGCCTGAATCTATAATTCGGAATAGCTCAATCTCCTAACAATGCATCAGACTGTGATGCTGACGCCTTGGATAAACTCTTTCACCGAGTCAAAACGGCTGCCTATGATGTGATCGATCGCAAAGGAGCCACGTCATACGCCATTGGCTTGGGGGTGACTCAAATTGCCCAGGCAATTCTCCGCAATCAGCACCGAGTTTTAACCGTGAGTTCGTTATTGAATGGGCAGTATGGCTTGAGCGATGTGTGTCTAAGTCTGCCAGCGGTCGTGAATCGCCAAGGGATTACGCGCGTACTCAACATGCCGCTGACTCCAAGCGAAGAAGACGGACTACGGCAATCTGGCAAAACGCTGAAAGATATTATTAGCGAGCTTGATTTGCCAGCTTAAGTGGTAAATTGGACAGATTCAGGCACCACTCAGCATCCTGAATCGCCTTAGAATGCAATCATGCCTCGCCAATCAAATCGTACCTGGTGACTATCAACGAATCGTCCATTCCCCGCGCCGGATATACGTTACCCGTCTTTGCTTGTGCAGCGGCGATCGCAGCACTGTACAAACTCCGTGACCCATTAAAATCTGTCTCATCGGTCGCTGTTGATTTGCTAAGTCCCCCCCAAACGGTTGATATTCCAATTGAGCAGACGGCTTGCTTAAACTCCGATACAGCCCTCGCAATTACGCGCAGCGATCCGGGTGACAACCTTGACCTCACTCGTGATACGCCCGTCTGGGCACACGTTACCTGGGGACACGCCGATCAAGCGCAACCTATTGAACTACGGGGCGGTGAGGGAATCGGGCAAACCCTCCAAGGGCAACCTGCGATTTATGCCTACGCCCAACGATTGATGAGTGAGAATCTGACCCGTTGGCTGCATCCGGATGAGCGGCTGTGCGTCACGCTGATTTTGCCAGAGGGGCGATCGCTCGCTGACCGCACCTCCAATGCCGCATTTGGCATTGTCGACGGGCTATCTCTCTTAGGCACAACGGGCATCGCCCAACCGCTAAGCGCTCCGGGACAACTGACTGCCTATCGAGACGATTTGCGGCACAAAGCAACGCAAAAGCCCCCCTGTCTGATGTTTTGCGTCGGCGAGAACGGGCTCGAACTTGCCCGCCAACTGGGGGTTCAAGACGATCAGCTGATTAAAACTGCAAATTGGCTGGGGCCGCTACTAGTCGAAGCCGGACTGCAACAGGTGCCAGCGATTTTGCTGTTTGGGTATCACGGTAAATTGATCAAGCTAGCGGGCGGAATTTTTCATACTCACCATCATGTGGCTGACGGGCGGCTCGAAATTCTAACGGCTCATTGCGCGCATCAAGGGCTATCGTCGGATCATGTGACTGCGATATTTTCGAGCCCAACGGCTGAAGCAGCATTGGGCTATCTTCGCGGGCTTGATGAAAAAACGGAGAGCCACTGGGTCAAGCACGTCTATGGCGCGATCGCCCAGCAAATCGACATGCGATCGCAGGCATATATTCGCAAGCACAGCGGGCAGCATGTCGCGGTCGGCTCGATCGTATTTGATCGCGATCGCCAAATTATTTGTCAAAGCGATTTAGGGGCTACACTCCTGGCACAAGTTTGCTAAGCTTATCGGAATACTCGTTAAAACTTGTTATAACCAATGCACAGATCCGCCTGTGTCGGTTGAGTATTAAAACCCTTTATAGAAACTGGATTGGTTGACCCTATTGTCCACTTGCAAGATTGGTGCAGGAACTATCGGTGACTCTACACACAGAACAAATCGAACGACCACCACAATCTCCGATTGTGGAACGACTCGATCGCCAAATGGTGATCATTTTAGATTTTGGCTCTCAATATTCTGAGCTCATTGCTCGACGAATTCGGGAAACCCAAGTCTATTCAGAAGTGCTCTCGTACCGAACAACGGTTCAGCAGATTCAGCAGCTCAATCCTAAGGGCATTATTCTCTCGGGTGGCCCTAATTCCGTTTATGATGCCATCGCTCCGCACTGTGACCCCGCCATCTGGGATTTAGGAATTCCAATTTTGGGCGTGTGCTACGGGATGCATCTCATGGTGCAGCAGCTCGGCGGGGAAGTCGCTCGCGCTGAACGAGGTGAGTATGGCAAAGCATCCATACTGATTGATGATCCGACTGACTTGTTTACCAATGTGGAAGATGGTACGACGATGTGGATGAGTCATGGAGACTCGGTTAATCGTCTTCCCGATGGGTTTGAGCTGTTAGCACATACTGATAATACGCCGTGTGCAGCGATCGCCAACCATGCGAAGAAGCTGTATGGGGTTCAATTTCACCCGGAGGTCGTTCATTCAATCGGCGGGCTGGCACTGATTCGCAACTTTGTCTACCACGTCTGTGATTGCGAACCCACCTGGACGACTGAAGCCTTTGTTGAAGAAGCGATTCGAGAAATTCGAGCCCGCGTTGGGGATAAACGAGTTTTGCTAGCCCTTTCCGGCGGGGTTGACTCCTCTACCTTGGCATTTTTGCTGCATCGAGCCATTGGCGATAATTTGACCTGCGTGTTTATCGACCAAGGCTTTATGAGAAAGTATGAACCCGAGCGCTTGGTGAAGCTGTTCCAAGAACAGTTCCATATTCCCGTGGAGTATGTGAATGCGCGCGATCGCTTCTTAGCTCAAATTAAAGGCGTAACCGACCCAGAAGAAAAGCGCAAGCGCATTGGTCATGAGTTCATTCAAGTATTTGAGCACGAGTCAAAGCGGCTAGGCCCATTTGATTATCTTGCCCAAGGAACGCTGTATCCGGATGTGATCGAGTCTGCCGATACGAATGTTGATCCGCAGACCGGAGAACGGGTCGCTGTGAAAATCAAGAGCCACCATAACGTGGGTGGGTTGCCCAAAGATTTACGGTTTAAGCTAGTTGAGCCGCTTCGTAAACTTTTTAAGGATGAAGTGCGTAAGGTGGGGCTGTCAATTGGCTTACCCAAAGAAATTGTTCAGCGGCATCCATTTCCAGGTCCCGGCCTTGCGATTCGCATTTTAGGCGAAGTTACCCCAGAACAACTCGACATTCTTCGCGATGCCGACTACATCGTGCGGCAAGAAATCAATCGTCGAGGGCTATACAACGAATTTTGGCAGGCATTTGCCGTGCTCCTGCCGATCCGTAGTGTTGGTGTAATGGGCGACCAGCGAACGTATGCTTACCCGGTTGTCTTACGGTTCGTTTCTAGCGAAGATGGTATGACCGCTGATTGGTCGCGCGTCCCGTACGATGTGCTAGAGGCGATCTCCAACCGCATTGTGAATGAGGTTAGGGGCGTTAATCGTGTGGTTTATGACATTACGTCTAAGCCTCCTGGAACAATCGAATGGGAATAGGTATGGATCGGGGCTAGTAGCCACTACCTGTTCTGAACGATACAACGCCATCAGTGGAGAGAATCGACTCAACTAATGGCTGAGTTCGTTCTAATTTAAATAATTAACGAGATGTTAGGGTTCCAATGTCCTTGTGGAAAACTCCAAGGATTTGTGGAAAACTGCGCTTGCTTGTGGAAAAGTACAGCCGTTCTTGTGGAAAACTACCTATTTTTGTGGAAAACTCCACGGCTTTTCTGCTGGAGTACTCAATTTTTTGCGGTCAATGTTAATCTGGGCTTTGGTTGATCTGATCCATAGGCGATCGCTCATTGGCTCTGGCTCTGAGTGCAGTATGTGACAAAATTAACATTAATTCATTCGGTTCTCGGTGCTTATGGTTATCTCAAATCGATACAACTGTTGAGATCTTAATTAATGCACCGTGCCGTATGCTGCAAAATCTGTGGCTTGAAAACTGGATAGGGTCAACCGCACTGCTGGGGAGATTTTGGAGTCCTATCAGAGTCCTATAGGATAAAAGAGCGAGTTTAGGCGCGAGTTGTCAATTCACAGGGAAACGCCCATGCCAAACGAGCGATCGCCACTAAAACCCGGACAAATTTGGGGTCGGATTCAAGAACAAACCGTTCATGCTTTAGAATGCGGTTCGCTTCAGTCTATTCCCACCCATTACGAGTTTATTGAGCATCAGGGCATTCAGTTTTTAGTGAGAGTGCTAGCAAACTTGGTGCGCAAAGATCAGGCGAAACAGAAACAAGACGAAGCAACCAACACGGTGGGTCAAGCTTTTAATCCCTTTTTGCCCTACGAAGAGGATTTATGTGTCGGCGATCTGTCAGATACACATGTGTGCTTGCTAAATAAATATAACGTCGTCGATCATCACTTACTCATTGTGACGCGAGCCTTTGAGCAACAAGATAATTGGTTGACTATACGAGATTTTGAGGCGTTATGGACCTGTATGACGGAAATTGACGGATTGGCATTCTACAATGGTGGCAAAATTGCAGGCGCTAGCCAGCGCCACAAACATCTCCAGCTCGTGCCAGTGCCCCTATCTCCTGACGGTTCGGGTATTCCGATTGAGACTGCTATTCGAGAAACAATCTTGGCACAACCGCCGACTGACTCCCCGATCGGAACGATCAAAACCATCCCCCATTTTGCGTTTGTCCATGCGGTAATCCCGCTCGATCCAGCTTGGTCGCACACCTCCTCGTTAGAGGATGTGGCAAGCGGGCTGTTTATGTGCTATCGAAATCTACTCGATGCGATTGGGTTAAGAGTAGACAAAACCAATCCGCATCAACAGTCTGGAGCCTATAACTTGCTCGCAACACGCGACTGGATGCTCATCGTGCCGCGATCGCAGGAAAGCTTTGAATCAATTTCGGTGAATTCTCTCGGCTTTGCAGGTTCCCTGTTTGTCCGAGATGACGAGCAAAAAGAGCGTCTCAAAGCCTATGGCCCAATGACGGTCTTACATAATGTTGCGATTCCGAGAGACAAATTGTCCTAACAGATTGCTGTAGCGCACTTGAGTTCGCGCTTTAGCTAAGTACGGTAGTGTGGGGCGCGCCGTCCCCCACACCACCGTTTTTGTACTTGAGGCGCACATTGCTTTCACGACTTATCAGGAAACTCAAATTCTGCGATAACTGGGGCATGGTCAGATTCAGGAAATTTGACATCAGACGCAAAGGCAATCGACTCATCCGGCAACAGTTCATTGTGAATGGCTGCCCCTCGATAATAGGCCAGCAGCGATCGCGAGATGAGCAAATGGTCAAGCATCTTTCCTTGTCCGTGGTGAACCAAGGTATATCGTGAGGATTCGGGAATCGTTTGCTCACAAGGCACTAATACCCGTCGTGCAAGGGCTCCATTTCCAGTGTTTTCAACTCTGCCGCAAATTGCTTCGACGGGCACTTCATCCGAGTTGGCATTAAAGTCGCCACACACGGCGATCAGCGCCTGTTCATCGTTGTCGAACAAATGGTCGATTAATATTCGGGTTTCCAATGCTTGCCCGACTCGCTTCATGGATGAGATGAAAAATCCTTCAGCCCACCCTGATGCAGATTTCCAGGTATAGGCGTTGAGTTGCTGCCCGGCGATCGCCGTCGGTATTTTTGACTTGAGGTGTAAATTAATCACATTTAAGGTGCGATCGCCCGGAAGCTGAATTCGGGCATGAAAAATGGGACGTTCCCACCTAATGCTCTTGGCTTTAACGGCGTCTCCCGATTCCGGAATTTCGGTGACCGATCGATACGATGGCGGGTTGGCAAACTCGTGGAAATATTGGTTGTACGACAGTACCTCAAATCGGCTGAGTATCACTAGATTGCGCTTGTCATAGACCTGAAGCCCCTGCTGAGTCATCGTTGAAACCCGATGATAGTCTGCGTATGGCGTGCCCTTAAGCAACTTGGTTAACGCTAATAGACGGCGAGGTTTTCCGAGTTCTTCTTGCCCGTGGACTTCTTGTAAACACACAATATCCGCATTCATCCGCAGCAGTTGAGGACGCATAACCGCAATTCGCTCCTCTAGAGACGGTTTGTCAGTCGGGCGGTCGTCTAGATTTTCGAGATTGAAGGTTCCGATGCGAAGTTTAGTCGTCATTCATATCCCCTACGCATTCAAGGTGGTAGTAAAGCCAACTTAGGGATGACGCATCCTGTGATTTGATGTGTGTTTACTAATCCGTTGTATGTCATCCTCTATCTGACTTATCCGATCACCCTTAGTATCAAAGGAAAGGAGACTCTCGACAGTCCCCCCTGTGGGTACTTTATAGCGATATGCGCTTGAGTTATCCTTCGGAACGCTACGCGAACGCGTTACATGTCGCTTGCAAAACGCAGGCTAAACGGACGTGGGGCATGTACCCGTAGGGCTATACTCTGCCAGCCTACGGAACGCTTGCGTGCTTGCATGCGCTATGCGAACGCCCACGTTGTTTGTATAGTCGCGGATTACTCTGCGAGAAACCGTAAGCGTCTATAACTGCCAGCCTCCTTTAAAACATCCTCTAAGATAGAAGTCTAAGTTGCACGCCAAATCGTCTCTATGTCATCCACAGCTCAGCCGCCACTCTCTCATTTTCAAACTGATCTCAAACCAGCATCGATCACCCCGTGGGATGAATTCCAAGAGAATTCCTCATTGCCTCAATCATCTCCTCACGCCACGCCTCTTCTAGGTGCGTCCCAAGCTGAGTTGACCGAGTGGGTAACAGCACAGGGGCAACCTGCCTATCGAGGGAAGCAGATCCACCAGTGGATTTATCAGCAGGGCGTGCGATCGCTCAATGATATTACCGTGTTGCCGAAACAGTGGCGATCGGCGATTGCGGATATTTCAATTGGGCGATCGCAGCTTCATTATCGATCGGTTGCCCCCGACAAAACCGTCAAATATCTGCTGCGCTTAGATGATGGGCAAATCATCGAGACAGTTGGGATTCCGACCTCAAAACGGTTGACAGTTTGTGTCTCGTCACAAGTGGGCTGTCCGATGGCGTGCGACTTTTGCGCGACCGGAAAAGGTGGCTTTACTCGCAACTTGCAGTGCCATGAAATTGTTGATCAGGTGCTGACAGTTCAGGAAGATTTCCAGCGGCGAGTCAGCAATGTCGTGTTTATGGGCATGGGAGAACCGTTACTGAATAGTGATCAGGTCATTGCTGCCGTGCGATCGCTCAACGAAGATGTCGGCATCGGTCAGCGCTCCTTAACGGTATCAACCGTCGGCATTCCGGGTCGCATTCGCCGCCTAGCTCAGCATCAGCTTCAAGCCACGCTAGCCGTGAGTCTGCATGCATCCAATCAGCAACTTCGAGAACAGCTCATTCCGAGTGCCCATCATTATCCGTTAGATGATCTGCTCGCAGAATGTCGAGAATATGTGCAGTTAACCGGTCGGCGAGTGACATTTGAGTATATTCTCTTGGCGGGGCTTAATGACTGTCCCGAACACGCAGACGAACTTGCACACCGTTTGCGCGGCTTTCAGAGCCATGTCAATTTGATTCCATACAATCCGATTCAGGAAGTAGACTTTCAAAGACCTAATCCTCAGCGGATTCAGACGTTTGTCGATCGCCTCGAAGCTCATCGGATCGCGGTGAGCGTGCGTCAAACGCGAGGCTTGGCCGCAGATGCAGCGTGTGGTCAGCTACGAGCCTCTAAAGACGCGTAGAACTAAGCGTAAAAGATAGCTTAATCCCTCTTTTGTTACTCTCGCCAAAGAATATCTGAAACAACGGAAACTCGTCCAGTACTGTTCGGACAAATTGAGGTACTGGTTAGTTAAGAAGTGGGAGGTTGAAAGCCCCGTGAACGGCACTGGAGAGTCAAACGGTGGTAGCGGAGAATAAGTCAAGTTGAGCGCTCAAAGGTAGTCCAATGGGAATGAAGTGCCCTCACTGCAATGCAGAGTGTTTGATCAAATACGGCAAACAATGGCTCAAAAATGGAACTGGCTTACAAGTGTATCGATGCCATGAGTGCGGCAAGCGCAGCAATGAACGCACTGCCACCCCAATGGCAAGACTGCGGACATCGCCTGAAAACGTCCTAACGCGAGAGCGTACGGCTATATAAAAAAGACCCAGCCAATTTGGCTGGGTTTGCTCTACGCGTCCAGTTATGCTCTTTTTGAGGAATGTTATCGACTTCTAGGTAGATCCCTGTTTACCTCACCCTTGTGGCCTCAGCATATCTAATGAACTGCTAAGTAATCATAAGCACCTGGTAAAGCTTCTGCAAAAATCGTGGGCAACATTATTTTTCAGAGACAATAATTCCTCAAATCATCTCGGAAATCGATAGTCACCGACTAGCCCATTGGGTGATAGAAGAATTTGCCAAAGATGATTTTTTCTGGCTCGAAATGAAGCCGCACAGCTCAATAGATAATATTTCCACATGCGATAAAACCGTTCGTCATGGCTGTTGTTGAGTGAATCCCACGATGTATCGAAATTGTGAAACCATGCCAGGAGCGTTTTGTCATAATCTGGACCAAAATTGTGCCAGTCTTCAAGCATCATGACATCTTCAATGGCAGCGGTAATCTGCTTTGCTGAGGGCAGCATCGAGTTGGGGAAAATATATTTCTCAAGCCAGGGTTCGCTTGTTGACCACGTGAGATTGGTGCCAATGGTCTGTAACAAGAAGCGCCCATCATCTTTGAGGCAGCGACGCACACGCTCAAAATAGGTGCGGTAGTTTTTATACCCCACATGCTCAAACATGCCCACGGATACGACCCGATCAAACGATTCATCGAGTTCGCGATAGTCTTGCAAACGAATTTCAATTGGCAATCCTTTGCAAACGTCTTGGGCAAATTTCGCCTGTTGTTCAGATACGGTGATGCCGACAACCTTAACTTGATAGCGTTCGGCGATATATTTCGCGGTTCCGCCCCAGCCACAGCCAATATCTAGCACTTTCATACCGGGTTGCAAGTCAAGCTTGCGACAAATGAGGTCAAGCTTTGCCTCTTGAGCCTGATCGAGTGTGGTTGCATTTTTCCAGTAGCCACAACTATAAATCATGCGTCGATCGAGCATTTTCTGGTAAAGCCGATTGTCGATATCGTAGTGGTGTTGTCCGACTCGAAAGGCTCGGTACGGCGTTTGTAAGTTTAGAAGTTTGGCTTGGAGGATGTGCAAATAGGTGCGGCTTTCCATTGCCCGCTCTAGATTGCTGCGAAACACGCGGAAAAACATCTCATCTAAGCGATCGCAATCCCACCAACCGTCCATATACGATTCTCCGGCAGCCATCGACCACTCAGCAAGGAGTCGTGGGTATAGCTGCTGGTGATGAACCTGAATGTCCCAGGGGCGATCGCCATTAATCTTCACATCTGCCTGATCCAACAGCATTTGAACAGTCTGCTTAAAATCTGAACCCGGAAGGACAATCCGAAAGATAGTCATGATTTCAGTCCTCAGAGCGCTGACTAGATAGAGAAAGCACTAATGCGACGGTCATCGCCTCTACGAGATTTCCGACAGGTAGTTCTAACACGCTACCTGACAATGCATCGTCTGCTAATGCATCGATCGGTTCATATTGCCTGGAGAAATTTCGTACCCTGCCCTCTTTGCAATTGAGAACAGCAACCGCCTTTAGCCGAGGCTGTTGAGATAACCTCGCTTCGTATTAATCCTGATCATAGAATTTTGCATAAAACATCGCGCCTGCTGAAAGATAGACCGATGGATACCATTAGCTATCTCTTATGGCTTAGTCCCTAGGACGCAATATGGCAGAACGGAAGGCAGAAGGCAAAAGTAATACCAATCGTCCATGACGCAGCGGCGTCACCCCCAACGATAAAAATCTATTTTCAGAGCAATTCTTCGAAGTAAAGCTAAAGGCGAAATTGGCTTGTCAAGATTAAATTGGCGAACTACTCATTCGATCATCGGCGGCATATTCAGCACCTGCCGCCTGCCGCAGACGTGTAGAAACCTCACGACAATGGGTGCTGTATAGTGCTGAATTGCGAAACTCAGGCGGGCGCGGATAGGTCGCTTTAATCTCAATATCGGTGACGACTCGCCCTGGACGGGCTGCCATAACCACGACTCGGTTTGATAAATACACCGCTTCATAGATGCTGTGGGTCACAAAGATTACCGTCCAGCGCATCTCGTTCCACAATTCCAGCAAGTCGCTATTAAGCTGATGGCGGGTCATTTCATCAAGGGCGCCAAAAGGTTCATCCATCAGGAGAACGGTAGGTTTCGTGATGAGTGCCCGAGCAATCGATACGCGCATCTTCATCCCGCCCGATAGCTCACGGGGATACGACCTCTCACACCCCTGGAGATGAACAAGTTCGATGACTTCATCAACAGCGCGATCGGTGGCGCGTTTTGACAGACCTGCCAGCTTGAGAGGTAACCGAATGTTATCTTGCACGGTTGCCCAGGGCATGAGTGCAGCATCTTGGAAGACAAATGCAAGTTTCTGACGCGTGCGATCGCCCGCCCAGTGAATATGCCCCGAGCTTAATTTCCCCAATCCGGCAATCAGCTTAAGGACAGTGCTTTTACCGCATCCTGACGGACCCAGCAAGCTAACAAATTCTGACTCGCCAATGGTCAGATCGAGATCCTGGAGAGCCACCGTGCCGTTGGCGTAGACTTTATTGACCCGCTCAAGGGCGATCGCAGTCGGTCGATTCATACGCTAGCGTCTGATGCCTAGGACATGTCGTGGGTGAAGGGAGAGCTCCAGCAGATTTACTCATGATGCTGAATCATGATGTGTAGTATTCCGGCCCTTTATTTACAAATTCGAGGCTGTAGGCTTGGGTGTAGTCAGTATCAGCGCTGTAGATTCCTGCCTCCAGCATTGTGTCAAAGAAAGATTGCCAGCGTTCATCCGTCATAGCACCAATGCCTTGAGTATCTGCTTCGCCTGACATAACAATGCCATATTCGTTCATTTTCTCGAACCCATACGCCAACAGCTCATCTGTCATTTCAGGATTGTCTTGTTTGATGAGTTCATTTCCTGGAGCCGGATCATCTAAATAGCTATACCACCCTTTGATAGACGCATCGACAAATCGTTGCACCAAGTCGGGATTTGAATCGACGAGTTCTTGTCGAGTCTCAATCGTCGTCGAGTAGGGGTCATATCCGTAGTCAGCCAGCAAAAACACGACAGGCTCAAACCCGCCTTCCTGTTTGATCTTGAGAGGTTCGGAGCTGAGATAGCCTTGTTGAGCAGAATTCTTATCTGCCAGAAACGGTCCTGCATTGAAGTTGTAGGGGCGTTTTTGATCGTCTGTATAGCCATACTTAGCTGCTAAGAAAGGCCAATAGGTTACGCTAGCAGCCGATGAAATAAAAATAGGCTTGCCTTTCAAATCGTTTAATGACTCGATGCCCATATCGGGATGAGCCAGCAAGATTTGCGGATCTTTTTGAAAGATCGCCGCCACGGTCACTTTCGGAATGCCTTCTTCAATTGCTTTGATGGCATCAGCAGTATATCCCATGAAGAAATCAACCGCCCCTCCCATCAGCAGTTGCGTGCCATTTACCTGAGGACCGCCCATTTGAATAGTGACATCTAGACCATGATTTTTATAAATCCCAGTTGCTACTGCTTGGTAAAAACCACCGTGTTCGGCTTGGGCATACCAGTTGGTGCCGTAGGTGACTTGATCGAGTTCTCCAGATGGGCTTGGAGATGCAGACGATTCTGTTTCTGGCGCAGCGGCTTCGTTTGATTGATTGCCTGAACACGCAGTCGCAATGCCCGCACCAACGGCGATCGCCCCGTATTGAATAAACCGCCGCCGATTGAAGCGATAGGGTGTCCAAATTGGATACTGAAACTGACTCATAGACCCTCCATGACAATCAAGGTTTCAACTCTTGAAGCTACCTCATCTTGCCAGATTGTAATGTGTACCATGAGTCAGTGCCAAAACTTGATTCCTAAATCACGTCATGCTCAAACCGCGTCGCGCACTAAATTGAGGTGGCTGTGAGCTTAGAACAGTATTCGACTACCCAATCAATCACTTGGGCGCCTAGCGACACCGTATTGAGGCGATCGATTTCCCGAATACCAGTCGGGCTAGTGACGTTGACTTCTGTTAAATATCCTCCAATCACATCAATGCCGACAAAATAGAGGCCATCTTGACGAAGCATTGGCGCCAGCCGCTCGCAAATCACGCGATCGCGCTCGGTGATAGCCGCTTCGGCAACCCGTCCCCCAACTGCCATATTGCCACGAAATTCGCTGCCCGTTGGAATCCGATTGACGGCGCCAATGGGTTCGCCATTGAGCAAGATGATGCGCTTGTCTCCGTCTTTTGCCTCTGGAAGATACTGCTGCACGATGATGGGAAGCTGATTATATTGCGTGCTCACCTCAATGAGCGAGTTAAAGTTGCGATCGCGCGCTTCAATTAAGAAAATTCCTTCTCCGCCCTTGCCGCCCAGTGGCTTGAGCACAGCAATTCCTTGTTCTTTCACAAATTCAAGAATCACCTGCTTATCTTGGCTGACCAGTGTGCGAGGGATTAGATCTTGAAATCGCAAAGCATACATTTTTTCATTGGCAGCTCGTAACCCGTGGGTCGAATTCATCACCAACGTTTGGGTGGGATCAACATAATCAAGAATATAGGTGGCATAGAGATAGGCTGTATTCACGGGGGGATCAATCCGCATGAACACCGCATCTAGCTCTTCGAGACACGTCACCGCGCGATCGCCCAACTGATACCACGGTCTAGGCGCAACCCATCGTCCATTGCCAAGCTGAACCGGATTCAGCATCACCTGCTGTAAGCGGGCTTCAGCTTTACCATCGACAACACCCAAATATTTTGCTTCAGTCATCCAAACCTCGTGCCCTGCCGCTTGGGCAGCCTCCATCAGCGCCACGCTAGTATCGTGACCGGGATCAAGTCGATCAATGGGGTCAATGATGAACGCAAATTTCACAGCATACTCTCCGCATTACTTAGAACCGACCTGGAGCAGTTCATCCAGTTTTCCCTGTGCATTCAGAGTATAAAGATCATCGCAGCCGCCGATGTGCTGGTCATTGATGAATATCTGTGGCAAACTGCGCCGCCCGTTGGCGCGTTCTGACATCTCATCGCGCGCGTCTTCGTCCCCGTCAATACAATATTCTGTGTAGTCGACATCTTTTTTGTCTAATAATGCCTTTGCCCGTATGCAGAAGGGGCACATGCTCCAGGTATAGATTTCGATATTGGGCGTCATAGGTCTAGCCAGTAATATTTCTTCAACTTAAGTTTAACTGGCGATCGCTGCGAACGATGAGCAGATGAGACATATATAGCGATCCTAAATCGCTTGTGAATGGTGTTTGAGCGTCATGACTTAGAGATACTAAATCTTAAGTGTTCATAAATATAGCCTTGACCAGATCTCCCAGAGTATGCATCCCTAGCGGACGCTGATGCTGGAAACGCTATGGAAATGAATGTCAATTTCCCCAAGACGAGACGGGGGATAATGAGCAATAATTGACCAGTTCTTTTCTTTTTTAGTTATACGAGTGGGGCAACGCGCGCTTATGAGTAAGTTTTCGATTCCTCGATTTGGCATTCCGCTACTAGTTCCGGCAACTCTATTTGCGGTTGGCATGGCGACAGCGGCGAATGCTCAAACCCAGATGTACAACCCCATTCCTTTGCCTCCCAGCAACGAAATTTCAGATACGCTGTCTGAAAAAGATATTCCGACGGGCTTTGGTGGTTTTGCACGCGACTACACGGTGACTCTGGAGGAGGGCGATCATGTAGTCGTAGATTTAGTATCCGAAGAATTTGACACCATCATTACCCTAATCGCCCCTGATGGCTCAACATTTGGGGAAAATGACGACGGTCCCGATGGAACCACGAACTCAATGCTGTTTGCTCGCATTCCGCAGCCGGGTGAATACGTTCTTCGGGTGCGTCCGTATGGAGGGCAGGGAATGGGAGCCTTTAACCTAAAAGTGACTCGTTTGCGCCCAGTAGATTAGACCCAACTTGACATTAGGGCATGGCTGTGTGCGAGTCGATGTATGACATATGCAATGTCCTAGTGCCATGTTTTCCTACTAAATTGCTTGCCAAGATTCTTCTCGGTTTGTTAGCTTAATAAAGCGCTCAAAATTGGATGCGCTTCATGCAAGTGTGCCGGGATAGCTCAGTCGGTAGAGCAGAGGACTGAAAATCCTCGTGTCGGGAGTTCAAGTCTCCCTCCTGGCATTTTTCCAACGTAAAATTCAGAAGCAAAAACCTCGAAAACCTGATGGATTTGAGGTTTTTGCTTGTTTGGAATTATCCGAAACAATTCCAAACTGTACGTGACGCGCACATTGCTATATATCAGCTATGGATAGGGCGTCTATAGAGACTTGGTATAGCAACCGCCACTGTTCTTTGTGCGGTTGCATGCCAGATAGCTTCCCCAGCGTTGGAAATCATCAGACGACTCAAGCCAGAAGCCGGGGATCTCTCCCTATCAAATTTGCTATTTAATCAGAGCTTAAACGCAGCATAAACGCCATGCCTGCACCCTCTGCGCTAGCCTTGACAAAGCAAATTTAACGTGATGTAGAGAATAGCGTGAGTAGTCAAGGAAAAAAGCGATTAAACGCATATTTGGCGATCGCCAGCTATGCCGCCGGAGGAGGAGCGGCTGCCGCAACACCTACGCCTTGCATGGAAGTCCCCAAGCAGATTGTATTAACCGCATCAGACGTGATCATGTATGCGTCGATCTGGAAGATTTATTTTGAAGAAGATCTAACCCAAAAAGATATTCTTTCTATGCTGGCAGAGCTCGGAATCGTTTCCGTTGCTGCATTTGGCACTGCCTATCTGGTCGCCCGAGGCAGTACGGCATTGCTGCACGAAATCACCGACTGGATGGGTCCGATGGGGTGGGGCATGTCAGCGTTGATTTCCGGTTCTCTCGGAGGGCTATCAGGCATAGCGTGGGCACTTTATTGCGATCGCCTGTATGAACAACGCCATCTAGACTCGCAACGTAGAAAAATACAGCTCATGTCAACATAGCAACCTTGTCTGTTTTTTCCCACGGGAGATCTAGATCCATGCGCCCGACATGCCCATAGGTTGCCAGTTTGCGATAGAATCCGCCGTCGACTTTAGCGGGCAAGTGTCGGAGATTAAACTGCCGCACGATGCCAGCGAGGCGAAAGTCAAAATGCTGGCTCAGGAGGGTAATGATATCGTCTTCGGGAATGTTGCCCGTGCCAAAGGTTTCAACTTCGATGCTCACCGGACGAGCCAGCCCAATTGAATAGCTAAGCTGGACTTCACATTCGTCCGCTAAGCCTGCTGCGACGACATTTTTGGCCGCATAGCGGGCTGCATAGGCTCCCACCCGGTCAATCCGTAGGGGATCTTTGCCGCTCAAGGCTGAACCGCTGTGTTTTGAATATTCGCCGTAGGTGTCGATGGCGTTCTTACGTCCAGTTAATCCTGAGTGAACCGACGGCCCTCCCATAATCACCAGCCCATCCGGGTTGATAAAAATACGGGTATCGGCATCGGGGCGAATCGCTTCCCCCTCAAAGGCGGGATCAATCACCGTAGCGCGAATGTCGTCTCGAAGCTGGTCTAACTTAGGCGTTGCTTCATCGAGCTGACTGGCAATAATGGCAATGCTGTGAATGCGGGCTGGCTGGCGATCGCGATATTCGATGCCGACCTGAGTTTTACCATCCGGTGTGAGATACGGAAGGGTTTCATGGTCTTGAGCGTGCATCATTTGCCGCGCCAGCTTCCGCGCCAGCCAAATCGGGAGCGGCATTAGGGCATCGGTTTGATTACACGCAAACCCAAAAACAGTGGCCTGATTTTTTACTGGAATCGTTTCAATGTCGTCATCGCTGAGGGAGGCTTCATCAAAGTCTTGCTCTCGCATCGGCGGAAATTCTTCTAAGCTGGTCAAAATGCTGCAATCTCGACCGTTGAATCCGGCTTGGTCATAGCCTGTCTGCTCAATCACCCGCCGCGCCACTCGAATAAAATCAACGTTAGCATTGGGCGAAAACCGAGCCGATAAGAAGACAATAGCCGTCGATACGGCACATTCGGTCAGCACCCGCGCATGCGGATCTTGTTGCAGGATGCGATCGACGATGGCATCACTGATCTGGTCGCAGAGCTTGTCGGGGTGCCCCGGAGTCACCGACTCAGACGTGAACATGAAATTTTTTCTCATGCCTATGCTCCTTGCAGTTCACTGGGCTGATTGACTTGGAGAGCTTTACTACTTTCATTGACCACGAGCGGCAGTAGTGCAAAGGTTGCAATCACCGCGGCATCGATGGGATCAATCGGTTCAAGCTTGAGCAGTCCTCGGAGAGGCGGCACCACGAGCGGCAAAATTTGGAGTGTCAATGATCCGGCGATCGCCCATTCCACATAGGGATTGCGCGGTAACGAGTTACCACCCAAAAAGCTCTGGGTCTGAGACCGACAGCTTAGCGTGTGGAGAACTTGCCCAATCGTGAGACTCATAAAGATCACGGTGCTAGACCTCTGGCTAATGCCGTAGCGCAGTAACCCATAGCCGTAGGCTGCCAGTGCCGATACTGAAATCACGGCTGATTCAGCGATGATGCGCTGGTAATCATCGGGTTGGATAATGGGAGTGTCTGGATCGCGGGGGGGATGCGCTAACACATCAGGTTCTGGCGGTTCGAGGGCGAGGGCAAGCCCTGGAAAAATATCAGTCACCAGATTCAGCCAAAGAAGCTGCATGGCGTTGAGGGGTTCTCCGAGTCCGGCAGCAGTCGCAACAGTAGCCACCATGATTTCGCTCATGTTAGTTGCCAAGAGAAAATGAACGGATTTTCGAATATTGCTGTAAATCGTTCTGCCTCGGCTGACCGCATCAATCATGGTTTGGAGGTCATCGTCACCAATTACGACATCTGCGACTTCATGGACGACGCTGGTGCCGCCTGCGCCCATAGCAACGCCCACATTGGCAGCCTTCAGAGCAGGCGTGTCGTTGATGCCGTCTCCCGTCATAGCGACGATTTTGCCTGCATTCTGCAAGGCTTGCACGATTTGCAGCTTATCGGCGGGGCTGATGCGGGCAAAGATATCAACTTTGTCAGAAAGGGCTTTGAGTTTTTCAGGATCAAGCGCGGCAAGATTGGATGCGTCTAAGATTTCAAGGTTGCGATCGCGGCTGAGGTGGAGCTGTTTGCCAATGGCATAGGCCGTCGGGCTTTGATCACCCGTGATCATGACCGTATCGATGCCAGCTCGGTGAAAATCTGCGATTAATTCGGCGACCCCCTCCCGAATCGGGTCTGCCATGCCCGTCAACCCCAGCCAGATTAAATCAGTTTCCGGATGATCATCAGACGAGTCGAGGTGCGTATAGGCAAACCCCAAAACTCGCAATGCCTGACCGGCCATACGTTCATTAGCAAGGATGATGGCCTGTCGGTCGTCATCAGTCAGAGGCATCACGTCACCGTCTTTCATCCGAAATGCACACTTTTCAAGAACTTCGTCTGGGCTCCCTTTGACCGCAACGAATAGAGGTCCACCAGGCATATCATGAACGGTGGTCATGACGTTGCGATTCTCAGACCGGGGCAGAGTATCTTGTCGGGGATATTGATGGTGCAAATCGGCTACGTCAATCTCAGCGGCGATCGCCAGTTCAACGAGCGCATTCTCAGTCGATGATCCGCTGATGTCATAGGTTCCATCATCCTGTCGATGAACTTCACTTTCATTGCAAAGAACGCCGACTTGAATCAAGATGAGTAATTCTTTGCAGTCTTGCAGCTGAATCGGTTCGTCATCATGGGAGATAAACTGGCGATCGCCAATCTGAACCTCTCCCAAGGCAATGTGCACCTGCTTGACCACCATGCGGTTTTGGGTGATGGTGCCGGTTTTATCGAGGCAAATGGTTTGCACTGAGCCCAGTGCTTCCACTGCATTCAGGCTACGCACCAGGATATTTTGCTTGCGCATATCTCGAATGCCCAGTGCCAAAATTGTCGTGGCGATCGTGGGCAACCCCTCTGGCACTGAGGCGACAGCAAGGGAAATCGCCGTTTTGAGCATCTGCAAGAATCCGTATCCCCGGAGCAAGCCAATGCCAAACACAAGAGCACAGACCCCGCTGCCGATCGCCACCAGCTGGCTCCCCGTTTCGTCAAGCTGTCGTTGCAGAGGCGTTCCTTGATCGGCGGCCTCGCCTACCATAGTTTGAATTTTGCCCATTTCGGTAAACTGAGCGGTGGCAACGACAACCCCTAATCCACTGCCGCCTGTGACCAGCGTGCCTTTGTAGACCATGTTGGTGCGTTCTGCCAGAGGAATTGTATCCCCCTGTAAAACCTCCGATGTTTTATCGACCGGGATACTTTCGCCCGTGAGGGCAGACTCATCAACGCTGAGCATATCGGTGGCAATCAGGCGAGCATCGGCTGGAACCTGGTTTCCTGATCGGAGAACGACGATATCTCCAGGCACAATCTCATCGCTCTCGACTTCAATGCGATCGCCATCACGAAACACGAGCGCGCTCGGTCGATCCCCATCACGCAGCGAATGAATGATTTGCTCAGATTGGCTTTCGGTCACATACCCAATGATGGCGTTGACGCCCACCACCCCCATGATGGTCATCGCATCTGCCAATCCCCCCGTGACAATTGAAAGCACTGCCGCCGCGCTGAGCAGGGCAACGGGTAAGCTATTAAACTGCTCTAGAATGATGGTTAAATCAGAGCGAGTGTCGGTTTCGGATAGACGATTGCTACCGTAGCGATCGCGCAATGCTTCGACGAGTTCTGTGGAAAGCCCGCCTTCTTTATCGGTATTGAATTCTTTGAGCACCGACTCAATCCGCATTTTGTGCCATGCTTTGACAGGCTGTTCGTCACCCTCTTGCGGGTCTCGGGATGTGCAAGATTGCCGTGGGCGAGGGGTCCGAACAGACGACGAATCGTGCGAAGGGTGCTCAGACTGTTGATACTGCTCAACGACCGTGGCGATCGCCGCTGCAATGTCATCATGGCTTGATTCAGGCGCAAACTTGACTAACACATTGCCCGTCAAACTACTGGCAGATACCTGATTAATCGTCCGTTGCTTAGACAGGTGCCGTTCAAGATATTGCTTCAGTGCGTCCGAGCGATACAGGGCATCAACGTGATAGCGGCCTCTACCTCGAACAGCGGTATGGATAGCGTAAATCACAGAATCTCCTTGAACTTATGCATCGGCACTTACATCGTTCGTTTGCGGAGACTCTGCTGCGAGTAGTTGAGGCTGAGATTCTGTCGTAGAAGGATGGAGCTTCAAAAAGGTATCAAACGAATACCAAGCGAGGGTATACCACGGAATGTCGTCAAACTGAAGTCCTTTCACCACCAACTGCCGCAGTGCTAGCCCGCTTAGGCCAAGGGGAACCAGCATTCGCAGATCAACCATGCCGTTGGTCAGCCAACCCACTTGAGCATTCACCTCAGAGGCAGTATTCATCAGCTCACCCGCTAGGTGCGATCGCCCTTCCGAAACGTGCGATCGTCGGCGAGTCGAAACATCAGAAGAATCTGGGGCGAGGGACTGAGACGGGTTCTCTATCTCAGCCTGAGCTTCTGCCAATAAATCTTCGATTTGCTCTCCAGCTTCTGCCACGGCCTCCTTACACCGTTCAGAAAAGGCGACCCCCTCTTTAATAGCAGAACGAACCGCTGGCTGGTTAATGGCTGCTGCTAAGGGCAGCACGATGGGCGCTGTGAGTATAGCCGCGAGTCCTTCAACCATCTCTGAGACTCTAATCTCACCTACGTCGAAATCTGAGTCAGATGCCATCGGGATATCCTCCGGTGTAGTGTAATAGGCTTGCTGTTTACACTAGTTTAGAGTGCGATCGCTCCGCATCATTCGACGGGCTGAGTTTTTAGCATTATCATCTCTATAGCAGTCCCAGATGGGTTTTTGGGGGATAGGTTCTAAAGGCTCTCTCTATGCATTGAGGCCAGCATTTGCTTGGACATAATCACGAAGCTCAATCGTTACAGGCTCAACATCCCAGATGGTTTTGCAATATTCGCGAATCGCGCGATCGCTCGAAAACTTACCAGTACGAGCCGCATTTAAGATCGACATGCGCGTCCAGTTGTCCTGATCTCGATAGGCTTGACTCACCCGATCTTGGCAGTCGATATAAGACTGATAGTCTGCAAACAGCAGGAACGGGTCGTGATGCATCAACGAATCAATCAGGGATCGAAACAGGCTGGTATCGCCGTGAGAAAACAATCCAGACCCAAGCCAATCAATCACAGCTCGAAGTTGGTCGTTTGCATGATAGTACTCCCACGGGCAATATCCCTTTGCTTTGACATCAGCGACCTCAGATGCCGTCAAGCCAAATAAGAAGAAATTCTCGGCTCCGACCTCTTCCCGAATTTCAAGGTTTGCACCATCAAGGGTGCCAATCGTCAATGCACCGTTCAAGGAAAACTTCATGTTTCCCGTTCCAGATGCTTCCTTGCCCGCCATCGAGACTTGCTCGGATAAGTCAGCAGCCGGATAAACCGGTTGGCTATTGGTCACGTTATAGTCTGGCAAAAACACAACCTTGAGGCGATCGCGCACGTCAGGGTCTTGATTGATCACCTCACCCACCGAGGTAATGAGCTTAATGATCAACTTTGCCATAAAGTAGCCGGGGGCTGCCTTACCCCCAAAGATGAACGTGCGCGGCACAATATCTAGGTCAGGATTGTGTTTGAGGCGATGATAGAGGGTGAGGATATGTAAAACATTGAGATGCTGCCGCTTATATTCGTGAATTCGTTTGACTTGGATATCAAACAGCGAGTTAGGATTGACGATCACGCCGGTGCGATCGCGAATGCGCTCTGTCAAATTTTGCTTAACCGCCTGCTTGATCTGTCGCCATTCCGATCGAAATTCAGCGTCATCGACCCATGCTTCTAGCTGCCGCAATTCGTCTAGATGTTTGACCCAATTTTTCCCGATTTTTCGATTAATCAAATCACTCAGTTGAGGATTGCTCAATAGTATCCATCGACGAGGCGTTACCCCATTGGTGACGTTGCAAAATTTCTCAGGGCTAATCTCGTAGAAGTCGCGCAGAATGGTTTGCTTAATCAATTCTGAATGGAGCTCAGCGACGCCGTTAATCTTATGACTGCCCACACAGGCGAGATGCGCCATGCGAACGTAGCGATCGCCCTCTTCATCAATCAGGGATAGTTTACTGAGTCGACCATCGCCTCCATATCGAATACGGACTTGATCAAGAAACCGCTGATTGATCTCATAGATGATCTCTAAATGGCGAGGCAAAAAATTCCCAAATAGATCAATCTGCCATTTTTCTAATGCTTCAGGGAGTAGGGTATGGTTGGTAAATGCAAAGGTGTTTTGGGTGACATGCCAGGCTTGGTTCCACTCCATGCCGTGGTCGTCAATCAGCAGTCGCATCAGCTCTGCAACCCCAATAGACGGATGGGTGTCATTGAGTTGAACCGCAAATTTTTCGTGAAATGTTTCTAAAGGGCGACCCGTTCCCAGATAAATGCGGATCATATCTTGCAGAGAACATGACACAAAGAAGTATTGCTGTTGGAGGCGGAGTTGCTTGCCCTGAATGGGTTCATCATTGGGATAGAGAACTTTTGTCAGGTTTTCAGATACGACCTTTTGATCAACCGCGCCATAATAATTGCCGACATTAAATGCCTGAAAGTTAAATGACTCAGGAGCCTCAGCCCGCCATAGACGTAAGGTATTGGCAGTATTGACCTGATAGCCGACGATGGGGGTGTCATACGGAACACCTTTCACAATACTGTGGGGAACCCATCTGACTCGATAGTAGCCCTGCTGATCGGTATAGGATTCGGTGTGACCTCCAAACTTAACCTGCACAGAGGCTTCAGGACGGGCAATCTCCCACGGGTTTCCTGGTGCTAACCACTTATCTGTGATTTCGACCTGCCATCCGTCTCGAATCTCTTGATCAAAGATGCCAAATTCGTAGCGAATCCCGTATCCAACGGCTGGAATTTCAAGGGTTGAGAGAGAATCTAAATAGCACGCGGCTAAACGGCCTAGCCCACCATTGCCCAACCCCGGCTCTTCTTCTTGCTCCAGTAATTTGTTGAGATCTAGTCCAGACTCTTCGACCGCCTGCTTTACCTGGTCGTAGATGCCTAAGTTGATTAGATTCTTGCCCGTGTGAGGACCGACTAGAAACTCAGCAGACAGGTAGCACACCACGCGGACTTCCTGTTCGAGGTAAATTCGCGTGGTGTTTAACCATCGGTGCAACAGGCGATCGCGTACCGTGTAGGCCAAGGCCATGTAATAGTCATTTTGGGTCGCAATCCCTGGAAACTTGCCCTGGAGATAGAAGAGATTATCTGCAATGGCGCGCCGTAGGGTTTCGACACTTAAACCTGTGCGATCGTCTTCAAATTGAATCGTATCAGGTGTCATAGAAACCATGTAATCTCCTCCAGGACAATAAAACTGCTACAGAGGCGATCGCCTCACTGAATCAATGCTGATCGCCTTGACCACGCTCGACGGTCTATCGTCACTCTCCACTGTTTAGGATTAGAACGCAGTTTGATTAAGATAACTTTATTAGGTTGTCATCTCTGGTCTGTCATTTTAGATACCTGAAAAGCTTATACCAATTCTCGATTTTGGATTTGCGATTTTGGATTGACGGCCAGCAGCCTTGCAAGGGTTCTGGCCTATTCATTTGTAGCCTTACTTTGAAGAATTGGTATTACATCCATTATTTGGGCGCTGCTGAATGATAGTAGACCACACTACAACCCATTAATGCGATCAGAGTTGGGCGTTGCATTCAAAACACTGGCAGTTTGCCATCAATGAATCCTATATTGGACGCTCACAGATAACCTTGCGGTGCTGCCTCACCTAAGGACTAAGCCAGCTAACGGCAAAACGCAGCGGCGGCAGATAACCTTGAACTTAGCACCAGCGACTTTCGTCCGTCCGCTGCCGTGACGTGTTAGCTGGCTGGCCACTGAACAGTCTTCTAGTACCGTAGTTGAAAAAGACGGACGCTTTCAATGATTAAAATTGCTGCCCATACCAGGATACTAAGGCCAGCCGCTGCCGCTGCAATATCTTTAGTGACTCGGATACGATCATTCTGTTGAGGCTCAACAAAGTCACACAGGACTTCAATCGCGCTGTTAAACAATTCAGAAATAAGCACTAGCCCCATTGCAAGTAGTATCAAGCTGACATCTATCCATTGGCGAAAAAGGAAAGCACCAACTAAAACGGGCACCGACAGGATTACCTTATAAGCAACACTGAAATCGGTGACTACCGCAACATGAAGACCCGCTAGGATCACCTTGAGCTTCCGGATTGGGTGATAACCAGATGAACGAAATTTGTTAGACATAACCGATTAGTCTAAAGGGGCTGTACCGATCGCACGAATCGCTGTAACTGCCGACTTTCCAATTCCAGAACCCGTCTGGCAAAATCAGGATCATGGTCAAGCAGGTCGTCAAAAGCATTGACTGATATAGCTAAAATGCGTGTCTTCTCGCTAGCTGCAATGATCGTATTTTCTGAGTTGCTATGGGCCAAAACCTCTAGCTCGTCTAATGTTTGTCCAGGATGCAGTGGTTCCACCCGAATCTCAGATCCAGTTTGATAGTGAACCTTGGCATCGCCTTCGATTAAAAGCAATAGCTCTCGACAGGTATCCCCTGCTTCTGTAATCATGCCTCCTGCACTGTAGGTTCTTGTTTCTGCCCGATCCGCAAGGGCAATGAGCGTTTCACTCCGCATCCGGTGGAAAAAGTCACTATTGAATAAATGAACTAATTTCTCTAGCGTTGGAAATTCTGTCAAGGGTGGGGGTGCGGTGGATGATGGTTTCTGCGACAACAATTGCTCAATCGTCTCTTGAACAAGACGAGAACCGAACTGATGACGATGGTTGCGAGCGATCGCCTGACTACGTTCTGCATCTAATTGAGCAATGATATACAGCGCTGCTGCCTGAATCATTGGATTTTGATCCTGGAGTAAGGCTTCTAGATGTCCCAGAATTGTCTGAGAGGAGAATTCTAGCGAACAGGAAACAGGTGTTTCTCCAGGTTGGGTCAAACGTTGCAAGACTGCTGGTGGTAGTCGGTCACCCCAGCTTTCTTGTTCTAAAAGCTCACATAATATAGCAGGTGAAGCCTGTTGCAATGATTGCGCCAGAGTCAAAGCAACCGGATCAGCCTGAAGCAGATCTAAGGTTTGCAGAAGCGATCGCACATTTAGTTCTTTCTTATGGCTGATGTTTTCTTGAAGCAGGTTTAATACCGCTTGATGCTCGTGCAGCATCGGTTGATGCAGAGCGCGGTAACAGTCGATTAATTCGGGGAGTTGTGCCAGAAGAAACTCTGCTTTTTTGACACTACTCGCATTACCAGAAAACCCACTCAGAATCCATTCTTCTTCCTGTGGCGTGATGGAATATTGACGACGCAGAGAACGGACATCGGCTGAATTTTGAAATGATGGTTGCTCAAATGCCGAGCGGTCGATCTGTTTCTGTTGTAATAACATTAGTCGCTCCAGCGATTTGCGGTAGCCGCTCAAACGGATCTGATTTTCTAAGCTGCGTTTGCGATCTGGATTGAGCAACTCTGGATCTTCAATGCCCAATTCCTCCAACACAAGGCGGTGTTCGTCGTCTGTAATGCCGAGTTCCTGACGCATTTGTTGCAAAACGTCCAGGCTACTGGAATAGTTCACATACCCTTCTTCCAGTGCTTCTCGTACCACTCCCTTATACGCCTGATGCCGCTTCTCGCGAGTAAAACTAGGCAATACCTTGGCTAACACATACACTTCGTGCGTGTTTAGATCACTTAGCGATCGTCCTTCCAAAAACTGTGAAACATTGAGCTGAAATTTCTCCAACTGTTTGCGGAACCGATTGGCTAGATTTTCACGAGAATAGAGATCAGGACTGCGCCGCCAGGTTTTGTAAAGCCAGAGGGTACTCAGGGCGACTAAACCTAGGTCGTAGAAGTATTGCACCGACCAGGGGAGCAGCAGCACCAGAGGGCGACCTCCAAAGATGAAGAAAACATTGAAAATTCCAAAGGTACACAGGCTAAAAATACGATGGCGAATCATCTCGCTAGACAGATTTAGCTGCTGTTGTCGACTATAGGCTTTGATGCGTTTCTCTATCCATCTTCCACTCCAATATCCGATCACGGTACATGCCCCTAGAACTAGCGGCACCGCGAACAGTTTGGGGATGCCGATTGTTTGCCCAAACAGGTAAAGTCCAGGATCGAATAGCGAAGCGAGTTGATCCGTTTGCCGTGCCCACACCCCAGAAAAGTAATAGTCCCAGTTACCGGCATAGAGATAGTAATAGCCAAAGTAGCCAATCACTAAACCGACATAGCCATAGCGTAGGAATGAGGTTTCAGGTTTGCTTAAACTGTTCCAATAAGTACGTTCAGCATCAATATCAATGCAAGGATTTTGACAAGCGACACAAGCGCTTTGCTCTTTACCATCCGGCAGCGCCACACGACACATCGATTGCGTAACGAGCTGCTCACTGGTATGGGCTTTGCTACTTAATAAGCCCCCCGGTTCACTGTAGATGCTTTGCACAGGAGCCATTGGGCAGAAGTACTGACACCAGGACTTACCACTATACCAGTAGCCTACTGCGATCGCAGCTGCTACGGTAAATAATAACCAGCCCGCTAGCACTAGACGATCGGCGTTGAAAAACAAGATTCGCCCACACAACCCGGCAAACAACCAGCCAAATTGCACATAGGGATAGTTTCGGCCCAGCCATGAATTCGGCTCAACTTTCGCTAACTCGTAGCGTGTTTTGCCAGTCTTTTTGTTCTCTCGTTTGAACTGTCGCTGCCATCCCAATGCGCGAGGAATTTGAGATAAAAAAGAGAGCGGACAAATCCGCCGCCATAACTCATGTCCGAACACCAACAAAATAAAAATGGCGGATGGCACAATGGCTCCCCAAAAAAGGGTTGTTCCTAACGGATAGGGTTGCTCAGAGAGGCATTTCCCCTGCACCTGTACACAGGCATCAGGCAGCCGCAGTGGACTCCAGGGGTGGTCAGGGGCAGTTAGTGCCGATGTCCACGGGTCATAAAATAGGGAGGCAACGATCAGAAGCCAACCTACAGTAAATACCCAACGAATCCAATGCATTCGCCGCTCTGGCAGTTGTGCAAACATGAGGAAACTCTTTCACTTCTACAATCTTCTTCAATTATGGGCTGAAGATCTTTGGGTTCTGCCATTGAATTTCTCTAGGCTAGCTATTAGATTTATCAAGGTGCATTCCGAATTTGGAAGCCCAAGAAACAATTGCACAATACCGTTTTAACCCGAAGACAAAGCCAGCTAACAATGATTAGACGGAATTTTTCGGCACAAGATCTGGGACTTTAATTTGTCTAGAGCCATACCGTTTAGTAGCTTCAATGGGATCTGATCCCATCTTTAGCGGGATGTTATGCAGAATTGTGTTAAATCAATCCCGTAGTAAGAGACTCGATTAAAAGAAGGTAAAACCGATCGCCCCTTAACAAACTTCGCCTAATCGCCCCTAATCCTATCCACTCTCCACAAAAACTTACCGTCAGAAGTTTTTGTAGTACTATCTTTTAGAGTGATAAGGGGCGATCGCCCCCAAAAAAGTCACGGGCGATCGCTACCATTGAGTCATCGATAGGATTGGCACCTTGGTAAATTCCTTATCAGCCATTACCAAAGAGGCTGCATCGGATGACAACTTTGAAAAAGTAGTTTGAAAAAGTAGGTGGCTACTGGCGTGTTGGCGCGGCAGTAATGCATGAGATTGCCCATTAGAGACGTTGTTGGGATGGGCAATTAATTTGGTGATGTAACAGGGTTTGATGTTGAGTTGCTTTTGTCAATCGAATTCGCGGAGGGGGCGATGGTCCTTTAGGACCGGTCTTTGACCATCGCACCAGGGATTGTTGGGTTTCGTCAACACAACCTACAGCGATGGCGATCGCACTTGGAACGAGTAGACGACATGCGTTTTCGACAGGGCTGAGCCGCAAAGGTATCTATTTGTATCGCCTCTTGGTGCGTGACCCTCGTTGATAATGAGTTGTAGGGTGGGCAAATATTGAGAAAAAAGAGGTGCTGCTGTGGATGGACTCAGGGAATGGGTCGTTGATAACCCTTTGGTGGCGTTTACTACGTTGTTGTTGGTGAGCCTGACTCTGCCGCCCTTGTTTGAGCGGTTGCGGTTGCCCGGCTTAGTTGGCCTTTTGTTTGCTGGGGTGGTGCTGGGGCCCAGTGTCTTAGGACTGCTCGACCCAGCGGGCGATATCGAAAAGCTCTTTGCCGATGTGGGCAAGGTTTATCTCATGTTTGTGGCCGCTTTGGAGATTGACCTGAACGAATTTAGCCGCAACCGCGATCGCGCCATCAAGTTTGGTGCACTCACCTTTGCCATTCCTCTAACGGGAGGCATTTTGTTGGGTCGCTGGACGGGGTTTGGCTGGGTGGCGGCAGTACTTATTGGCTCACTAATGGCGTCTCACACGCTGTTGGCCTATCCTATCGTCATGCGGCTGGGCGTCACCCGCGATGAGTCGGTCACCGTCACGGTCGGTGCGACGATTTTCACCGATATTGCGGCGTTACTGGTGCTGGCGGTATGTGCTTCTCTACAGGGGGGCGACTTTTCGCCGTTATCGCTGACCTTGCAAATGGTGGGGTTAGCCGTTTACGCTGCCGCCGTGCTCTTTGGTCTGGACTGGGGCGGTCGGCTCTACTTTCATCGCACAGGCAGCGAACAGGGCAACCAATTTTTGTTTGTCTTGCTCGCGGTCTTTTTGGCGGCGGTCGGCGCGCAGATGATTAACGTCGATAAAGTCGTGGGTGCTTTTCTCGCGGGCTTAGCGGTGAATGGCGCGGTGGGCGATGGCCCGGTGAAAGAAAAGGTGGAATTTGTTGGTAGCTTTCTGTTCATTCCATTCTTTTTTGTCTGTATGGGACTGTTGCTCGATGTGCCGGTGTTTATAGAAGCGCTCACCAATCGCCTTGGTTTGACCGTCGGCATTGTGTTCGTACTGTTGTTGACCAAGTTTTTGGCAGCGGCGATCGCAGGGCTCTGGTTTCGCTATAGCCGCATGCAAATCTTGACCATGTGGTCACTGTCTTTGCCCCAGGTGGCGGCGACCTTGGCTGCCGCATTAGTCGGGTTGCAGGTGGGGCTGATCACAGCTCCAGTATTCAATGCGGTGATTGTGCTGATGTTGGTCACGTCTCTGGTCGGTTCAACGACCACCAGCCGATTTGCCAGCCAATTGCCACTCCCGGCCGGGCCTTCAGTCCTGGATGACAACATTTCGGATGACTGGCTCGCAACAGAGGGGACACCGCAGACGCCGTTTGTCGTGGTCGTACCGATATCTAATCTTGCAACGCAGCGCTATTTAATTGAGATGGCCGCCTTCATTGCCCAACATGAAAAAGGCTATGTGGTGCCTCTGGCGATCGCCCCCGCCCATGCACACATGGACGATCCGCAATTGCTAACCGCTCTAACCTATCACCAACAACTCCTGCAAACAGCCCAAACCATCAGTGAGTCCGTCGGCACTGAAGCCCGCCCGCAAATCCGCATCGACGACAATATTGCCGATGGCATCAGCCGCACCGCCCGTGAGCATCATGCACAACTCGTGGTGATGGGACGCAGTCAGACCGAAGGGCTGCGGGCGCGCCTCTTGGGCAGCGTCATCGACAATGTTTTTTGGGCCTCTCACTGTCCGGTAGCGGTGACTCGGTTGAAGAAAGCTCCGATTGAGCTAAAACGCATCTTGATTCCCGTCAAGATTATGACCCCGCAGACCATCCGCACGATCCGCTTTGGACAAGTGTTTGCGGCCACGCATATGGCTTCCATTACGTTGCTGCACGTCAGCGATCGCATTCATTCCGACCAAGACCTTCAACGTTTCAAAGGCCAACTGCGCGCGGTCATGGCCGAGGGAGACCCGGTCGAGTACAGCATTAAATGTGTCCGCCATGATGATCCGGCTGCCATCATTTTGACCGCTGCTCGCCATGTGGATCTCGTAATTTTGCGATCGATGCGTCGCCGCACTGCGGGCGGCCTGGCCGTCAGCAACGTCACTCATCAGGTGATTGATACCCTTACCTGCTCCGTCGTCCTGTTTGGCGAACCGCATTCCTGAAACTGCTGGAATGGAATATGCGCAGAGGTTGTGTCGAGGTTCTAGCCTCGACATCCCTCCCTGAGGACGATGCCTCATTTAGAATGAACGAATCGCACACGTTGCCCATCACCCGCCGTAGATAACCTCGAAATCTCACAGATAGCCTCTTGTCGGTCGGGTGCATGGACAACGTTAGCTCGTGTATATAGCTAACTCAAAATTTTGATACTTAATTTTAATTTTGGTTTTTGTAATTGATTTCAGTGATAGGCATGCCTTTGATAGCTGGCATCAATTACTCAAAAAAGAGGTATTGTCTAACTCTAGAGATTCTTGGAACGAACGATTTTGCAGCCATGCAAACATAGCGGAAGATCCCAGTAAAATTAGAGTGATAATACTAACGATTTGAATCATAATCACGTATCGCATAAGCTATTCATCGTTGAGAACTAAACTAAATTGAAATGCTCCATATGAACATTGGTTGCAGGCACCTGCAAATCATGAAGTGCGGCCTCAACCTGCTCCATCATTACGGGGGCGGCACAAATAAAATAGTGTCGACTGCCCCGATGGATGGGAATGTATCGTTGCAACAGGTCTTTATCGACATAGCCGGTTTCGCCTGTCCAATCTTCGGGAGGCTGACGTAACACATGAACAATCGTCAAATCCAGAGAGTCAACAAGGGTATCCAATTCCTCTCGGAAGGTTATATCTTCCCATCCTTTGTTTGCATAAATGAGTAAAAACGGGCGATCGTCTTTCCGCTCGGCAGCAGTGACCAGCATACTCATTATGGGAGTGATGCCGATTCCACCTGCTATAAGTACAAATCCAGCCGAGTCCCAGTAGAGGTCACTCGTAAATACCCCGTAGGGACCATCAAGATACGCTTTTGTACCCGGCTCAACATCCTTGACGGTTTGGGTAAAGTCTCCCAAAGCTTTGATAGTAAATTCCAACCGCTCAGGATGGTCACCACTCGAAGACATGGAAAAGGGATGCTCACGCATGCGAAAGGGGGATATATCGAGAGTTATCCAAGCAAATTGTCCGGGGTCAAACCGGAACCCGTCATGTCCCCTCGGTCGAAGAGCTAGTGTCCACACATTTCCCCTCTGAGGAATGACCTCTTCTACTAAGTAGGGGCGTTTGGTCATCATCCAGGGTTTGACGATGCGGACATAAATCAGCAACCATAAAGCGGTCAGGCCGATCGCACTCCACAACAGCTTTTTCCAAAACAGTCCCAGGTAATAGCTGACGCCCAGTGCGTGGGCTAAACCCAATGTCACTGCAACCACAGCTAAAATGCCGTGGCTTGTGCGCCACAGTTCATAGGGAATCTTCAGGGACTGCCGCCAAATTGAGGTAACCACGAGAATCAACAGTGCCAGGGTGCCAGCGACGGCAAATCTGGCTCGCCACGGAGCTTCAAAGAAATTCAATAAACGTAGCGTATCAGGCTGATCGACAAAGAGAATGAGGGGATGAATCAGGATCAGAGCGAAAGCTACTAAAGAAATGTAGCGGTGAAATTGCAGGATGATATCAATTCCGTAGGATGCCTCAATCCGATTGATGCGGGCGGTGAGGGCAAACTGAAGGGCTAGCATTGCCAACCCAACAAATCCCAGAGCCACTGAAAACTCCGTCCAAAAGCTTCGCTCATCAGGAGCAGGCGGGTATAGGAGTAAGATAAAAAGAGGCAACAGGGCGATCGCCAGATATACCGCGATCCAAAAGGCAGCTACCGCGACTGGACTTCTCGTTAATAGTCGCTGCATTTTGATCTGCCTCCTCATTAAGTTAATTTACATATGCCACACTTAACACGACTTGGGTACTCCGTGCGGATTACGGCTCAGCAGAATAAAGTATACGGCTCCAGTCGCCATGACGATGACTTAGATACTGTGGAACAGGCTTTGCTAAACCATAATTCACCGGTCAATACATTTCTTCACCTATTAAACCGGGCTTCATCGAGAGCTTTGACTTCCAAAAGACAGATTATTAGCAGATGTTTCCACAAATGGGGCATCCGCGAAGGCGATCGCGTTATCAGAATCGAGGTGGCTAACGTAAGAAGTCCATTGTACGCTCTACTAACCAACTTAGCGTTGGCATCCCAACCCCCATTTAGCCAGGGCACAAAGTTGAAGCGGGCTAACAATGATTAGATGGAATTTTTCGGCATACGATCTGGGACTTTAATTTATCTAAAGCCGTACCGTTTAGTAGCTTCAATGAAATCAGATCCCATTTTTAGCAGAATGTTATGCGGAATTGTGTTGAATCAATCCCATAATAAGAGACTCAGTGAAAGAGGGTAAATCGATCGCCCCTTAACAGACTTCGCCCGATCGCCCCCAAAAAAGTTACGGGCGATCGCTACCATTGAGTAATTGATAGGATTAGCACCTTGATAAATTCCTTATTAGCCGTTACTAAATAGGTGGCATCGGGTGACAACTTTAAAAAAGTAGATAGATCCCGGTGTGTTGGCTCGGCAATAGGGTTGGGATTACCCGCTGGAGAATTTTTAGGATGGGTAATTAATGAGGTGATATAACGGGGTTTGATATTGAATGCTCTCAATACACCTCATCATGGCTACCGATATCTACAAACACAGCCTTTCCGTCTTCCGTAAAGTAGAACAACACTCTTTCATCGTAATCTACACTAAAACTCCAAAACTCTTTGAGCTTGCCCGATAGTTTATGCGTTTTCAAACTTGGGTCAAACGGATCTGTGGTGAATTGTTCCAACTTTTGCCAAAATCTTGCCTCTAGATCTGCATTGCCTTTGATGCGCTTTTTGAAAGCCCGTTTAAATGGAGAACTGAAACTGACCTCCACAATTATTCCTCTATCAACTGTTTCAGTTCTTCAATGTTGGAGGAAAACTTCAGTTCACCTTTTTGCTGCTCAACTTGCGCTAACTCGAAGTTGTTATGTATTTCGTCCCGGCGCTCTTCACGGAGGTATTGCTGCAACAACAGATGAATTTCGCGCTTCTCATCTGTGGAAAGACTTTTGATCACTTCAACCACATCACTAAAAGTCATTAGCTCAAGTCCTCATTGTGCTGATTCAAGCCGCTACCATACTGCTTACCTTCTAGAGTTGAAAACTGTAGCCAGTATGACTCTGCCTCGATTTTATCTCATTAACACTTGCTCAGCCAAACCTCAAACCCAGATTTGGATGCACTAAGCATTTGCAACTTATTGAGAGCGATCGCACTAATAATGGAGATGTCGATCCAGCTTGCGTTGCTCAACAACTCAACCAGTCGATAATCTCCCCGCAACAGCGCAACAATGTAATTATCACAAAACACACTGAGCGATCGCCCAAAAAAAAGCGGGCGATCGCTACCATTGAGTAATCGATAGAATTGGCATCTTGGTAAATTTCTCATTAGCGGTTACCAAAGAGGCTGCATGGGGTGACAACTTTGAAAAAGTAGGTGGCTACCGGCGTGTTGATGCGGCGGTAATGTATAGGATTGCCCATAAAGATGTTGTTGGGATGGGCAATTAATAAGTTGATATAGTAGGGTTTGATGTTGAATTTCTTGTATCAACCGAATTCGTGGAGAGGCGATCGCACTATGCTCAACGACACCTTATGGTATTCCTAAAAAAGCTTTAAGAGAAGCTTTGTACTTGTTCTTCAATCGCTTGGAAACCAAACCACCCTGCTGAATCTGTGCCAGAACAGCTACAGAACAAGATCCTTTTGGAATAGGACTACCAGCAGTAATCAATCCAGCTAGTTCAGTAGCATTCATCTCACGAGCAAATTGGTAAGCTATCACTGACTCACGAACTATAAAGCTTGGTACACCTGCACCTGGTAGGAGAACACAGGCAGCTTCAGAATACCGCGTCGCTCTTACCCACATTTTTCAGAATGTCCTCTACCGCAATTGGAATAGCTGAACCATGAGGATCTTGCCATTCTGGAAGGTCATGAGTCCACTCAGCAACTAGAAAAGGATCAAGGTGGCCAAAAGATTGGTAAACCTGTCGAATAATTTCCTCCTCCTCTTCACAAAGATCTCCATTTCCTGGATCATTCAACAGATAAACATGGTGTTCGTTGCAAGAAGAAATGAATTTAGACCAGAGAGGCAAGGCGTTGTCAATGGGCTTCCCTTTAATCAGATCATAAACACCACTGAGGACGGGACCATAGTCCATAGATACATAATGATCACCAGTAATCGGTTGCTCCATGCGTTTCAGTGCAATACGGTCTGCGATATAAAGCATCTTCAGTAAGCCTAAATCTTTCATAGGCTTACCATGCAGCTTTAAAAGTACCGCTGCGGCTTCAACAGCTTTCTCTGGATGAAACCGAAATTGGATTGGCATAAACTTTCTGGATGAATGCTTCACATTAGTACAACTTCATTGTAAAATCTCATACCTTATCAGTCAGCAGCGCTTTGACAAAGCATTACATAAGTCCGAGATTCTGAAGCCTAACGGTCGTGTTCACCCGCCGCTAACAGCTCTCGGACTTAACGAAAAGACTCTATACGGTCGGTGTGCAACGGGATTGTTCTGCTGCGCCAATGACATAACCCATATAGAATATTCAACCTACGCTTTGTCGAACTGGATTGATAGGAAAACTTAAGCGTTAAAATCAGTTGTTGAATAATTCGATGCACTCGATATGTACAGATTTGCTTCAGCTTCGGAGAATGAACCCATCGTATTTGGCTGTGCTCGACCGGGATATAGCGATGAGCAAGTTAACAAGTGGATTGAGTTCATGCACAATCAAGACGTCAAGCGTGTCTGCTGCTTGCTGACTGAGTTTCAACTCATTCGCTACACAAATTTACTTGAAGCTTACCGACAGACCTTCGGAATTAACCGGGTTTGTTGGACACCAATCCACGATTTTGATTTTGCGAAGCCGAAAATTCTAACTCACCAAATTCTACCGTTCCTAGCTGCTGCCAACCAGAATGAAGAGAAAGTTGTTGTTCATTGTTCTGGTGGAGTTGGACGCACAGGGCATATTTTAGCAGCTTGGCTTGTAGCTGGACGCGGACTCTCCAATCAAGCCGCGATTGCAGCCGTCAAAAAAACTGGGAAAAATCCCTATGAAGCAGTTATCGCTGCTCCTTTCAAAGGTCGCAATCCCTGGAAAGTAGCTGCGGAACTCAACCTGCTGCTGGATGAGTGTAGTCGATTGAAAGATAAGTTAGCTTGATGTTGCCCTCGACAGATATTTTCCCAACTACTGCCCCCACCCTAAACGCAAGCGGCAGAACAATGATTAGACGGAATTTTTCGGCATACGATCTGGGACTTTAATTTGTCTAAAGCCGTACCGTTTAGTAGCTTCAATGAAATCAGATCCCATTTTTAGCAGAATGTTATGCAGAATGGGGTTGAATCACCCCCCATAATAAGAACCTCGGTGAAAAGAAGATAAAAGCGATCGCCCCTTAACAGACTTCGCCTGATCGCTCCCGAAAAAAGTCACGGGCGATCGCACTTCATTTATTCAGCATTTTCAGATGCCCTCACATTAGACGTGATAATGTCCTGAGGATGAACAACTTTAATGCCCGAAATACCTGCAAAATCATTAGCAATGGGAAACCGTTCAAGCAGTTGATCAATTATGTTGCGTGTTTGCTCGATAGACCAACCTAGACCATTGACATCGACCGGACGTGTTGCTACAACCCAAAGCTCAATCAGCACCTGGGCTGTCAAGTAACACTCATCTGCCCTCATCAGCAGAGTAACAACTGCTTCAGTGGCTAAACCATGCTGCTCATCCGATGGATTACTAAACCGCAGAACAACATTGGTGTCTAGTAAGTATTTGGTCATCAGTCATATATGTTGCCACGGTCGAACGCTTCATTAGGGAGGCTTAGGCGTGTTTCAGAAAGCTGTGCAACCCATGTTCGGAAATCCTCAGCCCGCTCAACGGGAGTTGCACGCTGCCAAAATGGAATAGTTTTAGGTAATTGCTGAGCCTGAGTCTTGATCAAGGCGACGAAATCAGCAATTCTCCTCAACTGGCTTTCGTTGAGTCTATCAATTTCCTGTTTCAAGGTTTCCCGCAGCATAGTTTATTTCTGACTAGAACCAGATGAATACATTGATCATATCCGACTCTAGGAATTTACTCTGCCATAGCGCAAATGTCGTCAATGCAGGCTCAGAAGAAGCAGCCACAACTTTGAGCAAAAGGCAATGCTTTTTTGGTTAACCCAGATTATGGCGATAGGCGATCGCCCCCAAAAAAAGTCACGGGCGATCGCACTTCATTTATTCAGCTTTATCAGGACTTACGCAAATTCCCATTCTTGAACCTAGATTTAGCGTAGGGTGGGCATTGCCCACCCTACTGGTACTACCTATATATCTCATATATCTCGGTGGTAAGCGCAACTCAGTCTGACCGTTATGCTGTCGTTGCTTCTACTATTACATATTCTTCTCAAGGGTTTATCAATTGGCGAAGAGAGGCTTCTAATGAAACAAGATCTTCTTGAATCGTTTGCCAGATGATAGACAAATTCACTTGAAAATACTCGTGAATCACAATATTTCGCATTCCACACACATCATCCCAGGGAATCTCAGGATGTGAAGCCTCCAACTCTGGTGGAATACCACGAACTGCTTCACCGATAATTGCGAGGTTATATAAAACTGCCCTGATTGTTTTTCGATCGCCTTGAAACTCATCGAACGTGATATCGTTTGTGAACTCTCGTATCTCTGCGATCGCGGCTAGCACGTCTCTTATTCTATTTTGCCAATCTCTAGAAGGCACGAACCGCCTCCCGGAAAACGGATTCTCGTAGATAAGGCTTGAGGGAGTCAGGCGTACCCAGATCAACTGAACTCTCTAAAATCTCCTCCAGGTAACGTTTCAAGCGTACAAAGGTGAACAACCCGACTGGACGATCAAACTCTACTAGCAGATCGACATCGCTGTCTATTTGCGCTTCATCCCTTGCCACTGAACCGAAGAGCATCAGAGACTTTACGCCAAAATCTTTCAGCGTTTTCTGATGATTTGCTAGTAATGTAAGGGCTTCCTGTTTTCGCACTACCCAACCTGCAATGAAAAGAAGAATCTACCGAGAATTGTAGCTCACCGATCACCTCTCAATTACGTCTCAACCAAAGATTCATAGTTACTTGGGCATCGTGTCCTGTAGATAGCTTTCCGCTGCGCCCCCACCAATAACTTGAGGCAGCATAACAATGATTAGACGGAATTCTTCGGCATACAATTAGAGCGACAAGGGGCGATCGCCCAAAAAAAATCACGGGCGATCGCACTAGAGATTGTTGGGTTTCGTCAACACAACCTACAGCGATGGCGATCGCACTCAACTAGTCGATAATCTCCCCGCAACAGCACAACAATAGCATTTGTGTAGCACATAGCGATCATTACCATTCATCTCGTAATGACCTCTGTGCGGTCACCGCGTCGCCTTGCCAGGTCAGTCGGCCAGCCAGGTCAGAAAAGTCGTACTTGGAATGCAAGTGCTCAGATGATGAGACCGGATTGAGAATGACCACCACGTTAACGTCAACCGACGCTAACTCTGTCGGAATTCTGATATTGAGATATCCAGATTCATCGATTGTTGCTGTTAGTTTTAGAACTTCCATGTGTTGAGGTGTCTATGAAGACAAGCGACATTCCTAATCACATCATATGCGCAAACTTCAGCGTAATTGTCACAAAACACACTGGGCGATCGCCCCTTAACTACTTCACCTAATCGCCCTTAATCTCATCCACTCTCTACAAAAACTTACTGTCAGGAGTTTCTGTAGTACTTTCTTTTAGAGCGACAAGGGGCGATCGCCCTACAGAGTTTCGAGCAATTCTGACATTGAAACAATTTTTATCCCAAAAGCTTGCTTAAGATCAGCTACATTCTCTTCATAGAAAACCGAACTTTTACCAGCATCTTTACCTCTATCTTCTGTACAGAAATATTCATTTGAATATCCAAAATGCGCAGCAATTGAGTCTCCATCAACCCATTCAGCTATTGCATCACAAAATGCTTTGGATTTCTCTGGAGGTATTTTTGATAAACAATCGATGACTGATAGACCTACCAGATTATACTCATTCTTCAAAGTTTCATACTGTGCTTGCCCTCAACCATTGCTGATAATATAATCGCTGCATTGAGCTACTCTCTCACAGTACTCCCAGAAGTTGTTCTCACTAAAGTCTGTGTACATGCTATCTGGGATATCCGGACACCTTACAGTTCCAAAATTAGTCATTCTAAGAACTTTGAACCCTAATCTTTGGGCTTCAACCAATTTGCGCTGAAGTATTGGATGCATTTCTGGATGTTTAGATATATCTGGAGATATTGAGAATACCCCAGAATATTGAGTATTTTCAAAACTTCCGGTCATCTCCATCCGGGGAATGTAAGACTCCCAAAATTCTGGACGATCTTTCCTACTAATAGATTCAAGACTTAGAGCAATTTCACAAATAAAAGGTTCAACATCTCTGTTTTCTATCCTGCGACGTAGTTCTTGATACTCATCACGAGAATCTATCTCAATCTCAACAACTCTTCTCCAGACATTAGTATCAAAAGTAGCTTTAACCATTGCAAAGGTATTTTTATTAAACTTCAACCAGGAAATTGCAAGCTAATGGTGGGCGTTGAGCTGTGAGCAGGGCGCATCCGCTTGAACGACTTGTTAGCCAGCGCAAAGCCCTCAGTTCACCGCGGACGCTTCTATCAGGACAAAGGTCTGTCCACCGATGTCACTTGCGGATGACGACTCAACGACGGCAGTTAACTCAACGTCCTGACCCTCTCGAATCACGGCATCAACCCCATAGACGCTGACGAAGTTGTCGAAGGACTTGGCATCGTAGTCCGCGCGCGTTCCCACATTCACGAGTCCATCCTGCACATCGCTGAGGGCGACCCCTGAGATGGTGAGTTGCTGACCCGCGAAGTCCTCACCAGCGATTACTCTAGACATGAGATCTCCGGCATTGATCTCCACCACGTCCTCAGCCTCGCCTACTGATTCAGGGGGGCTTGCATCCACCGCCGGGTTTTCAGCGGTTTCGGATTCGGGACGAGTTGTTGAGGAGGGAGACTCTTCGGTCGCGCACCCAATACCTAAGGCAAGCAGGAACGAGAGACAAAAAATGAGTATTGGGAGACGGTTCTTTGAATTCATTGTTCTGGCTATGTCCTAGGAGAATTCCGGCTAACGTTCCTGGTCAGCGGTTGCTAAGGGTTTTGCCACTCTACCAGCAGATGACAACAATCCGCTGCACCAGGGTTGTTATGCTGCCGACAGCACTAAATAAATCAACTACCTGATTGTAGCCAACCCTTAACAGCCGCCTTGGCAACTTTAAGATACTTGTTTTCCAAGATGAACTCGTCAATCGCTGTTTCGCCACTTGCTTGAAGCGCACTAGCAACACGACGCTTGAAACTTGGGGTAGTTTCATCGTTAACGTAAGCTACCATTTCTGGCTCAGTTGCAATCGGGTTCGTTTTCTCCAATTGCTTCAAGAGTTGCTGAATCTCTGCTGCTGCTTCAGCAAGAGTTTTCTTTGATTCAGATAAATGGATATGTTGGTTGGCTTGCTGTCGTGCATTATCTTTAACTGTGTTAGCCATGTTACCTACATTGGCACCTTGAAGATTATTGACATAATTCTCAGACATATTTGTACCTTGATTACTTGCGTGAATAATTGCTCCAGATAGTGCTGTTTGATTATTATGGTTCAATATACACCTGTCGAAAATGTAATTAACAGTTCCTTCAGGCAAAGGCTTTTCCCCTGGTTCAGCTTCCCCTGCATCAGGTGCTTCAGTTTCAATTGCTAAAACAAAGTCTAAAATTCTGCTTTTTACGGTATCAAGAATAGAAACGAGAGCAGCCGTGGGAATATCCGTCCACGCATGCCCACAAACCATCCTTTCATAAATATCTCGACCTAAAACTGCAACAGCATCAGCATTCCAGGGAGACTGAAGAATACTTGTATTGTTCTGATTAGCCTGATCAACTACACTTTCTATCGCGCTAACACCTTGCAACATATTTGCTGTTGATATCTGTTCTCGAAACCATTCAGGCAGGCTAAGCATAGGAATGTGTGCATTCTTTAAACCGCTACCGAAAGGACCAAAAAAGTCACCACGGCAGCCTAGACCTCTCAAAACTCTATAATCGGGTAATTGTTCTGGATTATCATAACCATTAAGTTCTTGATTAATCCAATCCTTAAAAGCAGGGTTTTCTAATCTCGCAGCCAAAATCTTACACATTCGTAGCACATCTGCTAACCGAAACTCAGGGTTAACTGTTGCATCTTGAATCTTCCGCAATAGGCTCATTCAGCTATCTACTAAATATGCGTCTTAAATAAGTTCTTGCCGACTATTATAGCCCAGTGAATTTTGAACACCAAGATGAAGACTTAATTCTATGCTTCTAACACCACTTTCTCTATCGTGAATAATGTCGCACTAATTTGCCCTTGAACAGTGACCAATGAGATTTCGTTTACGCCCTCCACCGAGAGATAGGCAGCATAACGTTCCCGCTCACCGGACGCAGATAATCTTTACAGCTCAACCAAGCAATCTTATACGTTCCGGTGCAGCGGGGTTGTTATGCGGCTGTTGCCAACTGACAGACTATAAAATCATACGCTGTCTGAATTGCCTCTGACCAATTCTCTGAAGTATCTGTAAATTGTAAGCCTAACTGTTCACAAGTGCGCTCAATATCAACACTAAGCTGTTTGAAGTGTTCTATGTATCGCAACATTTCTAGATCTGAATACTGATGTGACCAGCAATAAGGATCGTCAATCGCCGCCTGTCGAATTGTTTCGAGCTTTTGCAACACATCCACACAAGGATATCCAAGAAATAGGGAAATGTATTGATCTCCTCGAAAATGCTGATTGACAGTTGCTGGAGCAATAACTGATGATTCAACAATCTTCAGGTAATCGAACTCTTTTCCCATGTGCCGAATCAATTTCTTAATGATAATTTCGCTCGGATCGGGCTTCAAGATTCCATTAAGCTGAAAGTCAACCGCAAATCTTTCTGGAATGTTGTTTTTGAGGAAATTCGTCAAGCTATCTGCGTGAATAATCGTTGATTTCGTATTGTTAAAAACCATGTTTGCTAGACGAGATTTTCCTGCTCTGCAAACGCCACAAATGATGACTGTTTTCATTTCGGCTTCTCCAATTAGAAGAATAATCTAGACAAGCTAGTACATTTGCTCGGACTCGTCAAGCCTGAATAATCAGCCTTCAAAATTTACGGTAAGACTCTTCACGATACTAAACACTGACCTGCGACACTAAAACTACTGTCGTCACCGACAACGGAAAGCCGCATAACGACCAAGTTGAGCAGCCGCAGATAACTTCTGGTTCCCACTGATAACCTCTCGACGGTCGGCTCCAACGACTTGTTAGGGCGTGTCATCAGTTAAGCCAGATGACTGAAGCAGCAAGGTAGATGGCACTGAGGAAGTTGCACTCGGTCTTATCATAGCGAGTAGCAATTGCCCGATACTGCTTGAGCTTGGCAAAAAAGTT
>JBNPEB010000030.1:0-54575 GCA_051117335.1 Elainellaceae cyanobacterium
AAAGAAACGAAGTCTCAAGCAGAAGGCAAAGCGAGCTTCGATGAGTCCTGATTACATGCTCTCTGTCCTTGCCGCAGGGCTCGCAACCTAGCACAATTTTTCGATGGTTTTCTTGCGCTTACCCTGACCAAATCACATTTAAGGAATGCCCATGTCTTTGATTGAGGAAAGAGACCGGAGCAATTTCAACACTGCAATCGCCTCCGATGGTCATAATCCGGTTTGGATTATGGGCTTTAATAACGTTAAAAGCATGTTGAAGTTGAGAAAGAACTTGACTATATCCAAGAATGTTTTTGCTCGAAGTCAATGAATAGGTCAGAGATACAGGAATTTGAGTTAAAGAAATATCGTTATGCAAAAGCTTACATATCAGGTTGGCGCCTTCATAGAGGCCAAACCTTGCCGACCCCTGCCATTGTGGGAAGAAAAGATTCAGCGTTTCATGCGGAAATTCTGACGTAAATATCTGATTCATAATCGAACACTAGCGCAAAACCTTTAGGTTATTTTTCCGAATCACGCTTCCCTCCACAATGGGACCGATGGTGACGAAATACATCAGTAAAACCCACCCCACCATCATGCCGCCAAGGATCGCATTCACCGACATCGTTTCGGGGCTAAACCCAGCAGGATTGCCGTCCAACGGCCACTTCACAACATCAAAAAGCCACAGCCATAATCCACTGAAGGCTTCACTGCTGGCTGCAAATAGAAACTAGTCTGGTGAGGGCAAAGACTATGCAGTCCAGTTTTAACCAGGTTATGAAGAATTCTCTATTCATAGAGGGAATGACGTCTATCGGTTGCAGGTTTTATTGCGCGATCGCTAAAGAAGTCCGGTAATGCCGTAGTACAGACAGGCAGTTGATCCCGCAATATAAGCTGTCCAGGTGAGGAAAAAGCCAACGGCGCGACCATTGGAGGGGCCATAGGTAGCTATTAGCCAATACGACCTATCGTAAGGGTGCATCCTGACAACCAGATGAGCCAGGGCACTGCCCCCATTAGCTCTAAGGTGATGACGAACAGTAACCCTAGCGGAACGTATTCGGTAAAGTTGCCATAGGCTCGCACTTTCCGCTGCAGAAAGCCCTCATTGGCAGTTTTTGAGGAAATGAATTGCTGAGTGAAACGTTTCGGGCCGAAATGGTTGCGAAGTTAGTGACTGACCACAACGGATGATTTTCCCGATAAATAGCTATCCTTTGATGTCAGCTTTGCGGCCACAAAATCAATAAACGTTTTGATGCGAGTCACATATTTGAGATCTTCATGGGTCAGAATCCAGAGGTCTTTTTCGAGGTCAGGAATCTCCGGTAACACTTGCACCAAATCAGGTTCAGTATCCCCCACGTAGCAGGGCAAAATGGCTAATCCCTGATTCGCCTTAACCGCTGCTAGCAGTGCCGCACAGGTATTGAGACGATACTGACAGCGATTGTTAGGTATCCTCTGCTTAAGCCACTTCGCTGTAGCTGAATCAATAATACTTTCATCAAAACCGAGCCAGTTATGAGTGTCCAAATGGCTCAAATTTGGATGGGTTTTAAGGTATCCCTCGGAGCCATAAACCGCGCTGGACATGGTTGCCACCTTCCTACCAATTAACGTTTCAGGTGGACTTTTCGTGGTGCGAATCGCAATGTCGGCATCCCGCCTGGTCAGGTTGAAGACTTCGGTCGAAATGAGTACTTCCAGCTCAATTTCCGGATAGGCGGCTCGAAACTCGGCAAGGCAGGGCGACAGCAATTTGATAAACAATGCATCTGAGGTAGTGACGCGAATAGTACCGCTGGGACGCATATCCTGGCCACTAATGCGTCGGTTGAGATTGGCAATGTCCGCTTCGATGCGTTCTGCCGCCTCACAGAAATCCTCGCCAGCGGCAGTCATGATATAACCACTTGGCAGACGCTCAAACAGCCGTACCCCCAAATCCTTCTCAAGGGTGTTTAGTCTTCGGAACACTGTAGATTGATGCACATTCAGCTTCTGGGCAGCATCCGCGACACTGCCTGCATCGGCGATCGTTTTGACGTATTTCAGGTCATTCCAGTCCATTTCGCATTTTTGCAAATTTGCCTCGCATTACTGACCATCTTAATCGCATTTCTGCAAGTAACAATAAACCTAATGCAACTCCGACAGCCTTAAAACGCTCGGTCGGATAGTGAAAACCCTTGTTTTGAAGTATTAGGAGCAATCTTGTGATTGAACTATATAGCGACGGTAGCCCAAACGGCCACAAAATCAGTATCGCCCTGGAGGAGTTGGGCGCGTCATACACCGTCAACCCCGTCAGCGTATTCACTGGAGAAGGACAGACCGATGAATTCTTGTCGATCAACCCCAACGGCAAAATTCCCGTGATTCGCGATACGGCTACGGGTCAGGTGGTAACGGAATCGAACGCAATCTTGCTGTACCTGGCTGAGCAGGCAGGCAAGCTAGTGCCTTCTCAAGGGCAGGAACGGTGGCGGGCCATTGAGCTGCTGCTGTTCCAGGCTTCCACGGTAGGGCCGATGTTTGGACAACGCGCTCATTTCACCATCATGGCTCCCGAAACCATTCCCTATGGCATGGAGCGATATCTGAAGGAATCTGATCGGATCAATCGGGTGGTGGATGAGCTGCTGAGCGATCGCCCTTACTTCCTCAGCGACTATTCGATCGTAGATATTGCTTTCTTTGGCTGGTATTTCACCGCCGAGCACATGGGATTTGCGACCGATCCCTATCCCCATCTCCATCAGTGGTATCACCGCGTGGGGGCGCGTCCGGCAGTGCAGCGAGGCACCACCATTCCCAAGGGTTTGCCAGAACTCCCTCCCCGTAAGGATTTAGCGGTGCCTGCCTAGTCTCACGACAGGTTCAACCGCTTGACAAATTGTAGGTTGGTGTCGATTTTGCGAATTCCGGAAATTTCTCGCCATTGTTGAGTTTTGCCCAACCTACACAACCAGCCAAAAATACGACGGAGTTATCAGATGATGCAACTACAACTGAGCTACTTAACACCGAAAATTCTACGCATTGATTCCAGTGCTCGCCATCGAGAGTCGGTGAGTCGAGCCTTAGCGGATAATTTGGTCGCAAAATTGCAAACTCGCTATCCCCAGGCTCAAGTCACCACAAGGGATGTGAACCATAGTCTCCCTATGGATGCGCTTGTAGACGAGTTTCAGCCTATTGCATCCGCAGCTTAATTCATCATTCAAACCTGGAGGAAAGAATCATGGCACATGCCATTCACATTTACGAACAGGGCGGCCCCGACGTCCTACGGTACGAACCGATCGATATTGAAAAACCAAAAGCAGGACAGGTGAGACTGCGCCAGATGGCGATCGGCGTTAACTTTCTCGATACCTACTTCCGCAAAGGAGACTTTTCCCTGCCATCAACGCCCTTTATCAACGGGTTTGAAGCCGCTGGAATTGTGGAGGAAGTCGGCGAAGGTGTCACCGATGTGGAAGTCGGGCAGCGAGTTGCCTATCAACTGGTACGGGGAGCTTATACCGACATGCGAACCCTGTCGGCAGATCGACTCGTGCCGCTGCCGGATACTATCAGCGATGAGCAGGCGGCAGCGATGATGCTCAAGGGCACCACTGTCGAATATCTGGTGCGGCGGGTTTATCCCGTCAAGGCTGGCGACACTATTTTGGTTCATGCGGCAGCAGGCGGCGTCGGGTCGCTGCTGTGTCAGTGGGCTAAGCATTTAGGGGCAACGGTTATCGGTACTGTGAGTAATCAAGAAAAGGCCGATCTCGCCAGGGCGAATGGCTGCGACTTCCCAATCCTGTATGCCCAGGAAGACTTTGGCGCGCGGGTGAATCAAATTACTGACAGAAAAGGAGTTCCCGTAGTTTATGACGGGGTAGGGCGATCGACCTTTCACCGCAACTTTGACTGTCTAGCCACCTTTGGCGTAAATGTGCTGTTTGGCTGGGCATCCGGTCAGGTGGAGCCATTGGATGTGCACCGTTTGAACAGCAAATCCCATGTGGTGGTCAATCCCAGTTTGGGACACTACACGGGTACTCGCGAATTGTTGTTGGAATCGGCGCAAGCCCTCTTTGATGTGGTCTCGAAGGGAGCCGTCTCCGTTAGCGTCAACCATCGCTATCCCCTGGCGAATGCGGCGCAGGCCCATGCCGACCTGGAAGCCCGTCGCACTAAAGGTTCTGTTGTTTTAGTGACATAGTTTCCCGGAGGATTGCGAGGGATGGGGCGCCCTGCCCCTCGCAACCCGTTAGCTATCAATTGAAAATGCTACCAATGGAGAAAACCGAATGGAAAATACCACCACTACAGTAATTGTTCGCTTCCCCGTGCAGCCTGAGAAGCGGGAGGAATTTCAGACCAAATTCAACCAACTACTCGACGGGTTACGGCAAGAACCGACCTTTATTGAAGCCAGAGTTCATCAAGATTTGGATGATCCCAATATCATCGTTTTCTATGAAACTTATCGAGAAAGCCGGGCCAGTTTTCTCAATCGAGTGCCTCAGCAGCCCTGGTTCCAAGCTTTTCTGCACAGGCTTCCTAACCTTCTTACGAGAGAAAGGGATGTGTTCTGGAATGAGCGTGTAGAGGTCTATTGAGGCGATCGCCCAAATTCAGGCACAAATTGATGAAGATGTAGCCGCGATTTTTGCCCCGATAGTGACCAGCATTGGGGGTTACGCTATTCGGTTGAGGCTTTGGGAAAGCTGCTCCGTCCGTCGCACTGCTGGTTTACTAATTGAATTCTTGCGCCTGGTCAATGAGCCAGTCCACAAACTTGAGAATCAGAGGCTCTTTAGGATGCTTTTTGAGATAAACGGCTGAATAGGTTAACCCCGGCAAAGCCAGATCCAGCGGCTTATGCAAAAAGCCCAGCTTGATGTCATCGAAGGTGTGGATGCTGCTGCACAAGGCGATTCCCTGACCTGCGATCGCCGCCTGAATCGCCAAACTTTCATCATCAAACCTAAGCCCTCTGTCGGGATCAATGTGATTGAGTCCTGCTAGTGCGAGCCAATTCTTCCAACTTGGAGCATCTGAGCCATAATTCAACCATTCGAAATGCACTAAGGAATGATGGGCGAGGTCTTCCGGCTTAGTGATCGATTCTCCATCGGCGAGCAATCGGGGACTGCAAACTGGGGTGAACTCATCTGTCATCAGGCGACAAACTTCCAGTCCCGGATACTCGCCGCGTCCGTAGCGAATGGCCATGTCAACGGTGCGGGCTTGCAAATCGACGGCTGAATGGGATGTTTGCAATCGAACGTCAACGTCAGGATATTGGTGTTGAAAGTCGGGCAGACGAGGTACGAGCCACTTGGCTGCAAACACATTCAGGACGCTCACAGTGAGATCGGTTGGGTTATTGGTCTGTTTGAGACGGGCGATCGCACCAGCCAGCGTATCCAGGCTCTCTTGCACAGCCGGGAAAAGCTGTTCCCCTGCCGGAGTCAGCGTTAAAGGACGAGGACGCCGCCGGAACAACGGCATTCCCAACTCCTTTTCCAGCAGCTTGATTTGGTGACTCACCGCCGTAGAGGTGACATCCAGTTCATCTGCCGCGTTTTGAAAGCTGAGATGTCGCGCTACAGCCTCGAATACTTGCAACGCATTAAGGGAACAGAGCTGCCGCACAAGAGCCTCAATGTAGATGAATTTTTCTCATCTTAGCCTGAGTAAATTGACTTTGCATATCCCTTGATACCTTTGATATTGTTTGAATCAAGGCAGAAGAAACACATCCGACACGCTAGGGGACAATTAGTTTTTCTCAATAAGCTAGTTCTCTCGGTATTGCCTTTCAATCTTTGCTTAAATTGCTAGTTTCGACGACGGCGATGATTCTATCGTCGGGCGGGAACGCTTGTGTAATTTTTGGGGCTGAGGCTCGAAAATGCCCTCTGTTAGTTCACTCGATTTGAGGGAGAACTCAACCGTTAGCTACGTTCAAACTTATCCGCTGTCAATGACAGCCACTGACTCAGCGTTATAAGTTCGAGGAGCTAAGTCACCGAAAAGCCCTCTGCTGATTCACTTTTCACTAACCCAAATTCATCTTTTAAGGAGTAAACCCATGGCTAATTCACTCACGATTGGCGGTACGGCAAACTTTCGTGCGATCGATGAGACTAGCTTTTCCGTCGCGATGACGGGCACCTTTGACGGCGGCGTTTATGCCAAGGTCGTTGGTTCTGAGCAGTTGCCTGACGGCAAAATCCATTACGACCTGCGCCACTACTTCACCGCTGACGATGGTGGCTACGTTAACACGCAAGATAAATCAGTCCACACTCCCTCTGAGGGCGATTTGCATTTGGCTCAAACCGAATATACCGTGGTCGAAGCGGGTGGACGATTCGCAGGCTTGACCGGCTCCTTTAGAAGTTGGGGCGCGGTGAACTACGGCACCGGCCTCGGTGTGTTGCGCTTTGAAGGTGAATTGAATCGCTAGTTGCCTGATTGGAAGCAAAGGATGATGGGCGATCGCCCATCTGACATATCTCTCGCTCCAAATCGGGATCATTTTTCCAAAAACTGCCTTTGAACCTGACGAATTTTACCTGAGTTCAATGATTGATGAGATTCAACTTCCCCAACCGTTTCTGGGTGATGCCGTAGAAATTTGTATCGTCACCCGCGACTATCAGAAAACGATGGAAGGACTTGTCAAGCTTGGCATCGGTCCCTGGCGAGTCTACACCTTTGATGAAACCACTGTTTCTGAGCAAACCTATCGCGGCAAGACAGCCCAGTATGCAATCAAAGTGTGTTTTGCCCAGGCCAAAAACGTTATCTGGGAAATCATGCAGCCCTTGTCAGGCCCAACCATCTTCCAAGAGTTTCTAGACCGTCATGGGGAAGGTATCCATCATATTGCCTTCAACTGTGGTGATATGCCTTGGGAAGCGCGCATTCAAGAATTTGAATCTAGGGGATTTCGACTGATTCAATCCGGTAGTTGGATGGGGCAAAATGCGTTTGCTTTCTTTGATACGGAAGCCGAAACCACGACGGTTTTTGAAACCTACTTCTTTCCTCCCAGCTTTGAATATCCAGAACCGGAAGCTTGGTTTCCCGCTAGAGCCCACACTTAAATCCTGACCCTTTTGTGAATCATTCACAGGACGTTTGTCATGCTTGACCTTTATTTTTGGCCGACTCCCAATGGCTACAAACCCCTGATTTTTTTAGAAGAAGTGGGGCTCGACTATCAAATCAAAACCGTTAACATCATGGCGGGGGATCAGTTTCAGCCTGAGTTTTTGAAGATTTCTCCCAATAACCGAATGCCCGCAATAGTGGATGGCAACAAAACCCTTTTCGAATCCGGTGCCATTTTGTTTTATCTAGCCGAAAAAACGGATCAGTGCTTACCTAAAGAAACCCGATACGAAGTGGTGCAGTGGCTGATGTGGCAAATGGGTGGTCTGGGGCCGATGATGGGGCAGGCAAACCACTTCCTTAAATATGCTAATGCGGACATCCCCTACGCCAAGAATCGCTATTTCAAGGAAACGGAGCGCTTGCTGAGTGTGCTAGACAAACAGCTTGACGGAAAAGATTATATCGTTGGCGAATACAGTATTGCCGATATCGCGGCCTATCCCTGGGTACTAGAAGCCGAAGACCTGTCGGTAGACCTGTCAAAAATTCCACATGTTTTTGCCTGGATGCAGCGAATGGGCGATCGCCCCGCTGTAAAACGCGCTTACGCAATCGGTGAACCCGATGCCGCCAACGTCAAAATGGACGCTGATGCCAAAGCGGTTCTGTTGGGCACTGCGAAATAGCCAATCGAATATTACGGTTTGCATTTGAAATTGCAACTCTAAGCAAGAAACGCCGCCATTCATTCGGATACAAGTCACACATCCTCGATTTTTGACCTATTTCAAGGAGACTAATCATGACAACAATTCTGCAAATTGATGCCAGCGCCCGCGTCACTCGTTCCCTGAGCCGCGGACTCACCACCGCTTTTGCCGAACACTGGCAAAAGATCCGACCCAGTGACACCTGGATCAAGCGCGACGTGGGGCTAAATCCTCCCTCAGCCATCCGTGAAGAGTGGATTGCCGCCGCGTTTAAGCCAGTTGACCAACGAACCCCTGAGCAAGTTGCAATTTTACAAGAGTCTGATGAGCTGCTAGCAGAACTAGAGCCGGCTGATGTCATCGTCATCGGTACCCCCATGTACAACTACGCTATGCCCTCGGCACTCAAAGCCTGGATTGATCAGGTGATTCGCATCGGTCGCACCTTTTCCTTTGACCTAGCGCGGGGAGATCAACCGATTGAGCCCATTCAAACTGGCAAAATTTTGGTGATTTTGGCCTCCTCTGGGGAAGGTGGCTTTGCGGTCGGCGGTGTGAATGCTGCCGAAAATCATCTCGATACCGCGATCGTCTCAGCCTCAAGACTGCTGGGAGTCAGCGAGCATCACGTTATTCGCATTGAATACCAAGAGTTTGGCGACGATCGCCACCAGCAGTCCAAAAAGGCAGCCCATGTAGCCATCCCTCAGTTGGTAGAACAGCTCAGCCAAAAAGTGGGTGCTCCAGCCGTAGCGGCATAACCCTCGTTCATATATAGCAACCGCCACTGTTCTTTGTGCGGTTGCACGCCAGATAGCTTCCCCAGCTTTGGATTTCTCAGGAGTCATGTCCTAAGCTATCTGGCTAACGCTATACCTCTTAAATGAGTGAATGGGGATGACGTAGCGCGTTACATAACGAAAGCCCTCTAGGTGGTGTAGGTTGGAGCACATGATAGTAGAGGGCAAAGACGGATGTTAGGAAGACTTAGCTGAGGGCCGGGATAGCGACCTGTCGATCGCGGGTATGTGGCTTGGCATAGTCAATATCGGGACCAACGGGGACAATACCACTGGGGTTGAGTTCGGGCAGTCCGGCGTAGTAGAGCTGTTTGACATGCTCGATGCTGCACCATTCACGAATGCCAGGGTGCTGATACAGCTCGCGGCAGTAGTTCCAGAGATTGGGGTAATCGACCAAGCGCTTCAGATTCGTCTTGAACAGTCCGTGGTAAGCCAAATCAAAGCGGAACAGCGTGGTGAACATACACCAGTCCGCCAGGGTAATCTGGTCGCCCACCAGATAACGCTGTTGACTGAGCACGTTTTCCCAATGATCTAAAGCCTGAAAAAGTTCCGTCACTGCTGCGACGTAAGCCTCTTGAGATGAGGCAAAACCACTGCGATACACGCCGTTGTTGATGGGCTGATAAATGGCATCCATCACCGCGTCAATCTGCGATCGCAGTGCTTCGGGATAAAAGTCTCGCTCCGGATAAGCGGCAAATTCGTCAAAGGCCGAGTTGAACATCTGGATGATTTGCCGCGACTCATTATTCACAATAGTCTCGGTTTTCTTATCCCACAGCACCGGCACCGTAACCCGTCCGGTGTAGTCGGACTTGGCGCGGGTATAGATTTGCCAGAGGTGGCTAGAGCCGTACAAACTGTCGGGAATACTGCCGAACCGTTTCGAAAACGTCCAGCCCTGGTCGCTAATCACCGGATCAACAATGGATAGGCTAACAACGTCTTGCAGACCTTTGAGCGATCGCACCAACACCGTCCGATGCGCCCAGGGACAGCCCAGAGAAACGTAGAGGTGGTAGCGATCGGGTTCCGCCTTGAACCCGCTAGATCCATCCGCCGTAATCCAGTTGTGAAACAGGGTCGGCATCCGCTTGAACTGCCCCGATTCATCACGTTCCGTCCATTCAGTGGTCCAAGTGCCATCAACAAGTCGTCCGAGAGCCATGGTGTGTCTCCTTACTAGGTGGGTAGGTAGGTGAGTTGATGAGTGGATGAGTGGATGAGTGGATGAGTGGATGAGTGGATGAGTGGATGAGTGGATGGGTGGATGGGTGGATGGATGGGTTGGCAAATCCAAAACCCAAAATCTAAAATCCAAAATCTAAAATCCAAAATCTAAAATCCAAAATGGTTCTTACTCAAACGCATAGGCTGCCATGCTAAACGCGCCGTAGGTAAAGTTATGGTGGATTTGCCGTCCCTGTCCACCTGCGCCTAACGCCACGAAGAGGGGAAAGAGATGTTCTTCGGTGGGATGGTTTTTGCTGGCGAAGGGGGCAAGGTTGCGGTAGTTCAGCAGGCTAGAGATGTCGTTGGCAGCGATAGTTTGCGCCAGCCAGTCATCGAACTCAACGGCCCATTTTGGTGGGGGAGCGTCATAGCGATCGCCAAACGACCAGAGGTTATGGGTGGCGGCACCGCTACCAAGAATCAGCACGCCTTCTTCCCGCAGCGGCGACAGGGCTTTACCTAGGTAGAGGTGGTGTTGCAAGGTTTCATGGGGCTGCACCGAGAGCTGCACGACCGGAATCGTGCCGTCCGGATCTGCCAGGATCAGCGGGGTCCAAATGCCGTGGTCATAACCCCGTTTGCCATTCAGGCGGGGAGTGAATCCGGCTTGGGTCAACAAGTCTGCAATCCTTGCAGCCAGTGCCGGATCGCCGGGAGCCGGGTAGGTGAGTTCATATAAATGACGAGGAAATCCGCCAAAGTCGTAGATGGTTTCGGGTTGTGTGGCTTTGCTGATAGTCGGGTGGGCAGTTAGCCAATGGGCTGATATGGCTGCGATCGCCTTGGGTTTGGGAATGACTTGAAACAGCTGTCTCAGGAAGTCTTGAGTGGGACCCGTTTGGATTGGGAGATCGGGTGCCCCGTGGGAGATGAAGAGGGAAGGGGAGTGTGGCATGGTAATGAAGGGGTGTTGGCGTAGCCTGCCCAGAGGGCATAGGGGTGAGGAGATGGGAAAGGACAGTTTTGAATTTTGAATTCTTACCTGCTCTCACCCCTTCCTGCTAAACCGAGATGTCAGGCCGAATGCACCATCGCCGAGAAGGAACTGCACGATTGTCGCGGCGGTGAAGAAAGGAAGAAAAACGTTGAGAAGAGCCTAGTGGATCCGTATTCACCAGCGCATTGTCTGACGATAAGTTCGCCTTAATCCGCAACGTCTTTTAACTGTTTTTGAGAAAGCGCAACATTCTGTTGCCCTCGACTCATTCTTTGGCTGGTCTGAAGCTAGGAGGGTTTTTCGGTTATGAAAGGATTCTCGCGCCGCGATCGCAGGGTTCCAGTCTCAGAAAAGCTGTTTGTATGTCTTCAGAATATTCTAATTAGAACAATAGGCGAAAACTAGCCCGCTTTCCTCGGCAGAGCGAGTCGAACTGGCACAACTGCTGTGGAGTGGGACTCTTTCCGGACAGAATCGTGGCAGCAGTCAACGCCACAGGAAAAACAAGCACAGAATATTTCATAGCAAAAACCCCATAGGTTGCTCGAACAAATTGTTTTAATCAGAACTATCTGAAATCAAACTAACACCCTCCTATGAATTTGGCAAGTCAGATCTAAGACGTTTTGGTAAGTCGCTTAGAAAACTTTTTGCAGGCGCTTGAGCAAGGCCCTCAAATGCTCTATCTCAGAGGTGTCTAGCGTTTCAAGCTGCTGATGAATATCGACAATATGAGCCGGAAAAACTTGTCAGAACGGCTCGTTCCCCTCAAGGGATCACATCAAACTGATTTGGGGTCAGGTCATACTGGCAGACAAAGGCTTCGGAATGGCTTGAAAAGGCTGTACGAAGTGAGCACTAAGGCGTAGTTGAAGCGGCGGAGTAGCGCTCATGAAAATGAGGCCATAGCATGATGGTTGTAGACCACTATGATTTGAGGCATTATTATGATGGGTTTAATCAGGCCACTATCGAAGGCAAGGTGAACCAAAACTCTGCTCCTCCATTAGGGCGTGTTATCACGCCAATCTCTCCACCATGCGCCTCGACAATTTTCTGACAAATATAGAGACCTAAGCCATACCCTGAGGCTTCGTAATTATCATAACCACGGGCATACATTTTAAATAGCTCGCGGCTTTTTCTAGAATCTACGCCAATGCCGTTATCGGCAACAGCACACCGAATAGTACGATTCTCAAAACGAGAGGCTGCGCCATCGCACACCGTAGCCTTTAACGTAATTTCTACTCCCTTGGGATTGTATTTCAGGGCATTATCTACCAAGTTTTCAAACACGCGCTGGAGCTGATTTGGATCTGCCTGAACCCTGGGTAGGTCGTTAGCAATCTGATTGTCTAATGTTGCAGTAGATGCTTGCAGTTTAGCCTGGTGGGTTGTTATTAAAGCATCCGTTAACTGTCGTAAGTTCACGGTTTCAAGTTGTAGCGCCGTGCGCCAAAGATCTCTAGACTGAAGTTCCATCAGGGAATTCATTAGCCTGAGTTGGCGATCGCAACTTTTTTGAATCATGGTTAACGCCATTGGTGGTACTTCAATAGCGAAGGGAGGCGCTTTGCCATCCTTCTGAGTTGCCTCCTGGTCTGTCTCAGATGAATGAAACAGCACCCCCTGCACCAACATAGAAATGCCCATCACCAAGTTACGTAAGTCATGGTTCATGGCATGGGCATAGGTTTGCAGCGTCTCTTGAGCTGCCTGACGCTCAACCATTTCCTGCTCTAATGATTGAGTGCGTTCCTGTACTGCTTGTTTCAGGTCTTGCTCCCGCTGACTGAGCACGTAGACCATATACTGAAAGGCTCGAGCCAATTGTCCAGGCTCATCTTGCCGAATCATTAAGGCGTCTAAGCCTTGATCTTGGTTTGGAACACGCTGGTGATGATTGAGCGAATAACTGCTGATCTGCTGCGCCACATGAGTGAGAATTTTGAGGGGTTGAGTGACAGTTCGCCATAATAATAAATTAACCATGCAAAAAAGCGCTGCCAAAAAACTAAGTAGAGTTTTGGTTACTGTTAGCAAATTTTGCTGTCCCTGGTTAAGAATCCGATCTGCGGGCACGTACATCATTTGAGCGGCAATCACATCATTAAGCTTCCAGCCAAAACCATTTTGATTCCCGTACATCTCAATCAGTTGCTTAGGTGCTTGGCTAGGGCGCCCATGACAGGCCAAACAACTGACATCTCTCATAACCAGAGGTCGCGCTAAATAAAATAGGGTTTTCTCCCCTAAGGTTCGATATCCAGAGAGCATTTCTGGATTAGTCTCTGTTAATTGCTGTAATTGAGTGAAAATTTTTGACTCAAACGCATCTGCGAGATCATCTGGATTGGTTGGGTTGGGAGCCGCTTCTTTGTATAAAAAATCTTGGAACTCTGGAGCCTGCCGCCGAAAATCTGAAAAAATGGCCTGGGCTGCAAAATTCGGGACGCTCTCTTTGATAAAACTGTCTACGTTGCCTGGGTTGCGTTCCAACATAGGTTGGATATTGTCTTGGGTGTAGTTACGAGCTGCCTGCATCGTAGTCAATAGGATAGCGGCTCGTTCTTTGACGGCTTGTTCAGCCTGGTAATGCAGATGTTTGGAAAGACTGAGTACCGTGACTCCGCTTACTAAGAGAAAAACAAGAACTAGTCCTAGACTAAATTTTGTGCCTAGTTTCCAACGCATGATGTTAGGCCGACAAGAAACGAGACGGAGCGCTGTTGGAGGCATTAACCCAAATGGCTAGCTGGGTGCGATCGCGCAATCCCAGCCGATTTAGAATATTGCTAACGTGATTTTTAACGGTCTTTTCTGTGATGTAGAGACTTTGAGCAATCTCTCGATTGCTTGCTCCTGCTGCAATCAGTTGTAAAACTTCCTGTTCCCGAGGAGTCACCTGCGCTAAGTTATTAGGTCTCTGATGGGGATAGGGAAACTTGAGCTGTCGTGATAGCTGTTGCCCCAGGCTAGGACCCACCTGCATATAGCCCTTGTGGGTAGACTGAATGATTTGGATGAAATCTGCCGGGGGTGTATTTTTTAGCAAATAGCCCGCAACCCCTTGCTGTAGAGCCTCAATTAGGAACTGATTATCATCATGGATGGTTAAGATTAAGATTTTTACTTGGGGCTGCGATTGCAAAATTTCCCCCGTGGCCCGAACGCCATTCATGATGGGCATGCCGATATCCATCAAAATCACGTCAGGGTTTAGCGCTTCAGCCTGGGCGATCGCCTCCCTACCATTGCACGCCTCGCCAACCACTATCACGGTAGCCTCAGGTTGAATAATCGTCTTGAGACCATAGCGAACGATTTCCTCATCGTCTACTAGCAACACTCGGATCAAAGGCTGGGAATTCATCATGAGCTTAGGATCTTCTGCATACGGATTGCTTCATCACCGATGCGCTGCACACGCTCTATAAACAGACATGAAAAGGGTATAAAACCCGCCATTCCGTAAAATTCACTACCTTAATGAAAATCCTAAGATTGAACGACTTAACCTGGATGAGAGATATCTAAGAAAACATTGAAAGCATTGTGAAAAATCAATGAGATTTTGGTTGACTTAGCACCCAATAGATAAGAAACCGTAACCGTCTCCTGAGCGGAGTCAAAGGGGACGGTTACACAAGCTCTTAAGCAGCCAATCGGCGTAGCCCCCGTCCTTGGGCTGCGACGTAAATTTCCATTGCCCTGGGTCTAAAGTCCTAGAAAAAATATAGGTCTTTCGCCTCAGGGATTCAAAGACCTTCCCTGTCTACGATGCAGGTGCTCACAACATCAGTTGAAACCGTAATCGATAGAGATAAAGGTCGCTAATCATGTCAGATCGACTCACTAACCCTATTGTTATTTCAGTTCGCGGAGACATCCAAGCCCCAGAAGGTCAGCCAGCTATTGACATCCCTATTGATCAGACTCGGTTAACCGTCAATAGCAGCGGATCAATTTCAGCCCCTGATCCCGGCAATACTGCCGTCCAAGCCAGCGGTGACGACATCGACATTTCTAATCAAGGCGAGATCTCAGGTGATTTCAATGGCATCAGCTCAACGGGAGATGACTTGAGCTTGTCGAACCGAGGCGAGATTCGCTCCAACAGCCGTGCCGTTGATCTGAGTGATGGTGATGGGATTGAGGTGCAAAATTCAGGGAGCATATTGGGAACAGGCAATCAGCGCAACGGAACACTCTACGTTGATGGCACTGTTGATGACCTGAGTGTACGAAACACCCGTAGCGGTGTTATTGATGCAGGTGAAGGCAATCTTGGAGATGCCGTATCGGTTCAAGTCGGCGCTGCCGGAGACCCTAGCAATGACGATATCACTATTGAGAATAGCGGACTATTTCAGGGACGCGGCGATGGACCTGAGGTATTTGCCAATGGGGCCCGTGTAGCAGCGAATGGCTCCAGCGGTCTTCGCTTTTTTAATGGTTCAGACCAACCCGAGGCCACCATTACGGGCTCCGTACTGAACCGGGGGACGATCACCTCAGAAGTGACTGTTGGCCTTTTGGGCGGGCTTGTCGTTGAAGATGGTGTCGCCATTAGCGGTCAGATTGACAACGATCGCCGGGGGCTGATTTTCGGGCCCCGCAATGGACTCTACATCGGAAATGCCGACCACTCTCTTGAGATCAACAATTCAGGGCAAATTGAGTCGGGTAGCCGAGCGGTGAACTTAGACGGTGATCATGTCTCTTTCTCCAATCGAGGTAATGTCATTGGCACAGGTGATCAACGCAATGGCACCCTATACCTGGACGGTACTGCGGACGACATCACCGTGAATAACCAGCGCCGGGGTGTGATAGATGCAGGCGAGGGCAATTCTGGCAGTGGTGTTTCAGTGCAGGTGGGTGCTGCCGGCGGTTTGGGTGACGGGATCGACGACCTAGAACTCTCCGCCAATATCATTAACGATGGTTTGATTCAGGGGAGAGGTGACGGTAATGTTCCGGCTGGAGTTCGATTGTTTGTTGGGTCTGGCCTCACTGAAGCCACGTTTACCGGCACCATCACGAATGAAAGCAGCGGCGCGATCGCATCTGAACAGCAAGCCGGTATCTTGATTGAATCGGGTGTTATTTTTGATGGTCAAATTACCAACCGTGGCATCATTAGCGGCGGCAACGGGTTTGCCATTGATGCCGATAGAGCATTAGGAAGCGTCGATATCTTGAATCAAGGGACGCTCGATGGAGAGGTTCGCCTGGGGGCTGGGGGCGATCGCTTTGTCCAACAGTCACGCAATGGTGTCGTTGTCACCGGCGGTCTCGGTGACGATGGCATTACTGGGGGGCGAGGTATTGATACAGTTCGCTACGATGACCTTGATGTGGGTGTCAGCGTGGATCTGGTCGCTGGTTCGGCGGAGCGTGAGACGGGCTTTGATCTGGCGATCGCCGACGTAGCTTTGGTGAACCCCAACGGTGATATCGCCGCCGACCAGATCGTGTCTGAGGGGGTTGCAGGCAACCTATACTTCAATTTTCATACCAACGACTTTCCCTCCGGTGAGCTGCGGGGGCAGCTCGATCTCGTTGCGGATAATCGTGACGAGATGGGTGTCGGTACCGTCGAGTTTAGCGCTAGTTTAAGTGGCGATCAGGAAGTGCCCGTGCCCGCCGATACAGAGGCATCCGGTATCGCTACGGTCCTCTTTACCGTCGCTGGCGACGGTTCAGTGACCTATAGCACTGACGTATCTGTTGTTGGGCTCAGCCCGGCTGATTTGCTGCCGGTCAATATCGGCAACGGCACGCTCAGCCCCATTCACTTACATAATGCGGCGGCTGGGGCGAATGGCCCCGTGGTCACCGATGTCGCCACCGATGCTGGCCCTGGGGGTATTGTGGCGATCGCTGAAACAGATAGTCTCAGCGGTGTTGAGAATGTGATTGGGTCTAACGATGCCGATAGCATCATCGGCGATGACAACACCAATGTTCTTGAGGGTTTTGATGGCGACGACACTCTGGCAGGCGGGGGCGGCAGCGATACTCTCATCGGCGGCTTGGGAGATGACACTCTGCAAGGGGGCGGTGGCAATGACAGCATCGACGGCGGAGACGGCTTTGATACCGTTAGTTTTGCTGATATTGGGGTAGATGTTAATGTCACCTTAAATGCTGATGGCACCGGCTCAGCAGACTATGTGGTCAGTCGCAACACGGTCATCGATACCTTTACCAGCATTGAAGGGGTGATTGGTTCAGAGAACAACGACACCATCATTGCCAGTGGAGCCGCTGGCAATACCCTGAGTGGAGGCGCTGGAGATGATTTCATAGCGGGTGGCGGCGGAACCGACATCCTAGATGGGGGTGAGGGCAGCGATACTAACTCGTTTTCCACTATCGGCGCTGAGGTCGTGGCTGACTTAGGGACTGGCAGTGCCTCATACCAGCCCAATGTGACGGCGGGCATTACCGTTTTCGAAAACTTTGCCAACTTCGAAAACCTGGACGGGTCGGCCCAAGATGACCAGCTCTTTGGGGGCGGTGGCAATAACGTACTCACCGGCAATGACGGTAACGACCTGCTCTCTGGCCGTGGCGGTAGCGACACTTTAGAAGGAGGTCTGGGAGATGACATCCTGCAAGGGGGGGGTGGCAACGACATCACCGATGGTGGCGAAGGCACCGACACCGCAGACTTCCAGGATATTGGGGCGAATGTCACAGCCAACCTGGAAACCGGAGAGGCCCAGTATGAGGCGAATGGCAATCAGATTCAAGATCAGCTAATCAGCATCGAAAACCTGACGGGCTCCACCAATGATGACACCCTGATTGGGGATGACCAGGCCAACGTGTTAGCCGGTAATGCCGGGGATGACACCCTGGTTGGCGGCGACGGTGATGACATCCTGCGCGGTGATGAGGTCGGCTCTGGCACAGCTATCCGCGTGACGGTCACCAATACCCTAGAGGCTGGCGGTACCTTCTTGACCCCGATTTGGTTTGGGTTTCACGATGGCACCACCTTTGACTTGTTCGATGTGGGTTCCGCAGCCAGTACCGGCCTAGAACGCCTTGCTGAGGATGGAGCTATTGAAGGGATTGCGGCTGAGTTTAATGCCCAGGTGGGTAATAACGGGGTTGATGGCACCATCCTGGGCGGAGCTGGGGTGCCGGGCCCGATTGACCCCGGTGAAAGTGCCTCCTTTACCCTAGATGTTGATTCGGCCCAGGTCGGACAGGGTTTTTTTACCTGGGGCACGATGATAATCCCCTCAAACGATGCCTTTTTGGCGGTTCCTGATGATGCCCTAGCCGATCCAATCTTCGACGAAGATGGTAACTTCATCGGGCCGGTGGTAATTGAGCGGCGAGGCGGCGACGTGCTCGATGCCGGTACAGAGGTCAACACGGAAGAAGATGCCGCCTTCCTCAACCAAACCGCCCCGGATACTGGCATTGATGAAGATGGTGTGGTAGCTTCGCACCCTGGCTTTAATGGCTCAGTCGGCAATCCCGACGGTACGCCAATTAATATTCTCGGCGGGACGACTGCACCAGGGGCGATAATTGACTCTGTAGTGGGGGATTTCACGGCTGATGACGACCTGTTATTGCAAATTGTTATTGAGCGAGTTGCCGTGGCCAGCCCCGGTAACGATGTCCTCGAAGGGGGTGCTGGCAACGATGTCCTCGAAGGGGGCGGCGGCAATGACGTTCTGACTGGGGGCTTAGGCAACGACAGCTTCAGATTTGAGACTGGTGCGGGTAACAACACGGTGACTGATTTCTCCATTGCCGATGATGTGCTAGACGTCAGCTCAATCTTTAGCGATTTCCAAGACGTGTTGGGGGCTGCTAGTCAAGAGAGTGATAACACCTTCATTGATTTCGGCGACAGTAGCTCCGCGCTCCTGGTTGGTGTCGATGTAAATGCTCTAAGCAGCAACAACTTCGTGTTTGGGTAAATCTATCAATCCATCAATCCATCAATACCTTCCGGTTCTATCGGAGGGTATTTTCGCGAGGTTGTGGTCTAGAGGATGTGTGAAACAAAGATATGCGCTGACTAACAGAAACTGCAAGAATAATGATTGTCAGGTTATATAGATATGGCCTTATGCTCTCGTGTTAGGACGCCGAACGTGTGTAGAACCTAAGCCCATAGGGCTATACCCCCAAATGCCTCATGAAATCCTCGATTGGTTGCATCAGATGGAAAATCTCCACAAGTTCAAAGTTTTGTCAGCCAATCGGGCCTAGATTCTTAAATTTAAGAATCTAGGCCATTTGAACCCTTAAAATCTATCCCTTTCGATCGAGGAGAATCAGTAGTCTAACTCACTACTATTTAGATAACGATTAGAAATTAGCGATACCTTGGGGTGCTTTAGGCACGTCAGAAGGATCGATATGGTCATCGCTTGGTAGCACATATTCGTTCAGAACTCCCGCTCTAACTGGCGAGAGATCTTGGAATATTTGATGAGCGATCGCCATTAATTACTTTTTAACAAAGCAGGATAGGCAAAATAAAATTGCAAGCATCTGCAAACGGGCACCGCATCAGCACTGCCTTGAATAAAAATTCAATTATTTCAACTAGAAGGTATCAATCAGGAGGATGTAGTATGGCTAACGCCAATGGAAACCGTAAGAAGCGGGTCGCCATTTTAATCGAAAATCATTTTGAAGACTCTGAGTTTTCAATCCCCTATAACGCGCTTCAGAAAGCAGGAGCAGATATAACCATTGTGGGTTCTCGCATGAACGAAGAGTATGAAGGGAAGCGAGGTCGTGCAACCGTCAAGCCAACCGCAACGGCAACTGAAATTCGGTCGGAAGATTTTGACGCTATTATCATTCCCGGTGGTGCAGCCCCCGATCGCATTCGTACTAATCCTAATGCAGTCCGTTTGATAATTGATGCGATGGCGCAGAATAAGCTAGTTGCTGCGGTGTGTCATGGTCCACAAGTGTTGATTGAAGCAGACCAGCTGCGTAACCGTCAAGCCACAGGATATCGCTCTATACGCGTTGATATGCGGAATGCAGGCGCAACCTACCGAGATGAACCAGTCGTCGTTGATAGAAACTTGATTACTTCACGTCGGCCTGGTGATTTGTCACTCTTTACGGTAATGGTCTTAAGCAATTTAGGCATAAGGATTGACGGTACAACACTTCCTGATACGTCTGATCAATCATTTGAGTGGTGGCAGCTTGCAGAAGAATGGGGCGGTTCTAGCAAGCAAGATATCGTCAATGTTCTAAACGCCGTCGTTATCGGTGAACGATATACCCTGGAAGCCTTTCGTAAGTATGGCGATCCCACTATTGATCAAGAGCTGAAGCTGGTGTTAGATGAAATTCGCTCAATCAAGCAAGACCATGTTGCAATGCTAGAGCGTCGGCTTCAAGCATTTGACGAAGAAGTAGCGTGGCAAGCCATTGGTAGTGACGCATACGCCACCTTAATTAATTGGCTTCAGTCCAGCAATGATGAATCCATCATGCGTCGAGCCTTGGGTGACATTCAGACCGGAATTGTTGATTTATCAAAATTGAGCAGTCGCATCACCGATCCGATCACAGTCAATCTGATGTCTCAGATCGAATCCAATCTTGCCCGCTGCGAGCAGCGTTTGGCGTCTCTATATCGCGCACGTTTGGGCGACAAGGTAGAGTCTCCGATGCCAACGACTTTGACGGCTGTGTAAACTCACCCAAAAGTGCAAGTTTTGATGCAGCAGTATCCATTTTGACGAATCTCAGTGAAGGAGGTATTTCTATGACAATGACCGGACTATCCGTATTTGATACAACCACTCAAAAGACCAATGATTGGGTTAACGATGTCGCTGCATCCCTCGGTTGGGATGACAAGCACCGAGCCTTTCAGGGGTTGCGAAATACGTTGCATGTGTTGCGCGATCGCCTGACAGTTGAAGAAGCAGCTCATCTAGGTGCTCAGCTCCCTATTCTATTGGCGGGTTTCTACTACGAAGGGTGGCGTCCCGTTACAAACCCCAGCAAAGAACGTTCTAAGGACGAATTTCTTGCGGGGATTCGAGAGTATTTTCAAAGCGTTGACCCTAACGTTGATGCAGAACAGGTCGCTCGTGCCACGTTCAAAGTTCTGGCAAATCGCATCTCAACGGGCGAAATCGAGAAGGTCAAGGGAATGATGCCCAAAGCGATTGAAGACCTTTGGCCCCAATCCGTTGCTCGATAGCGCCAGCATTGTCTTCTGAATCATCTGATCAGTAATCCAACAGGGGGGCCATTTCCCACTCAGGGGAGCCTTTCTGTAATCCCGTTCAGATATCCAGACGGATTGGTATATGTATTGTCGAATTGGTATTCAGTATGAACGTTCCATTAGAGATTAGCTATCGTCATGTCGATAAGACGGAGGCACTTGAGTCGCTGATTCGTGAGAAAGTCGAAAAGCTAGAAAGCGTATGCGATCACATCAGTAGTTGTCGCATTGCGATCGAAAAGCCTCATGATCATCCCAGCAGCGGAACTCCCTATCGAGTTCGCATTGATTTAAGAGTTCCACCAGGTCATGAATTAGCAGTGGATAAAAGTCCAGACCGGGGCACTCAATATGAACCGCTAGAAACTCTAATTCGTGAAGCATTTGACGCGGCTCGTCGCCAACTCATAGAGCTCAACGAGCGGCAGCATAACGAAGTGAAGCATCATGACGATCAATCCATGGGGGCAATTGTCACGAAGCTATTTCCAGAAGACGATTATGGGTTTATCAAAACTCTAGAGGGGCGTGAAGTCTATTTTCATCGCAATAGCGTCCTCAACAACGATTTCGATCGCCTAGAAATTGGAACCGGAGTTCGCATGTTTGTCACTGAAGGGGAGAAAGGTCTGCAAGCTAGCACTGTGCAGATTGTCAACAAACCCGGAGCGCAAGTGAGTAAAGTCGAAGAAGAAGAAATCGCTCCTCCGGCAGGATGGTAGATGGTAGTAGATAGGTCTTTGTAAGGTAGCAGACCTAATATTGAGGATATTAAGGATAAAAATTGACGAAGCGGCTTTGTCTTGGAAACGGCAAAGCCGTTTGCATGTTTCAATCCAACCGTGCTACGCGCAAGCGAGCCAACGCCATCACCAAACACAAACTCCCCACATTTTGTAAAGAGTCGCTAGCATACAAACAAGTCGATTTCTTTTCTCGTCTGAGTCATTTTTTATCTACACAGTGATTATGAACGTGCTGACTTCTCTCCTCCGCATTGTTGGAACGGGCGCAACTGCTTATATCACCGCACGCAACATCCGCGACCCACGGACGCGACCCAATCTTTTGGCAGGGTTTCAGCTTGCTGAATCCGGAGCCGTACCATTTTTGGAGGCATTGAGTCAGCGGGCTGCATCAGAAGGGGATGATTGGCTTGCCGAACGTCTGGCTCGTCATGCCCAAGATGAACGGCGGCACGGTCAGGTGTTTGCTCATGCGCTTAAGCAGTTGAATAAACAGGTGATTGACTTCAAATCGCAACAGCAACGGTCAGAGCAATCTGAGAACAAGAATCGTCGCAGTCCGTTTTTCGACGCATACTTTAAGGGCTTTAGCAAAGAGGACTTAAATCCACAGCACATCGATTGGACGGTCTTCTTTGGCAGCACGTATATTCTAGAACTCGATGCCTGCAATGATTTCAGTCGAATGGCCCGCGCCTTGCCAACTCATGATCCTAAATGTGTCAGTCTCCAAAAAGGGCTACTAAGCGTCGCACACGACGAAAAAGGACATGCCGCCTATCTGTACGAGGCGATGGAGCGAGTTCTATCCCCGTTGCAAATCATGACGCTGATTGATGAGTGGAATAGTCGTAAGGTAAATGCGATGCTGGCGATGGTGAATGGTTTCATGGGGCGTCAGGGGCAAATGCCGTCACTAGCGCAAGATGGTGTACCATCAGAACTTTCAGATGATGAGCCAACGCCCTCTCTGTCTCTAGCAGCAAGCGATCGCCCGTAGTTTATGCTCTCTCGACGTCCATGACTCGAACTGTTCCCACTCATCTTCCCATCGAGCGCACTAAATCCGCGAGACCTGCTGAGATTGTCGCCAATATCCTAGGCACTTTCGCGCTAGTGATTATTGCCAATTTCTTAGCAGATGGGTTTCTGAACTATCTCACGTCAAATCGGGGCTACTTTCTTGTCAGCCGCAAATGGGAAATCTTATCAGCACTCAAACAGCCCGTCGACTGGTTAATTTTGGGTGATTCAAGCTGCAATCAAGGGGTGGTTCCAGAGCGCTTTAGCGAAACCCTAGGGGGCACTGCCGTCAACCTGTGTACGTTTGGTCCACTGTTGACGTTGGATGATGTCTGGATGATAGAGCAACACATTCAGCGGCTAGGCTCTCCAAAGCAGGTGGTGATCGTTCATGTTTACGACATTTGGTATCGGGAAATTGAAGAAGACACCCTCGCCCACATTGCTCAGATTCCGCTATCGTCGGATGAAATGGAGGACTTCGAGCCACCGCTTCGGCTGAATCAGGAAGATCAAATTAAGATGATTTTGCATCGATATGCTCCTCTGTATTCATCGAATGAAACCCTGTCTGATTGGATTCGAGAACCCGTCGAATCATTCCGAGAGAGCCGCGAATTTACGGTGACCGATTCGGGATTTATGCCGATCCGCCAACCGAAACCCACCCATGTCCGTCGAGATGTCCGTAATCATCTCGAATTTGTCAGAGAAAATACTTTTTCGATATCTCCCATTAATCGAGACGCAATGGCAAGAATTAGACAGCTTGCTGAGCAACACGATTTTGACGTGTATCTCGCGAGCAGCCCTATCTATGAAGGGCTGTATGCAGATCAAGCATTTCAGCGATATTTCAACAAAGTGCAGCGGCAGTTAAACAAATTCGATACTCAGAGCGATCGCATCCATTACGTTCTCAAAGAGCCCGTCACCTTTGATGCCGACCAGATGCGAAATGTTGATCACGTGATTGAGTCAGCGGCTGAAGACTACAGCGATCGCCTCGTCAACGCGATTCAGTCCACTCGCCGTCAAACTCAACCATCCTTTACCCCTCAGCTATAGCGGTATGCGCTTGAGTTAAGTACGGTGATGTGGGGCGCGGCGCGCCCTCAGGTTTGTGTGGTGAACCCGCGGGCCGCGCGGGTTCACCACACGTTCAGCGTCCTAACGTGAGAGCGTAAGGCTATACAATCAGAGCAAGCGATTTGCGTCGGAGGTCAAAGTCATGGCGACTCCCGCTGAACTTGAATATCTGGGCGTCTCGATGCCGCCATCCCAAGATGAGCTGCCCTATGACGATGGAGAGGTCATGGAAACCCAGCGTCACCAATACCAGATGGATTTGCTCATCGAAGGGCTCCAGTCTTGGCTGGATGCCCGCGAGGATGGCTATGTGGGCGGCAACATGTTTGTCTACTACAGCGTAACGCAGGCAAAAAATCGAGAATTCAAAAGTCCTGATTTTTTTGTCGCCTTAGGTGTGCCTAAGGGAGAGCGGAAGAGTTGGGTCTGTTGGGAAGAAGAGAAAGCCCCCGATGTCGTCATCGAACTGCTATCAGACAGCACAGCCGCTGCCGATAAAGGTCAGAAAAAACTCATCTATGAACGTCGGATGCATGTGCCCGAATATTTCTGGTATGACCCGTTTAATCCCGATGATTGCGCTGGATTTCGCTTACAGGGCAGCACCTATCAGCCCATCACCCAAGAGGCGCAAGGTTGGCTGACTAGTGAGGTGCTAAGTCTAAGGCTAGTGCGCTGGCAGGGCACATATCGAGGAATCAATACCACCTGGCTTCGATGGGCATCGCTGGATGGAGCGCCCTTACTGACAGGGGCAGAAGTTGCTGAACAGGAGCGCCAACGGGCAGAACAGGAACGCCAACGGGCAGATCGGGCAGAATCTCAAGTGATTGAAATTGCCCAAAATCTCCTCCAGACTGGGATGAATGCTGAGCAGGTCGCCCACATCACCGGACTGGCGATCGCCGAGGTCAACGCCCTGCATGAGCAAGATCCGTCCGATTCCTGATCCGTCTGCTCTAGCCCATGGTCGGTTCAATGGTCTATACGGCTTTACTGGGCTGATCCAAACAGCGCCACACCACGAGCGATCGCGCTGTCATCCCAATCGGTTTATCTCCCGTTACGATCTTGCCATTTTCGATAAAATGCGGTTCTTGAGTGTCGATGATCATCTGCCAATGCCACGACTGTAGATTGATTGGAATCGTAAACTCAACCTCTTCATAGTGATCATTGAAGAACAGCAAAAAACTATCATCAACAATTCTTTCCCCGCGTCTGCCGACTCTCGGAATCTCCTGACCATTTAAGAAGATGCTGATTGACCTCAGAGAATAATCTTGCCATTGGTCTTCATCCATTTCGCTGCCGTCGGGGTTAAACCAGCCAATATCTTCAACCCCAGACCCGCGAAGGGCTTGCCCCTGAAACCAATCTCGACGCGAAAAGATGGGATGCTGTTGGCGAAATTGAATCAGCTGTTGCGTAAATTTCAGCAGATCGGCGTTACTGTGCTGCAAATCCCAGTTAAACCACGAAATTTCACTATCTTGGCAATAGGCGTTGTTGTTGCCGCCCTGGGTGCGCCCCATTTCGTCACCGCCTAGCAGCATAGGCACTCCCTGAGATAGCATCAGCGTCACCAGAAAATTCCGCCGCTGACGTTCTCGCAGCGCTAATACTTCTGGGTCGTCGGTTTCACCCTCCACGCCACAGTTCCAAGAGCGGTTATAGCTTTCACCATCTCGATTATCTTCCTGGTTTGCTTCATTGTGCTTTTCGTTGTAGCTCACCAAATCATTGAGAGGGAAGCCATCATGAGCAGTAATGAAATTAATGCTGGCGTGCGGTCGTCGCCCGTTGGCTTCATACAGATCAGAACTGCCCGTAAACCGATAGGCAAATTCTGCTAGCGTCGCTCCTTCGCCGCGCCAAAAATCGCGCAGCGTATCTCGATATTTGCCGTTCCACTCTGACCAAAGCAGCGGAAACTTGCCGACCTGATAGCCTCCCTCGCCCACATCCCACGGTTCGGCAATTAGCTTTACGTTGGATAAAACGGGATCTTGATGAATGATGTCAAAGAAGGCCGCTAGACTGTCGACTTCGTAGAGCTCGCGTGCTAGCGCTGATGCCAGATCAAATCTGAATCCGTCTACGTGCATGTCTAGCACCCAGTAACGCAAGCTGTCCATGATGAGCTTGAGAATTTGGGGATGGCGCACATTCAATGAATTGCCGCAGCCCGTAAAATCCATGTAGTAGCGGGGATCGTCATCGACGAGGCGATAGTAGGCAGCGTTGTCAATTCCTTTGAAACACAGGGTTGGCCCAAAATGATTGCCTTCGCCGGTGTGGTTATATACCACATCGAGAATGACCTCCATCCCAGCGGCATGGAGGGCTTTTACCATAGATTTGAATTCGTGGACCTGCCCACCCGGTGCTTTGTCAGCGCTGTAGCCGGAGTAGGGTGCAAAGTATCCGAGGGAGTCATATCCCCAATAGTTTCGTAACCCGCTATCGACTAAGTGTCCTGGATTCGCGTTGAAGTGATGAACGGGCAACAGTTCGACGGCGGTGATGCCTAGAGATTTGAGATGTTGAATGGCGGCGGGATGCGCCAATCCGGCGTAGGTGCCTCGCAGCTGTTCGGGGATATCGGGGTGAAGCTTGGTAAACCCTTTGACGTGGACTTCGTAGATAATCGTTTCGTGCCAGGGAATCATCAGTTGGCGATCGCCCCCCCAGTCAAATGACGCATCGACGACAACGCTCTTCGGAATCAGAGCGGCATCGTCAATCTCTGAGACGGTGAGATCTTCGTCTTCCTCTGCCTCAACGTCATACCCAAAGATTCCAGCTCCATAGATTACATCACCCGTGAGTGCCTGGGCATAGGGATCGATCAGCAGTTTATGAGGATTAAACCGATGCCCGTCCTTTGGCGCATACGGGCCATATACTCGATAGCCATATCGTTGCCCTGGTTTGATGTCCGGCATATAGCCATGCCAAACAAAGTTATAAATTTCTCCAAGAGAAACGCGAGTCTCACGGTCGTCTTCATCAAACAGACATAGCTCTACCCTTTCGGCATTTTCTGAGAAGAGGGCGAAGTTTGTGCCTTCACCATCCCAGGTTGCTCCTAACGGGGTAACTCTGCCAGGCCAGAGTTTGATGTCCATAGTTAATGCTCCGGTTCAGAAATAAGTGTTTCGCACGAATGCTGTGGCTAGGACAGACCTATCCCTTGATATCTCTACGTACTATTGCGATCCTAAATCGCTTGTGAATGGTGCTTTTCCTAGGATAAGAATTGATTTGGCTTCCCTCAAGTTGACGAACATAACCTGTATCAGGGTAACGCTCCTCAGTGAAAATGATCACCTGTCTTACAATTACACCGGAGTTTTCTGAGTCGTGTTCTCATGATGGTGTTGGCTCACCTGCGCTACGCGCGCCACATCGATAATTATCCTCTCTGAGGGGGAAGCATTTTGCCCCCAACAAAGAACTCCTGAGCAGAATCTCTAAAAATTCATCATACGTAACAAAGAGATTTTGGAGAGACACGCCTTGAGGTGCAGATTAATCGAGTTCAAGGGAGAATCTAGCACGATTGTCCCCTGCTTGATGCCAAATTGAACAAAACAGCCTCTAAAAATTGTCAGCCATTAGGGTAGGCGCGATCGCCCAATGGGTCGAGTATCAGTCTACTTTGAGACGATGGGACGGCATTAGAGAGACCTAGAGCGAATACCGCATAATCCTTTGACGAAAAATCTGGGCATGTCTGCTGAGAAATCTCGATCAATGGCTTGCTTAGAGGTTTGAACACAAGCTAATCAAGGCATTGAAGGTTTTTTGTCTTTTGTTCTTATTTTTATAAAATGCATAGTATAAAATTTGTTTTTCAGATATTTAAGATGGTCTAAACGATTTATACTAGCTCTGAGCAGTCAAGGTATTTTTTGCTCTGTCTTTAATCGATTAGCGTGCCAATCTGTCAAAACTGCCCCTTTATTTTCCATCGCAACTCTGGCAATAATGCAGTCAACACGCCAATGACTTTAAAGGCTGAGGTTAAGGCGAGTCGTTTATAACGTCAGCGCTTTTAGAACGCAGGGCGATCGCCAACGGTTACGCCCAACATTTACGCCCAAGTTTAAGAAACGAACACTAGGAGAACCACCGTGAAATTAGCCGTATATGGAAAAGGTGGAATTGGAAAATCCACAACGAGTTGCAACATTTCGGTTGCACTGGCCAAGCGTGGAAAGAAAGTCCTTCAGATTGGCTGTGATCCCAAGCACGACAGCACATTCACTCTGACTGGCTTTTTGATCCCCACCATCATTGACACGCTTCAAGAAAAAGACTTCCACTACGAAGACATTTGGCCAGAAGATGTCATTTACAAAGGCTATGGTGGTGTTGACTGCGTTGAGGCGGGCGGTCCTCCAGCCGGTGCTGGATGCGGTGGCTATGTGGTTGGGGAAACCGTCAAGCTCCTCAAAGAACTGAATGCCTTCGACGAATATGATGTCATTTTGTTTGATGTGTTAGGGGATGTGGTCTGCGGCGGTTTCGCAGCGCCCCTTAACTACGCAGACTACTGCATGATTGTCACCGATAACGGGTTTGATGCACTGTTTGCGGCAAACCGCATTGCCGCCTCCGTTCGCGAGAAAGCGCGGACTCACTCACTCCGACTCGCTGGCTTAATTGGCAACCGCACCTCAAAGCGCGACCTGATTGATAAATATATCGAATCAGTGCCCATGCCTGTTCTCGAAATTTTGCCGCTGATTGAAGACATTCGAGTGTCTCGCGTCAAAGGCAAAACGTTGTTTGAGATGGCTGAGTCTGAACCATTGCTGAATTATGTGTGCGACTACTATCTCAATATTGCCGATCAGCTTCTGTCGCGCCCCGAAGGGGTTGTGCCCAACGACGCGCAAGACCGAGAGTTGTTCTCGCTGTTGTCTGATTTTTATCTCAATCCAGCCGTAGCAGCCCCCCAAACCTCGTCCGAAGAGGAACTAGATCTAATGATGGTCTAAATATAAGGATTTGAAGGATGAGTTTTGAGGTATGAGTTGTTTTGGCATCACCACTCAACACTCAAACTTCAAACCCTTTAGGTGACCTGTGAACGTCGAGCAACTTCGAACATCTCTAAAACTAAAGTGGCTCAGCTACTACCGAGAAAATCGCATTTGGCTGGTTCGATTGGGGGTCTGGATCAATTATGACGGTCAGCGTCGCCCATCATCGAGCTTTATTTTGGCGACTCTTTCGGTGCTAGAGCCTCGGCTAACGCAAATTTTGCCGCTGATTGTAGACCTTAATAGCAATCCTGACCAAGTCGTATTTGCGCTGGGGCTAAACTTTAGCCCTGATGATGAACTCGACGCGCTAGCAGCTCATCATGAGCCTGCCTCTGATGACATTAAGATGCTGCCCAGTCACTCTCTGAATGCTAGTCCGCTAGGCGATGCTGAGTCCAAGAACCCAAGCCAAGTGGCAGCTAAGGTCGATGAATCGTGTCAGGGAGTTCAGGGGCAGGTGCGCGACGATCTTAGGCCCCATCACCGCTAATCATGTGTATACGCTACATTGAGAGGAAATTAAACCTATGGCTCTTGCCGAATCCAAACCCCAAGCACTTGAATTTGAGTGCGATACCGGAAATTATCATACGTTTTGTCCGATTAGCTGCGTCGCTTGGCTATATCAGAAGATCGAAGATAGCTTCTTTTTAGTCATTGGCACCAAAACCTGCGGCTATTTCTTGCAAAACGCAATGGGGGTGATGATTTTTGCAGAACCCCGCTATGCAATGGCTGAGCTAGAAGAAGGCGATATTTCTGCTCAGCTTAATGACTACGAAGAGCTAAAGCGGCTGTGTTTGCAGATCAAGCGCGATCGCAATCCATCGGTCATTGTATGGATCGGCACCTGCACCACCGAAATTATCAAGATGGATTTGGAAGGCTTGGCTCCTAAGCTAGAGTCTGAAGTGGGGATTCCCATCGTGGTCGCCCGGGCGAATGGGCTAGACTATGCCTTCACGCAGGGAGAAGATACGGTGCTGGCTGCGATGGCACAACGCTGCCCCAAAACAGTCGGAGACGATACCGATCAAGAAGAGCGCAATGCCATCCAGAAACTGCTCAGCTTTGGCCGCAAAAAAGAAGACGTGGCGGCTGAGGAGTCTGAATATGTCGATCATCCGCCCCTTGTATTGTTTGGTTCGCTGCCCGATCCGGTGGTGACTCAACTCACTCTAGAGCTTAAAAAACAGGGCATTAAAGTGTCAGGATGGCTGCCCTCCAAGCGCTATACAGAGCTTCCCGTGCTTGAAGAAGGCTACTATGTGGCTGGGGTCAATCCGTTTCTTTCTCGCACGGCAACGACTCTCATGCGTCGGCGAAAGTGCAAACTGATTGGCGCGCCATTTCCGATTGGCCCCGATGGCACTCGCGCCTGGATTGAGAAAATTTGCTCAGTATTTGGCATTGAGCCGAAGGGGTTGGATGAGCGAGAAGCCAAAATTTGGGATTCCCTAGAAGACTACGTTAAGCTCATTCGCGGCAAGTCAGTTTACTTCATGGGCGATAACCTCCTAGAAGTCTCACTGGCGCGCTTCCTCATCCGCTGTGGAATGACGGTTCCAGAAATTGGCATTCCCTATATGGATAAGCGTTATCAAGGTGCTGAACTAGCACTCTTGCAAAAAACGTGTGAAGAGATGGGAGTGCCTCTTCCTCGAATTATCGAGAAGCCTGATAATTACAATCAGCTCCAGCGCATTCATCAAGCTCAGCCCGATTTGGTCATTACCGGAATGGCCCATGCCAATCCCTTAGAAGCACGTGGCATTAATACCAAATGGTCGGTTGAGTTTACGTTTGCTCAGATTCACGGCTTCACCAATGCTCGGGATATTTTAGAGTTAGCCACCCGCCCATTACGCCGCAATACCAACCTCAAGGATTTGGGTTGGGGCAAGCTAGTCAAAGAAGAAGCCAACGTTTAAGAAAAAAACCAAAAACCCGATTTTCTGCTGACTCGCGTCAGGTGGGCATGTGATGCCCACCTTTTTTTAAGTTTTTTAAGTTATTTTTTTAGGCTATGCGTCTGTTTTTAGCTCCGACTCGTCACCCGTTTTTAAATCTGGATAGCGTTCAGCAAAGTAATTGTTTAAGGTGGTGTTGATAACGGATAAGACGACTGGAGCAAGGAGAAACGACCAGAGGCCCGATACGCTAAAGCCAGGAACCACGGTTGATGCTAACCAGAAGGACACTCCATTCACAACTAGAGAGAAAAGCCCCAGGGTGATGATGGTGAGCGGCAACGACAAAACTCGTAAAACGGGTCTAACAAAAGAGTTGACGACACCAATGGAAACAGCGGCAATCATCGCAGCTGGGAAGTTAGCCAGATTGACGCCTGGAAATATGAGATCGATGACTAACAGACTAAGAGCAGTAGCCAGTAGGGTTAAGAATGCTGCAAGCATAAAAGTTTTCTCCGAATCAATACTGTAAATTGCTTCAATTCAATCGCTCTGAGATCTGCTGGAATTCGCAATGCTGAGAATCAATCGAGATAGGCGCAGGCACAACGGCTTTACGCGATGCGCGATCAATTGGATGATGACTGGTCATCACGAAATAGCTCAGTCGTTGATTGCCAAAGGTTTTGAAGTTTCTGCTTGACCTGTTTTTCCTTTTGGGCGATCGCCGTGCCCACGTCAGCCATCTGCGTCTCAACGTCTGCCTGCTTTTGCTCTGCGTAGGTATCGGGCTCCTGATCGGCTCGATCACGCGTACGTTCGTACCACGCTTTCGCATCATTGAGATGCTGGGCGATCGCATCTGAGTTTTCTCCATAATTGGCGGTCAGATTGGCGCGCAAGATTGAAAGCTGAGTTTTGAGTTGAGCATAGCGCTTTCGCATTAATGCTGCCTCTGGACTTTCTCGAATCCCTCGAATCACCGACCGAATGATGTCTTGAATGGTAGACGAGGTTTCTTCGCTGGTTTCTTCAAGGGTGGTGAGTGCCCCATCAATTTGATTTTGCAGTTCAGTTTCTTCTGCGTCTAACTTTGATTCCAGCTTTTCAATTTCGCTACGCGTCTGAGCGATCGCCCCTTCTTTGTAACTTCGGAGTCCATCGATTGCCCCCTCAATTGAAGCCGTGATGTTTTCCTTCGTTTCTGCGCCTCCCTCTTTGAGGGTATCGATCACCGCAGAAACCGCCTCCTTAACCAGAGAGCGAATTTCTGCCGACCCCTCTTTAACTTCAGACATTGCATCAGAAACTGAGGTTTTGACAATGGTTCGGATTCGTTCGGCGCGAAGCTTCCCTTCCCGATCTGCCTTCTTTAAGTCAGCAACCACTTTATCTCGAATTGAGTCAGCCATTATATTAACTAAAGCATTTTAAATTCCTATTCTTTAGGATCGCAGCAAACTGCTTTAATTGCCTCTGTCCCAAGACAGGCTGTCGCGGGATTGAGAGGCACAAATAGCCCATCAAGCCCCCTTCAAGCCCCATCATCAACACCCATCGACATTATCATTATGGCTACTATCCATCTCACCTCCGCAGGAGGCGTTGTTTTTCGCAACCGTAATGCCACGTTTGACATCATTCTCATTTCGGTAGGGGAGTCGCGCCGCTGGCAGCTTCCGAAAGGGCTAATCGATGACGGAGAAACCCTAGAAGCCACGGCTCTCCGCGAGGTGAAGGAGGAAACTGGCACCACAGCGGAATTGCTTCAACCTATTGATGCAATTGACTATTGGTATTATGGCGACTCTAACGGAGAGCGAGTACGCCATCACAAAGTTGTGCATTTCTTTTTGATGAAATACCAATCGGGCGATGTTGCGGACCACGATGACGAAGTTCATGAAGCCCAGTGGACAGAGATTAATCGGGCGATCGCCCTGCTTGCCTTCGATAGCGAAAAAAACGTTGTAAAACGCGCTTACACCTTGGCTCGATCAGGAGGCGGGGCTTGACTTTGCTCACATGCGCCGATGCTCACCCAACTGGTTGATCCATCATGCCAATGCTCTTTCTTCCAAATAGGGGCATTATGTTTCAACGTATCGATCGCATACTTGCATGCTTCAAATGCTTCAGTGCGGTGGGGGCAACCGACCGCGACCAGCACACTGATCTCGCCAATTGCAAGCTTGCCCGTGCGATGATGAATGACGATATGGGTGACATCGGTCCATTGAGTGCGAATGCTGGCTGCAATCTGCCGAAATATCTCCACCGCCATGGGTTCATAGGCTTGATATTCTAAGGCAACCACGGCATTGCCATCCGTTTGGTTTCGTACCATGCCGCTCATCACCACGATCGCCCCATTGGCAGCATCATCGGCTCGTGCATACACATCCTCAAGGGACAGGGGCGCAAAGGTGATCGCGAGATGATCGCCTGAGTGTTGAGGAGTCAATGCGGGTGAGGATAAGAGAACGCTTGAATTCATGATGAAACCTAGTAAATCCTAACGGCTTGCTAAAAATGCGGGAGTTTCAAGCACGTGAAAATAGAGTAGAGCAACGACGATCAGCGTATATGCAGTCGATGTGCCGAGGCTGATGACTAGATCTTTTTTGAGATTGCGGGGGCGATCGCCCCAAACCATATCCGTTGCTCCAAACTGCATCATTAAAATACCAACCACATTAGAAATCCAATATCCTACGACCGTTGACGGAAAAAACCAGTCTGGGTAAAACCAGCTCACGAGGTAGCCAAACCCATAGGCGATTGGCAAGTTGAAGAATAAGTCATTCCACCACGATAGCGGTGAAAGCATGTAACCCAATCCGACTAGAAATCCACCTCGAAGCTTTTTGAACATTGGTTCCCTAGCTATTTGCTATCAGAATCATTCCTTTATTCCGCTTGTTCCCATTAAGTATAGTAGCGCCATCCTTACTGCTACACCGCTGGTGACTTGCTGAGAAACGAGGCTAACGGCAAGGTTATCCATAAGTTCAGAGCTAATCTCAACACCCCGATTGGTAGGACCGGGGTGTAGTACTTTGACATTGGGGTTGCAGAGTTTCAGGCGATCGCTCGTCAGCCCAAACTGTTGGTGATATTCTCGCAAACTCGGCAACAAATGCTGTGCCATACGCTCTTTTTGCAGCCTGAGCGTCATGACGAAATCAGCACCTTCCAGGGCCGGTTCGAGTGACCAATGGACACACAAGTTGGAGGGAGACGGAGGAGACGGGGGCGAAATCGGGGATGGAGAAACGGGCAATGGCGATGAATTTTGACGTCTGATTTCGCGACAGTACGTGGCAAATTCCCGCGGGACGAGCGTTGACGGTCCGGCTAAATGCACGTCAGCACCGCTAGCGGTCAAACTCCATATATTGGAGCGGGCGACTCGGGAATGTAAGATATCGCCAACGATCGCAATTTTCTTGTTAGCCAACAGCTCAACACGCGGCTGGTCAGCGTCAAGTTGAGTACAAATGGTAAACAAGTCGAGGAGAGCTTGAGACGGGTGTTCATGCTGGCCATCGCCCGCATTCAAAACGCCGACATGGGTGTTAAGCCGTTCCATTTCTTGGGCGATCGCCAAAGGCACTCCAGCCTCGCGATGGCGGACTACCATCAAATCGGCCCCCATTGCTAGATAAGTTTTTGCCGTATCAAGAATCGTTTCGCCTTTAGTCAGCGACGACGACCCTGGCGCAAAATTGAGCGTATCGGCAGAGAGCCGCTTTGCGGCAAGCTCAAAACTGCTGCGAGTGCGCGTAGACGGCTCAAAAAATAGATTGGTCACCACTTGCCCTTGAAGGGCGGGCACTTTCTTAGTCCGTCTTGACAAGACTTCTCGAAAGTTGGCAGCCATCTGCAAGACCATGTTGTATTCGTCAGGAGTAAAGTCAGCCAGCGAAATAATGTGGCGACGAGTCCAAGAGGCAGTTGCCATGAAGAAACCCTAATACGACTTAAACATCGCGTTTGACCCAGGCAGATATAGTCTGTCTATGCTGATTATTCATGCGTGGGTGACCCCAATCCGTTACATTCCATGATCTGAAATCATCGATCGAGATCGATTGCGATCGATACTTGGATAAATAAAGATTACGAGCGGTTACATAATCCTCATATCATGAAACAAACTTTTAAAAGCCAGACATTTAAAAGCCAGACATTGACGGTTTTCGGGGGCGACACTTGCTCCGCAAAGACAAGCCAATGGCATTCCTTACCCCTAACTCCAGCGTGCAATCTGCCTTAATTTCTGTCGTCTAGACTGAATTGATTCGTTTCTCCCAATTTGGCCCTCTCACCAGGAGGATGATGATAATCATTACCCAGTGATCATGACCGCACAATTTTTTGACCATGAATCTGACCATGAATTCGCAAGACTTGAAACGCTCCGCCGATACAACATCTTAGATACTGAACCAGAACAGGCGTTTGACGATCTAACTCAGTTAGCAGCAAACATCTGTAATGTTCCAGTTGCGCTGATTAGCCTCATTGATGAATGTCGTCAGTGGTTTAAGTCGAGAATTGGGGTTGATGTTGCTGAAACTCCGCGCGAGATAGCATTCTGCAGCTATGCGATTCAGCAAACCGATGTGCTAATCGTTCCCGATACGCTCCAAGATGATCGCTTTTCCACCAATCCGTTGGTGACGGGTGCGCCGCATATTCGGTTTTATGCGGGTGCGCCTCTGCTCACCTCTGACGGATATGCGCTGGGCACCTTGTGCGTTATTGACCTCGTCCCTAGACAATTAACCCCCGATCAAATTGAGTCGCTTCAAGTGTTGGCGCATCAGGTCATGGCACAGTTGGATCTGCGGCGGACGGTGTCTAATTTGGCGACTGCGGTGATAAACGGCAAGCAGTCTGAGAGGGTGCTGAAAGAAAGCGAAGAACGATTTCGCATGATGGCAAACTCGGCCCCCGTCTTAATCTGGATGGCAGATACGTCTCAAAATTGTTACTTCTTCAATAAACCGTGGCTAGAGTTTACCGGGCGATCGCTCGACCAAGAAATGAATGGCGGGTGGCTAGAGGGCGTTCACCCCGATGATCGGCAGGCATACTCAAATGCGTATGTTGCCGCATTCAACGCCCGTCACCCCTTCACTATCGAATATCGCTTGAGACGGGCAGATGGGGAATACTGCTGGATTTTAGACACGGGAATACCGCGCCATAGCTCAGATGGGCAGTTTGAGGGCTATATCGGCTCCTGCGTCGATATTACTGAGCGTCGCAATGCTGAACAAGAGCGCGATCGCCTCTTTGAGCTGTCTCTCGATATGCTCTGCATTGCTGGAGTAGACGGCTACTTCAAGCGATTAAATCCATCCTTTGAACGGATCCTAGGCTATTCCCGCGACGAACTCTTATCAGATTCTTTTCTTGATTTTGTGCATCCTGACGATCGCACCTCGACTCTGGAAGAACTAAAAAAATTATCTCAAGGGACGCCGACCCTCTATTTTGAGAATCGCTATCGCTGTAAAGACGGGTCGTTTCGATGGTTTGGCTGGACCGCAACCCCTGTGCCTAATGAGGGCGTGATCTATGCTATTGCTCGGGATATTACCGCATTAAAAGAGACACAACAGCAGCGAGATCAGCTCCTACAACACGAACAGACGACTCGATCTGAAATTGAAGTAGCCCGAAACCGAGTCACTAATATCCTCGAAAGTATTACCAATGCCTTCTTTGCCCTCGATCAATCCTGGAACTTTACCTACGTCAATGCTCAAGCCGAACATCTTCTCCAACGACGGCGCGATCATCTACTCGGTCAAAATGTCTGGGAACAGTTTCCCGAAGCGGTTGGAACAAGGTTCTATCAGGAATATCACCGGGCGATCGCCCACCAAACCAGTGTAGAATTCGAAGCCTTTTTCCAACCCCTCAATACCTGGTTTGAAGTCCACGCCTATCCGTCAGAAAGCGGGCTATCGGTCTTTTTTCAAGATGTTAATGAACGCAAACGGGTAGAAGACGAGCTCCAGCGCCAAATCGTGCGATCGCGCCTGTTTTCTGAAATCAGCCTTAGAATCCGGCAGTCATTACAAATCGACGATATTCTCTCAACATCTGTCCGCGAAGTTCAAAAAATCCTTCAATCCGATCGAGTGCTGATTTTTCGACTCGAAGCAACCGGCATTGGACGAGTTGTTAAAGAGTCAGTGGCACCCGGATTTTCCTCCGTTCTGAATCTTGAAGTAACAGACGACTGTTTTGGGCCTGACTACCTCCAAAAATATCGCCAAGGCCGGGTTTATATGCTTTCAGATGTTAGCGAGACAGCCGTCGAGCCCTGTCTGATTCGTTTTATGGAAAAGATTAACGTCAAATCTAAGCTGGTAATGCCCATTCTGGTCAAACATGATTTTTGGGGATTATTAATTGCCCACCAATGTAGTACTGTCCGCCATTGGCTAGACTTTGAGGTTAGCCTCATGCAGCAGTTGGCCGATCAGATTGGCATCGCTCTGGCACAAGCCCAGCTCCTAGAGCAAGAAACTCTCCAGCGCCAAGAACTAGCCCGCTCTAATGCTGACTTGCAGCAGTTTGCCTATGTCGCCTCCCATGACCTGCAAGAACCTTTACGAATGATTACCAGCTATTTGCAGTTAATTGAGCGGCGATATAAAGATCAGCTTGACGACGATGCCAACGACTTCATTGATTTCGCAGTCGAAGGTGCAACTCGAATGCAGACCCTAATCAATGATTTGCTGAGCTATTCCCGCGTAGGCACTCGGGGCAAATCATTTGAGCAAACGGATGTCGGCACCTGCCTTAAACGGGCATTAGTCAATCTAAAGATGGCGATCGACGAAAACAATGCCACGATCACGTATGATGAAATGCCTCAAATCATGGCGGATGAAACGCAATTCACGCAACTGTTTCAAAACTTAATCAGCAATGCAATCAAGTTCAGGGGCGCTCATCCACCCCGTATTCACATTCAGGCTCAACGCAGACATGACGATTGGCTATTCTCAGTTCAAGATAATGGAATTGGCATCGAACCTCAGTATGCACAACGAATTTTCATGATCTTTCAACGACTCCACGCTCGCAATGAATATCCCGGCACGGGCATTGGATTAGCAATATGTAAAAAAATTGTTGAGCGCCACAATGGACATATCTGGGTTGAATCAGAATTAGGGAAGGGAACGACTTTCTTCTTTACGATGTCCGATCGGGAGGATCCGTCCTCATGAGTCATGGAGTATCCAAACGATATATCGAGATTTTGCTAGTGGAAGATAGCCCTGGTGACGTTCGGCTAACCCAAGAGGTGTTACGAGAAGCCAAAGTTCTCAATCATCTGTATGTCGTTCAAGACGGGGTTGAAGCGATGGCGTTTTTGCGTCATGAGGGTAAATTTACGACTGCACCCAAACCCGATCTGATTTTGCTCGATCTAAATCTCCCCAAGAAAGATGGTCGAGAGGTTTTGATGGATATCAAAAGCGACGACACGCTCAGGCGTATTCCTGTCGTGGTATTGACGACGTCCCAAGCTGAGGAAGATATTTTAAGAACCTATGAACTTCATGGCAATTGTTACATTACCAAACCAGTCGATTTGTCTCAATTTATTCGTGTCGTAAGGTCAATTGAAGATTTTTGGCTCTCTATCGTTGAGCTGCCGCCGGAGTAACGCATATGGCAAATGACCCGATTAAGGTATTGCTCGTCGAAGATAATCTAGGAGATGCTCGCCTGCTCCGTGAAACTTTAGTTGAGGTTGAGTCTATCCAATTTGATCTAGTTCACGTTGGTCGCCTTGAGCAAAGTATTCTCCAGCTGCGGCAGAATACTTTCGACGTGATTTTGCTCGACTTGTCGTTACCCGATAGTCAAGGACTAGAAACCCTCTCACACATCAAAGAGGAGGGGGCGACTATTCCTATCGTCGTGCTAACTGGGCTAGACGACGAAATCTTGGCGACTAAAGCTGTTCAGAGCGGAGCGCAAGATTATCTCATCAAGGGTCGGGTCACAGGAGACATGCTCGCCCGCGCCATTCGTTATGCCATCGAGCGTAAGCGAGTTCAAGAAGAACTCAGACAGCAGCGCGATTTTCTAGATGCGGTCGTTGAAACAGCAAGTGAGGGCATCGCGGTTAGCGACGAACGAGGACAGTTCATTATCTATAATTCACGACTTCAAGACATTACCGGATACTCTCAGACAGAAGCGCAGCAGTTTGATTTTTTATCTCAGCTTTCCCCAAATTCTGGACTGTCGGCTCAGGCAATGACGGCGTTCCAGGACGCGTTTCAAGGACAGGAAATTAACAACCAGGAGTGGGAAATTGTTCGCAAAGGCGGAGAACGTCGTAGTATTCTTGTCTCGACGCGCGTCTTGTCCTATAACAACCGGAGTTGGTTGCTGAGCATGATTCGTGATATTAGCGATCGCCGTCGTGCTGAGCAAAAGATTCGAGAACAGGCTGCCCTCATCGATATCGCAACCGATGCCATCTTAGTGCAAGACCTAGAATCCCGCATTCTGTTTTGGAGTAAAGGCGCTGAACGGCTATATGGTTGGACAGTAGATGAAGCGATCGGACAACATACTGAGCGTTTACTTAAGCAGAGAAACTATCCTGAATACGCACAAATAGAGTCGACTCTTCGAGACGGAGAATGGCAGGGTGAGCTGCATCATGTCACTCGTCATGGCCATGATTTAGTCATCGAGAGTCGATGGACACTCATGCCAGATGACGCGGGTGCACCCCGCTCCGTTTTAGTTGTCAATACCGATATTACAGAACGAAAACAGCTTGAAGCCCAGTTTCTTCGAGCCCAACGCATGGAAAGTCTAGGAATTCTGGCAAGCGGCATCGCTCATGATCTCAACAACGTAATGACTCCTATTTTGGCGGCATCGCAGCTTTTGCAGATGAAGCTGCCCGATGACAAAAGCCAGCAGCTGCTCACCCTGCAAGAAGAAAATATCAAACGGGGAGCCGGACTCATCCGACAAGTCTTATCGTTTGCGCGAGGGGTTGATGGTAAATTTACGCTGCTGCAAATCCGACACCTGATTGGAGACATCAGGCAGATTGTGATTCAAACGTTTCCCAAATCAATTTCGCTTCGTATGGATGTGCCCAATAATTTGTGGATGGTGTCTGCCGACCCGACGCAGCTACATCAGGTGTTGATTAATCTCTGTGTCAATGCTCGTGATGCCATGCCGTATGGGGGTGTGCTAACCCTCTCTGCCCAAAATATTACGTTGGATGAAGCCTACACCCGGATGCATATTGATGCATCCGTTGGCGACTACGTCATGATCCGGGTGGCAGATACGGGCATGGGAATTCCGTCTGATATTCAAGACCGCATTTTTGAGCCCTTCTTTACAACCAAGGAGGTTGGTAAGGGGACGGGGCTGGGGTTGTCGACGGCAGTCGGGATTATCAGGAGCCACAAGGGCTTTATACAAGTGTATAGCGAGGTCGATCGCGGCACCGAGTTTCGCGTCTATTTACCTGCCGTGGCGATTGCCCAACCTCCTATTAGCCAAACGATTCGGTCTAAACTGCCCGCCGGACATGGAGAACTCGTTCTTGTGGTAGACGATGAAAAATCGGTCTGTGATATTACAAAAACCCTTCTAGAAACCCATGGCTACCGAGTGATAACGGCCCAAGATGGCATTGAAGCCCTATCGGTTTACACTCAAAATCAGAGTGATATCAACGCTGTCTTAGTGGATATGATGATGCCTAATGCAGACGGGGCCACCACAATCCGATCGCTGCAAGCAATCAATCCCCGGGTCAAAATTGTCGCAGTCAGTGGCTTATCGTCAAATCGCTCATCGGCTGAATCAGCGGGCACGAGTGTAAAAGCGTTTTTGCCAAAACCCTACACAGCAGAGACATTGTTGAAGACGCTCCATGACGTTTTACCCACGCCAACCATGTGATTTAAATGTGATTACGCGATGTGCAACTTTTCTGGAACGCCGATAAATTCTGCACTCGCCCTCATCCCCAGCCCTTCTCTCATGATTGGGAGAAGGGAGCCGGATTTGCTTCAAAATATCAAGTCAATCAGAATCACAAACAAATAGCATTGACGTGCTTGAGAGATTAACCCACCGCGTAATCTGATAGGATTAAACCAAGACATTAAATCCTTTCACGATCCTAATGAGCTGCCTCAGTGAGTCAGTCAAGTTGAATCGCGGTTCTAATCAACATTGAAACTCCCTTTAAATCAGAGCATACTGATTTATTATTAAACCTAGAGCGAGTCTGCAATCACGGACGAGAGCGAAGATATGGATGTTAAATTGATTTTTTTGGCGTTGACTCCGATTTTCATTGTGTCGTGTCTCTTTTTTGGAACCCGCAACGGATTCTACGACACCGATAATTATCATGGCAATGGCTCAGCCCATTAGATTCAGCCCTTCAGCAAGCAGCGGTATCGGCTAATTTACCATCCCGGAGCTTGGCTTTACTCTGGTGTCTGCAAGGAATCTAAATTGTGATTGAGCTGGAATGCTTGCCTTATGGAGTCGGTCACGCCGACGAAGGGGTTTGTTTGCGAATGCAAATGGGCCCTCATCAGATATTACTAGACTGTGGGCTGATCGACCCGTTACACATCATTGACGATGATTCGAAAACTCCCTGTCCGGCTGACTTAGTATTTTGTACTCATGCTCATGCTGACCATGCACGAGGATTGCTTGGGTTGCATCGCGCCTGTCCAACTCTGCCAATCTATGCCAGTGAAGTAACAGCCCGCTTATTGCCTCTCAATTGGCTCGATCAAGACGTTCCCCATTTTTGTCAACCGTTACCCTGGCGATCGCCCATTGAGCTCAAAGATGGCTTGACTGCTCAGCTATGGCCTGCAGGTCATTTGCCAGGAGCTGCATCCATTCTGCTGACGTATCAGTCGGGAGAACGTGCCTATACCGTCTTCTATACGGGAGATTTTTTATTGTCAAACTCTCGTTTGGTCGAGGGATTGCCATTAGAAGAGTTGCGCGGCATCAAACCTGACGTGCTAATTGTTGAAGGCAGCTACGGAACCGGTCGACATCCTCGCCGTCGCCAACAAGAAAATCAGCTGGCCGATAAAATTAATCGAGCCCTCTCAAACGCGCAGTCCGTATTATTGCCCACTCCCACCTTAGGGCTTGCTCAAGAGCTGCTAATGCTGCTTCGGAGTCATCATCATTTTACTGGACGCGATATAGACATTTGGGTAGATGGCAGCATCGCCGCTGGATGTGATGCCTATCTGGAGTTACTGCCATACTTTCCGAGCACCGTTCAAAACTTTGCTCGGCATCAGCCGCTCTTCTGGGATGAACGCATTCGCCCGCGCGTCCGACGCTTACAATCGCCTGATAATCAAGACCTACTGCCCGTTTCTCCGCCTAACACACCATGCGTTATTCTGACTGATCGGGGCTCAGAGCTCGAACACTTTTGTCGTCCTGGCGATCGCCCGTGGTTGGTGCTGCTTCCTCAAAAACCCGGACAGATCGGTTTAACCGAAACGTCTGTCCATACTGCAATTCGTCAGTCTGAGACTCTGCAAACCCAAATCGAATCCAATCATCTCATCCTTGATTCCTATTTTCTAGGCGATCATTGCGATGGTCCCAGTACAACACAGCTAATTCACAATATTCGGCCTCAACATGTCATCTTCATTCATGGAGCGCCCACCTATCTTGCCGACTTAACTAGCCTAGAAGAACTGCAAAATCGATATCAGCTTCATCTGCCCTCTGCCGGAACTCGCGTAGAGCTACCCATCGGGGAAATGTTTCTTCAACCAGCGCCTCCAGACGCTAGATATGAAGGAGAACTGACCGAGTTAGAAACAATTGCCATGCTCACGCTACCCGATGCAATTATGTCTGATCCACGTTGGCAGAATTTCGCCGATACCGGGCTGTTTGAAGCGCGTTGGCAAGGGGATGAACTGGTTCTAAGGGGGCTACCCCAACAAGAAATTCTCAATCAGAGTGCATCATTGCCATTACCAGCGAATTTAGAGTGCTGCAGAAATTGTCTGCACTACCGAGGCCAGCGATGTTGGAACCAAGCTTCTCCGCTATTTGGGTTTAAGGTCACTCCTGACGGATATTGCCCTGAATTTGAATCGTTAAGTTCTGCATTAGAGCGCCCTCGTATCGAAGCAGATGACTAATACCAATTCTCGATTTTAGATTTGCGATTTTGGATTGACGGCCACCAGCCTTGCAAGGGTTCTAGCCTATTCATTGGTAGCCTTACTTCGAAGAATTGGTATAAACGTTCCTTAAGCACATACCGCTATATCTGAATCAGAAATCCAAAATCCAAAATCAGAAATTGCTGTGAGATGGTTGTTTTGGGAGCATTATCTTAGAGGGGATCTTTGGTTGGAATCCCGACTGCGCGCGGAAAATTAGGGGGAGTCTTCGCCGTCTTTTCTAACACGATGCAGTGGCGGGTACTCTGACTCAGAGGAGTCTCAAACGCATCGACTCGGGCGATCGCCCCGCCTAATAGTTCTACACTTGATTGCAGACGGTCTGCTTCGTCATCCGACCATTGCCCGCGATAGAGAATGGCGCGTCCTCCCTGCTTCAGCAACGGTAGCGCATATTCAGCACACACCGACGCTGGTGCCACAGCTCTGAGTAGTGCCCCATCATAGTGCTCTCGATGCTGAGGGTGCCGCCCGATGGCTTCAACTCGCCCGGTCAGTGTCTTGGCGGTGGGGATGCCGAGGTCGGGCAAGATGGAGTTTAAGAAGGCGATTTTCTTCTGGGTCGAGTCGAGTAACGTGACGGTCACATTGGCATGGGCGATCGCCACAGGGATACCTGGGAACCCGGCTCCGGTGCCAATGTCGATGAGAGCCATCTCAGGCAGAGAATTTTCAGGTAGAGAATTTGAACAGGGGAAATAATGCCCCATGCCATCGTGGCCTTGTTCTAAATCTTGATTGTCCTGTTTAGCTTCTTCCGCAACACTGCTCCCAACACTGAGCAGTGACTGAAGCCCTCGAAGCGAATCCCACAAATGCTTTTCCCAAAACTCAGTCGGTTCGGTGATTCGCGTGAGATTAAATTGGCGATTGCCTTCTAGAATGCAGTGATAAAGCTGCTGAAACTGCTGGTGCTGTTCTGGAGTGGGATGCCAGCCTAGCGTGTGCTGCCAACATTCATCGAAATGTGGCAAATCGGGATGACAACCGGATACCCCATGGGGCGATCGCAGCGCGTTTTCCATCGAATACAACTCCTAAGCGACCGATCGGCGAGACTCAGATGCTGCCGCAAGTTCGGACGGCTTAACAGGGGAGAGTTCTCCGTGATCAAGCGTCCAACAGCAGTCGGCGATCGCCAGCAATTCTCTGGCATCGTGCGTCACTACCAGCAAACTCCACTCTTCCTTGAGCTTCGCCAACAAGCTCACCAGCTGCTGCCGCATCGACCAGTCTAGCCCTGCGGTGGGTTCATCCAGCAACAGCAGATAGGGCTGGCGAATCAGCTGCACTGCCAACGCTAACCGTCGCTGCTGACCACCACTGAGAGATTGGGGAGGCGTTGTGTCTATGGGCAAATGAGACAATCCCACGGCGTCTAAGGCTTGGTTGATGCGCTCTTTGCCTAGTTCAGGATGCCCTAATCGAAGCTCCTCTAAAATAGTGTGACCACAAAAATGGCGCTCTGGAAACTGAAACACCAATCCTCCCAACTGTTGTAGATGATCAGGGGTGAGTTCCTGCTGTCGCCAGAGCACGTTTCCTGACGTTTTCTGGGCCAGTCCCGCTAAAATTTCTAATAACGTCGTCTTTCCCGATCCGCTTGGGCCAACAATCAGACCCAGCTTTTGAGGCGGTAGTTCTAAGTTAATTGATTTCAGAATCGCGGTTTGGGTTGCAGCGGGGTGATAAGTCAGATTTCTGAGATATAGCATCAACAATAAGAATTTGAGGAAAATTTAGAGAACCAGCCGAGATCCATCCTAGTAAACCATCCTAGTAAACCATCTCCTAATGCTAACCGTTCTCATCGATCAGCGGAACCTCCCCCGGCGTGCTCAAGTCTGAGTCATTAAAGCAAACGCACACCGCAAGGGATTTTTAAGGGCGATCGCGCTTCATTGACATGCATACCTCATCCCTCCAATTCCCTATGACTCTTTCCCTATCACTCTGAGGTAGACTCGTAACGTGAGTTGATGATATCGTGACGCGCGTAAGGTAAACCGTGGGTGTTTCTAACGTGAAGATTCTAAGATTCGCGTTGTTTAATATGTATCGATATTTACATAATAGTCTTGGTTGATGACACGACACACACCATTTATGCTCCTCTCAACACAGAAATCTGCATTCAAACCAAACCGCCGAATCAAGCAGTTTGCCTCTGCAACTCTCGGAACTATGGCGATCGCCCTCAGCATGTGGGTCAACCCGGCATTCGCCGATCCGTTTCGCACCACCAATACTCGTGAGTTTGATAGTCAAACCGAAGCAGCCTTTGATGCGATGTTCGTTCAAGGCAATTATCGCGCTGCCGAACGGCACCTACAGGCTGCGGCATCTGATGAGCCAATGATCCACGCCATGAAGGCATCACTCGCCTATCTCGATGAAGATTGGGAAGCGCTCTCAGAAAATGCGCGTCTCACCCTAGAAAGCGCCGATCGCTTAATCGCAGATGATCCGCTGCGTGGATACCTTTACACCGCCATCGGACACTTCATGGAAGGGGCATACGTGCTGTCGACTCAAGGTACAGTACGAGCAACCCCCACCGTTCTTAGCAAGCTGCGTCAGGTGTTTGACAACCTAGGGCAAGCAGAAAGCATTGACTCTACTGATGCAGAGTTAAATCTAATCAAGGGCTATATGGATTTGATGCTTGCCGTCAATCTACCGTTTAGTAGCCCTGACCAAGCCATTGAGCGTCTCCAATCCTACGGTGCGCCCGTATATCTCGTGAATCGTGGAGTGGCGATCGCCTATCGTGATCTGCGTCAAGAAGATAAAGCACTCGAGTATGTCGACAAAGCGCTGCAAGAAACCCCTGACAATCCTGATTTGTATTACCTCAAAGCCCAAATTCTTAGACTGCAAGGCAACCTAGAAGAGAGCGAACAGTTCTTTCAGCAGGCCCTCCGCAAGCAGTCACAGCTTCCAGATAGTTTGGCAGAGCAGGTTGCCTACGAGTTCTGTCGCACCCGCGACGAAATCCGGGGGCAAGATCGAGACTGTCACCGCTGGGCACGCCAGCGGATTCAGGTTGGTGAGGCAGAAAACGAGACTGATGATGTGAATGAGCAAAGTTATCGAATTCCATCAAACTAAGTCCCTATCTAGCCTGGTCACGGATAAATTCACACCTCATACCGATGTCGATGGGGCAAATTTTGCGCTCTTGACAACTGGATGCAAGACTCAGATAACCATCAACCAGGGCGGGTGAATCATAAATCTACTTGCCCTGGTTGACTCATTAGAATGCTTCAGGGTCACAAATCTGAGGGGTCTATCTCAGGCCGCGGCAGAAAATTAGCCGGAAACTCAACCGGGCGATTATAGTCCGCCGCAACGCACGTTTGTAAGACATCAGTTGCAGATAGTGCAGTTTCTGCATTCAGCCCAACCACGCAATCAGAGTATTGATCGGGCAACAAGCTCCGACGACAGCGCTCAAGAACATCCAGCGGCTCTGCACCCTCGACCTCCTCCTCAATGTCGACGACGCAGCTTGCCATATCGATGGGGCGACGAACCCGCCGACATCCTTCCAGAGCTTCCGTTGAGGAAATAGGGGTTCCATCGCTGATTCGTCCAACGCAGCCTGCCAAGTCACGCGGTTCGAGCGAAGCAGCACAAGCAGAAGCCGCATCAGGTTCAGAGACTCCTGCCCCTATAAGGCTACTAGTGCAGCGTTCATACGGGTTTGCCATCGCAGTTGGAGCGATGAGCAGGGAGGCTGCCAATCCAGTGATGAGTGCCGCAATTGTACTTGACGTAGAGTGTGAAGGCGATACAAGCTTTTTCATACGGGTGATTGAGTTACGTGAATGCCAGTACTTTATATCAGTTCTCCCCTGTAGACGTGAATGGCTTCCGGAGAAATCCTCTTTTTAGGTGGCGATCGCCCCGCTACATTCCTCCCTAAACGACGCGATAGTCGTCTAAGATAGTCCAAAACGCCCCAAAGTGATTAAAATAGGCAGAATGCAAATACCCAACGGTAGGTTCTGGATGAGGTTCTAATGGAGCTCCAGGAGAGACTGGGTCGACAACGAGTCAAACATATTGTAGATAGCTATCAACTCTACGGCAATGATGTCAGTCGATTTGATACATACCTAGAGAGCTTGCTGCAATGCTATCCCGCCCCGCTGATTGAGCTAGCTCTCACAGAAACGCTAGTCGACAACTGGGTAAGTGTCCCATTGGTGCGAGGTTTAGATTTCTTAACTCAAGCTCACAACACACTGAAAGCTTGGGAAAGTCAGCCGATTATCAACACAATCACGCCAGAACAGTTTCAGCAAATTACTGGGCTCGATCCGGCTCCAATTTTTGGCGGGGAGGGGATTCCTCCCACGCGCTCAATTGCTCATCCAACTTAAAAATTTCACTAGATATCGTGTTGGTGATGCGTTTGTCTGGCTCGTTCATCTCGGGAATACACGGGCCGTGCTAACGCAACTAGCCCACAGACCTCAATACCGTGGTGCTGCAAAACCTGAACAGCGGCTCTAGTGGTTGCGCCGGTCGTATAAATATCATCAAGCAATAAGACGGGGTGCTGAGGAAGGCGACGCATCCACGCTGATCCCAACTGAAAGGCATGAGCTAAATTCTGTTCTCGTTCGTCAGGCGATAATCCAAATTGGGCATCCGTTGTGCGCGTTCTAATCAGTCCTTGCGAGTTGAGTGGCAGTCGAGTAGCGTGGCAAAACGCGCGCGCCAGTAGGTCAGCTTGGTTATATCCTCGTTGCTGCTGCTTGATTTTGTGCATCGGAATCGGCACCACCACTGCTGAGCGATGCCTCGAAAGGGATGAAGCCAGCCATGCTTGACCGAGCCAATTGCCCAATGGTCGCGCGAGTTGGGGATGCTGTTGATATTTGAGAGCGGCGATCGCCCGTTTTAAGGCCCCAGAATAGGTACCCCACGGAAACACGGGAAGTGGCTCATGCCAAAAGCGATCGCGATCAGAAATCTGGCATTGCTGAATCTGACGCTGGCAATCGGGACAAAAATCTTCACAGCTAGATCGCTCACAAAGAGCACATCGAGATTCTAAAAATAAGTTGAAAATAGATGTATGAAATCGAGCCCACCGGGCGTCATAATTTTGCACCATAGTCTGCACCATAGTCTGCACTCTTAACAGGATGAATAAGGCGCGGATTGGAGGGGCTTATACCAATTCTCGATTTTGGATTTGCGATTTTGGATTGACGGCCAGCAGCCTTGCAAGGATTCCGGCCCGTTCATTGGTAGCCTTACTTTAAAGAATTGGTATTAAACCGCAATGCCTTCGCTTAGTAAACCCATTTCAACAAAACCGCACACTGTCCCCGCTCCACCCAATAAAGGCGCGCCATTACAAGTGGTTAAGTCTTTCTTTAGTCAGTAGACAAAACCTAAAACGAAGCGGATAAAATAGCGAGTAACAAACTCTGTTTCGCTCTCCTAATATTCAGCAGGATCTAATACCATGGTCGGTATTCCCAACGGGTTATTGAGTCAGTCCAAGAGTTCTGGATTAGCGGAAGCATTCGTTTATAAACCTTCGTCAAACAATAAATAAACTGCCAAACATTAACAGCACTGCTCATGGCTTTGACCAAACAGAATCGTCAAAAGCGGGATCTCCCCACCATTAACGAACGCATTCGATTCCCTGAGATTCGAGTCATTGATACCGATGGCGCTCAGCTTGGAATCATGAAACCCTCACAAGCCTTGGAAATGGCTCAAGAGAAGGATTTGGATTTGGTTCTGGTCAGTGACAAGGCAGATCCACCCGTCTGCCGAATCATCGATTATGGAAAATATAAATTTGAGCAAGAGAAAAAAGCTCGTGAGGCTCGGAAGAAACAGCATACCTCTGATGTAAAGGAGGTTAAAATGCGCTACAAGATTGGGGATCATGACTATAAGGTGCGCCTCAATCAAGCCCAACGGTTTCTGAAGTCGGGGGATAAAGTCAAAGCGACGGTCATGTTTAGGGGACGAGAGATTCAGCATTCAGATTTAGCTGAAACGCTTCTCAAGCAACTGGCGACCGACTTAGAAGCAGTCGCCGAAGTACAGCAAGCACCCAAGCGAGAGGGTCGCAATATGATGATGCTCCTCGCTCCAAAGAAGGGGTAAGACACGAGTACATGTTTCGTGCCTCGATGGTAAGCAGGTAGACCCGATTGAGCTGAGTGAGGTGCTCTGATGCAAATTCACTGGGCGTAGTTGCCTGCTTGAGGCGGTGAGCCAATCCTGATTGACTGACAAAAATTCTTCACGTAGGCTGGGTTGAGGCTGGTTGACTGGCAAAACTTCTTGCAGCGGCAATTGTAGACGCATAGCGGCCTCCAAAGCTTTTGTCAGTTAATCAGGCCGTGCTATCATCCAGAAAATTTCACGTTAATAAATTTCTATTTCCTAGTTGAATTTGGGGCTAATTTTATAATTTCAGCCCAATTGTTATCAAGTTGTCTTGATTTGGGCATTCTAATATTTCAGTCTTCTCCGTATTTGAGGACTAGCTCGTTTACGACCTCTGGCTTTTATAGCCGTATGCTCTCGCGTTATTTCGCGTTAGAACGTTGAACGTGTGTAGAGCCTATAGTCTTCATGCCAAAGGTTGTCTTCGGCATGAATCCTGTGTAAATACACCGTATGCATGTTATGGCTATGCGTCTGTCTTATTGCGGTTAGCATTATCGCGGTTAGCATTATCGCGGTCAGACCGTTTGAGATGCCGTGAATTTGTACTATAGCAATGTGCGCGTCAAGTACAGAAACGGTGGTGTGTGAGCGGCGCGCCCCGCCGCTCACACACAATTCACAAGCGATTTAGGATTGCCATAACTCAGATCCATCAAGCCCCCCCGCATATCGTGCTTAGATGAAGACATCAAAACGGCTAAACGTAAGTATTTAAGGCTGCATGGACGCAAATAGGAGAGCTTCTACCCCCAATACCATTCCATTAAGTCGGAGGCTACTAAAATGGGTCAATCTTCGTCCTGAGGAAAGTGGGCGAACGGTGCTCATGTTTGCCTTTTATACATGCATTTGTGTAGGCATTCTGTGGTTAGAGTTCAGTGCATCAGCCCTGTTTTTGGGAGAATACGGTGCTAATTCCCTTCCGTGGGTTTACATTGCCAGTGCAGGAATGGGCACCGTTTTAGGGTTTGTCTATTCACGACTTCAGAAAACTCTATTGCTTCGCCATGTCATTGTCGTCATTCCAGTGCTTATGGCGGTTCCACTGCTACTCTTCCGCATTGGGCTTAATCCAATCTTTCTAGGCGGCTATGCCATTTTTCTGATGCGGCTGTGGCTAGAAGCAATCTACATTCTCAACGAACTCAACACGTCAATCGCGGCCAATCAGCTGTTCAATATTCGAGAAATCAAACGTGCCTATCCTTTGATTAGCAGCGGCATTTTGCTGGCCGATGTACTCAGTGGATTTTCAATGCCCGTTTTGCGGCAGCTTGTGGGATTAGAAAATGTCATTTTAGTGGCATGTCTTATGCTGCTGGTTGGGGGTGGCATTCTTTACTATATTGGGCAAACGTATCAGCAGTCGTTCCCAGATTTACCCAGACGAACTGTACACGACAAGCAAACAGACTTTACGACTCGGCGGTTGCAAGGTCCGCTTTATCGCTATGTCGTTCTAGTTATTACATTCTTCGTCATGGCTCAGGTCTTGTCACTCCTGCTTGATTTTCAATATCTCAGACAGTTAGAGCAAAACCTGAATCTCAATGCAGGCAACATTGCCGACTTTATCGGATTATTCAGCGGCACTCTCGGTATTTTTGAACTGCTGACGCAATGGTTTGTGTCGAGTCGAATGATTGAGCGCATGGGGGTTTTTAAGATTGCATTGCTTCCCCCGTTGCTCATTTTAGGGTTGGGATTTCTTTCCCTGATTGGGTTAGTTGGCTTATTTATTGGCGTGATTACGCTGAAGTTTGTCGATGAGCTACTGCGATATACCCTAGTTGCTGGAATGGGACCTGTTCTTTTTCAGGCGATTCCAGATCGGCTGCGGAGTCGAATTGAATCAGACGTACGAGGCTTTGCAGAACCCTTATCGACCGGGTTAACCGGAGCAGGAATTCTGGTTACGATTTGGTTTTTTCATTCAATATTACCGTCTGCAAATGAGTTATTTGTGCAAGGAACGCTCAATCGTATCTTCTTGGCACAGATTACAATCTTTGCCGGAATTTGGTTGGTCGCAGTATTACTACTTCGCAGTCGATATGTTGGACTGCTGGTGCTGAGTGCGGAACGGGGTCAGCTAAGTCTACACGAAGTTGATTTTCACGCATTTAAGCGATCAGTCATTGATGCCTTGGAGCGTCCTAGTTCAGAAGCGGACAAACAATCCTGCATTGAATTGCTTGAACATATTGATCCCAAACATATTGGAGACATTGTTGCACCTCGGTTGGCTAGCTTAAGTCCGAGTCTCCAATTGAGAAGCTTAGAGGCCATGCTCAATTATCCAAATACTGCCAGTCTGGAATATGTACAATCGCTTCTTCGCCATCCCCTGTCTCCTAATATTTTTGCGTTAGCCCTCCGCTATATTTGGCGAACCCATCCGAGTCCGAATGTTCAAGATCTTCTACCACATTTAGAGGCAGACGTTGACTCAGCTATCCGAGGAACGGCAGCGGCTCTTTTGTTACGACATGGCAATCCTCGGCAAAAGGCAGAAGCAACCGATCTCTTGCGCCGAATGCTCACCAATAAACACGAACGAGAAAGGGTCATGGCATGTCGAGCATTAGGAGATGCTACTTATCTTCAGGCATTGCGGCTGTATATCGAGCCTCTGTTGCAAGATGACTCGCTGCGGGTTCGATGTGCTCTGCTAGAGGCGATCGCCGCAACCCATTTAGAAGAATATTATCCCTGTCTAATTCGCGGACTCTATTACAAATCGACGCGAGATGCTGCGATGCGGTCGTTAATCAGGCTTGATAGTGACGCAATTCCCTGGTTAGTTAAGGCAGCGGAAGATCCCTATAAGCCAGACATCGTTCGCACGTGTGCCTGGTCTATTATTGGGCAAATCGGCACCCCTGACGCAGTGGACGTACTCGTGAATCATTTGAACTCGTCGTGGGGAACTGCTCGTCGCAGTTTGTTGAGAACGTTGCTGAAACTACCTCAAGAAAAAGGGGTCGATGCCGTCGCAGATGTGCTGGGGCGGCGAGGCGTAGAGGCTCTTATCCACCAAGAGATGATGTTATTAGGGCAAATCTACGGGAGTTTGGTTGATTTATCTCCTCAATATATCGACGGGGAAGAAGCTGAACTATTGCGACGAGCCCTCAATAACTTGGAGCACGATGTCATCGATCGTCTATTCTTGCTGATGAGATTTCTGTATCCATCGAGTGCAATTCAGGCCGCCGCATTTAACCTACAGTCTGAGTCTGCAAATAGCGTCGCCCGCGCATTAGAAATTCTCGATAACGCCATTGATTTACCCTGTAAGAAGGCATTGTTGAGCATCCTGGATCGGCGGCCTAATGAAGAAAAACTGCAGAATCTGTCCGATATTGTTGACTATGAACCGATGTCTCCGAGTCAGCGATTGCGCTATCTGCTTGATCTGCGTCATTTCTTATCCGATTGGGTGCTTGCATGCTGCTTTCATCTTGCTAGACAGGCTCACTGGAGTTTGACGACCGAGCACATTCTCGCTAGCCTGCATCATCCTGTCGGGTTTGTGCGAGAGGCCGTGTTGCACTATTTGCAGATGGCATCTCCTAAAGTACTCTATGATTTATTGCCAATTATGGAGCATGATTCCGATCGACTTGTATCAGCTCAAGTCCAAAAAATGATGGCAGAACTTGGACTTAAGCCAACGGGAGATAGAGACAAGTCGAATGGCTATCGCGAAGACACTCAGAGTCTCACTGATTCACATGAACTTAGATTTGGATAATAGGTGCGCTTAGCCTAAGCACGCGTGCGCGGATAGTTTCTGATGGTTTTTACAGAGACTCTTGGCTATCAATTTGCTAATAAAGATTTCTAATATTACTGTGAATATTAGCTTGGAGTATTCCAGAATCGTCGTTTTTAACTTTTTATGCTGAATAGCGTTGAGCGCTTACTATTTGTTCGAGGAGTTCCGATTTTTCAAGAATTGCGGGATGATTTTTTGGTGCGGTTAGCGGCAATCATGGATGAACTAGCGTTTCCCACCGATCACACTATCTTTACTCAAGGACAAGAAGGCCAATCGCTTTATATCTTGGTTTCAGGGAAAGTCAAAGTTCATATTGGCAATCGGACGTTGGCAAAGCTTGAACATGGCGCTTGTTTTGGCGAAATGGCTGTATTTGATGCAGAGCCGCGCTCAGCGTCTATCACAACGTTGGAGCCTTGCGAATGTTTGACCTTGACTCAACAGCAGTTATACGAAGCAATTGACGAAACCCCTGGAATCGCCATTAACATTATTCGACTGTTATCTCGCCGAATTCGTACGCTAAATCAAAAAATTGATGCGGTGCAGCAGCAGAGCAATGGTGGCGATATTCATCGAGGAAGGGGACAGCATAGGTCATCAGTCGTACCATCGAGATATATCGATGGCGATCGCCCCTTACTGGTTCATGACAGAATGGCAGAAGGATGACGTTATCCCGATAGTTTGTCCCATTTAATTTGCAACGTTAGGAGATTTTATGCCACTGCAACGAATTGAGCCAGGTCCAGGTCAGGAGTCTGTATGGGATTATCCTCGTCCACCTCGCCTTGAAGATTCGTCGCGTCGTATCCGAGTCACTTTTAATGGAGTCACCCTTGCTGATACCCATCGTGCTAAGCGAGTGCTAGAAACGAGTCATCCCCCGGTTTATTACATTCCGCTCGACGATATTAATCAAGACCATCTCGTCTCAACGCCACGCTCAACCTATTGTGAGTGGAAAGGGCAGGCGGCTTATTACACCGTGACAGTGGGCGATCGCCAAGAGCAGAATGCTGCCTGGACATATCCCGATCCCACGCCGGCCTTTGCATCATTGAAAAACCATGTTGCCTTTTATCCGAGTCGGATGGACGCATGTTATGTCGATGATGAGCAGGTGCAGTCTCAGGCGGGCGATTTTTACGGCGGTTGGATTACAAGTGACATTGTGGGGCCCTTTAAGGGCGGAATGGGAACCTGGGGATGGTAGTTTTAAATAGGGCTTGCTGAAAAAAGCTGAGAGGGTTTCAATACAAAGCTTTAAGGAGGGACAAGCGGGAGTCAAATGCAAGAAAAAAGCCGATAATGAGTCCAAACCCTTGCACATGTATTGCCGATGTATCAACGTCCAAGCCCTGGTCAACTCAGTTTTGCCGACTTTTACCTGCCCTTCGGTG
>JBNPEB010000014.1:0-135808 GCA_051117335.1 Elainellaceae cyanobacterium
CTAGGGCCTGTCATCAGTTAGATAAACTGTAGACAGCAGAAATAAGAGGTAGACGATGCGACGCTATGCGCTGCGAGATGACCAGTGGGAGCAGATGGAGGACTTTTTGCCAGGGCGTGAAGGCCATGTCGGGGGCACCGCTAAGAACAACCGACTGTTTGTCGAAGCAGTTCTGTATCGCTATCGAGCGGGTATTCCTTGGCGAGACCTGCCTGAGCGCTTTGGAGACTTCCGCGTCGTGCATACCCGCTTCAGTCGATGGGCTAAAAGCGGGGTGTGGCAGAAGGTGTTCGAAATACTCGCTGACGACCCCGACAACGAGTACGCCATGATAGATGCAACGATAGTTCGAGCCCATCAGCATAGTGCGGGTGCGCAAAAAAAAAGATAACGAGAGCGGCGGGGAGGCGATTGGTCGCTCTCGAGGTGGCTTGAGCACCAAGATTCATGCGACCTGCGATGCGTTGGGCAATCCAACTGGGTTTCACCTGACGGCAGGTCAAGCCCATGACTTAGTGGGAGCGGACGTACTGCTCAGCGACATCGAAGCCCAGGCCCTGCTGGCTGATAAGGCGTATGACGCGGATGAGCGAGTACGACAACAGCTAGAGCAGAAGGGATGCACGGCTGTGATTCCGTCAAAGTCCACTCGCACCGAGCCCTACCGCTACGACACGCATCTGTACAAAGCACGGCACCTGATTGAGAACTTTTTTGCCAAGCTCAAGCAGTATCGGGCAATTGCTACTCGCTATGATAAGACCGAGTGCAACTTCCTCAGTGCCATCTACCTTGCTGCTTCAGTCATCTGGCTTAACTGATGACACGCCCTAATCGACCCATGCCTGTCACACCGGATGAATTTGTCTTAGATTTACAGCCGTTAATCGTGCTGATGGATTTAATACAGCATCAGCATGAGCTGTTTTCGATAGTGTCGAGTTAAGGAATGATCGGCTCCCAGGATGTCAAAGAGGGTTAGCATTGCTTTGCGAGCCGCTTCGTTTTTATAGGTGCGATCGCGGCTTAAAACTTCTAAAAAGAGCATCAAAGACGTTTCATAATCGCCACCTAATGCCGCGCGAGACGCATTCAAAAACACCTCATCCAGATCCGTTTCAACCACTGGATTGAGGCTAAATCGCTGAAGTTGAATCAATCCCCGAATTGCCTCCGCTGCTCTGAAATATTGACGATCATCCTCTCGAATCGAAGCAAGCACCTGCTCTGCCTGATCTAGCTCATTAATTGTCATGAGAAAGCGAGCCGCACTGATTTGAAACTGCCGATTATTGGGGTACTGCGTCAGCAGTTGATTCAAAATATCGTTGGCTTTTTCAACATCGCCCGTTTTCATGGCAGCTTGAATCGCTTCAAGCCCCGCGTCTAAGCTCGACTTTAACCCCAAGCTGGCTAGTAAATCCCTCAGCTTAGGTTCTGGCAAAACGCCCACAAATCCTGGCTTCACAGTTCCCTGGGAGACAACTCTCACATCTGGAACGCCTTCGATGTGATAAGCGTTTGCCAAGTCTGGATTTTGGTCGATATCGACCTTTGCCAATACAAAATCATATTCCTCGACAAGCTTCTCTAGGACGGGCTTGAGCATTTGGCACGGACCGCACCACTGGGCAAAAAAGTCAACCAATACGGGCTTTTCAAACGACGATTGGATTACTTTTTCATCAAAGCTGCTGCTGTCAACGGTGAGAGAAATTCCCATTCATCTGATTCCTATGAAATGAATTCGACAGATTTGATTAATCCTAGGTTACTCAGCATCAATCGACATGATTTCCTCAGTGTAGATCGTTAAATTCAGACTTGATATTGGCGACGCGTTCCCACAGGGCAGTCTTCCGGGAGTTCAAACTAATTTAAGAATTGGCGATCGCCCGCCATTTATTCAGGAAAGTCTGACCAAGCGATTGAATCTTACTACATCAGTTCCTGTCGAACGATGTCTATGTAAATCCTGGAATTTTAGCAAACCCTGGCTCTAACTATAGACCTCGCTAGTTGCCCCCAACGATTCTTGAACTATGAAAACGTCACAATCTATCACCCAATCGTCTCTCGAATGCCCAAAGTGTGGCAAACACACCATTATTCGCTCTACAGACATGGTGTTTCAATGTATTAACTGTGATTTTCGACGAGATATGTCAAACCAGGGATCGCCCCCTCACGATAGCTCTGACGACGCGGGCGGGCTGGTGGCAACCTGTATCATCATCCTGCTCATTCTCATGTTTCTCTAACGTGCGCTCATCCTCTGAGTGATTCTCCTGAATCAATTTCCAACTCGATTTGAGCTAAGGCTATATTCAGATTTGCTCTGAGCGGGGATTTCTTCAGTGCCAACAGGGTATGGCGAGTGTTAAGCGAGGTCGAAACACGGTTTTATAAATCGATAAACGATAAACTATTTCCGAGTTAATAGGTGTGCCATCTTAGATCTGAACTCTCTGATTTGAACCCTCTGACGACCAGACATGAACAAACAGGCGATCGCTGAATTCACTTTAGAAGATGGCACCAAGGCATATTTTGAGATTCCAGAACCCGATGCTGGAGACGCTGTTGAGAATGTTGCCTTAGGAGAAGAGGTTTATAAAGTTGCAGCAGGTGCTGCGGGCACATTTGAACAGGCGCTGGACAAGGTAAAGCCAGTTGCCAATGCAGTGATTACCCGGCTCAAGTCCGGATTGACCACTCCTGCCGATGAAGTAGAGGTGAAGTTTGGCTTTAAGCTAACCGCTGATGCTGGAGTCCTCTTCACTTCCGTAGGGAGTGAGGCTAGCTTTGAAGTCACCCTGAAATGGCAGAAGAAATAGCTGATCGCAGCACATGTTTACAGAAGCGCAAGAATCAACGTATAAGGCAGGACTGGTTCGGGTTTTCCAAAACTGTAAGGTTATTGGAGCAGGCTTGTATATTGATAACGGATACGTTCTGACCTGTGCCCACGTTGTGACTCAGAGTCTGAATCTAGGAAAAAAGCCGCAGTCTATTGCCGTCGAGTCAGTCGCTGATAAACCTGTCAAGGTTGATTTCCCCTTCATTGCAAATGGGCAATTCTGCAAGGCAGAACCTGTCCCGGAGTTATGGAGATTTCATGATCAAGACCTGGCAGTTCTCAAGCTTTTAGAAGAAATTCCAAGGGGGGTCTTTCCCTCATCCTTTCAAGATTCCACTCACTATCGAGAGAATCATTATCACGTTTACGGATTTCCAGAAGGGCATCCAGAAGGCATCTGGGCACGAGGGGAATTTCTGGGAGAACTGACCAAAGGGTGGATTCAAATGGAGGACACCAAAGCTCAGGGGCTCGCCATTGAACCGGGATTCAGCGGTGCCCCCGTCTGGAATGAAGCGCTGGGGGCGATCGCAGGCATGACGGTTGCTCGTGATAAAGATCGAGAAGAGGCCAAAGTTGGCTTCATGATTCCCTATGAGAAGCTTAAATCTGTGATCGAGGCGATCGCCCTATTTGAGCTGCTCTTACCAGACGCAGACCAACTGGCTGATCACTGGCAAAGGGCTTATCAGTTTATAAAACCTGAATTACAACTTGAATTCTCTACAAAACCCGATCCATCAACACTTCAGGACGCCATTCTGAAAGCCCAAGACATTGCCGGACAGGGCAGCGACTATCGGGCAATTGAGCAATTTATTGGCTACCTGGCTCTGCCCACATTAGGACTGGGCATCCAGCCCAGACTGCTCCAGTGGTTAGACGGTCAGGGCGTAGACACACCGGCTCTTTTACAGGAAGTGCAACAAAAACTTGCAGAGCAATCAGCAAGACACGCTATAGGGCGGGTTGCTCACCTGCTGTTTTGGGTGCAGGCAGAATTGAACAGCGATCGCTATTTTGCTCAGGCATATCTAATCCGGGACTATGAGCACTATGACCCTGATACACCAACTGGGGTGAAACAACTTAAGGACTTCGCCGAGCTTTTTGAGGCAGAGGACGATGAGAAGATTAGTTCGTTTCAGCTTGAACACGCCTTACAGCGTTGCCTAAACGAAAGCGTTTTGGAGATAGATCAAGAGCAGGACGATTTCCCTCTATTGCAAGTGGACGTTTTCTTACCTCGTCGTTGCTTAGGCTGGAACGTGGATCAATGGCTGTCTGATGAAAAAACGATATATAACCTCAAACCCGATCCGATCGGCTCTCGTTATACAGTTGTTTTACGATCGAGCGATCGCCTGAATAACCGGCTGTGTACGCCTCAACTGAAAATTCGGTGGAGGAAGAAGTGGAAGAGTCTAGAGATGTCTCAGGATAATCTCGTGACCCAGAAATTAACGAGTGGCGATCGGAAGGATCTTGATACGCTAATCGATGACCTGTCATCCGATGATATTGTTGGCTGGCACAAGCGTCAGCCACCTCAATCGGTGCCTGAGAGTGATCCCTGCCCCTTTTCAGTTTTGGTTGGGGCAGGGTCGACTGTGGCGCTGTGGCTACGCCAATCGGTCGCCAATAGTGAGCATGACTTTTCCGATCTATTAGGGAGTCGGTTTTCTGAGCTACCGACCAGAGTGTTTAATCTTAGAAAGGACGCTCACGATCGCCACGACAAGAATAGCCCGCACATTGGCGAAACGATCGGCTTGATGTGGGAAGATCCCAAATTAGTTCCACCCGCTGCTGCGACCTCACGGCTTAGAATGTCTGCTTGAATTGGAATGCTCACTCATCCCTCTGCCAAAACATGACTTCAGACTGGCTCATTTTCAAAGGACGGAATCCAGCGCAACCGGAGCAGCTTTACAAGCCGCGACCTGAGGCCATTGATGCCTTACCTGACCCACCCCGCTGGCGAGATTTTGCCAAGCAGCATGAGTCAAACCCAGAAGAGCGCATCACCCGCAAGGAGCGCCGGGGAGCGACCTTTTATCCGAGTGAGCAGGAAGTGGACATGGTTAATGCTGCGCTATACCTGCGGCGACCTCTGCTGGTGACGGGCAAACCGGGAACAGGCAAAACATCCTTAGCCTATGCCGTTGCCTATGAATTAGACTTGGGGGAAGTGCTGTACTGGCCCATCACAACTCGCACTACACTCAAAGATGGGCTATATAACTACGACGCGATCGGGCGGCTGCAAGATTTCCAGTTATCCAAAGAGTCAGGTATTTCTAAAGAAGAAATATTGAGCCGCATTGGCAAATACATTCGTCTGGGGCCTTTGGGAACAGCTTTTCTAGAATCAGACAAGCCTCATATCTTGCTGATCGATGAGGTTGACAAGAGCGATATTGACCTTCCCAACGATTTGTTGCACATTTTTGAAGAAGGAGAGTTTAGCATCCCCGAATTAGAGCGAATTGCCGATGAACAGCCTGTGGTAACGGTGCAAACTGCGTATCGGGATGAAAGCGAACCTGCGTATCAGCCCACGGCAGACATCCAGGGCGGACGAGTGCGCTGCAAGCAGTTCCCGTTCGTCGTTCTCACGAGCAATGCCGAGCGAGAATTTCCTCCTGCTTTTTTGCGCCGCTGCCTGCGACTCGATATTCAGCAACCCGATCCGGATCGTCTGCGTCAAATTGTTGCGACGCAACTGGATGAACAGTTGGCAGAAGCCGCCAAAGACTTAATCCAGGAGTTTTATAAAAAGCGTGAAAGTGGAGGGGGCGATCGCGCCACCGATCAACTGCTAAATGCGGTCTACTTGATTACGCAGGAAAAAGCGCCAGCGGGGTTGGTCGAGAAGCTCTTTCGCCCCCTCGACAAGTAGGACGAACCCAGTATGGCAGACGAGCCGACCCAATCCATTCAACGCTTTGTGACTCTGCTGCGAGATGAGTGGGCAAGGCTCGATGCCAAACGCCAATCGAACCTGGATACAGAAGATGTGATGGACATTCTCTGGTTGGCGCATCACATTCAGCCCAGACCTGCGGAACCGGGTGAAGCTGAAGAACCAGATGCCACCGTCACAATTCGCCAGGGGCGGGAAATTGCATCTCCTCCCCCACCCCAGGAGCAAGAGCCTAAGGTTTCTGTCTACACGCCACCCCCTGCAAGCGAATCCTCCCCTGACCCACAGCCCGGACTGGCGGCTGGGTTGCCATTACAGGTGCCCGCTGCCAATGCACTCCGATCGCAACTCGACCTGGCGCGGGCATTACGCCCCCTGATGCGGAAGATTCCTTCTCCTACTCAATGCTTGCTAGATGAAGAAGCAACTGCGGTGCAGATTGCCGAGCAGGGTGTGTTGTCTCCTGTGTTGGTGCGTGCTCCTGAACGGTGGTTTGATCTGGCGATCGTCGTGGAAAATAGCCCCTCGCTTAAGCTTTGGGAAGACACGATTGCAGAATTGCAGGCCCTGGTGCGACAGCAGGGAGCCTTCCGCCAGATTCGCACCTGGGGCTTACAGGGTGAGCCGGGTGAGCCGATTACGGTGTCTCCCAATTGGCAACCGACCTCTTCTCCCCTACTGTCTCGCCTACCGCCTCGCCCTGCCAGCACCTTACTAGACCCGACCCACAGGCGCATCATCTGGCTGGTGAGCGATTGTGTCTCAGAGTTATGGGATGATCCCTCGATCTATGACTGGTTAGAGAAGTGGGGCAAACACTCTCCGATTGCGATCGTGCAGCTCTTACCAGAGCGGCTCTGGTCGCGCACGGCTCTGGAGATGGGTCAGCCGGTGCGCTTTCATGCTGCTGCTCCTGGAGCAACTCACGCCCTGCTAAGTGCAAAAGCACGCCCTATAGATCCCTCTATTGATCCCCCTATTGATCCAAATATGGCAGCTCGCGATGAGACGACGACGGATCACGAAAGGGTAGAAGTCAGACCTCAGAAACTCATTGCCTTGCCCGTGATCAGTCTGGAACCAGAACCCGTACACCGGTGGGCACAGGTCACGACAGGGGTCGGAGATGCCAGTGTCGCTGGGCTCCAAATTTCCGTCAGTCAACTCACGCCCCAATCCCACTCCGCGGCACCTGCCACCGCCCTATCTGCCGAACAGCAGGTGCAACAGTTTTGTGCCGCTGCGTCAATTACAGCTCAAAAATTAGCAGGGTTGATGGCCGCGGTCCCGGTTAGTGTGCCGGTGGCGCATTTAATCCAGCAGACCTTGTTGCCCCAGTCGCGTCAGGTTCATCTGGCTGAGGTTTTCATGGGCGGTTTGCTCGATGCCATTCCGGCACCTGCCGATACCCCAGCCCAGCCCACTCAGTATCGCTTTCCAGAAGCCGTGCGCGAAATGCTGATTGATGCCGTCCCAATTTCTAAAACGACGCAGGTTCTCGATACAGTTTCTGCCTATATCTCTGAGCGACTGGGATTAGGCACCAAGAGCTTTACCGCCCTGCTCGTTGAATGCCACCAGCTATCACCCCAGCAGCAGCAAGCCATACAGCCCTTTGCAGAAATTGCCCTCAGCACCCTGCGGCGGTTGGGAGGAGACTATCGAGCCAAAGCCGACCAGTTGGCTCCATATGTCAACCCATCACCACTCACCGATACATCCCAACCCGTGCCGCCGTTGCAGGAGCATTGCTATCAAACGGCGCGGGTAGAGGTGGAACCCTTGCAGCGGTTTGATTTTGAGACAGCAACAATTGAGCCACAATCCCAAAACCGTCAAACCCGACAGAGTAAGCGTGACCAGCCGAAGCTCAAATGGAGCATCAAGAAATCGCCTGGGTATGGCTGGCAACGGGTAGAGGAGTTGGGCGACGGCGTACAACTGGAACTCGTAGAAATTATCGGGGGACGGTTCCAGATGGGATCGCCGGAGAATGAACCAGAACGGTTCAGTAATGAAGGCCCGCAGCACGAGGTCAGCCTGAATGATTTCTTCATGGGTCAGTATCCGGTGACTCAGGCTCAGTGGCGAGCCGTGGCAGCCCTGCCCCCGGTGAATCGGGAACTTGAGCCAGACCCGTCTAGCTTCAAAGGAGAGAACCGTCCGGTAGAGCAGGTGTCGTGGCACGACGCGATGGAGTTTTGTGCCCGACTGTCGATAAAGACCGGGTGGGAGTATCGCTTACCGACCGAAGCCGAATGGGAATATGCCTGCCGCGCCGGGACAACGACTCCATTTCATTTCGGCGAGACGATCATGCCAGAGTTGGCGAATTATGTTGGAAGCTCGTCTTATAACAATGGCCCCACGGGGGCAAACCGAGGGGAGACAACCCCTGTAGACAGTTTTCCTGCCAATACCTGGGGATTGTATGACATGCACGGCAATGTGTGGGAATGGTGTGCGGATCACTGGCATGGCAGCTATGCCGATAAGCCAGACGATCTGAAGCAGGATGGTCATATACCCTGGCTATCAACCGATCAAGAGGCATCCCGGTCGTTGCGTGGCGGCTCCTGGGTCAGCGCTCCGGGGCATTGTCGTTCTGCGTTTCGCTACAACGATCGTCCGGACGTGCGCCACGTCAATATCGGTTTTCGTGTTGTGTGGTGTGCCGCGAGGACTCTTTGATAGCCCTTTTCCCTATTGCACTATAGCCCTCTGCCCTTTCTTCTTTTCTCTTTACTCTTGGCGCGAAGCGCCTCAAAATTTTTTAGGCCAATCGGGGCGATCGCAAACTTTTGTGAAACAGCTAGACATTCGTTTGATTCTGCCACATACTCGTAGACCCTGCGATTTTTGCTCAACCATTCATGAACGAACTGCCAATTATTCAACGCACTTACTGGTGCAACACAGCTAAAATAGTGCATTAGGTAGGGTGCTGTTAGCTGCGCTAACGCACCGGTTTCAAGAGTTTCAGCAGATAACCTCGTAGGTTGGGTTGAGGTACGTTCGCGTAGCGTCTCCGAAGGAGAAAACCCAACAGCAGAAGCCTTTCGTTGGGTTACGCTATCGCTAACCCAACCTACTATTTTAGGCGTGTTACAACACTACAAATTGCTTCTATGGTGACTTCTCCCACTGTCAAATGTCGGATTAATCTCCATTATCAAGAGCAACGCAGCCGCTATTATGCTGAAGCTCTAGGACATGACATCTCACTCAAAATGGTTGAGATTCCTGGCGGCACGTTTGTCATGGGGTCGCCTGAGGAGGAAGAAGAGCGTATGGAAAGCGAGGACCCCCAGCATGACGTGAGCCTAACCCGCTTCTTTATGGGAATGTATCCGGTGACTCAGGCCCAGTGGCAAGCCGTGGCTGCCCTGCCCCAAGAGAATCGGGAACTTGAGCCAGATCCCTCTCGCTTCAAAGGAGAAAACCGTCCGGTAGAGCAGGTATCGTGGCACGATGCGATGGAGTTCTGCGCTCGATTGTCTACAAAGACCGGGCGAGAATATCGCTTACCAACCGAAGCCGAATGGGAGTATGCCTGCCGTGCGGGGACAACGACTCCATTTCATGTTGGAGAAACCATCACGACCGACTTGGCAAACTATGACGGAACCGGCGAAACTTACGGTGCTTACGGTCGAGGCCCAAAAGGCGTGAGACGAGGTGAAACAACCCCTGTTGACAGTTTTTCGGCTAATGCCTGGGGATTGTATGACATGCACGGCAATGTGTGGGAATGGTGTGCGGATCACTGGCATGAGAGCTATGCCGATAAGCCAGACGATCTGAAGCAGGATGGTCATACGCCCTGGTTATCAACCGATCAAGAAGCATACCGGTCGTTGCGTGGCGGCTCCTGGAGCAGCTTTCCGTGGGCTTGTCGTTCTGCGGTTCGCTACAACGGCCTTCTTCCGGACTTGCGCGACAACAATTTCGGTTTTCGTGTTGTGTGGTGTGCCGCGAGGACTCTTCGGTAGCCCTTTTCTCTATAGCACTATAGCTCTCTGCTCTTTCTTCTTTGCTCTTTACTCTTGGCGCGAAGCGCCTCAAAATTTTTTGCCGCTCTATCCCATCGACGGTGCTATATAGTATCAAAGCCTTGCGAGGTGGTGCGTTACGGCTACGCCTAACAGCACCCTACAGCACCATTTATTATGTCCACATACTTACTAAGACTTACTGACACGAGCAGATGGGCAATCAACACGGCACGCAGCACACATCAGGGGCATCGTCATCAGGGGCACATCCCGATTATCCTCTCAAGCGGCTGATCCGCTACGGGCGAGCCTATCGGCAGCAGATTTGGCTAGCGTCCGGCTGCTCAATTCTCAATAAAGTCTTTGACCTCGCGCCGCCCGTCTTGATTGGCATGGCGGTTGATGTTGTCGTTAAGCAGCAAGACTCTTGGATTGCAGATGTGCTGGGTGTGGAGAGCGTGTTTGGTCAACTGCTGGCGCTCTCGTTGATGAGTCTGATCATTTGGGGATTAGAATCGACCTTTGAATATGCCTACGCTCGGCTGTGGCGCAACTTGGCTCAAACCATTCAGCATGATCTGCGGCTCGATGCCTATGGGCATTTGCAAGACCTCGAACTGTCTTTTTTTGAGTCTCGCAGTACCGGAGCGCTGATGTCGATTCTCAACGACGACATTAACCAGCTCGAACGATTTCTAGATTTTGGCGCTAATGAGATTTTGCAAGTCACGACCACGGTTGTGATTGTGGGTGGAGCTTTCTTTATGCTAGCTCCGAGCGTGGCCTGGATGGCAATGCTACCCATGCCGTTTATTTTGTGGGGATCGGTTGCGTTTCAGCGCAAACTGGCTCCGCGATATGCCGACGTTCGCAATCAGGTCAGCCTGCTAAACAGCCGATTGTCAAATAATCTCAGCGGCATCACGACGATTAAAAGCTTTACTACCGAAGACTATGAGCTAGAGCGAGTCGATCTTGAAAGTGAAGCCTATCGGCAGAGCAACCGACGGGCGATCGCCCTGAGTGCGGCATTCGTCCCACTAATCCGCATCGTGATCCTAGTCGGCTTTACGGCCACGCTGCTTTACGGTGGACTGGAAGCGGTAGAAGGCAGTTTGTCGGTCGGCACCTATAGCGTGCTGGTATTTATTACTCAGCGGCTGCTGTGGCCCCTGACCCGGCTCGGCGAAACTCTAGACCAATATCAACGAGCCATGGCATCGACGACCCGCGTGATGAATTTACTCGATACGCCCATTACCACCCATCCCGGTCATATCCAGTTGCCGAAAGAAATGGTGCAAGGGGAGATTGCTATCAACGATATGTCCTTCGCATACGACGATCGCCTCCCGGTGATCGAACACTTATCGCTCCACATTCCAGCGGGTAAAACCATTGCCATTGTTGGGTCTACTGGGTCTGGGAAAAGCACCCTCGTCAAACTGCTGCTTCGCTTTTATGACATCCAGTCAGGAACCATCACCCTAGATGGCATCAATCTAAGCGATATTTATATTCGAGATTTGCGGCGTGCAATTGGGCTTGTCAGTCAGGATGTATTTCTTTTTCACGGGACGGTCGCTGAAAACATTGCCTATGGCACCCCAGGCGCAACGCCGGAGGACATTCAACATGCGGCTCACATCGCAGAAGCGCACGAATTTATTGAACAACTGCCCCATACCTATGACACAGTGGTAGGCGAACGGGGACAAAAGCTCTCAGGCGGGCAGCGGCAACGGCTGGCGATCGCCCGCGCCATTCTCAAAGACCCGCCCATTTTGATCTTGGATGAGGCCACGTCCGCTGTGGATAATGAGACCGAAGCAGCCATTCAGCGATCGTTAGAAAAAATCACCCAAAATCGCACCACCATTGCGATCGCCCATCGCCTTTCAACCATTCGCAATGCAGACTGCATCTACGTGATGGAGCACGGAAAACTCATTGAGCAAGGCACTCATGAACATTTGCTAGACCAAGAGGGCGTCTATGCAAATCTCTGGCGCGTTCAGATGGGACTCCGCTGATTTTAAAAGTGACCTAAGAATATGATTGGCCGAGCCTGGATTTGATAGCGTTTATCGGGAATGAGAGAGAACAATCATGAAGATCTTCATCAGATGCATTTTTATCCTTATTGATGAAGCATACCGATTGGAATTTCGCCCTGCCTGACTCTACCCTACACCGTTCAAAGACCGACCATCTAGAAACCTACGTCCGCGATGCCCTCACCGTTGGAGAATTGACTCCGGCGGTCGAAACCCAAATCAAACAGATGATCCACATGGGCAACCTGTCACGTCGAGACTTTGCCTTACTATCCATCCTACGAGACGCTATTCAGGATGGTTGCATCCAGCGGCTAGCACCTCATTATCAAGAATTGGGATCGCCCAATATGTCTTAACTACTCGCCTTCCAAATACAGCTTGAGACAAAATTGGTCGTAACGTGCGCCAGAATTGGAACCATGAGACTGCCAGTGCTGAGCGCCCCATACCCCAAGACGATGCCAATTACAGTCGCCCATATAACATAGGGCCATTGCTGAGACCCGCTAAAGTGAAGCACGCCGAAGCACAAGCCAGATATGACAACCCCAAACAAGGTCAGCCCAATAGTCGGTAGCAGCACGCCCCGAAACAAAAGCTCTTCGCTAAGACCGGGTAACAAACCGAGCCAGATTAAGTCCGCCCAATGCAAGGGCTGAAGCACCAGCTTGAGATAATAATCAGCGCTATTTCGATAGGCAGGCCAAATTGAATAAACAATGCTGCTCAAGCCAGTAATGCCAAGACCCAGCCCAATGCCAATTAGAACCGTTTGCACCGAGAAATTAAGCGGAAGCAGGCGGTACGGCGTAAACATCAACCACAATCGCGAAATGATGAGTAGCACGATGGCCGTAATTCCCATCGCAACTAAAATTTGTTCGCGACTGAGAGGTTCTATGTCGGGTTCGGGCAAAAGTGGCTTGGTCACGGCTAACGTGGGATGAAACAGGTGGACGGGAAAGTTGACATCGATATGGATTAACGCACTCCGCAGATTTAGCAGACCTTGAAAATCATCTAAGCACTAAGCTAAAACCTAACATCTACAGCCGATGTCTTGCAGATGTTTCCCATGATTTGAATCGGCTAATTGCTGAAGTGATGCTAAATGTGGGCGCAGGGCAGCAACGCTGATCCCCGCTTGATGGGCGACAAGGACGCCGATCGCCTCTAGATAAGACTCGACCCACACCGCATCGATTCCCACCTGATCGGGCGTGACATTCATGCGAGTCGTGTTCTCAGCCACAGCAATCACCTGAGTGGATGAAGCGAGACTCACCACTGCACTGCCGCCACAGGCACTCGCTGGCACAATAACCGCATCAACACCATCTGCCCAGATTGTGCCATCAGAGGCGATCGCTCGATTGGTGACAAACTGAGGAGCCCGACTCAACCCCACCAAGACGCACGGTAAAAACGTATATCCAATTTCCTCCGCGGCAGAACGGGGCGACAAATTGGGATCAAGGGGCAGCGGCAGCAATGCGGGAGCATGAGCACACGGAATTTGAAAGGTTTTCACAACCAAGTGGCTGATGACGGCTTCTGCGCCTGCGAGCGGATCAACCCCCCGTCCCTGCCGATAGTCTTGCAGAGCCTCGCTGCCGTCATCATCTGGAAATCTAGCGACAATGGCGATCGCCTCAGCCTGAGTATGAGTGATCAGTCGGTCGACGGCTCGCAACAAACTATCTGGGTGGCAAATCGTACCCCACGTTGCGCCCGAAGCGGCGGTTCGCAGCTCGACTCCGAGGGGCTCATCCGTCACCACATAATCCGTCAGATTAAGCCCTAGTGTTGCCCGCGTTGCATCTGCTGCTTGTAGATGACGGAGCCTAAGCTCAGGCTCAATGGCCTGGTCAAAGACGAGCCCGATTCGATTTTGATGCACCGGTCGGATGCCCCAATTCCCGGCTGCAAGCTGATCTAAGCCATAGCCCTCGACATAGAATGCATTATCGATGGCCCAATACAGCTGTGCGCCATTCAACACATTGGGGTGGGTAATCAAACGATCGACTACACGGGCGATCGCCCGTGCTACCGGCAACGCATCTCCTGCATAGCCCCCAATCGCTGCCCCCACTCCAGTTGGGACAAGCAATATTGCAGTATAAGGTCGATGTTTCAAGCGACTGATGCATCTCGATCAACGACAACAACAGCCTCAACATAGGCTTTCTGCCTCACCGGTTCAGCCGACTCATCAGCCGACTCAATTGATGTGATCGCCCATCGCAATGGAGCGCCGTAAGCAGCAAGCCGGGTTTCGATGGCTTGGTGAAGCCGACCTACAGATTCTTGAATGTCAACTTCTATCGTCATAAACTCAAGCGTCATTATCCAAACCGAGTTACTTGACCGAGCCACTTTAAATTTATCTATGACTGGAATTGACCAAACTGTAGCTGGTAAACCTTCTCCTCTTTTTCGGTTTCAATCGTGAGGTCAGAGCGGGGATATGCACTACATAGCAAGACATAGCCTTGTTCTTGCAAGTCAGGACTAAGCCCCATCGCGTCGCTTTGATCAACGTCTCCTTCCAACACCTGGGCGGCACAGGTCGTACAAACCCCTGCACTACAAGAATATGGAAGATCTAATCCCTGATCGAGCGCGATAGAAAGAATAGTCTGATCGGCAGGCACAGTCACGGTACGAACAGTGCCTTGATGACGAATTTCAACAGAATATGCTTCAGCCATAACGTAACGAGCATTCAATAACGGACAAACAACAGCATAGAAGCCGCAAAAATGGCGATCGCCCTGACTATCTTTTCACAAATCGACGCACTTAGTTACCACCATCATTAGAATCAGGAAATGTCCGCTTAAATTCTTCGAGCAAATCGTCAATTTCCTCAATGGCTTGATTGACGTCAATTCGTAACGTCCCCAAATTAGGCTGTTCTAGCAATTGCATCAGCGATTCCCGCTTGCTCTCAATGGTGCCAATCCGCTCACGAATTTCATTAGGTTCCACGTTATTCAACTCCTCGAATCACGAACGCTCTGGTCTTAGAATAGCTCACCCCGTTTACTCATCTCAGATCGTCTCAGATTCAACCATAGTCCTACGGGCTTAGATTTGTATGTAGAATCCTCGCGCCATCGGGGTCTACATACGTTTGATGTTTTAACTCAAAGGCTACTGGCTGTAGCTATATTAGGCATCAGATTAGCGAAACATTCAGGCAATCCATTGGGCGATCGGAGAAGGCGTGCAACCCTCGGTCCTTAAGCAGAGCTATGATGAATAATCTATCCAGTACCTATTGAAAACATCACGTTATGCTTCCTCGAACTTCTCTCGGAACGGTGGGCTTGATCGTTGGCGGCGCCTTGACCATCATGGGCTTCATTGCATATTTCACCGACAATGCCACGCTCAACCTCGCAGGATTCTTTTACGGGGTTCCGGTGTTGTTGGGAGGGTTTGCTCTCAAAGCATCTGAACTCAAACCCACCCCCATTTCACCGCCGACGCCACCTGAGATAATCACACTTCGAGAGCAGCAAGCAACCGACACCCAAAAGCAGGTTCTTAAAGACGTAACTCGCTATCGCTATGGGCAGGACGCACATCTCGACGTTTCGTTAGAACGCATCGGGCTCAGCCCCACTGATGAAGAACGCCCAGTCTTGCAATCTTTGCGAGAAGAATCAATTGAGGGCGCCTATGCCTTGCTGTTGCACTTTGAATCTCCATTAGTCAGCTTTGAAACCTGGCAACAAAAACAGGAAAAGATCGAAGCGTTTTTCGGTCCAGGAATTCGGGCAAGACTGACTCAGACTGGAGAGGATGACATTGAACTGGCATTGATCTCAGCTGCACCGCCGTCAAAAGGTTGATGCAAGCTATTTTTCCAGCCTCACAGCATACCACTGGAGATACTGCCCCGGAGCAACACGTAGCTCACACGACGTATGTAAAACGCATCGTGCCTGATCCTCCAAATCACTAAATTTCGCAGCATCTCGCGGCAAACTACCTGGGTGCTGCCCCAAGACAGCTTTCAGCTTTGCTAACATCTCGTCTGGGGTCAAAAACTGTTCGTCTTGCCCAGACTCTAGCAAAACAAATGCATCTTCTTGATACATTCGGGGATCAGACATGATGAATAATTGGATCAACGCAACGTCTTCTATTGAAGCAGCATTATTGGCTTCTTACCTAATTTGGCTTCTTACCTATAATGTCTCCCTATCACTCATCGTCTGCAAAGACATAGCGATATAGATCTTTTGCGCTAGGCTCTGGACTTTGCTCGGCAAAGACAACCGCTTCTTCGATATCTTTCTGAATTCGACGCTCGATTTCCTTAAGCTCATCCTGATTCGCCAAATTTTGTTCGGTCAGATAAGACGCAAATCGCTTAATCGGATCCCGAGCAAACCATTTTTCCTTTTCACTCCTAGACCGCAATTCATCAGGATCTGCCAGTGAGTGACCCCGAAACCGATAGGTTAGCGCTTCGATGAGTGTCGGCCCTTCACCCGCCCGAGCACGGGCAACGGCTTCTTGAGCAGCCGCTCGAACTGCCAACACGTCCATTCCGTCTACTTCAACACCATGCATCCCAAATACACCTGCTTTTTTGTAGATTTCAGGTTGGGATGTGGCTCGTTCGTGCGCCATTCCGATCGCCCATTTGTTGTTTTCAACGACGTAGATAATCGGGAGTTTCCACAACGCTGCCATATTAAGGCATTCAAAAAACTGCCCATTATTCGTTGCCCCGTCCCCAAAAAAGCATGCCGTAACTTGATCAGCGCTCTCATCTCCGAGCATTTCGCGCCGATATTTCGACTGAAACGCGGCCCCAGTGCCCACTGGAATACCTTCTGCGACAAAGGCAAACCCGCCAAGCAGGTTATGCTCTGCTGAAAACAAGTGCATGGAACCGCCGCGCCCTTTGCTGCATCCGGTTTCTTTGCCAAACAGTTCTGCCATGACTTGTTTGGCGGGCACCCCTGCGCTCAGCGCATGGACGTGATCGCGGTACGTGCTACACACAAAATCATCTGAGCGCATGGATTTAATGACACCCGATGAAACGGCTTCTTGCCCGTTATAAAGATGCACGAAGCCAAACATTTTGCCGCGATAATACATTTCGGCACATTTGTCTTCAAAGGTGCGCCCCAATGTCATATCTTCATATATCGTCAATCCCTCCTCCCGAGTGATGGTCGGAGCAGGAGATGAGAAGGTTGGCAGTACTCGTTCGTGAACCATTAATTCGCAGTATCCTCGCAATATATAACGTGGGCTTTCCAACGTAACTCACTTAGACCATGAATCGGGATCAATTGAGTAAACGCAATTCGCTCAGACCAATCAACTGAATGACTCACCCCTGTGAGCTAGGTTAATACCAACGACGAAGAGATGACGTAAACAGCTTCATATCGCTGATTAATCAAGATATGGCGCTATGGAGTCTCACTCTCAATAGCAAAACAGTCTTAACACAAAATCTCAATACAAAAATTAGTATGGATTGCAACTCTAGATGTTGACAGGGGCTAAACAACAATTTCATAAAATTTTCTCACTTTTTTTGAAAACGGGTTAGTTTTGAGGCGATTTCACCAAAACTTTAACTGCTAACCCGCCGATATCGTTTGGCATCAATGCCATTTTGTAAATCATAATTTGTAAATCATAATCAATCACGTGAGCCCGTGATCTCTGAGGCCCAACGTTTGAGGCTTAAAGTTTTGCGTAACTTATATTATTCCGCATTTTGTATAGCGCAAATCTCTACATCCCTCTACCTTATGATGAATGATATAGCCCTAGGGGCTTAGGTTTGTGTGTAGACCTCGCGCGGCGCGCGGGGTCTACACACGTTCAGAGTCCTAACGTGAGAGCGTAAGGCTATCATCCAACCTCACGAGTGTGAACGGTCACTCTCATTCTGTTCCTTTAAGATTTTTTAATCAGATCTTGTGTCTTTAGGAATCCTGACACGTTTTGTGGGATTACGGTGCGAGTGTCCAAGCTAGCAAGTGCATATATCAAGCTAGCAAGTGCATATATAGCGTTAACCAGATAGCTTAGGACATGACTCCTGATGAAATCCAAAGCTTGAGGAAGCTATCTGGCGTGCAACCGCACCTAATCGTGTCTATTTGTAACTATCGTGCCTTGATTTGGGTGGCAAATACAAAAAATGGCACTAAAACGAGAGGAATTAGTCACAGAAGCGCTAACTATTTGTACTATGGATGCAATTCTATCTATCCGTAAATGTCTGAAGGTTGATTTAACGATCCATATATAGTGGAATGCATAAATGGCATACGCTATTATCGTTGGAATAATCTGGTTGACGTTGTTTGTTCTTGACGTGGCTCGATAGCTGGGGATGTGGACCGTGCGAATTCCGCTTGATTATTACAGAATTCTTGGCTTACCAATTCAGGCAACTCCTGAACAGCTACAGCAAGCCCATCGCGATCGCACGCTGCAGCTACCTCGTCGTGAATATTCAGACGCTGCGATCGCCGCTCGCAGACAGCTCATTGACGAAGCCTATGACGTTCTTTCTAATCCTGACCAGCGTCAAGACTATGACAGTCGGTTTCTAGCTCGTTCCTATGATTTAGAGTCATCTAGATTTGAAACCCCACGCACGGCTGGCACGCCCCAAAACGGCCAGCTTTTGACCTCAGATGATAGTCTCGATCCCTATACCCCCAGCATCGAGATCGATGACCATCAGCTTGTCGGTGCTTTGCTCATTTTGTTAGAGCTTGGCGAATATGAGCTTGTCTTAAAATTAGGTCGCCCTTACTTAAGCAGCGGTAGTGTTGGGCTTGATAATGGCCGCTTTGGAGATCCCGACATCGTCGCTGCCGATATCGTGTTGACGGTTGCATTATCCTGTTTAGAGTTAGGGCGCGAGCAATGGCAGCAAGGTCAATACGAGAATGCTGCCGAGTCTTTAGAAACTGGGCAAGAGCTCTTACTCCGCGAAGGATTGTTTCCGAGTGTTCGAGGTGAAATGCAGGCTGATTTATTCAAGTTACGACCCTATCGCATCTTAGAACTGCTCGCCCTGCCAGAAGACCATCATGCAGCTCGTCGGCAGGGGTTGAGTTTGCTGCAAGACATGCTTCAAGAGCGAGGAGGAATTGACGGGGTTGGAGACGACCAATCGGGCTTAAATACCGATGACTTTTTAAGATTTATCCAACAGCTTCGAGGCTATCTGACCGCTGCCGAGCAGCAAACGCTATTTGAGAGTGAAGCCCGTCGCCCGTCAGCAGTGGCAACGTATTTAGCAGTGTATTCGTTGCTGGCTCGCGGCTTTGCCCAGCGGCAACCCTCCCTAATTCGGCGAGCCAAGCTCATGCTAGTTCGTCTAGTGTCTCGACAAGATGTTTATTTAGAACAAGCCATTTGCGCGCTTCTGCTAGGGCAGACTGAAGAAGCCAGCCATGCGCTAGAGCGAAGCCAAGAATATCCGTCACTCGCGTTTATTCGAGAACATTCGAAAGATTCGCCTGATTTGCTGCCAGGGCTCTGTCTTTACAGTGAACGATGGCTCCAAAATGAAGTCTTTCCTCATTTCCGAGATTTGGCGCAACAGCAAGCGTCTCTCAAAGACTATTTTGCAGATGAGCATGTTCAAGCCTATTTAGAAGAATTGCCCAACGAACCTGAGGCAACGAATCAATGGTCGATGGCAGCATCGTCACGGGTTTCGTATGGAGCTTCTCAAAGCTTGGGCGCCTCTCGATATCAGTCTGCCTACGATGACGCAAGCGCCTATGGTAGCAAGCCCGCCAGCCGAGGACGGGGGGGGATCTTTGGAGATGAGTCGGCAGGAGCCACGGCAACTGCTGAACCCAATCACGGATCAGAGGGCTTGGGGGATAGAGGTGTCTCAACGATGCCTGCCGCTGAACGAATTTCACAGCTCTCCCCGGAAGGTCGGCTGAATGGATCTGATAGCGAATCGCGATATGCTCGTTCGGATCGAGGGCGATCGCCCCACGGTGATACCGATCCGCAGGCTCGGCGGGCAAATCGGCTACCAGGCGGCACCGACTCAACGACCCGCCGTCGGGGAAGCAGCATTCGTCGCGCGCCTCGGCTTGATCGCCTCGTCTTTTTACTGGCAATGGGGTTTGTCGGCCTTATTGTTTTATGGTTTCTGGTTAGCCGAATCTATGGGTGGCTGAGCCAGAGCTTCGCGGGCTCACCCCTAGAAGGCGAGCAGCTCCAAATCACCCTTAACGAGCCGGTAGTACCGATTCCAGAACCGCCAGCGCCTGACGAACAAGCCGCCAACGCTTTAGAAGGGCCACTTACTTTAGATCGAGCCGAAAACGTTATCCAGGCTTGGTTTGAGGCAAAATCGGACGCACTAGGCTCAGATTATGAGGTGGAAGCATTAGACAACATCTTAGTTGACCCGGCGCTAACCCAACAGATCAATCGAGTCGAAGAGGTTCAACAAGATGGAGAGCACTGGGAATATGAACATCCCACCCTTGAAGTCACATCAGTAGAGCTATTTGAGGATGATCCTGACCAAGCCATTGTAGAGGTGTCAGTGACCGAGGTGGGCGAGCTATATCGAGATGATCAAGTCGATTTGACCCAATCCTATGACAGCAATCTTGTTGTTCAATATCGATTAGTTCGCGATGACGAACAGTGGAAAATACAGGACTTTTCTGTAGGGGAATAGCGCTCTGCTGATTGAGTTCTGCTGATTAAGTTCTGCTGATTACACCGATATGCCTCAATTTTGTCTCTATCGGGTTGTGATTTTTTCATGACAGATACATTGATCCGGGCATATCTGCCATTACTGCTGTGGTCTGGACTGGGTCTGCTGATATTCCGCGTTTTGCCCGACGCGTTTCCTCGTATGCTAGGGCGCGCACTCTATTGGGTTGGGGTTCCTCTTGAAATTGGAGTGTTAGCGAGAGAATCTGAGTTTGCTCAACAGGTGGGGTGGGTGCCTGTCTTTGCGATCGGCGCATTGATTGCAGGCTTATTGCTTAGTTGGCTGAGTCTTAACGGATTGAGCTATTGGCTGTCACAGCGGCAGTCGACTGGCATTCAGCCTGAACTAACCTCCGAGCTTTCGCTTGAGCCCAATTCTCTACCCCTGGATGACCAGGCGGCGTGGGCGATGCGATCGCGTCGAGGCAGTTTTATAGTGTCATCGATGATTGGCAACACAGGATTTGTAGGGCTGGCGATCGCGCCTGTCTTCGTCGATGAGCAGGCCCTAAGCTGGGTCATTCTATACAGCGTAATTCACAACGTGGTTGGCACGTATGGGTTAGGAGTCTATATCGCCAGCTATTTTGGACGCACTGACCTCCAGACAGGATGGTCGCAGATTCGAGATGTTTTAACTGTTCCGTCGCTCTGGGCATTTATCGTAGGCTATGTGTCTCGCCCCATCTCTCTCAATCCAGTCATTGAAACACTCTTGCATCGTTCAATCTGGGTCGTTATTCCCATGGCGCTACTGCTCATGGGAATGCGGCTGAGTCAGCTGAACGGCTGGAAGAGCTTGAAACTCGCCCTACTTCCGATGACGCTTAAGATTTTCGTGCTTCCGGCAATGGTAGGATTAATAGCGGTTTTAATTGGCTTGCCAGCCTATCCAAGACTTGCCCTTGTGCTGATGTCAGGAATGCCGACCGCCTTTGCAGGATTGATTTTGGCAGAAGAATACGACCTAGACCGAGAACTCATTGCTAGTAGCGTCGTCTTGACAACCGGAATGCTGCTTTTAACCATTCCGCTATGGCTAGCGTTATTTGGCAACGGTGACCCGATAACGCTGGGGGCACCTCTGTTACCCTAAAACGAGTTCCAAAAACAGGTCGATCGGCTAAGAACCTATCCGATCTATCCCATATCCGTTGGTATGTAGTCCGTATAGAACTAAAGAAGCGTGAAATATTTTTTCTTATCCGATGGTTGGATGATCGGGCGAATTTGGGAATTTGGAGGAATTTGGGATGAACTCGCATGGCGACGTAAACCTGAGATTCAGCGCCTCAGCCTTTATATGCTCGAAAATCACGAGAAGCTGTGGCTCTATCGAGTCGAAGATGCTGTTCTCATGGTCGAGGTTAAAGCAGGTCCTGGCATTCCTCAAGAACTGGGTAAAAGCCCCATTGGTCAAGTTGTCCTTAAACGACTGATTGGAGCCGATCAGGTGATCGAGCTACTCTGTAGCGCTGAAAGAATCCTGAGTATGAATGAGGAATAGCCTGCCTATAAATTCGCAAAACTACTGTTTTTGAGAAAATTATGCAAGGTCACGATGGGTAAATGATTTTGCGGATGTGCCCGAATAGTCAGACGCAATGTGCCCTTCGCCAACCACCTGATATTGATACGTCACCAAGCCTTCTAACCCCACCGGACCGCGCGGTGGCATCTTTTGGGTGCTGATCCCCACTTCTGCCCCAAACCCATACCGAAACCCATCCGCAAACCGAGTTGAGCAGTTGTGGAACACTCCTGCTGCATCCACCTGATTCATGAAGGTCTGAGCCGCTGCCGCCTGTTCAGTCACGATGGCTTCCGTATGGCGTGATCCGTAGGTATTGATATGGGCGATCGCCTCATCCAGTGAGTCCACAACCTTGATCGAGAGAATTAGATCGGTATATTCGGTCGCCCAGTCAGACTCGCTGGCAGGAGCAATTTCCAATACCTCACAGGCGCGATCATCACCTCTCAGCTCAACCGCATGACGGTGAAGGGCGGAGGCAACTTTAGGCAAGATATCTGCGGCAATGTCTTGGTGTACTAGCAGCGTTTCAATTGCGTTGCAGGCAGACGGGTAGCTCGTTTTGGCATCGATGGCGATCGCCACGGCTTTGTCAGGATCTGCCGATGCGTCAATGTAAAGATGGCACAGCCCATCGGCATGACCGAGCACCGGAATTCGCGTATGTTGCTGAACAAAGCGCACGAATGAATTGGAGCCCCGTGGAATAATTAGATCCACGAATGAATCAAGCTTGAGCAGCTCTAACGTCTCTTCACGGGTGGTTAGCAAGCGCACGACAACCGGATCGATGCCAGCGTTTGCTAGACCTGCGTGGATCGCCCGAACGAGGGCTTCACACGAGCGAATCGCCTCTCTGCCGCCTTTGAGAATCACGCCGTTGCCCGACTTCACAGCGAGCGACGAAATCTGTACGACGGCATCAGGGCGAGACTCAAAAATGACTCCCAACACTCCCAGAGGGCAGCTAACCCGCTTCATTACCAGCCCCGTATCGAGCTCTCGATGGATTTGGAGTTGCCCCACTGGATCGTCAAGTTTGCCGACATCACGCACGCCTGCGATCGCCCCTTGGAGCTTATTGGCATCGAGCTTTAATCGACCATAGAGCGGCGTTGCTAAGCTCTCTTGACGCGCAGCCACACAATCTGCCTCATTGGCCGCCAGAATATCGGGCGCAGCCGTCTCTAGCGCTTGAGCAATCGATTCAATTGCCTGATTTTTAGCATCAGTGGGCAACACCGCCAGTTGCCGAGCCGCGTGTCGCGTATGTTGAGCAAGGGTTGCCAGGGATGCGGATGCAGTCTGTGTCGCAGCCATAAGCCAGTTGCAATAAAAACCTGTGACGCGCAGTGTATCAAAAACTTGCCTCCTATCCTAACGTTTGCATGATAATCTTGATGTTTCTGTAGGCAAACGCCAAAACGTTGGGGTATGTATGGCGGATTTATCGTTAGCCAGAGATACTAGATTGATGAGCATCGAATCATCACCAAATCATTACTAAATCCCCAACGGCTGAACAGGGTGGAATGAGTCTAGACACACGAGAATGGCTGCTGACGAATGGTCTTGGCGGCTTTGCAAGCGGGACAATTTGTGATGCCCATACCCGAACGTATCATGGTTGGCTGATTGCGGCATTAAATCCACCAGGACGGCGAACGCTATTGCTAGCACGGATGGATGCCACGCTAGAGTGCCAAGACCAGACCTATGAGCTAGGAACCAACCTTTGGACAAGCGGTAAGGTCAGTCCGCTAGGGTATAAGCTGCTGAGATCGTTTCGCACCGAGCCTGTGCCTACTTGGGTATGGGGACATGACGCCTGGGAATTTTCGCGTCAGATGATCATGCCCCACGGTTTGATGGCAGATGATCCGGCGATGCCTCCCTCGTGGGTGAATCGAGTGCTCATTCAATACCAGTATCAGGGGAATGCACCAGCCAATTTAACGCTAAGGTTTTTGATTGGCGATCGCGATTTTCATCATCAGCAAACGGCTGGCTCTGATTTGAAGTTTTCTCAAATCGTCGACGAACGGTGCATTTTGCTGCAAGCTCACCGCCACGACTGGCTCGGCACCCCGTGGTATCTGCAGTGGACTCAAGGAGACTACCAGCCCGCAGAGATGTGGTATTGGGGGTATCGATATCCCGAAGAGACAGAACGCGGATTGAGCGACCAGGAAGATTTGTTTAGTCCGGGATATTTGACAGTCTGCCTGCAACCCGGCGACACGATTACGCTGGAAGCCTGTGTCGGATGTTCTCCGAATGCTCAACTCCCCTTAGAGAACCAAACGTTTACAGATGCCATTCAAGCCGAACGAGAACGACTTGACCACCAGTTTTCACAGGTACTTCCGAGTGGGGTTCTTCCATCCTCCGAGTGCAAAATCAGCCCAATCTGGCACCTGCTGATTAAAGCCAGTGACCAATTTGTTGCATATCGCGCATCCACCCGTAGCCCAACCGTGATCGCCGGATATCACTGGTTTAGTGATTGGGGACGGGACACATTAATTTCACTGCCAGGATTAGCGCTCGCTACTCACCGATTTGAACTCGCACGAGGGCTTCTGACAACGACATGCCACTTTTATAAAGAGGGTCTGATTCCAAACGCATTTCCAGACAATGGAGCAAACCCGCTCTATAACGGAATCGATGTCGCCCTCTGGTGGATTGAAACCCTGGGTCTATATTGGGAGGCAACCCAAGACTGGTCATTTTTACAAACGCACTACCCCGTGGTGCAAAATATTTACAAAGCTCTCACAGCTGGAACGATTCATAATATTCGGGTTGATGCCTTCGACGGGCTGATCACCTGGGAAGCCCCTGGGATGGCACTCACCTGGATGGACACGGTGGTGGAAGGGCAACCCGTCACGCCCCGACAAGGCAAAGCAATTGAAATCAACGCCCTGTGGTATTCCGCCCTGTGCTGGGCACAGCAATGGGCAAGCTCAGAGTGGATGCAACACAATATGCCAGACCAAGCCGCCTCATTAAGCAAACAGGCTCAGCGCTATGCCTATCAGGCACAACAGGTAAGAGTGTCGCTGCAAAAATTTTGGAATTCAGAGCGGGGGTATTTTTACGATGTCATCGCGCCTGACGATCGCCCCGATCCAACCATTCGTCCTAACGCAGTGCTGGCGCTCTCCCTCAAACACTGTGGATTTCCAAAACCTCAAGCTCAAAGCGTGTTGCGTGTTGCGCGCGATCGCCTCTTGACTCCGTATGGGTTGCGGTCGTTAGATCCCCAAGATCCCCGCTATCAGGGGCGTTATACGGGCGATATCTGGCAGCGCGATCGCACTTATCATCAAGGCACCGTCTGGACGTGGCTGATTGGCCCTTTTATGCGCGCGTGGGAGCAATACTGTCCCCATGAAGCCGTTCCGTTCGATTGGGCGCCAATTCTGAGCCACTTTGACCAGCAGGCAGGGCTTGGATCAATATCAGAAATTTTTGACGGGGACCCGCCGCATCTGCCGCAAGGGGCGATCGCTCAAGCATGGACAGTTGCGGAAGTGATCCGTCATTTTCCACAAGATCAGAAATCGGACTAGCCAATTCCGCCAATTCATCGCACAATAAGAGTAATTATGAGAGCAAGTTATAAATCTTTAAGGAGAGGTCTTAGCATGGACTTTGATCTTCGTTTGCTCGTTGTTCTTCTGCCGATTATCCTAGCGGGAAGCTGGGCAGTCTATAACGTCGGTCAAGCTGCTATCAAGCAAATCCAAGGATTCTTGGATAAGCAAGCTTAGAGCAGGAAGAGATTTCGCAATAACTATGAGCAATAGCGAGTCGGTAAATTTTGCTGACTCGCTATTGCTTATGACCCTAGAGACTCTAAGTCATGAGTCAATCCCATATAGTCCTACAGGCTCAGATTTACGTGTAGAATCCCCATGCGCGGTTCTACACATACTCGCCGTCCCGACCCGAGAGCGTAAGGCTATAGATTCTACCGTTGAGAGATTGACGCTTAACTGCACTCGCCTACATCTCGCCGACCACTTCCCCGGTGATCGCAAAGTTGCAAATCGCTAAACGATGAAAATTGATAGATCGATTCGGTATTGAGCTGGACATGAACCAAAGGCGTAACGCTTAGCGCTAACGCGGTGCAAATGAAAGCAGCAAAAGTCAACATAGAAATGGCTGTGTCAAATGGTCACATTTCCAGATACAGCCACTGCTTACAAAAATCAGGATATTCTGCACAGAAGAAGTTGAGCGTTATATTGCCTAGCTCGCGATTTAATCAACGTTGATGATGTCTGCCAATAGCCAGCCACCAGCCTTGTTGAGGCTGCCCCATACCCTCAAACGTTGAAAATCGGGCAATGTTTGAAGCTGTTGATTAACCCGCGAATTAAGCGTTACTAGATTGAGGGTCAGGGCTGCCCCCTCTGAGTTCGTTAGCGTAATCGTGTAATGTTCATCATTGTGGCGGTTGAAGATCCCTAGAAATTGGCGGTCAGGGTTGATGTTGGGGCATCTCGATTTAATCGCATCGGGTTTGATTGCCCCATCATCATTGCCATTAACTGGATAGTGGTCTGGATGGTCTAGATAATAGCGCTGGCGATCGCACCAGGTAGACGAATCAGGTAGCCCATTGAGTAGAGGCATCACGGCTGCTGGAGCGGTTGCGTCATTGAGTAATGCCTCTTGCAGAATCCGAACGGGAAGCTGTCGAGGTTCGCAGGTTTGCTCGATACATAGCGCCGCCGCCATGCCCGCCGCCTGACCAATCCCCAACACGATTGGCTGTAGTCGGGTCGATCCGTTGGCAATGTGCGACACCGAGATATTTTTTTCGCAGACGAGCAACCCATCCATTGATGTTGGAATCAGGCAGCGATAGGGAATCGCAAATGGAGTGCCCGTCCAGCGTCCGCCCCAGCGCATCGATTTGGGCTTGAGCGTTAATAATTCGCTGAGTGGCTCCGGATAGTGGTGGTCATTTGCATAATTGCCGAGGGCGATCGCCTCGACCTTGCCCTGCTCATCAATAGGCAAGGCGGCGGCGCATCCATCCGGCATCGGCAGAATATCGCGCTCGGTCACGGTGGTTAGCCCACACAACCGCCGACTTTCTCGATAGTAAGGATACAGGGCAAATGCGCCGCCTCCCAATCCGTTTAGCATCACTGGAAAGACATCGTCGGCCAAGCCGTAGCGGTCGCCCAACTGCATTTGAATGTATCGGGCAAAATTTTGGCTGTGCCAACGGGCATCGCGCAAAAATTCGTGACGAGCGGTATCGGAAGCAACTAGCCTTTCTAACGTTTCTCCATAGTCGTTCCCCTTTTGGGGCCAGTTAATCATGAAGCGATCGCCCGGTAGTCGCCCATAGTTTAAAAACGATTCAGCTCCATAGGAGTCCCATGCTCCGACAAACTGATCCAAATCATTGCCAGGAGCAACCGGAATGTTAGGTGCAGAGTTGCTAGCTCCGAAATCTTGAAGAATCACGACCCACGTCGGAGCCTGTACCGGATATCGCTGAGTTAATTCATTTGCTGCGATTGGAGCGCTCGGCTCATGCCATTCGGATTGCCATTCCCACCCCCAGCGGTGGGGCACATCTGCCAACGCCAACACATCTCCTAATTCGGTGGCATCTAGAATGATCCGCGCCCGAATGGTGATCTGAGATGAGGAATTGGAAACGCGAACTCCAGTCAGGCGATCGCCCTGTTTTTCGACCTCCACCGGACTGTACCCCGGCATCCAATGGAGGGTAGGACATTCTTTAACCCAGTCTTCAAAAATCTGGGCACCTACACGGGGATCATACGTAAAAAAGCTCACCCAGGCGTGATTGAGTCCTCCGGGTTGGCGATGCCGTAGTTCTCGGAGAAATGCTCCCCAAATCCCCGTCTGGAAGGCTGCTAGCTCATTTCCATCAGGGGCGCTAACTCCTGCGGAGGTGAGCATCCCTCCCAGCCAAGAAAACTCACTAACGAGTATTGTGTTTACGCCTCGTCGCGCGGATTGAATCGCTGCCGCTGTTCCACCAGTGCCGCCGCCGACGACTAGAACCTCAGTGGTGAGAATCTCCATGCTGCCCGTGTTGATTCAACAGTCTCGGACGGTCTTAACAATATGGCGTAACGTCTTCACCACAATCATCTGCGAGATAAGACAAAGCGCGGAATCGCAAGCCAACCAGTTGCTCATATAAGGGATTGAGCTTGCATAATGGCGGAATGTGAACGACTTTCTTGCTAAATAAAGTCACATCTCGTTCAAATGGGCATTGAGGCGGAATCATCTTACACAAAAATCGAGCCACGCTGGGATCATGGATTTCAAGCTGATCTAGCCATTCTTTCACGGGGCGCAATGGCTTGACTGACTTGGGCTGACTCGGCGTTTGCCGAGGATAGGTCGAATCGGTTGCAGATGACGCGTCAGTGTCTTCGTAGTCTTGAATTGTCGTGCGAAGCGACTCTAATACGGCAGGCTGTTGACCCAGCGCATTGCAGAATTTCTGTAGCAGTTGATCTTCAGACGGAGAATAGACACCATCTGCGATCGCCACCATGACGGCCGTTCGTAGAAAATTTTCAGCCGTGCTCGCATCGTTCCCCAAGACATCGGCTAATTCACCGGGATCAACTGCCTCTAGCGAATTAATGTTGATATCTGGAGCGATTTGTTCTTGGGTGAGGCTTTCAATCAGCTTCTGTTCATCTGGGTCAAAATGCCCATCTGCCCAGGCAACGGCTGATAATCCGCGTAGCCACACTGATATCTGCTCACGACTGTAAGGAGATTGGGTTATCGTACTAGTCATAACATGCTCGATTGAACTCAGTCTTTGGAACTCAGTCTTTGCGTCTCTATCAAAAGTTCCACTTTATCTTAGCTCTGTAATTACGAATGACCAGTGTTGTTCGTGACACGATCTAAGCTGTCCCTAAAAAAGATCAAAAACGTGACTCAGAATTAGGCGATCACAACAAACCGATTTATGGCACCATGTCCCCTACACCGTTTAAGACATAGTGAGGGCGATAGGCAAACTCTTTGAGATCGTCGAGACTTGTGACCCCGCTGAGAACGAGTACCGTTTCAATCTCTGATTCGATGCCTGCAATGATGTCAGTATCCATGCGATCGCCAATGATTGCAGTTTCTTCACGGGTGCATCCCAGCTTTTTGAGAGCATTTCGCATCATCAGAGGATTGGGTTTCCCAATGAAGTAGGCTTTTGAACCCGTTGCGAGTTCGAGGGGCGAAATCAGCGCCCCAGTCGCTGGAACAATGCCTTTTTCAGATGGCCCCGTCAGGTCTGGATTCGTACCAACCAGCTTGGCTCCACTGCGGATCAAATAACAAGCATGTTCTAATTTCTCGAAGCTATAGCCTCGGGTTTCACCGACCACTACATAATCTGGAGAGGTATCATTCATTGAGAATCCAGCCTCATAGAGCGCATTGATGACGCCAGCTTCGCCGATGACAAATGCACTCCCACCAGGGGCTTGCTGCGCTAAAAATGCTGCTGTCGCTAATGCACTGGTGTAAAAATTTTCTTCCGGGACTTCAACGCCCAACCGATGCAGTTTTTCTTTGAGCTCGCGGGGCGATCGCTCACTGCTGTTGGTGAGAAACAAAAATTTTTTCTGCTCTGCCTTGAGCCAATCCAAAAATTCTGAAACACCAGGCAATAGTCGATTGCCGTGGTAAATAACCCCATCCATATCGCAAATAAAGGCGTTGCGATCGCGCAACAAATCGAGTGAAGCTTCAGATTCAATCAGCATGAGCCGCTTAGATAAGGGTGACCAACCAGGATTATAAGCGCTCTTTCTAACAGAGGAAGTGTATCGAGACTTTAGTAGGAACTTCGAGGACCGTACTTCGTCGTTGAGGGCAATGCCCCCAATCGTCACTCAGTAAGATCTGCACCCAAAATGCAGCACGATTGGGCGTGTCAGTTTTTTGTGCAAGAGATTAGGTTAGAGAATCCTGAAACACGGTCGATATCACTGGTACAAGACGGCAGAAGTTTCATAACCCTAGCGTCTCGCTCACCTTGCGAGCAACTTGCCCGCCCTCTCAAATAGTTGACTTATTCTGCCAAAACGGTACTAGTCGAAGCTATTTCTAGAGCGTATTTAGCTCCAGAGCACATTTGGAAATGGCGTTCGTTCAAGCACGATTCGAAATCGTATTCAAAGCTCAATAAACGCTGAATCTTAACCGAATCTCATGAACTCGAACTCTAATTCATCGTCACAACAGATTCCAGTCATTGCCATCGGTTTAGAATCTGCAAGCTTGTCTCGTATTGAAGCCTGGATGTCTCAAGGACACTTGAGTAATCTACGTCGCCTAAAACAGGAAGGCGCGTACGGATATTTAAACCATATTGACCATTACGCGACCGAAACCGAATGGACAACTTTTTTGACAGGTTGCCTACCCACCGAAACCGGATATTGGCGCCCCTTAGACTTTAATCCAGCGACCTATGATATTGGGGAGCCCGTTCGCCCATACGATTTTGCTGACTATCCTCCCTTTTATGCCCTGGGAGATCAGTATCGAGTCTCAGTTTTCGATATGCCTCAAGTGCCGCTATCGAATGAGGTGAACGGAGTTCAAGTTTCGGCATGGGGAGCGCAAGACCCGCAAGTTTCTAGAGGATCTCGCCCTTCCCATCTAATCGATACCCTCATCGCTACCCATGGCGAGCACCCAGCATTTATGAAGTGCTTTGGTGACAACTGGTGGGATCAAGACTATTTAGAGTTTCTAGCGGATGCGCTTAACGTCGGAATCTCCAGACGATCTGCCATTTGCCGTGACCTTCTCCGGCGCGAACCGTGGGATTTATTTTTGACTGTGTTTAGTGAACCTCATTCAGCAGGGCACAATTTTTGGCATCTCAGCCAATCTGAGCACCCGATGCATGCCCATCGAGGGAACGCCCCACCCGATCCGTTGCTTGCAACGTTCCAGGCGATCGACCAAGCGTTGGGAGAAATTTTAAGCGTTGTTTCAGACCATGCCTATGTGTTGGTGTTTAGCTGCTTAGGGATGGAGAGCAACGCCAATGAAGTTCCTAGCATGGTGTTTTTGCCAGAACTGCTTTATCGATTTAATTTTCCAGGGCGAGTGGCGATCGCTGGAGATACATCGTCAGAACCGCCTCCCCCGGTGATTCATCCCAACCGCCGTAAATGGTCTGAAGAAGTGTGGCAACGTCGTCATGACCCCAACCCAATCACGCGGGTACTGCGACGCAACGTTCCCAATACGCTGTATCATCTCCTCTCAAAACTGGATGATCGCTGGCAGATGCAGTTTCATGCAAACGAACCTGGCTTAACGTCTGTCAATCAGCTCTACAAACGCGGTGTCCGGCTTGCCTGGCAGCCGACGAGTTGGTATCAACCGCTCTGGTCAACCATGCAGGCTTTTGCACTACCGAGTTTTTCAGATGGCTTGATTCGCATCAATCTCAAAGGGCGAGAGGCACAAGGAATCGTTGATCCTGAGAATTATGATGCATTGTGTGATACGCTGATTCGCCATCTCTACGATCTTCGAGACAGCAGAACTCAGGAGCCCGCTGTTCGAGACATCATCCGCACTCGTTCATCCCCGATGGATGCTAACCCGAAGTATCCTGATGCTGATTTAATTGTGCTGTGGAGCGATCGCCCAATGGATGTAGTCGACAGCCCTGAATTTGGACGCATCGGTCCAGTCCCCTACCGACGCAGCGGTGGACACCAAAACGGAGGCTTTCTCATGGCTCGGGGGCCTGGAATTGCACCCCATTCCACTCTCCCTCACGGGCATGTGATCGATCTAGCTCCTACGATTCTCAACCTCATGGGAGCTCCTATTCCTGACTATTTAGACGGCACCCCACTCCTAAATTCAGTTAAGTCCTTCATCAGCTGTCACAATAGATAGAATGGTTGAATGTATCGTTAAAAACGTATGGCTTGGAGATTATTCATTGTCGGCTTTCTACTATGCCTTACCTGGTTCGGGTCGCTTCCAGCGCAGGCTGAGGTGATTATGCCGATGTCGTTTAGCAATGCAGAACTGAAGGGGCAAGACTTTTCAGGAGAGGATTTGCGTGCGTCAGAATTTTCGAATGCAAATTTAGAGCGTGCCAATTTTAGCCATGCCAATCTTCAAGGTGCAATTTTTAGCGCATCGGTGATGACCATGACTGACTTTGAGGGGGCTGATCTCACTAATGCGATGGTCGATCAATCTAAATTCTTGAACGCCAATCTGAAGGATGTCGTTTTGGTTGATACGATTTTGCTAGGCTCAACCTTTGAAGAGACAGATATTACTGGGGCTGATTTCTCGGGAGCGATTTTAGACAGAATTCAAATTAGAGAATTATGTCAATACGCGGATGGAGTTAATTCAAAAACGGACGTTTTGACCCGTGATTCGTTGGGATGTCGGTAGTGGGGTGATAACGATGCTCCGTCGAGTCGGGGTGATTGGAGGCGGACAGCTTGCAGCGATGATGGGGGATGGGGCTCAAAGGTTGGGCGTTGATCTGATCATCCAAACTCCCCAGGCTCTTGATCCGGCGGTGGCGATCGCCACTGAAACTATCCTAGCCCCCGTTGATGATGCGGATGCAACCGCTCGACTAGCAGAGCGATGCGATCTAATCACCTTTGAAAATGAATTCATTAATGTAGACGCTCTCCGTCCCCTTGAAAACGCTGGCGTGCGATTTCATCCACGACTCGATTCATTAGCTCCCCTGCTAGATAAATACGATCAGCGCTCCTTCTTAAAGAAGTTAGGACTTCCAACACCTCAATTTACCGTCATCAATAAACGCAATGTAGAGGATCCAGAAACCCTAGCAACCGCTATTCCGTTCAAGTTTCCGGTTGTACTGAAGGCACGTCGCCACGGATATGACGGGCAGGGCACCTTTATTGTGAAGAGTTTGGATGACTTGATCTCCGTTATTCGTCAATCTGAGGTTGATTCGTGGCTACTTGAAGAATTTGTCCCGTTTGAGCGAGAGCTTGCAGTGATGGTGGCTCGTTCAGGCACGGGAGAAATCTTGGTTTACCCCGTCGTTGAGACTCAGCAAGAACATCAGGTGTGTCGCCGGGTGTTGGTGGTGAATGATATCGATCTGTCGGTGAGTGCTGAGGTGGGTGCGATCGCCCGAACTCTGATGGATCGCTTACAGGTGATTGGTATTTTTGGCATCGAGCTATTTTTAACTCAAAGCGGGGATGTATTGGTAAACGAGATTGCCCCGCGTACTCATAATTCAGGACACTATACGCTCGATGCCTGTGCGACTTCTCAATTCGAGCAACATCTTCGAGCGGTTTGTCACCTACCGCTAGGCAATCCTCATCTGCGATGTCAGGCAGCCGTGATGGTCAACCTCTTGGGATATGAATACGCGAATCAGGACTACGCCCATCAACGCCGACAGTTGGCAATGTTGCATCAGACCTTTGTCCATTGGTATGGAAAGACCGAATCTCGCCCCGGACGAAAGCTCGGTCATGTGACCGTTTTATTAGATGAACCCGCTGTAGAGCAACAGCGATCGCAGGCAGTTGAGATCACCCAAAAAATCGAGGAAATTTGGTATCCCTAATATCTGTGTCCTAAATGAGCTGACTACAGCTATACCTTAATTGCCTCAATGTCCTAACGCGAGAGCGTTAGGCTTTATCTCTTATGTCCTCACCGTCGATATGGGTTGAGACTGATGCTCTGATATCGCAGCAGTCGGCAGCGGAATGGGTAAAAGCTTCACGGCACAGGCTTTCAACTCGGGCTGTATCGAGTCGGGACAGGCTTCTGGGTGGGTCAGCGCATTGACTTCTGTTTGATCGCCCCACAACGCTCCCCAGTGCATCGGCATAAAGACTGTACCAGGGGCGATCGCCGTTGTGATTTTGATTGGCAAATGCGCGTATCCTCGGCGCGATCGCACCTCAATTGGTTGCTGATCCACTAAATCGAGCTTCTTAGCATCTTTGGGATGAACCTCCAAAAAAGGAGTTGGATGCATCTTACAAATTTTTTCGATGCGCCCTGTGCGGGTTTGGGTATGCCAGTGCCCATAGAGTCTACCCGTTGTGAGCACCAAGGGATAGTCAGGATTGGGCGGTTCGGCTAATCCGTTTGAATGGTATGCCGAAAATCGAGCGCGCCCGTCTGACGTATGAAAGCGAAGATTGGTGTAGAGGCGTTTGGGGGCTGAGGAATGGGAGGTATCTCTGCGATCCTCTAGCTCATGATTGAGGGGTTCACTCGAAGTCTGACTGTCCTGATCGGGGCAGGGCCACTGGATGGGGCCGTCTTGACGGAGGCGATCGTGGCTGATGCCAGTCATGTCACAGGGGCGATCGCGCGTGAGTTCGACAAACTCAGCATAAACCGCAGCTGCATCCTTAAAAGTAAACGGGTGTTTAAAGCCGAGTCGTCGTCCTACTTCTGCGAAGATTTCCCAATCTGCCTTAGCTTGCCCTGGGGGTGTACGAAATGCTGGACAAAGGGTTACAACCCGTTCAGAATTAGTCATCGTTCCGGTTTTTTCGCTCCACTGGGCAGCAGGTAGCAGCACATGAGCGTAGTCGGCAGTTTCAGTTGGATAGTAGGCGTCTTGATAGACCGTAAAAGGAGATTTGAGCAGAGCCGCTTTCGTCCGTTCTAAATCGGGCATACTCACCGCTGGATTGGTGGCAGCTATCCAAAGCAGACCAACCTCGCTTTGCTCAAGTCCAGTAATCATGCTCCAGGCATCACGTCCGGCGTGAGGAGAAATGCTGCCTGTCGAAAGCTCCCAAAGTCGCTCTAGCTCAGCTCGATGATTTGGGTTTTTGACCACGCGATATCCCGGCAGGATGTGGGACAGTCCTCCGGCTTCGCGCCCCCCCATTGCATTGGGCTGCCCAGTCAAGGAAAACGGCCCAGCTCCTGGCTTGCCAATATTGCCTGTCATCAGGTGCAGGTTGATTAGGGTTCTGACTTTCGCTGTTCCTTCAGACGATTGGTTGATACCCATTGACCAGAGCGACAGCACGCGCTCAGATTTGCCCCAATACCGAGCCGCTAATTCGAGTTCGTTAATGCGAATACCACAGCGACGAGCCACAAGCTCGGGCGGATATTGACGAATCACATCCGCGAATTCAGGAAATCCTTGAGTACATTCATCAATAAACGGCGCGTTGATATATCCCCACCGCATGAGCAAGTGCGCCATGCCATTCAACAGATCAAGATCAGTGCCTGGACGAATCGCCAAATGTAGATCGGCTGCATCTGCGGTCGAAGTGCGGCGCGGATCAACCACAATCATTTTGACATGGCGATTCTTCTTATGATGCTTTCGCAGACGGTTGAAAATGATGGGATGGCATTCGGCAGTATTGGTACCAATTAGAAATGCACAGTCTGTGATATCGAGATCGTCATAGCAGCAGGGAGGGCCGTCTGCCCCAAAACTTTGAATATATCCGGCAACCGCAGATGACATACACAAGCGAGAATTGGCATCAAAATTATTGGTGCCCAAGTAGCCTTTCATCAGCTTTTGGGCAATGTAGTAGTCTTCAGTTTGAAACTGCCCCGATCCATACATGCAAATCGCATCTGCGCCCTGAGTCAACCGCACCGTTTGAATACGATTCACGATACGCTCAAAGGCCTCATCCCAACTGACGCGTCGAAATGGTTCATCCAATGAATCACGCAGCATAGGATATTTGAGCCGATCTTTGTCGAGGGCTTCACTGACTGTCGCCCCCTTGACGCAAACCTGCCCCTTGCTAGATGGGTGAGAGCGATCGCCCAGTACTTTCCAAATGGGGTTTCCTTGACTATCTCGATGGGTCGCTTTACCGGCTTGAGCCGGAGGAAACACATCGAGACCACAGCCCACACCACAGTAGGGACACAGAGTCTTTGCAGGTTCCGTCATGGGTGATACTCCTTAACTGCACATCAAGCGATCGCACGGGATCCGTTGAGAACTATAGATTCCAGCGATGCTGCATGTTTGAACTTCTATCTCAGTCTGAGGGGACGCCTCAAACAACAGCCGCTCTTGCGGAAACACCACGCGCTGAAAGTGTGGGATATCCGTCATTCGAATAATCTGCAAATAGCGACTCGGATTGAAGTAATAACACAGCGTTTGACCTGATTGATGATTCGAGTGTTTGCTGGATTGAGTGGTGTCGTTTGAGATCATAATGTCAGACTCTAATAGGTCATGCTGTGTGTTTGTTTACTGTTCAGCGTTGTCTAGAAAACTGAGTGGGTCTCTTTGGGTAGAGCTGCCCTGCCTGCTAATGCAATACAGGGCAGCCCATTCACAGACCGTTGATGAATTCGTAGCGGTCTACGCGTTTGCTAAGGGATTAGCGTTTAAATAATGTCCCAGCAGTTGGGTAGGGGCAAACGGTCGTTTGCCCGTACAGAGCCATTGCTACTGGTCGGCTATTTACAAGCGAATCCCTAATGGGCGATCGCCCTATTCTTCGGCAAAGGCAGGGACGATAGGCGTAGTTGTGTAGCCTTCCTCACCTTCATGAAATTCAGCAAATGAGCCTTTGGGTTCTCTGAGGAAGAAGAAACATAGGAACGATACAATCACCGCCCCCGTTCCCAGTACCTGGAAGAAAATCGCATTACCAGCATCACCGCTAGGCAGCAGGCTATAGAGCGTCAAATAGGCGACCGCCCCCACATTTCCATACGCCCCGACATTCCCGGCAACCTGTCCAGTAATCCGTCGCTTCACTAGGGGAACCATGGCAAAGGTTGAGCCTTCACCCGCTTGCACAAAGAACGAACATGCCATCGTTAACATGACGGCGGCAGGCAACCACCATCCCGTCACCACGGTGCTCATGAGCAAATAGCCAATCCCCATGAAAAGGGTTAAAATCGCCATCGTTTTCTTGCGACTCCCAAGGCGATCGGAGATCAGTCCCCCGCTAGGACGAGCTGCCAAGTTCATAAATGCATAGCTGGCCGCAATCATACCCGCTGCTGGTTTGCTCAATCCAAATGTCAGTTCAAAGAAGGCAGGCAAAATCGATACGACTGCTAATTCAGACCCGAAATTAACGATGTAGGTCATTTCGAGCAATGCAACTTGAGAAAAGGGATAGCGGTCTTCTGCGGGATAGCGCTTTTTACCTAGCAGTAGGTCTTTGTTGACTGTCCAGCAATTGTAGGCCTGAAAGATATATAGACCTGCTAAGCAAACTAATGCGATATAGAACGCAGTCGGAGTGAAGAATCCTACCTTTGATAGTCGCCATGCCAGCACCATGAGAACGCCAGTCAACGGAATATTCATGAGCATCAAGAACCAAAAGTCACGGACAGTGGTTACTTCGACACCGCGAGAACTATGTGGACGCTGATAGGTGCGGCCTTCAGGTGTATCTTCTACACTAAAGAAATACAGCACACCATACACAGCGGCAATGACACCAGTTCCTGCGATCGCCACTCGCCAGTTCAGCACATCGCCGCCGCCGCCAAATGTCAGAAATGCTGCAATAGTCGGTAGCGTAAAGGCAGCCGCAGCAGAGCCAAAGTTGCCCCATCCCCCATAGATGCCTTCAGCCAAACCAATCTCTTTCGGAGGAAACCACTCCGCCACCATTCGAATTCCGATGACAAAGCCTGCACCGACGATGCTGAGCGCCAAACGGCTAATCACCAGATGATTAAAGTCTTGCGCCATACTAAACGTAATACAGGGAATCGCGGCATAGATCAGCAGGCACGAATAGGTAATCCGAGGACCAAAGCGATCGAGCAACATGCCGATAATGATTCGGGCAGGCACGGTCAGCGCAACGTTACAAATCGCCAACGTCCGGATTTGTGCTTCATCTAACCCAAATTCTGCCTTCACTGCCGTCGCAAGTGGTGCCAGGTTAAACCAGACCACAAACGACAGGAAAAAAGCGAACCAGGTCATATGCAAGATCTTATAGCGACCATGAAACGACCATATTTCTCTGAGCATTCAACTACCCTCCCTTCCATAACGTAAGGTCAAAACAACACACAAATTTTCACGCCAAACCGCTTGACAACCCTGTGGCACACTCAAAGAGCAAGCCCCTTTGCCAACGATTGAACGACTTAAACCCTGTCTATCTCCGAAATCCTAGTTCTTTCTTGGAAAAGATCCAGGCTTCGAAGTAGAGGCGGTTTGCAAGCAACCCATCATCGTACTGCTATAAGCACGAGGTCACCTGTTATCCGGAGGCCCTGTCCTCCACGCCCAAACAATTCGTTGATTCATATCAATCTGTCCTCGATGAAATTTGCGAACTAAGAGTCACGTCGGCACTGCACTAAAAGATCAGTACTTTCGCATTGCGCCAGACCATCATTACTTTGGCAGTGCGCCAAAGTGCTCAGTGAGCAACTCTCTCAACACCGGCTTCAAGTCATCGCAGGGAATACCCTTCATCACACGGTTGCCCAACTGGGCATCTTTTCCCACCTTTCCACCCATGTAAATGTCAACCGCTTCAACAGCTTTGCCATCTTTGCGAGTTTTAGTGCCCAGCAACCCAATTTCGGCAACCTGGGGTTGTCCGCACGAATTAGGACATCCCGTCCAATGAATTCGCACGGATTTTGGAATAGTAAGTTCTGCCTCTAGATCGTTCACCATCGCTAGAGCACGATTTTTGGTTTCAATCAAAGCAAAGTTGCAGAACTGCGACCCCGTGCAGGATACGAGCGATCGCACGAGCGGCGTCGGATTAATTGAGAATCGCTCGTTGACTAGGGGTTCTTCGAGAAATACGCTCAACCGGGAGTCGGGAATATTTGGAATGATTAGATTTTGTTCGACCGTTAGGCGAATCTCGCCATCCCCATACACATCTGCCAGTCGAGCCAATTCAAACATGTCGGGAGCATAGAGGCGCCCAATGGGAATCAGCAGCCCCACATAGTTTAATCCAGCCTGCTTTTGACGATACACTCCTATATGGTCGCGCTTATCCCAGTCAATTTCATCCTCATCAGAAGCTGTCAACAACTCACGGCCAAATTGCTTCTCGACCTCCGCACGAAACACGTCGATGCCCCATTCCTCAATCAGCCACATCAGCCGAGATTTCTGACGATTGGAACGTAAGCCTTGATCTCGATATACTTCCAAAATGGCTCGACAAATCGCAACAACATCTTCATTCGGAGGCACCCACGCATTTAACGGAATGGCCGCCGCACATCGCTTTGCCGAGAAAAAACCACCAACTAATACATTAAAGCCCAGTTCACCCTCTCGATAAGCTGGAACAAACGCAATGTCATTAATCTCAGCATGAATGGAGTTATCACGCCCACCTTCAATCGCGATGTTAAACTTACGCGGCAAATTGGTAAATTCTGGATTGCCTTCACCGGCATTGGTGATCATGTCTTGTACATCTTTCACCAATTGACGTGTATCGACAAGCTCGTTGGCGTCTAGCCCTGAAACCGGCGACCCCGTGATGTTGCGAACATTATCCATTCCAGACTGCACGGAGGTCATATCTGCATCCCTCAAGCGCCGAAAGATATCAGGAATATCCTCAATCCGAATGCCTCTTAGCTGTAGATTTTGCCGGGTTGTAATGTCAGCATTGCCATCATCGCCATATCGCTGGACGATTTCGGCTAACACTCGCATTTGATGACTGGTTAGCACTCCATTGGGCATCCGCATTCGCAGCATAAACTTGCCAGGAGTGACCGGACGGAAGAACACACCAAGCCATTTCAAACGCTGGTTGCGATCGGTTTCATCAATGGCCTCCCAACCAATCTGGGCAAAATGGTCAAGCTCCTGTTTGACAGCTAGACCATCCTTTTCAGCCTTAAACTTTTCAAACTTATTGAGCTTTGCTGTGGATTGAGTTGCTGCATCAGTCACGGGAATTCTCTCTCTGTTGCGTCAGCTTAATTAAATCGTTGAACCCGAACAACGGACTGAACCATTGAATTTAAATAGGCACTTCGAACGAACTTGAACATATCTTGGACTTGTTGTTCATTATGAAAAAAAAAGAACTTAAATTCGTATGAAATGATACAAACCAAATCAATGCATGACTGATATGCATATTCAAAATGCAGTTTCTGCATGACAAATGCGCGCATTAAAGGTAGATAACGCTGACGCATGACAGCTACGAACCGCACGAACAATGGGTTTGCCTGTCTAGACCATGACCGATAGAGGCACTGGATGCAGGTCAGCAATAAATCGATGCGGATGCATTTCTGATGCTTTTACTTCCAAGAAAAAGATCTCCCAGCAATTTGGCGTCCGACTTTAAAGAGGAATCATCATCCACTGATTGCCCTTGCCATCTGCGTTAAGAATCGGACGTGCCAGTTTCCAGGATTTTTCGTCATCGGGTGTCGGCTGGAGATAGACGTCAAATGTATTGAGCTTCTGTCTTAACGTGTGATCGGTAAAGTCAAGCGTCACGTCGTAGGTGCCGCGAATGTGAACGGCAGGCTGAGCGTCGATAGTAAAAGATTGTTGGCTATCGATTTGAACGTTGCCTACGGTGATGAGGGGCGGTTTTGTGGCGGTTCGATAAAGCTGTTGCGTCAGTTCAGCTTGCACCTGCTCTAGTTGCAGGGCGATCGCCTTTTTCACGGTCGATAAATCGGGGCCTCCTCGACTACAGGCCGTTATCAGCATCACCAATAGAATGACCCCGACAACTCTTGCTCTCAATCGCTGATTTCTATTTACTCGTCTCATGAGAATCTATACTGCGCCATCTCCGAAGGATAGTATAGGCGTTGGGTAAGCGATTTGGTTTGTTAAATGGATCAAGCTTCCCTATCCCTTAATAACGCGTGCAGTGTTTGCCTGGTATCTTTACATGTCTAATAAAACTCTTGATCTGAGCGATCGCCTCTATGACTATATCCTGTCGGTTTCTCTTCGAGAACCTGACAGTCTCAAGCAGCTTCGAGATGAAACCACTCGCCATCCTATGAGCCAAATGCAGATTGCACCTGAGCAGGGGCAGTTTATGGCATTGCTCGTTCAGCTTTTGGGCGCTAAGAAAACGCTAGAAGTTGGAGTCTTCACGGGCTACAGTTCCCTTGTGGTTGCATTGGCGCTGCCGCCCGACGGCAGGGTGATTGCCTGCGACATCAGCGATGACTACACCGCGATCGCCCGTCGTTATTGGGAGATGGCCGGAGTGGCGCATAAGATTGATCTCCGCATCGCCCCTGCCCTCGAAACTCTAGACCAACTCTTAGCAGACGGGCAGGCAGGTACGTTTGACTTTGCTTTTATCGATGCAGATAAATCAAACTATGACGGATACTACGAGCGATCGCTCCAACTGGTGCGTCCGGGCGGATTGATTGCGATTGATAATGTGCTGTGGTCAGGGCGGGTCGCCGAGCCGAATGAAACGGACAACCGCACTAACGCAATTCGAGCCCTCAATACCAAACTCCACCACGATGACCGAATTACCCTCAGCCTGGTTCCGATTGCAGATGGGCTGACCCTGGCGCTCAAGCGATCATAAACCCGTGATGTAAAGAAAAATGGCGTACTATGCATTGCGATCGCATTTCGATGAAGGATTAATACTAGAACAAGCACGTACAAGACGGCGGAAGTTTCATAACCCTAGTGTGAGCGTCTCGCTCACGTCGCAGGCAAGATGCTCTTAAGGGTTGGCTTATTTCTGCCAAACGGTACTAACTAATCGGTAGGGGAAGAGGGCAAACGACATGATACTCCGAATATTTGGGATGGTTTCAGCGCTAATAGCTGTCGTGGCAACAATAGAAGCTCCTTACGCTCACGCCACACGCCTAGAGCAAACAGCCGATACCCCGATACCTCATCTGTCCGCTCAGTCTGCTTCGATGCGAGTTGCCCAAGCCTCTGGATCAAACTGCCGAGTTCCCAACCGTCTGCTTGATGTCTATTCACTGCCGTCTGTCGCGTCAGACAGCAGAAGCTTGGCAACCCTTCAGCCCAACACGCGAATGAGTCTCGATCGCAATCCAGACGGTAGCTTTCTTGAAGAAAATGGCTTTGTGCGGGGTTTTATTGCTAGTCGCAACTTGCGCGGCTATGTGATTGCTCGTCATTTAACCCGTATTCCTGGCTGTGGAGATGAAACCACTCCACCCCCACAGTCTCAAACCTGTGCTCGCGTTACGGTTGCGGCACTAACCGCGCGAGAAAATCCTGCTGAAACGGCGCGTCCGACGGGGCAACTTGTATCCTCTGGCGAGGTCGTCCGCATCTTAGACGATGAGTTAGAACGAGCAACCGGACGAACTTGGGTTCAAGTTCCGGTTGATAGCACGACGGGTTGGGTGGCTGAAACAGGACGATTTGGTAACGGACGTAATCTAAGTCCGCGATTTCCGTGTCCCGAAGCTGTTTCAACTGCCGCACCATCTAATCCGAGTACAGCTCCGGTGGATGAATCTGAACTGCCGCTTAGCGTGCGGACTGCTGTCTTACAAGATGCCGCACGACGCACTAATCAGGATAGTGCCCTCCGTATTGTAGATGCTGCTGAAGAAACCTGGCCCGATGGCTGCTTAGGATTGGGGGGGCCGAACGATGTATGTACCGCAGCACTTGTTCCTGGATGGGAAGTCGAAGTGACCGATGGTGAACAAACTTGGATGTATCGTACCGACCGGCAAGATGAGATTCGATTAGAATCTGCTGAATAGATCATCTTGACCTATCGCCTTACGTTCTCGCGTTAGGGCATCGAGCGTGTGTAGGATCCGGCACCGCGAGGGGTCTACACACAAATCTAAGCTCGTAGCGCTATAAATCATTTCGTCGGCTGAGAAGCAATTTCGACACGCTGGGGGGGCGATTCAACGGTTGTCATCATGTCTTGAATACAGGCTTCATTGGGAGGCTGATCGGGATTTTCTAAGAACGCCGTAACCATGGAGCCAGGGCATGTTTGTCCTGATGAGAATGACACGGTTAACGCCCCATGACCAACCCTGGGATAGTTGTATATGTAAGCGTTCGGAAGATTGTTGGCAACTAACACTCCAAATGCAAGCGGCGTGACGTTGTCATATTGCCCATTCATAATCAGGGTTGGAATCATGCTGTCAACAGGAGCATATGCACTGTCAGGCAGCGTCGCAACGCTGTAGATATCGCAATAGGCTAAATTATTCGCTCGGGTGGGAGCTTCAAGCTGAGAAAATGGCGCTTGAAAGAAACTTTGAACAATAGGATTCTGCTCTGTCGGGGCGTTGCGCTGAGCACAAATGACGCTGGCTTGCATTGCCTCAGCTTCGGGCGATCGCACCTCTGTGGCGATCGCATCCGTCAGCCAACCGTAATTGTTTTCTCTCAAGGAGCCATGCAGGTTTTGGGGAAGCGTTTCTGCAAAATTTGAACCCTCTAACTGATTCTGGACCAAAATGCTGAACATCGAGCCGTCCAGAGGAACCTGAAACTCACCAGGCGTATTTCCCATATTGACGGTTATGGTCTGAGGCGATTCATTGAGCCGCTCAACGAGTTGCAAAAATACAGACTCAAGATTTGGATAGGACTGATTGCACTGAGGATTGGCAAGGCAATTGGTAAAGATCTGACGCAGAGAATAGCTACTTGCCTGGGTCGCATATTGGCGACTATTGAGACTCGCAGGCTCTGTGCCATCTAAAATGACTGACCGCAGCCGATTAGGAGACTGCCGCATCAGCACTTGGGCTAGTAGCGACCCGTAGGATGATCCATAAAAATTGACCCGCTGAAACCCCAATGAATTTAGCACACTCACCACATCGGTTGCACTCTCAAGCGTGTTGTATGCGTCAAAATTAACGCCATTGGTTTCTAGCCTGTCTTTACACGCCTGATAAGCAGGTGCTTCCAACTGCTGACGACTCTGCGGATCCGCGAGTTGACCTGTTTTCAGCAACTCAGTTTTCACAGGCACTAACTCAGGGCAATCGAGATATGGTTTGGAGTATTGCGTCCCTCGCTGTTCGATCAGCAGAATGTCATGCTGATTGCGAAGCTGCGCCGCCGGATTCTCCTCAATGAACCACGGCACCATCGTGCTGATGGTGGATTGCCCTAGATCGCCAGCCAAAACGAGGGGGTCGGCAGCAGGCGATGCGCCAATACTTGGCAGCAGCACTGTCGCCAATGCGAGAGTGTCTCCATTGGGTTGGGCATGGAGTTCTGGCACGGTGACATAGCCACAGATCGCCTTGGAAATACGTGCTGGCACCTCAAAGGTGGTGCAGCTGATCTCAGTAAAGCGGTCGTCAAATTGGCTCCTTAACACTCTCTGATGCCAGTCTGACCGGATTCCTTGCCAAGCAGATTGACAGCCTGACAGCCAAAGCCCCACTGTGAGGCTTGCGATCGCCAAAGAAAACTGCTGATGTCGGTTCATACTTTACAGTATTCCTGGATACCCCGGAATCTAAACTTAAGTGACGTAATAATGATGCAAAATTTAATGCTTATTTTCGATTATTTGATTATCGTTGGTATGTAAATTCCCCTTTTGAGTGGAAGACTATTATTAGAAGAAGACTATTAATGGTATCTCAACTTCCTGAACGCATTTCAACTTTTTGACAGGAATGTTATGGAATCACTCGCTTTTGTTCACTACGCCGTAGTTTACGACGATCCAGAGCCCGCTCAACTCACGCTATCAAAGCATATTGATTGGCATATTCCCAGTTCTGCTTGGACTCCGCTGGTTAGCATTCTGGCATTTTTAGCCGTTCTCAGCCTATCGGATCGCGCATCTGCCCAAGCCATATACCAGCGCGGCAACCGGGGATCTGCTGTCACAGAGATTCAGAAGGCGCTTGAAATTCCTGCGGATGGCATCTACGGGCCGGTGACAGAAGCCTCTGTTCGCGACTATCAGCGTCAGGAAAACCTAAATAGTATCGACGGCAAGGCAGGGCCTGAAACCTTAGCATCTCTGGGGTGGCTTGATCCCAGCAATCAAGCCTCAGAACTTCAGGCACCTACCGAACCCCGCCAAGCTAATGTCAGTACGCCAACGGGCGTGGGCATTAACGTCCGGCTTACTCCAAATGGCGATATTGTGAATGGCTTACCTGACGGTGCTCCCGTTTTGCTGACCGGGCGCGAACAGGCCGCCGGTCGATATATCTGGGCTGAACTCATTGGCGGACGGTGGGTTGCGAAAGACTACCTCAGGTTTTCGAATACGCCATCAGCGATGGCGGTATCGTTTAATGCCCAGGCGGCAACGTCGCCGTCTTCTAATTCGCAATCACCCAGACGCGCAGTCGTTCGCACCAATACTGGCATCGGCTTAAATTTACGAAATACTCCCAGTGGGCAAATCATGGGAAGTGTGCCCACTGGCACACCGCTCTCTCTAACCGGAGACGAACAGCCCGCAGGCAAATATATGTGGGCAGAAACAACGGATGGACGATGGGTTGCGAAAGAATTTTTGACCTATCCTGAGCCTGCTTCGGCGACTGCAGCTCAGACCTCGACAGACGGCGATCGCCTTGCCGTGGTCACTACGCGTAGCGGTGTGGGTGTCAATGTTCGTAATACTCCCAATGGCACGATCATTGGCGGTTTACCCGATGGAGCAACCGTTTCAGCGACCGAAACAGAGGAACCGTCCGAAAGATATACGTGGGTGAGAACCAATCGGGGATGGATTGCCAAAGAGTTTCTGCAATTCAGGGGAAGCACTGGCGGAAATGCGATCGCCACATCCAATCAATCGTCCGAAGAATCTACTGCGACACAGTCAGAGGCACGTTCGGAGTCAGCCTCTGACGCTAATGCCAATGCAGATGCCAATGCAGATGCCAATGCAAGGCCAGACGCAAATACAGAAAGTCCATCCAATTCAACTTCAACAACGGCGATCGCCAGCCAATCCACACCCGCCAATCAATCCACCCCGAATGGGGCCGATACGTCGGAGCAGTCTGTTACTCCCTCACCATCAATCACCTCTAACGCGATTCAGTCTCCTACATCTGAATCCGCTAAGCCCCCGTCTGATGAGTCCAATGTCGATCCATCTTCTGTGTCAGCAGACTCATCCGATCAACAGCCCGATTCAGACGCATCCGATTCAGAAGCATCCAATAGCGAAACTCCAGACGAGTCAGCAGCGGTTCAACCGTCTGATGAACCTGAATCTGCAACCATACCGTCTGAGAATACAGCGGCACCTGAGCTAGAGAGCTTTACAACATCGGTTGACCCTCGACAGTTTAAAGGCCCCCAAGGAACGTTTTCGGTTAACCGTGGAACCGAGCGGCGCGCTGATCCGGATGGTGAATCGGTTGGAGAAATTGCCGCATCTGATACGGTTTCTGTGACCGACCAGAGAAAGCTTGCAGACGGAGCAATATGGGCGCTGCTTGAGGATGGCACATGGATTAATTCTGCTGCCATCGACGTCATGCCGTCTGATTCGCCCAACCCGTCACCGACGCCCTAGATCGATTATTCTAATGGGCTGTGTTCGAGTTGAGTTTTAGCGAACGAGAGCGCGTCATCTGCACTGGCGATCGCCCCTTCTGCGCGCGCACGTTGAATCGCTTCTAGTAAATGCCCAACTTGGGGACCTGGCGGAATGCCCAGTTTAGTCATCAAGTCTCGACCGCTCAGCAGCGGATGAGGATGGGCAATCGGGTCATCAGCATCGAGAAATCGAGACACTAGGGGGGCGATCGCCTCGGTTGAGCTGCCAAACGCAACGGCCAAGACGGCAGCAGCCGGAAGCGTTGCCCCCACAGTTTGAAAGAAGAAATATAAATCGCGCCGCGACAGGGAAGGAAGCGTATCTGTCGAGCACTGAGGCATCACTCGCAACAAGGTCAGAACAGCGTGAACCTCGGCACGGCTATGCTTGAGTCGCCAAAGTTCGCGCTCAGCTTCGTTGATGTCATCCGAGACGAGTTGGGTCAGCTTTGCAATTTTGAGCCAGTTGCGCCGACTCGCCGAGGCTTTCTGCTGATCTCGAATCCAGCGTTTCAGTACCTCCTCAAACTCAGGTAGTGATGCGCTCAGTGATGCGGCAGCGCGATCAATCTGAGCAATGTGCTGAAGCCGTTCTTGCGTGATATGAGGCAACCAGTATTTGAGCAAGCCGTCTTGCCATGCGAGCATTAGCATGCCAGTGCCATCGGGGGTGCTGAGCAGATAACTCACCTCAGATTGAACCCGTTCAGGTGCGACATTCTGTAGTAAGCCAGCAAGATTTTGAATAGCAGCGCGGGTTTGAGACTCGACTCGAAACCCAAGCTGAGCAGCCTGACGATAGGCTCGTAACAAGCGCAGGGGGTCTTCTTCCAAATTTTCACGAGACACCATCCGGATCAGCCCTTGATCGATATCACGGTGTCCCTGGAGCGGGTCGAGGAGGGCTTCTGTATGGGGATGATAGGCGATCGCATTGACGGTGAAATCTCGCCGATAGAGATCGGATTCTAACGTAGGACCCACCTGTTGGGCAAAGTCTGCCGTTGCCTGATCAAACACCACCCGGGCGATGCTGCGATCGGCATCCAGCAAGACAAACCCAGCGCGATAATGTCGGGCAATCGCCTGAGCTGTCTCTACCGCCCCCAAGGGCATCACAAAATCTAGGTCTAGATAATCAGCATAGCGACCAAGTAAGGCATCCCGCACATTTCCGCCGACGAGATATGTCGCCACGGGCAGCCACTCTAAACCAAATGGCCACCGCTGCGGAGATAGAACACTTGACGGCATAAGGTCGGGATGGCAATTAGAATCTTGATCAAAATTCGTTAGCGGCAAGTCAGTATTGCTCAGAATAATAAACCTTCTAATAACAAGCGTAGCCCAATGAATATATCGGTTTGTTGCACGACACAAAACCCTTTAGGTTTGAATGGGCACCCAGTCACACACCATTTACAAGCGATTTAGGATCGCTATATATATCTTGACTCGAGAGTAACGTTCTGTCTGATCAACTGAGTGGGAATGATATGTCAGGCATCTAAAACATTTGTGACAGAGCCATCGTTTTTATAGCCTTACGCTCTCGCGTTAGGACGCCAAACGTGTGGTGAACCCGCGCGCCGCGCGGGTTCACCACACAAACCTGAGCCCGCAGGGCTATAGAACTCAGAAGACATTCTCAAGTTAAGGAACTGACACCTCGAATATGCATTCTAAGATCAATAGCTAGCCTTAATTATCGTAAGGGTGCGCCATCGCTCCGCGGGACGCACCGAAGTCAACCCCGGCTAGATTCTTTAATCATCAGGCGCCTCTATGCTAAGACGGGACGCATCAGTTAAAAGGCATTATTTAAGAACACTTCCTATGCCTGACTTCGTCACTCAGTCACGCGCGGGTCGCGCTGGAGTAAACGTTTCGCTTTTGAAGCAACGTATCGTAACTCAGCCTCAAGCAGCGTTAGTTCGGGGCGATCGCCTTCTGCCCAATGATCCGCTCTTTGACAACCAGTGGCATTTGCTCAATCGCGGCCAAACGGGGGGGACACCCGGAGCCGATGCCAATCTGGAAGCTGCTTGGGATATTGCGCTAGGGACAGGCGTGGTCATCGGCATTGTCGATGACGGGTTTCAGTATACTCATCCCGATCTAGTCGGTCAGTATCGACCCGATTTAAGCTTTGACTTTAACGACGACGATGCCGATCCAAGTCCAGAGAACTCATTTGATTTTCACGGCACCTCAGTCGCAGGCATTGCAGCAGCAAGCGGACAAAACGGCGTCGGCGTCAGCGGATCGGCACCGGGCGCTTCATTGGCAGGCATTCGGCTGACGGCTGCCCCAACGACTGACACCACTGAAGCCCAGGCATTATCGTTTCGCAACCAAGACATTGATATCTACAACAACAGTTGGGGCCCCTCGGATGATGCTAGGCGACTTGAAGGTCCAGGTCCCCTTACGCTTGCTGCATTGAGACACGGCATTGCTACTGGACGAGGAGGGCTTGGCTCCATCTATGTGTGGGCAGCGGGAAACGGGTTGCAAAACGGAGATAATGTCAACTACGACGGATACGCCAATTCACGCTACACCATTGCAGTATCTGCCATAGACCACAATGGAAAGCAAGCATACTACAGCGAACCAGGGGCTCCAATCTTAGTAGCCGCCTACTCAGATGGGGATGACGTGGGCATCACGACGACCGATTTAGTGGGCAGCGAGGGCAGAGATTTTGACGGAGACTACACCAACGAGTTTGGCGGAACGTCATCCTCAGCGCCGTTGGTATCTGGGGTCGTCGCTCTGATGCTTGAGGTCAATCCCACGCTGACCTGGCGCGATGTCCAGCACATTTTGGTTGAAACGGCCAAACTAACCGATCCCCTTGACTTAGATTGGACTACCAATGGCGCTGGGCACGAGATTAATCATCAGTATGGGTTTGGTGCGGTTGATGCCGCTGCTGCGGTTGATGCCGCGATTAGCTGGATACCCGTCGAACCGGAAATGATGACCACCACTGGACGGTTGCCCATCGGCGCAACGATTCCAGACAACAGGTTGACGGGGATTCGTTCAACGGTGGCGATCGCCAAGGATATCACGGTTGAATGGGCAGAAGTCGTTTTCGATGCAACTCATCCGATTCGAGGAGACTTAAAAGTCACGTTGACCTCTCCTGACGGCACCGAGTCAATTTTGGCCGATATTCATAGCGATTCGAATGACGACTTTGAGAGTTGGACACTCACCTCAGCCCGCCACTGGGGAGAATCATCCGCTGGCAACTGGACGTTAACGGTCGCCGATGGATTTGCGGGCGAAATCGGCACATGGGATTCGTGGCAGCTTAACCTATACGGAACAGCAGGCGATCGCCTTTTAGGAAGTTCACGAAATAGTCCGCTGGTCGGCGGAGCACGTGGCGATGGCTTAAACAACTATTCCTCACCTTTGGCGTCAACGAACTCTCGCTTACAAACCTCTGGTTCGAAGACAGGTTCCAATCGTGGTGCAAATGCTGGCTCAAATATAACGTTCACCGATGTGAGTGAGTTTAGCATCTATGATTCTGGCATCAGCGTTCCCCAAAGCCAGGGCAGTCCAGAACTAAATCTACTCGAATCTGTAGTCTCCCCGTCGATTCAGCCTTCTCTATTGATCGAGGCGTAATCTAAGGTCTTTTAGCCTTCTCGATCGGGTCGAATACTCCGATACCGATTGACGCGAATTTCTTCTAGCACTTGATATACTTGCTGATCCGGTACTCCCATCGTCATCAGCACATGAGAGCCTAATTCGAGAGCCGCTTCAAATTCAGGTTGTACGACTTCTCTAGCGCCCAGTTGGGTCAACAGGTCGATTTCTCGGTCGGTGTGCGATCGCGCGATGATGTCGAGATCTGGGGCGATCGCCACGGCTCGTTGCAGCAGAATTCGAGTACTAGCTGGGTCGGGTAGGGCGATCGCCAGCGCTTTTGCGGTTTCTAAATGCGCCTTTTCAAGCACCAACTCAGCATCCGCATCGCCAAAGATAAACGGAATCCGTTGCAGCCGCAGTTTCTGAATCGCTGCCTCGCTATTCTCGATCACAAGTAGCGAATATCCTTGACTCTGCAAAATCTTGACGATGACCTGCCCAACCCGACCAAATCCTGCAACGACGACATGATCGTGAATACTTGCTGGAACGGTCAATAGTTTGGGTTCCTCAAGTCGTTTGAGATAGGTGCTAAGAATCGGAACTTCTAAGAGCTTTTCTCCAAGTGGGAATGACAATTTTACCCAGACTGGTGTGAGCAGCAGCGTGATCGCGGTTGTGCCTACCAGCAACAGATACTTGTTTTCACTAATAAGCCCCAATTCCTCTCCGACCACCGCTAAAACAAACGAAAACTCCCCAATCTGGTTTAGCCCAAGGCTAGTAATCACAGCCGTCTTAAACGAATAGCCAAACCGGACGATGATCGGCAAAATAATAGCGGATTTGCCAATCATCACCACCGCCACTAATTCCAAAATAACTACGATATTTTGCGCCAAAATAGTGGGGTCGATGAGCATGCCAATCGAGGCAAAAAACAGACTGGCAAAGGTGTCTCGCAGCGGCAAGACCTTCGCTAGAGCATGATCGGAATAGTCAACCTCAGAGAGCATCAGCCCTGCCACGAATGCGCCCATTTCGATCGACAGCCCAAGCCCAGCGGTGATCAGAGCCACGCCCAAGCACAACGCAATCGTGGTCAGCAAAAAGAGTTCGCTGTTTTCAGTCGCTGCAACTGCACGAATGAGCCTCGGCAAGACCCATTTGCCAAAGGCGATCGCCCCCCCCAAAAACAGCAGCACCTTGAGCAATGCATTCGCCAATGCCCAACCGAGGTTTTCAGGCTGATTCAATGCAGGCAAAATCGCCAGCATGACCCCCAACGCCAAATCTTGAGCAATCAAGATTGCCAACATGATTTGACCGTGAAGCGTGTTGGTTTCACCTCGTTCGGTCAGGGTCTTGAGAACGACAGCAGTGGATGATAAGGAAAGGACTGCGCCCAGAAAAATGCCTTGAGTGACATCCGTTGCCCACCCGAATGCCAGCGATATGACAGCAACTAACGTCGTAGTTAATCCGATTTGCAGCAAACTTCCTTGCAGGGCGATATCTTTGACTCGCTTCAGTTCGGTAATCGAAAACTCGACGCCTAATGCAAACAGCAAAAAGGCAATGCCGATTTCTGCGAGGGCTTGCACTTGGGCCACATCGCTGAGCAGCTTAAACCCATGGGGTCCGACCAATAATCCGCTCAGAATGTAGCCCAGAAGAACGGGCTGGCGCAGCCGATTGGAAAGGTAACCCCCAACTGCTGAGGCCCCTAAAACAATCGTTAAATCAAGAATGAATGCGTGTTCTGCGGCTGCCATTCGGCGTGCGGCTCATGTGACCTGCTTTTCCCTATTCTTACCCGATTCTCTCGATTCAGCCTGGATTGCAAGACATAGATTAACGATGCTCGCAGACTCTACTTGGGCTTAGCACTGACGGTGAGCCACCGTTTGCACAATCGCGTCTGTTAAATAGGGGATGTGCTGTTGAAGCTCAGACTGGAGGTGAGTAGCGATCGCATTCGCCTCGACAACAGACAGTGATGCATCAACCGTCACGACAATATCAGCATGGAGGCCGTGTCCAAGCCATCGCGCCCGAATGTGAGCTACGTCTATAATTCCGCCAACGTGATCAATGGCGTGACGAATGGTATTGAGCTCCTCGGGTTCAACGCCGTCCAAGATGCGAGTCAGCACTGTTTTAGCAGAATCCCAAACAATCCGAACAATGGCGGCTGTAATCCCGATGCCGATGACCGGGTCTGCCCACGCATACCCCAAACCAACGCCAACTGTACTCACTAAAACCGCAAGGCTGGTAAGCCCGTCGATGCGAGCGTGATAGCCATCTGCTACCAGCGCAGCGCTGCCAATCTCACGACCCACCCGAAGACGAAACAGGGCCACCGCTTCATTGCCAATACACCCAATCAGAGCTGCGATCGCCACGGTCGTGAGATGTTCTACCCCGCGAGGATGCAGGATGCGCTCAATTGATTCATATCCGGTGATCAATGCGCTTAAGACGATGATGCCGACGATGACCAGCCCCGCTAAATCTTCGACCCGTCCATAGCCATAGGAAAATCGCGGACTTGGCTGACGACGAGCCATCAAAAACGCCACACCCAGCGGAATAGCCGTCGCCGCATCGCCAATATTATGAATCGTATCTGCCAGCAGCGCCACGCTTCCCGACATCCACACAACACCCGCTTGCAGCAGAGCTGTTACTGCTAATCCAACAAATGACCATTTGACTGCCCACAGTCCTCGCTCTGAACTGGCAATCGATGGGGCGATTGCCCCATGAGTGTGGCCAACCTGATGCCCGTGTTCGTGCTTATGCTCATGACTATGCTCATGACCATTAGGATTTCGAGCAGCCCTCTCTGCAACATCTGACGCACTCGTAGTGGCCGCTAAGCGGATCGGGCGATCGCCATTGGTGATGTTTTCTAGAAACCCCATACCCGTCATAGCACCCCACTTAACATCGTCACCCGCTTTATTGTCATCCGCTTTATCGTCACCTACTTTCGAACGCATGGCGAATCATGACACCCGCCCGATCGAATCATTGCAGACCCCTTGAAGAATCCTCTGAGCATAGAAGTTGACCCCGTTTGAAACTGTAGCGAATGCTGCTACATCCGATCCCCGAAAATTGATAAAACTTCTGCTAATCGTGAGGAGTAAATACGCGTATGAACTGGAAGCATCTACTGGCTATTTTTATGCTTACCGTATCATTGGTGGGCGTTGGGGCGATCGCCCGCTCTGATACCTCTGACGTTCAAGGTCCCGAACCCGTCGTCGTTGAAAAGTCAGGCGAACACTGCGTCGATGACCCCAACTGCTTCAACCGCTATCATCCTACGATTCCTCCAGTTGCATACGCAGATCCGGGGCAGGAGATTGTCTTTGAAGCCCGCGACGCCCTCGACAGTGAATTTAGCTTTGATTCGATTCCAGAAGATGTCACCTCTGCCGATTTGACCTTGGTGCATCCGATGACAGGTCCTGTCTATGTCAACGGCGCTGAACGAGGCGACGTCTTAGCCGTGACCTTGGTAGATATTGCACCGGATGACTATGGATACACTGTCATCGTGCCTGGATTTGGCTTCTTGCGCGACCAGTTTACCGAACCCTACATCGCCAACTGGTTGCTAACTCGTCTGAGCGCCACATCCGCCGAAATTCCAGGAGTTTCGATTCCATTTGCTGGATTCATGGGATCTGTCGGCGTAATGCCCGGTGAACCCGAACTACAGACCATTCTGGAACGAGAAGCCCAACTCGCAGAGGTCGGCGGGATTGCCCTCGCCCCTGAACCAACGGGAGCATTGCCCGCCTCAATTTGCGGTGCAGACGGCACCAACGCCGATGAATGTTTGCGAACCATTCCGCCCCGTGAGAATGGCGGCAATATGGACATCAAGCAAATGCAAGCTGGCACCACGCTACTGCTGCCCTGCTTTGTGGATGGCTGCGGACTGTTTGTCGGGGATGTCCACTATGCTCAGGGCGATGGTGAAGTTTCTGGCACTGCGATCGAAATGGGCGCAGTCGTCACGGTTAAAACCGAGATTCGCAAAGGGATGGCATCCATGCTGCCAATGCCTCAGTTTGAGGGGGGTGCGCAGCTTAAAGAATTAGCCCCAAGCTCGTTTTACGCAACAACGGGAATCCCGCTGAAAGACGAAGGGGAAATTCCGCCCTACTTGACCTATTTGGATAGCGAAACAATAGAGCCGCTGACGAATTTGTCAGAAGACATTATGCTCGCAGCCCGCAATGCTTTGCTGTCGATGATTGACTATTTAGTTGCAGAGCATGGCATGACGCGCGAACAGGCGTATGTTGTGTGCAGTGTCGCGGTTGATCTCCGCATTGGGCAACTGGTCGACGTGCCCAACTATATTGTTTCAGCGATTCTGCCCCTAGAAATCTTCGACGAGCCGGGTGAATTTACCACCTCAGCCCCCGTCGATACTCCTTCGGAGCAGCTATGAATCGGCGCAGATTTCTTCAAAATGGGCTTAATTGGGCGATCGCCTTTCCGCTGATTGCCCATGCTCCTTACCCCCAGTGGAATGTGTATCGCAAGCGGTATTTGTTTATTCTCACGAGCAAGTCCGACGCGCCCACGTTTGCGATGGGCAAGGCGATCGCCCAAACCCTCGCTACCTATTTACCCGAAAGCAAAGCCCGCGTCTCCCGCGCGCCTGATCCGCAGCGCATTGCCAGTCTTCTCAATACGCATCAGATGGAAATTGCGATTGTGTCTAAACCCGATGCGATCGCCATGGTTCAGGGAACCCCGCCATTTGCATCGTTTGGCGGCATCCCGCTCTACAGTCTGGCAGACTTGGGCGACTATCTGCTGGTGAGTTCCGATGATTTTTCAAACCGTCATGCTCAGGTGGTCACTGAAACGCTTTATCAACATGCCGATGATTTGATGACTCGCTCAGATGTGTATTTGAGTACACCCTCGTCAGACTTCCAAATTTCAATTCATCCAGGGGCGATCGCCATCTCACGATCATGATTCGCAGTGCAACAATGAGTCTACAAAATGCCCAACTTAGACTTAGAAGGGCATATCTCTTATGTGTATGAGTTCATTATTATTGGCCCGGACCCTCTCCATTACTGATTCGCAAATATCGAATAAATATAGACATGGACAGTCAGAAAATAGATATTGAAGATTTTATCGAATGCGCATTCAAACTATTTCTTTATACGCTCCAAACATCCTCTCGTATCAAACGATACTAGAGGAGACAATCGGCGGGGATCAAATGAGATATTTCTTTAGAGAGAATGACATCAAACAAAACCCATTCGACTTATTGGCGTGATTTTTATCTTTTTAATGAATGATCCCCGATGAATCGTAGACCATTTTTATTGCATTTGGTGTGGTTTGAGCCAATTCAACAATAATTAATAGACGGGTAAGTGCTATATCATCAGTTCGTTTATATAAATTATGGGGGATCTCCCCTATTGTGCTTCGATTAGATATCTGCAATTCTTAGCATGGTAGTGAGGAGTTTGAGGCTCGATTCAAGTCGAGTTTTTGTATCCCTAAAGACAGATATAAAGCAATTGGGATTTGTTTACAGTGATGATTAAGAAGTCCTCTAATATCCATTCGTTGAGTGATGCTATGAATACATGTCCTTGCTGCTCAGAACAATTACTTCGCCACGCTCGCCACAGCACAATCTATTGGTTCTGTCCCCATTGCCGACAAGAAATGCCGAATTTTTCGGCTGCCGTTATCGCTCGTCGCGATCGCCATACTCCTTTAGAAACGCTTGTCGCTGACTCATTTGATTTAGCTCACAGCCTGTAATGATGAGTTAGGCAATGGTGGAGAAATTCGTGGTGATGGTGAGCTGTCGAAGCAGTAGGAGTAAAAAGTGGTGTCATTGAGGCTAATTTCTCGTCGTTAGCTTCTACCAAGAAGTAGTCAATATCCCAAGGGGGAGATAACGCTTTTAGTCAGACGGTCACAGCAACTAATCGCCAAAAACCTTGCAAACGTGAGGACATATTAAGTACTGTCACATCCGATAGACCATCACTCTAGAATAATTTCATGTGATTAAGTACTGCAGCAACACCATGAAGGCCAACATTCCTACACGAGAGGCTGCTCGACTTGAAGCACTGAGGCAATACAGAATTCTAGACACGCCTTCTGAACAAGCCTATGACGACATTACCGCGCTTGCTGCCTTTATCTGCAACGCGCCCATTGCCCTTGTCAGTCTGGTTGATTCAGATCGTCAATGGTTTAAGTCTAAGGTAGGTCTGGATGTTAACGAAACCAGCCGTGATATCTCATTCTGTGCCCATGCAATCTTGAGCGAACGCATCACGATCGTGAATGATGCGCTCGAAGATCAGCGCTTTGGTGATAATCCGCTAGTGACCTGTGCGCCCAATATTCGCTTCTATGCAGGCGTACCGCTGTATACTCCCAATGGTCATCCGATCGGCACCCTCTGCGTCATCGATCATCAACCCCGAGAATTGTCGGAAGCTCAGATCAAAGCCCTTGAAACTCTAGCCCGTCAGGTTGTGATGCAATTAGAGCTACGGCGAACCTCGGCTCAACTGGCAGATGCGCTAGACAAGATCACGTTGATGGAAGGGCTCATCCCAATTTGCTCATATTGCAAGGGTATCCGTAGTGACAAAGGCTATTGGTCAACGGTCGAGAAGTTTATCCAATACTATTCCAATGTTGAGTTTTCTCATGGGGTGTGCGATCGCTGTATGCGAGAGCATTTTCCAGATGTAGCTCAGGTTTTACTCGCTAACGGTGATCAGGATGACCGCCATCCCTCCTGTGATTCATCGGATGAATGGTTGGGCTAGAGAGTCAGTGTTTAAGGGAACCGTGCGATCGCCCGAAAACGCTTTTATTTATATAGCGGTATGCGCTTGAGTTAAGTACGGTGGTGTGGGGCGCGCGCGACACCACCGCTTCTGCACTTGGCGCAATTGCACATTGCTATATTAAGAAATATAGCTCTACGCTCTCGCGTTAGGACGCTGAACGTATGTAGACCCCGCACGGCGCGCGGGGTCTACATACAAACCTAAGCCCGTAGGGCTACATAAACTGACTCAAACGATAAATTTTATGACATCTGAGCATCCCAAACTCGATGCTCCCAGCATCGATCGCGTCATCGAAATGGCGTGGGAAGACCGGACGCCGTTTAAGGCAATCGAAGTGCAGTTTGGATTAACAGAAAAACACGTTATTCAACTGATGCGACGACACATGAAGCCGTCAAGCTTCAAGATGTGGCGCAAACGGGTGTCTGGCCGAAAGACCAAGCACCTGAAAAAACGACAATTTATCGAAGGGCGCTTTAAGTCTGATAACCAAAAGACTTGAAATGTTACTAAAGAAACTTTCTTGTGGGCATTTTTGCTTTCATTAAGGTGTATAGCAAGTTGCTGTCTGAGTGTCATATTGGATCTAGAATAGAACAAATGAACTATTCTTAAATAAGTCATTACCCACTGACAAACCACTGACAAACCACTGAAATCACCATGAGTATCCTTCAACGCCTCCAGGATGTATTGGGGTTGGGTGAACCCTTCGATGAGTTTGAAGACGACCCGGAATATCAAGCCGAGAGCCTATCCCCAAATCAGCCGACGGGCGTACGCACCGGTTCGACTCCCAACAACATCATTGAAATGCCAGGACTATCCAATGCTCAAAATGAGCTGATTGTGATGGAACCCCGCTCATTTGAAGAAGTCCCTGATGCGATTCTTGCCCTGCGCGATCGCAAGACGGTGATTCTCAATCTAGGAATGATGGAACCCGAACAGGCGCAGCGCTCGGTCGACTATGTGGCAGGCGGTGTGTTTGCTATGGACGGGCATCAAGAACGCGTGGGCAAAAATATTTTCCTATTCACGCCAAGCTCTGTGCAGATTAGCAACTATCCCACTCCCGCTATGGCAGCTACGTATCAGGCGACATCGTTTCAGCGATCGCCCGTTCAGCCGATGGCCTCCTATGGTCAGTCACTCACTGATGCTCTCAGCGTCAAGCCCAAACCCACTCAACCCCGATTCGAGGTAAAGCCCGATATTTTTTAATGGATTGAGGGCTACATCTGTCTCAACTCGGCTATGATAGTCGACGAAATAGGTTGAGTAAATGGCAGTGAGGCGCTTACGCGGCTGGTGGATTGGAACAGGTGTTGTCATGGCAATCGGGGCAGCGTTGGTGCTGATGCACGGCGACCCGCTGCCCTCGTTAGGTATCTCGACCCACTCCCATTCACCTACAAAACTGGAGTCCGCCTCCGAAACGACTCCAGCACCAGCGCTTCGCTACGAGCACTACGACTTACCCACGAGTTGGGTGCATGTGTTGCGAATTCCGATACAGCCCAATTCTCGGTATGATGCTCAGCGCTATGAGGTGATACCACTCGTAGCGGATGAGCTAGAGACAGTTGCATGGTTTGCTAAACACAGCAGGGCGATCGCCGTCTTAAACGGAGGTTTTTTTGATCCCGTTAATCAGGCGACCACGTCTTACGTGACTCAGCAAGGAGTCTTAGTTGCCGATCCTCGCCAGAACGAACGCCTTCTCAACAATCCTGACTTAGCGCCTTACATCGACTCAATCCTCACCCGTTCTGAGTTTCGGCGCTATCAATGCGGGTCACAAGTACGCTATGACATCACTCGCCACGATATGCCAATTCCTGTATCCTGTGAGATCCTCGATGCCTTGGGGGCAGGGCCGCAGCTACTACCAGACCTGACGCTAGAGGCGGAAGGATTTGTTGATCTGCGGGATGGAACGATCATTCGAGATGCGATCGGCAGCCGTCAGCGGAATGCTCGAACGGCCATTGGAATGACCTCCCAGAACGAGATTCTCTGGGTCATGGTGGCACAGCGATCCGACATTGAAGCCGCGTCGGGCATGTCTTTACCAGAACTAGCCGAATTTATGGCAGACCAAGGAGCAACTAAAGCCCTTAATCTAGATGGAGGTAGTTCCTCGTCCTTTTATTACAAAGACACGAGTCACTATGGTCGTCTCGGCCCAGACGGCAACTCGATCCAACGTCCTGTAAAATCAGTACTGATTGTTCGATCAGCGGCATACTGGAAAATGAAGTAGGCAATTTTGCCTGTTCATATTAGAGGGTTTAACGCCTTCATCTCTTTTATTTATACTTATTAGTGCTGTATTCTGCGGAGATTGATATATGACCCAAGTTATCGTTGGCGAAAACGAAGGAATTGAATCCGCGATTCGTCGGTTTAAGCGCCAGGTATCTAAAGCAGGAATCCTTGCCGATTCAAAGCGGAAGCGTTATTTCGAGACTCCCCTTGAGAAGCGTGAGCGTAAGGCAAGCGCAAGACGGCGCAGCCGTCGAGGGCGTTAATTCTCGCCTGTCGACTAGGGAGTATTTGACCAGGGAATCATCGGGTCTTGAGCGAGTCGCTTGGCAATCTTAAGCGCACCATAGCGATTCAAATGGCTGGGATCAGAGAAATAGCTCCGATAGTCAGGATCGTTGAGCCAAATTTCTCCCCAGTCGCGGAAGATAAACCCTGAATGATTGAGTGACGCATTGAGCATGTACTGTCTAAATTCTTGCTCGTGCTCCATTCGGTATGGGTCAAGATACTCATACGTCATCGGCAAATTTGCAAAGACAATCGGCACGTCGAAGGTTTCGCCAAACTGAAGGATGGCTTGCAGCGCTTCCGTTTGCTTTCCTTGGAGGCGGAAGTCTTGATAGTCTTTGTCGTAGTTGCCAGGAACGTGAGCATATTGCTGGTAGTAGGTCGCTGGATCAAAGTGTATTTCTAGCGGCAAAAAGCCATTGACATCAATTTGCCCGTGACGGGTCGCTGCTTCCCCTACGGTGTCGGATTCAGGAGCAGCGGGTGCCTCGTCTCCATTGCCTAGAGCATCCGGCAACTGGATTGGCGACTGGATTGAGTCGGTAGCATCTCGATTGACAGGCAGCAGCTCAGTTGTTCGATCTTGAATGAGGGATTTGAGGCGATCGCGCTCGTCATATCCTGCAGATAGCTTGGCAAGCTGGTCGTTCAGCCAACTATCCAGGGCATCATAGCTCTCGGTTAAGGTGGCCCCAATGCCTCCAGACCAGAGAGTTGAGCCATCAAATACCCCATTAGACTGCCTCGATGTCGAGCGATCGCCCCCCGACTGCATTGGGTTTGGAATTGAAAGCGACCCATTGCTAATCTGCTCATATGCTTCTGAGGCCGCAATGCCATTGTAGGTAACATCGGCACGCCCACTATTAAACGCTCGCGCCCCGTCTGCCCAAATGATCAGCCCTGGAAGCTGCTCTGGCGTTAGGATTCGGCGTAACACCAATTCTATGACCTGAGCGGTTGCACCATTAATGCCAAAGTTGAATACATCTAGATCGGCGTATCCAAGTTCGTCTAGATAGTGTTCTAATGCGGCTGGATCGATGCCTCGCAACGTTCTCGAACTTCCGATCAGGAGCACATCCGGAGGGCCTGATTCTGCGAGTCGCTGGTAGTAGAGCGCCAGTTTGAGGTCAAGCTGGTCGCTGTTAAAGGCGGGATACGGTGAATTTTCTAACCATTCTGGGCGAATCGATGGAGCGGTGGGCAATTCCTGGTCATCGGTGATGAATGGAGTTAATTCAGTGCTGCTCGACACCGAACTCATATCCCCCGACTGCGTGAATTCTTGGCTATCAAACTCAGCTTCTCCTTGACTTACAACAGGGGGATAGCCACTAATGGCACGATTGTCTCCCTCACCCACATCCGATGGGGAGGCAGGCGAAACAGACACCGATTCTGTTTCATCTAAATTGGACTGAGCTACAGATTGTGACTGCAAGCGCCCCAAGAGCCAATCCACTTGAACCATGAGCAATAGCCCAACCGCACCCCAGACGAGAGCCGTTCGAGTGGCCAGATGGCGAGGCTGAGTCGGCTTTGGAAACGAGAGGTCAGACACATCGGACGTCAGCGCAAACAGATGGGAACGAACCAGAGCTTGATGAGCGGCATGGGCGACCTTCTTCCACGTTTGTGTCCAACCTATGCGAAGGTCTTCAGCTGTCAGATTGGGGCGAATTACCGACTCATTGGGGGGGGTGAGCAATTCGCTCACATACGCATCCGTCGCGGCAAATTCAGGAGTGGGGTCAGGCACGAAGCGAGGACGAACAATAAAGTCAACGCCTTGATTCCAGAGAGGGCGACGCTGCCCCGCACGACGACCATACATGCGGATGCCAGTCCAGCTTGAATGCTCAAGCGACTGGAGTAAGCTGGCAATTTGAGGCACCACAACGGATTGCGCTGGGCACATGGGCGCATCGCACATGATGTGCAGCAAATCGTGCTTTGGCAAAATCTGAATGCGAATGCCTCCCGTTGCGAGATGGCTGTTGAGATCGGGATTTAATCGGCGGTGGATGAGAAAGGCGATCGCCTCTAAATCGGCCTGCTCTGCGAGAGTCAAGACTGAAGCTGATAGATCAGGATTCCTAGATGCAGGTAAATTCAGCCACTCGACCCACGCTGGCGTCGTTGCCGTCGCTTCCTGCCCGTACAGCGCTGCCGCATGAATTCCTTGCGGACTCAGCCGATCAAACAGAGATGCTAATGCATCCCGCACGGCTTTCTGATTTGGAATTTGATCTAGAACTGGTTTCGGACTCTGATCTGGAGCATGAGAGTCGTGAAGCACGTCTGCCGACTCTGCACCTGCTGAAGACGGAAAAACACCAAAAAACAGATGGAGCGTGACATCGTTGAGAGACGCATTTAGCAAAGTTATGCCGTTGGGCTCTAATGTCTGCTTGATCAATCGGCTAATCGCCTCTACATCGCCCCATCGCGCCCACTCAGTCAAAATGTCAGTAGTCGGAGTTAGGTCAACGCGCAGACTCCAATCAGGCTCGTCTTCACCTCTAACCTGAACTAAGATCGCCGCATCGCGAAACCCCTCTAGGTCTAACTCGCGCAACTGGCGAGCAATTGGTTCACCGATGACGGTCGGATCAGGGCTGTAGATAGCTTCGCAGGTAATCCAAAGGCGACGCAGGGAATCACTTGCGGGAGGGGAGGGGAGGCTAACAGTTTTAATTCGGTCGTCTGCCGTGGAATCTGGTGTGCGTTGACGTTGGGGATGGGGGAGAGTCTTAACTACAACCTTTACAGAAATGCCTAATGCATTCAGGGTTTCACTCAGATAACGGGCGATCGCATCGGGTTGCCCACCTTGAGCGAGGCGTTGAGGAGAAAGCGCTAATGCAGGTGCTGCGTTTTCGACTGGGGGAGAGATAGACGGTGGATCTGAGCGCGTCACCGTTGCTGAACGAGTCGATGCACTCGATGGCCGAGACGTTGGCTGTGTCAATGCATGAGACTCTGGAGATTGAGGCGAAAATTCGTGAGGAAATGCTTCAGGAACCGCAGCGGTCTGCTGAAGCTCACGAAAATGGCGATCGAGCTGATTAAGATGAATCACCTTGCTCCACTCGGGGTATTTCTGACCGGGCGATCGCCCATAGATTCGCACCGTATAAATCGGCGGCTGATGAGACGTTTTCAGCCGATTCAGATCGCTGTGCTTAAGCAAATGCACAACCTTTAAAAGGAGAGGCGTTTGCTCTGGGCAAGGTTCCCCTTCACAGAGAAGATGCAAACTGTTCCCTTTGAGGCGAAACCGAATCTGCGTCTCTGAATAATTTGCCATCATCTCCACCCATCGAGCCAGGGGAGAATGATAATGAGACGAGGTTTGTTTTTCCGGACGATTTAACATCAGATTCTAAATCAGGACTCCGTCAACGCGGCTTCAACTAACATGTTCTATCTCTTGGCAATTTTGAATGATAACGACGCCCCACCGCTAGATCAGATAACTGGAAGGGGGGCTCTTTACCCTACTTAAATTTAAATCTAAGTTTAGACCGAATGCCCAATCAATTGTCATCAAAATCATCGCGACAGATATAATGCCGGACGCATTTACCTTCATAGTAAGACGCAATTTTCTCTACGACCTGTGGGCATTCTCGAAAAGATTCGGTGTAGTTCTTCAAATTATCCTGAAAATCTTAGAAGAGCGTGTCAAAAATAACAGACGTGTATCAATAATGAGTCTGGAATCCCTATGAATGAGCTTTGCCTGCTGGCAGCCAGCCTCTTAACTCAAAACAATACCTCGCTAGCGCCGACGGCTTCTCTACCCTCAGAACAAAGCCCTTTTAGTCATTCCAGTTCGTTATCCATTCGCACGTCTGATCGAGGAGCGCAGTCGGCTGCAACCATTGAATCCTCTGCTCCTGAATTTAGCAGGTGTCAGGCTAAACCACCGTCACGCTACGCTTCTATCAAGAGGTCGAACGAGAGATCGAGCGAGAGATCGAGTCTAGAGGGCGCCGATGAATCGTCGTTAGATTCAGATTCGACAGGCTCATTACCGGAGGATGAAGCGGCGGCCCCTTCAACGTCGTTAGATTCAGATTCGGCAGATTCATCATTCGAGAATGAAACATCGGCCCATTCAATGTCAGCAGATGAGGTGACGGTCGATTCACTCTCCGCAGACGCATCAATTCATCCGTGGATTGAGCGATCGCCCCATGCAACTCAACTGGGGAGGCCATCAGATCCTGCCGCACCAAAGCCGTCTATGCTGCCGCGTCCACCCAGTCCTCAGCGGCTGCTCCCTCCATCACCATTCCACTCTGTAGCGCCTCCAATCTCAATTCCGGCTGCGCTCATGCCTGAGTCGGCGTCTGCTACGTCCCCAACCCCTCGACCCGCATCGGGCAGCCAACTCTATCAGCAGCGATGGGCAGCATTAAGAGCCGGACAAACCTACACTCGCTTGCCTGTTAACAGTTTTCGGTCGAACTGGATTAATGCTGTCCAACAGCCCACCCATCAGCAATGGGTTGACCTGCTTGCCCACGAAGCACGGGCGATGGCGCAAGGTCAAGGGAGCAACCGCCTAACGGTAATGGTGGGGGATTCGCTCAGTCTCTGGTTTCCTAACGACCGACTGCCCCGTTCTCGATTTTGGCTAAACCAAAGCATTTCAGGGGATACCACCGAGGGGCTGCTTGGCCGCTTGCATCTGTTTAATCAGACGCGCCCGGATACGATTCATGTCATGGTTGGCATTAACGATTTGCGTCGGGGAGCCTCGAATCAAACGGTTCTCAATAATCTCCGTCAAATTATGCGACAGTTGCGCCACAACCACCCCCACGCCCAGATTTTTGTCCATTCCATTTTGCCCACGCGGTTATCCGCCATTCCATCAGACCGCATTCAGTCGATTAATGCACAGCTTGGGGCGATCGCCAACCAAGAAAGTGTGAGCTACCTCGACTTATATGCTTACTTTTCAGACGGACAGGGAGAACTGCGCCCAGAACTCACAACCGATGGGCTTCACCTCAATGCCTACGGATATGCCCTCTGGCAAACCGCCTTAAGGCAGTTTAATTTGGCATAAACAACAGGGCTTAATTCCTCATCGATTTGCTCAGCGGACATGGAACTGCTTTAGCGCCAGACCAATCGGTGAATGTGGTTTCATCTTTGTAATAGCGCGGCGTGTGCAGCATCAACTGCCATGCTTTGCCAGCCTCTAGCAAATTAAAGCGATCAGGATAGTGGTTGATCAGCAGTGCTTGAACCATCGGGTAATAATCCGAGTTGAGGCCGGGGAAAACGTGATGCTCGGTGTGATACGAAAAATTGAGGTGTAATTGATCAAAGATCTGGGGCACCCGGATTGAAACACTGTTGATCAAGGGGTCATTGGTGCTGGTCATCTGGCAAAGCATGTGATTGGTATAGACATAAAACAAGATGCCTGCATAGCCAATCCAAATGGGGAGAAAATAGCCGAGAATCAGCTTGGCGGGGTGAATGCCCAAATAGGCCACGATGCACAGATGCAAAGACAGGATGAGGGTAAATTCAAGGGCGATCGCCTTCCGTTCTTTTGGGCTCACCTTGAATGCAGCGACGGGAAACGCGTTGACCCCATCGTTAAACAGCAGTACAGACACTAAGTTGCGAAACGTATAGATACCCCAGGCATATCCCATACCAAACCAGATCCAGAAAGGATGCACCTCTGAGGAGGGAGCAAATAGATTTTGAATCCATTTGCCAAAATTATTGGAGTGGCTTTGCAAATAGTTACGGTCGGGGTCATGTAAAGAGTTGGTTTTATTATGATGCTCACGATTGTGTACAGCTTTCCACATCGTGGGTGGCATCCATAACATCGTCAACCCAATCAAACTAATCACGCGCCTAAACAGTGGGTGTTTAATGGTTTTGCTGTGGAGCAAGTCGTGGGTGCTAAACAGCAACACAATCACGCTATTTCCCATCAAGATAGCGAAGGGCAAATATAGCCAAAGAAAATACCAATTCCACCGATCGAGATAGCCAGCAATTCCCCAGCCAAGAACTAAAATTGCGACATTGATCAATAAAATCCAAAGTTTATTAGTGTCTGGATGAAATGCCTCGGCAGGGAGGTGCGATCGCAAGGATTTTGCATACTCAGCTTGAGACATTAAGGCTTCACGGTCTATGACAGTCATAAAATCACCTTGCTCATTGAGCGGGTCAAGTCAGTCTTCACGTAGTCGGGTATGAGGTTGAGGCGGTGAACACTGCCTGAACAACACGACTGCAAAACTCAATAGCACTCACAGGAATTCAAGAAGAGGCAGACGCGAATGCTCTATCCGAGCAACGACCCCCAAACTTAGCACTAAAGCCACCTATAGTCCAATTAATTGGACATGAACTCACAACAAATAGACGAATTCTAGTCACTAAAAGCGTGCGAATTTGCTTACTCCTATTTACCAATGTTGCCTTTGAAATCAAGAATTTCTATGTATAGAAAACTCCATGAAATATCGTTGATTTTCGTTAATTTTGTTTGATGAAATAGGCGAAGGTGAAACGATTTAACTAAACCTGTTTTATTTTGATTTTAATAGCAAAAAACTTTTTAAACCATTAAGGAGTCATAACAATGACGTTAGTGAATACTCGACGAGGTTTTCAACAAAATTTACCTATTCTGGGGGATATTAACCTCAAATCCCCCTTGGCATATCAGACAACTCGCGGCGCTATTTCGGTTTTCAATGCACTGCAAATGGCACTCGCAGAGTCGTATATCAATGGGTTAGAAATTCCTGATTCTGTTCTGAGATCGACTTTCTATGCGGGCATGTCGTTTATCTTTAAATACTGTCCATCATTGCTCGTGCCCTACGAGTGGGTGTTAAAAGAAACAGACCCAATCGCGGAAGGATCGCAGCAGCTAATGAAAGCGCAATATGACCTTCCTCAAGAGATGTTTGACGTGATGTTGGGGAATAGCGATCGCCTGTATCCCAAATACAGTATGGGGCTGTGGGAAAAGGGCGCAACGACTCTTGAGCAAGCCCAAATCGATATGCTAGACGACATGATCGAAAAAGTTGGCATCCAAGATGGAGATGACATTCTCGATATTGGATGCGGTTGGGGTGCTGCCGCCCATCGCATCTTGACGAGATTTCCAAATGCGACCTGCACAGGGCTGAGTCTCAGTCATGAACAATGTGAATGGTTACGCCAACATAAAATGAACGACCCCAAAAGCCTCCTCAGCACCGACCGCTTCACCCTGTATGAAGGGGATTTTAATACTGCCGTGTTTGACAAGAAGTTTGACAAAATTATCACAATGGGGGTGTTCTGCCACGTTGGCAATTTAACGAAAGCATTTGAAAAGCTGACGACATTCCTAAAAGAGGATGGCAAAGTATTCATTCATATCATCACCGTACGGACTCCCAATCATGTGTCTAGCGCGTTTACTCACCGCTACATCTTTCCTCACGGTCGTTACTGGAATCATGACGCCGTGCCGGCACACAATCGGCATCTTAAAACGATTGAGCGGTGGTATATGAACGGCTCCAATTATTCGAAAACATTCGCGGCATGGTTGCGCAATTTTGATGATCATCAAGACCTTTGCAAAACCTTAGAGTATGGCATGGACTATGCTAAGTTTCGCCGGATGTGGAGATTTTATCTGCTTTGGTTAGGAACGAGCTTTGCATCAGGCAAGGGCAACTATAACGGCAACGGACAGTATTTGCTCGTTCATGCTTAGTTCTCAGCCCTACGGGCTTAGGCTTATGTGTAGAACTCGTGCGCCGCGCGGGTTCTACACCTGATTGACTGACAAAAGTTTCTAGCGTAGTGGTCTGTCAAGCTCAATGTAGACACAAGGAAGCGACTCTGTCAGCTCTTGCAATCGATTCCAAAATGATCGAGTTGGATTTCGTCGCCCCTCATGCACTGCTTGTCGAGCCTCACGTGCAGCCCTTTCTGCTGCTTGGGCGTAGGAGACTTCACACTCTGTTGTGACTAATTCCCCGGCTCGTTGGTAGTTGAGAATTGCTGTATCAAAATCTGTGTCGTTCATGGCGGCATCAAACGCCAGTCGAAAGTAGCTATCGACGATTGACTCAGAGGGTGGAGCTTCAGAGTCAGGGTTAATGGGTCTTGGCGGCGAAGAACTAGATAGAGCTATCTGCCACTTTTTCCCAATGTTGGTAAGGGCTTGAACGCGAGTGTGTCTCGGTTCTGCGTTTCTGTAGGATGGCTCTGGGGAGGCGATCGCCACAGAAGCTCCGATTAGAGGAGCGACGATTACCCCTCCCAAAGCCGATTTGACTAGTTTGAACCGTAAATACATGGGTCGCTCCTACGTTGATGCCCTTTCTGGGGATGCGATCGCCCGCTGCTCTAGATTACTCTTTGTTACACCAAATCACAAAAGAGGTATAAAACTTTTATATCCGCTCAGACCTGGTGTGAGCCAAATCAGGCTTGAAGAACGAGAACCCGAAATCACGTATATCGATTCCCTGTCAGTGTCGTATCGAGAGGCCGAAACCGGTGTCGTTCGAGAAGTATTTCCCGATATCGCTGAACTAAACGCAATTGATAATACGTACGTCATCCTTCATCGAGGTGAATCATTGGATGTTGATTTGACTCAGCTCATTCCGGGCGATCGCGTAGACGAAATTCAGCTCACGACCAGCGGGTTCTACGAAATTCTTTAGGTTACCGATGAGGTGAAGTCAATTTAAAGCCTTATTGAAGGCTCCCTAAAAGCCTTTAATTTAGTGATTTTTATGACAAAATTACAACATTGAGGCATTTCATATGCCATCAAACTCCGTATTTCTTTTGACACGCCGTCAAAAATTATTGAGTCAAACTGCTATCAGCGCAGCAACCTATAAAATTAATTCTGAAGTATTGAAGTTGACGTCTGAATCGCCGGACTTATATTTGTCTAATCATGAAACCGTTTTGGGTTAAGGGCTTTAGAGTAGTCCTTGCCATCTAACGCTTAGAAAGAGTGCTTAGACTCAGATACAATTCGTCAAATTTCATGTATTAAAAGTTTACCAGAGCTTTATCGACACTTCGGTACTCTTCATCACATCCATACGGCAATCTACGTAGAAGGAAGTTAGTCTGAGATCAAGCTGGTTGAGGTTGACTGTGTAACCATCATCAACCTGCAGACTCGATTAAGTAGCGAACATGAGCCAGTTATCGCTTGGGTGCCTCTTCCATTTAGTGACTTGATAACCGCCTATTCGTCAACTAAACGGAGTGAGCAATGAGTATTCCACGTTATCTACTCTCTTCTTCAATGCTTTCAGGGGCGGTCTTCTGCGCCTCTACTCTCCCAATGGCAGCTCTAGATTCTAAGCCTGTAACCATTCAGGTGGAAGATGATCCCGTGTTTGTCGGTCAACTCAAAGAGTTGGCTGGTCCTTACCTTGGTCTTGCGACTGCGGCTAGCCTCGGCATGGGCGTCATGAGCCTAACCATGCTGGGTTGGAGCCAATCGTCTGGTAGACTTTCTCAATCGAAAGATGAGATCGCAAAGCTTCAGAAAGAACTACGGGATAGAGACGCACTGGTTGAGCGGCTAAAGTTTTCTGATGCAAGACTTGAAGCATCAGGTTTAGAATCCTTTATTGAGGATGATGGAATTGAAAGTGAATTCACTAATAATCCCCATCACCTTGCCGCTTCCCATCACCTTGATTCTTCTGAAAACCCGATTGCACAGACTCAGCATTATCAAGTATCAAGCTCTGTGCCAACGGATGTTCGGTCTGCCTCTGTTCCTCAGCATGGCGCAAAACCTCCACTCCCCCCCCGTCGCCACGCTCAGAATCCAGCAGCAACTGCAATGCCCTCTGCACAAGCGCTAAATGGCTTTGTGCGTCCTGCTGTTAGTCAGGGCAGAGACATTGAAATGCCTGCAAAATTGGAAGACGATTCACATGAAAATGCGGCTCACCTTAACGAACTGCTCAGTAATCTCAAGCAGGTCATGGCTCAGGTTGAGAAATTGCATCGGAGTGATTCAGCAGCATCACCTGCAGCTTAAAAAAAGGGCTGAGCGACTGTCGCTCAGCCCTTTTTTTAACGTATCTTTGATGTGCCCTTGATATGCAAAACGGCTAGCTTAGATGAGTTGAGTGAAGCGTTGCCTTATCGTAAATACTCGCGGGGCGAGAGGGGCGCATCAGATCGACTCTGAGCTGTGGCTGATTCACTCACTGTACTAGATGGCGCAGTATCAGCAACTTGAGGCTTGGCCTGACGTCTAATAGTTTTGACGAGAGAAGACGATGCTTCTGGTGGGGCAGTACTTCCAGTGGGTAAAGCAATGGTCAAGTTTCTGCTGGTTTGTAAGTAAAGTTCTCCATCTGAGTTATATTGCGCTAGATTTTGTCGGGCTAAGTTTCCTTCTTCCTCAATTTGCTCTTGAAAGCTAGATGGTTGCTGTGCTGGATCAAAGGTAGCTGTAAATGTCACCTCAGGTGAGGGGTCGAGCTGAGTTGTCAGATATTGCTGAGTAATTTGCCATGCTTCTTGGAACGTGCCGTCTGAGGCAACGCGCCACAGATTTAAGTCTGCTTGCCAGTTTCTTTGCTCAACGATTACGAACTGCCGATCTAAAATTTCATAGGTCGGTTCAGCCTTGTCACTATTTGTACTTTGGGAATCTTCGAGCAGGCGAACTGCGGCAACTGTGATTTGAGCTTGTTCGGGTAGCGTTGTGCTTCCTGACACGGTATAAATGCCGGGGCGAATTGCAGGTTCAACCTGCAAAATTGTCAGCTCAAGGGGAGCTGGTGAAACTCGAGCCTGAAACCACTCTGAAACGGTGGAACAGCCTGTGCAAAAGATTAGTAATAGAAACGCCACACTCAATAATAAAAACCGTTGGCAATTTAGACGTGTGTTGGTTGCTGTTGGGACGGATTCAGGGATGGAAATTAACATAATCTGACGAAGAAATTTTTTGTGATTGTGCTGGTTTTAGTTCCGGATACTCATGGTTAGTCCTGGATGTAATAACAGAGATTAAAATCTGGCATCCGGAAAACCAAATTTGCAAATTTGCATTTGAAACGTATCTACCAATCTGAGGATCGCATCCGAAACCAGTGCTGTATTTAGGTCATATCAGCGCGTTGTATTTTGGTTCTCTTTGGTATTTACCAAAGCTTTGAATCTAGTAAATAGATTAAATAGATAGCCTTACGCTCTCGCGTTAGGACGCTGAACGTGTGTAGAACCCTTGCGGCGAGAGAGTCCTACACACAAATCCGAGCCCGTAGGGCTATAGCAGTGGGTCACTACCTAAACTTGGGCAATCGCCAGTTTGGATTGGGAGTGCATCATTGCCCTGCGAATTAGACCCCATATTCGCACGGCTATGTCTTGCAACGGATCCGATACAGAACTCACCTGAAACTGATTGTTGAATGACTAAGCTATCTAAAAATCTACCTAAACTTCTTTTGCGCCCCGATTGGACATCATCTAACACCAATCTAGTGTGGATGGGAATTGGTCTGGCGCTCGTTGGCCTAAATGCAGATGTTGCGTCTGCGACCTCATCCGATCATGCGGATACTGTCAATTTAGATGACGTTGAAGCACCCCTTGAGAATGAGCTAACAGACAGTCAGCAGGCTGATACATTACCAATATTAACGGCATTACAAGTAAAATCTAGCGACGAAGGAAAACCCCTCCCACCGCTTGCGTCTCAATCCTCTGTTGAGAATGAGAGTGTTAGCGAGTCAATTCGTTTCTCACACACTGGCGCCGATCTTCCCGAGGAACACGAAACGGCTGACTTGGTTTCGCAATTGTCTGATCCAGAATCCGCTCTGTCAGTGGTGCCATCCACGACGGTTCAGGTCGAATTCGAGGCGTCGTCTGTCCATCGGTTGCCCCAGTCTGACTCCGTAGATATCGGTGTAGATCCGGCAACTGAGGCACTTTCCTCGCGTTCTCAATCTGCTGATGCTCCTCAGCCATTACCCCCCCACATTGCGGCTCCTGTAGTGCCTGGAGCGCCGGTGTTGGGAGGCGATCGCCCCTCTGTTCAACGGCCTCCAACTCGGGCTCAATCGGTGCAGAGAATCACTCCTTCTGTGCGGGCATTTCCAACGTTGGAGTCTGCGGAGTCTGGAGATGGCTCGGTTGCCCCTGACTCCGAATTAAACGCGACTCAGATTGTCTACAATTCTGATTTTGCCGAAGACTCAACGGCTGATGACATCAGTCTTGACCTCGATAATCCCGCGGCTCTCTCTCTCGATGACGCTCTGGATCAGACAGAGAATGTGGATGATGCGCCCGAATTGGCAGCTCGTCGCTCGACAGGGATAACGGTTTCAGTATTGCCCGTTCAGGAAGCCTATCAGTCTAGAGATCGATTTGCCTTCCGCCCCCCTGTCGCAGTCGAGTCGCCGACTACAGAAGCGATCGCCTACAACCCCAATTTCACACCTCCGCACACGTCAATGCCGCAAGTGCCGACCCTGGGAGGATCCCCGGTTGGTTCATACGCCGTGTCGGCAGCCTCTCCATCGGCAATATCGACCCATTCTGTTCCTCTGTCTCATCTGCATCCTTCGCTGCCCACGGCCAGCCTTGATGCAATGTCGCTGCAAGAGGTGCAAGGTGTATTGCCTATCTTAATTGCCGTGCCTGCAAATCCTCCGATGGGCCGCGGTCGCTCTGGTTCTGATACGCTACCGCCCCCCCCGTCACTACCAGTGGCAGCCAGTTTGAATTTTGGCGCAGCAGCGGAGCAACCCCAGAATTACACAACTGCAATTCCGATTCCTCAGTCGTATCCGTGGGGGCAAGCCACGCCTGCATCAACCGAGTCGATTCCACTGCCCGTCGCGGCGGCGCCGTGGACATCTCCCACCCCCGTAGCAGCAACCCGCGAATTACCTCTAGGGGCTTATTCCTCTCCGAGTCCGGCGGCGTTCAATCCGTCTGCTCCATTTTCCCTTGTCGCATTGCCTAACCAGCCATCGGCAGGGCACTCTGTCATCCCCAATCGGTGGGACTCGGGCATGAATTCGTCGTTCGAGTCGCCGTTTATCCCCTCTGAGCCATTTGATGCCCCTGGAAGCCACTCGGTGCCTTCAAGTTGGCGATCGGGTGACCTAATCGGGCAGGCTGATCCGTCGCTTCCAGTGCTGATTCCGGTGGAGCCGGTATTTGATAGTGCTCAGACCCCTCCGTTTCCATCGTCTCAGACTCCTGAATCCACATTTCCTCCGCCATCGACACCGCCTGCCACCATTCAGCAAAACTCGCTGACGGGGCGGACACCAATCACGCCGCCGACGCTGCAACTGCAAGGTGCAGGTATTTTAGTGGATGACGATTTCTCGGCGCGCGCTCGACTATCAGGCACCTACTATTTAACGCCTCAAATTCTTGTGGGAGGGGCTCTCGATTTGACCGAGGGTACTGCGTTTAGCGACTCTGAAACCGAGGGCTTTAATATCAATGAGCTGTATCTTGCCGCCTCATTGCGCGATCTTCCCAATCTGCGCTTTGTTGTGGGTCAACTAGACTTGACATCGTACTTTGATCGCAACAGCTTCGCAAAAGATTCGCTGACTCACTTTTTTAATCCAGCGTTTCAAACCAACCCCGCACTGGCTGCCAATGCCATTGGGTCTCGTCCGGGGGCGCTGATTAACTTTAGCCCGACCGATAATTTGGATGTGCGAGCAGCCGCTTTCTCGTCAGACCGCAGCATTGGCGATTTTGACCTAGATGGATTTGCCGGTGAAGTGGGGTTCCGGGTTGGCAACTTGATTCTGCGGGGCACCTACGTCTCTGCCCGTGACGGCGGAACGAATGATGGCCCGCCTGAAATCTTTGGCTTCGATCGCGGCGATGACGTGTTTGGTATTGAAGAGGGCGATCGCGAAGAGTCATTTGGCTTTAATGCTGAATTGTTTATCCCAGAAATCAATATGGGACTCTTTGGCCGCTATGGCCGCTATGAAAACCTGGATGCAGGGGTGTCTGCGGATACGTTTAGCGGCGGCTTTAACTTCCTGGATGTATTTATGCGAAATGACCGCCTGGGCTTGGCGTATGGTCGTGCCTTGTCAAACGACGACTTGCGGCAAGAGCGCGACGATAAAACTCCTGACGTAGTGGAGGTGTTCTACGACTTTCCGTTGTTATCAAATCCGAATACGCGTCTTGGTGTGACGCTGCAACAGCGTGACGAGTTTAGTGAAACCGTCGCTGGAATCCGAATCCGAACGACGTTTGACATTCTACCCTAATGCATTCGAAGGCTATACCCACTATGAAATCTGCCTTTCGACCCCATTCCTCTCGCTCACGAGGATGGAGCTACCTAATCGGTCTTGGGCTGCTGGTCGGACTCGTGCCAATGATGCCGCTGATGACGGCGTCGGTGGTGCTTGCACAAACCGTTCCGCTCTCGATTCGACAAGCGTATACGTTGCTAAATCAAGGTCAGGTGAATGCGGCGATCGCCCGGTTTGAGCAATCGCTGCAACAATATCCCAATTCCCTAGAGGGCTGGCTAGGGGTGGCGATCGCCTATCGCCGGGCAGGCCGAGATGTGGACGCGTTTCGAGCCTATCAGCGCGTTATCGACATTGATCCCAATAATCAGCTAGCACTAGGGGCGCTGGGGCTACTCGGTGGCTTTCGCCCTGAGTGGCAAGACCAAGGCATCGAAGCCCTGAGTCGCCTGCTGAATCTCGATCCAAATGACTTAAATGCACGAGCCCAACGGGCGCTGCTCTATGTCTATCAGGGGCGGTTTGGCGAGGCGATCGCAGACTATGAGATTGTGCTTCAGCGAAATCCGACCCCGGCAGTGGTGCTCGGCGCTGCCCAAGCCTACACCTATTCAGGCAACTATCAGCAAGGACTGGAGCTATTTGGTCGCTATCAGGCGGCGGGCGGCACCCTGGGCGCAAACGAGGCGATCGCCTATGCCCTCGCCCTCCGTGAAACCGGACGAGCCCCTCAAGCCGTGCAGCTTCTCGAAGCCCAACTGCGCCGCATGCGCGAGCTAGACAGCACGGCGATTAACCTACGAGGCGCACTGGCATCGTCCTATGCCGCAAACGGACAGTTTAACCAAGCCGTCCAGGTTTTGGCACCCCTGCAAGGTCGGCAAGACTCGCGCATGGTGCTGGCTCGCGCCTACAACGACATCGGACGCTACAGCAATAATGCGACCTACTTTCAAACGGCAGCCACTCTCTATCGCCAGGTCGTCACCCAGGCCCCCAACCTGACAGCAGGCTTGGCGCGCGAAATTGCCGATGCCCTCAGCGGGATGCCCCTGCGCTCAGAACAGCAATATGCTCTCGAAATTTATCGGCAGCTGACGACGCAGTACCCCAGTGATGCGGGGTTACAGGTGCAGCAGGCCGTCCTCGAACGACAGCTTGGAGTGATTTCAAGCAGCCAGCTTCAGCAGCGGTTGCAGGCTGCAATTCAGCCTCTGCCGACAAATCCATCAGAGCGACGGGCGATCGCCCAAGCCTTGATTCGCCTGGATCCGCCCGATCCCTCGCTGTTGCCGGTGTATCAAACCCTGATTAATGCAGGCATCAACGCGCCGTTTCTCAACTTCCGTATCGCCCAGATGTATATTCGCCAAGGCAACCTAGCGGCGGCGCGAAATGCCTTGAACGTGTATGCATCTAGTGCAACTAGTCTTCAAGATCAGGCAACTGCCGTCTTGCTGCAAGCTGAGATCGACCGTCGGGAGGGCAACCTCGAAGCCAGTGCCCAGCGCTATCAAAGCCTGATTTCTAATAATCCATCCAATCCAGAGGTTGTCATTGGCGCACTCCAGGGGCTGGCCAGCATTCGGCAGGCTCAAGGACGCTCCGATGAAGCCTTGAGGATCTATGACCAGATTATTGCCCTCAATCCGCAAGATCAGACATTGCAGCTCGGTCGAGCCAGCTTTGCCTACCAAGCCGGATTGATGAGCGAGGCTCAGGCAGATGCCATCCTCAATAGCTGGCTGGCGACTAATTCTCCCGCCAATGCCCCCCCAGAACTCTACAGCCTTGCGGGCGCACTGCCTGCCGACCCGCAGCGAGAAGACCTCTACATTGCCCTTGCAAATGCTGACCCCAGCAATATTCCGATTCAGCTACGACGATTGCAAGTCATTGCCGATCGCAACCCTGACCTGGCACGAGCGCAGCTAGAACGCTTGATTGTTCAAAACCCGAATGATTTTAGCGTGTATTTTGTGCAGGGAGAATTAGCGCAAGACTTGGGCGATTTTGAACTCGCTGCCGATGCCTATGAAGCCATTCTGGGTGAACAACCCAACGATATCGGGGCGTTGTTAGCACTAGGGGGCGTGCGCTTTCAGCAGCGACGGTATGATTCGGCTGCACGGCTCTATAACGAAGCGCTGGCGCTCGATCCAAATAATCGAGCCGCTCTGACGTCCCTCACTGGTCTAACGGTTGCTCAGGGGCAGCGATTAACGGCTCTAGAGCAGCTTGAGCAACTCCAAGTCGAATTTGCTGCTCAAGGGCAGTCAACGGAGGCGATCGCCCGTGAAATGCAGCGCATTCGAGAAGGCTTCTTACAGCAGAGGGGCTTTCAGCCGTCATGGGAGCGATATTGAGGCAGATTGCCCAGGAAGCGATATGACACATCCCACTTGGCCGAACGGTCTTATGGTTCCGATAGTGCTGGCAGGGCTAGCGCTACAGAGCTGCGTTCCTGCAAATCTCCTAGGGGCAGATCAGCCCTCTCCCTCCCCAGCCATAACTGACTCAGTCACCGCAGCGAACCCGCTTACCAATGACGAACTGCTCCAACAAAGCTGGGATGCCTATAAACAACGATTTATTCAAACCGATGGGCGCGTGATTGATCGAGACGATCAGGATCGCACCGTCTCAGAAGGGCAAGCCTACGCTATGCTGCGGGCGGTGATGATTGACGATCCCGACACCTTTGATTTAACACTCCGCTGGGCAGAAAAAAATCTGGTGAGAGAAATAATAGAGGGCGATCGCACCGATACGCTCTGGGCCTGGAAATGGGGAGAAGACGAGCAAGGAACCTGGGGCACGCTTGATGAAAATTTTGCCAGTGATGCCGACATCGATGCTGCGACCGCCCTGATTTTTGCGGCTCGCCGCTGGAACCGTCCCGACTACCTCGAACTGGCCCAGGTCAAGCTTCAAGACATTTGGGACTTGTCCACCGTTGAAGTCCCCAGTGCCGAGTCACCGGAGCAGGCAACCCGCTATCTGCTTCCCGGCCCTGCCTCTGCCTTTCAGCCTCGTCCTGACGTGCTCTACCTCAACCCGTCCTATCTAGCGCCCTATGCATTTCGATTATTTGCTCAGGTCGACGAGCGAGACTGGCTCAGCTTGGTGGATAGCAGCTATGAGATTCTAAACGCGTCATCGCAACTCTCTCCCGTGGGGTTGCCGAGTGACTGGGTCGCCTTTGACACGACGACCCAAGAATTTTATCCAATCGAGGAGCCTCGATTGCAAAGTGTGTATGGCTTTGATGCGTATCGGGTTTGGTGGCGAGTTGCCTTGGATGCTGCCTGGTTTGACGAGCCTCGCGCCATCGATTATCTGCGATCGCACCTTGACTTTCTCGAAACCGAATGGCGATCGCAGCAGATGATTCCAGCCCGCCTTGACCTCCAAGGCAATCCGCTGGTCGAGTATGAATCGACCGCACAATACGGGATGCTCTATGCCGCCTTCAGGGTGACCGATCCGGCGATCGCCGATCAAATTCGCACTCAAAAGCTGCTACCCACTTATCGCGACGGCTTTTGGGACAACGATTCTGCCTACTACACCCATAACCTGAGCTGGTTTGGAATTTATTCGCCAAACCGGGTTGCATCGACCTGGCTCAGTCCGTAACGTCCATCTTTTGCCCTCGATTTGAGAACTCTATAAAACAGTCTATGATTCGTCTTTTGCGTCATTGGCGTTCAACGCTATCCGGTCGCGCTAACTCCGGTTCTTCATCACGCCAGCGGCATCACCAACGCCTTCGTCGGTTTAACGCGTGGCAACGCTATAGCTTGATCTTATTACTGTGCGTGTGTGTCGGAATGACGCTCAGCCTCGTGCCCACTACGGGATTGGCTCAAAGCGACGACAGTCTCCGCCAAGAAGAAAATGAACTGATTCGAGAATTTACCTTACCGCGACCGTCGTCTCCGCCACCTGTGTATCGTCCGAGTCCGAGTCCGGCGCCGCGATCGCGCCCGGCTCCTACCTCACCCCCGGCGACCTCTCCGTCTCCGAGTCCAGACGATACGCCTGCATCAGAGTCTGAATCTAATCCAGACTCTAATCCAGATACGACCGCAGACAATGAAAGCTCTGACTCAGAGATTAACGACTCTCTACCGACCTACGAGTATATCCTAGAGTTTAATCGCAGCCCCGTTGTTGGCAATCGCCTGCGTATGGAAGGCGTCTATCCAGAATCACGGGTAGGCTTTACTCGTCCACGTGAGTGGAAGGTTGCATCCGCAAAAGCGCTCCTTCGCTATCAGCATTCTCCTTCCTTGTTGTCTCAGCGCTCGTTCTTGACGCTACAGCTCAATAACACCAGCGTTGGCAGCATTTCGCTAGATCGCTCCGCATCAGAGATTGGCGAGGCGGTGTTTGATATTCCGGTCAGCTTGATTCAAGACTATAACGAGCTTTCGATGGTGGCTGAGCAGCACACCTCCGAAACCTGCACCAATCCGTCTGATCCGTCCTTATGGACTGAGATTCTCCCGGATTCCAAACTTGTCTTTGAGTTTCAGCCCCAGCCGATCGCCCTCGACCTTAGCCTCTATCCCTATCCGTTCATCGATGCCCTCAGCCTCGATCCCAATCGACTTTCTTATCTAAGTCCTGATAGCTCCAGCGAAGAGTGGCTCACGTCTCTAGCGCGGTTTCAAACCTCTATCGGACGAATTACTGAGTTTCAGACGATAGAAACTCAGGTCGTTGAAGATATTGATGAGTTGTCGTGGGGCGATCGCCTAATCATCATTGGCACTCCTAGAGAGCAGCCCCTGCTCAGTGAGCTTGAGCTACCGTTTACAGTCGAAAATGGTCAGATTCTCGATGGCGATGATCAGCCGCTACCGGGCGAGGTGGGCGTGCTCATGCTGACGACAGTGCAAGACGGGAGCGTGCCGGTGTTGGTGATCAGCGGCAACGCGCCGTTGGGGGTCGCCAAGGCCACTCAAGATCTAGTGCAACCGGGCGATCGCGACATCGTTGCGGGTCAGGCTGCCATCATCGACCGCGTGTCGGATGTGCCGTCGCCCGATCCTCGTGATTGGCCCGGTTATTTGCCGACAGTGAACTCATTTCAGCTTGACGATCTGACCGTGCCAGGGGGGCAACCCTTCCGAGAAGTCACCGTTCACGGAGCAGAAGCGCCACCCGTTCGGGTCAATTTCCATGCCCTGCCCGATGATCGCTTCTCGCGGGGCAGCACCATGACACTGCACTATAGCCACAGCCCGCAGGTGAATCCACGAACCTCGACGGTTGAGGTGCTGATTGACAACGTTGCCATTGGCTCAAAGCGGCTCTCAAACCGCAATGCGGATGCCAAGAAAACGTTTAAGGTCAATTTGCCTGACAACTTGATCAAGCCCGATTCGATCTTGAGCATTCGGTTTATTCTCAACCCGCGAGAATCAGAATTTTGTGGCTTAACTACCGATGAACAGCTCTGGGGACGGGTCTATGGCGATACCAGCTTTGACCTGAAGCGGGGCAATGTCGTCAGGCTGCCCGATTTGGAATTGCTGAAGACGGGCTATCCGTTGACTGCGCCTCAAGATCTCTCTGCTGCAGGCGTGGTTATGCCAGATGCCCCAACTGAGGCGGATATCGAAACCCTATTAGCCATTACCCAGCGTCTCGGACAGGTGAGCAAAGCCGACTCGGTGAAGCTCAATGTCTATCGCTCTGGGGCCGTGCCGGGTGAGGTGCGAGAGGAACGGCATCTAGTGGCAATTGGTCGGCGCGATCGCTTCCCGTTGCAGAATGTGCTTCAGACTGAGAACTTTAGCCTTCAAGATGGGTTTACCCGCGTTTGGAAGGGAAGCCAAGTGCATGCGCTTCCGGATACAGAAGGGGTAGTGAGAAGCGTGCTGTCGCCTCAAAACCGCGATCGCATCATTTTGGCGCTAACGGCTCAAACCGATCAGGGATTGACCGAAGTCCAACGCCTGTTTCACGATGACGCGCTGTTTGCTCAGCTTCGGGGAGACACCATTCTCATCAGCAGCAATAACGATAATCCGTCTCCATACGACTCTCTCGGATATTCCTTAACTGTGCTGCAAGAAGCCCAACAGCGACGTATCGAGCGACTCGATTCTCTCAGCCGCATTTCCCTATTCTTCCAAGATTATTGGTTTATGCTGCCGACGGGCATCGTGATTCTTGCCCTGTTGCTCTACAGCATCTCCCAACTCTACCTAAACCGCATTAGCAAGTCGGAGGGAGCCTAATGACCAGTTCATCTCAGCAGCTACGCCCTCGTCGGGGTTCAGACCCTCGCCCCGACAGTCAGCCTGGGCTTGCCCGCTGGCTATTAAACTTACCTAACTGGTTCGATCGCCTGTTGCCAACTGCAGGCAAATGGCCCCTCTTTTGGCTCGTGGTGGCGCTCCTGTTTCTCTCGCTGCCGCTGATCATTACGCCGATTCAAGTCTGGCAACAAGCCGTTGTGGCCTTGGTGCTGGTTTTGATTGGCTGGCTGGTCATTCGGCTCGAACAGTGGCAGACGCATCAGAATGCAAGTGAATATTTGCATCTGTTTTTGGCGTGGCTGAGCATCGTCACGACGCTGCGCTATCTCTATTACCGCACCAACTACACGCTCAATCTAGAAACCTGGACAAACGGCATCTTTAGCGTCATGCTGTATGCGGCTGAGCTGTATGCGATCGCCACCCTCTTACTGTCCTACTTTCAAACGCTTAAGCTCAAAGATCGCCAGCCCATTGATTTTTCTCATGTCTCTCAAGATCAGTGGTTTAGCGTTGATATTTATATCCCGACCTATAACGAGGATGTCGAAATCGTTCGCAAAACTGCTTTAGCAGCCATGGCGATCGACTACCCTGATGCCAAAAAACGGGTATACGTCCTCGATGATGGTCGCAAATATCCAGAGCGTCGTGCCCAATTGCAGGCCATGTGCCATGAATTGGGCTGCGTCTTGCTCACTCGCGACAATAATGACCACGCTAAAGCTGGCAACATTAACACGGCGATGCGCCGCACCCGTGGTGATTTGGTGTTAATTTTGGATTGCGACCACATTCCCACCAAGCAGTTTTTAAAGCATACGGTCGGCTTTTTCTATCGACCGAAAACGGCGCTCGTGCAAACACCGCACTGGTTCTATAATCCAGACCCGTTTGAGCGCAACCTGCTGACCCAAGGACGAGTCCCAGTCAATAACGAACTGTTTTACAAGGTTGTGCAAAAAGGGAACGATTTCTGGAATGCTGCATTTTTCTGCGGGTCGGCGGCAGTCGTGCGTCGAGACTATGTGCTCGACATTGGAGGCATTGCCGTCGAAACAGTAACCGAAGACTGTCATACGGCACTACGACTCCACTCGTTGGGCTATGAATCGGTCTACTACGACAAGATCATGGTCGCTGGACTGGCTCCTGAGAAGTTTTCGTCCTACGTTGGGCAGCAGGTGCGCTGGGCAAGAGGAATGGCGCAAATCTTGCGAATTGAGAATCCTCTTTTTAATCGCAAGCTAAAGCTTTCGTTACCCCAGCGGCTGTGTTACCTATCGGCAACGTCGCACTTCTTCTTTGGCTTTCCTCGACTCATGTATGCTGTTTCGCCCGTGTTGTATCTACTATTTGGCATCAACCTGATTCGAGGATTGGGTGTGGAGACTCTAGCCTATGCCCTGCCTCATATTGTCTTGGCGATGAATGCCAACTACATCACCCAGAAAACAGTTCGATTCTCCTTTTGGAATGAGATTTTTGAATACGCAATGGCGTTTCAAGATGGCATTGTCACCTTAATGGCCTTGATTAATCCCAAGCTTGGCTCCTTTAATGTGACCGACAAAGGCGTTTCGGTGACCAAGCGCAGCTTTGATATTGAGTCAGCACGGGTTACATTAATTGCTGTTTCCGTATTGTTGCTCTCGCTGATTGCCGTCCCCTTTTGGCTGGTTTTGCGCCCCGAAGCCACCGAGTCTGTGATCATCAACGCATTTTGGAGTATTTTCAATCTTGTTTTGTTGGGGGCTGCTCTACTCGTCGCGCTTGAACAACCTCAACTGCGACAGGCTCACCGCCTCAATCGCAATTTGTCAACGATTATCTATGGCGCAAACGGCGTCACTTGGGAGGGTCGAACGGTCGATGTGAGTGAGAGTGGCGCTCGCATTCGGCTCGAAAGCTGGCCGAATTTACCGGATGTGATTGAGCTTGAACTCATCGGAGACTTTGGAGCACGAGCCTTCGTAGATGCCCGCATCATTCGCGTGCAGCCGATGGGGGACAATGAAGTCGATATCACGGTGACTTTTATCGACGTTGCTCAAGCTCAGTATGACGCACTGGTCTTAGTGCTTTACTCGGATGTGGAGGAATGGTATTCACAAACTCGCACCGAAGTCGATAAACCTTTCTTTTCACTGCGATTTTTGGCAAGTACCCTCACTCGGGCATTTCGCGATCCGCTTCCGGCTCAAACGGTAACGATTCGAAAACAGGTGCAAGCGGTTGCTCAGCTTTATTGGGGCGGAAATTTCTATTCGGGTACGATCATCGAGATGAACTCTCGCTCGGCGCGATTAGAGTTAGAAAATTTCTCACTCCCTGATTTTGAGATGCTGCGTCGCACCAAGCCTGCGGTCGGTCTGCTGATCAGCCCGGATGGCAGCGACGCAAACCTCAAACGGCTGGTCGCAGAGGTGCAGGATGTCGAATCGTACAAGATTGAGGTGAATACGGATAGCTTTTATCCGATGGCGGGGATGACTAGAAATGCGATCGCCATCGAGCTAAGCTTTCCAAAACATCTTGACTGGCGGCAGCGACGCAAAATTCGCAGTCTGCTGACTACGCTAGACTAATACCAATCGTCCATGACGCAGCGGCGTCACCCCCAACGATAAAAATCTATTTTCAGAGCAATTCTCGATTTTGGATTTGCGATTTTGGATTGACGGCCAGCAGCCTTGCAAGGGTTCTGGCCCGTTCATTTGTAGCCTTACTTCGAAGAATTGGTATTAGACGCTAATCCTTAAACCCTTTTCGCTTCTTCTTTTTGTTAGATTGCTTCGATTTTGAAGACGGCTTTGTGTCGGGCAGATGACGGGCCGCTTGGAGGGGCGACTTGCGGGGTTTGGGAGGTTTCCAGGTCGACTGGATGGGCGGCGGTGATCCTTGATCAGCAGTCGGGCGATTTTGGGAAGGTTGCTGGTTTGTCTTGGCAGCGATTTTTTTAGCCGCCTGATCGAGCATAGCATTCCAAGACGGACGCTCAACGGGTTGATCGCTCAGCGGTTTCGACTGCTTGATGCTAGCGGCAAACTGCTCCGCTTCAGCAGCAAATTCTACTTCAGGAATACTGTGAGGGCGCTGCCAGCGATGGACAAAATCGTATTGCCAGAGATGAGATGAGAAGGCTTTGATTAGCAATGGTTTGAGAGCATTTGCATCTGCGATCGCCTGTTGACTCGTCTGCTCAGTGATAATCTGTCGAGACTGCAAAAATTCGTAGAGATAGGGAATTCCCCATAAAATTGCAAATCCCGTTGCTTGCCGCGAAGACAGTAAGCCTCCAATCTGTTGAGCAACATAGCGATCGAGGGATGGCTGGGCGATCGCAAAATACTTATCTGGATGTGCCAGTTGTTTTTTAGATAACTCGCGAGATTCTAAAAAATCTAGGGTCAATTCCCAAATGACTCGGCTGCCGATAAAACTGATCTGATGATGGGTTGCCATATAGCGGCAAAAGCCTAGTAGGAGCTGACGCAACGCACTACCCCGGTTATCCTTAAACCGTTGGAAGAAATCTGAATTGCCCTCTACTTCGGTTGTCAGATTATGTTCAACCTCAGCCCGTATCGCAGCATCAGTTTCAAGTCCGTATTGCGATACTTCGGGGCCAAGCGTTTGCCAGTCAATAGGTTCTCCTTGCTGGAGCTGCTGAGACGCACGTTCAAACTGGTCAATGATTAGAATCGTGCCAAACTCGATTTCGCTGCCCCCAATGAGTTCGCGAGATGTGGACACGGGATGATAAACCGCCCGACACAGATCGATGAGTGGTTCGGTCGCGTCGTAAAATTGGAGATCATCTAAGGCTGGAATAAGCTGATCAATCCCTTGAACGGGGTTGGTTTTGAAGCGAATTAAGGTATCGCTCACTGCATCTATGTGATTGTAGAACAGATGATACTTAATCAAAAAAGTATCGAAGTACTGAAATTCAAGCTGATAGAGATCAGACTGTTGCTGTTGTAGAGTTGTAACCAACGCCAAGACTTCATCAACTTGGTTATGGTTGACTAGCAGATCAAAGACCTCTAGTAGAATCATGCCCAGGTCAATTTCTGTGGCATATTCAATGGGAATTGGTTGGGCGATCGCCTCTTTGACTAAGGCGTATTGCTGGCTAGGGGCTGCTGCTTCATACTCGTCGTACCACTGGTCAAAATCGGTTAAGAACATAGACATGATGTGCTACCCGGATTAGCTATAGGGCAATTTTACAGGGTTCTACATACGTTCAGCGTCCTAACGTGAGAGCGTAAGGCTATATTTGGTCGCAGGCAAAGCGATTCGTTCGAGAGGACTATCACGTGTGTCAATCGCTTGATTCGGTTAGGTTCTTATTTGGGTAATGCTGATTACTGCTGCAAAACTTGATTGGCGGTTATGTTTAGCCCGGAAAATATCGGTGACTCAATCATTCCATCGCTCAGAGATTCCGCTGCCTCGTACCACCCTTCTAGTAAGGTGCACACCGTTACTATCTCCTTCAGCGGGTCAGCAATCCAATATTCTGGAATATCCAGTACGCTGTACTCCGCCCGCTTAGCCCGATAATCTGTACTCTTGGTTGACTCGCTTACCACCTCTACCACCAGCAGTGGCGGTGACTCATTCAGACGAATCACAGCTTCTCGTTCCTGCAATGCTTCCCACTGCTCTAGCGTCAGCACTGTCACATCTGGAATCCGCACTGTATCCCAGGCTTCGCCCCGAGGCGATTGCAAGCCGACTGTCCCTGCTAGGGCAATCCATGGCTGCTGTAGACGCTCAATTTCATCATCAAAGATGCGTTCCAAACGCTTGATGATGGCTCCATGACGTCCGGTTCCTAGGCTCATCGGCAGCAGTTCTCCATTCACCAGCTCATAGCGGCGATCGCTGCCGTCGTCATAGGCCAAATATTCCTCTAAGGTTAGGCGTTGAGTGGCGATCGACATCGTGTAGTCATGTCAACGATATTCTAATTCTAGACGGCTTTAGCGGAGTTCTATGACTGTAATTGCTGAGATGGCAATGTCAACAGGTGGGGTGTGTTTGAGCCTGACTGTGGTTCCAGCTTCGCCTTTGATGAAGTCGCTAATCACGCGAGTAAGTAGGGCGGGCTTGAAACCATCAACTACGTTTCCTTTTGTGAATCGAGCCAAAGTCTTTCCATGCATAGACTTTAGCCATATTTACATTTTGAAATGTGTGTGAGATTTTCTACCCTTGCCTACTTATCGAGGAGATAATGCATCAAAATAGTTCTGATTCGCCTTCTGCTTTTCCATACCTGCGATCGCTTTCTGTTTCCTCTGGGCGATCGCACTACGGCGATGGCGAGCGCACTGAGATTTGAAGAGTGATAAAGCTTTGGCTTGAGTCTTCAGGAGTGAAGTTCTGCGATTTTAGATAGTGTCATTGGACCAACAATGCCATCGGGTCGTCCCGCCATATTTTCAGATTGAAGCTTTTCAACGGCTTGTACTAGTTCAGGCGTGAAGAACTGATCTGCTTTTCCCTGATAGTAGCCAAGATCTTTAAGTATCTCTTTCAGCGTCCTCACATCAATGCCTGTATCACTAAGGTGATTTAGTGTAAGTCGTTTCTGCAAATTTATTCTACTTTCGGGTGGTAATAGTGCAAGAGCCTGAGCAGATTCATCATAAATTTTCTGCCTGCTTTCACGAGCTTCCCTAGACAAATTCGCTTCATTCTGTCGAACTTGACCTAATGAAATTAACAGCTTTTCGTCTAACTTTTCCACTCTGTCATCAACTCTTTGAATTTCTTTTCTAACCTCTTTTAGTGCAATCTCAATGTCGCCAAGCTTGATACTTCGTATATAGGCTACGACTTCTTCGAGATATGGAACGACTGCTGACACAAGTGCGATGCAGAACCAATATATAGCCTGAGTATTTATCTCAGTCTTATCTGAAATAAAAAAGCTGTAGAGGCATATTGCTAAAGCAAATAGTGCGAAAATTCGGCTAATAGAGGAAATACCTATACGACGCATAAACAGATTCCAATCAAATTGATGTTGATAGCATATCGTTGACTAACATCAGACAAGAAAAGCTTGCACACCCAACTGACCGATATCTTAAGCTGTCTAACGTTCCCAATCACCCGCCGCAGATAACCTCAGATGCCTAACTAACAACCTCTTGGCGGTCGGGTGCATGGGCGTTGTTAGGCGTGACTGTTTCTTGCTCCAGCAGGCACTTCATAGAATCAAACGACATTGAGACATCAAAGACATTTGCTAAAATCTGGGAAGCTAAAATAACAAACTCGTCAGATTTAGATAATTTAATTCCAGCAGACCTCAGCTTAGTGCTAAGTTCTTTTGCTTTTATCTTTGCTCTTTTAATGTCAACAGAAGGCTCATCTTGGTTTCCAACCTTTTTGCATACTAAGATTGCATCAAGAGTAATGGGATCTTTTGTACTTGACTTAGGACTAGATACACTTAACTCTCCATAGACTGGATGCGATGCAACAATCCTTAGACCCGACAATTGAACAGCCTGAAAGATAGCAGCCCACCCTTCTGGTCTTGAATGGTGAAAACTAAACACTAATAATCCTTCATGCTTTAGCACTCTACAGCATTCGCTGAAAACTTTTTCTAGCTGCTCTGCAAAATATATTGGCTCACTGTGCTGAACCTCGCCCAAACTAGACGAACTTTCTCCTGTGAAGAAGGAATAGTCGTTCCTTAGAGTAGGAGCCAACCAAGCAAAAAAGAAATCGCTCAGTTCACTATAATGAATAAAATCGAAGTAAGGTGGATCAGTAATCACTAAATCAACTGATTCATTTGGAATGTTTAGATTATCACTGCTACCATTCATGACAAGAGCAGCTTTGTCACAAGAGGAAAACTCTTCCCATGACTCCACTATGGGAACATTAATTGGCTTGCTGCAAGTAACTTTACCGCCACTCTCTACTTCTCCGAACAGATTTCTATTTAAGAAAAGTTCGTAAGGATTATCCAAATAACGTTTTGCTGGAATTAAACGTGATTCAAAAAGAGTTGAAAACGTCCCGCTACTTTTTGAAGTTCCCCAAACGCAATTTTCTAATGGCGTTTTCTCAGGTTTCAAGATATGATGCGAAAACATGTGTCTGACTGCACCTGTACCTTCTCCCTTAAAAGTACAAAACAAATTATTAAACTCTAAGGTGCTTGAAAATAGACATAAAAGCTGCTCTCTAACCTTTCTGCTCTCAATCCTAAGAATAGAACGAAGAAGTAATCCAAGACATAAAAGCTGACGCTCGTTAAAAAAATCTTGCCATTGGCAATAGTTATAACCCCTCGCTTGATCAGTATTATGACCTGAACGAACAGATACCTGAGGAAGCGGTAGTTCTTCAGCAATTAATTGCTTTCTTGCCTTGCAAAATAGTTGAAGATCTTCATCTTGAACAGGCAAGTAAACCTTCTCGCCATTGGAACGAAGAGCTAGCATCGCATACATACGATGCTTTGGTGCGGTGTCTTTCGTAGCAATTAAGTCTTTTATTTTATAGCGTTTTCCCGAAGATGACTTCACATATTGCCCTTTCGTTGTGCCTTCTTGAGGGTTAAATTTTAAAGAACAATTAGGACAGCACGTTTCAATTGAATCAAATCGATCTACAACTATTTTCCAACACTGAGGACAAACAATTTGAGACTTAGGCTTTTTCTTAGGATAGGCATCCTTTGAAAAAACATAGTTGGAAAATAAAGGAATAGATTCACCTTCTGGTGTTTCCACTATTTTCACCCAAAAATAGTATAAGACAGGTATCGGCTCACCTGTTTCAGGGTCTCGGGTTTGATAGTACTGTTGGATCTTTTGAGCTACTTCCTTTTCAACATGGTGAAAAGCTTCTCTAAGCTCTTTTTCTGTAACCTTCGTAAGAGCTTGTCTAACTATAAAGGTACTAACTGGATTAATGTCACAACCTATAACTTTACAGCCTAATTTTAGAGCTTCACCGAGAGTTGTACCGCTACCCATAAATGGGTCAAGAACGACCTTATCTTGAAAAGATTGCTGTGTATAGAATTTGTCCCAATCAAAAGATTCATCAGAAGTCAAAGAAGCAATAGCAATTGCTCGGAAAACAGATCCTAGACGTTTAGCCCACCACTTATGAATATGATAAATTGGACGATTTATCTCTTTTCGCCAGCTTTCTCTTTGAGCAAGCTGACTCACTTCAATAACAGGGAAATCTAGCTCAATAGTATTTTTACTAGAGCTTTTTTTCTGGTCAATTTGTATATTATTTGGTCTCATTCATCGTCCCCAATCACATCTTCTTCTCGTGTCAAACCTGTTGCCATTGTTACAGGTCTTGATGTCTGACTGGTGAGACGATAAGCCTTAAACTGGTGCGTAGAACCAGCAGTTGGATTGGGTATTTTCTCCGCAATAAGGTGATTAGTTCTTAAGTCAAATGTGTATCCTACAACCAATTCACTTGCTTCCACCCGAAGTAGGATGCCAACTTGCTGAAAACGCTCGTCAACTTCCATATTATCTGGAAGAATTAGAGTCATCAGACCTGTTGTACCTTCAGCTAGCGCAAATGGTGTTGGGGCAACATACATTTTTCGATCTCTAATCATGATGTCGCCATAACTACCAAATCCCTTAACACTTTTATTCCTATGAATATAATCGTGATCTGCATTCAGAAAATCCCCGTGGCAGATTACTAAATCAATTACTGGATAATAGCGCTGTCCTCCTTTCTGAGCAGGATATTGCGATAAATCAGCAGGGTAACGACCGAAAACATAAAAAATCTGTCGTCCGTTATGAAATCCAGATGGAACTTGACTATTGCAATCGTAATCACGTTCACGTCCTGGCCAAGCAAGCCCTTTGACTTCAAAGCCATCAGGGGAATTAACCATGCGGAAGTCAGGATATGTATTACGACCTGACGCATCAAAAAAGATGCCCAGAGCTTCTAGGCGTTTCTGAAACCAGTTTTGGAAATGAAACTCCTTATCTTTTGAGCTAACGGACTCTATCAACTCCCCTTGCTGGACTGCTTCTACGCATTGTGCAAAAACGTCAAGTGCTACGGACATAACTTAAATATCAAGATCTACGTGGCTCCTAGCTACTGGAACATCTGGTAATTATACCGTCTACGCTAAGGACACCGACCGACGCGGGCGCACTTAGTAGCTGTAGAGATTGACGCCTAACTATATGTAGACAGATCGCCTCTGTCTAATACATCCATTTAGGGGATATAGGTAGACTAGAGCTGTCTATCTACCTCAAATGGAGGAATAGACAGACTAGCGTCAGCCTATATGTCCAAAATGGCAATTAGAGCAGACATCATTCTGTCTAAATTCCCTTTTATGAGTGTTTAAGCAGAATCCTAGCGATGGATCTAAAGATTAGCTCCATCGCTTCAGTAAATCTTCACATAGAAGACGGAATTATCTCGTGCGCGCCCATCTCATAACAAATACGCACACTGCACCGTCAGCCATCGTGCGATCGCTTGCTGTCCCCACCCAAATGCCATGGTATTTCCAAATCATATTCGCAGGGTTTTGATATTGGATGATGGGTTTGTGCGATCGGGATTCGTACGGCGGATCGCGTAGGGGCCACGTAGGGGCCACGTAGGGATCGCGTAGGGGTCGTCGTGTAGGGGTCGCGTAGGGGCAGGTTTTGACAGCATCGTCCTGCTGTGTGATCAACGTATTGCCTAAACCTTGCCCCTACGCCCCCACGCCCCTACGCCCCCCACAAAGAAATTGAGTAATACGGTTGTTTTTACTAGCAACGTGCGCTATTCTCGGCTATCAAGCGCTCAAACATGAGCAGCGTCCCCCAGCAGTGCGGGAACACGTGCCGGGAGACTAACCGTCGACCCTGAGTAAGCAGAATCGAAGGCTATGGATTGTTTTACCACACTCCTGTAGCCATCCCAATTCGTGATGCCTTTTAGTCGGGTGGCTTCATCGTTTGAGCGCTCCTTCAACTACTCAAAAGGAGTGTTTCATCATGGTCAATCCCAACGAACCGCCTGAGCGGTTTGACCCATCCTCAGGCAACAACGACGACCGAGAAGTACTGCGCGTGATTGCCGTCGGTTCGCTCAAAGCAGTAAACCACCACATCATGCAGATGTATCAACTCGATTATGCCCAGCCCTATGAATGGTCAAAACCCATTCCCACCGTGAATCCGAACGAGGTGATGCAAATTCTCACAAAACGCATCATGGGCTTGAGCGATTAATCCAAGGCGGTGACGCCAAATGTTAAAGGTGCGATCGCCCCATACCTGTAAATCTCAACGGGAGGGGCGATCGCCCGGTTACTTAGTTTGATAGGCTCTACGCAATATTTGGGTGGGGAAAGTTTGCAAACCTATAAAATTCTCAAGGATCTTGTAATCTTTTCCGAGTGAAACCATCCCAATTTAAGACATTAATACAGAAAAGCTAATCAGATCCTAAGGATCGTGGATTAAATAACCTGTAATTCTGGCTTTGCCGTGTAATTCCACTGAGGCAAGAATTCATCAAAGACAATTGTCATGTTGGCTTTGAATCCTTCTGCCACTTTTCGCCCTGTTTGATACGTCTTTTCAAGAATGGTTGTAAACACATTCAGTCCTGGGCGAGTGGTTGCCGTTTTCATATTCGACCGACTTCATTGGATATCCGGTGGTGGAAATTTGATATTGGATAGCGATCAATCCATGCGAAATATAAGATTTTCTTAACCGAATATGAAATGATGACCATCGGATCGTGAACGATTGCCATCCGATATAGAACATTCACCATTAGACATTGAACATTCACCATTAGACATTGAATGATGACCATCGGATCGTGAATAATCACCCTCGAATCGTGAATGATGACTATCGGGTGGTGAATGATTGCCATCGAATCGTGAATGATGACTATTCGACATGGGGCGATCGCCCGTTCTGGTGTTACCGTCATTTTAACGGGTCGTGCAGGATTACCCAGGCATTACTCAGGCATTAATCAGGCAGTACTCAGATGCTTCTGCTGCACTGCCTCAATGAAATCGATGTGAGAAATTCGAGCGCCCGTTTGGAGATATTCTATGGCTCTGAGGGCAGCCCAGTGAGCATCCCAATCAGACCCCGCACAGCAATCTTCAATCACGTGAATGCGGTAGTCCCACTGATGGGCATCCACTGCCGTGTAATGAACACACACATTGGTCATTGTCCCCATGAGGATTAACGTCTCGACCTTTAACCCTCGCAGCAAAATTTCCAAATCGGTGCCGAAAAAGCAACTGTAGCGCCGCTTGGCGATCGCAAATTCTCCATCAACGGGAGCTAGTTCTGCATGATAGTCAGTGCTCGGCCAGGTTTCGAGACAGTGAATCGGTTCTGTGCCATCGAGTTCGCGCCCAAAGTCTACCATCTCTTTTCGGTGTACTTCTTTGAAATGGATAATCGGAAGCGTCGCCTTACGAGCTGCTGCTAAAACTTGTTTTGCGTTGGGCAGAACCTCGTCTGTCCCAACGTGGGTAAGGGTGCCTTCACCCGTGAATACGCCGGATTGCAAATCGATGCAAATCAGAGCTGTTGTGGTCAAATCTAAGTTGAGAGTCATAGAAACAGAAGCAAAGTTAATAAACAGAATTCATTGTCTTTCCTAAGGGCTTATTAAAAAATAACTTCATAGTGGTGCGTTGCGCTGACGCGTTAGCGTAGCCATGCCTGAAAGGCTATACAGCACCCTACGGCTCTAAATGCGAAACTGATAGTCTCCTAACTTCGGGCTTGATCGGCCCAGGGCGTCAACAACCTCGATATAAACTTAAGCCCATAGTCAATCAGTAAGCCAATCAAGCCGATGAGAGCGATACAAAATAAAACCTTCTCAGTTTGCAAGAATCGCTGGGCTTGCACAATCGTGTATCCCAATCCACTCTGGGCAGCCACAAGCTCAGCAATCACCAAAAAATTCCAGGCTCCAGAAATATTGACCCGCAAGGTATCTAAAATGCTAGGGAACGTTGCTGGCAAAATTACCCGAAACAAAACTTCTCTGCGATTAGCGCCCAGGGTATAGGCTACATTAATCATTTCATTCGGGATAAACTTGACTGCATCGGCAACCATGATGGCATTGTAAAGAACAACCCCCAGAAAAATGATGACGATCTTGGAGGCTTCTCCCAACCCCACCCAAATTACAATCAGCGGCACAAACGCCATCACCGGCATGTAGCGAACTGTGCCAACGATGGGTGCAAACAGGCTTTCCATACTATGAAACGTTCCCATCGCAATGCCAATCGGAACGCCCACAATACCTGCAACGAAGAAACCCGCCGCCACTCGACCGCAACTGACAAGTATATCCACAATCAGGTTATCTTGAACGAACATTTCCGCTCCAGACCTGAGAATAGCAGTAGGAGTCGGTAAAAAGATTGGCGTCACCCAACCGGCATAACTCATCATCGCCCAAAGCCCAATAGGAATTGCCAGCGCGACACACGACAAGAAAAACCCCAACAACGGCGGAAATCCTTGACGAAGACTCCAAAACACAGAGGGCTTGAGATATCGCCGCTCACGGGTTGGCGACGACATGGATGGGGTGGTGAAACTAGATTGTGCCATGAGCAATGTTTCCTCTCGTTAGCGTGGTTGAACAACTGCTGTAGCCATCATTCCAGCAGTAATCGACGTCAGAATTAGCTCTTGAAACAAGTGGGTGCCCATCTCCCGAGTCGGAGACAAGCGACCAGTTCGATAGCCTAGCGATTGAATTCGCTTCTGAATCTCTGGCAGCAAGGCTAGGTCTTCTTTCTGAATGTCATCATAAAACTCGATTAACGGCTCCAAATTCTCTGCTGACACTGCGGCCTCGGTATCGGGGACGAGCCAGTCCCAGCGGATACGACTGCGAGTCGGCCCTTGAGGATCAATCAGGTAAATGATGGCGCAGGTGGGAGAAAGAATCCAGGCAAAGTTGGGGAAAAAACTCATGGTCGAGATGCCAGCCATCTCGTAGTCATTTAGCCCGATTTGGTAGGTGCCGGGTTTGTAGTCAGACAAGACTTCCTCGGAATCTGGTACTGCAGGCGTATATTGTAGGTAATAGTGATATCTCGCCTCTGCTACAACGTGCTGATAGTACTTCGCTAGAATCGGATGAACTGACGGTTCGTGATAGCTCTCGGTGTTATTCTCGACGTAGAGTTTCCAGTTGGTGTCTGTCCAATAGTCGATGCTGTGCGCCCGTATCCATGTGTCGAGTTGATAGCGCTGAAACATCTCAGGGAGCTCACCGAGCTGCACGGACAGAGGAGCAGACGCCGGATCGAGGTTGACAAAAATGAACGGCCCCCATGTTTCGACTTTGATAGGCGTTAACGCATGGGCAACCTTATCGAAATTCTCTGCCGATTCCATATCAGGCAATCCTCGCAGGTTGCCTTCTAAATCGAAGCTCCAGGCATGATAGAGGCAGGTAAGTCGATGACACGTACCGCTATCAAGCGCCACCGGGCCAGCGCGGTGGGTGCAGACGTTAAAAAATCCGCGCAGCTCTCCTGCCTGATTTTGGAGAATCACCAGCGGCTGTTCGGCAATGTCAACCGTGAAATAGGAATTGGGGCCCTGGAGCTGGCTGATATGCCCGACATAGTACCAATACTTGCCAAAAATTTGCTGCTGCTCTAGTCTGTAAATCTCTGGAGACGTATACATCTCGGCGGGGAGGGCGATCGCCTCAGTATGGAGCGATCGCGGCTGCCATGACTGCAACCAGTCCATAATCGTAGGAGCACCTTGACCACGGTCTTGAGACGTTTCAATAAAGCTAACCATCGCCACAGCGCTAGGATTTCATAGGGTGTATACCTGGATTAGTCTATGAACTCCCGTGAGAATTTTTTGTAATTACAGATACGCTGGAAATCTGCCAAACTTAAATTGTCAGACCACTAGCAGTGCAACTGTATCGGGTTCAACAATTCATTCGTTCTCAATCAGGTTTACTAAACGTAACGGCTCAATCTAGCCTACTTTAGCCGACTCACCGCTCCGTTTGATTATAGCCTTACGCTCTCGCGTTAGGGCGTTGAACGTGTGTAGAGTCCCCGCGGCGCGGGGGCTCACCACACAAACCCAAGCCTGTAGGGCCATAATGCCTGTTTGACCTTGTTTCATTGAGAGTTGCTTCATGTCTTCCAAAGCCGTTTCCACAGATACGTTGCCAGAATCTGTTACTCCATCCGCACATCCTGCAAGATCTGATTCCCGTTTCAGTCAACCAAAGTTGCAAGTAGTCGATTTGTCCAAATCGTTTCAGACGCAGCGGGGCAAATCGTTGAACGTATTAGCTGACATCAACTTGCAGCTTTATCCGGGGGAATTCGTGTGTTTGGTGGGTACCTCAGGCTGCGGCAAATCGACCCTTCTCAATATCATCGCCGGATTAGAGCAGCCGTCCTCGGGGAAAATTCTAGTAGATGGTGCAAAGGTCTTAGGACCTGGCTCCGATCGCGGCATGGTGTTTCAAAGCTATACCCTCTATCCGTGGCTCACAGTGGCCGAAAACATTCGCTTTGGCTTGAGTATTAGCCAGATGCCCAAGGCAGAGCAGCGAGAAAGGGTGGCGTATTATCTTAATGTCGTCGGGCTCACTAAGTTTGCAAAAGCCCTGCCCAAGCAGCTGTCGGGTGGAATGAAACAGCGAGTGGCGATCGCCCGTGCCCTCGCTAATCAGCCCGAAGTCTTGCTCATGGATGAACCCTTTGGTGCCCTGGATGCTCAGACCAAAGAACAAATGCAGCAGTTTTTGCTAGAGCTATGGGAGCAAACCCATACCACCGTATTTATGATTACCCATGACGTGGAGGAAGCCATTTTCCTGTCACAGCGCGTTTATGTGATGAGTCGAGGCCCCGGGCGCTTGAAGCAAGAAGTCCCTGTCAACCTACCTCCCAACCGGGATCTAGAGGTCAAGCTGAGTCCCCAGTTTATCGACATCAAGCGGGACATTATGCACTTGCTGAAAGATTAGATGCGTAGGTGGACAAGACTATTTACTGTCATTGCGAGCGAAGCGAAGCAATCCCAAGCGCATACCGCTATATGTTGAGGGCTTGTTGAAAAATAACCTCATGGTGGTGCGTTACGCTGACGCTTTAGCGTAGCCATGCCTGAAAGGCTATACAGCATCCTACGGCTATGTTTAACTTACGTATGTTTAGCCTTGCTCTCAAAACGCCCTTCTGATCGCTCCTATGAATATTGTCATTACAGACTACATTGATTTACTAGAAGCAGACTGGGAAACACTGAGAACCCTAGGTGATGTCACCGTCTACGAAGATATCCCTCAAACGGAGTCAGATATTATCCGGCGCATCGCAAAAGCTGAGCTAATTACCGTAAGCTGGATCGATATTACTGCCCCGATTATTCACAACAGCCCCCACTTAAAATACATCGTAGTGCCTGCAGTCGGCTATGACCAAATTGACCTACAAGCAGCTCAGAAACGAGGAATTCGCATCATCAACTGTCCGCGCCACAATGCCCTCGCCGTAGCGGAGTATACGATCGGTCTGATGTTTGCAGTGACTCGCCACATCATCGCGGCTCATCGCTCTATTCAACACAATAGTTGGAATCCGCATCGATATCAGGGAGTAGAGCTGCGCGGAAAACACCTCGTTCTAATCGGCTATGGCAACACAGGGCGTCAGGTCGCTCAGCTCGCGCAAGGGTTAGGAATGAGCATGGATTGGGCATCATCAAATACTTCACCTGAGCAGCTCGATCAGTTGATTGCCAGTGCCGATATTTTGAGCTTACACCTGCCGCTGACTCCTTCCACTCATCACCTTCTAGATGCCCGTCGACTCACATTGATGAAATCCAGCGCATATTTGATCAATACTGCAAGGGGTGCAATTGTCGATCAACAGGCATTAATCAAGGCATTGAAACAGCAGAGGATTGCTGGGGCTGCTCTTGATGTCTTTGACAATGAACCCATCACAGACGGCCCAAATGCCCAGATTATAGAATTATCGACGCTGCCTACTGTGGTTGCAACCCCTCACATTGCCTACAACACGCAAGAATCAACCGCGCGACTCGGGCAAGAACTGATTGCAAATATTAAAGCCTGTTTGCAAGGAAAGCCCATCAATATGGTGGGGTGACGATAGAATCTGTTCGGCGCAATGCTTCTACCCATGTTCAATGTCCTAATGCGAGCATGTAGGGCTATAAGCCAGAACTATAATTAATAAATTGAAATTATATCGTTCCTCTGTTGAGATCAATCCCACTTATACCTATAGTGAGAAATAGAATCAGAGGATACAAAACATAGTTCAGACACTACCTTTTTCCCATCACAACATCCATATATCCTTCATTAGGTATTTCTCGATCTGTTTCATACTCTTCCAGATTGGAGCGAGCACTAGTTGAAGAATTGGCAGATGCCCATACCGTCTCTGAGTAGCAAGGTTAACTTGTCCAGAGTTGGCAGCTGCTTAGGATGCTGCTGAAGAACTCATGGTGAAAATTTTTAGCGCTGTACTCAGTCGCTCATCGCACCATTTGTCCAGTATTGTCTGAAGTATTCTGATGCCGCTGAAAGCCGAATCTATGGCATGTAGTTCATAGAAATAATATCCAAGAGTACAAACCGTTCAAATGTCGGTGCAAAGGGTTTTCTTTTGCATTACTTTCTCCTGTGAATTTATCCCTATATGAGTGCGTGTGAGGTTTCAATGAATTTAGGTCAGAACTACCGACTGTCAAAGGTAGGTGCAGGATTATTATGGTTGCTTCCGGGTATATTTTGGGCTGAGTCCGTTGCTGCGCTGGAGACCAACGGCGTAGAGCCCATTGCACCAGAAGTTTATGAAACAAGCACAGCTAATCGTTTATTTGATGGTGACTTGGCGATTCAAACAAGTGGTGTATCGTCTCTAAATGCGCCACAGCCAGACTCATTGCAAGGTCTATCTCCATCCTCAATTGATGAGTTAGACATGATGGCAAGCGAGCCCCTGAGTCAAGTCACGTCTGTGTCACAACTTTCTGATGTGCAGCCGACTGACTGGGCATTTCAAGCCTTACAGTCCTTAGTCGAACGCTATGGCTGTATTGCGGGCTATCCTGATGGCACCTACCGGGGCGATCGCCCGTTGAGCCGCTATGAGTTTGCTGCTGGACTCAATGCCTGTTTGGATCGAGTCAATGAACTGTTGGCAGCAGGTTTGGCAGATGCAGTGACTCGTGAGGATTTAGCGACGTTTCAACGATTACAGGAGGAATTTGCTGCTGAGTTAGCGACCCTCCGAGGCCGAGTGGATGCTTTAGAAGCGCGGACTGCTGAAGTCGAGGCCAATCAATTTTCAACGACGACCAAACTCAACGGCGAAGTAATATTTAGCCTTGCTGGAGCAAGTGGAGGTGTCGATGATGACGATTCCCAGATTGTGTTCAACAATCGAGTGCACCTCAATCTCACAACGAGCTTCACTGGAAATGATTTGCTCATTACGGGTCTGCAATCCTACAACTTTGGCGGTGGGGTTGATAACCCGACCGACAGTATTCCTGGCACACTCGGACTAGGAGATCCGGTCTTTGGGACTGCTAGCAATGTTAGTTTAGGAACTGCTCCTCAGTTTGGGCGCACCGACCCGAGCGATCTATCGAGTCGAGGAGCCAATGATTTTGCGCTGTATAAGCTTCTCTATATTTTTCCGGTCGCCAATCGCTTTACAATGTTTGTTGCGTCTAACGCTGAAGTCAGCGACGCATTTCCAGCGATCGCCCCATTTGCCAATGAGAGTCAAGGCGCAATTTCTCGCTTTGCCATTTACAACCCGGTAGTTCGCGTTTCAGGCGGTACGTCTGGCATTGGGCTTGCATCTGCCGCAGGATTTATCTGGGATATTTCTGATGACATTGATTTTCGAGCACTTTATGGCAGCGTCAATGCCCAGGTCGTTAAAAACAATGGATTGCTTAGTCCTGATCCAACTCCTTTGGGAGCCGGTTTATTTAACGGCAGCTATGTGATTTCGTCTCAGTTGACGGCAACTCCCACCGACACGCTCACCCTAGGATTAAACTACGCCAATAGCTACCATCAAATCAATATTCTTGGAACTGGACTCAGCTCATCGGATATTGGTTCGGTGCTGTTTACACCCAATGCAGATCAACTCGCAAAGACCGGAGGCAATGCCGTCCTTGCGGTTCTTGATGAAGGAATTCGATTGAATTCAGTGGGTGCGATGTTAAACTGGCAATTTTTGCCCAAGGTTGATTTGACACTCTCTGGGGGGTATATCTTTGCTGACTTAGTAGATGTCGATGCATCCACTAACTTCATTAGCTGGTTAGTCGGTTTACATTTTCGAGATGCGCTTGGTGAAGGAAACACCGCAGCATTAATCTTTGGTCAACCACTCAACCGCGACTCAACTGGAGGAGATGCGTTTAGTCCTGAAGATGCCGATCCCTATCATCTAGAGGCATACTTCAACATCCGCTTGAATGACAACATCAGTATTACACCCGGTGCTTTTGCAGTCTTTAATCCTGAAGGATTTGAAGACAATGATACAACCATAGCCGGAGTATTGCGAACTACCTTTAGTTTTTAGCTTTGCCCTCCCAACCCTGCACATCCGCGGTTTATTCTGCAGAAGAGCCGTGGAAGCGTTTATAGCCCTACAGGCTTAGGTTTGTAGACCCCGTTGCAACGCGCGGGGTCTACAAACGTTCAGCGTCCTAACGCGAGAGCGTAAGGCTCTATTAGGCATTGCTGAGTTTGTGAAGGATATGAGAATCCGTACTCTACGAATTCTCGATGGAACTACAGGCGCTCAATCACATCGCCTGCTTTGACGGTTCCTTCAACTAATACTGCTCCATAAACCCCTGCATAACCCTCATGGGCATTTGCCACATGCTTAATGATGGCAGGATTGGCCTCTGATGTATCCGGGTCGAGAGTAATCATTTTGCACCGGGGGTCACGCTCCAGCACCGTCATCTCTAGCATGTCGCCAATCTTTAAGCGCGTGCCGACTAAATCTGCGTCATAAAGGGGCGGCTGATCGTCGTTCCACTTTACATAAAAGTTCGCCCGAAACCGTCGCTCGTCAATCGCGATTCCAAGTTCTTCGGTTAGCATATCCCGCATTTGCAGCGAAAAGAGAGAAAGCGGGCGACAGTCAAACTGACTCTTTTGAGTAAAGTGCAGCCTCAAGGTGTCATTCCCAGTCAGCGTTTTCAGATGATCTAAAAATCCTTTGCTGTCGATGTCGTAAACCGTACCGTCGGGAGTTTCTACTTCAACGGCAAACTGGTCTGCCTCTGGATAGACTGGATTGATGCCGGGTGCCATTGCCTGGGCAGCGTCAAGGGCTTCAGGCTTGAGGGTAACACTCGTGTGTTTGTATCGCGGCTTGTATTGCAGCAGGGGCTCTTGATCGCGGGCAGTGTGCCACGGAAACCCCGGATTTCCATTACTTTTGAGAATGCCATAGGTGCGATCGCCCATAAGCCCCGCAAACGAGACAAATACTTCGTCAAGCTTTTCACCACACATGCTCTTGACCGGATAACGCCAGATGCTGTCGATTACGCCAATGGTAGACATGCAATCCCCCATTAATTTCTAGTGATGACTACGAAACTCGAATGTGTCTAATTGTGGTGACTTAGTTTAGCCGACGGATTGACGCCAGTTTGTAACGCGGATGTCTTTAACTGTCTATAGCAATGTGCGCGTCACGTACAACGTGTTCATCATCCAATTCAATTCATCACCAGTGCATGAGCTAGAGAACATGAGCTAGAGAACATAAGCTAGAGAAATTGTCTCCTGTAGCTATCTACTTTGTCAGAAAGGATAGTCGTTTTATACCAATTCTTCGAAGTAAGGCTACCAATGAACAGGCTAGAACTCTTGCAAGGCTAGTGGCCGTCAATCCAAAATCGCAAATCTAAAATCGAGAATTGGTATCAGAACCCTTGCAAGGCTGCTGGCCGTCAATCCAAAATCGCAAATCTAAAATCGAGAATTGGTATTACTGCTGTAGGTGTTGCATCACCAGCTCTTGAAATCGATGAGTCCCCACTTCACGGGTCGGAGAAAGGCGGCCTGGGCGATAGCCCATCGATTGAATGCGCGTTTGAATATGGGGTAATAGCCGCAGATCTTCTTGCTGAATGGTGTCAAAGAAATCAACTAGAGATTGGACATGCTCAGGCGATTGGGCAGCGGGTGTATCAGGCACTAACCAATCCCAGCGGATGCGAGTGCGCGATCGCCCCCTTGGGTCAATCAGGTAAATAATGGCAATCCACGGGCGAATGATCCAAGCAAAGTTAGGAAAAAAGCTCACCGTCCACTTGCCATATTTCTCAGCGTCTCCCAGTCCAGTAAAACACTGCTCAGGAGACATGGCTTGATAGGTTTCATCGTCATGGGGAAGGGGCGCATATTGGAGGTAATAATAGTGCCGCGCCTCGGCAGTAGTAGCTTTATAGTATTTGGCAATGCTGGCATGAACTGAAAACTCATGATAGCTCTCAACATTATTTTCGACGTAGAGTTTCCAGTTGGTATCGGTCCAGTAATCAACGCTATGCACTCGTGCCCAGCTATCAAAGCGATAGTTTTTAAAGAGGTCGGGCAGTTCTCCTAGTTGGGCTAATAAGGGGGCCGCCTCAGGGTCTAGGTTGACAAAGATAAACGGCCCCCAGTGATCGACTTGAATGGGAGTCAAGGCGTGCTGCTCCAGGTCAAAATTTTCAGCCGCGTCCATATCGGGAAGCCCTCGCAGATTGCCCTCTAGATCAAAGCTCCAGGCATGATAGAGACACGTCAACCGCCGACAGGTGCCGCTGCCTGATGCGACGGGGCCAGCACGATGGGGGCAAATATTAAAAAATCCGCGTAGCTCTCCCGTTTGGGTTTTCAAAATAATGAGTGGCTGTTCAGCAATCTCGACGGTGAAGTATGACCCATCCCCTTGAAGCTGACTCATGTGCCCCACATAGCACCAGGTCTTGCCAAAAATTTGCTCTTGCTCTAATCGATAAATGGCTTCGGAGACATACATCTCTGCTGGAAACGTGGTTGCTTCTTGAACCAGAGATTGAGGATTCCAAGTTTTCAAAACATTCATGGGTATATTCATGGGCATATCGTTGGGGAATTAGGTACGGGGCGATCGCCAAAATACTGCGCAGATAATATGCAAACAACGAGATGATATGGGTCTACTACCTCTAACTATTTCGATTTCTTGAATTGAACTGTATCCTATCCCACATCTTCTCTGTCCTAGCGCGGTTTAATGATGACTAAACCCGTATTAATCAGGAATGGTTCACGTATGCATCAATTGCCCACGAGATTGACTCGCCGCCGCGCACTCTGGCTGATGGGTGGCTTAACTGGAGGGCTTGCGCTCCATGCTTGCGCTCAGCCGAACGAACCAACATCGGCTTCATCAGACGGTTCAACTGATACCGCTTCGTCTGACATGGTGTCGGCGACCACAGGCAGCACCCTTTGGATTGGCTACACTCCCCTCTACATTGCGCTTGAGAAAGGATTTTTTGAAGAAGGGGGATTAGACCTGAGCTACAACGTTTTTAGTGGCAGCGTTGAAGCCGATGCAGCCTTTGCCTCGGGGCAAATGCAAGGGCAAAACAACGTCACTTCAGAAGCCGTCGCCCTAGCCGCAAAAGGGCAAGACTATCGAGTCATTCAGGTTGCAGACACCTCCTTGGGAGGAGATGGCATTTTGGCAAGTGATGGCATTCAAGATATCGCTGACTTTGCAGGCAAAGAGATTGCCGTTGAAGAAGGGGGCGTTAGCCATTTCTTTCTACTTCAAGTCTTAGAAGAGGCCGGTCTAACAGCCGATGATATCACCTTGCTCAACGTGACCCCTGATGCGGCTGCGGCTGCTTACCAGGCAAAACAGGTGGATATTGCCGTGACCTATTCACCATTCTTAAAACAGGCCAGCGATGCCCGTTCGGATGGTCGCATCATCTATGACACTTCTCAAATGCCCACCGCTATTGTCGATGTCTATATCTTTAACACGGAGTTTGCTCAAAACAATCCAGGAGCAATGGAAGCCTATGTCAAAGGCATTTTCAAAGCGATTGAGTTTTTAAACACCAACCCAGATGAAGCCCTGAAGATTGCGGGCGATCGCCTCGAATTAACGCCAGAAGAGGTCGAAGAAGAGCTCAAAGGCGTTGATCTAACGAGCCTAGAAAAAAATATTGAAATGTTGAGCAACCCCGACAGCGATATTTATCTGGCAAAACACATGAACGACTTGGGCGCATTTCTCACAGAACAAGGTCAAATCTCGGAAGCCCCTAGTAATATCGAAACGCTTCTGATGCCCGAATATGTGCAAGCGGTTCAGGAGAGTGCATAGAAAGGGAGCGCTCGTTCGATACCGATCCGATTGAATGATCAGATGATAGGAGGGGCGATCCAGGCTTTGCGGAGACACGCGATCGCCCTTTGGCGTTATTAGTGAACGTGCGTAGAGCCTCTGCGCCGCTGCATATCAATCTCAGTAATACCCAAAGATGGATGTATGGGGCAGGGAGAGCCGATAGGATCAAGAGTGAAGAATAGAGGCAACGATTATGTTCTTGGTCACTGGAGCAACAGGCGGATTAGGTCGTCGGATTGTCAGACGTCTGTGTGAACGAGACATGCCAGTTCGAGGATTTGTGCGGCTCACCTCTCGCTATAGCGAACTCGAAAATCGAGGCGCCGAGTTATTTATTGGCAATCTATTGGAGAAACGAGATATTGAAAAGGCCTGTCAGGGAGTCCGCTACGTGATTAGTGCCCACGGCGCCAATGAGTCGAGCCAGGGCAATGCTCAGACGCTCGACTATCGGGCTAATATTGATTTGATCGACTACGCAAAAGCGGCGGGAGTTGAGCATTTTGTCTTCATTTCAGTACTAGGAGCCGATCGCGGGTATGAAGACGCTCCAACGTTTAAGGCAAAGCGCGCCGTTGAAAAATATCTCAAAAGCAGCGGGCTCCGTTACACCATTCTCCGTCCGTCAGGGTTTGCGTCTAATTTGCTGTCATTAGCGGAGCGATTTCAGCAGACTGGCATCTATCTGATGATTGGAGATCCTAAAATTCGCACGTCTATTCTTAGCACCGACGATCTCGCCAAAATTGCCGTTGAGGCTCCCATGGTTGAAGGAGCCACCGATCAAATTTTTGCGGTCGGCGGTCCTGAAATCCTAGAGCGCAGAGACATCCCTCAAATCTTTGGTCGCATCTTTAATCGGGAGCCGATTGTGATTAACGTTCCTATTTCGGTCGTAGATGGCGCTCGAACCGTTATTGGCTTCTTTGATGCAGACACGCAGACAGCGCTGGGCACGTTTCGAACCTTGCTCTCGAACGAGTTTTACTGCACAAAAGACGAGATTAATACCTTAGAAACAACCTTTGATATGAAGATGGAGACGCTCGAACACTTTATTCGTCGCTATAAAAGTGCTTGAAACCCAAGCACCAAGGCGATCGCCACAATGGCTCCGATGAGGGTATTCAAAATATTTACGACTTCGTTCGTCATCCAGTCAATCTTGTCTTGAAGCGTTGCCCCAATCACGCTCTCTAAATTGGTGGCAACAAACGCTGCAACCACACAAAACAAAACTCCCAGCGGCATGATAAGGCCAACCCCCCAGCCAACTAGGGCGATCGCCAGCGACGCGACGAGCCCAGCCAGGGTTCCTTCCAAGCTAACAGCGCCCTCGGTGCCTGGAGGAACCGCTTGCAAGGTGGTGATTAAAAAGGTGCGTTTTCCATAGGCTTTGCCAACTTCACTCGCGGTGGTATCCGATAACTTAGTGCTCATGCTTGCCACATACCCCACCAGCAGCAGCGGAATCAGAGTTTTAGAACTGGGGGTTGGAAACAACGAGCAGAGATATACCCCGATCGCACAAAACGTTGCAATCAGGGCTGAACCCCACACATTTTCTGGTCCCCGCGCCCCCGATCGCTTTTCTGCAATGCCCGCTGCTTCCTTCTCCGCCATGCCAATTCGGGTAACAGCGGAGCCCGCCAAAAAATAGACCATCATCACGACATAGCCTTGCCAGCCCAGCGTCCCCCAGAGAATGACCCCCAACAGCCATGCATTGAGTAGCCCAGCGGGTGTAAGCAGCTTCTTAGGAACAATTAGGGCGATCGCCCCCAATACGGTGTTAATCAGAATCCCAACGAGCCAAGGCACGAGTAAAGACGGCTCAATGAGCATGGCAGTAACTCCATAACCTCTGCTATTACTCTACTCCTTACCGAGACAGACTAAACTCATAAGTAAAGCAGTTTGCACATCTGGCAAATTATGGCTGATACTCTTTTTCATCTGGCCTTCCCAGTCACAAATATTGAGCAAACAAAAGACTTTTATGCAAACGGTTTAGGTTGCAGCATCGGGCGAGAAAATCCGAGTTCCGTGATTCTAAATCTGTATGGGCATCAGCTTGTGGCCCATCTCACAAAAGAACCCCTCCCTCCTCAGCGTGGTATATATCCTCGTCACTTTGGACTTGTGTTTAAGCACGAGGGCGACTGGGAAGCTCTCGTGGAACGGGCTCAACGACACGGGCTGACATTTTATCAGCCGCCCAAACGTCGGTTTGAAGGGTCGGCATTAGAACACCGCACCTTCTTCTTAGAAGACCCGTGTCACAATCTCATGGAATTCAAGTTCTACTGCCACCCCGACGCGATTTTTGGCGCGGCTGACTACGCTCAAATCGGCGATACCTAAGCAATAGGCAATCCCTAATTCACCAGACGAGGTTGCTTGAAAAGGCTTTAGGGCTTATTAAAAAATAATCTCCTGGTGGCGCGTTAGCTGGCGCTAACAGGAGCTTACGGCTTTGCTTTGTTACGCAACGCTTCGTGAACTGCCTTCTGCTTTTATAGGTTGATCTCAGAGGGTTTTGAAGCTGTTTAATGGCACCCAATCGGCTGGCGATCGCAACCCCGAGTAATGCCCCAATCCCATAGGCGGATTGTAAATATCCAAAGGTGGTAACATTTCCATCCAATCGGAGGGGCACTAACACATTGCTAATCTGCTCGCTCCCCTGTATCCAGGCATTGGCTTGGACCAAGCGAGATTTACGGATTAATCGGGGCAATAATGAAGGATAGAAGGGCGGGTGAGAAGAGATGTACCCCCTCACCCAGCGACTCGTCTGCCTAGTTCCGAATGGGCTGAATATTCAATTCTGCCTGCCATTCGGTCAGGGGCTTTTCCCATCCCTTTTCCCACTTTTGGGCAAAGAGGGGTTTTGCCGTTTTGCCCATTTGAAATCCCTGGCCGATAGCCTCTAGCAACTTGGGCAAGGTTTCGGGTGCCATCAGGGTGCTGGAGATCAAACTACTGGCGACCAACATCGTTGCCAGGGGATAGGGAAACTGCGGCAAATGAAATGCCTGTAAACCAATTTCGCCGATTTCGGAGGTGTCAAATCCGGTGATGATGTGCCAGAGGTCATGGGTCTGGCTGAGCCGTAGCTCGACGTAGTCGGCGTCCGATTTTGCGGTCATTCCCGCATGGAGGTTGGGATCGAATCCTGTCTTCTTCATCTGGGCGGCGTAGATGTATCCCAAAGAATCGGGCGGGTAGGTGAGCAGGGTTTCCAGGTCGTGGACAGGCGGAATGTAGCGATCGCAGATCAGTGCTGCACAAGCCGGATCTTGATTGAGGTATTGAGCCACTAAATCGTAGGCAGGCGTTTCTAACAATCCATAGGTCAATTCACCGACTGTTTGCAGGCTATTGTCTCCAAACAGCATGGAGGTGAAGGATTTGACGATAAACAGCCTTGCCAGAAATGACTTGAGGCCCTTGATGATTGGATTTTGCGTCCATGGAACCTGAGCGTTTACAGAAGCATTAGACGAAGGGAAATTGAGCGGTTGCATGAGAAATCACTCCAAAAAACTCAGCCATTGATAAAGGGCAAATCATCGAACTCATTCGGAGACTGCTACCAGAGCAAGTCATTGAGCAGTTCGTATACACGGACAAAATCAATCCTGGCGATCGCGCTGAACCATCGGATCTGCACACGAGTCCGTTCCACCCCCGTAGCAAAAAGCAGCGTGAGTGGTGCGATCGCCAACACGAACCAGGGAGAACACTTGTAACGAACAAATCGAAACCCAACATAGCCGCATTGCAGAAAACATCGAGAGCGCACACGGTCGCGGGCTTTGCCCGCTTTCGGAGCAATCGGCAGATTCTGAGACATGGCATGCCTCTCTGGGACAAACCCAGTTAATATGTGAGTGTTACTCATGTTTATAAAATATGAGTAACACTCATGTTTTGTCAAGCAAAATGTGAGTAACTCTCATTTTTTTGTTGATATCTGAGAAATCCCATGTCTGAAAGCCCATCCTCCGCAAGCGGAATGCGACGCAAACCGAGACAAGCCCGCAGTCAAGAGCGGGTCAATCGCATTCTGGATGTGGCCGAAGAACTGTTCGCGAGCCAGGGATACACTGCTACGACAACCAACGCGATCGCGGCGGGTGCCCAGGTTTCGATCGGGTCGCTCTACCAGTTTTTTCCCGACAAGACCGCGATTCTACAAGCCCTGGCTCTACGTTATGCGGAAATGCTGCATCAACAGTTGGCAACCATTGATGAGACTGAGCCAGCCAACCTTCCCTTATCCGATTACGTGGATCAGCTAATTGACACAACTGATCGCTTTTTTACTGACCACCCTAGCTACCATGCTATTTTCATGGAGGCTCAGGGAGCGATTCGCGAATTAGAAGAGATCGATGAGGCGGCGGATGCCCAGTTGATTCACGACTTAGCTAAATCCCTAGCCAAGCGCGATGCCCAGTTAAAACCTGCGGATTATGAAGCGATCGCCTTTGTACTGGTAAAAGCGATCGGTACATTACTATGGCTGTCCCTCAGCCAGGAGCAACCGTTTCGGCAGCGATTAGTAAAAGAGACGAAACGGTTTGCCTTAAACTACCTGCAAAGCTATTTCCCATAAATTGTGTTGGAGCGGGCTAGTGAAAGATTTTGATAGAGTTGCAAAAATTTTAGAGTCGCTCAACACAACCGTTATGCTCAACAAATCAGACACCACCGAGGGGTTTTCTGGAACCGACAGTCAAGGCGCGTGAAGTATTCGTTCAAAGACGTGACGATTGCAATTGAGCCAGTGCCAGAACCTGGAGTTGTGCTTGGTTTGCTGGGTCTTGGGGCCATTGGCATCGGCACGAAACTCAAACGAACGCGCTAGATTAGATCAGTACTGCGCTAAACGTTCATGGTTGAGGCACTCGTCGCTTTCTTGCTCATCGGACTGATCATCGCTGGGATACTGGCTCACCCAGTGCTGATTAGATGCCGCCGCGATCGCCTCAAACGTCGTCCGTTTCCGCCTCAATGGGCTGCCCTCCTAGACCACCATCTCCCCATCTATGCTCGGCTTTCATCCAACGAACGCCACCGCCTGCAGGGTCACATTCAAATACTTTTAGCAGAAAAGCAGTTTATCGGCTGTGCCGGTGTGCAAATCACCGATGAAATTAGAGTAACAATTGCGGCGATCGCCTGCCTGCTATTGCTCAATGAGCGGGGCAAATATTTTCCAAAACTCCGCTCTATTTTGGTGTATCCTGGCGCGTATTTTGCGACTGAAACGACTCCATTAGGGCAGTTTTTGTTTCAAAAACGGAAAGTTGCGCGGCTCGGAGAATCATGGTCGCGCGATCAGTTGGTGCTGTCGTGGAAGCAGATTCAAGACGATACGCAACAGTGGCACGATGGGCGGAATGTCGTGCTGCACGAGTTTGCACACCAGTTGGATCAAGAAAACGGCAGTGCGGAAGGAGTGCCCGTTTTGACCCATGCAGCTGACTATTCTCGTTGGGCAGCGGTGATGACCGATGCCTATCATCGATTTAGCGATGACGCAGCCTGGGGAGACCCTACCTCGATCGATCGCTATGGAGCCAAGAATCCAGCAGAATTTTTTGCCGTTGTGACGGAGACTTTCTTTGAGAAGCCCTGCCCTCTAATGAACGACTACCCAGCTCTGTACAACCTCTTGCAAGACTATTATCGGCTCAACCCATTACAGTGGAGCTAGTGGCGCTGAATGGTTGAGCCCTTGTTGATTGGGCAGTGCGGAATGGGGAGCATCTAGATTTTTGTATACGTGCGACCGTCCTCGGTCGCATGTTCCTTGGCGGGTTCCTTGTTAAGATACTGCGATGTCAACACAACTCAATTCGAAGAACCGATTCGGCTGGTCACTCGATCACCGCAGCCCTCACGTGATTCAATCCTGGTTGCCCGTATGGGAGTGGCTGTATCACTATTATTTCCGAGTACAAACAAGCGGCTGGCATCATGTCCCGTCTGACGATAACGTCTTGCTGGTGGGATCTCACAATGGGGGGTTGGCATCTCCTGATACAACCATGATGATGGTGGATTGGTTTCACCGATTTGGAACCGAACGCCCGGTCTACGGGTTGATGCATCCCAACGCCTGGAAAGGGTTTCCAGAATTGACACAGCTTGCGGCTCAAGTGGGAGCCGTGAGGGCACATCCTAAAATGGCGATCGCCGGGCTGCGTCGGGGTGCCAGTGTGCTGGTCTATCCAGGAGGAGCCTCTGATGTGTTTCGGCCCCATTCCTTACGCACTAAAATTTGCTTAAATAACAATCAGGCATTCATCAAGTTGGCGCTCCGAGAAAAGGTACCCATTGTGCCGTTGGTGTCGTACGGAGCCCACGATACGCTGATTGTGTTAGCTGATATCTATCCCGTGTTGCGACAGTTTCATGAATGGGGAATGCCGTGGCTAATGGGTATTGATCCAGAAGTATTTCCCATTTATCTAGGCTTACCGTGGGGGCTGGCGATCGGCCCGCTTCCCAATATTCCGCTGCCTGTGACAATCCACACGCGAGTGTGTCCACCCATCACATTTAAGCGATATGGACGAGAGGCTGCCCGCGATCACGACTATGTGAGCATGTGCTATCGCAGAGTGGTATCTCAAATGCAGCGTGAACTCGATGCATTAGTTAGCACGGTTGAATAGTTCCTAATCTAGAAACACTCCTAAACCAGCGTAACGGAAATGATGCTGTGATTCTGGCACCGATACCCAATAGCGAACCGCAGACGCGGACGCCAGCAAAATCAAAGGGGTTGAAACCTTCGCCAGCGTTCGCATAGTGGGTAAACACACAAGCGTTCCGCAGAACTGGCCGAGTATAGCCCTATGGGCAACGCGCATCGGTTTGATGAACCCTAGAGAAAGAATCGCGTCTCCTAGATGAGAATACTGAGAGGAGTCGCCGAACTCTCCTGATTGATAGCCTGTTATATGAAGAGGAATAGAGGTTATGCCAATTCTTCGAAGTAAGGCCATAAAGGAACAGGCTAGAAACCTTGCAAGGCTGATAGCCGTCAATCCAAAATCGCAAATCCAAAATCGAGAATTGGCCTTAATCGTAGCCTGAGCCTTAGTAGGGCTTGAATAATCTTAATGAGAAGCAATCCCAGACGAGGTTCTAATCTAGAGTTATAAGGAAAAAACGGCGCACCGACGATAAGGCAAAACGATATCATGAGCAGCAAAATTCAAAATCAATCGGCCAAAGTTTGGCAAATTCTGGCAAATCCTGAAACCGCGAAAACCTACAAAGATGCTATTGTCATTACCTGGAATATTCTGAAAGAGACAGCGGTTCTCCTCTGGTTGGTCGTGTGCTTGGTCTTAGTGGCGGCAGACTGGTTTTGGACAAACAGCATTCTTGCCGGACGGCGATCGCGCCTTTGGTTATCCAGCCTAGAAGGCGTCGATACCAGCGACCTTACTTCTGAAGCAGGCAAAAAGCTTCTGTCTGCTAGCAAAGCCAGCTTTCTCGGCACTATTTCTCAAGCGAGAGAGCAACTCGGTTTACCGCAAAAAAAAGACCCCGTATTAGCGATTCCTGAACAAAAGGAAAAAGAACCTGTCTCGGCTGAAACGCCATCTCCGACACCAGCTTACGCAGTGCCTTCCCCCACTCCCACCCCTGAGCAGACTCCGTCGCCAGCCACTCCATCTGCTGCCCCGCTACCCGAGCCATCCTCGTCTGAGCTACCATCCCCCGAGTCATCCTTCGAGTCATCGTCATCGGAGCCGTCCTCATCCGAGCCATCCTCAGACAACAACGAAACAGGCGAATCTAGCATTTAGCATGTAGCCGATTCTATCGACGCTTCTTACGACGTTTTTTCCGGGAACCAGCCAACACATTCGCCTGTTGAAATCCAGATGCCCCGATCGGTGAGGTTGCCGACCCCTGGGAGCGATCGCCTCCAGGGGTCGGCGATGCATCTGCTAAGGCGACATATTTTTGGTTTTGCTCTCGAATGCGGGCTGCATCATCGTCATAGAAGAAAGACAAGAGTGCAAATCGCCGCCCCTTCGTAATTGGCGTCGCTTCGTGCAGCAGCGAACACGAAAAAATCAGGGCTTCACCCACGCCAGGTCGATAGAGCTGATTGCCAAATTCGGGAAACCGTAGATATCCCCCGTCGTAGTCGCCAGTATTGAGATTGAGCGTCATCGCAAAGCGACGATGAGCCGTGCCTTTGGTGGTGTTGTCTCGATGGCGGTTAAAGAAGCCATGATGCTGGGCCTCATAACAGGCCACAAGATGCCGCTCGAAGCGAGTAATCTGAAACTGAAACGCCTTGGCGATTTCGGGCCTAACTCGTCGCAGGATGAGATGATTCACCCGTTCTAACAGCTTAGACTCGGTGATAGGAAAATCTCGTCGCTGCTTGAATGAGTGATCGAGAATTTCGACCGTCTTACCGTCAATCTGCCGCATAAAGCCCGAATCTCGTCCGCCATCTGCCTCATACAAATCGATTAAGTGTTGACAGAAATCTGGCTCGAAAACGCGAGGAATAAATAAAACGGGTGCTTGCGAAGCGCCAAGTGATGTTGGAGAAATAGTGGATAGCGGTGTAATGGCATCAAAAATCTGATCGACAAATCCATCCGGTTTCTCTAGCGGAAATACGTGCAAAATGCGAAGCATCGGATCAAGAACAAACGCAGTAGGCGCATAGCGAGCCTCGTGTTGCGTTTCGGGCTGGCACACTCCATACTCGATGCTGACCCGGCGCTCGTCATCCCAAAAGAATTTGCAGTACGTCGGGATTTTGATTTGCGTATCGAGATGGCGATCGCCCGCATCGATACTCACTCCTAAGAAGGGCACGTTTAGAGCCTGCAACTGCTCTTGGCGATCGCAAAACTCATCAACCACCCGCTTGACCCGTTCATTTTGGGCACTTCCAAAGAAAAACAGAATCACATAATATCCCCCCACCGTATCGAAGTGGTAGTTGGGGTTTGAAGAGGATGGCAAGGTAAACCAGGGAACCGGATCACCCGGAGCAAGATGAGTCATGATGGCAAGCTCAGGCTAAGGGGTTGCAAGCAGATTAGCGTTTCTCAACCACTGATCCTATGCGAAGACTCCGTCTAACGCCTACTGAATGTAAGCCACTGTAACACCCCGTCCTCCATCCGCTTGATCCGCAAATTCATAGTGTGACACTTGCGGATGGCGCTGCAAGAAATCGTGGACGCCTCGCCTTAGCTTCCCAGTTCCAAATCCGTGGATAATCCACAACGCCCCTGGAGGAGCACTGGCGATCGCCCGTTCTAAGGTCAGTTCGGCATCAGACACTCGACTTCCCCGCAGGTCAATTGTATTTTTCGAGGTACGAATGGCAGGAGCCGAAGCAGGCTGAGGGGGGTCAGGAACGGGCTTTGGCTCAGCAGGTTTCGGCTTTTCGGGAAGGTCGGCCTTTTCGCCTTGCAATGATTCTATATCGGCCAGGGACACCGTCATTTTCATCATGCCAAAGCGGACAGTGAGTTCACCATCGTCATCCGGCGGAGTGAGGACTTCAGCCGTTTGACCCAATTTAGGAATACGGATGCGATCGCCCACGCCAGGACGGAAGCTCGGCTTGGGTTTGGCAGGTTTCTGGTGAGACGGGAGCCGTTGTGCGGCAATGCGATTGAGCTCATCGGTTGCCTGTTGAGCCTCTTGAGCCGTCGCGGTGCCCTGCTGCAACTGCCGGATGACCTTGGCAATGTCTCCACGAGCTTGGGCGATCGCCTGCTGAATGGCCTGTTCTTGCTGCTGCTGGAGGTCTCGCTCCCGCTCTTTTAGCATCGCTGCTTTACGAGACACTTCATCGTGTAACTGCTCAGCACGGTGTAGCAGTTGCGCGGCTTCTTGGGCTTTGGTTTCCTGCTGCCGTCGCTGAGATTCCAGCCCTGCGATTACCTGGTTCACGTCTTCTGTTGCGCCTAGCCCGACATAGCCGCGCGCCTGTTCAATGACATCGGGGTTTAGCCCCAGCCGACGGGCGATCGCCAGCGCATTCGATCGCCCCGGAATGCCCCAGAGTAGCCGATAGGTTGGAGATAGCGTCACGTCGTCAAACTCCACTGACGCATTTTCAAACCGATCATCCTGATATTTGAGCGCCTTCAGTTCACCAAAGTGGGTCGTCGCCACCGTCAGCAGCGCATGATCCGCGAGATAGCGCAACAGGGCGATCGCCAGCGCGCTACCTTCTAGGGGGTCGGTGCCTGCGCCCACCTCATCTAGAAGAACTAACGAATTTGAATCCTGCTCGTCAAGCACGTCTAATATCCGGCTGATGCGCCGAATATGCCCCGAAAACGTAGACAAGCTTTGCTCGATAGACTGCTCATCCCCAATGTCTGCCAAAATGTGGTCAAACCAGGGAATCTCGACAGGTTCTCGCGCAGGCAAGAACAATCCAGCCTTTGCCATCAGAGATGCTAGCCCTAACGTTTTGAGGGTCACCGTTTTGCCACCTGTGTTGGGTCCAGTAATGGCGACGACGCGGGTTTCAGGCTGAATGACCAGATCAATGGGCACCACGTCGGGGCCTTGTTCGTGCTGGTGCTGCCAAACCAACAGGGGGTGTCGCAACTGACGCAGCACGATGCGGTCGTTTTGATGGCGGTCAACAAATCGAGGCGGATTGGCCTTCAGCCATAGGCTATATCGAGCCCGAGCAGTTGCCAGATCAAGCGTCGTGGCGATCGCCAGCAGCCTTTCTAAGTCTGGTTTCACCTCTGCGACCCGTTCGGTCAGTGCCCGACAGATGGCTTCTTCTTCGGCCTGTTCGCGCCGCTGGGTTTGACGAAGCTGATTGCCCAGATCCACGACGGCGTGAGGTTCAATGTAGAGGGTTGCGCCGCTAGTCGAAGTATCATGCACGATGCCGGGGACTGCATCCTTTTGCGGAGCTTTGACCGGAATCACAAAGCGATCGCTCCGCTGGGTAATCACAGATTCTTGAATGGCACTCCCGTGTCGCTGCAAGAGTCGATTGAGAACCTGATAGATGCGATCGCGCAGACGCTTGAGCGTGTCTCGAATGTCTGCCAATTTGGGGCTGGCGCGATCGGCTACCTTGCCGCGATCGTCGATGCAATGGCGAATATCGTGCTCAAGCTCTGGATAGGTTCGCAGATCAGCGACCAGCGCCTGCAAGACTGGCACCTCAGATTGGGCATCAATCGTGCGCCGCAGGTGTCGAGTGGCCGATAGCGTCGTGGCGATGTCTAAAAGCTCCGTCCCGGTCAGAATGCCTTGCCGATCAGCCCGTTCGAGCGCATCTCCAATATCTTGAATGCCTTCAAATTTCAGCCCTGTTGTCAGCGTATTTTCAAGGTGATAGACCTCTTTCGTTTGCGCCAATAATCGTTGGCTATGGGCGATCGCAGAGGGAATGGCCAGATGGCGGGCTGCGGTTGCTCCAAGCTTAGTCGCTGCAAACGTTGCCAGGTGATGACAAACCCGCAACCATTCTAATAGCTCTAACGTCTCAGATTGAATCAATGAGAAACAGATGGGATAAAGGACGCAATGTAAACAAAATCGGACAAAAAATGGGCGATCGCACGTTCACGTATCATCACCCCTCATTTATCTTAGTAAAAGCTCTTTATCCCTACAATCTGCCGTCCGCCAGAATTAAAAATCTATCCAATAAAAAATATCCAATAAAAAACCGACAAACTCCTCGTGGAAGATGTCGGTCAGTCGTGTGTTCCCTGTTGATGACTCGGCTAGAGTTGAGTCACCCTTAGTATGTCTGGATTGGGCAAGTAGAGTCGCGATCCGGATCATTAGTACGTGTGATTTTCATCACAGCAATTTTCTAAAATTTACGGATTCCTGCGTTTTTGGCAAAATTTCTCGCCTTTTGTGATGTGTCATACAATGAAACAATAAGACATAGAAAGACATGTTACTTCGCGCCGAGGAGATACATCATGGCAGATGACAAGAACTACTCTTGGAAGGGCAGCCCCAATGCTGGGTTGGTCTTAAGCATTCTGGCTGTCGTGGGGGCGATCGCCCTGGTCCTTGCGGGCTTTAACTAGTTTTCAGGTTATTCATAACAGTCAAGACATTTGAGTCGAGGACATCTTGTTGAAGAGCAATCAAGATGTCCTTATTTAATTAGGACATTCAGAGTTTCCGTCAGACAAACGCTGAAGTTGGCTGGCAACTCACCGAGTCGTTAGCAGTAAGGCACAAACTTTGGCTGTCAGATTGGGTTGAGTCCGGTATGATGATCTGGATATAAATTTCATCCCCGTCCAAAACTGGAATTCTGCTTGTAAGAAAATTCTGAGTCCCGATCTAGACGGGGTGTGTCGGTTCCATCCATAGGGTTCTATTCTCAATACCAGTCTTATGAAATTGCTTCGTCGTCTATTTATTTTTCCGCTGCTACTCCTTTTGACCGCCGGAATCGTTGTGAGTTGCGCGGGGAACGACAGCAACGCCGTCAAGGTCGGATCTAAAGATTTCACTGAGCAGTTTATCATTGGCGAGATGTATGCTCTAGTGCTAGAAGAAGCGGGGCTGCCTGTCGAGCGGAAACTCAACCTAGGCGGTACGCCTGTTGCACAAGCGGGCTTACAGAGTGGCGAGATTGATTTGTATCCAGAATATACGGGGACAGGCTTGCTAACGGTCTTAAAAATGTCGCCCAGCAGCGACCAGCAAGAGGTCTATAACACCGTATCGAGTTCTTACAAAGAGCAGTTTGACTTGGTTTGGCTTGAGCCCGCTCCCATGAATAACACGCAGGCGCTCGCGATGACTCAGGAAGGGTCAGAGACATACGGCATTCAAACGATTTCGGATATGGCAGAGCAAGCCAATCAATTGGTCATGATCGGCCCTCCAGAATTTGCAGAACGGGAGGATGGCCTACCAGGATTGAAAGAAGCATACGGAGACTTCGAGCTGCAAGAATATAAGGCAGTCGATGCAGGACTACGCTACGAAGGGCTTGTGAATGGCGAAGCCGATGTCGCCGTTGCCTTTGGAACAGACGGTGAAATCAGCGCATTTGATCTGGTTGTCTTAGAAGACGATCAAAATCTTTTCCCTCCCTATCAAGTTGCCCCCGTTGTTCGTCAGGATGCATTAGATGCCAATCCTGCGATCGCCGATGCGCTCAATTCCCTCTCATCTCTGCTCACCAATGAAACCATGCGACAGTTAAACTATGAGGTCAGCGGTAATCAGCGCGAACCGGCTGATGTCGCGAAAGAATTCTTGATTGAACAAGGGTTAATCTCTGAGAGTTGAGGGGCGATCGTGAGCAATATTCGGTTCGAACGTGTATCCCTGCGGTTTCCTGGCTCGTCTAATCCAGCGGTCGACAACTGTAGTTGTGAGATTCAAGCCGGTCAGTTTGTTGTAATTTTGGGTCCGTCAGGATGCGGAAAAACGACGCTGCTGAAGATGGTCAATCTGCTGTATGAGCCGACAGCAGGCAATATCTACATCAACGACACCGATATTCGGCAGATGAAGGCGACCCGGCTGCGGCAGCAAATCGGGTATGTGATTCAGCAGTCGGGGCTGTTTCCTCACATGACGGTCGCTCAGAATATTGCCGTTGTTCCCAAGCTGCTGAATTGGGAGCGCTCTGTGATTGACGATCGCATCGATGAACTCTTGACGCTTATCGAACTACCGCCCCATGTCTATCGCGATCGCTATCCAGCTCAGCTATCCGGAGGGCAGCAGCAGCGGATTGGGCTTGCCAGAGCATTAGCTGGAAATCCTGACGTAATGCTTATGGATGAACCCTTTGGGGCGATTGATGCGATTACTCGAAATAGCCTCCAGGATGAAATTCTCAGATTGCAGCGGCAGCTTAAAAAAACGGTTTTGTTTGTTTCCCATGACGTGGAAGAAGCCCTCAAGCTCGCCGATCGAATTCTGGTGATGCGAGACGGGCAAATTGTGCAGTACGACACGCCGTTTAATATCCTCACGCAACCCGCTAATTCATTTGTATACGACCTGCTTGGAGCCGATGATATGGTGCGTCAGTTGGGGTTGCTGCGCGTCGAAACGGCAATGATGGAGCTTTCTCCTCCGTATCAGCAGAATGGTCAGCCGACGATCGCCCGTCATCAAAACTTGCGCCAAGCCCTATCGCTAATTTTGAGAACGGGCGCGCGAGAACTCATGGTGCTCGAAAATGGAGCCACCGTCGGAGTCCTCACGCTAGAACACATTCGAGATTCTGCGATCGCCACTGTAGCCGACTAGCCACCAATGAATCAGGCATCATGAGCTATCTTCTCAATAACCCCGCTATCATCCGGAACCTGGTACTCGAACATCTGCAAATGACGCTCCTCGCCTTGGCGATCGCAGTGTTGGTGGCAGTGCCCGTCTCCCTGCTGATTTCGCGCTATCGCTGGCTCACGGTTCCCATCTTGGGGGTGTTGGGCATTCTCTACACCATTCCGAGTTTGGCGCTGATCATTCTCTTAGTGCCGTTATTTGGGCTAAGTTCGTCGTCGGTGGTTGCCGCGATGATTCTCTATACTCAGGTGATTTTGGTCCGCAACTTGTCAGTGGGTTTGCAGTCGATCAAACCGGCTGTGCTAGAGGCAGCCAAAGGGATGGGAATGAACCCCTGGCAGCGCTGGTGGCGCATCCAGGTTCCACTGGTGTTGCCTGTATTTTTAGCTGGGTTGCGGTTGTCTGCAATTGTGGCGATCGCCATTGCCACGATTGGGGCTAAGTTTGGCGCAGGCGGCTTAGGCACGCTGTTGTTTGAAGGAATTTCCCAAGCCGGTCGGTATGACAAAATCTGGGCGGGGGCGATCGCGGTCGCGCTGCTGGCGTTTGTCATCAACGCGATACTGCTTTCCCTAGAGTGGGCCGCTAGCCCCACCACCCGCATTCAGCGCAGCTTAAAGCGACAGCGGCAGCGGCAACAAGCTGTTCAATCGTGAGCTGACGAAGGCGGTTGAACGGCTTTTTGGAGGCTGGCAAGGCTAATTTCCGCCAGTAATGCCAGCAGTGCAACGGGAATTGCCCCCACCAGCAAAATCGCCGGATCGTATTGGGCAAACCCAAGCACGATAAAATCTCCTAGCCCTCCTGCCCCGATAAACGCCGCTAGAGTCGCGCTGGCAATCACTTCGACCGTTGCGGTTTTGATGCCAGCAATCACCACGGGAAGCGCCAACGGAATCTCAATCGATCGCAAAATTTGATTGGGCGCCATCCCCATCCCCACGGCAGCCTCTCGAATCATGGGATCAATATTGCGAAATGCCACATCTGTGCTGATCAAAATGGGGGGCATCACCAAAATCGTGAGTGCGATCGCCGCTGACTGAAAGCTCAGCCCAAAATAGGGAATCGCCACAAAGAGAATTGCCAAACTCGGAATCACCCGCAGCCCGTTGAAACCGTTGATTAATACGGTCGATGCAATCCGCGATCGCGCGCTTAGCAACCCCAACGGCAACCCCAAAACCAACCCAACCACCAACGGAATCAACACCAGCAGCAGATGTTCTCCAAGGGCGGATGTCAGTCGGTCAAGATTGGCGATCGCATACTCGTATGCTTGAACAAAAAAATTCACAGCCGCTCAGCCTCATACAGAAATATCCAAATTATTCCGGATGCCCCCCCCTTAAGCCGAATAAAGGAATGGTAGATGCACCCTGATTACATCCCCTGACCCTCGGGTTGGGGATTTTTTTTACCCAATCGGATGAGATAGACGGATGAGACCAAAAGAATCTATCGGATGAGGTAAAACCAGGAACCCTCAACATATTGTAAAGATTGTAAGGGCTATTGACTGCCTTTCATGGAGCGGCACAATAAACCCAGGAGGAGAGGGCCATGAACGCTACATTTGCAACCCAACTAAAGCAACTCATCCTGATTCGAGGAATCCCGTTGATGATTGTGCTGCTTACGTCTCTAGTGTTGCGGTTGGCACTAGCACCCAGAAATACTGGGTTAGTGACTGTAAAACCAAACGAAATCTCCCTGATTGCCCGATTGCTTTTTAATCGGTGACTCGCAGGTGACACTATCTATCGCCCAATCGCAAACCTAAATTCTGGGCAGTAGGTATTGATTGCAGCCACGTTGACAGCTGCATCAAATGCAGGCGGCAATCCGCCGTCAACCTGTACTTTGCGAACGTCATTCATCGTATCGCCGCGCTCTAAAGAGGTGCAGATTGTTTTGCCATAATCGACCACATCTTGGTGGTTAACTTGATTTGCGAAGGCGATCGCCTCTGTGCTGGCGACATTGAGAAACGATTGCCAAAACTCTTCTTCAAGTTCGGTCAACCTAGCAGCGGCAATTTCATTATTTAAAGACTGCTGGGGCTGAAAGCGTTGGCAGAGATCTTCAAGCTGCACGAGCTGCCCATCTTCGTCGTTAACCCATAATCCGCCAAGCTCATTGAGAACACAGAGCCCAGTCGGTTCGGGGCGAGGGGAAAGTTCGGAATCTTGGGCATGAGCAGAGGGTGCGAATCCGGCAAGAATGAGCAACAACCCAACCGCACTGGGGGGCAAAAAGCGATTTAATAGTGGCATAGCAAACTCACGAGAAATTTCTCCAGCGTATATCGTCATCAGACGATGCGAATGTGACCGAAGTTCATACCGATTTTGGCAGAACTTTCATTAATGAGACAATAGAAACACATTAACCCACAATATTGAGGCGATCGCCCCTTATTGCCCCCGATTACTCGGCATCGTTAGCCCATCGTCTATTAGCGGCATACCGCAAGACAAGGAAAGAACATCATGGCATCAGACAATTTAATCGATATTCAAGCAGAAACGATTGCAAATACCGACTCCGACACAGATGACGAAGCACAATCATCTCCGCCAGAGCCCACCCCTACCAACGCATCATCCCCTCAACCCGCCGATTCATCAGAATCGACCGAGCAGCCAGCCGCCGAGACCAATACCGAGACCAATACCGAGACCAATGCCGACATCAGCGCTAAAACAAACACCGACACAGCCGGTGAAATAGACGCCGACATAGACGATTTGAAGAAAGCTCTCCACGCCTCTCAACGTCGGGAGGCGTCGTTAGAACAGCAAGCAGCTGAGTTTAAGTCAGAAATTGATGACCTCATCGATCAAATTAAAACGTTGCGATCGCAATTAGAGCACACCAATCAGCTCAAACGCGAACTTGAAGAAGCTAAGCGATACATTCGAGAATTGACAGTTAAACACACTTCATCAGATGAACCGACTCCACCCAAATCGCTAAATCTCGCCCCACCTCCCCCAGCCGCTGCCAAACAACCCACGAATCAGCCAGCTACCCCCGCAGCAAAATCGCCTCCTCCTGCTGGTCACGCGATTCAAACCTCCTCACGGCGATTAGCTCGTCCAATAAAACGTCCGGTTTCCTCTCAGCTATTGCCCAAAATGTCGACGGAGCAACTGAATGGATTGCCTAAAATGTCAACCGAACAAGCAGTCCGTCCAACAACTCACTCTAAGACGACTGTTAAAAAAGAAACGCGATCGTCCCGCGTAGCAGACGCCAATCTGCCCAAACCCAAGCTCTCCGATTCTGAGATTGGTTGGTTTGACTAAGGGGTTGCTTTGATCGAGGGTCGATTCGTCTGAAAAGAAACAAACAGCTTCACGGTTTGAGCGCCATGGGGCGCTGTATAGCCTTTCAGGCATGGCTACGCTCAAGCGTCAGCTAACGCACCACCATCAGGTTATGTTCTAACAAGCCTTTAGGTCTTAAACGGAAGATGAATGGTGAATCGGCTGCCTTGGCCTAAGGTCGATTCAAGCTTCAAGATGCCATCGTGAGACTCGATGATTCGTCGAGAAAGATGAAGCCCTAAGCCACTGCCCGAACGATCATGTTGCCCTTGGCGAAAGCGCTCAAAAATCTTATTCTGATCGGCAGACGAAATACCGATACCAGTATCTTCAATCTCCACAATCGCCCAGGGGCCGCTCGTACTATTAGCGCCAACGCTGCTGTGTAGCCGGACGGTTACCGATCCTTTGTCCGTAAATTTAATGGCATTGCCGATAACGTTGGTCAACACTCGCCGTAGTTCAAGGCGATCGCCCAAAACTTTTTGCTGATTGACATTAGTCTCATCAAACGACTTTAAATCAGCATTGAAGGAGAGCCCCTTTTGATTTGCAAGCGGCTCTAGCTCATCAACCACCTCTTGAACCAGCTTTTGAAAATCGAATCGAGAGAAAGTTAACGACTTGCATCCTGCTTCATATCGAAACACTTCTAGGAGATTGTTCACCATATCTAGAAGATTTTGGTTGCTTCGCAACATGGTTTCTGTTACTTCAACAACCCCCTCCGGGATTTCACCAAAGGCTTCTTGATGAATCAGAGTTAGCATTCGGTCTGCCGCAACCAGCGGTGTGCGAAGATCGTGGGTTAAACGAGAGACAAAATCCTCGCGCTGCCGAGCAATCTGATCTCGTTCGTCGATCGTGTGTTTGAGTCGAAGCAGCGATCGCACCCGCGCTAAAAGCTCATCGACTTCAACAATGGGCTTGCGAATAAAGTCATCGGCTCCAGCATCTAACCCTTCGACGACACAGGATTGCTCGTGAGCCGTAACTAGTAGCACTGGAATATACGACCACTCGGGGTGTTGCCGGATACGGCGAGTCACTTCATAGCCGTCTATTCCCGGCATCATCACATCAAGCAACACCAGATCGGGGGGAACTCGAGCAATCTCTGAAAGCGCTAGCTGACCATTTTCAGCACAGACGACTTCGTATCCCTCTTCTGCCAAAATATTTTCGAGTAAAAATAAACTATCAGGCGAGTCATCAACCGCCAAAATTCGATTCGCCTCGATTAAACCGTGATGACTTGGAAATTGATTAAGGTCGGGCGCAGAATTACCAAGCATGCTTTCCTATAGCGAACTTCATATCACATTTATTTGTTTTATTATTTATCCTTGCATTCTCAGCCGTGAAATAACCTACCTCCCAAGATGGACTTTATTCTTCAATGATCAGTTTTGATTAGGCGCCCTGATATGCATCGGGCTGAGGTTTTGAAGCTTTTTGAACAACATTTCGAGGAATTTCTACTCGAAAAACCGTGCCGACTCCGACTTGACTCGACACCGTAATGTCACCCTGCATCATCTGCACCAGAGAATCTGTAATCGCTAATCCTAATCCGGTTCCTTCATGTTTACGCGTGTTAGTTTGGTCAACTTGTTGAAAGGGTTCAAAAATTGATTTGATTTCGGACGATCTAATACCAATTCCGGTATCTTTAACAGCGATCGCCAATCGGTTTGGCCCAATTTCTGACACATCTACTTGAACATAGCCCGTGTCTGTAAATTTAATTGCGTTCGAAAGTAAATTAACCAAAACTTGACGAACTCGCATCGGATCATTCACCAGGCAAGCATTTTCCAAATTCATATTGAGTCGCAATTCTAAATGTTTCTGGTGAGCCAACGAACGAAGCTCATCAATGGTAGCAGTAACAACCTCCGCCAGATTACAGCTTTGGGGCTTGATTTCTAAATGGCCTGCCTCAATTTTGGAGAAATCTAGCACCTCATCCACCAGCATCAACAACCGCTTCCCATTATTCAGAATACGCTCCACCATATTAGACACTTGGGGGGGCAGCGGATTCTTGCGCTGACGCAAAAGGAGCTGAGAAAACCCAATGATTGCGTGCATAGGAGTCCGCAGTTCATGAGACATCGTGGCTAAAAACTGAGACTTTAGCCGCGATGCTTCGATTAGTTGCAGGTTTTGTCGCTGAATCCGCCGCCGTTGTTGCTCAAGCTTATGATTTTGACGAGTTAGCAATTTATTCTGAAATTCCAGCCGTTCTTCTACGTGTTTACGGGCTGCAATTTCGCGTTCTAGCTTCTGGTGTGACTTTTCCAAGGCAAGCGTGCGCTCGTGAACTCTAGCCTCAAGGTCTATATTGAGGGCTTGAATTTCAGCCTCAACCTGCTTCCGCCGAGTGATATCGTGCATCGCAACGACTGCGCCTAAGCATTTGCCATCGGGGCCAATAATCACATCCCCATTCGCTAAAACGGTTCGCAAATTGCCGTCTTGAGATTGAATCACCATCTCCGTATCGCGGACGTTCTCCCCCCTGAGCGCTCGAAATAAAGGAATCTGCTCAGTTGGCATGATAGTTTTACCGTCGGGTCGATAGAGGCCGTATCGCTCTGCCCATTCTTCGGGAGGGATGGGCTCTTCTGGAATACCGTGAAATTCTCTAGCCGTCGGATTAAACATCATAATGACGCCGTCTGCATCACAGGCAACAATGCCGTCTGACAAATTGACTAAAAGCGCTCTTAAAAACTCTTGTTCAGCTCTAAGCTGCATTTCGGTTTGTTTACGACACTCGACACTCGTCAACGTGCCAATCCATTCGCTGACCTGCCCTTGAGCATCTAAAACCGGATTTACTCGGATTGCAAACCAACTGTAGTGTCCATTTGATTGCTGGAGACGCAGCTCGGCTTCGTAGCTTTGCTGGCGATTGAGTGCGTGATTCCAGCTATCTAAAAAAACATCCTGATCGCTAGGATGAATGGCCTTAATAAACCCAAATCCGAGGGACTCAGAAACCGGCAACCCAGTTTGTTTGACCCATTCTTGGTTAATATAAGTGAGTGCTCCATCATTGCTCGCAGTCCACGCAATGTGAGGGATAGACTCCAGAAGGCATCGGTGATAGTGCCCATTGTTGTCTAAATCAGACTCGCAATTAGGTATGTATAAAAAATTGGAGGACGGGGCTCTGTTCTCTTCGGCAGGATAAGATTGACTCATTTTAATAAGAGGGATCGGAACTATGACGAACACTGGCCATAAACCTATTTTTGAATATGTAGCTTAATCTCCAAACTCCTAAATGTGCAGATTAAGCAACTGTGATGACTTGATTGACCTCAATACTATTGACTCAATGCTTGGACTCAATGCTTGAGTTAGCCAGATGATCTGATGCAATACGAACATATTAGGAATGCCCTTTAAAGCTACAAGGGTTGTGCTAATTATTACGACTATCGATAGACAGAATTTGGTAGGAAATCTCCCATAATTCAATCAAGAAGTCGTAGCCATTCGATATAAAGAAACTGTAAAGATTCAATGCCACACATGAACGAAATCCGGGTTGTTTTAATTGAAGATCACGATTTGACACGAATCGGTCTAAGGACTGCTCTCCAGCAGCATGACGGCATTCAGGTGGTTGGTGAAGCGCCCGATGGTCAGCAGGGCATCGAGGTGGTGAAAGCCATTCACCCTGACATCGCCATCGTAGATATCGGTTTGCCAGGAATCGATGGCATTGAAGTAACGAATCAAATTAAGCATCCTATCGCACACTCAGAGGACGATTCGGCGAAGTCTGTCCGAGTTCTTATTCTGACGATGCAAGACAATGAGGATGCTGTCTTAGCGGCATTTGCAGCCGGTGCTGATTCGTACAGTGTGAAAGATGCAAGTGTCGAGAAGCTCACTGAAGCAATTCGAGCGACCTACGAAGGCAATGCGTGGATCGATCCCGCGATCGCCCGGATTGTGTTGCAACAAGCTCAAAAAAATCAGGCAGCGGTTCGGACAGTCTCTGACGAGACAGCCTCAGATGCATCAGATTATGAGCAGATCTTAGAGTCAGATCCCTTAACGGATCGAGAGCTTGAAGTGCTAGAGCTTATCGTCGATGGATATAGCAATGCGGCGATCGCAGAAGAACTCTACATCACTGTAGGCACAGTCAAAACCCACGTGCGTAATATCCTCAGCAAATTGTGTGCTTCTGACCGCACTCAAGCCGCTGTCAGAGCGCTCCGCTCTGGCTTAGTCAGCTTATAGGTGTAGGCATCGAGCAATCAAAGACCTCATGGTGGTGCGTTAGCTGACGCTAACAGCACCCTACGGTTCAATCAAACTGAGCATCTTGCTCGCGTCGTAAGCGAGATGCTGCAAATGGCTCGTATAAATTTAAGGCAACGCCGGTCAACTGGAACTGTAAAATCGCCAGGTTTGCATAGGCACAGTCCTCAACCTCCGCAGACCTGAGTCCGGTTGATAGGCCAAATACCTGCACATAGCGTGTGGTATCTAGTGCATTTATTAAGCATTTCTATTGAGCATTTCTATTGAGCATGAGACATTTCTGCCGATGCACCGTGCTTGTCTTTGAGGCGTTCTCCGGTTTGCAGATTAAACCAGTGAAGCCGCTCCGGAGGAAGCGCTAGATTCACCTCATCCTCCCAGGTTTGATCGGCAGGCAACAACGAGCGAATTGTCATATTCTCGGTGCCCTGAACGCGGATGCTGAGCAGGTAACTCATTCCCAGGTTTTCAACCAGGAATACATGCCCTTTAATGGTGTGTACATCTTGAGGAGTTGCCAGTCGTACATGATCAGGACGAATCCCCATGACTACTTCGGGCGGCGGCACAAAGCTGTCGGGCAACGGAACCTTAAACTCGCCGAGCAACGCGTGAGAATCCTGACATTTGAGTTCTAAGAGATTCATTTGAGGGCTACCAATAAAGCCAGCAACAAATCGATTAGCCGGTCGGTTGTAGATTTGATCGGGGGTATCTAGCTGCTGCACAATCCCCTCGTAAAGAACAGCAACCTTGGTGGATAAGGTCATGGCCTCTGTCTGGTCGTGAGTGACATAGACCACCGGAGCTTTCTGCTGCTCAAAAATTTGCTTGAGGTCAGATCGCACCTGTTCTCTCAGCAACGCATCGAGGTTGCTGAGAGGCTCATCCAGCAAGAACACATACGGCTGACGAACCAATGCCCGCCCCAGGGCAACCCGCTGCCGCTGGCCGCCCGATAGCTTAGATGGGCGACGATCCATCAATCCTTCGAGCCCTAACACGCGCGTGGTTTCTCGAATGCGATCGCGGATTTCTGATTCGGCCACGTCGCGAAGTTTTAGCCCCGATGCCATATTTTCGTACACCGTCATGTGGGGATACAGGGCGTAGCTTTGAAACACCATCGCTATGTTGCGATCGCCCGGACTGACTTGGGTAACATCGTCACCATTGATGAAAACCTGTCCGCGAGTGGGTTGATCAAGACCTGCGATCATCCGCAAGGTTGTAGATTTTCCACAACCTGATGGCCCCACCAGCGTTAGGAACTCATTATCTTCGACCGTGAGGCTCAAGTCTTTGACAGGAACAACCTTAGGACTATAGGTTTTATTCAGATTTTTGAGTTCAAGTTTAGCCATGATGTCTATGTCTGTTGTAAATACAAGATCAGAAGTATTGATGTGTCATGGAGGGCTTTACTCACACGAAGCAGATCGACCCAGGGCTAGCCCTTAACAGACCCCGCCGTCAAGCCTTGCACAATTTTGCGTTGGAAAAATAGCACCAGTAAAATCAGCGGCAACGTCCCGACGATGGTGGCAGCCGCCAGCGGGCCATACGGAATCTCAAAGAGGCTAGTCCCTGCCAGTTGCGCCGCAGCAACTGGAATCGTCAACATGTTTTCTCGGCTAATAAACGTCAGTGCGAAAATATACTCGTTCCAAGCAAAGATAAACGCCAAGATCCCGGTCGTAACCAGAGCAGGCAACGTCATCGGCAGAATAATCTGAGTCAACATTTGCACAATGTTGTAGCCATCCACTTTGGCAGAATCTTCAAGATCGCGGGGCAACTGCTGAAAAAAGCTCCGCATCACTAAGATCGTCAGCGGCAGGTTAATCGCGGTATAGGGAATAATCAATGCCAAATAATTATTGGCAAGCCCGGTTAATTGGACGAGTTCGAGCAATCCCAAAAACAGAAGGATGTAGGGAAATAGCGTCACAATCAACACGGCGCTGAGCACGATATTTTCTCCTGGAATACGAAGTCGCGCCAGGGCATAGGCAGCCGGCGATCCAATGCCCAAACACAGCACTGTTGACACGATAGAAACGAGCGCACTGTTGAAGATAAAGATATAGAACTTGTTTTGAACAAAAAGCTGAACGTAGTGCTCTGCAGTATATTGAGATGGTGTCGGCACATAGACCAATGGATCAGCCGTGATGGCTTGATTAGTCTTAATTGAAGTCAGCAATTCCCAAAAGACAGGTCCTAAGCTAAATAAAATAATCAGAACAACGGCAACCCATAGCAAGATTTTGCTAAGGCTGATGCCAATTGACCGTTGTGGTTTTTGACTCGCAGCGGTATCTGGTGTTGTTGTTGTCATAGTTATTCCACCCCTGTTGCTGTGCGGGCTTTCGATAGAAATGATAGGGCGATCGCCACGACCGCAATCAAAATTAAGAAAGTAATGACCACCAGTGCTGCACCATACCCAAAGTCGAGATAGCGCATCACCGTGTCATAGATATAGAGAGACACCATTTCAGTCGCGCCCCCGGGGCCACCCCCCGTCATCACGGCGATCAAGTCAAAGATGCCGAAGGCTTGGGCAAAGCGAAATAGCATCGCAATCAAAATTTGCGGCATCAGCAGAGGCACCGTAATCTTGGTAAAACTCTGCCACGGCGTGGCGCCATCGATGCGATGGGCTTCATACAAATCTTGCGAAATCGACTGCAACCCGGCTAACAACAAAATCGCAACAAACGATGTTGTTTTCCAAACATCAGCCGCAATAACGCACAGCATTGCCCAAAGCGGATCACCCAGCCAGTTGATCGGCTCATCTAAGATATGAAACCAGTTAATGAGAATGTCGTTCCACACGCCAAATTCGGCATTAAAGATCCATCTCCAGGCAAGGGCAATCAGCGCAGTCGGCAGGGCCCACGGCAAAATCGCAACTGTCCGAATAATCCCCCGTCCTCGAAAGGCTTGGTCAAGCACCAAGGCAATGCCCATGCCCAGCACGAGTTCAAGAGCAAGGGATACAACCGTGTAGATGGTGGTATTCCAAATGCTGCCCCAAAACCGTCCGTCTAAGAACATCCGGACGTAGTTATCCAACCCAGTAAAGACAGGATCTAGGTTGGTACTGAGATTTTCAGTAAAAAGGCTGAGGATAAATGCGCGCGCAATAGGATAGGCGTAGACCAGTAATAGAACGAAAACGGCAGGGATAGTGAGCAGCCATCCGACTCGCTTTTCTCTGGTTTGAATGGTTTCTGCCATGGCGATCGCTTGTTTCCTTCAATCACGTCAACTACAGTACAAAGACCGGGCTAAAATCAATCACGAGCTAGGCATCTGAACTTCGTCCTAGGACTCGACGTGTCTCCCCAGCCGCTCTCTGCATCGCATTCTCAGGGCTTATCTGCCCCGAAATAGCAGCACTCAAATAGCGCTGAAGAATATCAGACACCTGAGAATACTGACCAACAGGAGGACGAAGAACTGCCTGCTCAGCCACGTCTAGCAGGTCTTGGTAGTGGTCATATTTCTCAACCACTTGCGGATCGGTAAAGAGCGATCGCCGACTCGGCACATAGGCATGCTCTAGCACAAACTTGCGCTGCGACTCTTCACTCGCAAAGAACTCCACCACTCGCCACGCTTCTTCAGGGTGAGGGCTGGTCGCAGAGATTCCAAATCCCCATCCCCCCAAGCACGCACCGCTCGAACTCTCCGGTTCATGCACCATTGGCTTTAGCGCAACCTTGCCTCGAAGCGGAGAATCCTCTCTGTTGACTTCTGCCCACACATAGGGCCAATTCCTCAAAAACGCAGCATTCCCATTTTGGAAAACCCGCAGCGTGTCTTCTTCCAGATAATTGGTGACACCGGGCGGCGTGACGCCATTTTCAATGACGCTTCGCAAAAATTCGACTGCTTCTATGGCAGGAGGCTGATCTAGCCCAACCTCACTCGTTTCAGGATCAATCCAAAACCCGCCATGACCCTCCAAAATCTCTACAAACATAGCCGAGAGCCCTTCATACTGAAGCCCCTGCCAGACATAGCCCCATTCCGTGAGGTCTTGCTCTTGCATCCTCTGCGACGCATCAACTAAGTCTTGAAAGGTTTCGGGAGGCTCCACGCCAACTTCGTCTAGTAAGTCAGTGCGATAGTACAGCATCCCCACATCAGAGCGAAACGGCATCCGATAAAACCCGCCCTGAACCATACCCGCACTAACGTCTGCGTCTAGAAAATCGTTGAGGTCATCCTCTGAGACTCGATCAGAGAGATCAAGGAGCCAGTTTGCTGCTGCAAATTTTGGAATCCAAACAACGTCTGCATACACGATGTCATAGGGGGAATCGCCCAACAAAAAAGAGGACGTATACAGGTCCTCCACTGTATCGGTAGCATTTGGTCCTTCAACCACGTCAATGCGGATATCTGGATTCTGCTCCTCGAATTCATCAATGAGAAACTCCATCTGCTGGGCTTCTAGCGCTCGCACTAAAAACGAAATAGTAACGGGCTGTTGAGAGAGCGCTATCCATCCAAATAGCAACACTCCCAGAAGCGAACCCAATGCAATCAAAACGTAGTGAAGACGAGAGAGACTAAATCTTCTAAAGCGCCCCAACAACGGCAAATTTTGAATACTAAATTTCATGACTTGGAATGATTGACCAAGAACGACACGCTAATGAAATTAACCCTACAAAACCCAATCTAACCTTCTATAACCATTAACAAAAATTTACGATTATTCCAATTATTCACAGTCGAATCGTCAATAACGTATGGCGTTTCTATCAACGGAGGCATCCTGCTCAAAGGCCCTATCCATAACGCCTAAACCGGATATCTTTGCGGAATCTTAGAGGGTTGCCGCCTCAACGATAGCGTTCACGACTCATTAAGATCACTACTCAGTAAGAGTAGAATATCAGATGACTTGGCTCAACCCTGATCTGCAAATCGAGCAATCTGATCTTTTAGAAAAACCTGCTCGGTTGAATTAAGCTGCTCTAATGTTCTAAATAAAATTTGCTGTCGTCGCTTTTGAGGAAACATTGACATTTTTGCCAGCAGCTTTGACATGTTTTGCACATCACGAGCCCGCGTTAAACCCGACAATGCGTAAGCAAATTGGTTCACGTTTGCACGTGAAGCATTAGCCATTCATAACGCCTCGATACACGTCAGAAATATCCATCCACTCAAACAATTAAGTCAAGCGGACGGCAGTTCTCTTTAGCTTAGATCAGGTTAGGAAAATGAGGATAAATACAGCGATTTACCCTACTAAATCTCAGAGAGACTTCGCAAGTATATTAAAGTTTATCTAAACGGAAATCGTCCTCAGGATATAAATCGAATGCCTGTCGAGGCATTGACCACACTCACACACGACTCACAAGCGATTTAGGGTCGCTATAATCGCTATTTAAGTTTATAAGTTTTCTCTCAGCGCATTCCTGGAATCAATCCCGTGCTGAGCCGTTTCATTGCCTTATTAGCAATATCAGCATAGCGAGCTTCGCCACAGAGAATCTGACCCATCTTTTGAGTCGCAGACGGACGTTTAACCCCCACGTTGTAGCCAATGTTGGGCACTCGATAAAACAAACCAGCGAGCCGCTGAGCCCAGACCAAATCAGCTCCCCATTCCTGATGGATCGTCTGGGTATAACGCTCTAGGGCATCACTCTCTCCGGCGATCGCCCGATCGATGGCCTCAGCAGCTTTGAGCCCGCTAAAGATAGACGGACGAATGCCTTCTGCAGAAAATGGATCGACCACACACGCCGCCTCACCTGCTAGTACAGCATGTTGGGTATGGAGGGTCTGATTGCCATCCCATAAGCAAAGAGGATGCCCAAATTGCCGCGTCGTGGATAAATCGACGCCAAACATCGTGGCATATTCAGTCAAAATTGCCTTAAAATCTTGAGGTTCTCCTCCTCGAAACGTGCCCACCCCAATGGAATAGCCGTCTGCTTTAGGGAAATTCCAAATATAGCCATTTTTTACCATGCCAAACTCGAAGTGAATCGGTTGCGGAGCTTTCACATCCGCAGCCGCTTCTGCCTCTAGCGCACCAGCAAACCGGAGCTTGCGATTCTTGAAGCCGAGCCATTTTGCCATCGATCCTTTAGCCCCATCGGCGGCCACGATAAACCGCCCCTCAACTGGCTCGCCTGTCGTATTGACTTGCCAGCGATCGCTCTTAAATTCAAGCCCGATGACTTTTGTGTGATCTCGTAGTTCTGCTCCCTGCTTCTGAGCTTGCTTCACCAAAAAGTGGTCAAACACGTCTCGCCGCACCATCCAAATCGGTTCAACGACATCCAGCGCCACTTCGACAGGGTCGCCCATTTTCCAGGTATATCGAAGAGAATCAATCTTTAGAGAAATGGCGGGGGTAAAGTCAAAATCAAACCACTGAGCAACTTGAGGAGAAACACCGCCTCCGCAAGGCTTGTAGCGAGGAAGGGGATGCTTTTCTAAAACGAGTACTGAGCGTCCCCGTTTAGCAAGGTGATACGCGGCAGTTCCTCCGGCTGGGCCTGCGCCAACCACAATGCAGTCATACATGAGACTCTTTTCACTCTAAACGGTCGTGATATCTACTTCTTTTTCGGCCAGAAGCTCATCGATTTTTTTCACGTATTTGTCGGTGAGTTTCTGAATGCTGTCTTGCAGATCGCGCGATTCATCTTCAGAAATGTCGCTATTTTTTTCTTGCTTACGCACCGAATCAATCGCATCCCGGCGAACATTTCGCACTGACACGCGACCTTCTTCGGCAATTTTGGATGCAACTTTGACAAGCTCTTTACGGCGATCGCTCGTTAGTGGAGGAATATTGAGCCGCACGACTGACCCATCATTGTTTGGATTGAGCCCCAAATCAGACATTTGAATTGCCTTTTCAATGGTGGTCAGACTGCCGGGGTCATACGGTTGAATCGTAATCGTTGAGGCGTCGGGGGTCGAAATGTTAGAGAGAGACTTGAGCGGGGTGGGTGTCCCGTAATAATCAACCATCACGCGGTCGAGAATGGCTGAATTTGCACGTCCGGTGCGAATACTGTTAAACGATCTGAGCGTTGCTTCAATCGCTTTCTGCATCTGATGTTCAACGTCAGCTAATTTCACAAGAACCTCCGACAATCGTTCCAATTGATTCTCCCATAACGGCTCGACAAATATTTCCTTGAACGGAAAGATCGAACACGATAATAGGGATATTATTATCTTTACACAAGGCGATCGCCGTACTATCCATCACTCGCAAATCTTGGGCCAAAACGTGCCCATAGGTTAGGCTTTGAAAGCGTCGAGCATGAGGATTAGTGTGTGGGTCTGAATCATAAACACCATCCACTTTCGTTGCCTTAAAGACGACCTCTGCATTGATTTCAGCCGCTCTGAGGGCAGCCGTTGTGTCGGTCGTGAAAAATGGATTTCCAGAGCCGGCCCCAAAAATCACAACTCGACTCTTTTCAAGATGCCGAATCGCGCGGCGGCGAATGTAGGGTTCGGCAATTTCTTTCATCTCAATCGCAGTCTGCACTCGCGTTGGCACACCCATCCGCTCAAGAGCATCTTGCAATGTCATTGCATTCATCACGGTGGATATCATGCCAATGTAGTCAGCCGTGGCGCGATCCATGCCTGCGGCAGCACCTTTGACGCCTCGAAAGATATTCCCGCCTCCAACCACGATGGCGATTTGAATGCCATTGGCGATAACTTCAGACACTTCCTGTGCGATCGTCTGCACAACGGAGGGTTCGATTCCATACGAGAGGCTGCCCATGAGGGCTTCACCGCTCAATTTTAATAAAACTCGTCGGTACGTGGTCCCCATGGAGTGACAATTTCCCAAACTGAAACGACTTCCCACCCAAGATAGCAGCAGACGTCAGAAGTTTGATGACTTCAGCGGAAGTTTGACAATTAGATGGGCGTTGTGAACACCAGATTTATGAGGAGTTTACAAAAATCTATGCTACTCTCATTCCTTTCGCCATTTGACTGAGCAGCCGACCGCACGAGTGGATGAATGCTTCACCCGCCCGATACTAAGTAACTGGGCGATCGCATCTCGCAGATAATGAGTCGTCACCGCATCGGGATGCTGAGCATTATCATCGATCGCCCCTCGATAGCAAATAATCCCAGACTGATTGATCACAAATGCTTCAGGAGTTCGCTCTGCCTTAAACGTCCGGGCGACATCTTGGGTTACATCTCGCAGATAGGGAAAGTTGAGCTGTTGCGCCACCGCAAACGTTCTCATCGTTTCAAAACTGTCGTCTGGAAATTGGTGATCATCATTGGCATTAATCCCAATGAGCGTAAATCGATGCGATTGAAACTCGGCCTGAATGCGTTTGAGGCGATCGAGATAGAGTTTGACATAGGGGCAGTGATTACACATGACAATCACGCCGACTGCTTGATAGCGATCTAAATATCGAGCAAGATGGTGAACCGACCCATCGACTCCTGGCAATTCAAAATCAGGAGCGTAGTTTTCAACAGGAGTAAGCGTTTTTTCCATAACAGGAAATCAATGCCGTCAAATTCGGCTAATAGACCACACGACTCTGTAACATACGATTCGCGAGACGAACGTTTCTCGCCTAGTTCTCGGTAGATGAGCGTTCAGAGAAGGCTGACGTGGGTGCATCATCTGCATCCCTACATACATTTATTATCGGGCTGAAAAGCCTACTGGCATTATTAACTGGCCGTAAGGGGGTATTCCCCTGTAGGGGCATTCCCACTTTAATGTATCGGTTAACTTCGGGCTTGTAAACTTGAATGCTAATGAATTAGGGACATTGACACCATTCATTCATCACAAAATATCGTTAAATTTGTAGCCTTCCGCTCTCGCGGTAAGACGCTGAACGTGTCTAGAGAGTCTCGGAAACGCTTTAAAGAACTGTTGAACCTCTTTAAAGAAGCCTGTGAGAGTCTTTGAGAGTGTCTAGAGAGTCTCCGAACTTCTTTAAAGAGTCTCCGAATCTCTTTAAAGAGTCGCTGGGAGTGTCTAGAGAGTCTTGGAGCTTCTTTAAAGAGTCGCTGGGAGTGTTTAATGAGTCTTGGAGCTTCTTTAAAGAGTCGCTGGGAGTGTCTAGAGAGTCTTGGAACCTCTTTAAAGAGTCGCTGGGAGTGTCTAGAGAGTCTTGGAACCTCTTTAAAGAGTCTCTGAGAGTGTCTAGAGAGTATCTGCATCTCTTTAAGGAGCTTTGGAGCGTGATCGAGTGGAGGCTGACTCGATCGCACGTTATATCGAAACAGATCAAACAGTCGTGGGGCCTGCTTTGGGGCGACGACCGCTAATCGACTTAAACCGTTCGCCCAACTGATCAGCCACGCTCTTAAGACCGGGAGAATGTTTGGCTGCCGCTTTCACAAAGTCATAGACCAGCAGACTGCTTGCCATCGATTCGCTGCCGACTGCCATCAGTGTGTCGTCTACTTCTTCGCTCAACTGATTGAGCAGGGTGAGAATCTCAGTCAGCGCCACCGTCAGTTGATAGTCTTTGGCAAATTCCTCGCGGTTAAAGTTTCCAGGCAATACTTCCGGGTTGTTTTGGGTAACGGTCACGCTATTTCTGACAAATGCCAAGCTCTTGTCGCCCATCTTGAACCGCTTGCGGCGTTCGTCTGGGGTCAGGCTAATCAAAAAAGACAGATGGGAGCGAATCGTGGCGATCGCCCCTTTGATTTCGCTCAAGCTTTCGTCTGAGATCGTGGCGCTAATGTTTTCGTAGGGCATAGTTAGACTCCTTTGCCTAGTGTAGGAATGACTAGAAAAGACCGATGGCATAAGCCTTAGGGCCAATTCATCTGCTTAACATTCCCGGTGAGGCTGGAGGGATATCATCGAGACTTTGCCGATTTTGGATTTTGGATTTTAGATTTTGGATTTATGCCCATCGACGGTGCTGAGGGGATTTCAGTCGTTGTGTCCCCAGGCCATAGGTCACTCTGGCTGTTGAAGCTGGTGCAGCAGATGTTGAGTCCAGGGATGGTCAGACAGCACGGACGTTTGCCCTGAATTGATAACCTTGCGAAGGAACTCGACAAAATTATTCAAAACGGTTTGAGTATTGGGATGGTTTTCTCCCAGTTGTTGATAGAACACCAATACTGCTTGGACATAGAGGGGTTCGGCCTTGCTATAGCGCCCTTGATTGTCGTAGAGATTCGCCAGATTGTTGAGGCTTTGCGCCACAGCGGGATGCTCGTCGCCCAAGAGCCGTTGTCTCATCGCCAGGGCCTGCTGGTAGAGGGGTTCGGCCTCGCTAGTGCGCCCTTGATTGTGGTAGAGGAACGCCAGATTGTTGAGGCTTTGCGCCACATCGGGATGCTCGTCGCCCAAGAGCCGTTGATACATCGCCAGGGCCTGCTGGTAGAGGGGTTCGGCCTCGCTAGTGCGCCCTTGATCGTCGTAGAGTGCTGCCAGATTGTTGAGGCTGCCCGCCACATCGGGATGCTCGTCGCCCAAGAGCCGTTGTCTCATCGCCAGGGCCTGCTGCAAGAGGGGTTCGGCCTCGCTAGTGCGCCCTTGATTTCGGTAGAGTGCCGCCAGATTGTTGAGGCTTTGCGCCACATCGGGATGCTCGTCGCCCAAGAGCCGTTGTCTCATCGCCAGGGCCTGCTGGTAGAGGGGTTCGGCCTCGCTAGTGCGCCCTTGATTGGTGTAGAGATTCGCCAGATTGTTGAGGCTAAGCGCCACATCGGGATGCTCGTCGCCCAAGAGCCGTTGATACATCGCCAGGGCCTGCTGGTAGAGGGGTTCGGCCTCGCTAGTGCGCCCTTGATTTCGGTAGAGATTCGCCAGATTGTTGAGGCTAAGCGCCACATCGGGATGCTCGTCGCCCAAGAGCCGTTGATACATCGCCAGGGCCTGCTGGTAGAGGGGTTCGGCCTCGCTAGTGCGCCCTTGATTGGTG
>JBNPEB010000014.1:135908-138304 GCA_051117335.1 Elainellaceae cyanobacterium
GTAGAGATTCGCCAGATTGTTGAGGCTAAGCGCCACATCGGGATGCTCGTCGCCCAAGAGCCGTTGATACATCGCCAGGGCCTGCTGGTAGAGGGGTTCGGCCTCGCTAGTGCGCCCTTGATTGGTGTAGAGATTCGCCAGATTGTTGAGGCTAAGCGCCACATCGGGATGCTCGTCGCCCAAGAGCCGTTGTCTCATCGCCAGGGCCTGCTGGTAGAGGGGTTCGGCCTCGCTATAGCACCCTTGATTGGTGTAGAGTGCCGCCAGATTGTTGAGGCTAAGCGCCACAGCGGGATGCTCGTCGCCCAAGAGCCGTTGTCTCATCGCCAGGGCCTGCTGGTAGAGGGGTTCGGCCTCGCTAGTGCGCCCTTGATTGGTGTAGAGTAACGCCAGATTGTTGAGGCTACTTGCCACAGCGGGATGCTCGTCGCCCAAGAGCCGTTGATACATCGCCAGGGCCTGCTGGTAGAGGAGTTCGGCCTCGCTATAGCGCCCTTGATTGTCGTAGAGTGCCGCCAGATTGTTGAGGCTACTCGCCACATCGGGATGCTCGTCGCCCAGGCGATCGCTCACCACCTCTCGACAGGTTTCGAACCAGGGTTCGGCCTGCCCATAGGCTCCCTGTCCGTAATAGAAGTACCCTAGCCTCACAAAGGGTGTGATGAACGAGTCATCCTCTAACCATTGCTGCCAGGTCGTGGCGGCTTCTGCTAGGTGGGGGATTGCCGGAGTCACCCGCAAAATCTGATCGCGGGTCGGCGTGTAAGGAATGGTTTGGGCGATTTGCACCATGCCCTGACAGTAGCCTTGCTTCAAATTGTCAGCGTCAGCCCACTCCTCCAGCTTGCTGCGAAAGAATTCTCGAATCAGTTGATGCAGTTGAACGGTTTCCACTGTCTGATCGACGGCCTTCAATAGGCTGCGATTGATTAGTCCATCATCGCGCCAGTCTTCCAGGTCATCAGGATCAGTGTCTTCATAACAGCTCTCTATCCATTCCCAAGGGATGGGAGCCAGGGCAAACAGGCAGAGGCAATAGGCCAACTCCTGCACGGGTTCATCCAGGTCTTGCCAGCTCAACTCAAAGGCAGCCGCCGCGTTTTCGTGGATAGCGGTCATATCAGAGTGGGCTTGACATAGGGCTTTGGCTTCCAGGCGTTTGTCGTTGAGTCGCTGCTGTATTTTGGCCAGCGTCCAGGGCTTGCGCTGCAAAAAGCGCCCCACCAGTTCTAGCCCTAGGGGCAGATAGCCCAGCCAGTCACACAGGGCTTTGGCCGTGTCGAGGTCTTGATTCACCCGCTCCTCGCCAATCAGTGATTTCAGCAAGGCGAGAGACGCCGCTTCGCTCAGCACCTCAATCTCAAACGACCGAATCGACGCACCGAGTTGCAGCCGTGTAGTCAGCAATGTCCAAAAGCGCGGTTCCTGCGGCGGCAGATAGGGCTTGATATTGGTGTAGGCTTGATTGCCATCGGAGCCTGCTACATCATCAAAGACCACCAGCACCGCATCGGATGTAGGTACAGGCCAATGCCGCCAGACATATTCCACCTGATCGGGCAACTCCAATCCGTCAGGCGGGGTCAGGTTGAGGTAAACGCGAGCAAAATTCACGATTTTGGTGCCCACCTCCTGCTCGTTAGCCTGCAACCAGCAAATGCCGCCCGGATAAGTATTCTGCTCTCGGTGATAGAGGGCATATTGCAGCGCTAGCTCGGTCTTGCCAATGCCGCCCATCCCCCGAATGGCAGTAATTGCAAGGCGATCGGCTTGGTGTAGTTGGGTGTGGAGGTTGGTGAGTTCGGTTTCGCGTCCCACAAAGGTGACAGCACCACTGCGAGGCAGGTTATTGGGAATGCCGCTGAGTTGAGGGCGTTGCCGTTCTTGCAGAAGCTTACTGAGAACCGCCTCCAGAGTGGCCGCCTCGATGTGGAGCTGATCTCCGATATACGCTGTTCCCCCTTGCACCGTGACTTGAAAGCCCTTGGCACTGCCCAAATTGAACTGGGTCGGCTGACTGGATGGTGTCGCATTGGGCTGAGATGTTTGTAAACCATCCAACAACTGCTGCAAGGCTTCGTCAGGCAAGCCGTTCAGTATGTCCAGAATTTGTTCTTGGAGGGGGCGGAGTTCAGACATGGCAGCATTGAAAAAACGATTTGAGACTACTTGTGTAGGTTGGGTGAAACGAAGTGTAACCCAACAGCATCAGGGGTTTCGTTGGGTTTCGCTAGCGCTCTACCCAACCTACAGCACTGGATGTTGTTGTATTGGGCTGAGATGTTTGTAAACCATCCAACAACTGCTGCAAGGCTTCGTCAGGCAAGCCGTTCAGTATGTCCAGAATTTGTTCTTGGAGGGGGCGGAGTTCAGACATGGCAGCATTGAAAAAACGA
>JBNPEB010000014.1:138404-214588 GCA_051117335.1 Elainellaceae cyanobacterium
TTTGAGACTACTTGTGTAGGTTGGGTGAAACGAAGTGTAACCCAACAGCATCAGGGGTTTCGCTGGGTTTCGCTAGCGCTCTACCCAACCTACAGCACTTCGATCGCCTTACCGACATCCTTCAAGTCAGGGATTGCGCCGCCGGACACATCTCGTCGTCCGCCCGTTGCCGCAACCTGCACCTGCACTAGGGTACCATCCTCAAGTTTGGCTTGAATCGTCTCAATACGTTCGGTTGTCATCGTTTTAGAGTATTTATGAGTATGTTTTAGATTGGACAGAACCCCGTCACCCAAAACCCTAACAAGAAATTAATTCAGATTCGAGTAGGGGCAAACGGCCGTTTGCCCCTTACCCAAGCGCAATTCACCATGCATACCAATCGTCCATGACGCCGCGGCGTCACCCCTAACGATGAAAAGGAGCCTGTGTAGGTTGGGTGAAACGACGTGTAACCCAACAGCATCAGAGGTTTCGTTGGGTTTCGCTAGCGCTCTACCCAACCTACAGCACTACAGCACCCTAAGATTTAGATTGATTGTTCACCGTGATTTCACCAATATAGGCCGTTCCTCCCTCAACCTTGGTCTGCCATCCTCTTGCGTTGTCATAGTTGTTTTGGGTCATGTTGCTCTGGTCGATCAGCTTGCCCGCATGAATCTCTTGAGCCAGCATCTGAACGTCCTTAGCAAAGGTTGGGTCGTCATCCATTGCCACTTGCAGGTAAGCGGCGATCTGGTTGATTTGCTCTGGAGTCACTTTGGGAGTTTTGTCCAGAGACGACTTAATCTCCTCAATCCGAGGCTTGCCGCTCAGCTTTCCCCAAATACGCTTAAGCAAAATATCCATTTTGGCAATGGCTTCTGTGGTGAACTTCTTCGCCAGTTCGCCCGCGCCAGACTCAATAAACTTCTGAAACGCCAGAGTCGCAATGAAGCTAGCAGTCATTGTCGTAACAGGTTCAGCCATGTGAGATTCCTTCTCAAATTTTTAAATTTATTTCAAAGATACATATAGGACAGGCAAGTGGAGTATCTTCCACAAACAGGCTCCACCAATGCAACGCGTCTCTACACAGGTTTAACGTCTTATATAGACGTTGTATTCCTCATAGCAGTTACATTGCAAATGTCACCTGTAGTCTTATAGTTGGTGTGGATTCTTTCGTGTCGATTCCAATTGCGATCGCACGATTCGGTGTGAGGACAGTTCATGCATTGGCTTTTGCGCACACTTGCAGTTCCGGTTGCAACCCTCGGCCTAGTAGCAGGGGGGAGCGCACTCTATGCTCCGGCAATGTTGGCACCCCAGATTGAAACGCCCTATTCAGATCTGCCCAACGCTCCAGAGGCTGATTCGCTTGACGATTTATACGCCATGCGCGATCGCCTCATGGCAAAGCTCGAAGAACCCGTAGCCAAGCAGAAGCTAATTTCTCAGGGAGTGTTTTCAACGCCCACCGAGCTGTTGCAACAATTGCGGGCCGTCGAGATTCGCATCCAGGTTGAAGAAACCGGGAAAGACAACTGGCAAGCCGCGCAAGAGGCGGCAACGCAGGGGCTAGAGCTATCCCAACAGCCCAATCCGACGACCGAAACCTATCAACGCATCTATGAGGCATGGCAGGCAGCCGTCGATGCTTTGGAGGAAATTCCAGAAGGCTCGTTCCACTACGACGCAGCCGTTCAAAAAATTGGCAACTACACCGCTCATCTCGAAAAAGCCGCTTACAACTACGATACGGCTCGCTCAGATTTCTTAATCCCCATTGCAGAAAGCACGCTAGGCACCTCGCGGGTTCACATTACGGTGTGTCATATAGAAACAGGCGAATGCCGTCGCCTCAACGGCAATCAACCCCCGGCAAGCCCCGCCAGTTTGATTAAGCTTCCGATTGGCATCGCCGTGGTTCAAAAAATCATCGATGAAAATATTGACCTCGACAGGCCGATGCTAGTCGAGCAGAGCAACTACACCGAAGATGCGTCAGATATTCGCGCTGGGGTCGAATATCCGCTTCGCAAAGTGTTGCGCCGCATGATTAATGACAGCAGCAACATTGCAACCAATCAACTGATTGACTTCGCTGGACTTGACTACATCAACCAGGTGCTAGATGAACGCGGCTACACGGCTACCCATGTTGGGCATAAACTCGTCGGTGAGCACACCTATCCGTCCGACTTTGGTGCATCCGGCACCAACCGCACCACCACCGATGAACTCACCGATATGATGGTGAAGATTTATAACTTTGAGCATCCCGGCGACGATATCTTACTCGATTCGCTGGTTGAGCAGTGGGATTGGAAGCTTGGCTATGCGGGGCTTAAAGGGCTGCCAGACACTTTCTGGATTGGTGAGAAAACGGGGCAAAATTCAAAAGTATTGGGCACAACGGTAGCTGCCAAGATTGAAGACCAGCGCTATGTCATCAGCATCACAATCGACCATAGCGCCTGGGAAGGAGCCATTCGAGATATGGTCAGGGCGATCGCCCAACACATCATCGAACACGACGGATTCTAGGCTGTCTGCCTGATTTTTCCTGTTGAGCAGAAATTCTAAATGATGCTGTAACGCTTATCTTGTCGCTCGGCAAGTAAGCTAATTTTGTGCATCACATTGAATTCCTATCTTTCAGTTTTTTAAGCCATGACGCTCAAACTGAATTCATTTCATCTCCACGCCATCATCATCGCCGTGGGCATCGGCATGTTCCCATCGTGGAGCTATTCGGTTCAAGCCCAGACAGAACTTGCTCAGGTGGCTGAGCCCCCCTCTACCGAGCCGCTCCCCGAACCTGATGCCCCCCAACCCCTGCCTCCTCCAGACGAATTACTTCGCCCTCCCGCACCTGCCGATGAGCCGCCCGAAACGATTCCGGGTGAGGTGCCAGATACGATTCTGGTCGAGCGATTTCAGGTCGAAGGCAGCACCATTTTTGACCCTGACCTATTGGCTGAGATCGCTAAACACGCCGTTATTGCAACCCCGACTGCCCCTGCTGAGCTAGACGGCTCAGATCCGACGATTAATCAGCCGTTGAGCTTTGCCCAGTTACTTCAGGCGCGATCAGCAGTCACTCAGTATTACACCGATCGGGGCTATATCACATCGGGGGCGTTCATTCCGCCACAGGTTCTAGATTCAGGCATCATCATCATTCGAGTCATCGAAGGACGGCTCGAAGACATCGATGTCAGTGTTGAAGGGCGACTTACCCCCCGATATGTGAGAAGCCGACTTCGGCGGTTTTCTAGACCTCCCCTCAATGTAGATCGACTGCTGGAGGGCTTGCAGCTTCTCCAGCTTGACCCGCTGGTGCAAACCCTTTCCGCAGAGCTTGCGGCGGGGGCTCGCCCTGGAACTAGCATTCTGGATGTGGATGTGGTGCAAGCCGATGCGTTTGATGTAGATATCGTGCTAGATAATGGGCGATCGCCCAGCGTTGGCAGTTTTAGGCGCGGTGTTCAAGCGACCCACGCCAATCTGTTGGGTCAAGGCGATGAGCTCAGCGTCGGATACCGCAATACGGAGGGGAGCGATACCATCGATGTGAGTTATACGATTCCCGTAAATCCTCGAAATGGTACGGTGACCTTTAGCTATGGGACAACCGATAGCGAAGTGATTGAAGATCCGTTTAACTTCCTAGATATTCAATCTGAGTCGCGGTTTTATGAGTTCACGGTGCGCCAACCGGTGATTGAAACCCCGACGCGAGAATTTGCGCTCAGTCTAACGGCATCCCGTCGAGAGAGCGAAAGCGAGTTTCTAGAAGAGATACTGGGCGAACCCATTCCATTCCCGTCGTTGGGTGCCGATGAAGAGGGGCGAACCCGAATTTCAGCCCTGCGATTTGCTCAAGAATGGACCCAGCAGGGCAGTCGTCAAGTCATTGCAGCGCGATCGCAATTCAGCATCGGGCTTGACGCCTTCGATTCAACCATTAATGAAACCGCTCCTGATAGCCGCTTCTTTGCGTGGCGAGGTCAGGCGCAGTGGGTGCGGCTGCTGGCTCCAGACACATTGTTGCTGGTGCGGGGCGATCTCCAGCTGGCGGATGGCCCATTAGTGCCGCTAGAGCAGTTTGGATTGGGCGGTCAGCAAACCGTTCGCGCCTATCGTCAAGATGAACTGCTGACCGATAACGGACTTCTATTTTCAACCGAAGTCCGATTTCCTCTCGTCCGGGCTCGACGCATCGACGGCGTATTTCAAATCGCGCCATTTATAGATGTCGGGCGAGGCTGGAATTTGGACGCGCCCGATCCAGATCCAGCAACACTGGCAGCATTGGGAGTCGGCTTACTCTGGCAGCAGGGCGATCGCCTCAATATCCGACTCGACTATGGACTCCCCTTGGTGGACGTTGATCGAGACGGCACTAGTCTTCAAGAAGATGGATTTTATTTTTCAGTTACCTACACCCCCTTTTAATGGGTATGGGTAGCGGAGTTTCGTCTCCAGATTTGATAAATTTTCAGAATATGCCCCAACGACGAGTCATTTCAAAAGTCAGATGGCAGAATAAAGATATTCGCTTACATCAAAAGAATACTGAATTCATTGATATTTGTGGATTATGCCCATCCGCCGAGCGAAATTGATTCTGCTCTGACGCGGGCACACCTTTCTAAAGGTTTCTGAGATGCGTTAATATTAGTTAACAATTAAAACAAGACGCATTACAAATGTCCTCAAACTCGAAATTCAGGAGGATTTTTCTCGGTGAATAAACGGTGGAGAAATGCAGGACTGTACGCTCTTCTCGTCGTAGTGGTTGTGTTTTTAGCAACAGCCCTACTAGAGCGGCAGCCTCAAGATCGTTCTCAGTGGCGCTATAGCCAATTTGTTCAAGAAGTTCAGCAGAATCGAGTTGAGAAGGTCAGTCTTAGCGCTGATCGCTCAAAAGCTCTCGTTACCGCGCAGGATGGCGAGAAGATTGCAGTCAACTTGCCAAACGACCCTGACCTGCTGAATATTTTACAAGAACACAACGTCGATATTGCAGTCACCCCACAGGCTGACGACAATGTGTTTGTTCGGGTGTTGAGCACTCTGCTCATCCCGTTTTTATTGCTCGTTGTTCTGTTTTTTGTGCTGCGGCGAGCGCAGAGTGGTCCAGGCAGCCAAGCGATGAATTTTGGCAAGTCGAAGGCCAGGGTTCAGATGGAACCTCAGACCCAGGTGACATTTGGGGATGTTGCTGGAATTGAGCAGGCTAAGCTCGAGCTTGCCGAGGTTGTGGATTTCTTGAAGAACGCCGATCGTTTCACCGCTATCGGAGCCAAAATTCCTAAGGGCGTGCTGCTGGTAGGTCCTCCTGGAACGGGTAAAACGCTGCTTGCTCGTGCGGTTGCAGGTGAAGCAGGTGTTCCGTTCTTCTCGATTTCGGGTTCGGAATTTGTCGAGATGTTTGTCGGCGTGGGTGCATCTCGTGTCCGCGATCTGTTTGAGCAAGCGAAGTCAAACGCTCCCTGTATTGTGTTTATCGATGAGATTGACGCAGTGGGTCGTCAACGAGGTGCCGGTCTGGGTGGCGGCAACGATGAGCGTGAGCAGACCCTCAACCAGCTTTTGACGGAGATGGACGGATTTGAAGGAAACACGGGCATTATTATCATCGCGGCAACAAACCGTCCCGATGTATTGGATGCTGCGCTCCTTCGTCCAGGTCGTTTCGATCGTCAGGTGGTGGTAGATCGCCCTGACTACGCTGGACGCCTTGAGATTCTTAATGTTCATGCCCGCGGTAAGACCCTTTCTAAAGATGTTGATTTAGAGAAAATTGCACGTCGGACGCCTGGTTTTACCGGAGCTGATTTGTCAAATCTTCTGAACGAGGCTGCAATTTTGGCAGCTCGTCGAAATCTGACCGAAATCTCGATGGATGAGGTCAATGATGCGATTGATCGGGTCTTGGCAGGCCCTGAGAAGAAAGACCGCGTCATGAGTGAGAAGCGCAAGCAGCTTGTGGCCTATCACGAAGCCGGACATGCCCTAGTGGGGGCGTTGATGCCTGATTATGACCCCGTTCAGAAAATCAGCATTATTCCTCGTGGTCGCGCCGGTGGTTTGACATGGTTTACTCCTAGCGAAGACCGGATGGATTCTGGACTTTACTCTCGCTCGTATCTGCAAAATCAAATGGCGGTTGCCCTTGGTGGTCGGATTGCTGAAGAAATTATCTTTGGTGAAGAAGAAGTGACTACCGGAGCATCCAATGATTTGCAGCAGGTCGCACGAGTTGCACGGCAGATGATTATGCGGTTTGGTATGAGCGATCGCCTGGGGCCAGTCGCGTTGGGTCGTCAGCAGGGCAATATGTTTCTAGGACGAGATATTGCGTCAGAGCGTGATTTCTCTGAAGAGACGGCTGCCACCGTTGATGATGAAGTTCGCAACCTGGTTGAACAAGCCTATCGCCGTGCCAAAGCGGTATTGACAGAAAATCGTCATGTTCTCGATCAGCTTGCAGGCGTCCTCATTGAGCGGGAAACGGTTGATGCAGAAGAATTGCAAGAGCTGCTGGCAACCAACGATGTGAAGGTCGCAGCGATCGCCTAGTATCACTCACAGATCCAACATCGATCCAACATCACTAGGTGTTAACTATCTAGGCTTCGAGGGGCGCTCAATGCGCCCCTTTTGTTTTGTACGCTTTTTCCCGTTCCTTGGCTTGAATTATTTATATGGTTACTTCCAACGCTTGGATATCTCTACTCACCCAACATCGGGCGATCGCCGTCATTCGGTCTGCAAATGGTGCCGTTGGGCCAAAGATGGCAAAAGCGGTCGCCAAAGCCGGAATGAGGCTAATTGAAATTACCTGGAATAGCGAATCGGCAGCGTCCCAGATTCAGCAACTCCGCGATGAATTACCCCACTGCACGATTGGCGCTGGAACCGTTTTGACGTCTGATCATCTCGACGGGGCGATCGCCTCTGGGGCACAGTTTGTTTTTACTCCCCATGTCAATACCGCTTTAATTGATCGCGCCGCAAGCCAAGATATTCCAATTATTCCAGGAGCACTGTCACCGACAGAAATTGTGACGGCATGGCAGGCAGGCGCGTCGAGTGTCAAAGTGTTCCCGGTCGAGGCGATCGGTGGGCTCAATTATATTCGCAGCTTACAAGGGCCACTGGGGCATATTCCACTGATTCCAACCGGGGGAGTTACCATTCAAAGCGCAAGACAGTTTATCGAAGCGGGGGCGATCGCCGTGGGTCTATCAAGTCAGCTTTTTCCCAACCAAGCGATCGCCACTCGCGACTGGGATCTCATCACCCGACGAAGCCGGACGTTGCTTCAGAATGTGTCCTAAATCGAGCGCATCTCATAGTTCAGTTCTACTCACAGGGTTTCGAGGCGGCCTACCGGACAGTAGACGGGCAGTAGACCCGTCCGGGGGTGTGATCAGGATAGACCTCAACGACTAGATCCACATGATCGGCATCTTCGAGTAACGGGGGGATAAATAACTCAGGATGCAGCGCTCTCCAGAAATATGTGACAAATTGCTGAATTTCCTCATCACTCATGCCTGATTTGCCGGATGCCTTCATCTGCCGTTCGGCATCTTGTCGCCAGGTTTGGCTCAGTCGATAGTCGGTGGGGCACAGCACTAAGAGGCGATCGAGTTCTTGCCAAAGCGGTAAATAATCATGCAAGCGTTCATTCATGTCTCGCGCAAACGCGCGATCGGCATCCGTGTCAATCGGAGACGGAGCCTGATCAAAAATGGCCGGATCGAGGGGACGTTCTCCCACAAACCAGCCCTCAAACAGGACTATATCAATGCCGCTAACAACGTCAGGATCGGTGCGATCGCCCGCGCCTTGATGGGCTGACTTATCAAAGCGAGGAATCTTGACCGCTTCATCGGGCGCAGCAGTCCGCAATTGCCGAAGCACCTTGATTCCCAAGTCGATATCATGGGTGCCGGGTGGACCTCGCCATTTTAGCCGCGCATCGTCAGCCTGGAGTCTAAGCCGATCGGCATAGGTTTTGTAAATATCATCAATTGAAATGCCGCAAACCTGGTATCCCAGATGTTTGAGAATGAGCGATAGGAGGCTCGTAAGGGTCGTTTTGCCAGTTCCCTGTCCCCCTAAAATTCCTTGGATGAGCGGACGCCCTAACTGTCGAGACGTATCGGCAAGCTGCATGGCAAGGGGCAACCACAAACGCCAGCAGGTATGTAGCGGCGTCGTTGACCAGCCCAGCGTTGTGCAGCAAAAGTCATCAAGCTGGGGAAACAGATCTTGCAGGAGGTCTAAACGGGCTTGGATGGCTTGACTTGCGTTTTTAGAGTCAAGGAAAGCGTGGCAGGCATGGCGATCGCCCAATGTTAGCTCCTCAAGCTGCCGTAAATCTGCTCCATTTAAGGCCGTTCCAGATACACACGGCTCTAAAAGCTGGTTGAGTCTAGCCCGTTGCCAATCGATCATGGTTGCATCAGCTCCCTAGTTTGAATGCCTCGACAAATAAGCCATAGATCAGTCCAAGTTTGACTCCATTTAATAGCTCTACAATGAGCGATCGCGATTGAAGCCCACGGTTTGGTTCGCGGCGTCGCTGAGACCGACCATAGAAAAACCAGTTACTGAGTTCTGTAAATCCAACTAGAATTAAGGCAACGAATACGTCCCAATCAGCCGTCTGTCCGGTTGTCGTCGCGATCACCGTTGCGAGGAAGTTGCCAAACAGCAAGCTAATAATCAAAAGCGAAATGCGCCGCCACGGATTTCGTAGCCACTGGACTAGGCGATCGGACGAGACGGCGATGAGGCTATTTAAGCGAGTGTTTTGCATGATTGACGACGACTCCCTCGTTCATGCTGGTGACATTTCTTAATCCAGTAACAAAAGACCTGGCATGGATCGGGGTGGCTTTCGACTCTGTTCAGTCCACTATCCTTAAGTGCTGAGCGGAGTCGAAACACGGCTCCAACATCGCAAGAACCATCATTGCCAGGTTAATCATTCATCTCAGATTCCACCCATTACGTCAAATCACACATTACCGTGATCATTCGCGGGTTCACTCACTACATTAAAGATAGAAGAACATGTCAGGGGGCGGGGTCAATTGACCAAAGATACGACAAAAGGCACGACGGTTCGGTATTGGCTTGCTGGAATTTTGGGAGGAGTCTTGGCGTTAGGCTTGCTCGGATTTTTTGTGATCCGTTCTAGCATATGGGTGTCTCCTCGATCGACTCAGGATTCTCCCCCGGCAGACAGTGACATCACCCCATCACCCCCTATTGAACCGATTTCGCCGGCTTCTCCTGTCATTCCTCCATCAGACTCCTTGCCATCCCAGGATGCCGAGACACCATTCACGCCTCAAACGTCAGCATTCCCGCCAGAAGCAGTCCCTCGTGGAACATTACGGGTCAGCAACCAGACGATTCATCCAGTTCGAATTGCGCTGTTACCCCAATCAACTGACCCCGATATAAACGCTCAGCCCCTAGAGAATCCCGGCGCTTCTGAAATGCCTGCCGTCCTATATGGAGAACCTGTACACTGGGATTTTGCCCCAGAAGAAGGAAGTACTAAAGGGCTGCTCCTTTCGATGCCAGTGGGTGATCTGCAACTCCAAGGAGGAGACATTTTGACGGCTTTCGCTCAAGACGGGTCACGCCGCTATTGGGGGCCTTATGTGGTCGGTAAGACTGCAATGCCGACTTGGAATTCAGACACACAAGAATGGCAGCTTGTCCTCCAACCTTGACAAGATGCACACGAAATTGCGATTCCATCGGATGCCGAAAGGTATGGGTTTCCGGTTAAAGTAGGGTCTGAGTATGAGCCTAGTTGAGCGATCCCTTAGGTGACTAAAGCCGGAACAGTGGAGATTCGATGGACGCCAAAGCCAATCAGTTGATTCAGCAACTTCTCCGTCCCTTGAAAAAGCAGCGTGCCGTTGCATGGGCATTGTCAGTTGTATGGGTTCTTGCCATTGGCTGGCTGGCGTTTTTCTGGAATTTGGGAGGACTCGGTCTGGTTGACGAGACTGAACCACTCTTTGCTGAAGCGGCTCGCCAAATGACGGTGACAGGCAATTGGATCACTCCATACTTCAATGAAGACACTCGTTTTGACAAACCGCCTTTGATCTATTGGCTAATGGCGATCGCCTATCGCCTATTTGGCGTTAATGAATTTGCAGCACGCCTACCATCGGCTCTTTCAGCGATCGCCCTGACTGCATTTGGGTTTTATACGCTGCGATTTTTTGGTTTTCCAACTCCAGGAGAAGTGCCTTCGGTCGATCGAGAGGGCAATGAAGAGCAACAAAACTATCAACAGGATGCTCGGCTCTGGGTGTCTGCGTGGATTGGGGCTGCGGCGATCGCCCTGAATATCCAAACGATTGTCTGGGGGCGTAGCGGGGTGTCTGACATGCTCTTGAGCGCGTGCATGGGCGCCGCATTGCTGTCGTTCTTTTGGGGCTATGCCAGTGGCGATCGCCCGTCCGTTCAGGGGCGTTGGTATATGGCGTTTTATGTCTTAAGCGCTCTGGCAGTCCTCACGAAAGGGCCGGTCGGCGTTGTGCTACCCGTGCTGATCATTGGCGCGTTTTTGGCTTACATGGGCAACCTCTGGCAGGTCTTGCAAGAAATGCAGTTGCTTCGCGGCGCGGCGGTATTTCTAGTCATCACGCTGCCCTGGTATATCTTAGTGATTTGGCAAAATGGTCAAGACTATATCGACGACTTTTTCGGATACCACAACCTTGAGCGGTTTACGAGCGTTGTCAATCACCATGCCGCTCCCTGGTATTTTTATTGTCTCGTCGTCTTGGTCGGGTTTATTCCCTGGTCAATTTATTTGCCAGCGGCGATCGCTCGGACTCGCTTCTGGGAACGGCAACACTGGCAACTACAGCCACGACCTGCTCAACTCACCGTATTTGCGCTAGCGTGGTTTGCCGTTATTTTTGGATTTTTTACGATCGCGGCGACTAAACTTCCTAGCTATGTGCTACCGCTCTTGCCAGCCGCCGCCATCCTGATTGCCCTATTGTGGAGCGAACAGATTAATCTGCGACAGATGAGTCGAGGCGTCTGGATTAGCAGCATTGTTCAGATTGTCTTTTGCTTGCTGCTGGCGGGCGCTGTAGTCTATAGCCCAAACTGGATGGGGCGTGACCCAGCCATGAACGATTTTCGAGATCTCCTCTACGAATCACGGGTCTTAATTTGGGGCAGTCTGATTTGGACCATCGTCGCCTTGCTGAGCGCACTGTTGCTGATTCGCAGGCGCGGGCACTGGCTATGGATCGTTAGTCTGGTAGGGTTTGTCGTCTTTTTCGTCCTTGTTCTGATGCCGGCGGCAGTCATTAGCGATTCTCAGCGGCAGCGTCCTCTCCGTCAGCTATCGGAAACGATTATGCGCGTGCAAAAGCCTAACGAAGAAATTCTCATGGTCGGCTTTGAGAAACCCAGCGTCGTCTTTTATTCTCAGAGCCCTGTTACCTATCGATCTAGCCCTAAACGCGCTGTCGAGCATATTCGGGATGGTGCCGCTGCAACCCCGGCCAAGTCTGCGCTGATGTTAGGACACCCTAAAGAGATTCAAGAGGCTCCCCTGCGCCCTAGACAAATTAAAGTGTTGGATGAAGCTGGCTCTTATCAGCTCATTCGCATTAAGATTCCGCCTCGTTGGAAACGCCGATGAGGGGACGCTCTAGAGAAAACATTAAGATTCCGTATCCGTCGCTGATTTTATTGGCGGCTGGGTATGCATGCTTTGGCTGGCTGATGGGGCTGAGTCGAAGTGCGAGCCTCCTATGGGCGATCGCCTGGTTGGGATCAATGGCATGGCTAATTGACGAATCGCTTACCTGGTTTGCTCCAGTTGTGGGAGCGATCGCAGTCATTCTCAGCGTCGGATTGTCTGCCTGGGCACTCGTCATGGCGATCGCCCTCGCGCTGGGACTGTTTGTTGCCTTGAGCTTTCTAAACTGGAGCCCTCGTGCCGCATTTCGAGACAGCATCTGGATTGGCGGGATCGTCATTATTCTGATTACGCTGGCAAGCTGGTTGGGGGTTCATCTTCGCGATTCTAGTCCGCTCGTAGCGATGGGGCAAACCGTGTTTGCGGGTGTGCTCATCGCCGGAATGGTGGGCTCTGGGCTGGGGGCGATCGCATGGCTGCAAATGCGGCAGCATGATGTGCATCGCCGGTATATTTTCTGGATTTTTGGCAGCACGACCGCCGTTGGACTCATCTGTGGCGGAGTCATCGGACTTGCCATGCGGTCATAAAATTAAAGTCTCTCTACACATTATCACGGACAGTTTACAGAAACTTCACGGTTTCTTTGGGGGTTAACATCCACCTACACGAATGGATAGATAGCGCTTTTTAAAGCGCTTATGCCCCCTTATGTGCATGTGTGTGAGGTTTACATGACTCCATCTCAAGACTGTCACCTGTCCAAGGCGGGTGTAGGTTTATTGTGCTTACTTACTGGGTTATTCTCTGCAGAATCTGTCGCTGCCCTTGAAATCAATGACATCGAACAAACGTCAACAGAATTTGACGAAACAAATACCGCAACGCTTTTAATCAGCGATCGCTCAGCAGCCCAAGCCAATCATGCTACATCCGTGAACATCTTGGCATCCAACCTAGATGAATCGTCTCCATCTCCTCCTAGACTCTCAGACGGCACGGTCAGCGATTTAGACATCTCGGAGTTTGAGCTCGTTGATCGCTCGATTCCAAACGACATTGATTTTTCAAATATAGATTGGGTCACGTTATCAGATATCGGTGAACCAGAAACGACAGTCAGGCGATCGCAATCCACTACTGATTCATCCACTACTGATTCATCTGCTTCATCCTCAACGCTCCGTACGACTGTCTCGTCGGGTGCCTCCACCGAACCGCGAATCGTCGCTCAATCGGCTCCAAATGAGTCTCCAGATCAAATCACCCCTGTGTCTCAGCTTGCAGCAAATGAGCCGTTCGGCCAAGTCACCTCAGTGTCGCAACTCTCCGACGTGCAGCCAACCGACTGGGCATTTCAAGCACTCCAGTCCCTGGTTGAGCGCTATGGCTGTATTGCGGGCTACCCTGATGGCACCTATCGAGGCAACCGCGCGCTCAGTCGCTACGAATTTGCCGCCGGACTCAATGCCTGCTTGGATCGCGTCAGTGAACTCATTGCCGCTGGCTTAGCCGATACCGTCACCCGCGATGATTTAGCCACCCTGCAACGATTACAAGAAGAATTTGCTGCTGAGCTGGCAACCCTCCGGGGTCGAGTGGATGCATTAGAAGCACGCACTGCCGAAGTCGAAGCCAATCAGTTTTCGACGACAACCAAACTCAACGGCGAGGTGGTCTTTAGCATTGCCGGAGCAACCGGAGGCGTGGATGACAATGATGCCCAGGTTGTATTTAATAACCGGGTGCGACTCAATCTCACGACCAGCTTTACCGGAAGCGATCTGCTGATTACCGGGCTACAAGCCTACAACTTTGGCGGCGGTTTTGATGATCCAACGGGCAGCATTCCTGGCACGCTCGGGTTAGGAGATCCGGTCTTTGGCACGGCCAGCAATGTCAGTCTAGGCACTGCACCCCAGTTTGGACGCACCGATCCGAGCGATTTGTCAAGCCGAGGAGCCAATGACATTGCGCTGTATAAGCTCCTCTACATTTTCCCCGTCGCCGATCAGTTTACGATGTTTGTTGGATCTAATGTCGAAGTTCCCGACGCATTTCCGGCGATCGCCCCCTTTGCCAACGATAGCCAAGGTGCGATTTCTCGGTTTGCCACGGTCAATAATGCGGCCACTCGGGTATCAGGGGGCACCTCTGGCACAGGGCTTGCATCCGCTGCAGGATTCATCTGGAGCATTTCAGACGACATTGATCTGCGCGGACTGTATGCCAGCGTCAATGCTCCGATTGTTGAAAATAACGGACTGCTCAGCACCAATCCGACTCCGTTGGGGGCAGGCTTATTTGGCGGCAGCTACGTGATTTCATCGCAACTGACGGCGACGCCGACCGACACTCTCACGCTGGGATTAAATTATGCCAACAGCTATCACCAAATCAATATTCTCGGCACCGGACTGAGCGCATCGGATATTGGCTCAGTGTTGTTTAATCCCAACGCAGACCAGTTAGCCAAGACAGGAGGCAATGCGGTTTTAGCGGTTCTCGATGAAGGCATTCGCCTGAACTCAGTCGGTGCAACGGTGAACTGGCAGTTTCTGCCCAAGGTCGATTTAACGCTCTCGGGGGGATACATCTTTGCTGACTTGGTGGATGTGGATGCATCTACGAACTTTATTAGCTGGCTAGTGGGTCTACATTTCCGCGATGTGTTTGGTGAAGGCAACACAGCAGCGCTGATTTTTGGTCAACCATTGAATCGAGACTCAACAGGAGGAGATGCGTTTAATCCTGAAGATGCTGACCCGTATCAACTAGAGGCGTACTTCAATGTGCGTGTGAATGACAATATCAGCATCACGCCGGGGGTCTTTGCGGTGTTTAATCCGGAAGGGTTTAGCAGCAACGATACAGCAATAACGGGAGTGTTGCGAACGACCTTTACCTTCTAGACATCGTTATGGCCTTGTTATATATCAGGATGTGCCATGACTGCGTAGGGTGCTGTTAGGCATCGCCGTAACGCACCGAAGCCTCTGTTGGCCGTGCGTTACACCATGATCGCGTAGGGTGCTGTTAGGCATCGCCGTAACGCACCAAAGCCTTTGTTGGCGGTGCGTTTGCTGGCGCTTTAGCGTAGCCATGCCTGAAAGGCTATACAGCACCCTACAGCCAATGGCAGATCTTTGATTGCCAGGTTAATAAATGCTGATGGCATCGTCAATCCATTGCGTTAACGTGGAAACTACCTCATTCAGCGCAATATCGCTCGATTCGTGAGTGGCACGCTTTACGACTTCAACCTTGCCATTTTTGAGCGATCGCCCAGTGACCACTCGATAGGGAATGCCGATCAAGTCAGCATCCTTAAACTTGACGCCAGCTCGTTCGTTGCGGTCATCTAGTAAAGTTTCTACGCCCGCAGCGTTGAGATCGGTATAAAGCTGCTCTGCCGCGTTGACTTGCGCTTCATCGCCCGTGTTGGGAATGATCACGATCACCTGATAGGGGGCGATCGCCACGGGCCAGATGATGCCGTCTTTGTCATAGGACTGCTCGATCGCAGCTTGCGCTAAACGAGACACCCCAACGCCATAACAGCCCATATAAAACGGCTTTTCGTCGCCGCTTTCGCTGGTAAAGGTCGCATTCATGGAGATTGAATATTTGGTGCCCAGTTGAAAGATATGCCCAATCTCAATGCCACGGGCACTTTTGAGCGTCTGAGACGGATTGTGCACCGCGCGATCGCCCACCCTTGCTGTTCTCACATCGACGACTCGGGCAGGATGATCAAATGGGGCACCCCAGTTTGCACCAACCACGTGATAGCCTGTCTCATTCGACCCCGTGACAAAGTTTTTCAAATCCACGGCGGTCTTATCTGCCAAGCGCAAAAATTTAGAAGACAGAGTCTTATTTGAACGAATATACTCATCGCCGAGGTCGGGGGCAATATAGCCCAACGGCAATGGCTTGGTCGCCCACTTCTTTTGAGTCTCTTCATCAGGCACTTCTAGTGAAATCACAGCGCTACCGCCATAGTCACCGGCAATGCTCGTCAGTTCATTAAACAGCTTAGTTTCATTGACATCTTGATCCCCACGAATACTTACTAAAACGAGTCCCGTCATGTCGTTGTCATAGACCACCTGGTACAAGACATTCTTGACGATTTGGGTGGGTGAACACTTGAGAAATGTGCTCAGCGAATCAATCGTTGGGGTGTTGGGCGTCTCTAATTTTTCGTACGTCTTAAAGGGCGAAGGTTCAGCATCAGGCGGAAGTGAGACTGCTTTTTCGACATTGGCTGCATACATGCCATCCTCGGTGTAGAGGACTTCATCTTCGCCAGCATCCGCTAGCACCATAAACTCTTGAGACTGACCACTGCCGCCCCCGATTGCCCCTGAGTCTGCCTGCACCGCGCGAAACTCTAGCCCACAACGCGCCAAAATTCTTCGATATGCGTCGTCCATATCGTCGTAAGACGTTTGCATCCCCGCTTCGTCCATATCAAAGGAATAGGCATCCTTCATGATGAACTCTCGTCCGCGCATCAAGCCAAAGCGAGGACGAATCTCATCCCGAAATTTGGTTTGAATCTGGTACAGATTTTGCGGCAACTGCCGATAGGAGCGAATCATATCGCGAGCAATTAAGGTGATGACTTCTTCATGGGTAGGCCCTAGCCCCAACTGTCGTCCCTGGCGATCGCCCATTGCAAACATGATGCCTTCTGCTTTGGTGTAAGTCTCCCACCGGCCTGATTCTTGCCAAAGTTCGGCGGGCTGAAGCTGGTTCAGCAGACATTCTTGAGCCCCTTTTGCGTCCATTTCTTCTCGAACGATTTGAGAAATTTTTCGCAGCACCCGCCAGAGCATGGGCAAATACGCATACAATCCGCTTCCGATGCGTCGCATGTATCCAGCTCTTAATAGCAGTTTGTGACTCGGGATTTCTGCTTCTGCTGGGTCTTCGCGCAGGGTGACAAAAAGCATCTGAGACAGCCGCATAATCTGGTTCCTTCTTCAGATTGGATACGTTCGATATTTTGGATACGTTCGATATTTCAGTCTAAAACATCCTATCGCCTTACTCTCTCGCGTTAGGACGCTGAGCGCGCGCAGAACCCTAGCACCGCACAGATTCTATACACAAAAAGCCCGTCGGGCTACATTGATATAAATCTGAGATGAGGCTTTTCCGTATCGGATTGCTCTATGCACGAATGCCACACCACACTAGACTGGTTTCTAGTTAATTCAGTTGCTGGTAAGGGGAATGTCCGTGTCAGAAAAATTGCGAATCTTGTTCGTTGCTGCAGAAGCTGCCCCCTTAGCTAAAGTCGGCGGTATGGGAGACGTCGTTGGAGCGCTGCCGAAGGTTCTTAGAGCAATGGGGCACGATGTAAGAATTTTTATGCCTTACTACGGCTTTATGCCAGATAAGGTAAAAGTTCCCAAAGAGCATATTTGGCAGGGCTCTGCCATGTTCCAAAATTTTCAGGTGTATCAAACGACTCTTCCTGGAACAGACGTTCCGCTTTATTTGTTTGGGCATCCCGCCTTTGCTCCGCGACGCGTTTATTACGGCGACGATGAAGAATGGCGGTTTACGCTGTTTGCGAACGGAGCGGCTGAGTTTGCCTGGAACTATTGGAAACCCCAAATCATTCACTGCCACGATTGGCACACAGGGATGATTCCGGTTTGGATGCATCAATCTCCCGATATTGCCACCGCTTTCACAATTCACAACCTGGCCTATCAAGGACCATGGCGCTGGAAGCTAGAACAAATGACGTGGTGTCCGTGGTATATGCAAGGGCACAACACGATGGCGGCGGCTGTCCAGTTTGCCAATATTGTGACAACGGTTTCCCCCACCTATGCTCAGCAAATTCAAACGGCAGCCTACGGCGAAACCTTAGAAGGGCTGCTGGCATTTATCAGCAGCAAGCTCGTGGGCATTCTCAACGGCATCGACATGGAGGCATTTAATCCCGCAACCGATAAGGCGATCGCTACGCCGTTTTCAGCCGATACGCTCACCGAGCGTCGGGCCAACAAAATTGCGCTGCAAGAGGAGGTAGGGCTAGAGGTTAATTCCGAAGCGCTTCTCGTCGGTATTGTGTCTCGGCTCGTTGAACAGAAAGGTCTCGATCTGGTGCTGCAGGTGCTCGATCGCTTCATGGCTTATACCGATGCTCAGTTTGTCATTTTGGGAACGGGCGATCGCTACTATGAAACGCAACTCTGGGAACTCGCGTCCCGATACTCAGGGCGACTCGCGGCGTACCTGCTCTACAATGACGGCCTGGCCCGTCGCATCTATGCAGGCACCGACGCATTTCTGATGCCATCCCGATTTGAGCCCTGTGGCATTAGTCAACTGCTGGCGCTTCGATATGGCTCAGTGCCTATCGTCCGACGCACGGGAGGGCTAGTTGATACCGTTTTGCATCACGATCCAGAGCATAATGCTGGAACGGGATACTGCTTCGATCGCTATGAGCCGCTTGACCTCTATACGTGCCTCGTTCGAGCCTGGGAAGGCTTCAGATATAAATCACATTGGCAAGCGTTGCAGAAACGCGGAATGACCGAATACTTTGGGTGGGACAAATCAGCGAAAGACTATATCAAAATCTATCGTCAAATCATCGGACTCCCGCCGGAAGAAGAAAAAAGCGACACCGTCGTCGAAGCGCTTACCTCATAGTTTGGTGCGGCATGCCCGTATTTCTTCATCGGGCAGCTATCGTTCGAACCGCCTCATGTGGTCAACATAGTTTGCTGGGTCTTGAGCAATCCATCCTAAAGCAGAATTGGCTCGGACTTCAAACAGTAGGAATGGAGTAGTATCGCCGCTAATGCGTCCAGATTTTCCGATGACATCATTGACCTTAACGATTTGCCCAACGTCAACTCCAATCTCAGACAAAAATGCATAGCGGGTTTGTAGCCCATAGCTGTGATTAATCACAATCAGATTGCCATAGCCACTCTGTTCGCCCGCAAACGCGACGATTCCCTCATCTACTGATAGGACGGGGGTTCCGACTGGTGTTAACAAGCTGACTCCGCTATTGAAGGTCACCTCACTGCTCTCAGGTTGAAGCTGCCATCCATAGTCCTGAATGACTTCGACAACGTCGGGCAGTGGATAGCTGCTTAGACTCGGGGACAAGGATGATGAATTCGAGGCATTGCCCGATGCAGTTGCCGTGGGTGACCAATTGACTCCTGGAACAAAGGCTACGTCACTAGGTGTCTCACAACCATTGATTTCAAACAAGACATCAGCTCGAATGTTGTAGGTGCTTGCGAGATCTTGCCAGGTCGTCCCCGGTTGGACATTGACTCGAATCCCGTTGTAGGGAGGAATGATAATCTCGGAACCCGCCGACGCAGCGCCATCCCGTAACGATGGATTAAACCCCATTAGCGTAGCTGGAATCAGGTTATACTGCTGGGCGATCGCCTCCAATGTTTCTCCGGGCGCAACCGTATGCCGCACCAGTCGAGATAAGACTGGGGCAGGGCAGGGCGAATCACTCTGTTTACGTTGCGCATTCTCAAACTGAGACATTGAGAAAATAACTAGGGAATTTGAGAAATCAGCAGTAGGATAAGGAGTACCCCCTAGTCCAGACTGTTCCGCATCAGAAAATAAAGAAGCTCGCGGAACTGCAAAACTTACAGGTGCTTGAATCATCAAGCTAACCGTTACTGACAAACCAGAAAGCCAGCGAATTACGCTCATAGTCGGGATCATGCGTGAACTTTAGATACCTAGCACACTGTCTTAAGATCGAAATCTCTATACAATTTTGGCAAATCTCGAAATTTTATGGCTGAGTGATTTTTTGACTGAATGTTTGGACTAAATGTTTGGATCGAATGTTTGGACTAAATGTTTGGATCGAATTTTCTGACTGAATGATGTACAGCGCCTTGAGTTAAGTCCGATTGTGTGAGGCGCGCTTCTCCTCATACCGCCAGCTCTATACTTGATGCAATTGCAACTTGCATCGGCTTGCTCCGCGAGCTTATCGGTGAGTACGTGAGCTCGAATAGCCAAGTTTCGCTACATTAGAACTACAGAGTTTATCCGCCATCGTCGGGATAGGATTATGGGTTTGGTCATCAAGCAAATTGGTCTTTACACAGCGCTATTGGTTTTGGGTGGCGGCACGGGCTGGCTCGGTCATGCATACCTGAACGAGGGCGATCGCTCTGAACCAGCCGATACGATTCCAACTCTCTCAGACATTAATAGCTATTCAGAACAAGAATCCCAAACCCTCAGCGCAGTTCCTGTCCCGGCGACCAATCCCAACTTCATCGCAGATGCAGTGGAGCGAGTCGGCCCCGCCGTCGTTCGCATTGATGCGTCGCGAACGGTTGCAGGACGAACCCCTGATGCGCTGCAAAACCCACTATTCCGGCGGTTTTTTGGGGATGACCTCCCCGAACCCGAGCAAATTGAGCGCGGCACTGGCTCCGGATTTATCATTAGCCCAGACGGTCGGCTGATTACAAATGCCCATGTGGTCTCAGGTGCAGATACAGTCCAAGTCACCATCAAAGACGGGCGCACGTTTGAAGGGCAAGTCATCGGAACCGACTCGGTGACAGATGTAGCCGTGATCAAAATTGAAGCGGCTGATTTGCCGATTGTGACCTTAGGTCGGTCTGAAGACTTGCTGCCTGGGCAGTGGGCGATCGCCATTGGCAACCCGCTCGGATTAGACAACACAGTGACGGCTGGCATCATCAGCGCAATCGGGCGATCGAGTTCTCAGGTGGGCGTTCCAAATAAGCGGGTTCAGTTTATTCAGACGGATGCGGCCATCAACCCCGGCAACTCAGGCGGCCCGCTGCTTAATGACCAGGGAGAAGTAGTTGGTATCAACACCGCCATTCGTGCAGATGCCCAAGGGTTAGGGTTTGCTATTCCGATCGAAACCGCTCAACGAATCGCAGAACAGCTTTTCTCAGATGGGCAAGTCCAGCATCCCTACTTAGGAATTCAAATGGTTGATCTAACGCCCGAGATGCAAGAAAAGATTAACCAAGATAGTGACCTTAGTATTTCTGTCGAGGGTGATCGGGGCGTACTAATTATTAAGGTTATGGCAAACACTCCGGCATCAAATGCAGGGATCAAAGCTGGAGACATCGTTGTTAAGGTCAACGGTGCTGCGATATCGACTGCTTCAGATGTGCAACAGCAAGTTGAGCAAAGTCGTATTGGAGAGGTTTTAGATGTCGAGATCAATCGAAATGGGGACACCCGCATTATCCCTATCCGCCCGACAGCCTTGCCCACCGATTAACTTTCTGCCAACTTTTTGCTATTGTTTCAAGCCTAATCTTTGCAAAAGTGTCAAACAATGCAGAGCGCATTACCCCTATATCTCCGATAAAAGCGGATAACGCCAACCAGTAATGCCCTGCTGCTAGCCCTAAAACGAAAAATCATCAAATGGGTCGGTTGATGCCTCATTTGATGAATTGGCGTCGAAGTTTAGGGAGATTGAGCCAACCACGCTATCTTCGAGCTCCATCCGTTGCTCCATCCGACGCAAAAAATAACCGGTCATCATCGCGGACGCTAACAGACCCGCGAGATTCTCACGATCAGTCGTCACTTGAACGTTGAAATTTTCTGAGGGTAAGACTCCAACCAATCCCTGAACATTTTGAGAAATAATTTGCTTAATTTCGGGACTGACCGATCTAGCAACCATAGCTAGAACTTCGGGCGGCTGATGTTGGAGATACTTTAAGAGCTGATTTGCTTTTTCAGTTTCTTCGTGATCACCGAAAAAGTTCGTACTTTGGGGATTAAAAACCATGGAATCTGATTTGCTTCCTATTTTCCCTTTGGTCTATTGTTACATCTATATCGGCGAATGTGACCAGTAATCTCCGCAGGAATATCGGAGATTCGAGAATTTTAAGGCGCTTAGAGCAATCATATCAGTCGCTCTTACGCAGGTTCATCAAAGGGTTGCGGCAATTTGTCAACTTGAAAATACTGATAAAATTTTTCTGTAACTTGTAGCCAATAGGATCGTCCATCTGATTGGCGACGTTTGCGGACGAATCCGAGGCTCACAAGTTCCTGGACATGTTGATAGGCCCCTGAACCCCGCAGGTCTACCAGTTGAGTTTGGGCAATGGGGCCTTTGAGGGCGATCGCCGCAAGCGTCCTGAGAGCCCCAACGCCTAAGTCGAGAGGCACCAGCGTATTAACTAAGTCTTGAAACGAATCTCGCAATTGTAAGCAATATCCATCCGGCGTTTCCGCAATTTCTAAGGCGCTGTCTCGATGAGCATAGTCAGACATGAGCTCAACTAATCCACTTTTTGCGTCTTTGCGATCGCATCGAGCATATTCCGCTATTTTGGCGATTGTCAGCGGCTGCCCTTTGAGATAGAGAATCGCTTCGATTGTGCTAGCGAGACTGGACATGATCTCTCTAATCTACCTCGTTATTTCTGAACTCTCAAACTCCCATCGCGGTGTATCCCTCAGGCCAGTGCGGTGGTGTAGAGTGCACCGCATCCCACACCATCACACGTCCGCCGACACAATTGCAAGTTGCTCTAGTCCGTGTTTCCCTCTGGTTGATTTAATCCAAGTTACGGCCCGTGAGCTCTACAAAAATATCTTCCAAATTGGACGGGCGCACCATCAGCCCTGTTTTGTTGGACTGATGGGTTAAGTAATCATTTGCGTCTTGAAGATTAGGAAAAAATGTATATTCCCAGCGATCGCCGATCTGCTTCATCACCAACCCCTTCCCGTGTTTTTGTCGCAGTTCTGGCAGTGTTCCAACTTCAATCAGATGACCATTATCCATGATGCCGATGCGATCGCAGAGATATTCTGCTTCTTCCATGTAGTGAGTCGTAAGCAAAATAGTCATGCCTTGCTGATTGAGCCCCTTAATGATTTCCCAAAGGCGGCGACGAGTTTGCGGATCAAGCCCGACGGTTGGCTCATCTAGAAACAGGATTTGGGGTTGATGAAGCAGTGCCCTGGCAATCTGTAAGCGACGCTTCATGCCGCCCGATAGAGTTTTGACGTAGTCATCTTTGCGATCAGTTAGCTCAACATAATCAAGCCAACGGCTAATTTCCTGCTGTCGTCGGGAGCTCGGAATATGATGCATTCGTCCGTGGAACTCCATGTTTTCCCAAACAGTCAGGTCAATATCCACGCTCGTTTGCTGAAGTACCACTCCAATTTTTTGTTTAACGCCGAACGGCTGACGCACGACATCATACCCTGCAACCACAATGTCGCCCTGAGTCGGGAGTGTGAGGGTAGTTAACATGCGAATCGTTGTCGATTTGCCTGCTCCGTTGGGACCTAGCAGACCAAATACTTCCCCCGGCGGAATCGCTAGGGATACGTCGGTAACAACCGAAACATTGTTATACACCTTATGAACGTTCTGAAGGCAAACTGCGGGTATCATGAATGTCTCTATCTTCCGTCGGGGCGCACGTTGTAATACTTGTTTTGTTTAAGCTCGCACTAGAAATTCTAGCTTTATTTCAGACATTGCCGATTTGAAGAATAATTTTTGTAGAGTCATCGCGTTAACATTGCTTGGCGTATTGTCTGAGCAGACTTTATCCGCATGTTAAGGAGTCTGATGGGCTAAAGTCCTTAACTTTTCTATATCGACCTGACTCTTGCAAAACAGATATAAATCGTTCATGAGTAGTTCGCGCAATTTAGCGGCTTCTCAAATAGGGCGTCTAGTCAGCGTAAGGGAACGTATCCATGAGCCTCGTCTGCAATTCGACTCAATATTTCTCAAACCCTCAATCGCCATATCCGGCATATCCTACTGCCACTTCATGCCTCCGGACTGACACGGACGAGCAGATTTCTTCTGTCTTGCCTATTGTCCCAAACGTCAATAGTCGACCGTTACAAGTGGGCGATCGCATCCACGATAGTATGCTGGACGGCATTACCCCATATGGCATTAACAGTGAGCAAATTGACCTTAACGCATATCTCGACCACGGGTTCGTCAGAATCATGTTTTGCCGAGAACACTGGTGTCCATATGACAGTTTGGAGGTATGGACGCTACAAAACGCAATATTCAGCCATAGCGAGCAAATGCCAACTGCACGGTTAATCGTCTCTCCCAATCCCAAATCTGCTAGCTCAAACGACAAAGCTCGGCTTCATAGTGATGCGGAGTATGCGAGACGCTGGCAAATTGCACAACGGTTTGGACTCATGCAACCTCTTCCGGATTCTCTTCGATCGGCTTATCGGCGTTTTGGCATTGATGGTTTCGAAAATTTAGAACACAATACCTTCGAGGTCGTACGTCCGGCAGTGTACGTGATTTCACCTGATCGCCTTATTACATACGCGCGTGTTGATCCTGGATATGAGCAACTGCTTTGCCCAACTGAGCGATTGATGGTGCGGGATGACGAATATTGGTTGGAGCTAGTCTGAATCCCTGTCTGAATCCCCATCGCTCAATCCCTGTCGCTCCTCACTCTACCGGCTGATGCTATCGTTCGGTTAGCACCTCTGCAAAGGCGAAATCTGGCGCTGCGAGTACAAATGCTGTTGTTGGCAACCCCGTTGTCCGCACCTGTAGGTTTTCGTAGTATTGAGCGAAGTGTTCAGATGGAGTTGCCATTCCTAAAAAGATCAGATCGGCAGACTTGGAGGACTCGTGAAGAATAATGTCAAAGGATCGCCCGTTTGCCACAATCACTTGGAATGATGCAGAAATTCTAAACTGCTTCATTAAGCTTTCCAGATTGGTTTCAGCCGCCTGGGCGCCTGCCTGATCGACCACCACGAGTTTGAGACAAATATCTGCATTTCGCCAACTAATATTGGTGCGCAGCAGATCTGCCAACAGCAGCATCAGCCCACCATTAAACTGCACTCCGCCCCACCACACATCAATGCGGCGACGGCGGCCAAACCCCAGCTCATGATTTTCTCTCAGAATCACCACATTTCGTCGTGCCCGGTGCAGCTCTGAAATCAGATGGCAGTAGCGATCGCGATTTTTGGCTTCTTCGGTGTCTCCGAGCACGATTGTATTGGGCACGAGGGGGCCAATCCCGTAGGTTTCGACGAGCTGCCGCGCCCCCTCAAACGGGTCAGATGCCGTCACGATTCGCACAAGAGCACGAACGCCACGACGCTCTAGATATTCGCGAATTGTTTCTTCCATCGAGGCTTGCTGGCTCACATCGCGAGAGCCAATGGGCAAAACGCTAGATATGGTGATCAGCCCGCGATTGTGAGTCAGCGCATAGGCGAATTCCACTAGCGACCAGCGCTTTGTTGGCGAACCTGACAGGGTGAGAATGTGGGGACGCCAGTTTTTACTGTCGTCTTCGCTGCTGATTTGAAAGATTCCAGTCCGCAGAAGCGCCATCCACAAACCTCGACGCGCATCGCCCCATGTCACTTGAAGCTCGCGTCGCTGAAGCCAAATATAAATGGTCAGCACAACGATGGCTGCAACAACAGTGGCGATCGCATTAATGAGAAACATCACCGCCAGGCAACCCGCTGCACCCACCAGCGATAACAACCAATGCACCCGAAAGGTGGGACGATACGACGGACTTTGCAAGAAGCCTTCGATCCCGGCAGATACATTGAGCACCAGATAGGTCGTGAGAAAGAACATGGTGAGTACAGGTGCGATCAAATTGAGATCGCCCACCATCACGGCAACCACGGCCACAAACAACGTGATTGCGGTGCCAATGCGAGGCTCATCATTCGCTCCGCTACCCGTTCCTAAGAAGCGCATCCATTTGGGTAGCACTCCGTCTCTTGCCAAGGCTTGAAGCACGCGGGGAGCCCCCAAAATACTGCCAATTGCGCTGGATAGAGTTGCTCCCCAAACACCAAGCAAAATGGCAGGACCCCACCGGGCAATGCGTTCCATAATCAACGGTTCTGCTAAGAGTGTGGCTGCATCGGCTCTCATAGCCAGCAAAACCGGCAATATCATGTAAATAATGTATCCCGTGATTACTGCAGCAAGTGTGCCAACTGGAATAGATTGAGTCGGGTTTTTCAAATCACCAGACATGTTGACACCCGCCATGATGCCGGTTACCGCCGGGAAGAATACGGCAAACACGCCCCAAAACGGCTCAGATAGTCGGTCAGGTGCGCCCCACATCTCAATATCGGTCGCTTCAACGGGTTTTCCAAGCGCAAACGAAATCAGCGAGAACACGATCGCCGCCATGATGACGTATTGAGCCTTAATAGCCACGCTGGCAGACGTAATTGCCAAAATGGCAACCAATATCGTCGTAATCAACGCCACGTAAAGCTGATTCAACAGTGGAAACGCTTCTGCCATACTCTCTGCAAACCCGAGTGTATAGAGCGCTACCGAGAGTGCTTGAGCAAAGTAGAGCGGGATCCCAACTGCTCCACCCGTCTCAATGCCCAAGGAGCGGCTAATCATGTAATAGGCTCCCCCCACGCGAACGACTCGATCGGTGGCGATCGCGCAGACAGACAGCGAGGTTAATAGCGTGATCGCCGTAGAGAGTGTCACAATAATGAGCGTTCCGAGCAATCCTACATTCCCAACTACCCATCCAAACCGGAGGTACATAATCACCCCCAAGATGGTCAAAATCGAGGGGGTATACACTCCACCGAAGGTTCCCAATCCTCTCGCCGTTTCTGCATCAGATGGAATTTCGGACGGTTGGCGACCAAATGGAAATTTCATGTAGCTCAAACACCAGTCAGGGAATCACGCAGGACGATAAATTGGCGCATGGTAGCTGGGTTACAGCCGCATCCAAACTTCGGGAATGCCATTTACGAAATCAGCAATTTTGCTTACCAGAAAATGATCAGCCCGTTACTTGGCTTACATGAAGCCAACCCAATTCTTACACATGCATTGCAAAATGTTGTGATAGCTAAACGTCAAAACCTCAACATGTGGCTTTCATCTAGGGAATGACATTCAAAAAATGGTCGATTATTCGTTGATGCAAGCATTAATTCAAGCACTATCGTTGAGCCATTCGCTGCCGAGTGCGGCTAACATATTGACCATGAATATTCACCATATAGGGAACAACGTACGTTAATCCCGCCGAAAGCCAGCGATCGCGCGTCATTCGCCCATGCATCAATGCCGACCCGTGATTGATTACAAATAGCAGTGAACCTACAATTGCAGCAACCCGCAGCGCAGTTGGCATTAATTTTTTATCGACTAGACAGGCAAGAAACTCTTTCATACTGTTACATCCAAATCCGTTGACGTGAGTATGCACTCGTGAACTCAAGTTCTAGAAAACCTAAGATATGTCTGGCATTACCTGGAATCAATTACATTCCGGATACGACTTATGTTTTAAATACCATTCCGATTGTCAATGCGCTGCAAGACGAATACGATATCACGCTTGTCTTCCGCTCAGTTTTGAATCCTGATTTTCCTCCGGAGCATCCGTATCTTACGATTCTTCCGTCAGATCCAACTAGGGCTACTTTGTCTGAAGGCGTTTACTTCAGCCCGACCAATCCTTTCAAAGCATTCTCCTATCTCAACCAATTAGAAAAATTTGCCCACAATCATGCTCGACAGTTTGATCTCATCATCGAACGGCAGTGGATTTTGGTGGGCTCGCTGGCAAGCGCCTTCAGCCGACGAGGTGTGCCTGCCATTTCAATTCATGAAGCTGAATTTTATACGTCTAAGCATATTTCATGGCGATCGTGGAAAAACTGGCGCACTGAAATTAATACCACAATCATGGCCATGATTTTGCCCTACTTGAGGCAACGATGGATCGATCAGACCCACAGCCTCATCGTTGAGACGGAGCAAATGAAACAGTTTCTGCTGAAACATCAGAGCATTAAGCCTGACGTCACGATCTATGCCATTCCAAATGGTATTGACCCCACTATTTTTTATCCGCGCGATCGCCAAATATGTCGTCAGCAGCTTGGCATTGCCACGGATGCGTTTGTTCTTGTATACGTTGGATCTCTCAATCGATTTATTCAAGAACCGGCTCCTCTAATCCAAGCGCTCGGGCAGATCCATCATCCAAACATCGTGCTACACATCCTGGGAGATGGAATGAAACGTCGAGAACTCAAGAGGCTCGCTCGGCACTATTCCTCACCAACTATTTTTCATGGCAAAGTGTCCCAAGATCATGCCGCTCTGTATATCGGAGCTGCAAATCTGTGTGTTGCTCCGTATAACAAATCACTGTTTCCGGAACACCAGTTTACTTCAGCCAGTCTTAAAGTTTGTGAATATCTTGCTTGCGGTCGCTTGGTTATGACGATTCCGTGCGATCGCATGGACCATTTGCTCGATCAAGGTCGCTATGGTTTCCTAGTTGAGAATCAAACCGAATCTTACCGTCAACTACTACAGCACCTGCCTGATCCAGCCACCCTGACTGAGATGGAAACGACTTTAATTCAGAATCTCAACGAAGGAAAATTAATGAATCAACAGATCGTGTTAAGTTGGGACAATATTTCTGAATTGTATAAGCGAGCTATCTATGAAACACTTTCTCGTTTCAAATAGTTCGGAAATTGATTGTTTGCTAGTATCCTTGATTGTTTGATTTGAAGCGTGTAGGACTTAGCATAGTTGCGATAGGCTGAAATCGTCACGCATAGCCGTTTGATTGTTTGGGAGGCTGCTTTCCCTCGAATTTTCTATTCTGAAAAATGTTTGAATTCTTCGGTGAAGTAATTTCTGTTTGCTTGTGTCATGAAGCACACCACTTTCAAGTATCCCTAATTTGGAAATTTGGAGAGTAAATGCAGTACTCCGAATATATGAAAAGGGTGGCGTTGCTGATGAAAGGAATGAATTTAGAACGGCGGTTCTCTGCTAGGAGAAATCGTCCGTACAGCAAGGATTCATATTTACAAATCAGTCTCGGATTAGCACCGCCAAAAGGGGTGTTAGTAACCTACGTAACCATAGATCCATAGATCCATAGTAGATTGATAGCTGTGTCATTCCTGGAAAAGACAGTAGAGACTGTAGGGCCGAAAGTCACGCTGTGCAGACATTTCATGAACCATTGATTAATGAGGTGCTCAAATGAATAAACCCAATTTTCTGGTGATTGGTGCCGCAAAATCAGGCACTACGTCTCTATATCATTATCTAAATCAGCATCCTGATATTTATATGAGCCCCCAGAAGGAGCTCAATTTTTTTGCGCTCCAGCATGTAGACGATATGGACGATGATCCAGTCGATTCGGAGGGCAAACAACGCTACGATTGGCTCTATGAAAACGCTATTACTGATTTAGATGCCTATCATCGACAGTTTGATGGGGTGACGTCAGAGAGCGCGATTGGGGAGGCTTCTCCGCTCTACCTCTATAGTTCTAGAGTACCGAAGCTGATTCATCGCTATCGCCCTGATATGAAACTCATCGTAATTTTGCGAAACCCAGTCGATCGGGCGTTTTCTCACTATATGCAATATGTTCAGCGTGGTCACGAAACGCTGACTCGGTTCTCAGATGCGATTGATGCAGAACCTATTGACCATCCGAGTATTTGGTGGGGGCATCGGCACTTTGTTCGGCTTGGGTTCTACCATACTCAGCTCAGCCGCTACTACAAGCAATTTGACTCTAGCCAGATCCGGGTTTACCTCTACCAAAATTTTTGCACGCATCCGCAACGAATTATGAGCAGCATCTTTGAGTTTTTGGAGGTTGATCCGTCCTTTGTTCCCGATACATCGATTCGGCACAACAAAGGCAGCATGCCCCAAAATCCAACGTTGCATCGGGGAATGCTGGCGCTCAACCGCTTCTTGCACACAGATAATGTCGGCAATCGGCTGCTCAGAAGGATGCTTCCTGATCCAATCCAGCGAGCAGGGTCAGCATTGAGAGTCACCATTCAAGAAAAGAATTTGACAAAGCGTCAACCCACGATGTCTAAGCGCGATCGCCAGCGGTTGATCAATCTGTATCGAGACGATATCTTGCAGTTGCAAGATCTGCTCCGGCGCGATTTGTCAATCTGGTTAGATGATGGCAGCGTTCAGTCACCATCACCCCAGCCAGAATTTCAACACATGCCAACGTAGTATAGCTATAGCATTCGTTCACCGCCTATTCAGCTCATCTATTTATCTCACCAATGCAGTCGCAATCCTTGGTCTTCTAGATGAGTCTGCAACTGGCGCATGTGACCATTTGCCACAATGTCAGCAGGCATTAGATCGGGCTGAGCACCTTTAACCAGCCAGCCAGCCGTCGCGCCGGCTGCTGCGCCAATGCTCCATTCGCTGTAGTGAACTCTAGTTGCTGCATTGACAATGTGGCTGACGGCAATCCCTTTACCGCCCATCAATAGATTATCAATCTCTTGAGGAATTAGACTCTCCAGCGGAATGGCGATCGGATGCACCAATGATTCATTAGCAGGCGCTTTGGTGGCTTCTCCAGACGGCAGCCAGTTGCGATAGCGGCAGCCGTGAATATCAATATCATAGTGAACGAGGGCGATCGCCGTTCCACTCAAGTCTCGCCCTCCTGAGAGATCACGGCGAACATCTGCTTCTCGCATATAGAATTCGGGTTGACCATACGCAGCCCGCCCTAAGATGCGTCGCCCTTCTCGGAAATAGGGCATCATGCTCAAGCCCGATTCAGTTCCTAGGGGAGAATTGTCTCCTGCTAATTGACTTAACGGAACGTCAGATTTGGATTGATTCTCAATTAGCCACCGAGCAAAAAGTAATGCATGATATTCTCCGTGCTGCAAGGCGCTGATTGAGAGCCCTCCCATCCAGTTCCAGGATTGGCCAGTCTCGGTGAGCGCATCATCCAGCAGGAGCAGCGGCGGATCCATCCAATTCCAGTCATTTCCAGGATTCCAATTCACCAGTGTAATATCGCCGGGAACGGGCGTCCCATACATGGGATCGTTCCGAGTTTGGCTGATCATGCGTCGATAGTTGAAGACGCTTCGTCCTGAAAACATCGAAAACCCATTCAGCGAAAATTCTTGCCAATGTTCATCCACGTTATATTCAGGCTGGACAGCCTCTAATCGCTTGAGGCTCTTCCCGCCATCATCATGAATGGCCAACGCAAATGGAAATGTAAACGCTTGAGTGCATTCTGGATTATCGAAATCAGCCGCATGGACTTCCCCCGTTGTGGCGCGCGAATCAGACCCGACTCGATACGGCAGACCTGACCACGCAACGAGCTCAGCCGTATCGGTTGCGTCAATTACAAGTAGAGACTGATTAGCAGGTGCTTGAAGCCGAAGCGAGACTTTCTCAAAAACCTGATCATCCGCCCAAGAATACCACGTTGGCAATTCGACGGATGGGCGTCCTTCGGGGATGTAATCCTCTTTACGAGGGATACGCCGCACGGCGTGAATGGTTGTAATCGATGTCCCGGTGCTGTCAAACTCTGCTCCCTTAAACGCCGTTGACGTTGCCCATCGACTTTGGGGTGCCGACTCTGCCGACTGTTCAAGCAAGCGTTGAGAGGCCATCGCCCCGGCATTCGGCGGAAAGCAAAGCTTGCCAACCCAACAGCTATTAGTATCGCGGACTGATTTGCCATTGCCTTGCGACCAGACAGGCAGATTCAGCGGTTGTTGTTCGATCAGGCGCTTAAATGCGATCCAACTTTGAGAAAAATTGCCCATGCGACGCATTGCTTGGGACTCGTCTATGGCGGAGACTCCTTGGGCGCTAACTTGCCCACCCAGCCAGGGCGTCAGTTCAATCAAACAGGTTTGGGCTCCCGATTTCATGGCATGCGATGCGGCAGCAACCCCGCCTAACGAGCCACCTATGACGACCACGTCACACTCCCAAACCTCATCTGCCTCAGGCTTAGGAAACAATTGAGGTCTACCAGTTGCAGAGGGTAGCAATGTTTCTGCGGTGTTATTAATCGATGAAAGCCCTTCTAATGCTGGATGGGGTGTAGTGTCAGGAGTTGAGGGGGATACTAAGCGCCCCGCTTCGAGCGTCAAAAATGCGGCGATAATGCCTATTAAAAAACCAGATGCCGCGGTAATGGATGCAATAGCAGGATGGTTGGTGTGGTGTTTCACAGGTTGATTTAATTCCCAACGTAGGAAGATGCCTTAAAATTCCTATTTTTTTGCCTTAGCGACTAAAGTTCTCTTGATAGTTGCGGTTTACTCTTCGAGAAGCCGCGAGCGTCTATAATCGCCCCCCCTTATACCAATTCTTCGAAGTCAGGCTACAAGTGAACAGGATAGAACCCTTGCAAGGCTGGTGGCCGTCAATCCAAAATCGCAAATCTAAAATCGAGAATTAGTATTAAAGCATCCTCTAACCATAACAAGGGGGCAGAAAACCCTCTGTTATTGTATTCACATCTGGCTGAGAGCCATGAAAATTTAAGACTGTTATGATGTCTGGTGATCGGTGACTTTGTGCGCTGTATTTGTACGTTGTACTCGATCAAGTCACGACGACTGTGCACTGCCCATTGATAAATCAGCATGTCGATTAGTTCTCCTCGGCGATCGCCCCAGATTCCCATTCTTAAGCAACTCTGGCAGCGCATTGAGTCAGCCCCTCGCCCTGAGCCTGAGGACTCAATCACGCTGAGAATCTGGGTGCAGTTGTTAGTCACGGTAGGCATCATTGCCACCGATGTGGCGTCAGCAGACGTGGCCGTGCCGTTATGGATTAGCCTCTGGGCCGTGCCAATGAGTGCCGGGGGAGCGACGTGGAGTTGGTATCGTCGGCGCAGTCGCAACATTCCCGTCAAATTTTGCATTGCGATCGCCATGCTGATTGCGCTGGGCTTATTTTTTGTCAACCTGCTAGCAGAGCAGTCTGATACCCGACTTGCCTTAGCCGAGCTGTTGATTCAACTCCAGGTCTTTCACAGCTTTGATCTGCCCCGACGCAAAGATTTGGGGTACTCAATGATGATCGGGCTCATCCTCATCGGCGTAGCCGCCACGCTTAGCCAAACCTTGGTATTTGCCCCGTTGCTGCTGATGTTTTTGGCGATCGCCCTGCCCGTCCTCATGCTCGACTACCGTTCGCGCTTAGGGCTTCTTCCCAAGGGGTTTAAGCGGCTTGATTCTCAAATTTCCTTCAAAAAGCTAGCCCTTATCTTAGCCATCACCATCGGGCTTGGGCTGATAATTTTCGCCTGTTTACCCCGTCTACCCGGCTATCAACTGCGAACGTTTCCGGTCAGCGCACCGATCGATTTTGACGGAGACTTTGATCGTGGCACCATTACCAATCCGGGCTACGTACGTGAGGGGCAACGTTCGCAGGGTGGCGGCTCTAGCACCGGAGAAGGCGGATTCGAAGACGGCCCCGGACAGCTCGATAGTGATTCATATTATGGGTTTAATTCGAGAATCAACCAGAATTTGCGAGGCACCTTAAACCCCAAAGTCGTCATGCGGGTGCGCTCTCAGGCTGAGGGGTTTTGGCGCGTGCTCGCGTTTGACCATTACACGGGTCAGGGATGGGAAATCTCCCGTAATGACGACACTCATCTGACGCTACTCAGTCGCCCCGAATGGTCGTTTCGATTTTTGCTGCCCTCATTGGTGCCCGTCGGTCGAACTCGCGAAGTGGTGCAGTCTTATACGATTGTGTCTGAATTGCCGAACCTCATCCCAGCGATGTATGAAGCATGGCAACTATTTTTTCCAACTCGAGAGATCGTCGTTGATTCAGAAGGGGGGGTGCGATCGCCCATATTACTGACTGAAGGACTCACCTACACCGCAATTTCCTTAGTGCCCTATCGCGATCGCACGCGGTTGCAGCAGGCAAGCACGACTTATAGTGACGAGATTCGAGCGACGTATTTGCAAATACCGGAGGCGATCGCTGAGCGGGTGCGCCTGCGGACCGAAGAAATCTTAGCAGAGTCGCCCAATCCCCTATCGGCTCCCTACGAAATTGCGCTTTATCTGGCCCAATTTCTCAAACAAAATTATACGATCCAGCCCGATTTGCCTTTTTTGAGTGACGATGAAGACTTAGTTGAGGCATTTCTCTTTCGCCACGGGGGAGGCTATCCTGACCATTTCTCTACCGTACTCACCCTGATGCTCCGCTCTATCGGCATCCCAGCTCGACTCGTAGCAGGGTTTGGACCTGGAGAATTCAACCCGTTCACCGGGTTCTACGTGGTTCGCAATACCGATGCCTATGCCCTCACCGAGGTGTATTTTGGCACACAGGGCTGGTTCATGTTTGATCCGATTCCAGGGCATGAGGTGGTTCCACCATCGATCACCGACTATGAAACATTCAGCCTATTGCGCCGATTTTGGAACTGGATTGCAGGATGGCTGCCGTCTCCCGTTTCTGGTTTTCTAAGCGGCGTGTTTACCTGGATCATCACCCGGCTGGGGCAGGCAATTGGCTGGGTGTCTGCCCTGTTTACCAAGGGATGGAGCGGATTTTTGCTCGGCCTGGGCATTGTGTCTGGGCTGGCATTTGCGGGCTGGCTGGTCGGGCATGGTGCGCGAACCTTGCGCGATCGCCTCTGGCTACGCCGCTTGCCTCCCGTCGAGTCGATTTATCAACAAATGCTGCAATGGTTAGCCGTTCAAGGCTTCCGCAAATCATCAGCCCAAACGCCCCTCGAATATGCTCGTCAGCTCGATGACTACTCCACGCCCGCTCAAGCCGACATCATTCACGCAATTTCCCATGCCTATGTATGTTGGCGCTACGGAGGGCAAATCCCCAATTTAGAGCAGCTTCGGAGACAGCTCAAAGCACTTAGGCGCGGCAAAAATGGCGATCGGAGACAGTCAGCTAAGAAGTCAGCTAAGAATTAACCGCTGTAGGTAACGGTCGGGCAATCCGAGTATTGGCAGCTTGGGTGAGCAACGACTCTGCAAAGGCGATCGCCTCTTGATCTGATTTGCCCCCCGCCAGTTGAGCAAGCTCTTCTCGCCGCTGGCGCTCATCTAAGGTGATCACTCGCACGACCGTTCTCACCTCTTCATTTGGGGTTGCTTTCTGTTCGGCTTCGGCTTGCTTCTTCTTCGACTTACGCCCCCGCTTAGGCGCAGTTTCTGGCGGTGGAGTGTGATCAATGACCTGCTTGTCGACCCGCAGGTGGGTATCTGCCATTGCTGCCACAATCGGTTGGTGAGTCACGCAGAGAATTTGGTGACGATGGCTCAGTTGATTCAGCTTTTCGGCGATCGCTTGAGCAACCCGCCCCGACACCCCCACATCAATCTCGTCAAAGACCATCGTGCCGACCGCATCCACCTGAGACAGGCATGCCTTTAGCGCCAGCAAAAAGCGGCTCATTTCTCCACCTGAGGCGATATCTGCAAGCGGCTGCAATGGTTCTCCTGGATTGGGGCTAAACATAAATGCAATTTGGTCAGCTCCGTTGGCAGTAGGCAAACACGGCGCGATCTTCACCTTAAATTGCACCTTGTCCATGGCTAAGGGTTTGAGCTCTTTAAGCAACACGTTTTCAAGTTGCTGAGCGGCTGCACGCCTCATTTCTGTGAGCTTCGCACAGACCTTTTCGAGGTCAGCCTGCCGCTTTTGGTATGCCTCTTCTAATACTTCAATCGACTGCCCCCCATCGCTGATCTCTTCTAACTCCGCCTGAATGCGCTGATTATGGGCGATTGCCTCTGCCAATGTGGGCCCATATTTCCGGCAAATCTGCTTCAGTTGCACAATTCGTGCTTCAACCTCGCTTAGCCGTTCAGGATCGGTTTCGAGTCCTTCCCCATAGGCATTGATTTCTCGTCCAGCTTCCTCAACCTGGGCAAGTGCGCCATTCACCAGGTCTAAAATGGGCTGAATCTGAGTGTCATAGCGCACCATATCTTCTAATACGCCTTGCGCCTTACCTAACAAATCAGCACATGCGCTGTCGCCCGCATCGTTTTGATACAAAGATTGGTAGACTTCATAGCTCTGTTGCTGAAGCTCAACACTATGGCTGAGGCGCTGGCGTTCTTGTTCAAGCTGATTGAGCTCATCTGGGTCGCTGAGATTGGCATCTCTCAGCTCTTTGGCCTGATATTCAAACAAGTCAAGCTGCTGAAGCCGCTGCTCTTCCATTTGTCGCCGCCGATCGAGCGCTTGCGACGCGTGCTGAAACGCACCGTAGGTCTTTGCGACCGTTTCTCGCTGCTGAATCAGCGCTACTCCTCCAAACCCGTCTAGCCAATCGCGCTGCAGGCTCGATTGACCCAGTTGAACGGTCTGCCCCTGGGCGGTAATCTCAACGAGGCGATCGCGCAAAGACTCCATCTGCTGCTTGTTGACCAGCATCCCATTGACCCGTGAACGACTGCGAACCCCACCTTTGCCAGGGGTCAGCTCGCGGGTGCAGATGAGCGCCATATCATTATCAGGTTCGATGTCTTGTGCTTTCAACCACTCTCTGAGCATCGGGTCAAGGTCAAAACGGGCTTCGATGAGGCTGCGTTCTGCTCCCGTACGAACGGCACGGCTCGATGTCTTACCTCCTAACGCCGCATCGAGCGCATCCAGAATAATAGACTTGCCCGCCCCCGTTTCTCCGGTGAGCACATTCAGCCCCGAGCCAAACGAGAGGTCTAGGTGATCAACTAGCGCAAAATTTTCAATCTGAAGAGAAATTAACATGAACTCTAATCAACCTGAAAAGAAGCTGACATGAGCAAACAATCTAGACGATGACCCACCACTAATCCAACGAACAATCTCAGCAAATGCCACTCTTACAAATAAGCGGTCAAATAAGCAGTTAGAAATCATTTTTAGAAATCATTTATGGAATGAAGATCTCGCTATCTGATCTCGCCATCTATGAACACCTGTGCATATGAATTCTTTACACTCAGTACGTAGCTAGTACATTAATTCAGTGTAGTGGTAGTTCGATGGGCTAGTCAGTCATGTATCAATCTAGATCCACAAATTCTAGACCCACAAATTCTAGATCCGCAAATCCTCGAACAGGGACAAGGAACAGGGACGAGGAAACTCTGGAGTACAGGTTGTTTAGGATAGACCACAGGGAGATGCACAGCATGGGCGTCAATGAGATACTACGATACTACTTAAGAAAGATTTAATTCAGGATGGGATAGGTTGTTACAATATGTAACGTAGGGAGATTGTGTTTGGCGATCGAATGCATTTAGCCTTCAAGTTATAGAGGTCGGGTCGTAAAGGTTGAATCTAAGGCTAATTCTTGAATCTGTGTCGCACGTTGAGCAGATTGGCGATTTGCTTAGAGTGTGTTCCTGGATAATTCTTAATTTCTAAAATCAAACCATTTCGCGCCTACTCTCTCGAAGTCAGTTTTTGAGTGCCCACCCACTACCTTAGATATTATGCAACGCATAGCAGATACGCATATGACGAATGGAACCCAGAATGCTCGCTCGGTTGTAGTGGAAGGGAGCCTTTCACCAGATGACCCGTCGCTGCAGGCTGAGCAGGGAAATGTTCCACCGTCTGATTATGAAATTATTCGCTATGACCCCGATGCGATCGCAGCGTACTACAAGCGACGGCCTCTTAAAGTCTGGGGACGCATGTTCTCAATCGTTTGGCCGTTGGCTACCTTTGCGATTCGTCTGTGGTGGGATAGAACAACGGGTCAAGCTAAAGAAAATGAGCGGCGCCGAGCTATTCGGGCACGAGAAATTTTGACGAATCTAGGCCCTGCTTACATCAAAATTGGTCAAGCGTTGTCAACTCGCCCTGATCTCGTTCCGCCCCTGTATTTAGATGAGCTAAGCCAGCTTCAAGACCAGCTACCGCCGTTTCCAAATACGATCGCATTCCGTTTTATCCAAGAAGAGCTCGGCGAATCTCCCGAAAACGTTTATGCCGAGATTTCAGCAAGTCCTATTGCAGCCGCATCGTTAGGGCAAGTCTATAAAGGCAAGCTCAAGACGGGCGAAGCCGTTGCGATTAAAGTACAGCGTCCCGGTCTAGCAAAGCGCATTGGCTTAGACATTTACATTCTGCGGTTGCTTGCCCAACGAGCCAGTCAGTCTATTCCCCAAGTGAAGAGCGACTTAGTCGGTATCATGGATGAATTTGGGGCCCGCATCTACGAAGAAATGGATTACGTCCACGAAGGTCGCAATGCAGAACGGTTCGAAAAGTTGTATGGGCACCTTCCCGACATCTACGTGCCTGATATCCATTGGCAATTTACCCGTCGCCGAGTCTTGACAATGGAATGGGTGACCGGCACGAAGCTCACTCAGCTCGACGCGATGCGGGCTCAAGGGCTTGACCCCAGTGCGCTGATCGAAACTGGCGTGCAGTGTTCGTTACGTCAGCTTCTAGAACATGGTTTTTTTCATGCTGACCCCCATCCTGGCAACCTGCTAGCAACGCCCGAAGGCAAGCTCGCCTATCTCGACTTTGGCATGATGAGCGAGGTTAAGCCCCATCAACGCTATGGCTTGCTACAAGCGGTTGTTCATCTAGTCAACCGAGATTTTGAAGGGCTGGCAGAAGACTATGTCAGGCTAGAGTTTTTGAGCCCCGACACAGATTTGTCGCCGATTATTCCAGCTCTGGCAGATGTGTTTAATAACGCGCTAGGGGCTAGTGTTGCCGAACTCAACTTCAAAAGCATTACCGATCAGCTTTCAGAGTTGATGTATGAGTATCCGTTTCGGGTGCCTGCTTACTATGCGCTGATTATTCGCTCTCTAGTGACGTTAGAAGGCATCGCGATTAACGCCGATCCAGATTTTAAGGTACTCAGTAAAGCATATCCGTATGTGGCACGACGACTCTTAACTGACTCCTCTCCCGAGCTCAGAGCATCCTTGAAAGATTTATTGTTCAAAGAAGGACGCTTCCGTTGGAATCGGTTAGAAAATCTGCTGCGCAATGCTAGCAAAACCGAAGACTACGACATGAGCGAAATTCTCGACCAGACAGCGGATTTTCTATTCTCTGAGCGGGGCGAATTTATCCGAAACTATCTGGTTGACGAGCTCGTGAAGAGCATCGACGTGATGGGACGTGATACGTTGCAGCGAGTGACTCATAATTTGCGCCGACGGGTCGGCCTAGATGACGAAAAGACACCTGTTCGCCCCGTCGACGATCAACAGAGTAATGTCGCTCATATCCGTCGCATTATTGGTATTTTGCAAGAAACGCCAGGATTCGATCCGCTGCAACTAGTGAATTTGATGTCTCGTTTAGCCACGAAACCTGAAGTTCACCAAATGGGACAGGAAATCGCAGGCGGCTTGGCACAACGAGCGATCGCCCGGTTTATCCGCGAGTTCTTGCTCCCAGATGATGCCGGATCGACTCATGGGTCTACCAACGGGGCCAAAAGCGGATCGAGGAATGGTTCCCGAAACCCACGCAAGTCTGCGACGCCTGCTCGTCGCCAATTGTCGTTACCGGCATCGACGTCTAAACAAGTTTGAGGAATGTGTTTGACGAGTCGAAACAGCCTGGTGAGCAGCATAGCGAATCATGAATGCGAATCATGAATCAACCCCTAGCGCTAGAAATCGTTGATCTCAAGAAACAGTTTGGCTCACAGGTTGCGGTGAATCACCTTCATCTTCAGATTCCGATGGGGCAGTTTTATGCTCTACTCGGCCCCAATGGCGCTGGGAAAACGACTACGCTGCGCATCGTTGCTGGGCTCCTAGAGCCTGATCGGGGTGATGTGTGGCTGAATGGGCACAGCATTTGTCAACAGCCAAAGGCTGCTAAGCAGGTGCTGGCATATTTGCCAGAAGATCCGATGCTTTATAGCAAGCTCAGCCCGATGGAATATCTAGAATTTGTGGCCGGATTATGGGGCATCCCACCCAACCAGGCATTTGCTGACGCCAAACACTTACTCAACATTTTGAATCTATGGGATGTGCGAGATTCTTTCTGCGAGACGTTTTCGCGAGGGATGAAGCAAAAGCTTGCGCTGGCAGGAGCCTTTATTCATTGCCCCCAAATCATCATTTTAGATGAACCGCTGACGGGGCTAGATGCGGCGGCGGCCAAACTGGTCAAAGATATTCTCAAAGATTATGTCGCGCAAGGCAACACGGTCATTCTGACGACTCATATTATGGAAATTGCCGAACGCTTAGCGGAACGCATCGGTATTATCAATCAAGGGGAACTGGTTGCTGAAGGGACGCTAGATCAGCTAAAACGCAAGAGTGGGACCGATGGCACCCTCGAATCCGTATTTTTGTCACTGACGCGATCGCCCACTGACGTAATCAAAGCGGCGTATGATTAACGCGCCTGTTGGTAGTCTCCCATGGCTTATCTATCATGAGCTACTTCTTTGGTGGCGCGACGTTAGTGGACATCGTGGCACTAAGGTATGGTGGATTGGTTTAGGGGCGGTCGCACTCGTCTTTATCTCTGGAATATGGTTGGCGCTGTCTAGTGTTCGGCCAACGCTAACCGCATCAGAGCTTCCCGATGCCGCCATTTGGATTGTGACAGGTGTTTTGGGGGTACTGCTGGTCTACGGGTTCATTCAAGGGATGAATCAGGGTGTCAAGGTTTTGTTTGACCGAGGCGATCTTGACTTGCTGCTAAGCTCTCCTGTTTCTGACAAGGTCATCTTTGCCAGCCGACTCCTGAGCCTCGCTCTCACGATCTTTTTAGGGTTTAGCCTGGTTCTCATTCCCGTTACGTTGGGAGCCTTGCTGTTATGGATTCCGCGCTTATTGGGAATTTATCCAACTCTGGTCAGCCTGTCGTTGATTGCGGCGAGTTTGTCAATGCTGATTACCTTGGGTCTGGTGCATTGGTTGGGTGCTCGTAAAGCCCGCACAATCGCCCAAATCGTTGCTGGAGGCATTACAGCGCTCCTGGTACTCCTATCGCAATTACCCAATCTGCTCAGCAGTAGCGATATCGACCTTTCTCCGGTGCGCGATCGCTTGGAAGCGTTAACTTCGTCAGCTTTTGCTAATACGTCAAGCTGGATCTGGTTTCCGGCTCGTGCGGTTTTTTTTGATCCTGTTGCAGTCGGACTCATGCTGGCAATCGGTGGGGCGATCGCCTGGGGGACAGTTGAAGCCCTACATCAACGGTTTGTCGCAAGCACGCAGCAAACGACCACATCCCTTCATCGCCCTTCAAACCGCCAGCCTAGAGCGTTTCAAGCGAGTGGGCTTCGCCTCTGTATCCTCAAAGAATGGAAAATCATCCGACGAAATCCTTATCTCATTGCTCAAACGCTTTTTCAACTCATTTTTTTAATCCCAGCCGCAATCATTTTGCTGCGCGGCGACGGACAAGGATTGGCAATCGATCCGTCAGCCTCAATCGCTACTGTCAGCGTATTAATTGGTGGAGGGTTAACCATTAATCTCACCCGAATTGTCGTCGCAGGCGAGGAAGCAACCACTCTACTCAAATCATCTCCTATCCAAAGTGCTACCCTGCGTCGCGGAAAGTTGTTAGCAGCTCTCATTCCTGTTTGGGTCGTTCTATCGCCGTTGTTTGTTGGACTAATGCTTCGAGGAGAATCGTGGTTCGGCTCATTGCTGATCGTTTTTGCGTCGACGGTGTGTTTTGCCCTATTGCAGCTTTGGAACTCTCCGCCAGTGCCATTAGCTAGTCTGTTCAAGCGTCAGCGAGAACAAACGGGTGACACAATCCTCAAGTTTCTCGAAGTGCTGATTTTTTTTGGCTGGGTTTTAGCAGCATACGGAGTCAATCAACCTAACTGGATTTGGACATTGATTCCGTTAGCCGGGATTGGAATCTTAATGGCGATCGCCTCTGGCCGCAGCCGTCAAATTGGTTCTCATCTGACGTTTTAATTCATACGTGATGTTACTTGTTAATGACATGCTCACCAATGTGGAATTCATGGCATCGAGATTTTTATCCCCAATAAAACAGCTAGATGCGCCGGATAAAACCAGTAAAACCAACGAGCACGACGCCCTCGTTCATGATTAGCAAATTGAACAGCGAGGGGCGCAGGGATTGCAAAGAGTTGAAATAGCCCCGCATAGGGAAACAGTGCTATGTAAATACTATGAGTCGCCACCCAGGTCATCCACCAGGTTGGATGTGGGCGGAAATTAGCCATTAGTAAGATAACAACGACTCCGTAGGCATCAAAATCTATCGGGATTATCGCTCCGAGAAGGATACCAATTGCCCAAACAATATACTTATAATTTTCAAAATATTTGCCAAGTCGTAGAGTCAGTAATCCGAGCATTAACGTAAATAAGATATTGAGCTGATAGGTATCAAATAAGATGCTGTAAGCGGGTTGACTAATCAACCCAAACATTAGCAATCTAATCCCGTATTGTTTGATGTTTTTGGTATGTTTTTCACCTTCGCCAATTAACCAGGCAAACAAGGGAAAACTCAGTCTCCCAAGATATCGGATGAGATACACATCGGGGAAAAATACTGCTCCTATATGGTCAATAACCATATCCACTGCGGCAAATATTTTAATCCAAAAATTACTCATAATGGTGTCGTCAAACCCTTAATTCATTGAGTTTGACTCTTAGATTCAATAGGACAAGATTATTAGTTTTTAGCCAAGACTTGTAAATATAGCGGTATGCGCTCTACAGCGTTGATATAGCCCTACGGGCTTGGGTTTGTGTGTAGACCCCGCGCGCCGCGCGGGGTCTACACACGTTCAGCGCCCTTAACGTGAGAGCGTAAGGCTATACAAAGCTTTCAAGTATAAATTGAAGGGATTCATGAACCATCATTCATGACCTTGGAAATGCCCCTAAACGCAGCCTCCTTAATTCACCCTGAATTCGCACTAGCTCGTTTTGGAGCTGTCTTTGCTCTAGCTTACACTCGCTTTCATAGCTCACTTTGTCGTATTTTGTAAGTTTCTTGAAGACCCAAAAAAATAGGACAGCCTAGGGCTGCCCTCTACAATACGCTCTAAATGTCTTGATTGAGTACTGCTAAGTTACTGCTAAGTTGCTACTGCTGAGCAATCCCCACTAGCTCAGGAGCTAAGCGACCCTGAACTTGAATTTGCCCGTCGTCATCAATATCCATCACAGCAGTGCCACCTTCTCGAACTTGATTAGACAGGAGCGCTTCTGCTAGATAGTCTTCAACCAAGCGGGCGATCGCTCGACGCAGGGGACGCGCCCCATACCGAGGATCATAGCCTTCAAGAACAATTCGCTCTTTGAACGCTTCAGTGAGTTCTAGCCCGATACCCTTCTCAGCCAATCGAGCTGTTACCTCATGAATCATCAACTCGGCAATCTCTTTCACTTCATCGCGATTAAGCTGACGGAAGACAATCACCTCATCCAAGCGATTGAGAAACTCTGGGCGGAAGTATTGCTTCAGCTCATCATTAACTAGAGAGCGAATCCGGTTATATTGCACATCGTGCTCACCATCACCTGACAGCTCAAAGCCAATACCGCCACCCCCTTTCTCAATGACTCTCGAACCAATATTTGAGGTCATGATCAGCAGCGTATTGTTGAAGTTAACGACTCGCCCTTTCGCATCGGTTAGACGACCGTCTTCGAGAATTTGCAAAAGCATGTTAAACACATCAGGATGCGCTTTTTCAATCTCGTCTAGCAGCAGCACCGAGTAGGGTTTACGACGCACTGCTTCGGTTAATTGCCCGCCCTCTTCATAGCCGACAAATCCGGGGGGAGAACCAATTAGCTTCGATGCGGTATGGCGCTCCATAAATTCAGACATATCGAGCCGAATCATGGCAGATTCAGAGCCGAATACGCTAGCGGCAAGGGATTTGGCGAGTTCTGTCTTACCAACTCCTGTGGGTCCTGAGAAAAACAAGCTCGCAATCGGACGATTTGGATTATTGAGCCCGACGCGCGATCGCCGGATAGCACGCGATACAGCCGCTACTGCCTCATCTTGACCAATGAGCCGCTCATGCAGCGTATCCTCAAGATGCAGGATTAACATTGACTCAGACTCGGTCAAGCGGTTGACCGGCACTCCTGTCCAAACCGATACCACTTGAGCAATATCCTCTTCTGTCACCAACGGACTGCCTCGGTTTTCAGTCGAGTCATAATCGTCGTACTGAGAATCACGAACTTGCTGAATTTGCTCCTCAAGCTCTAGTTCACGATCGCGCAGTTCTGTCGCTTTATCAAACTCCTGAGCGGATACATAGGCGGCCTTCTCATTACGAACCTGCCGCAGCTCTTGCTTCAACTCCTGGGTCGGCAGCTTTTTATAGTGACGAAGGCGCACTCGTGATCCCGCTTCATCGATTAAATCGATGGCTTTATCTGGCAAGAAGCGATCGGATATGTAGCGATCGGAGAGCTTAGCTGCTGCATCCAATGCCTCATCGGTAATCGTCAGCTGATGATGCTGCTCGTATCGGGCACGCAGCCCACCCAGAATCTCAATGGTTTCTTCAACGGTTGGTTCTCCAACCTGGATGGGTTGAAGGCGGCGCTCTAGTGCCGCGTCTCGTTCGATATGCTTCCGATATTCATCCAGCGTCGTTGCGCCGATGCACTGAAGCTCACCTCGCGCCAGGGCTGGCTTCAGCAAGTTGGCTGCATCAATCCCGCCTTCCATCGAACCCGCGCCTACTAGCGTATGAATTTCATCAATGACCAAAATGACGCTCGGATCTTGACGAACTTCTTCGGTGATTTGCTTTAGACGCTCCTCAAACTCTCCGCGGAAGCGAGTACCGCCAACTAACAAACCCATATCAAGTCTAATGATGCGCTTGTCTTCTAGCATGTCAGGCACATCACGATCCACGATTCGATGGGCAAGACCTTCCGCGATCGCCGTCTTACCAACGCCGGGTTCACCAATGAGAACAGGATTATTTTTGGTTCGTCGTCCGAGAATTTGAATCACTCGCTCAATCTCGCGCTGGCGACCAATCACCGGATCAATCTTGCCTTGAGCCGCCATCTCCGTAAGGTCAGTGCCAAATTCTTTGAGCGCTTTACCTTGAAAACGCCGGGGAGCCTGAGGCTCTCCTCCCACTGGAACCGGTGCTGCCTCGCCTAGTTCTCGAATAATCTTGGTGCGAACAGCATCTAGATTGATCCCCAAATTTTCTAAGATTTTGGCAGCCACGCTATCGCGATGCTTCGTTAGACTCAACAACAAATGCTCAGGTCCAACGTAGCGATGATCTAAGTTTCTGGATTCCTGAAACGCCTGCTCTAATACTCTCTTGGTCTTGGGTGTCAACGGAATTTGAGCAGGAACAGGCCCTGCTCCTCGACCAATGGCTTTCTCGACTTCTGCTTGAACTGCTTCAAGAGTCAAGCCTAAATCATTTAATACTCGTGCAGCAGTGCTAGTGCCTTCGCCAATCAAGCCCAACAAAATCTGTTCTGTACCAACAAAAGAGTGTCCCAAGCGTCGGGTCTCCTGCTGGGCTATCATCACCACTGCAATTGCTTTGTCAGTGAATTGTTCAAACATAATACCGTCTCCCTAAACGTTGGGCAGCTATTGTTGAAAGGATAAGCAGGCTATAGGTAGCGGAAAGCAATCAGTAGTCCCAAACTACGTCCAAATTGAACTTGGAACCCTTTATTATTAGGAAAATCACAATTTTGGACGCGGATACGCTCCATCTCTGTGGGATTCCAAATCAACGCTTCCCTCCTCGCATTTATCCCCTCGTACCCATCAACCTGAAGTCAGTTGCAGCAGCATTCCTATGTTGGCGTTGCGAAACTTGTTTAATCGATTCGTTACCTGCCTCAAACATCAGATCCGACGCTACGGGGCTAACGCCAGCTCTAACCAAGAATACCGAACTCTAGACAGCCTTTGGAGATGTTGATCTGCTGTTTGTTAACAGGTCAGATTAAAATTCACCTCAAATCTGCGTAAACTTTTGTAATCTACAACTGACACCAATCTAACGACTATTCATAGGGCTTGGCAGTGAGGGTAGCCGAATCACTAAGGAGTAGTTGCCACCCCTACTAAACCTTGGACTTGAAGCCCTCGATCCCGAAAGCCTTGAGACTGCTAGCCGAAGCTTTAATAGAAATTAACAAAAATTTTAACATTTTGCTATGTCACTTCTGGGCTGCTTTATCCATCTCAGGTTAGACCCTATTAAAACGTCTCGATACATGACTTGGGCGATCGCCATAAATCATAGATGCCCGATAGCGATACGAAATTAAACCGTAGCCAACCCGATTCGGGTATAGAAGGCTAAAGCAGTCAGCAAAGCGGATGCACCTATTCACTAGAGTAGTAATTGGCAAGGCATAAGGAATCTTCTTGTAGAAGGAAGTTTTAAAGAGAGCCTTGGGGCAATTGGCCCATCGCTTGCGGGATTTAAAGCAGACTCCATCCTGCATCCGCAAACATACTGAATTTTCCTTGGGCGCTCCAAATTTTAGGCCAAATTTTGGGTAGTAATAATGAGGCTACCCGCCGCCGTTTTCCCCGTAAATATACGTGGGGAGCTGCAAAGCAATATACTAAGTACGATTTTCTCAGTCATCGCAGCCGATCCGTCAGTGGCGAGTGAAGCGATAGTAAGTGGGGCGCTTAAACCTATCTCGTCGGCTGAATGATTGATGAGGATCTGCATTTGCCTTGTCCAACCCAACGTGTCTATGAGGAATCTCCGGATGGATGATCGGTGGGGAATTTATAATGGAAAATCGAGAGATGAATTAAATCCCTATAGACTTCGATGCGGAGATCTGGTTATTGCACCGGATGGGCAGTTTGGCAAGCTCGATCGCCCAGGGTTTAAGTGGGGATATCTAGAAGGTTGCGATCGCCCCTATGCTCTTGTCGACTTAAAACCTGCTGTCTTACCCAACGTGTTTTTAGATACACGTTTTACTCAACATACGGCAGACGTTCAGCGAGATTGAGGATCGAGCGCATCTCGTAACCCATCCCCAATATAATTAATGCTCAAAACCGTCAGAAAAATCGCTAATCCAGGAAATAGGGCCATATGGGGAGCAGAGTCTAAATAGCCCTGAGCGTCGTAGAGCATACGTCCCCACGTGGGCACATCCGGGGGAAACCCTAGCCCTAGAAAACTCAAGGTCGATTCGCTGATGATAGCGGTTCCTACTGCTAAGGTTGCTGCGACCATGACAGGGCTTAATACATTTGGCATGATATGAACCCAAATCAGTCGCCGGGGTCGGGCACCAATCGATCGTGCAGCGGTGACAAAATCTCGTTCTCGCATCGATAGAAAACTAGCTCGTACGAGTCGCGCCACCGACATCCAGTTTAAGCCGCCAATAACCATGACAACGAGGGCAAAAATTCCTGCTTCAGGCCCAATCAGTGTCCGTGCTGTATCTCGAAACAAATAAATCACCAGCAGCAGCAGCGGCAACTGCGGCAACGCTAAAAACAGATCTGTGAAGCCCATTAGCAACGCATCTACAAGCCCTCGATAAAACCCAGCGATCGCCCCAATTAATGTACCAAGCCCAATCGCCATCAGCATGGCGGAGATGCCCACCGTGATTGAAACTCGCCCCCCCACTAAAACTCGTGCAAGTTGGTCTTGCCCCAAATCATTGGTCCCAAACGGATGCTCTAAACGAGGCGGGAGTGTCGCCTGACTAAAGTCAATTTGATCGGCAGGGAGCGTATAAATCAAGGGGCCAATGATGACGCTGAGCACAATCATTAAGAAGGTTACCAGCCCTATCACAGCAAGGCGATCGCGTCGAAACCGTCGCCATATTTCTCCTAAGAGCGATCGAGGCGGACGCTCAATCACGGATTCAGATACAACAGAGGGAGCCATACATGCCTTGCCGAAGAAACAATGCGACAGAATTAGCCATACCGGACTCGTGGATCGAGCAGCCCGTAGAGCAAATCAGCAATCAAATTGAAAATAACCACCAAAATGGCGTAGATAAACGTCACGGCCATCACGACGGGCGTGTCATTTCGATAAATCGACTCGATCAGTAATGCGCCGATTCCGGGCACTCGAAACACCTGTTCCGTGATGAGTGCGCCTGTAAAAATTGACGGGATATCCAGCGCAAGCAGCGTCACCACTGGAATCATGGCATTTCGCAACACATGCCCATATATCACGACGCGATGGCGCAACCCCTTGGCGTATGCCGTTTTAACATAGTCCTGATTCAACTGCTCTAGCATTGATGAGCGAATAAACCGCATCAGCACCGCCGTCTGAAACAACACCAGAACTGCGATCGGCATGATGGATTGTTTGACTTGTTCGAGAAACGTTTGCCAGTTTGTGACATCCAGAGTGGCGTTATAGATAAAAGGTAGCCACCCCAGCACGACGCTGAAGATAATAATGAACAACAGCCCCGTGAAGAAGGGGGGCAGGGAAATGCCAAAAAACGCGATCGAGGTTAACACCTGATCGAGCAGAGAGTATCGCCGGAGTGCCGAGAGAATCCCCAGTGGAAATGCCAGCCCGACACTGATTAGATACGCAATGCCAACAACCCATAGCGTCGTTGGCAACCGCTGAAGAATTAATTCGCTCACCGGACTACGGCTAGTAAATGAATAGCCCATGTCTCCGTGAAGAAATGCCCATGCCCATTTGACATAGCGGATGTGAATCGGTTGATCTAGGCCGAGCGATCGCCGGATATTCTCTCGAACTTCCGGCGTCATTGACGGATTATTGGCAAATTCTGCGAGCGGATCACCCGGAGCAAGCGCAAGGATTAAAAAAATGACGAGACTAATCGCAACTAATGTTGGAATTGACGTCAGCAATCGATTCAACAAATAGCGAGTCATTGACGCGTCCAATCCATGATGTTCCAGGTATTCAAATCCCAAGGGGTGAGATTGACACCGGTCAGGTTGTCGCTGACTCCCGCCGTCTCCGCTCGATGCACTAAGGGAATTACAATCACGTCATTGACCAGCATGTCATTCATATCGAGAATCATATCTTGACGCACATCAGGGTCTAGCTCTTTTGCAGATTGTGCCCACAAGGCATCATAGTCTTCATTACAGTAGCGAGAGGTGTTATCCCCCACCCAATTATTTGACTTTTGAGGAATTTGATCGCAGGTATACGTTTGCAGATATGCTCCCGGATCAGGGCTCGTATTGCCGGTTGTAAACATCTGCAAATCTGCCAAAAACCGCTCGGTTGTATCGGTATTACCCGGATCACCCGAAAAGAAAATGCTGGCATCTATGCTTTTTAGCTCGACCGCCATTCCAATCGATTCAAGAGATTGTTTGACGATTTCCTGGGTTTTTTGACGCACCGGATTAACCGATGTTTGAAATATGATCTGCATTTCGGTGCCGTCTTTATCTCGAATGTCATTGCCATTGCTATCGACCCACCCTGCCTGATCAAGCAAATCTGCAGCCTTCTCTAAATTGAAGGCATAGCTCGTATTGGGCGAAACATATTGCTCCGGTGCCACGACAAAATTTGAAGTCGCTCGACCAGAGGGTCCATATAATTGTTGGGCGATCGCCTCTCGATCAATCGCTAAGCTCAACGCCTGCCTCACCTGCGGATCAGAGAAAAAAGGATGGGGAAACTGAAGACTCGATCGTTCACCATCAGCCGTTTCTCGATTTGGATCAGTTTGGTTGATCAAAATTCGCTCCATCAGTGAACCAAAATTAGCCACCACCTGCCCCGATCCGGTGAGTTGGCTTAACACTTGAGCTTCGACTTGGAGATTATAGGCAAAATCAGCATCGCCAGTTTGCAGCACGGCTCGCGCTGCGGAGGTTGCATCCCCGCCTCCTTTTAACTCAACCCGCTGAAAATACGGTTTTTCTGCCTCCCGAAAATTAGGATTCGGCTCATAGACAACCGTGTCCCCCGGTCGAAATTCCGTCACTCGATACGGCCCAGTGCCCACCGGCATTAAATTTGCAGGTGCTTCCCGCGAATTTGCACCCACATAATCGTCATACACATGCTTGGGCAAGATCATTCCCTCAGTGCCCATGAATACTAAAAACCAAGCGGGATTGACCTCTTTGAAATTAAGTTTGACCGTGTAATCATCGAGAGCCTCGACGCTCTCAATAATTTCATACGTTCCAGCTGATGTAGCCCCTGACTCAGGATTCGTCAAAAACTCATAGGTAAACACCACATCCGCTGCTGTAAATGGTGTGCCATCTGACCACATCACATTCTGCTTTAATGTCCACGTGACCGACCTTCCATCCGGCGAAATGCCGCCATTCTCTAACGTTGGTTCCTCAGCAGCCAAAAACAAGACCATGGTGCCGTCCTTGTCATAGCTTGCGAGGGGTTCTAGCGAAATACGACTTGCTTCTGCATCCTTAAAACCCGTTGAAAGATGGGGGTTCAGAATAGTAGGAGCCTGCCAATACAATAATCTCAGCGTAGTATTGGTATCACTGGTTTCGCCCGCAGCAGATTCACTTTGAGACTCGGATGGGGAATCGTCTTGCCGAAAACAGGCGGGCGTTCCTAAAAGACAAAGTAAGATCCCTGCATACGTCAACGGTCTTTTGTAGCGACGAAAAAAAGAAGGAGCAATCATAGTAACTCAAGAGAATGCACGAGTTGGATAAAGAACGACATAGCAATATCTAAACATCCTTAAACCCAACTTAGGCTCAAGTCTAATGAATTATTGTGTGAGTCATTGTGTTAATAGACGCATCAAATTAATCGACGCATGAGATCAACGCCTGAGCCGAATGCCTGAGATCGAGATATTAGATGAACCGAGGCATAAGCGATACTAGCAGGAGCATCGAGAGTGATTCATTCGAGAGCGTTTAGGTTTTCGTGTAAGTACGACCGTCCTCGGTCGCGTGTTCCTTAACTGTAGGGTTGCGAGCAAGACACCTAATTGACTGACAAAACTTATCAGAACCCAGACCATTCAAAGGGTCAGGTAACCTGACCACTTACATTGTCCGAAATTTCGTAGGGGCGAGATTTCCTCGCCCAATGCAGAATCTCTTGTCAGTCAATCAGGCGAGACACTCGCACTCTCGTCATTCGGATTCGCGTGTTCCTTCGCGAGCGAGACGCTCGCACTCTCGTCATTCGGAGATTGCCTCACTGCGTTCGCAATGACTCGTCGTTCCTTCGCAATGACTCGTCGTTCGTTCGTAATTACTAGTAGCGCGACACGCTTAAAATGTTGGGTTGAATAAATCCTAAAACCATTTCAGAACAATCTCCTAGCGATTGCTTTACCCAGCTTTTAGCTGGATACGCTACTACGCCAGAATGGACTAGACCATCATTCGTGATGACTATTCGAGAGTCACTGCGAGCGATAGAGAAGCAGTCTCAAGGGCAAGAGGGTTTTCGCAAAATCGGGATGCGCCCGGTGCGCCACCCAAACTTACAATTCCTCGTCATATAAGATGTCTAAACAAAACTGAGAAAGCTGGAACAAGATAAGAAGAATGAACGATAGTTTGTAGATGATAAAAAGAGGGGTAACCTTCTTTCATAAACCTGGGCGGAGTATTTTTAAATCGATTCCCGCTAGGATGAGTTTATGAAGGCTGCATTTAATTAAAGATGTATGTCATGACTTGGACGTATGTCACTACCGACCTCAATGCTAAGTAGACTATGGTAGATTCGATCGATGACATTATCAGGCAGGCTCGTCAGGGAAGCGTTGCAGCGATCATTCAAGTCTTGAATGAAAAGCTGGCTGAGTCTGGAATCCGTGCAAGAGCCGTACTAGCCCAGGGCATACTCCAACTGTTGTGTGAAGCAGCGAGTCATGAATGCCTTGAGCAAAAAATGCTGGTAGCTCACATCAAACAGATTTTGGAATCGATTCAGCCTCGTCGAATCCGCCGCGTCAGGATTAACAGTCGCATTGTTCAAGAACAGCAACTCTTGTGGCTTGAGGAGATTAACCGAGATCCAGAAAATCAGCTTCTGTGGTCAGAAGAAATCACATTAGCCAAGCCAAATTTAATTCGACGAATTGCCGAGGAGTGGCGAGTCAATCGATCAGATTCGAGTAAGGTTGCCCTTGCAAAGAAAGCGTCCGCTCGACCAGATCGCCGAGAAAAGCAGCAGTTTTGGCGAGGAACATTGGGTGGAATCGGCTTAAGTGCATTAGTTTTGCTGCTAGGTTGGTTTGCGTATGAACGGTTTGCGCCTCTTGAGACAACCAGTCAGGCTCAAATTACAGAAGGTTCTTCCGATTCCGATTTAATGTCCGCAGATGGCCGTGCAGATGAGATACCGGATTCTCAAGTGGCCACCGTTTCCCAGACCGACCCTTTTGCACAAGCGGTATGGATTGCAGAAAAAGCAGCCCAGGATGGTCAAGCAGCTCGATCTTCGGCAGAATGGCTAGATCTTGCCAGTCGTTGGCAGCGAGCCTCTGATTTGATGGCAGAAATTTCGCCAGACGACAGCCGTTATGTAACGGCTCAAAACCGTCAAGCCCTTTATCAACAAAATAGCGAGGCCGCGCTACAGCAAGCAGAGGCAGTGCGATCGCCCTCATCATCCCCAAGCCCACCAGACAATTAACCTACTCATTCATACCAATTCTTCGAAGTAAGGCTACAAATGAACAGGCTAAAACCCTTGCAAGGCTGGTGGCCGTCAATCCAAAATCGCAAATCTAAAATCGAGAATTGGTATCACCCATTCACTCAAAGTCTCTGTCTCTATTCAATGCTTTTACCTTGAAAGGTTTTAGCTCGTGCTCGACTGGCAACAGGAGCCTGTTCAATTTTGCGAGCTTGTTGGCGATGCACTTGAAAATGACTCTGCCACAGTTCTGGCGCATTGAGGGTTTCGCCCCCGTGCTCAGTCAAACGCTGACGAACCTGACACAAAACCGGCGTATTCACGCATACTCCGGCAATGATCACCTGCCCTTTTGTTAATGCAGGGAGTTCCTTCAGCAAATCTCGCCCCGCCGCCTCGACGCCATATTTGAGGCTGTCCTGATCCACCGGATTCACAATTCGCATGATGAATTGGCTCATGCACTGAGAAAGTACGTCTGAGTCGAGCTTCCCGGGGCGCTGAGTGATGAGCCCCACCCCCATGCCAAACTTACGCCCTTCACTCAAAATGGTTCGCAAAATCATCTTGCAGCGAGAGGGTTCATGGGCTGGAGCGAATCGGTGAGCTTCTTCCAGCAAGACAAAGACCGGATAGGGCAAATAATTTTCATCATCTGCTGTAATCCGCTCTTTTTGGGTGTTCATCCGAGCTAGATTTGCCTGCCGAAGAACAGCTGCACAGATGACCTGTTGCTCTTCCTGGCTGATCTCATTCATCTGGAGAACGGTGACTTGCCCCGGTTCAAAAAAATCTTTGGGGGCTAAATGCTCGAATGAATGGAAATATTGCGATCGCCCCAATCGATCAAGCTTCCACTCAATGGCTGGCGCAGACGACCCCACCTTTTCATTGCCGTCCTCATCTTGAGTGCTATCGGCTTCAAACACAGCGGCGATTAAATCGTTGATGCTCCAGCGATAGTCGCCTCGTTTGTGCCGCTTGAGAATGCCAAACGCCTTATTCAAAATAGACTGTTGGCGATCGCTCATATCCGGCAGCAGCGACACGATATCGTAATAATCTAACGACGATATCCGAATGCGAATGTCATCGGGAGACAGCACCTTCACCTGCGGCTGATATCCGTCATCTGCCCCAAATGCCGGATGCCCTCGCATCTCAGTCAAGGTGCCATACTCCCCGTGGGGGTCAAAAATCAGCACAGCGGCGCGATTATGGGGGCGCAATAATTCTTCGACGAGTACGCCCGCCGTATACGACTTTCCAGATCCCGTGCCCGCCAAAATTGCGACATGGGTGCTGACTAATTCTTTAACATCCAGCGCGATCGGGACAGAATTTGCCTCCCGCAACAGCAACGCACCCACATGCGCCGCACCCACATCATCCGGCTGCTTTTTGTTAAGAACCTGTCGCAGGGTGGCATCACTCGTCAAATAGACCTTGGCTCCCGGATCAGGAGACTGTCGAGGATTCATAAACCCCAAGCGCGGGTCAAAATAGCCAATCACATCCACCGTTACTTCATAAATAGCAGGATTGGGATACGCAAACCCAACTAGCGTTGCGATCGCCTCTGGGTTGATCTGCGTATCTGCAAAAATGCGATCGGGTAGATGATCAATCAGGCAAATCCCGGAGATTTTGCCCAAAATTTCTATACGAACGGGGGTTACAGATCCAACTCGGGGCAAAAATGCTTCGTAGTAGACAAATTCGCCAATCTTAACGTGCTGATTTTCAGCCGTAATAAACACGTATTGATTGCCATTTTCACCCGGTCCTTTAACGGTTCCAATCGCAAGTGCAGACGCTGAGGCGTGCTTCGAGGTCATAGTCTAGACGAGCATTTTATATAGTAAGCATGAACTTCATTGTATAGCCTTACGCTCTCGCGTCAGGACGCTGAACGTGTGGTGACCCCGCGTGGCGCGCGGGGTCACCACACAAACGCCCGTAGGGCTAGAGTCGTCGCGGATCGTTTGTAAATCGTCTGTAGATTCTCTGTAATCCTGCATAATTGGGATAGAAACAGAATCGAAACGTTAGCCCCCCAAACCATGACTTTCTCCAGTGACCTTGTGGATTCGGTGAAGTCGATACCCAGTCGGAACTCTAGACGAATGGGTGTTGGTCTTGATCACCTAACTGGGTACGTTAATGTCAGCGTCTGCAAGACGACAGCAGACATTCCATCTGCTGCTTATAATTTTTTGTAGAACGTCACAACCCGATAATGTGCCAAGCCGTTTCGATGTTGACTGTGTTCTAGGAGTGAATGGTGACGAATTCAAATCCGCTTGATTATCCAAAGCATGCTGCGATCGCCAGTTCAAAACGGGATCAGCCCATTACCGAACGTCCAGCCACAGAACCAGCTACAGAAATCGAGGCAGGGCTTGATCCAGCCTTACTTCAAGAAGTTGACGTGCGAACGGAGCAGGCGGGAGGGCGTCAGCGAAAAATTTCTGCCCAGATTCAAATTCCGCATTCTGTTGAGCAGATTTGGCAGATCCTGACAGACTACGAGACGCTGGCTGATTTTATTCCAAATCTAGCTAAGAGCCAACGAATTGAGCACCCCAGCGGTGGAATTCGCCTAGAGCAAGTGGGGAGCCAGTGCTTGCTCAACTTTCACTTTTGCGCGCGCGTCGTGCTAGACATGGTTGAAACATTTCCCAACCTGATCGAGTTTCGTATGGTCGAGGGAGATTTTAAGACCTTCGAAGGACAGTGGCGACTCCAACCTGCAATAGATTCGTGTGACACAACAGATTTAACCTACACCGTCGTCGTGTGTCCTCCTCGACTGATGCCTGCCAATATTATTGAACGCCGTCTCAATCAAAATTTGCGCGTCAATTTGGTGTCTATTCATCAACGCGCTTATCAACTGTTCGGCTCATAAGACTAGCGCTCCAGAATCTAGCGCCTCTGACATGAATAAAATTCCTGGCGATCGCCATAACCTATTCAAACTGGCTTATTCACACAGCCTCCTACAGTCCCAAATCAACTGCCACTCGATGGGCACACGCAAATCCTGAAAACGCCACAGCATTCAGCCCTTGCCCCGGAAACGTGCTATCGCCCACGCAATATAACCTTGGGATCGAGGTTTGGTTGAACGGCATGCCGAGCAAGCCCCGGAGCCGACGAGCGGGAATGGGGCCATAGGTGCCATCGTCTCGACCCAAAAAGCGTCGATGGGTGCGAGGCGTACCCGCTTCTTGAAAATCGATCGCATCAGCCAGCCCTGGGAAAATGGCTTCGAGCCGTTGGATCAGTCGAGTCGCCACCTGATCTTTACGAGCGCTATAGTCACTCGATGTCAGCCCGTGCCAGTCGTCTATCCAACTTGGGGTAAAGGTATGGATAATGTGATGTCCGGGGGGTGCTAACTCTGGGTCAAGCAGCGTTGGGATCGAAACGAAGATTGTCCCTTCTGCCTCTTCCATGCGATTCCAGTCTTCTAACAGAATATGATGACACTCAGTGCCGGTTGGCAATACGTCTGACCTGACGCCCAGATGTAGGCTGAAGAAACTAGGCGATTTTTGATACCGTTGCTGCCACTTTTGCTCAGCGCTAGGTAACTCGTCTTGCGGCAGGAGTTTATCAAACGTATCCCATCGCGTCGCGTTAGAAACGATGCGTTTGGCTCGATATATTTTTCCGGACGCCAATCGAACTCCAGTCGCTTTGCCGCGATCGCGCAAAATTTCGGTAACTCTGGCTCTGTATTGAATCTGCCCCCCCGCTTTTTCTAATCCCTCGACTAGCTTGAGAGCAATCTGACCCACTCCCCCTTTGGGATAGTTGATGCCGCCATAATGGCGATCGCTGAAGACCATCCCGGCATTAATCATGGGAGTCAAATCGGCGGGAACAACCGACCAGCAATAGCACTCCATGTCAATAAATTTGAGCAGAACTGGGTCGTGAATGTGGCGACGTGCGACCTCACCCGCATTTTGTGGCAAATATTGGACTAACCCCAAACACGACAGTGGATGCTGGAAAAACACCCGTGTCAGATAGCGGGGTTCTTCCAGCGACAGAAGCTCCATCGAATTGAGGCAGTTAAACACCGTCCAGCATTCGTCGTAAAACCGCCGAATCCCCCGGCGCTCGTGGGGAAAACGCTGACTCAGTTCTTGCAAAAACTTCTCATAATCTCGATGCACCTTGAGGTCTAACTGGTCAGGGAGATGATAATGAATCTGAACCGGGTCAGGAATGGTGTCTAGGCTGACATTGACTGCATCGAGCGCACGGGTCAAAAGATTGGTCGTGCCGCGATCGCCAAACCCAAAAATCATCGATGCGCCCACATCAAACCGATAGCCTCCGCGCTCAAAATAGCCCGAACTGCCGCCTGGAATGAGGTAGCGCTCCAATACCAGGACATGCGCCCCTTTTGCCGCTAGTTGAGTTGCCGTGACTAACCCACCGATTCCCGATCCGATGATGATGACATCCCATTCAGATGCCGCCAATGCAGGATTGGGATTTTGACTCGATGATGCGCCAGAAGAGATAGAAGTAGAGTTGGAAACGGCGGCCATACAAGAAAATTTCAAGAGCTAGAGCAAAATGGTTCACCTTGTTAGTGTATCTGACCTGATTTTGCTTTGCGCATTGTAAAGGGATAATCGCTAGGTTGGCGCAACGCAAATATAGCGGTATGCGCGCCCCACACCACCGTTTCTGTACTTGACGTGCACATTGCTATAAAAAAGGGATCGGCCTGCCGACCAACCCCCTTTGCCGATCCTTCGAGAGGAGAACACTGCAATCAATCGTATTCTTGTTGAGAATATATGTCAATACTAATGACAATTATTTTCAATAATTTCATGAGATGGTCAGGAATGATTTTGGAGGCGATCGCCCATTTCTAGATATTCGTCCGGGTTGACTTCCGATTTTGGGTGCATTCCGGGTAGAAATTACCGAGAAATTTGCTGATGGGTTGCATGTCCTGGGTGAGAACGAAGTATGATGATGCAGATTTAATTCAAACTGCTCATGCTGTAGACTGGCTCAACCATGGCTCTCCAACTTCGTGTATACGTCCCCCCCCACCCGCTCATCAAGCACTGGCTTGCAGTCGCTCGCGATGAATCTACCCCGTCTATGCTATTTAGAAGCGCCATGACTGAACTAGGCCGGTGGCTGACCTATGAAGCCATTCGCGACTGGCTCCCCACCATGGAGACAAGCATCCAGACTCCCTTATCAGGATGTCCTGCAACGTTTATAAACCCAGAAGTTCCGATCGCGATTGTGCCCGTTTTGAGAGCTGGGCTAGCCCTCCTAGATGGTGCTCAAGCACTGCTCCCTCTAGCATCGATTTATCATATTGGTCTAGTCCGCGATGAGGAAACGCTTGAGCCAAGCTGCTATCTCAATAAATTTCCTGACGAATTTAACCCCAATACTCGACTTTTGATCAGTGAACCAATGCTGGCAACGGGGGGCAGTATCATAGTGGTTCTCAATGAGCTTGTTAAACGAGGCATCGACCCAGCGCTTATTCGCATCATTTCAGTGGTGACAGCTCCAGCCGCGTTACAGAAAATAGGTGAAACGTATCCAGCGCTGAGTATCTATGCCGCCACTATTGATGAAGGTCTTAACGAGAAAGGATTTATTGTTCCAGGGCTTGGTGACGCAGGCGATCGCACCTTCGGCACGTAAGAAAATCCGCGATCGCAGAAACGTCACGGTTAATTGAATAGTCTAAGAAAATACGATGACTATTGGGAACATCCCCCAACCCTTGTAAGGTAGAGTAAGCGTTTCTGACGGTGAAACCCCATAGCGCATCATTGATTTGATTTGCGAGTAATTTGTGAGTTCTGACAACTGAGTGGCATTCAAAACGTTACGCACATTGAAAGGGTTGTAATGAGTCAACAAGATAATTTTTTAAGTGGCTTTCTGCTTGGGACGGCTGTTGGCGGAGTTGTAGGCGGCATTGTGGGCGTGTTGGTTACATCCAGGTTTGCTCAAAATCCGTCTGACAGTGATGAATCTGCATCCCTAGAGAAAAAACCAGACGACAGGCGATCGCTCAATGTCACAAACGACAGAAGCATCGAAGCCGCTCGTCGAGGGCTTGAAGATAAAATCGCCCAACTTAATGAGGCGATCGATGATGTTCGTCAACGCCTGGGCGGAGTCAATGGCAATCCGCCCGCCGACGAGGGTGAGCAGACTCTATCTCAAGATTCATAAATCTGGCTTAAACTATTCGACATAAACAGTACGAACTCGTCGCAGCAGTCTAACGGATGCCTCGAAATCATCCTAAAAATTGTCGAATTCGACCATTCTTGACCAATTTGCAGTCTACTGGTATCGGTTAGACTAGGTTCAAGAGATTTAACCCCTTAACTCTGAAGTAAGGACATCGAAATCATCATGGCTAATCCTGTCGGTCTAATTGCAAGCTCACTCGCAACTTTCTTAAATATTTACTTTGCCCTACTCATTATTCGTATTTTGTTGAGTTGGTTCCCCAACGTCAACTGGATGAACCAACCGTTTGCGACGCTGAGTCAGCTAACCGATCCCTATTTGAATATCTTCCGGTCGTTTATTCCTCCCCTCGGTGGAATTGATTTTTCACCAATTTTGGCGATTTTTCTGCTTCAGTTTGTTGCTCGAGCATTTTCCAGCGTCGCAGTTTCAGCCTATCCGTATTACTAATTCCGACTAATTCCGATTCAGCAACGCACCCAGTCAGAGCTTCTGGCAACATCTAGCAATTGATTCGGCATAGCCGAGTGGTTTAAACATCCCAAAATTTAATCAGTGCGCTGATTGGTGTCGGCGAAAAGTGAATAGGAACCAACAAAGCAAACGGGACATAGCAATGCTGTGTCCCTAGAAAATTTTTGAATTTTTCTTGTCTTCAACTCGATGACACTAGATTTCCTTAAATTCTTGTATTAGGCTCTTTGAGAGCTTTTCAAAGTCAGTGTCAGGTTGAAAAGCATACCGAATCTTTGATGCCACTGATGTCACGGTCGCCCGACTATTTCTTGACGATATTTGTCGGAGCCATCCACGGTTTAAGATTATGGATTTAATAATCTGAAGAACTACATCTGTACAGACTTGGCAATGCTAAGTCTCTGCTGCCAGAATTGTGGATGTTATTAAATCTATAGTCCTTAGCGACGAACCCTACCTGTAAATCCAGATGCTTTGAACTGCTCTAATTGGAGAGGAGTTGCCTGATTAGCCGGAACGCTGATTCTGATTTCAAAATCACTGGTTCCAGGAGGAACTTCGTCGATTGATCCAACCCGTGTGCGATTTTGCATGACCGGATTATGGTTTGCGTCATAAATCCGCCCAAATACATCTGCGTTGAGAACAGGCTTTCCAGAAGAATTTTCAGCTTTGCCGTAAACGATAAAGCAGTTTGCATCCATACTAGAGCCACCTGCTGTGACGACTCCTTCAGATAAGTCAGCAGGACAGTCTTTATAGCCAACATCAAACAGCTTAATCTGGGTCAATGCAAGGGCAGAAGGAGTCCAAAACCAGCTCATTAGCCACACGCAACAGCAGAGAATACTGGCTATCCAGAATCGAACATGCATGAATCTCTTCATAGTTCTTGAGTGTCAAAATCTTGAGTGCCAAAATTCTTACAATCCTCAGACTAGATGACTACTAAACCACCGGGGAGGTAGGAAAGTATTGGTTTTCTAAATAGTTTTGCATCCAGTTCTATTACTCAGATTATCGTGAATGGTGTCTAATCGCTGAATAGACTTTAAAGCAAGTCTGTGAGTGCTAATCTAGATTATTCGAGAAGTCGCTCAATCAAATCAGTGCCTCAATATTGCTGAAAGCTAGCTTCTATAAGCCTTTAGCAATTCTTTAGTATCTTGACTAAGCACCTAAGATTGCTAATTACCCGCATCTGTAGTCATGACACCAGTCGATATTGAAGTTGCTTTACGAACAGCGTTTAACCAATGTGAATCGCTGGGATATCCTCTCAACTCCACCCAAAAGCAGACGATTACTGATGCAATCATAGGCTTAGTGCGCGATCGCCCCGATTCCGCATCTGTTGCTTCAAATAATGAATTAAATATGGGTGCGAATACCGTCAATCCCCTCGATGAGCTATCTCCTGACCAGCGTCGAGCCCTGTTGCAATATATCCAGTATCAAAATCAGAAAGATCTCTCTTGGAAAACTCAGCTCCTAAATGATTGGTTGGGAGGACGGGAATCTGGCTCAGTTCAATTTATTCGAGACAGTTATGGCCCGCAGTGGCTTGAACGAGTGCAGCCGTATCATATTGAGCAATATTCTGATGAAGCCTCTTTTATGCTCAGCGTGGGCGATCGCATCGAAGTGTCAAACAGCTTGTGGGAATGGGTTCAAGAAGTGGGGCCGTGTAGCCAAGAATGGATTCCGTGCCAGGTGGTCAGTATCAAGCAACAGTCCGACGATACTAAGTTAGGCTCTCAAGCCTATAGCTGCTATACAAGCTGCACCATTCGCTTTGACAGCGGCCTCGAATACGAGATTCAAGGCATATACGAATGGAATCGATATAACTGGCGCTGGCTCCCGAGTTGAGGGACTCTGATTGCGTCCATCTCAGGGTATCCATCCAAGGTCATCAACTGTCGCTATGATTCGGGTGCTAGGATATGGTGTCACTGCACGCCAGATTGGAATTGCGCTATGGAGCCAGTCAAGATTGGAATCATCGGAGGAAGTGGCCTTTATAACATGGAGGCTCTCAAAGACGTAGAAGAAGTTCGAGTTGAGACTCCATTTGGTTCTCCTTCCGATGCACTAATTGTCGGCACACTCGATGGAACTCGCGTTGCGTTTTTGGCACGCCATGGGCGCAATCATCATTTGCTCCCATCGGACCTGCCATTTCGAGCCAATATCTATGCCATGAAATATGTGGGCGTAGATTATCTGATTTCCGCCTCAGCGGTTGGTTCACTTCAAGAACTGGTAAAACCCGTCGATATGGTGATCCCCGATCAGTTTATCGATCGCACAAAGAACCGGGCATCTACTTTCTTTGGCGACGGGATTGTCGCGCATATTGGGTTTGGTGACCCCATTTGTATGAACCTAGCAGGTGTTCTGGCAGAGACGATCGCCAGCCTACCCCTTCCAGAGGTGACGATCCATCGCGGAGGTACCTACGTTTGCATGGAAGGCCCCGCATTTTCCACAAAAGCAGAGTCAAAACTGTATCGAAGCTGGGGCGCAACTGTAGTGGGGATGACCAATCTACCGGAAGCAAAGCTCGCCCGCGAAGCCGAAATTGCCTATGCAACGCTTGCATTAGTGACCGACTATGACTGCTGGCATCCTGATCACGACAGCGTTACCGTCGAAATGGTGATTGGCAACTTGTTGAAAAATGCCTCTAACGCTCAGCAGGTTATTCGAGAAACAGTCCGCCGACTCAGCCAAAATCCGCCGCCTTCAGACGCTCATTCTGCTCTCAAATACGCCATCTTGACTCCGCTCGATAAGGTGCCATCTGCTAGCCGTGACAAACTAGAATTGCTACTCCGCAATTACCTATAAGTCAGCGTAAATAGCTAAGCCGGATAGTCAAGCCAGTCTAGAAATTCATTAATCCAGATGTCCGAAAGTTATGAAACGTTGAATCAGGGATCTCTCGCGTCTAGTATTCTCGCTTACAATCAGACCTATGCACGAATGCACGAAATCATTTGAAAACGCAAAGGCGCATCCTTAAGGTGAATCTGCAAATGTGAATCCGCAAGGTAGATTAAATGTGTCCTAATTCCATGAGGTAAGGGTTGACACCCATTGTTAGATCCCTCATTTGGAATCACTAGAATTTCATCGAACCTGTATATCTTGACTGTGTTGAGGATATGTCTGTGAGTCCAGAAGCCGTTCTGCCATTTCCCGTTGCTGCGTCACCCTTCAGTCCAGCAGATTTTGACCAATCTGTTATGACAACCTATGCCCGCTTCCCCATTGCTCTAGATCGAGGAGCAGGGTGCACCGTCTGGGATACGGAAGGACGCAACTATCTCGACTTTGTAGCAGGCATTGCCACATGCACGCTGGGTCATGCTCATCCCGTCATGATTGAAGCTGTATCTCAACAAATGCAAAAGCTTCATCATGTTTCTAATCTTTATTACATCCCCGAACAGGGAGCACTAGCCCAGTGGCTGATTGACCATTCGTGTGCGGATCGGGCATTCTTCTGTAACTCTGGGGCTGAAGCCAATGAAGGCGCGATTAAATTGGCTCGAAAATATGCTCACACGGTTTTGGACATCGAGAATCCTGTCATTTTGACAGCCAATGCTAGCTTCCATGGGCGCACGCTCGCAACCATAACTGCAACAGGACAGCCCAAGTATCAGAAGAATTTTAATCCTCTCGTTCCGGGATTTCATTACGTTCCCTACAACGATATTGCTGCCATTGAAGAGGCGATCGCCCATCTCGACCACCCCAAACGTCAAGTGGCTGCCATCATGCTCGAAGCTCTTCAAGGCGAAGGCGGGGTTCGTCCGGGTGACTCTGCCTATTTCCAACGAATTCGTGAACTCTGCGATGAGAAAGGGATTCTTCTCATTCTGGACGAAGTTCAAGTGGGTATGGGGCGAAGCGGACGCTATTGGGGATATGAAAACCTAGGCATCGAGCCAGATGTCTTCACCTCTGCAAAAGGCTTAGGCGGCGGCGTGCCGATTGGAGCTCTCCTATGCAAGTCGTCTTGCGATGTCTTTCAACCAGGGGATCACGCCAGCACATTTGGCGGTAATCCGTTTGCGTGTGCTGTTGCTCTCGCTGTATGCCAGACATTAGAGCGTGAAGGGGTTCTCGCAAATGTTTGCGATCGCGGAGAACAACTTAGAACCCGCTTACGAGCAATCGCTCAGCAATATCCTCATTTGATCTCAGAGGTGCGAGGCTGGGGACTCATTAATGGCTTAGTGCTAAAGCCTGACATCGAAATCACCTCAGTCAACGTCGTCAAAGCAGCGATGGCAGAGGGGCTACTGCTTGTACCCGCAGGTCCTCAGGTCGTGCGCTTTGTCCCCCCCCTCATTGTCACTGAAGCAGACATTGACGCTGCAGGTCATGCCTTAGAAAAAGCTCTAGCATCGTTGTTATAAATCACCTGTCGGTCAGGCCAATAACGATCGACAAATTGTTACGATAGTGTTACACACCGACTTCCATCTTTGAGCGAAGGTGGGCTATGTGAGGTGTCAAACGCTAATCCTTATTTTTTAGAGTATGACCCATTCATCTTCTACTCAAGACACGTCAAACACCCCAGACATGTCTGACACATCTAAAACTCATCAGGCAGATGGCAGCACGTCACCCCCAAAATCACTGTCAGAACCCGCCCCCAGCTTTGTTAAATTAGCAATGCGAAATATGGTACGGAAAGGCGGAAAATCGGTATTCCATTTTTTCCTGACCGCCTTCGGGCTGCTCGCGATTCTCGTTAGCTTAGCCTATCTAACTCGGTAGTCAGCATGGTAAGTAAGCGATCGCACTCGGTTGAGGTAGAGGTTCAAACTCAATGGACTGAGCCAGGCGACCCCACTCATGCAGAATTTAATGAAACCCCAGCTTGCAGTGACATCGTTCCAATCTCATCCTCGACGTGGGACGCATGGTTTCAGGCATGGATTAATGCTCTCGATCCTGATTACTCTCCTATCCAGTCGTATGAGCTGAGCCTGCGTTTGACCCATGATGCCGACATTCAGGCCCTCAACGCTCAGTACCGGCATATTGATACACCCACAGATGTCTTGGCATTTGCAGCGCTAGAGGTTGACTATCCTCAGATAGAGGATAGTCAAACGTTGCCTGTCTATCTAGGAGACATCGTTATTTCGTTGGAAACGGCGCAGCGTCAGGCAGATGAGCATCAACATCCACTCCAACTAGAACTTGCCTGGCTCGCATCCCACGGACTGCTTCATCTGCTTGGATGGGATCACCCAGATGAAGAAAGCCTCAGCCAAATGCTGTCTCAACAAGAAACTCTTCTAGAGATTGTGGGTCTAACTTTATAAAAGCGATCGCTCCCTGTAATTTTTCTGCAACCCTCTTACTCTGAGCCTACTCTTTCGTCTAAGCTAGACCGAAGACAGTTGGGTAACGATTTGTAATATTTATTACTCCGCTTACGATTTATCACGGAAATGATTGATTCATAGCAAAAGGGCTAGTGCCAATAGCTATGTAATTTAACAGACAGAGATTAAAATTCATTTGGGCATTGCTCAACTAGCGTTCGTGATTCCCTATGACTCAATTCATGTCACAACCTATCTCTACGAAGACTTCATCTAGCGTATCTGAGGTCGATCAGGCTGATACTAAGCAAACTAATCGAGAATTTTCTTGGAAAGTTGCTTCTAATCTCTTCACCAGCTTTAGGTATGCGTGCTCTGGCTTGACCTATGCGTTTAATACTCAACGCAATTTTCGTATTCATGTGATAGTGGGGTCGATGGCGATCGCCCTGAGTATCGCCTTACATCTTTCAGCCATTGAAATTGCCATCATCGGATTAACGATTGGTGCCGTTTTAACAATGGAATTGTTAAATACAGCCCTAGAATCGGTTGTCGATCTGACCGTTCGGCAGACGTATCATGAACTGGCTAAGATTGCGAAAGACTGCGCGGCCGGGGCGGTTTTAGTGTCAGCCTTGGTGTCGATACTGGTTGCAGGATCATTACTACTGCCACCGATGATTGAGCTCATTCAATCTATCGCGCTATGACGACTGAGGTGTTCCACCCATTGCCCCGTTGGCTGCTGCTAAAATTTTAGATGCCCATTAGGATAGGAAAGCATAGGGACTTAGAGAGATAGCTCTCATAAAGCCTGAGTTCAATCATGCGTAACGATAATCCTATGATTTTGGTCATCGATAACTACGACAGCTTTACCTATAACTTGGTTCAGTACTTAGGAGAGCTAGGATCTGAATTTTCAATTGCATCCGATGTTCAGGTTTATCGTAATGATCAAATTTCGATTAAACAGGTGCAAATGCTGCAGCCAGATGGGATTGTCATCTCCCCGGGGCCAGGATATCCAAACGATGCAGGCATTTCGCTCCAGATAATTCAAGACCTTGGTTCAACCTATCCGATTTTGGGGGTATGCCTAGGGCATCAATGCATCGGGCAAGTCTTCGGAGGAACCATTTCTCCCGCTGACGAACTCATGCACGGCAAGACATCAGCCATCCACCATAACGGACAGGGAGTGTTTGAGAGCTTAGAAACCCCATTCACCGCCACCCGATATCACAGCTTGGTGATTGACCGTCAAACCTGCCCTGACGTTCTTGAAATCACGAGCTGGGTAGACGATGGCACCATCATGGGCGTTCGGCATCGTCAATATCCTCATATTCAAGGAGTCCAATTTCATCCCGAGAGTATTTTGACCCAGTCAGGCAAGCAGTTACTTCGAAACTTCCTTCAAGGCGTAACTAGCTACCATCAGGTGCTCGTCTCCTCTTGAGAATGAACCGTTCATACCAGGGATGCCCTTGTCATAAATTTGGTCGAATCTAGAGTCGCTTCACTCAATCACTATGGATTTAGAATTACTATTCAACAGCGCTAATGTGTTTGTCCTGCCATTCTGGGCATTAATGATCGTTCTGCCCAACTGGGAGGTCACTCGCACGGTGATGCGCTCGGTTTTACCATTTGTGGCATTGGCATTGCTTTACCTATATTTTTTCGTTGGTGGCATCTCTGCCGAAACGTTAGAATCCTTCTCTAGTGCTGGTCTTTCCGATATCGCTCGGCTATTCTCAGACGAACAAGTCGCGGCAACGGGCTGGGTTCACTTTCTAGTCATGGACTTATTTGTAGGGCGCTGGATCTACTGGGACGGTCAACATGCAAGCATCTGGTCACGCCATTCTTTAGCCCTCTGTTTTTTCGCTGGACCGCTTGGTCTCCTTTCTCACCTCATAACCCGATGGATTTTTCAAAAATTCTTCGCAAATTCAGCAGGTGAGGCAAATTCGACGTCATCTAGCGCAACTCCGTCCTGACCAGTAATAGTTATGCTGACATTGGTTTCGCGCTACGATCAAAAAACAAATGAGCGATGACTCAAATATCTCAGAGCAAACACACAAGAGGATGCAAATGTTCATGGACGAGTTAACTCCCTTACTCAAAGAATTAACAGCTCATCCAGTCGCCTTTTTAGGTGGATTTTTCTCAGGAGCCTTTCGGCTGAATCTCAACGAAGATCCGGTTAAAGGCTGGCTCGATCAGCAAGCGGGATCACCCTATTCATCAGCCTCTTCAGACAGCGCTAACGGTAAGGGGAATGGACCTCAACCCATTTCTATCGAGTAGCGCAATCGAGCAGCGCATCTGGCTCAAAAATTTAAGGGGCTGAGATCATCCAGCCAAACTTCAACCTGTAGCCGTAAACGCATAGACGGCGTGTTGTGGGAATGGGTGAAATTTGGGAGATGGGAAATAGCATGGTGATAGTCGGCGATCGCAAAGTTCCAATCTCCCTGCAAATGACGCGTACGCCCGAGTTCTGCGTAAATGTGCCCCTCTAGCTGTCCGAAGCTTAGAGCCGTTTCAAGCGTCTCTATTGCGTGCTCATACATTTTCAAATCACGAAATGTGATCCCTTGGTTAATCCGAGCTCTAACATTTCCCGGATTAAGGTCTATGGCGCGCTCGTAGTCACGAATTGCAGCGTGCAAATCTCCGCAGCACGCGTAAAAGTTTGCCCGATTGTTGTAAACGCTATCTAATCGGGGATTGAGGGCGATCGCCTTATTGTAGTCGGCGATCGCTGCATTGTAGCAAGCATGCCGAAAATAAACGAGTCCGCGATTGTTGTAGTCTATGGCACTATCAGGATTTCTATCAATCAATCGACTAAATAAGCGAATCGAGTTTTCATAGCGACCTTGCTGTGCCTCTGCCAATGCTCGTTGACGCAAATCGATATCGGCTTCGAGCTGCTCTAAAGGTGTCATTGATGCAGGGCCGTTAGATGCTGGTAAAAATCTAGTTTGGCGATGACCTCTGCTAGCAGATTTTATTGAACGTGATGCAGTGGTAGTACTACCACGAGACAAGAGTTTAGTTCCGTTTCGTCGATGGGTTCTAAATGGGCGAGTGTTCATCTTGTCCTCCCTGGGTACTTATTTCATACTTGGTAAGGGGGTTGGCTGAAATTATGAAAAACGCTCTCTTACTGTGAAGTGTCCGATCTCCCCAATCTCAAAACACATCCCCTTGTGTCACTTAATAATGCGTCTGCCTATCAAACTGTGAGGTTGAAACTACTGAAATAAAGAACACCCCGATAGTGAAAACCTGTTCGTGAACGGCACCTATTGTCTGAAGCACATGCTCATCTACAAATTTCGGAGAAAAGCTCTAATTATGTAAAACTACGGATGACAGGTAAAAATTCTGTAAAGAGAGGACTCTTCGCTAAGTTTGTAACAGCTCTGAAACCTTGAGTATTTGTATCGAAGTTCACACGGTAGAATGCACTAGGGCTAAATTTGCTTACATTTACCCAAAAATTAAGTTTCAAGATTAAGAGATAAGCAGTACAGGACTTACGCAATTCGCAATAGTTTAGCCCCCCTTAGAGGATGGCCAGAGAAGGCACATGTTGCATTCTTCTTACTCTTCTTCCTAGTAAGTAGACTATGGTCTGAAGTTTTTTTGTAAAGTTTTCGCAAAATATTTTTATGGCAGTCGAATCGTCTTTCCTAAATTCACCCGATCTCACCGCAGAGGATTATGTTGTACTTGGCCTAGCCACCTGTTATATCAAGTCGGATGGCGACATTCACGAGGTCAAAATTGCGGAACCGATTCCCTCAGCTGCTTTAGAAGCAATTCTTAAAGGCATTGCGACGTCGTATGAAATGGCGATCGCCATTTCCCTGGGTGACGTTATCCAAGGCAACGATGCCAAGTTGCCGAAAGAATTTCCGATAGAAGCCCAGCCCTGCGATGGGTTTGCCGAACGATTGACAGCGGCAGCTCGTACCTACAAGTCGAGAACTGAGGCTCAGTCTCATATTGCAAAGGGTGCCGTTTATCGAGATTTCAATTTTTCACTTGAGCGGAAACGAATTCTAAATTCTGAACGAATTATCAAAGCTGAAGACAACGTCAAACAGCACTCGTATACGCATAAAGTGCTGTAGACAAGCGTTTGCATTCTGTGTCTCAAACCAGCATTAGCTGGACGATTTTTGATGTGGCCATACAAGAATTTTCCGGTTAATTGTAGAAATGTGCGCGTCAAGTACTTAACTCAAGCGCATACCGCTATAAGTCGAACAATACAAGAACAGTACAAAATAAACGAGACGCTCACATACGAATGATGGCAGATTAAAGCAAGGTCTACTAGGAGGACTATTCTGTGCTGAAACTCTATGGAGGCACTCGCAGCCGAGCCTCGATTGTTCAATGGTATTTAGAAGAACTAGGAATTCCCTACGAATTCATTTTGCTTGATTTGCCAGCTGGTGAACAGCGTCAAGCTAAATTTCTTGAGATTAACCCCTTTGGAAAAGTCCCTGCCATTATCGACAATGGACTCACAATTTGGGAGTCGGGCGCCATATTGCTCTATCTCGCCGAGAAATATTCGACTCACCCTGTATCCATAGAGAAACGTGCTGAATGGGCACAGTGGACTCTATTTGCTAATGCCACTTTAGGCCCTGGCATCTTTGTTGAATCTAACCGTGAGCGAGAGGAAACTCGGTTTTTGTCCCCGATTGATCAGAGACTAAGCCAGCAACCGTATCTCCTAGGCGACCACCTCAGCGTGGCTGATGTAGCAGTGGGTTCGATCTTGGCATATATGCCAATCATGCTAAAGCTAGATTTCAGTAACTATCCGTCAATTAAGCAATATCTTCAGCGCTTAGCAGAACGTCCTGCTTTCCAGAAAACGATTGGAGGACGCACGCCATAATTGCTGAATGTCTCAATTAGATGTCTCAATGGACTTTCTATAGCCTTACGCTCTCACGTTAGGACGCTGAACGTGTGGTGACCCCGCGCGGCGCGCGGGGTCACCACACAAACCTAAGCCTGTAGGGCCATATAAACAAAGCACCTACGTGAGGTGCTTTGACATGATTTTGATCAAACAACTATTCTCCTAAAAGAAAGTAGGAGTCGAGGGAAGAATGGACTAGAGATCAAGATTGAGTCTAGAACTTAGCGAAAACCGACTGCTGCCTGCCAGACAAACGCAAGAAGTAAGAAGAATACCGGAATGATGGGCAGAACATCGACTAGGGGATCAAAAATTGAATAGGCTTCCGGTAATTTTGCCAGCATTAAAACTGCTTCCATCCGTAGGTTGACCTCTTCAACAAAAAACTTTCATAATTGCCATGTATATTAACACGATTTGGCGCTGCAAACGCGAGATCAACGAATACGTCGAGCATTCTCGATACATTTCTCAAAAGAATGGGCTAAACCTTAAAATTCGCGATGTCTGCAATATTGTTATAAATCTATCGAATTAAAGAATTCGGCTCGTTGCACGATCTGGTAGCGTGATACATTCGAGGCAACAGGCATTAGCCTCGAACAATACAATAAAGCGGTTCAGTTTTTCTACTCTAATTCTCCATGCCCTTACCTAGATCTAGCGGTATTATCCTTCATCCAACGTCATTCCCTAGCCGATTCGGTATCGGTGATATCGGAGAAGCAGCGTATCGATTTATTGACTTCCTAACCCACAGCAAACAACAGATTTGGCAGGTTCTTCCGTTAGGGCCAACTGGTCATGGCAATTCGCCGTACATGTCTTACTCATCGATGGCTGGTAATCCAATGCTAATCAGCCTAGAAGATTTACAGGCGCAAGGGCTTTTAGCAGAGGAAGACTTCGCTGATTCACCTGATTTTCCGGCTGATCATGTAGACTATGACCTGGCTATTCAGTTTAAAACTCCTTTGCTGGTGAAAGCAGCCGATAACTTTAAGACTAGTGCGTCGCCAGCTCAACGCCAGGACTTTGAGCGGTTTTGTGAGAGTCGAGATTTTTGGCTCGATGATTATGCTTTTTTTATTGCCTTAAAAGCTGCTCACGGCGGAGTAAGTTGGAATAAGTGGGACGGGGCGATCGCCAAGCGCGAACCAGAAGCGATGGAGCATTGGCGACTCAGGCTCACATCTGAGATTTTTTATCGCAAATTTTTGCAATATGAATTTTTCCGGCAGTGGTCTAGCCTGAAACACTACGCCAATGAACGCGGTATTTCTATCATTGGCGATATGCCGTTCTATGTCGCACACGATAGCGCCGATGTGTGGTCAACACCTCATATCTTTCATCTCGATCCGGAAACCGGCGAACCGGCTCTCATGGCGGGCGTTCCGCCCGACTATTTCAGTGCTACTGGGCAGCTTTGGGGTAATCCCATTTATAACTGGGATCAAATGCAAAATTGGGGGTTCAAGTGGTGGCATCACCGAATTCAATCCTTATTAGAGTATGTTGACCTCATCCGGATTGACCACTTTCGCGGTTTTCAAGCCTACTGGGAAGTGAAGCAAGGCGAAACAACTGCTATGAATGGTAGATGGGTTGAAGCGCCAGGTCGGGCATTTTTTCAGTCTCTTAAAGAAGATTTGGGAAGCCTACCTATTCTCGCGGAAGATTTAGGAGTGATCACACCGGATGTCGAAGATTTGCGAGATCAGTTCGGCTTTCCGGGGATGAAAATTCTTCAGTTTGCATTTGGTTCCGGATCTGATAATCCGTATTTGCCCTTTAACTATTCGCGCAATTACCTGGTCTATACAGGCACTCATGACAACAACACAACCGTTGGCTGGTACGAAAACCTGCAAGATTGGGAGCGAGAATCGCTGCTCCGATATTTAGGCCATATCAGTCCCGATGGTATTCATTGGGATATGATTCGACTTGCACTCAGCTCGGTTGCAAATCAAGCGATCTTTCCGCTTCAAGACATTCTAGGGCTAAATTCAGATTCCCGAATGAATCAACCCGGTCAGCCATCGGGAAATTGGACGTGGAAATATTTTCCTCACATGCTCACCTCTGAATTGGGCGATCGCCTCCGCAGCCTCACCGAAACCTATGGACGTTCAGCCTAACGTCGAAAGGCGCTCTGACGATTCAGTCTAGAGCGCCTTTAGGCTGAGAGAAGGGCTAATCTCTCTCAGCCTAATCAATTCATTTCCCTATTATTGGGATGTCTGGGCTTGATCCGAATCCGGTAAGCTCGCAGCATCTTGGCTTACCGAAAACGTAATTTCTCTCACCGCGCCAGGCTCACCCATGAGCCTGGCTTCACCGTTATTATGAGCGAGTAAAACGCCGCCAGCGTTACCTGCCCGAATAGTCAGCTGATCATCCGCCGTCCATGTCCGCTGAGTCCCTTCGGGAAGAACGCCTTCAAATTCTTTTTGCCCATCGACCATAATTCGCAGCCAAGATTGAGCCGTCAGTTCCACATCCACCTTGACAGGCTCCTCCTGAACCGCCGCTGCAGCATCCGTAACAGAGGCTTCATCCGTTGTCTCACTTGCGCTAGCCTCAGTTTCCTCTGGAGACGCCTCATCAGATGAAGATTGACCTGATACTACAGAAGACTCAGCGTCTACAGAGGTTTGATTACCCCACGATGTCGATCGGCTTAATAGATATGAAAGCCCGCTAACCGCCGCTACGATTAACACAATGTAGAACGCATATAAATGAATAGGACGCAGCTGAGCAGCCGGCGAATCTTTCCAGGATGGCTGAATTGCTCGGATGTCTGGCTCTGTTGGGAATAAATGAGCAAATTCTGCGCCGTTTAGACCTAACGATTCAGCATATCGCTTGATAAACCCCTGAATATATATAGGTTCAGGAAGCCGAGATAAGTCACCCACTTCAATTGCTCTCAATAGGCGCGGCTGAATTAATGTTTTAGCCGCAACTTGATCAATTGAGAGCAAACGCTCCTCCCGAATCTGGCGTAAACGAGCACCGATATCAGCTAATTTTTCCGCTTGCTTCTGACCGGGTTGGGAAATATCTTGATTCATAACTTAATTACTCTCGACGTACCAAAATCCGCTAGCTAAACAGAAAGGGAAGAACGAAGCTGTCTAGTCTGATCCCAGAAAAAGTTGACTTCTGCACTGGTCAGATGGCGATACTGCCCGCTTGGCAGATTATCTAGACAAAGTGAACCAATCGAAACGCGATGAAGCTGAATGACCGGATGTCCAAGGCTTTTAGCGACTCTTCGAATTTGGCGATTCCTGCCTTCTCGTAATGTCACCTTCAGGAGCGTATGACCATTCTCTCGTTGATGGTGAAGAATTTCTACATCTGCTGGTAAAGTTTGCTTATCTGCAAGTATGACTCCGCGTCGCCACTGCTGAAGAACAGATTCAGATGGATGTCCTCTCAGTAGAACATGATAAGTCTTAGGAATAGAATGACGAGGATGAGTCAATAAAAACGTTAATTCTCCATCGTTAGTGAGTAGGAGGGCACCAGTAGATGCTAAATCGAGTCGCCCGACAGGATAAATGCCACTATCTCGAAATTTTGTTGGCAGCAGGTCAATAACAGTTGAGCGATGATAGGGATCGTGACATGTCGAGAGGACTCCATAGGGTTTATGCATTAAAAGGTAAATTAATTGGGGGCGATTAACAGGGTGAATGCCCCTCCCATCAACCTCAATTCGATCTTCAGCCGGATCAGCCTTCTGCCCAAGTTCAGCAATACAGCCATTGACACGGACTCGCCCATCTATAATCAGTTGTTCGGCTTGACGACGTGATGCAAAGCCCCATTGAGAAATAATTTTTTGTAGCCGTTCATGTTCGCCCATAGTGAAATTGAATGACGGATGAGCATTGCCCGAACTGCCTTTAAATCGAACAAATTTAGCTGTACGAGTGTCTATGGAGCTCATGTATAGATATTACAAGATTCAGAATCTATCCAGAGTCAATTTAACCCGATAAATCTTGGCTTTTTATCTTACTTTCATCTCATGCCAAGGGAGACACACTCTAATCCAGCCTCCATGAGTTTCTGGGTGATTGTTAGCAGAGACAGATCCTTGATGTGCCTCAATAATCTGCTGAACAATGGATAACCCTAAACCACTACTACCTCGACGATGTGCATCAATATCGTCAGAGGTTTCACTCCTAGATAAGTTGTCCTGATCCCCATGCAAGGTGGATGGTATGGGCATAGCCGAAGATCGATGATCTAAATGATTGGGTGGAAAATAACGCGATCGCGCTGGGTCAGCCCGATAAAAGCGCTCAAAGATGAAAGGCAAATCGGTTTCTCGAAACCCAGGTCCCTCATCAATGACTTCAAGCAAAACCTGTCCAGCTATGGAGTCATCGTCCTCTGTACCCAAATCGTTTGTACTTAACTTCACCCGAACATCTTTCCAGGGAGGGCTATATTTAATAGCATTATCCAATAAATTGATCAGAACCCGATAGATGCGCTGTTTATCCAGTTGTATGATGAGATGCTCGGGACCTGAGTAGTTCAACTCTAAGTTTTTTTTGCGCGCGAGAGGTTCAAGATTAAGCCAAGCCGACTGAACCAACTCGACAATATCTGCATCGACGAGCTCTAAACAATCTGATGAGTGGCGATCGAGTTGACCTAAATCCAGCAAGTCCTGAACAAGATTGCTCAAACGAATCGTCTCATTGATTAAGCGAGTTAGCCATCCTCGAAACGAGGGATCAAGTCTAGTTTGCAATGTTTCTGCAACCAAACGAATCGAGGTAAGCGGCGTTTTCAGTTCATGAGCGACATCAGATGCCCAGCGATCGCGCTGCTGCTTCAAAACAACAGCCTCTTTCCGATTCTCCAGAAAAATACCCACATGATCGTCAGGCAGAGGAAATCCATATCCCCTAAGCGCATACGCTTCTTGTCTAGCTATCCGGGATGGGTCAGGATTGATGAGATAAAACATCCAGTCATTTTGACAAGGCTGTCCCGTGGAGCGTGTTTGATCAATAAGATGATCTAAATCGTACGAGCGAACTAACTCCAATAGAAGACGAGGTTCATATGTTTGAGAATTAGGAATACCTAATAAGACCCTCGCTTGGGGATTACACCACAACAAGCGGTTCTCATCATCGACTTGTAAATACCCTATAGGGGCTAAATAAAAAATTTGCTGATAGACTTCAAGCTTCTGCTCAAGCTGTTCTCGAACCTTTTGTTGATAGGCGATCGCCATAGATAACTGTGAAATAGAAGTAAGTGAGGAACGATCCACCTCACCTAGCCTTAAATTGCACAACAGCGTATTCAACTTCCTGTCAAAGTAAACTTTTTGCCAGCTTAGTAACGCTAAGCCAACAATAAGCCCCACCAAAAATGTCAGGACTTCCATTACACGCACACCCGCTCAAGAGACTCCGAAACCAGCAAGAGTCTAGCAATCATTATTAGCTTACAGCGATTTCAAAGTAAGTGATGCTCTATGTAGCGGGTAATTACCTACATATCAATCTCAATATCAGCAGCAATACAATTAGCCCACAAACAATCCGTAATACGCAAAGACCTTAACCAAAACGATATCCAAACCCCCGCACAGTCATTAAATACTCTGGCGCACTTGGATCTGCTTCCAACTTTTCCCGTAACCATCGAATATGAACATCAACGGTTTTGCTATCTCCCATGAAATCTGGACCCCAAACACGCTCTATAAGCTGTTCGCGTGACCAAACACGACGGGGATGACTCATAAAAAGCTCTAAAATCCGGAATTCTTTAGGAGAAAGATTTACTTCTTCACCCCGAACCATGACCCTGCATTCTTGAGGAAATAGAGTGATATCTTGAAACTTCAAAGTAGACTGTGAAGTTTTTGGATGAGAATAGCGATGGCGTCTCAATAAAGCTCGACAGCGTGCTACCAACTCTCGCATTCCAAACGGCTTAGTCAAATAATCATCAGCACCAATCTCAAGACCCACAACTCGGTCGGTTTCACTTCCTTTGGCACTCAGTATGAGAATAGGAACATTATTTCCTTCATGCCGAATTAATCGACACAGATCTAATCCATTTACATACGGCAACATCAAATCGAGGACAATTAGGTCGAGATTAGCTAGCCCTGAACCTTCATTTTCGCCCGACTTACACGCAATATCTAACGCACTCCTTCCATCTTCCGCCGTTACTACATCATATCCCTCTTCCATTAGGGCGAGAGCAACTGTTTCTCGAATTAATTCCTCGTCTTCTACAACAAGGACTCGCCCTAACTTGATATCATTCGAAGATCTTGTAGACTCCAAGGTCAGCATAGTCTAACGCTCTGCTTGCAATTTACCAAGACAAAAATCTAAATATCCAGGCTGATTTTATCAGAATGATGTCACCTAATAATGCTCAATTCGGAGGAGCTACAATGAATTCTGTTATCTAAACTACACTTAGATGCCCATAACGTATGTTTGCTTAGTCTGATTAGCGTAGCAGAAACCCAGTTGGCTGACGAAACTCTTAAACGCCCAATTCTGAGTTGGATGAAGTCTTTTGGGCATGGCTTCTATAGAGCGATCGCAAACCCAACGAATCCGTTACTGGTGTTGGGGTAAAGTCACACAACCCAATCTACGCGAAGAACCTTTGTCAAATAAAGCATTGGTGAAAAGGCTTCCAGAACTAAGAGCTCCCTTCTTTACTCTGAAAGAAGGGAGCAAAAGGATAGACCTGGCACCGAGCTATTTTCCCGTGGGGCGACCCCCAGAGTATTTTCGCCGCTGCAGCGTTTCACAACCGAGTTCGGGATGGGTCGGAGTGGGTCCACTGCGCCATAGGCACCA
>JBNPEB010000047.1:0-51787 GCA_051117335.1 Elainellaceae cyanobacterium
AGCATCATAAACTCCTTGGCATCATCAAAGCCAGACGAAAACGACATCGCAAGCGAGACACTCAACGCCAGGAAATATGGGGCACAGAGGCCTTAAGTTGACACCAATGACGGCCGTTTGCCCCTACCCAACTGTCGGGGCATTTCGCGCTTAGTCCGTTTACAACGTTTGCAAAATCACCCGCACTCGGTACTACCCATTTTTCAACACCTGGGATTTAATAGGAGCAACCCTCTACCAGATGCCCAGAGGCAAATGCCCCAGTGAACGACACCCGACTGAGCGCTAAAGACCTGCTGCGCCGCTACCGCAATGGAGAGCGCAACTTTGTCGGCGTGGATCTCAGCGGTGAGTCGCTGCGCGGCATGAACCTCACAGGCATTAATCTCTCTGGCGCAAATCTGAGCGGCACTGATTTACGCGGCACCCAGTTTAATCAGGCAACACTCATCGGCACAAACGTCACTGAAGCCAAAACCGGAACCCGTCGTCGCTGGGTTGTACCAAAGCTGGTCATTGCCCTGCTGGTTTCCTCTCTCGCTAACGTGCTGGCAGGAGCTTGCTGGGCGTATCTGGCTGTTCAGCTTTTTGATCCAGGCGGTTCCAACAAATTCACTAACTCAGTGATGGGTGAAGTCGTAGCTGGCATCATTGGGTTAGCCGTGATGCTTGGCTTGGTTGGCTTAGTCTATACCAGAGGTCTGCTTACCGCTCTAGGAGTAGCGCTGATTGCTTTCGCAGTCGCAGTCGCAGTCGCAGTCGCAGTCGCTCTCACTTTCGCTGGCGCAGTCGCTTTCGCAGTCGCAGTCGCAGGTGCAGTCGCAGGTGCAGTCGCAGTCGCTTTCGCAGGTGCAGTCGCAGTCGCAGGTGCAGTCGCAGTCGCAGGTGCAGGTGCAGGTGCAGTCGCTGGCGTTGTCGCAGGTGCAATCGCAGTCGCTGGCGCAGGTGCTTTCGCTGGCGCAGGTGCTTTCGCTTTCGCAGTCGCTGGCGCTTTTGCTGGCGCTGGCGCTGGCAGTCTGGTTACAGTTATTATCGGTGTTTCGGTCAGCAGACGCGCACTCAATGGCGACCCTAGGGAGAAGCTTGTGCGAAATGTTGCCGTTTGGTTCAGTTCTTGGGGTGGCGCCAGCTTTCGAGGCGCAGACCTGACTGACGCTGATTTTTCAAAAGCCGTTATTAAAAGTGCGAGATTTCAGAACGCAACGCTGACCCATACGCGATTTCATTTGGTCAAAAAACTCAATCTTTCACGGTTGGGCAACACAATCTTGTCAGACTTTGCCGTGCTCAGTCTGCTCGTGTCTCTGCGTGGATCACACCAGCCGTATGTGGGCAAAAATCTTAAAGGTGCAAACTTGGCAGAAGCAGATCTGCAAGATGCCGACTTCACTGAATCTGACTTGAGCGATGCCACTCTGGAAGGTGCAAGTCTAGAACGAGCCACCCTTACCAAAACTCAGGCATTGGGCACTCAGTTTCGCCAAGCCATTCTTACCGGAGCGTGCCTCGAAGCGTGGAATATTGACAGCACGACTCAGCTTGATGATGCCGTGTGTGACTATGTTTTTCTGCTGAGGGATCAGCAGGAGCGGCGACCCAATAGCGGCACCTTTCAACCGGGGGAGTTTACCAAGCTGTTTCAAGAAATGCTCGACACGATTGACCTGATCTTTCAAAATGGCATCGATTGGAAAGCCTTTTTGCAAACCTTTCGTCAGGTGCAGGTCGAGCATGACGGGGCAGAACTCGCCATTCAGAGCTTCGAGAACAAGGGTGATGGCGTGGTAGTGGTGAAGCTGAAGGCGGCTCCTGATACTGATAAGGCTGCCGTGCATCAGTCGTTTATGATGGGGTATCAGACTGCGCTGAAAGAAGCTGAGGAGCGCTATAAAGCCCAGCTTCACGCCAAAGACGAGCAAATCAGTGACTATCGCCAGCAAAATGCCAACATGCAAGAAGTCGTCAAGCTGTTGGCGGCGCGACCGATTAATGTAGATGTGAAAGCGTTTGCCGAGAGTAAAGCCATGCAGGGCAATGACCAAAGCCAGAACTTCAACGTCCAGGGCGGTTTGAGCATTAATGCTCAAAATTCAATCGTGAATTTGCGCGATATCAGCGGACAGGTCCACAACCAGATTCAGCAGTTGCCCGACTCATCGACCGCCGATCAGCCCAGCGTCAAAGAGTTGCTAGCGCAGCTTCAGGCAACCATTGAGACGGATATTGAACTCAATGACACTGAAAAAATCGATGCGCTCACCGAAGTGGATGAACTGGCGAAGGCAGGGCAAGCGCCTCAAGACAATGCCATGCAAACAGTAGCAAGGCGATCGCTCAATGCCCTCAGAGGCATCGCATCCGGGCTTTCTGATGCATCAAAGCTAGCATCGGCTTGCAAAGACCTGTTACCCGTACTCATGGGATTGTTTGGTCTTTAATCAAGGTTGATGGAGTTTCAGCTTTGTCTTGTCATAATGTCTAGCCCTCATACCAATTCTCGATTTTGGATTGGCAATTTTGGATTGACGGTCAGCAGCCTTGCAAGGGTTCTAGCCTATTCATTTGTAGCCTTACTTCGAAGAATTGGTATAACAATGCGTGGCAGCGGACGGACGAAAGCTGCTGGTGCTATACTTCACCGTTGAGCGGCTTCAGGTTACGCTACCTTACCCAGGCTTGTAGGGATTTTTAAGGCAAGATAGAATTTGGGCCGGTTTCTAAGTTTAACTACTCCATTCAGAACTGTAATTAAGCATCTCCGAGCAATAAATTTACCTCTTCGAGCACCAAAATTACCACTCTGAGCACCAAAATTACCACTCTGAACAGTAATTAAGCATCTCCGAGCAATGAATTTACCTCTTCGAGCACCAAAATTACCACTCTGAGCACTAAAATTACCACTCTGAACACCAAATTAACCACTCTGAACGCCAAAACTACCACTCTGAACACTAATTAAGCATCTCTGAGCACTAAGGGCAATGCGTAGAAATAAAATACCAGTGTCTTTGTTTGTAGTGTTGACTTTAGTCGGCACGGTTGAAACCGTTACTACAAACCTGTGGTGTCTTATTAACCCGCAAATCCCTAATTAAGCATCTCTGAGCACCAAAATTAACCACTCTGAGCACCAAATTAACCACTCTGAACAGTAATTAAGCATCTCTGAGCACTAATTAAGCAGTTTTGGAATCTTGGCGATCGCACGATGGCTGACGATGAGATGTGCGTATTTGCGATGAAAAGGGCGATAGTCCTTTGGGACTGGTCTTTGACCATCGCACAAGATAATTCCGTATTCTATGTGAAGATTTACTGACGCGATGAGGCAAATCTCTAATGCGAAGCTAGGATTCTGTCTAATTTCTCATAGAAGGTAATTTAGACAGAATCATGTCTGCTCTAATTGCCATTCAGGGCATATAGGCTGACGCTAATCTGCCTACATATAGTTATACTGCTTCATTTTATGGTACGGCGATACTTGGCAGTTTCCAGCCCATAATTAAACGGAGTGGTTAAACTGGATAGATGAAAAATCTTTAGGTTATTGCTCACCGAGGGTTCAATGGTTAAATTTCGTACTTCTGCCTCTGAAGAACCAAAACCGCAATCTATTGTTCTCATGTTCAGGGATCTTGATCGTGATCCATCGGTGAAATACCTTTATTCTCATCAGGACAGAGTACTTGAGGGATATTACCAAAACCACCTTGAAAGTAAAGATTTAGCTCTTGAGCTACCGACAGGTACGGGAAAAACTCTAGTTGGTCTTCTTATTGCTGAGTATCGTCGCCGAGTATTAAAAGAGCGTATTGTTTTTTTATGCCCAACTAGGCAGCTTTGCTTCCAAGTTAACGAGCAGGCTCGTCGCTACGGTATCAAAACAGCTTTACTTGTTGGTTCCCAGAATGAATATGATTCAGCCCTGTTTTATCAATATCAACAAGGTAAGGCAATCGCAATTACAACCTACAGTGGTGTTTTCAATACGAACCCACGCATTGATGACCCTGAAGTAATTATTTGTGACGATGCCCACGCAGCGGATAATTACATTGCTGATTTGTGGACACTCACTATCAATCGTTCAACACACAAAAATTTATATATAGCACTACATAGATTACTTCAGCCAGTTATACCTGATTACATAAATCATCATATCGAAACAGGTGGTAGTAGCCGATTCGATGAATATTCAGTGGACTTAGTTTCCACTATTGCATCTTATGAATATCTTACTGAGCTTGGTAAAGTATTGGGAGAGTTTGCTCCTCAGTATAAAGACTTAAAGTATTCGTGGAGTGTACTTTCGTCTCACCTTGAAGCCTGTTCGTTTTATATCTCCCCTAAAGTTATTGAGATTCGACCTCTTATTCCGCCAACGCAAAGTCATTCGCCATTTTCAGAGGCTAAGCAACGTATTTATATGTCAGCCACATTAGGGGAAGATGGAGATATTGAGCGGGTATTTGGTGTTAAGAAAATTGCTCGTTTACCAATTCCTGAAGAATGGCATAAGCGGAGTACAGGTAGACGGCTAGTTCTATTTCCAGGACAGTCATCCAATCTAGATCCGGTAGACACTGCAACCGAGATGCTTAGGAAGGTTCTTCGTGCTCTAATTCTTGTTCCTGATAAAAACACCCTTCAGAAATGGGAAGACAACTTGCAGAAGTCCCACACTGTTGTTAAGTCAGAAAGTATTGAGCAAAATTTAGATGCATTTACAAAGTGTCCCAATCCGTCTGTTCTTCTTTTGGCTACCCGTTATGACGGCATTGATCTGCCAGGAGATGATTGTCGATTCATGATATTAGATGGTGAGCCATCTGCTTCAGGACTACAAGAAATGTATATGCGGACTCGGCTTGGTGCGTCGTCTCAATTACATAACCGCATCCGAACGCGAATTACACAGGCAATGGGAAGATGTACTCGTGATGAGAGCGATTATTCTGTTGTCGTAATTCTTGGCGATAAGCTGACAAAACGGTGTTGCACCAGGACTTTTACTCAAGGTATGCACCCTGAATTGCAGGCTGAAATCGCGTTTGGACTAGAAAACTCTACAGACTACACAACAGCAGATTTTGTGGAACTTTCTGAAGCTTTTCTCCATCGCGCACCAGAATGGCAAGAAGCAGAGCAAGACATTCGTAAGCGACGTGACTCGTTTGAGAAAGTCTCAGATTCTACAGCCGAAGCTCTTGCAAAAGCTATGCCTCATGAGATTGATTACGTATACGCTTCATGGCGAGGGCGACATGAGGAAGCGCTGAGTCTAGCAAACAAAGTTCTTGAAGCTTTAGAAGGAGGCACAGACCTCAAGCCGTACCGGGCATTCTGGTATCATCAAGCTGCCACTTCTGCATTTTTAGCTGGGAAACATTCTGGCAATGAAACTTTTAACGCTGCAACTAGCTCATACTTGGAGAGAGCAGCGGCTAGTTCTTCACAAATTACTTGGCTTGAAAAATTACGCTTTCAAGTGTCGGGGCAATCTGGTCAATCTATTGATAGAGCTTTGCCTTTACAAGAATGGTTTCTAGAGATTGAAGGTTTACTTGAGGAGTGGGGAATATCAGGCGGCAAATTCGCTAGGAGGCTCACCGAAGTAGAATCCAAAATCAAGAGCAAAGAATTTAATACTTTTGAAAGTGGTTTAGCTACTCTTGGAAGAATGCTAGGAGCCAAGATGTACCAGAAGAAGAAAGAAGATGGTGCTCCTGATGGATTATGGATTTTTGGAGATTGGTGTGCCTTTGTATTTGAAGCTAAAACTAATGAGAGTTCAACTGGTGCTATTTCATTTGATACGCTTAGACAAGCGGGTGCCCATGAAACCACAGTTCGAGCAGGTAAGCTTATTCCTTCGTTTATGCCTTGCTTCACTGTCGTTATTTCTCCACGAGGTGCTGTAGATAAACTTTCAGTACCTCATCTCAAAGAGATTGCTTATGTCTCTCATGATGAGATCATCAGCCTTTTTGGGAAAGCTGCGATGGCACTTGAACGGGTACGCGCATCAGCTTCGGGGAATACTGACGAAGCTTTACAAGTTAATGCATTGCAATTTTACAGTGATAGGTCTATTGCTCTGCAAAATATTAAGACTTGGCTTCTGAAGAAAAAGCTTAAAGATTTACCAGTTCAATAATTTGCAGAATTTAAGTCCTAGTAAAAGTAGAGATGCTTATCATGAGTAGCGTCAGCAGTTGGTTTATTGCCTTCGGCAAGGCTGCGCCTCTCTTGAATGCCCCTTGGGCTATACGGTCCTCAACCGCAACCTACACTTGCTCATTTTATTTAGGGCAACTTACTTACAACATCCTGATCCTTGAGTTGTTTAAATCGTGAGGCTGTCAGCAGAAAACGAATCCCTGTCATCTCCCGATGGGCGAAGGCTCCTTCTTCCGCAGCCCGTTCTACGGCTCCAATTCGCTGGAACCCAAGACGCTCAAATAGCGTAATCGATCGCGTGTTCTCCTCAACGGTATCTGCACGTAGTTCCTTTGCACCACAGGACTCAAACAAAAACCTGCAAAGGGTACGCATCGCAGCAGTTGCAATTCCCCGCCCTCGTGCTTCGGGCATCAGAGTGATAAACACCTCCATCGCCCCACTGCCTGCATCGGCCCCGCCCAGTGCGCCCAGGTATCTGTCTGTTTCTCGATCGGCGATTGTCAATGACAAAACAGGCATGTCGGTTGCATAGCTGGCAATCACCGCATCCATCATCGCTGCCGCGCCTTCGGGTGTTTTTTGTTCCTCGGTAAATGCCATGTAGCGCGTGGAGTCTTCATCGGTGATAAATCGCTCAAACGCTTGCAGGTCAGAGGCTTTATGAGGCCGCAACACGACCCGATCTGCATCAAGAGCATCGGGAATTTTGATGATGACGCTCGTCCATTCCATGACTTCGACTCCTCTGTTGATAGGACGAAAAATATCCTCAATCTTGGACGCAAACACACGGGCAATGTCAAAAGCGAGAGACAGACTGGCTTCATAGCGCCCGTTTTCAATGGCGTTGACCGTTTGTCTCGACACCCCCAGGCGAGAGGCAAGATCTTGCTGGGTCATGCCGCGAAGTTTTCGGAATAGCCGCACTCGATTTTCAATGTTTTGGTGTTTTTGCCCTGTGTTCGTACCTTGTGTTATTTCTCCCGTACCTCCCTGAGATGCTGGATTGATGCTGATGATTGATGTTTTCATTGACAGAATACTGGAATCGCAGCCAAAATGTAAAGCAAGCTTTCCATTTCTTGAAAACCTATGCAGGAAAAGTTGAGGCTGCTAGAGCAAATGATCGATGAGCGGGGCTTGAGTGCGGCCAAAGCTCGAATCATGGCACTCGTGCGTCCGGCGATCGCCCTCATCCCAGACGTCGCAGACGAAAATGAAATCCCTCTAGGATCGACAAAACTTTGGGGATTACCGCATGTGCCGCCTGGGTTTGACTGGCCAAAGAGTGAGGGAATGGTGCTTGGGTTTCTGGGGCAAGTGAATCTAGCTGAATTGAAGAACTGCTATGACTTAGGACTGCCCAGCCATGGTCTTTTATCTTTCTGGTTTCATCAGGGTTTGGAGAACGGCATCTGGTCTGTATGGGGAAAGGTGTTTCACTTTCACGACTCAGCACTAACGCTTCTGGAGTGGCCTAAGGATAGCGATCGCCATGACATGAGCTGGGTATTTGAATTCAGCAATACAACATGGAAAGCCAGCATGATTGTCTTTCCTTCACTTCCCTATGACTACTATATCGATAATGTCTATCAATCATTACTCAACTTATCTGAGGATGAAAGCGACATTTATTGTGAGTTGCAATCTGAATTGGATGAAGTCTTCGACCTACCGAGAAATGACTATCAAATTGGAGGCTATCCTCATCGGTGCCAGTGCGATCCACAAAGATATATTTATCTCTATGCAAATAACATAAAGGAATCAGATTTTGATGAGGAAGATTCCGAAGCGATGACAACTATGTTGAACTTTGCCCAAAACTTGAGGCTTCTGGCTCAGTTTGATGCGAACAATGAAGATATTTCAGATCAATCAGAAGCTAGTATCTACTTCTTTTATCCAGAAGCAAACCTGGCTCAGCATGATTTTGAAAATCCTTATCTCTGGTGGGATTTTGAGAGTTAAGTGATATGAATAAACTAGGTGAAACTCATGTATGTGTTGACCCGAATCATTTCACCCTATGACGGTCATAATTTATGTTTGGGCATATTTTCAACTGAAGAGAGTGCTCTCAAAGCACGTAAAAATCACTTAAGAAGTATTGAAATCAATGATCCCTGGACTGTACAAACCTACAGAACAGTAAATATTGAATCAGATTTACGTTTGGTTAAAGTGGATGACCATCGAGATCAAACTAACCAGTCACAAGTAATGTATTTAGTCATAGCTTACTATGATGAACTAGGCCAGGTTTATGGAGAATTCCTGGCTATCTTTTCTGAAAAGAATAAAGCAGAAGAATTTGCACTTAGAACAGAAGAAGTATCTTGTGAAAAGATGCCAAGCTGGTGTGATGTGGTTGAAGTGGTACCAAATGTTGCAGGCTAAAGCGATCGCCACATCCGCGAAAGGCCGCAGCAGGCAAGTCAGCGGAACAATCCACGAATATCCCTGGCGATCGCACTCGATGTTGAGCTTGCTAGCAATCTTTCCTACAACCGCTTCATGGGTGCCTGTAGGTTCTATGTCGATCAGCTCTCCATCGGCCAGCTCATACTGGGGGTTGTCTCCATAGCGGGTGAGAAATTCTTCAAAATTAAGAACCAGCGATAAGGGGGTCTGCGTCATGGTGCACTCTCCTCGACCTCAATCGGCTCTGTATAGTCACAGAAAGTGCGAATCCCCAGCTTCAGCACCCAGAGCACAACAGATGAAATTCGCTATGAAAAAACTGATGTGAGGGGAGTGCTGAAGTTTGGCAGCAGCGGCGACGTGAGCGTATCATCTTCCAAGAGCGTTGCTGCGAGTTGAAGCTGGGCATCGGTGCGACGATAGATTTCTAGAGTTTTCTGCTGCCAACTGACGATCCAATACTCCCGAACCCCATGTAGCGAATAGAGTTTGAGCTTCACTGTCTTATCTCGCCGCTCATTTATCTCCCCAGGCGACAGGATCTCTACTATGAGTTCAGGAGCCACGGTCAAATGCCCCGCTGCGTCTACCCCATTGGCAAGGCGATCGCGGCTAATCCACACGACATCTGGAATCACCGCATCTGCCTCCGTGAAAATCACCCCAGGAGTCTGGAATGGTTCACCCAGTTGCGACTGTCGAGACCAGCGCTTAAGGTCGAAATAGATGTTGCCGCCTGCATCTTGATGACGAATATGGGGAGCACGAGTCACGAATAGTTCTCCATCAATGACTTCATAGCGTTTCCAGCCCCCATCGTCGGGCATGGCATCAAGATCATGGATTGTCCAGCGCATCGGGTTAGAAACCATGGCAGTGTGATCAATTTTGGATTTTGGATTTTGGATTGGCTTCTTTGCGGCTTTCGGCAACGTATAGGGACATCCTACAATTTCTCTTCTTGTCTGGTCGTCTGAGTATTGATGGCGACTCGTTGTTCTAGATTACAGAGCGATTCCAGGCCATGTTTCAATTGGTTCAGTAGATTTGACTACGTGCATTCCAGCCTCCGCAAACCGTTGAAATGCAGCATCTGCTTGATCAGTGAAGTCTACAACTTCTGGAACGACGACCGGCGATGTGCAGTCCTCTAGTAAATAAACCCTTTCGGCTAATTTGGCGTCGCGCGCTTGAATTTCGCTGAGCAAATCATCAATTGTCCATGCGACGCAGTGGCTTTTGGCTTGTCCTGCAATAATTAATCGATCAAAGCTCAATAGCTTCTCGATAAACCGAGAATTTTTCTGAGCGATGGGCTGATGATGTTGATTCTCTAGCACTTCAGGCTTCAAGACGGAATAGTTCTCCGTCAGGGGATTATCCCCTTTGATCTCAATATCCGCCTGACTCTTACGCGCGATCGCATGAAAGAAACAGCTTTCCTCAACCGCTGACACCAGGGCATGACCAATCCCACCCAGCATTGAATGGTAGGGCCAGATTGTCAGCGGATATTTGCTGTCGAGATTTAGCGTGCGTACGTAGTGAACTGCATAGTTCTGTAATTCTTCGTATTTAGTGGTTTCATTGGGGGCGATCGCCGGATTAACCCTCCATTTTCCCTGTTCAACATCCTCATGAGAAATAGTCGTCATGGGTGCGGGGTGTTCACCAGCCTCATTCACCCAAAAAATGGGGTGAAAAATCTGCATTGCGGTATGAGTATCCATCGTCGGCGCAATTTCCGTAATGATGCCCAGGTTGCGATAGATGAACTCGCAGAGGCGCACATTATCATCAACCGCTCCCATGCCTGAGCGTCCACCGACAAAAAGTTCGTGATCGGGGATGCAAAAAGTATTTTGCACATCAATCAGCAGCAGACAGGTTCGAGTCTTGTCATGGGCTGCTGGTTTGATTCCATGGCGCATTGCCCAGATATTTGCTTCTTCAGCACGTTGCTGATAGGGCACACGCCAGACGTCACCAACCTTTGCTGGATCAAAGTGAGCAGGAATCGGATATTGCGTTTGAGTCGTCATTGCTAGTTACCTCAGTCCCCTTCTTTAAACAGGTCTTAGCAAGAAATATCGAATTACACATCTTCCTGCTGGATCAGCTCGATGAAGCCCATTGTTGTATCCAGATATGATTTCGCCGTCCAGCCTTAGATAGAGCATGATCAGGATTACACTTCGAAGATCTAGCCGTAAATTTTCCCAATCATTTCCCAATTATTTAGGGTTTCCATTGGCTCAACGCCTTCGAGGTTTCAACGGGGAGTCGTTCGGTTTCCGAAACGATCCGCTGACGAATCAACGGGACAAAAACAGCCCGCATGTGTTCGCCCAGGTCTGAATCCGCTAACCGACCCACCAGAGCAGAGTCGAACAAACTGGTTTTCTGCTCGAACAGGATTTCTTCAAGAAACGTCTGAACCAGCGGAGCCAACACCGCATGAAGTCCTTTAATTTTGCAGATGGTTTCGAGCTGCTTAACGTAGTAGGAAACCGCGCCCACACCAGATTCTAGAAGGGGTAGGCTGATATTGAGTTTTTCAACCACTTCCCCCGTAAACAGATGTCGTCCTTCATACTCCAGTTCCCGATTAACCTGGCGACCCAACGGCAATGGCTGATATGCCTTAAAAGCTTGCTTGACATCCTGAATCGCCAGATTTTCGAGCTTAGGCAGAGTTCGGTAGCCAGCCGATAGTGCCGGAATATGAATATCCAGGGCAGTCACATCTTTGTGGGCTTCGTCTGGAAAGATGGTAATGGTGGTTCTGGGCACCTGCCTGATATAGACAATCTCCTTTGAGGCCGCTGTCCTGCCATTCCTGGCGGCTCATCTTCCAGCGCTCGTAACCCAGCAATAAGTGTTGCTCCCAGCGATAGGCGGCATTGTCATCCGCCTGCTCTACCAGTTTGCGGCTGGTCTGACCGATGACAGGGGCTTTGACAATGCCACCATCCACGGCTTCTCCTAATGGGGTGTCACAAACGACGTGCTTAAAGAGTTGCCCTTTGTTGTCTTTGGGAGTCGCCGTAAAGTCCAGTTGCGCGACCAGGCCATCCCCTGTTCGGGATCGGATAGTTTCGTGTAGAGAACGAATAGCCTCGTTCCAGGCTGAGCCGGAGTCCCAAACATGGTGGGCTTCATCGTTGAGCACCATGACGCGGCGATGAGCGGTAACGCGATCGCGCAGCACTTTCCCTGTATCCATCGCCTGTTGTTTAGACACCTTTGGCCCCATCCAGTCATAGGTATCGGTGTCTTGCTTGCGCCGCCGTTTAGAATTGTCGTAGAGCCGATGGATATTGGTGAGATAAAGGGTTCCCCCTGTAGCTGAGCCACTGGCCTCATCCTGAAGCACGATGGACATATTCCAATCCCCTCGCCATTCGGGGGGAATCAGCGGGTCTTCGTCAAAGATCTTGCCGTCGCCAAAGTCTTCTTTCAGGCGTTCGTAGACTGTCAGGTTAGGGGCAATCACGACAAAGTGTCGAGCCATGTCGGAGTCAGACTCTCGCAGCGCATGGAAGTAACTCCAGACGATGGCAAGACTCATTACTTTCGTTTTGCCTGCCCCTGTGGCAAGTTTGAAGGCGTAACGGCTCCAGGCGTCTTCCTCTTCGGTAATACCCAGGGCTTGAATTTCGGCGGTGGGTCCACCAAATTCAGCAATGATTTGAGAAAGACAATCGATGCGCCGAACTTCTTTCAGGTAAATCAGAGTTTCGAGGGCTTCTCGCTGGCAAAAGTAGTAGCGAAATTCAAATTCTTCACCTGTGGGAGTCGCTTTGCGATGAGCCCGCTCAAACCAGTAGTTAAGCAATTGAATTGTGGTGTCGCTGGAACCCACATAAAACGCCTCTCGCCATTCCCGCACCGCTGAGCGCAGGGTGTTGACCACTTCAATGGGGGAAGGTCGTCTGCCCTCAACCGTTTGGGCCGGACCCTTTTCAGCCCGAACTCGATGATGGGTTGGCTCTTGCCAGGGCGAAAATAGCGATTCTAGAGCGGAGGTATTGAGAATAGTCGTAGACATAACAAGTCGTATAAATTAGAGCGACTAAGACAGTTCTAGATGAGTTCTCAGAACCTGACGGATACGGATGCAGTCCTGTAGAGCGTCTTGGGCGATCTCCTGAGTTGCGGCCATACCAGGATAGCGAAACTCCACAGCATATACGGTTAAGGCGTCCAGAGTAGGGCGTAAGCTGGCCCAGTCAGGTATGGTTGGTAGTAGTAAATCCAGAAGCGAGGCCAGATCATGCGTTTTGCTAAACGCGATATTGGCTTCCTGTAAGCAAGCCTTCAAATATTTTTCGATGCACTGCTGGGCATGAAAGAAAACCGCGTCATAGTTTGGGGTTTGCGTCACCCGAATTTCTCGCTGTGCCGTGGCAAAATCAGCTTCTGCTTTGCCAACCCACTCTTAAGTGATTGGCTTCATAAAGAATCTGACCGTTTTTCATGATGTCTTGAATGAAGAAATCACCCATTTCCAGGCGTTGCTGAACTTGCTCCGGCGTACGAGCGATGAGGTCTAAAGGAAACGGGGCAGGCAGGCTCTGGCGAATCTCAATAGCTTTACGAACTGGCATTTCCTCAAAGGGTAAGACCACCAGTAAATCAACGTCAGAATCTTCATCAGGTTTGCCACTCGCATAGGAACCAAACAAAATGATTTGCTCAGGCTCAAATTTTTCGGCAATTTGCTGACTGAAGGCTTGAATTTGGCTGATAGAAATCATGCAATCTCTCCTTGTATTCACGCAGTAGCAAATTCTGTTAATGGGCGCTTGTTCGGATGTTGGAAGCCTAAGACAATGTCTTCAGAGGGAATACCCGCCTCTAGGAGGTCGTTAACGATTCCCTGTTTTGTCCAATCTTCTTCGACCCAGATTTTGCCCTGGTCAATACGCAGATACACCGTCACGCCAAAATCGCGGTCTTTACCTTGCCAACCCACATGAAACCAAAGGTAATGATCGCGTTCTGCATCAAAGGAGAGGCACTGCTGAATGCCCGGTTCGTTGGCTCCAGCGGCCCATTCCTGGTATTCAGTCAGCATTGTTTGAATTATGTCTCGATAGCGCTTTAGCTTGTCCATTGAACGATCTCCTGTTGGTTAACACCAGGCATATCAGTTCTCCCCACATCCTGCTCGTAGCCCTCGCTTTAGCGAGGCAACTAAATTTCGTAGTTGTGTCGCTGATTGCGAACAAGTTAGCTAGAATTATGCCTCTTTGAGCAGACGAAATCCGAACAAAATATGCCGAGAGTCGATTGGGCGAGTATGTCGATAGGCGGCGCGACAGAACCCAGGCAAATCGTCCCACGAGCAGCCTTTCATAATCGACACGGTTTCTTCGCCTTCTTCGACTGGTGGAAACGTATATTCAAAGACGTTGCCTGCCATATCGTCTGCGCCATAGGGACTGCGACTTTGGGGATAGGCTCCCACTTCGGTAGTATGCAACCCGCCCTCTTGGGCCCAGTTGGTAGCATCATGTTGCCACGTATTGCCCCACGGGAAATAGCGCCCATCGCTGCTGCGAGAGGCTTTTTCCCATTCATCGGCGGTGGGGAGCCGATAGGAGGCTCCATCCTGTTCGCCTTTCCAGTTGGCATAAGCGATCGCATCGTTATAGGACACGAGCACCACAGGATGCTGTGCTTCCCCGTCTGGATAAGTGCCGTTTGTCCACAAAAACGGTTGCACATCGTCATAGGGATGCACGAGAAAGCCCTGGTCTTGGTAGTCTGCTTCTGAAATTCCGGGTGGGCGCTGTCCGGTGGCGTCGATAAATGCCTGATAGTCTGCATTGGTGATGAGGTGACGGCTGATGCAAAATGCAGGAAGCGATTGTGTCTGACGGGCCGGTTCAACGTCAAACCAGCGTCGTTCTCGCAGTCGTTGTTCCGCTTGAGACACCTGATCGGGACTTTGCGCGATCGCCTCTGCTGAGATCTGATAGGCATAGTCTCGTTCTGCCTGATTGCTGCCGGCGATATAGTCACCGTCTGGAACAAACACAAAAGCTGCATCCACCTCGCAGCGATCGCGCGTCATAGATTGATCGGGTAAAGAAGTCTGCCCACAACTAATTGCAATCGCAGCAGCGAGAAGCGCTGCAACCCACATCAAACGATGCCTCATCGGGTTTTCATCCGTGTTTGCTAGCTAGAATCTTGATCCAAGTCGTTGCTTGCTACACTCAGAACAAAGACTGTCTTCAGACTAGCAAGGCAACCTGAGGAATTGCTGAACGCCTTTTATATTGATGAGTGCTCCTCCAATTAGCGCCAAACGAATACTAAGAACCTATCCGAAAACCCCGTCAGGGGTTTTGGATTCCAAAAACTCTAGCAAGTTTTCGGATAGGCACTAAACGAACATTCAAGAAATACGGGATAGGTAATGCAACAGATTCGTGCAAACACAGCAGGCGATGAGAATTCGGCTCTCATATCAGACGCACACGTTGACGCACACGTCTTAGATGCCCAAGATTTTTGGGTCACAGCGGATGGACAGTGCCATCCCTTTTTTCCTAGTGAGTTTGTGCCACCCCGTGATCCTTATCGGCTCTATCGATTTCTCACTGACTTAGAAGATATTTTGGCGGCTGAGCCAGACGATGTTCAACGCATTCACGCGATCGCGCCTTTAGTGCGAACCGTGCTGACGAGTTCTGATTGGCTGCAAATGGAATATCGTGATCCTCATCCCGAAAAGGGCTGGTCGGTCAAATTTCTCTATCGAGAACCCAAGTTTCCAATCACCGTGCAGATGGTGTCATGGTCACCCCAGCAGCGATCGACGATTCACAATCATGCAACCTGGGGCCTTGTGGCCCTTATTAGTGGTCAGGAGAAAAATACTTTCTGGAGGCGATCGCCCACCCCTGAGCATCCCCATCGCATCGAGAAAGTCGGGGAGCAGATTCTCGTCCCTGGCGATATGATTGGGTTTACCCCAGATGCAATTCACTGCGTTGAGGCGTTAGGCGATGAGCCGACGATTAGCTTTAATCTCTATGGGGTCACCGCCTATGATCAGCGCTATAAATTTGACCCCGACCGTCATACGGCTGATAGATTCTAAACGATCTTCAGAAACAATCGTCTAAATAAAACCGAGTAACAGGAGGCGATATGGTTTTGCCGACCCGTGCCCCCCACGAAATCATCTACCCTGAGAGCGATGGTCGCCCCATGGCGGACAACACGAAGCAGTTTCGCTGGATCGTCACGATCAAAGAAAATTTAGAAATTTTGTTTGCCGATCGGGACGACGTGTTTGTGGCAGGCGATCTGCTGTGGTATCCCGTCCAGGGAGACAACAAGACACGACAAGCTCCTGATGCGATGGTGGTCTTTGGACGTCCCAAAGGCGATCGCGGCTCATATCAACAGTGGAAGGAAGACAACATTCCGCCTCAAGTCGTGTTTGAAATTCTGTCACCGGGCAACTCGCTCAAAGAGATGACCAAAAAGCTGAAGTTCTATGAGCGGTTTGGGGTTGAAGAATACTACATCTATGATCCCGATGATATTGACCTGCATGGGCTTCAGCGCGTTGGGGATGAGTTGGTTGTTATCGAAGACATGACCGGATGGACGAGTCCTCGACTTGGGATTCGATTTGAACTTAGCACCGAAACCCTAACTATTTACTATCCAGATGGGCGCAAGTTTTTGATCGTCGTTGAACTCGATCGGCTCCGCGAGCAAGAAAAACAGCGAGCTGACCGGGCTGAACAGGCCCAGTACGACGCGATTCCTCGTTTACTGGCAATGGGGCTCACGATTGAACAGGTCGCCGATGCGCTGAATGTTTCTATCGAGGAGGTCAGGCGGCGATCGCCCTCTTGACTATCAGCCGCTTCGATAGCTCAATTGGGGAACTCTTGCTCGTATTTGAGTCGTCCACATACTAAGCACAGAATTTTAAAAATCGCAAGACCTAGTCAGCATTGATTTAGTTTAATGCATATGCTCCAAATGAGCGATCGCCCTACTGGTAAGGGTTTGAGCAAATTCATGCCTGGTAGACATGAGGGCTAAAATTCAGTACGTGCCAGTGTCATAGAGTATGTGCCAGTTCTTCGGAGAATAAAAACTGTCCTACGGCTAGATAGGTTTCATCAGTGGATGAGGATAAAGTAGCTACAACACTTCGGGGCTAAACGCGAAACGATCAGGGTCAAAAATGCTAAGCCTAAGCTTGATAAAAGCTTATAGGCAGATACATACAGATAAATTCTCGAAGTGGTAGAGGTTTCTAATTGCATCATCAGGCCATGGTGCAGGTCAGAGCGTCTATGCGCCCCCCATCGGCTAGCTGACTGTATATGTCTGTATATGGGTGCAATGGGTTTACCTGAGTGCGATCGCACTCATCGGTAAATTTAAGCCTTATCGTAAACGAGTTCTTGTAGCCGAATCTAACCCATGAATCTTGCTGCGAATACGGTCTTCACACACCACCCAGACACGTCGACAGATTTAAAGTCGATGTCTCCGGAGAAACTTTCACACTACGACTTGATCCTGCGTTGTCAGATGGGGGTACGGCCCAATCGGGTCGCCTTTGCAGAGCTGATCCGTCGGTATCAATCGCACGTGGAAAAAGTCCTTTACCATCTCGCCCCAGACTGGTCAGATCGGGCAGACCTCTGTCAGGAGGTTTGGATTCGTGTCTATCGGAATGTCAAGCGATTGCAAGAGCCTCCTAAGTTTCGGAGTTGGTTGACTCGGATTACCACCAATCTTTTTTATGATGAGCTCCGCAAACGTAAGCGAGTTCATAGCCCTCTGTCTCTGGATGCCCCCAGACAAGCTGCAGATGGCGAAATGGATTGGGAAATTGCCTCTGCGGATCCAGGTCCTGACGAGGATCTGATTACCCGTGAATTTTATGATCAGCTCCGGGATGCGATCGCTGATTTACCCGAAGTATTCCGCACGACCATCGTCTTGCGTGAAATTGAAGGCATGGCATACGAAGAGATTGCCGAAATCACCGGCGTATCTCTTGGAACAGTAAAGTCTAGAATTGCGAGAGCCCGCCAGCGGCTTCAAATTCAGCTCCAACGATATTTGGATGCTAGTTAACGCTCACCTGCTGGTTACCACACTGCCTTCGTTTATTTGAGCAGTGTGGTAATGTTTAATTCATCTACCAAATTCTTATATCTACCCATTGATTGAGACTGAGCGCACGATGAGTCATATCTGCTGGCCTCAGTCTCTTGAATTTCTTAATTATGAATCGTGGTGCCTGCCAAATAATAGGGTGATTTTATGTTAAGGCGACTGGAGCCGTTAGCGTGCTAGATAGCATAAGAACCTACCCGAAAGCCTTGTCAGGGGTTTTGGATTCCAAAAACTCTAGCGAGTTTTCGGATAGGCGCTAACAGGTTGGGGCAATTTTTTGGGAGAAAGCAGGAGCAAACAATTACCAACGTACGTCATAGATTTTAGTTCGTATGTTAAGACTGCTCCGTATTCACCAATTGCATGTCCACCATGCAAAAAGCTCCCCCGAATTGACTGACGTCCAGAGCAGTTTTTTACATAGAATATGATGAATGACTGGCAGAAGCCTAAATGCCGGTTTGATCACGACCCGCCATTTTGCTCATGAATGGGAATCCCCAAAGATGACCTCCAACTCCAATAACAGTAACGATTCCAGGAGGCAGCTCGCTGTCCCCAATTTTCTTAATGATGGGAAAATAGCAGATCCTTCCTGCTTCTTGGATAATTCGAAACGTGACTTCTATGAAAAGTTAAGTGCCTACCTTGATGGCGAATTAACTGCAGAAGAGCGACGCCAGATTGAATACTTACTAAGGTATGATCCAACAGCGCAGCGGCTTTATGCTCGATTAATCGGGCTGCGCCGAGGCATGAACACGATGGCAATGCACTCGCCGCCAGTTCATCCTGATGTAGAGCAGACTGTTGACCAAGTGATGTCACGCCTCGATCGTCAATCGCCTCGGCGCGCATTGGCTTGGGGCGGAGTAGCAGCAGCAGCACTGCTAGTTAGCCTATTTTCTGGCAACCTGCCACAACTTCAGTACGCAGCCAACTTTTTCAATACGAGTGATGGAGATGAGCTCTCGTCAGAGGAGTCGTTGGTGACTTCACTTGAGGGTCAAAAGCTCTCCTTAGATGAAAAGTCAGTTGTATCTGACCCAATTTCATCTCTGCCCTCAGATGCGTTGATGATCTCCGTCAATGAGCCCCTAATCATGCCAGAGAACGGGATATTAGTTCAGCAATAACTGAATTTGGCATCTTGGTTTTACGCTTACAGGGCTGAGTTTTGCCGATGTGCGCTCCATTTGCCATTACGAATCAAGATGCCACCGAGTTGGGTTGCCTGCTCGATACTCATCAGATACGTCCATGCAAAACCAAGGGGTTGATGGTTGGGGGTTAGTACCTCAATGCATTGACGCTGGTATTCATTCTCGGTATCGGGGCGTTCTGGATGATAATCTTCTAATTCATCCAGCGATGCCAAAACGCTAATGTCATTAAAGGAGAGGAGGAATCCGTATACGATCCCCTCTCCTTTTGTCATGGCTGGATATCCGGCTGGCAAATCAAATAGATGCCCGTGTGCGATCGCCCGACGACTCGCCACAACTTTCTCAGCACAGTATTGAGGGTAGTAAAACTCTCCGGGTTGTAGAGTACCGTATACAAATACGTTGAAGTTAGTTTGGGTCATACTCATTAGCCTGTCATGAGTCTCAGGAACTAGAATGATGTAGACAGACCCGATTCGCAAGAGGAGTTCTGCCTGTGGAGTCCCGTTATAACTCGGCAGCAATTGAGGAGAAGTGGCAAAAGATCTGGGCTGAGCAGCAACTTGACACAACCCCAGACGACCGCGATCGCCCCAAATTTTACGCGCTTTCGATGTTTCCGTACCCATCTGGAAAGCTGCATATGGGGCATGTGCGCGTCTATACGATTACTGATGTCATCGCTCGTCTTAAGCGCATGCAGGGTCATCGAGTGCTAAACCCAATGGGCTGGGATGCGTTTGGGCTTCCGGCTGAGAATGCGGCCATTGATCGGGGCATTCACCCCGCCACCTGGACATATCAAAATATCGACCAGATGCGGGAGCAGATGCGGCAGATCGGCATTTCGTTTGATTGGGATCGGGAAGTCACCACCTGCTCTTCGGATTACTACCATTGGACGCAGTGGATTTTCTTAGAGTTCTTTAAAGCTGGATTGGCCTATCAGCGAGAGGCCGCGGTCAATTGGGACCCCATTGATCAAACCGTGCTTGCCAATGAGCAAGTCGATAGCGATGGGCGTTCTTGGCGATCGGGTGCCAAAGTCGAGCGGCGTCTGCTAAAGCAGTGGTTTTTTAAGATTACTGACTATGCTGAGCAATTGTTAAACGATCTTGACCAGCTTACGGGTTGGCCCGATCGAGTCAAGCTCATGCAAGAAAATTGGATCGGCAAGTCAACCGGGGCTGAGGTGATCTTCAAAACTGAGACTGGGGATGAGCTTCCAGTTTTTACGACGCGCCCGGATACGCTCTGGGGGGCAACGTTTATGGTGCTCTCGCCGGAGCATCCTCTGGTTGAAACGGTCACAACGCCGGATCGGGCTAAGCAGGTCACCGCCTATCAAGCTGATGCAGCCAACAAGAGCGAAATCGATCGCACCGCAGAAGACCGGGAGAAAACTGGCGTCTGGACGGGTGGCTATGCGCTCAACCCGGTGAATGGCGAGCAGATCCCAATCTGGATTGCAGACTATGTGTTAATGGGATACGGCACAGGAGCCATCATGGCCGTGCCTGCCCATGACCAGAGAGATTTTGAGTTTGCAAAGGCGTTTGATCTGCCGATTAAGGTGGTGGTTCAGCCGATCGACCAGCCCCTCGACGCCGACACTATGACCAAGGCATTTTCCGATGATGGCGTGATGGTGAATTCGGGGCCGTTGGACGGGGTGCCTGCTGGCAAAGATGAGGGCCAAAGTGTCGAAGCGGCGATCGCCTGGTTAGAGAACATGGGTAAGGGCGATCGCCGGATCAACTATCGGCTGCGCGACTGGCTGATTTCGCGTCAGCGCTACTGGGGAGCGCCGATTCCGGTGGTTCACTGTCCCACATGCGGAACCGTTCCGGTGCCTGACGATCAGCTCCCGGTTGTGTTGCCTGAAGATATAAAATTTTCTGGACGCGGACCCTCTCCTTTGGCAAAGCTCGACCATTGGACTAGCGTGCCCTGTCCAAGCTGTCGTGAGCCTGCTAAGCGTGAAACCGACACGATGGACACATTCATCGATTCGTCGTGGTACTTTTTGCGCTATGCCGACGCCAACAACACGCAACAAGCCTTTGACCCAGCGAAAGTGAATGACTGGTTGCCCGTTGATCAGTATGTAGGAGGCATCGAACACGCCATCCTGCATCTGCTCTATTCTCGATTCTTTACAAAGTTTTTGCGCGATCGCGGCTTGCTTAATTTTGACGAGCCATTCCAACGGCTGCTGACGCAAGGCATGGTGCAAGCCATGACCTATAAAAATCCAGAAACGGGGCGATATATTCCTCCTGATCAGGTTGACCCTACTGATCCGCGTGATCCGGAAACGGGCCAGCCCTTATCTGTCTTTTATGAAAAGATGTCGAAGTCAAAGTATAACGGCGTTGACCCGGCTGACGTGTTGAGCAAATATGGCGCCGATACAGCACGGATGTTTATTCTCTTCAAAGCTCCGCCGGAGAAAGACTTGGAGTGGGATGATGCCGACGTAGAGGGGCAATTCCGTTTTCTCAACCGGGTCTGGCGGCTCGTGACTGAATTTGCGGCTCAAGGAACGGTGGCGCCCCTCCCGGCTAGAACCTTGACGAAGGCAGAGAAGGATCTTCGCTATGCCATCCACTATGCGATTCAAGAAGTCAGCGATGATCTAAACGGCGACTATCAGTTTAATACGGCAGTTTCTGAGCTCATGAAGCTCAGCAATGCCTTATCAGATTCATCCTGCACTCAGTCCCCGGTCTATGCAGAGGGCATTCAAACGCTGCTGTTGCTATTAGCGCCGTTTGCCCCCCACATCACGGAAGAGCTATGGCACATTTTGGGACATGCCGATTCTATTCATCGTCATACGTTTCCAACGCTTGATCCGGATGCGCTGGTTGTCGATGAAATCACTCTCGTGATTCAAATCATGGGCAAAACGCGCGGCACGATTCAGGTTCCAGCCCAAGCCAGTAAAGCTGAGCTTGAAACGTATGCTCGCGAGTCTGAGGTAGCTCAGCGGTATATTGGCGAGAAGGACGTGAAAAAAGTCATTGTCGTGCCAGGAAAGCTGGTGAACTTTGTGATTGCAAATTAATGATCTGCCAGATGCGCGAGAATTAAGAGACGGATTTGCGACCTAGTCATGATCCAGACGAAACCCAGATTTTTGAGCTTTGATGACTATCTCTCCTACGACGATGGGACTGATCATCTGTATGAACTCTTCAATGGAGAGTTGATTGAAGTGCCCCCCGAATCTGGAGAAAACGTGCAAATCGCCAATCGCCTGTTTCTGCAATTTGCGCTCATCTTAGGATCTGATCGAGTTCGCGGGCATGGACTAGAACTAGAAGTGCTAGGAGAACCCAAGAACCGCTATCCTGATTTGACCATCATTCGCCCAGAGCATATTCAGCAGCTTAAATCACGCAACACCATTCGACTATCGATGGCTCCGCCTCTGCTGGTGATTGAAGTCGTCAGCCCCGGCGAGTTGCAGCGTGAACGCGACTACCGAGCTAAACGGCAGCAGTATCAAGAGATCGGCATTCCTGAATATTGGATTGTTGACCCAGATACGCGACAGGTGACGGTATTGCATCTAGAGGGCGATGGTTATACAGAAGTTGGCGCGTTTCAAGAGAATGGGGCGATCGCTTCGTTGGAGGTGCCGCAGGTGAGCATGAGGGTGGAGCAAATCTGGGAAAGTCAGGAATAAGGAGGGGCGTATGTCGATGGTTCTAAATCTGCATTCGCTAATCGAACTGACCCATGAGCAGTTTGCGACACTCTGCCGCCATAATCAGGATTTGCGGATGGAACGCACCGCAACTGGAGAATTGGTGATTATGCCACCCACGGGAGGAGAAACGGGACGACGAAATCTGAACCTGGCAAGTCAGCTCTGGCTATGGAATCAGAGGTCTCAGTTAGGAGAGGCGTTCGACTCCTCCACCGGATTCACGCTGCCTAACGGGGCGACCCGCTCTCCCGACGCCGCCTGGGTGACGAAAGCGCGATGGCAGACTCTTACCCCTGAGCAGCGCCGCTCCTTCATCCCGCTGTGTCCCGATTTTGCTGTGGAGCTACTTTCTCCCAGTGATACGCTGCCCGGTGTTCGCCCGAAAATGCAGGAGTATTTGGAGAATGGGCTGCGGCTCGGCTGGTTGATTGATCCAGCAACGAAGCAGGTTGAATGCTATCGGGCAGGGCATACGGTTGACGTGCTAGAAAACCCCAAAGAACTCATGGGCGATCCGGTTTTACCGGGTTTTGTTTTAGACTTATCGGATATTCTCGTTTAGACTAGATTTTCAGCTAGGGCGATCGCCCCCCAGAGAGGCGCATCGTCGCCTAACGCCGCCGGTATAATATCGAATGCAATCTCAGGAAGAGCAGTGTTATGGGCAGTTTCTCGAATCATCTGCCATAAGTGTTCTCCTGCTTTGGTGACGCCTCCACCTAATACCACGCCCTGAGGAGCAATTAGATTTGCGGCATTGCCAATCCCGACACCGATCGCCCAGCCTGCCCGTTCAATCAGCATGTGTGCAACTTCGTCTCCCCGGTTAGCGGCTTCGCTGATGTGCTGAGCGGTGATGGTAGGGAGATGATGGTCAACGAGTTCTCGCAAAATAGCGCCTTGCTTGGGATGTTCTTGCAGGTGGGCGATCGCATCATGCGCCAGATAGGGGCCTGACGCCAAGCGCTCGACACAACCTCGCTTGCCGCATAGACACACGGGGCCCGTTGGATCGACGACCGTATGCCCGATTTCACCGGCCATGCTTCTATTGCCTCGCCAGGGCTGCTTATTCAGAATCCATCCGCCGCCGACTCCTGTGCTCACCGTCACATACAGCAAGCTGTCATAAGGCTGCCCTGCTCCAAATCGCGATTCGCCCAGGGCCGCAACATTGGCATCGTTATCGACGCTTACGGGTACGCCGATTTCGTCTTCTAACCATGCTTGGAGCGGAACATTCTCCCATCCGGGAACGTGATGAGAGAGGCGCACCGTCCCGGTCGTGAAATCGACGGGTCCACCAAAACTTACACCCATGGCATCAGGGCGTTTGTCACCGAGCACATCATGAATTAGCGATCGCATAATGTGTAAATCGGTTTCTTGATTGGCATCGGGAGGTGACACGGCACGGCGATACGCTAACCACTGCGCTGAGCCGAGAGTCGTGGCGGCGGCGGCGTGTTTGGTGCCCCCAAAATCGAGAGCAAGAAGCAATGATGTCACGATGCTAACCACTCATGGCGTTGAGAAAATAGGTCAAATTTCAACAGGTTCATTCCATAGAATCTACTCATGTAAACCATGTGTAATATGGTTTGAACCTGCTCTGCAAGATCGTTAGATTAAATATGTAGGACATAACGAGCACATCGTGATTTGACGGGTTCTCTAAAGAACGTTTAGAGCTTGTCGATATGTGATTTTGATCGCGTAATGGGGCATTTTTGAAACTGTAACCCAATAGCTAGCAGCCGCGATCGCCTCGTTTGCACTATTGCTTATCTATCACCGGGAGGTTTGAAATGTTGATAGGGACTACCTCTCTCAATCAAAAACTTCAAAATTCTCAATCTGTTAAGGATGGGTTTCGGGAATTTTTGAAAAAGTTTTGGCAATTTAGCCAATTTTATGGCCAGTATCATTCAACGCCTATTCACAAGCGGCGCATTATGGTTGAAGAGTATCTTCACCGAAACTAAATTCCCTTAAAAAGGGGCGCAAATGCGCCCCTTTTTGCCTCATACGTGACGACATCAAGCACTACGCATTTTCGCCAACGGGGAGCATCTGCCCCTGATTGAGTCGATACATGTAATTTTTGAGATCAAGCGCAACCTGGTTTGAGAGGAAATAGGCTCCTAACAAGTTGGGAAACGCCATCGCAAGCAGCATTCCATCACTGAAATCGATCACAGCCGTCGGATTGGCGATCGAGCCAATAAAAATGGCTAACAGAAATAAGCCTTTGTAGACAATTAAGCTGCGTTCGCCAAACAAATATTCCCAACTGCGTTCACCGTAGTAACCCCATGAAATCATGGTGGAGAAGGCGAAGAAGAAGACCGCGATCGCCAATACTGCCGGGAACCATCCCAAGACGGTGCCATAGGCAACAGAGGTCATCTCAGCGCCCCCAAGCCCTGAAAACTCAGGATTGTTATAAACGCCTGTGATGACAATGACCAACGCCGTCATGTTGCAAATGACAACCGTATCGATGAAAGGCTCAAGCAGCGCTACAATGCCTTCACGAACGGGTTCTTCGGTGCGAGCCGCAGAGTGGGCGATCGCCGCTGACCCAATTCCTGCCTCATTCGAGAAGGCAGACCGTCGCAGCCCCTGCACCATGACTCCGACAAAGCCGCCGCCCACCGCTTGGGGCGAAAATGCCTGGGTGATGATGGTGCTAATCGCGGCTGGAATTGCGGTAAAGTTGGCAAGCAAAATCCAAAGCGATGCAAGCACGTAGAGCGCACACATGAGCGGCACAATCGTTCCGGCGACCATGCCAATTCGCTGGATGCCGCCGATGATCACCAATGCAACCAAGGTGACAAGAACGAGCCCATACAGCCATCCCGGAAGCGCGGGAATGACGGTGGATACAGCTCCAAATGACTGATTAGACTGGAACATGCTTGCCCCGCCAAATGTGCCGCAAATGCACAAAAAGCTAAACAAAACGGCTAGCACTTTCCCCAACTTACGCTGCCCTAGGTCTTCTAACCCTTTAGAGAGATAGTGCATCGGTCCACCAGAGACAGTGCCGTCTGGCTTTACGATTCGATACTTTTGCCCCAGGGTGCATTCAACAAATTTGCTGCTCATTCCAAACAGCCCGCCTAGCGTCATCCACAGGGCAGCCCCCGGACCTCCCAAGCTGATGGCGATCGCCACACCTGCGATGTTTCCGAGCCCGACCGTTGCAGAGAGCGCCGCTGAAAGCGCCTGGAAGTGGGATACTTCACCCTCTTCATTGGGGTCGTCATACTTGCCGCGTACGACATCAATCGCATGACGAAACGCACGGATGTTGATAAACCCCATTCGTAGCGTAAAGAAAATGGCTCCAACTACGAGCCAAAGCACGATTAGAGGAAATCCTCCAACGCTGAAGAAAAGAACACCAAACACGGCCTCTACGAATTTTGAAAACGCGGCATTAATCGCACCCAAAAACGAGCCGCTTGCCGCCTCATCTTGCGCCAGTGCGACAGAAGGAATCAATAGAAAAAGCAGGATATAAAGCCACGTTTTTCCAAACAACTGCATGAATTTCGATAGTCGCATCTGCGTCCTTGCCCTCCTGAAACTTTAAAAACATCCAAATTGGCATCAACCGCCAACAATCCTGTGAAAATCACCCCTTCTCGAAGCATTTGAGTCATGCCTTCATGACAAACCAAGCTCCAGCAGTCGCCTGTTGATAGCTTGGAAAACCCACTTAGATGAACCGCTCGATCAGCTACTAAATGCGGTCTTACAGCTAGTGAGTAAACTGAATCAACACGTTTAGAGTAGGCAAAACAATTGCCAAACTCTATAAATCCAGCTCCCAAATGTTCCCAAACAATTGCACTAGGATGTCTGAGACAATTCACTCGCTAACCGAATGCCAACCAAAAACCATCGCATAGAAACTACAAGCTCTAAGCAAAGCCACACGGCAACTCAATCAAGAGCGGAGCCGATTTACACCTCAAAAACATACACATCAAATTCGACTGATACTGTTCTTAACAAACACTTTTATTCAGCAGTCAAAATAATTTGGGTTGAATGCGGGTGCTGGCGATCGCCATTCTGAATACACTAAGAAAAGGCTCAAAACGACTGTCATCCAACTTGATTGACTGACAAAACTCCTGGAATAGGGTTTGTCAATCAAGTCAACCGCCTCACTCAAGTTGCTAGAAATTAGATTCTGCAAATGGATTCTGCGGCTCAACTGCTAGCTCAAGCGACCTCTTATCTGCACGAATCGGTTGCGCCCTATGCAACCGACATTGATCACCATCCCCAAGCCTTGTTGAATGCCTTGAAGGGGTTGGGCGATCGCTCGTTGCTCGGCTTAAAAACTCCGGCAGGATGGCATGGTTCAGACGTGGATGCCAAGACCTTCTATGAATTTCAAGAGCTGGTTTCGCGGCATTCCGGCGCACTCGCATTTCTGCAAACTCAACATCAGAGTGCCGTTGCTAAGCTTGCTCAAAGTGCGAACGAGCCCTTGAAACAGGCGTATCTTCCGCGTGCCAGTCAAGGACAGCCCCTACTCGGCGTTGGATTTTCCCAGTTACGGCGGAGCGGCACGCCTCCAGTGCGGGCAGTGCCCGTTGAGAGCGGCTATCAGATTAGTGGCGAAGTGCCCTGGGTGACTGGGTTTGGCATGTTTCAAGCATTTATTTTAGGAGCGATCTTACCGGATGGGCGCGCTCTTTTTGGCATCGTACCGTTTCAAGATGCGACACAAGATGATGGAGGAGAGATCGCCTTTAGCAAACCGATGCCTCTGGCTGCAATGGAGTCCACCAACACAGTGAAAGCACGGCTGACCAACTGGGTCTTGCCCGAATCGCAGGTCGTATTTATTAAACCCACCGATTGGATTCAAAAAAGCGATCGCCAGGGCATTCTCAATCACAGCTTTTTTGCTTTAGGCTGCGCGAGGGCTGGGCTAGATGTCGTGGAGCGAGCCTATCAGCTATCGTCGTCAGAATTTATCCAGTCTGCATGGGAGGCGCTTAATCGTGAACTGCTGCACTGTCGAGATGCCATCTATCAAGCTCACTGCGGAGGATACCTAGCCGCACCGTACGATCAGGAGAAGGCCACTCTAGAGGGCGATCGCCTGCGACTGAGAGGATGGTCAGTTGACATGGCGGGGCGTTGCGCCCATGCGGCTGTAATTGTGTCGAGAGGAGCCGCAAACTATCGCCATCATCCGGCCCAGCGCATTTACCGAGAAGCCCTAGCATTCAGCGTGTTTGGTCAGACCACCGAGATTATGGAAGCATCTCTCAACCACCTAATCCGAGAATAATTCACTATCCTTTTCGGCATCTAGTCTTCCGTCGTAATGGTGCGATGCGCTGGCGCAACAGCACCCTACTTCCTTCTTCCGTCTTCCGCCTTCCGCCCTCCCTCTTCCGCCTTCCGTCCTCCGCCTTCCCTCTTCCGCCCTCCGTCCTCCGCCCTCCGCCTTCCGTATTCCCTTCCGTCTTCCGCCGACATCATGGCGGTGAGAGCCGCTCCTAACGGAACGGTAGTATCACCTGATACCATGAAGAAATATAAAGCGCCTCACAGACAGCGTGCTAGCGGAGCCTATGGCATGACCGATCAAGTATCCATTTCGATTACGTTCTTAACATTCATCGCATTATTCGTCGGAGTTGGTATCTATTCTGGCACTCGAAAAGAAAGTACTACGCAAGACTACTTACTTGCGAGTCGAGGGGTCGGTCCGGGGTTAACCGCTCTATCTGCCGTTGCAACCGGAAATAGCGGCTTTATGTTTATCGGCTTGATTGGGTTTACCTATCAAATTGGGCTGTCTGCCATCTGGTTAACGATTGGTTACATCATCGGAGATGGTATTGCTTGGTTGTCCGTCCATCGTCGGTTGCGAGAAGTCTCAGAAGAGACTGACTCTGAAACAATTCCAGCCTTCCTTGGGCAAAAAATGCAGGGCGGACGCTGGATCACAATCACGGCTGCGTTAGTCACGCTGTCTTTCTTAGGCTCCTACGCAGCTGCACAGTTACAAGCAGGAAGCAAAGCACTGACGGTGTTATTTGACTGGGATTCGTCAATTGGCGTTATTTTTGGCGCGGTGATTGTCACGATTTACTGCGTCTCTGGAGGAATTCGCGCATCGATTTGGGTTGGCTCGATACAGTCGATTTTGATGATGGGCTCCATGCTCTTACTGTCGGTCGTTGCCATTGTTTCTAGTGGCGGAATGAGTGAACTATGGAGTCAGCTTAATGCCATCGACCCGTCTCTGACTGGGCTGTTTCCACCTGATCTGAAGTTCGGCTTCGTGCCGTTTGTGATGGCGTGGACGATCGCCGGATTTGGAGTCGTGGGTCAGCCGCACATCATGGTCAGAGCCATGGCAATCGAATCCGCCGAACGGGTGGGCGATGCTCGAAATATCTACGTCCTGTTTAACGCTCTATTCTCAATTGCTGCAACGATTGTGGGGCTGACCTCTAGAGTGTTGCTGCCCGAACTCGGAGTTGGGGGAGATGTTGAGCTAGCATTACCAGAGCTTGCCGCAACCTTGTTGCCTGCTGTGCTGGTGGGGTTAGTGCTGGTGGGTCTGTTTTCTGCTACGATTTCAACCGCAGACGCGCAGCTTTTGTCGTGCTCTGCCGCGCTGACCCAAGACATTTTTCCGCAAGCGTCAAAGTCATATATGCTTGCCAAACTAGGGACGCTAGCAACAGCAGCGATCATTCTCGTGATTGCGCTCCTGAGCACCGACAATGTGTTTGTGTTAGTGACATTTTCGTGGGCGGCGTTGGCTGCTAGTCTAGGCCCCTTGATGGTGGTTCGCGTGTTTCAATTACCTGTGAATCCCAAAGTGGCGATCGCCATGATGATGGTGGGTATTGCCACTGCCCTGATATGGCGAGTTGGGCTGCATCTTTCTGGAGACATCTACGAAGTGTTACCCGGCATGATTGCCAGCACTCTGGTGTATTTGATCGGTCGACTGTTTATTCAGAAAAAGCCGGGTAATGAGGCACGCGTTTGAGAATTGAGATGAGGGGTTCAAACGACGATCAAATATTAAGAAATAGACATTTTTGAAGTTGTTATTACAAGTTTGAATTACGGCTATGACAGGGAATTGCCAATTTGGAAAAACACGCTCATCCTCAAGTCCTATACTTAACGATAGAAACTACGGTAAGATTGGTGCATGGAGATAGAGCATCCCGATGCGTCGAGGATGCGTTCTCATGCGATCGCCTATGATTTTGAGTGCCCAAAATCGCATATAGAAGCTTCAATATTGCTGATCGAAACATCGGATTGAGACGACACGTTGTTATTTTAATCAATGATTTCAATTCTTTCGATTTCTCTAGGTGTTTGATTGCCTCGTTGGGTTATAGATTTTGCCCGATCTGTTGAGCTTTATTTTTATAGTCATTGCGTGAGCGCTCAACTGAAATAAAAATTCCCTCAATTGACTGCTGTTTTGGCGATCGCATTCTCGTTGCAGTGGAGAGAATGTCGTTGACCATTGTCTGGAGCTTCAAATGCCCGACCCGCAACCCAAGATTCGAATTGAAAATCTCGTCAAAATCTACGGAAATCATCCACGTCAAGCGCTGACGCTATTTCGTGAAGGCAAAGCACGAGACACTATTCTCCAAGAAACCGGACATGTGTTAGGGGTTGCCGATGTCTCTTTTTCAGTGAATGAAGGCGAACTATTCGTGATCATGGGATTGTCTGGTTCGGGCAAGTCTACGCTGGCGCGGTGCATCAATCGCTTGATTAAGCCGACAAGCGGGCATGTCTTTGTCGACGATGAAGACATTGCCCACGTCTCCGAGGCGCGACTGCGGGAAATTCGGCGCTCAAAGATCGCAATGGTGTTTCAGGGATTTGGGCTATTTCCTCACAAATCAGTCGCTGAAAATGTCGGGTATGGGCTCAAGGTGCAGGGCGTTCCTCAAGACGAGCGTCGCGAGAAAGCTCTCAATACGCTCGAAGTCGTAGGACTGCGGAAATGGGCAGACTACACGCCGTCTTCCTTAAGTGGGGGGATGCAGCAGCGGGTGGGGTTAGCCCGCGCTTTGGCGACCGATGCCCCCATCTTGTTGATGGATGAAGCCTTTGGAGCACTCGACCCGCTGATTCGGCGAGGAATGCAAGATGAACTGATTCGTCTGCAAAATGAGCTTAAAAAAACGATTGTGTTTATTAGTCACGACATTCAAGAAGCCCTCAAAATTGGCGATCGCGTTGCCATCATGAAAGACGGATATGTCGTCCAGATTGGGACTCCAGAAGAGCTGATTACTCATCCTGCCGACGATTACATTCGCGCCTTTACTCAAGATGTCAATCGGGCACAGGTGCTTAAAACAGGGTCGATCACTCGCAAAACGGTGCCCATTATTTTGGGGCGTGATTCGGTCAAAGCTGCATTAGAGCAGATCCGAGTTCATCAGCGAGAAAAAATTTACGTCGTTGATCGGCTCGGTAAACCCGTTGGGCTCATTGATGAATCCCGTCTCCACAAGGCGATTGAGCAGGGTGAAGATGATGTCACTCGCGTCATGCAAACTGATTTTCCCAAGGTTGACGCGACAACAAGCCTAGAAGAAATCTTTCATCTCTGTCAGATGGGCATTCCGCTTGCGGTTGTTGGGCACGACGGCACGTTTAAGGGCGTCGTGGAACAGTCCGATATCTTTGCCAGCATTGGTCGCCTTAGTCGGCCCGCTAACGAAACGCCCCCGGTTCAGCCCCAGCCCCAGATTGCGGTATAGGTCTGATGTGTTGGTGCGTTCCAACCCGTATGGAATGAGCAGGTGTTGCTCTCACTTTAAATTTAAGACTCTAGATTCAAGTACGTTAGGGTGATGCTATGGATGCCTGGATTTCAAACTTTACCGCCTGGTTTTTGGGTGGCGAGTCAGTTGAGCTGATTCCGATCGGCACTTGGATTGAAACCGCCGTCCGCTGGATTGTCGATAACTTTCGCTGGATCTTTCAACTAATCCGCTGGCCTATCGCCCAAATCCTTCAGGGGATCGAAGATTTCTTTTTAGCGATTCCACCGATTGTGTTTCTCATTGTCTTGGGGCTAATTGCCTGGCAACTTGCAAGTCGAAGAATCGCTGTTTTTAGCGTGGTCGCCATGTTTATCACAGGGCTGATGGGCGCGTGGCGCGAATCGATGATTACGCTGGCGCTGGTCATCACAGCTGTAGTTCTTTGCACCATCGTTGGGATTCCACTGGGCATTTGGGCTGCTCGTAGTCAGCGATTTGAGCAAATTATTCGCCCCCTGCTGGATGCGATGCAAACGCTGCCCGCCTTTGTCTATCTCGTTCCGGTGGTGATGCTATTCGGAACGGGAAAAGTTCCGGGCGTCATCGTGACATTTATCTTTGCGGTTCCTCCCTTAATTCGTCTGACTAACATCGGGATTCGACAGGTATCAGGCGAGGTGGTCGAGGCCGCTTTGGCGTTTGGCTCAACGCCTCGCCAGGTGTTATTAGAAGCGCAAGTCCCTCTGGCAATGCCCACAATTTTAGCGGGGGTTAATCAGTCGATTATGCTGGCGCTGTCGATGGTGGTGATTGCCTCGCTAATTGCGGTCGAGGGGTTGGGGCAAATGGTAAATCGAGGCATCGGGCGGCTCGATGTCGGGTTGGCAGCTGTTGGCGGAATCGGCATCGTATTAATGGCGATCGTGCTGGATCGCATTACCCACGCGATTGGCAAACCGCCCCAAGAACGACCTGCCTGGGACGAACGCGGACCGCTCGGATTATTGATGCAATGGCGTAAATCTCGGAGGTCTGCTGCTACTCAATAAGTTTGAGTGCTAATACGGTGAATCCGGAATCTGAGTTCATCAAACGGTGCTTTAAATCGACGTATCAAAAAATTGACGGATTAACGACATGGAACGAACTATCATGACACTCAAAGCATTTAAAGTTAAACACTTTGCTTCTGTAACGGCTCTAACGCTTGGTCTAGCAGGGCTTGCTGCCTGCGGATCGCCTACCCCCGAAGCTACTGCTCCTGAGGCCGAAGGCGAACAAACAGCTCAAGCTATGCCCGGTGAAGGAGTCACCGTTACTCCAGCCTTCAGCGTGTTGGAAGAGATGTTTCAAACGGAAATTGTAAACATTGGGTTAGAACAGCTTGGTTACACCGTTGAAGACGGTAAAGAAATTGAATATGCTACCATGCACGTTGATTTGGCAAATGGCGGTATTGACTACACGGCAGTGCATTGGGAGCAGTTGCACAACGACTTTTTTGAGAATAGTGGCGGCGATGAGCAGCTTGAACGCAAAGGCGTGATTGTGGCAGACGCTTTGCAAGGCTATTCTATTGACCAAGCAACCGCCGAAGAATACGACATCACCACGCTTGAGCAGCTTCAAGATCCAAAGATTGCAGAGCTGTTTGACACGGATGGAGATGGGCAAGCGAATCTGACAGGCTGCAACCCTGGATGGGGATGCGAGTTGGTGATTGAACACCACCTTGATGCCTATAATCTGCAAGATACCGTCCAGCATGACCAAGGACAGTATTTTGCCCTGATGGCGGATACGATTACTCGCTACGAGCAGGGTGAACCGGTTCTCTACTACACTTGGACACCGCTCTGGGTGAGCAGCGTGCTCGCACCTGGCGAAGATGTCCAGTGGCTCGAAGTGCCGTATACTGACCTTCCTAAAGAACAAGGTGATGTTTCTGAAGAGGCGACGACTGTTGACGGTAAAAATCTCGGATTCGCAGTCGACCAAATTCGTATTTTGACAAACGATCAGTTTATCGCTGACAATCCTGCGGCAAATCGTCTTTTTGAGCTAGTGACCATTCCAATCGAAGATATTAATGCTCAAAATCAACTGATGCGCGATGGAGAAGATACACCTGAAGATATCCGCCGTCACGCTGAAGAATGGATTTCTGAAAATCAGGACCAGTTTGACAGCTGGCTTGAGGATTCACGATCGGCTGCTCAATAGCTGCAAACCCAGGAGAGGCATTAATAAATTTCTAGCCTCTTTCGGCAGGCATGCCATTAAGCACGTTACTCGCTTAGCACATTACTTAGAGGTGTGATCTGCCTTCTGCATGGGGCGTTTGACTAAACGCCCCTATTACAAACCCCTATTCCAATGTGTTGATGCCTGTTTGTTGCCATAGCATCCTATCTGCTTTGTGTGACCACATAGCCAGAAAGTTAGTAATATCATCCTCCTAAATCGTTGCTATTCGTTCAGGGTGACTGAATCATGCAAGCTTTGCTTAACAGCGAATAGAGAATTCGGTAGAGCGTCGTATATGTTTCCAGGCCACAAAGGAGTCCAGCAATGGCTCGCGGACTCAGCAGGGGTAGGAATCAGATCAGCTCGGTTATGGCTAGACCCGCGTTATTTGGAGGCAACTTTTTCCTTAAACATTTTTCCAGCACTAAATGCTGGGACGGTTGTTTCAGGGATATGAATTGGCTCTCCAGTGCTGGGATTTCTACCTTCGCGAGCTTGCCGCTTGCGAGCCTCGAAGGTGCCAAAACCAACTAACGTTACTTTGTCTCCGTTGCTCACAGCATCCATAATGGCTTCTAGAGTTGCTGTGAGAACCGAATCTGCTGCCTTTTGGGTGGTTTGAGATTTTGCGGCGATCGCCGCAACAAGTTCGCTTTTGTTCATGGGGGTTATCTGAAAGACTCAGACGCATTATAGGGCAGACGATCAAAAGGTTGGGAGTTATTTTCGGCTTTTGGTAAGGTTTTTAGCAGGATTGCACCTTAAATTGCTCACAGTGATACCAAATTCGCGCCAAATTGGGTGATTGGTATGATGACGGCATAGAGATTCGAGCCTCAACAGCCCGTTTTATTCACAAAACTTTAGTTAGAAGCGGATGTTAGAACTTCACTGCCACACCACATATTCTGATGGCACGCTTCCGCCTCGCGCATTGATCAGCGTCGCGGCGCAAGCCGGAGTGCGAGCATTAGCCATCACAGACCATGACACGATCGCAGGTTGGGATGAAGCGATCGCCGCTGCCGCAGAGTATGACATCGAGATTGTGCCGGGGTTAGAACTCAGTACCATACACAATGGGCGATCGCTTCATATTTTGGGGTTTTATCCAAATCGAGATTTGCTCAATCCGCCCTTGTCTGAACGCCTAGCAGGACGCAAACGACGCGCCCAGCACATGGTTGCCAAGCTTACCAAGATGGGCTACCCCATTGAGTTACCCCAACTCACCAGCAATATGGCTCCCGGACGACCTCATGTCGCCGCCGCACTAGTGCGAGCAGGCTATGTAAAAACATCACAGGAAGCCTTCGAGCGGTTCCTTGGCGACGACAAACCCGCCTATGTTCACTACGAGAAATTTTCTATCACAGAGGGGATTGACCTGCTGCGATCGGCTGGTGCAATCCCCGTTTGGGCGCATCCCTACCTGTTTCGTGGAGGAGCAGTCGAGGACGTATTATCGGAAATGGTCGAAGCAGGCGTGATGGGCATAGAGGTCTACCATCCCAACCACAGCCCGTCTCAAATTGTGCGGCTGAGCGAGTGGTGTGCTCACTATGGCTTACTTAAAACGGGCGGCAGTGACTACCATGGCCCGAGCGCTACGGATGGCGATCGCCCCTGCAATTCGATTAACCAGTTTCGGCTGCCGTTGGGGTTGCTGGAGCCGATTAAGGAGGCGGTTTCTGGGGTTTAGCTATCAGCTACGGGCGTGATGACTGCTTTGCTCATAATGGGCTTCGAGCATGTCGTCTCCGAAGTCGTCGGTTGGGTCGCGCATGACGGTGTGGATGTGGTTGGCATTGTTTTGCATTGTTTTGAGTGTTGTCGTACTCGATCAGCAACACAGGGCCGTGGAGGCGATAGTAGTGGGGCTGTCCGGCGGTGAGGCTGCCTGCCCACGCAAAATGGATGCGATCGCGTCCTGCATCGGCAATTCGCTGAAATTGCGACTAATGCTTATCAAACCCATTGGAATTTCTAGAACAAGTTTGCCAGCTAGGTCTGTTCTTAGGCAGAATGACCCTTTACCATAGACACAGTATTCTTAATCGGCTCATCAATTGATGAGCCGTCTGTATCCTCAGCGTCGAGAGTTACCGAAGCAATGGCAGAAGAAAATAACAAAAAAGAAGCCGGGAACAAAAAGAAGGAAAAGCCGCCTGAGCCAGAAGACAAGCCGTTTCCAGAATTCATCACCGAACATTTCTTGCCCGAAGTGAAAAAAGCACTAGCGGATCAAGGAATTGATGATCTAGACCTGAAATTTGAAACCCAGCGGCTGCCAATCGCCTGGATTGATGATGGCTCAAGCTATCCGCAGGTTATTGGTCATTGGGACGGCGGCAAGCGGCAATTTATCCTGGCGTTCCAAAAAGACGACATCAAGGCCTCTAAATTTATTGCGATCGCCGATGATGGGTCAAAGCCAACAACTTTAGAGTCATTCATGATTGATGAACGGCGCGTCAATCTAGACTTAATGGTGTTTTATGTCGTCCAGCGGCTCAACAGCCAAAAGTGGCTGGTGCGTAACTGAGCTACAGTCTCCATCAAAGTTCTAAAAAGTCATACATGACAACCCCGGTGTTTGGGTCGTTATGAGCCGTGACGTATCCGCTTTTAATCATGTCTTTCAGGGTTTGCTCGACTTCGGCAAAGCCGCATTCGGTGTCGAGTACGCCTTGAGTGACTGATAATTTGCCGCCGCGTGCCTGAGCTGCACGCAGCAGCTTAATCATGAGCTGTTCAGGCGTAATGTTGGGGGGCGATGGTGCATCGGTCTGAAGTGACGGCTCACTCGGGTTGGCGATCGCCGTGGTCAAAATACGCGGATCGATCATCATCCCATAGGGAGAAACGCCCAGTCGCATTAGCCGACGAGTGTTGTAGTCTTCGACCATCTCTGGAATCAGAATCAAATCGATGAGTTGACCAATTCCAAAGCATCCCCACGTGAATAGCCAAAAAAGTCCGCTGCCGATCTTACCGTTATAGAACCGATGCAGCCCTCCGATGCCAAACAAAATTCCTAACCAGAGTAAATAGCTTGTGCTTGATTTGTTCATGGTTCACCGGCCGGGTTCGCTATCCTATATTCATCTATGATAGGAACAACTGATAAATTGTTCTCGACTTATTAACGAGTAGCAACGTCTGGAGACGCGCATCATGACATTCCTCTGGCGATCGCTCTTGATGGCATGGGGCGGAGCAATCCCGCTGAGTCTGCTGTGGTTACCCGTATCTGCAACGCCAGCAGCGCCCTCGTTGGCGGAGTCTGCCGATTCCAATTATCCAGCTAAATCAGTTCAGGCAGCAGATCCTCAAGGAGTGAGTTCGGTTCTGATTTCATCGGATTGGGGCTTATCGGATCTAATTTCGTCTGACGATACGCCTTTAAGGGTAGATTCTATCGAATCGGTCAATGCCTCACCTGAATTCAGCATTGACAGCGGAACTCAGCTTGCTGAGGTTCATAGCCTGCCTGACGTTCCCATCGAGGTTAGCGATCTGGCGGATGTCGAGGACGATATCCAAGGCGATCTGGACGATCTGGACGATGAGCTAGACGACATTGAGAGCGATCGCCTCGACGGGGTTGACGACGAATTTGAAGGCATCGATGATCCAATCGATGAGTCTGACCTCGAAGACGATATCGACGACTCACTTGGGGAACTCGATAGCGACCTAGACGAAGCCGACGAGATCGATGAGGATCTAGGCGAAACCGAGGATGAACTCGGAGACGCTGGCGACGAACAAGATGACGCGACAACCGCTGACAGCGACGAAGCTGACGACCTTGAATTTCAAACCTTACTGATTGAGGGCGATCGCCTGTTTTTACAAGGATCATTCGCCGAGGCAGATCAGCTCTATCGGCAGGCAAAAGCGCCGGATGACGACGTTGAGGCCACAAATACAGATGAACGCCCTCAGCCGATTACCGACCCCGAACAGCTCGCTCCAGCAGGGCAAGTCTATTGGCGCGAAGTTCAGCGGGGCATGGAGACAGGACTGGAAACACGCATCGAAGTGCCGTTAGAACTGCTCAGCAGCGAATATCCCGAATTTATTCCAGGGCAGATCGCCTATGCCCAATACATGATGGAGAGCGATCGCCCAGAGGAAGCTCTGGCAACCCTCGAACGAGCCGCTAGCCTATACCCCGACGAGCCTCAAGTGGTGCAGGCGCGAGTCGAACTTTTGGCAGCCAATGAGCAGTGGCTAGAAGCGGCGATCGCGGCTCGCCAGTATGCCCTGCTCAATGCCGACGCTCCTCAAGCAGCAGACTTCACAGCACGGGCTGACGAATATGAAAATCGGTTTCAGTCACGAATGAGGGGTCGCCTGATTCGGCGAACGGTGGGCAACGTGTTGGCGGGTGCGGCTGGATTTGTGCTAACGGGTAATCCATTTGGACCGCTGGCTGCCCTCGAAACCACTATCGCAATGGCGCGAGGCGAGACAGCCATCGGTGAAAGCATTGCCAATCGCGCCATTCGAGAACTCGATATGATTCGCGACGAGGAAGTAGTGTCCTATGTCAGAGATATCGGCAACGAAATCGCCCAACTGGCTGGTCGGGATGAATTTAACTATCAGTTTTATGTGGTAGAAGATGAAGACCTCAACGCCTTCGCCCTGCCAGGGGGAAAAATTTTTATCAATGCAGGCGCGATTCTTGAAACCGAAACCGGCGCAGAATTGGCAGGTCTACTGGCTCACGAAATTTCTCATGCAGTGCTGTCTCATGGTTTTCAGTTAATGACCGGGGGCAACCTCACGGCGAACGTGTTGCAGTTTATTCCCTACGGCGGCTTTGCAGCCAACCTCGCGGTGTTGCGCTACAGCCGAGGGATGGAACGTCAAGCAGACGCGCTGGGCACTCAGATCTTAGCCAATTCTCGCTATGCTGCCGATGGCTTGCTGCGGCTCACGCAAACCCTATACGAAGAAAATGGCGGCTCCACGTTTGAACCCCTTTCCACTCATCCAGATACGCCTGAGCGAATTCGCAATCTTGAAACCTTAATTGAGCAAAATGGATACGATCGCTATGCGTTTGAGGGCATCGAGCGCCATCTTGAGATTCGAGAGCGAGTCCGGGAAATTATGGGCGAATCAGAGGATAAAATTGACACGACGTTAGACGAAACGGATTCGTCGTCTGAGGATACTGATACCCCGGAGCCAGTAGATGAGGCAGTAGATTAGATTGTTAGGCATCCTGATAATTCCTCTGCTTTTCCAAATTCCAGCAGATTTCTGGAAAACAATGATTCCCAAGCGCCTTTGAAACCACTCTAAAGTATCAACTTGCCCTATGCGCTCATAACGTGGATTAGCTAAGAAAATGTGATCTCAAATGCAGTAGAAAAAATGTCTGATTTGCAAGATACTGCTGATTTGCAAGATACTGCCTTACAGCTACTCCGTACTGCACTGGATAATCCATCAGCTACATTTCGCGATGGGCAATGGGAAGCAATTGAACAATTGTTGAATCCAGGGACACGCTTGTTAATGGTGCAACGAACTGGATGGGGAAAAAGTCTAGTATATTTCTTGACTACGCGTCTCTTACGCAATCGGGGAATGGGGCCCACTTTCTTGATATCACCCCTGCTAGCTTTAATGAGAAATCAGATTGCTGCTGCTGAACGCATTGGACTTCAAGCTGCAACTATTAATTCAAGTAATCAAGAAGAATGGCAGATCGTCCAAGATCAATTGCTATCTAATCAGATTGATATACTTCTTGTCTCGCCAGAGCGTTTAGCAAACGAAGATTTCAGGGAACAAGTTTTGTTGTCGCTATCTGCTCGAATTGGATTTTTTGTAGTTGACGAAGCACATTGTATTTCTGATTGGGGACATGACTTTCGTCCCGACTACCGACGAATAGTACGCATCCTGCAAGCACTTCCTACAACCATTTCTGTGCTTGCAACAACAGCAACAGCAAATAATCGTGTCATAGATGATATTTTTGCCCAGCTTGGTTCAAATCTGAATATAGTTAGAGGAACGTTGACTAGGCAAAGCCTCTGCCTGCAAAATATATCTTTACCACGTCAAGAAGCTAGGTTAGCATGGTTAGCCGAACACCTGCCGAGGTTGCCAGGAAGTGGAATCATTTATACTCTGACGATTCGAGATTCAGAACAGGTTGCAGAGTGGTTGAGAACACAAAGAATTGATGCCGAAACCTACTCCGGTCAATTGCCCAACGAACAACGTGAAATTTTAGAGCAGCGGCTGCTAAATAATGAAATCAAAGCGTTAGTGGCGACTTCTGCTTTGGGCATGGGTTTTGATAAACCTGACCTAGGCTTTGTAATTCACTATCAGCGTCCAGGCTCAGTCGTTCACTACTACCAACAAGTAGGACGTGCAGGAAGAGCTGTATCTCAAGCGTATGGCATATTGCTCAGTGGTGATGAAGATCAAGAAATCACAAATTATTTTATTGAATCAGCTTTTCCTCCAGAGAGCCATATTCAAGAGATTTTAACTACTCTTGATCAAGAAGAGGATGGCTTATCAGTTCCGCAACTAGAAGAAAAATTAAATCTTTCCAGGGGACAAATTGACAAAGTCTTAAAGATACTATCCGTTGAAGCACCTTCTCCAGTGGCAAAAATCAAAAGTCGCTGGAATTCTACCCCCATTAACTATGAAGTGAACCAGGATAAGGCCGCTCAGCTTACTGAAATCAGAAAACGTGAACAAGCGCGGATGTTAGATTACATCAATACACGCAGTTGCCTGATGATGTTTCTGGCAGGAGAATTGGATGATGATACTGCAACAGCATGTGGACGCTGTTCCGTGTGCTTAGCCCAAGCTCTTATTCCAGAAGCCTACTCTCTAGAAAAAGCCCAAGATGCTGTATCTTTTTTGCGTAGAAGTGACCACGAGATCGAGCCAAGAAAGCAATGGGCATCCGGTGGTCTATTGTCTTACGGTTGGAGGGGGAATTCCAGAATTAGCCAGGATTGCAGAGCTGAGACTGGTCGTGCATTATCAACTTGGGGAGACGCGGGTTGGGGAAGCCTAGTCAAGCAAGGCAAATATCAACATAATTATTTTAGTGATGCGCTGGTAGATGCAGTATATGAATTGATTCAACATTGGCAGCCCGATCCCTTTCCAAAGTGGGTAACTTGTGTCCCTTCGCTCACTCGCCCCACACTAGTTCCTAACTTCTCAGAACGTTTAGCTCGTAAATTAAATCTCCCTTTTGTTGCCTGTGTCAGGAAAATAAGTCAAAACCGTCCACAAAAAGAAATGCGAAATAGCTCCCAACTGGCTCAGAACTTAGATGGCGTGTTTGAGGTTACTAGTTGGGAAGGCATGGCAGGCTCTGTTTTCTTGATTGATGATATGGTGGATTCTCGCTGGACGTTCACAGTTGTCGCTGCTTTGTTACGTCAGTCAGGCAGTGGTAAAGTATTTCCATTGGCTCTAGCCCTCAACTCGCTTGGTCAGGGAGGATAGATGGCAGTATTGACGCACGTATTACAACCTGACACACAGGCTATTCTGCTTCTATGCGCAGGATTTGGTCAGTCGCGCCAAGCTGAGCCGATGCCTTTAAGCCTGAGTGAGTACAATGCTCTGGCACAAAAGCTACAACAACAAAAGCTACGCCCTGCTGATTTACTCGCTATAGATGGAAAAAACTGGGTTTTAGATGAAGTTAATGAAAGCCTTAGTCCACAAAGAATAGTTCATCTGTTAGAGCGAGGGGCGATGCTCGCGGTTGCTGTTGAGAACTGGACGAGTAAGGGGTTATGGATCTTAAGTCGCAGTGATGAGGCTTATCCACAGCGACTTAAGCGCAAACTAAAGCACTTATCTCCTCCAATTCTATATGGAGTAGGAAATCCGGCTTTACTCTCAGAAGGGGGGGTAGCCGTTGTTGGTTCCCGTGACATTGATGATGAGGGTCTTGGATATACCCAACGAATAGCTGAAAAGTGTGCTGAACAAAGTATCCAAATCGTATCAGGCGGAGCAAGAGGTGTTGACCAAACTGCTATGCTAGCGTCTATTAATGCTGGAGGAACATCAATAGGGGTCTTGGCAGATAGCTTGATTAAAGCAGCCATGTCAATGAAGTATCGTAAAGGGATTCGTCAAGGGCGAGTGGCTTTAGTGTCTCCCTATGATCCCGCTGCCGGATTTAATGTTGGAAATGCGATGAATCGAAATAAGCACGTTTATGCCTTAGCTGATCATGCTTTAGTAGTAAATTCTTCTCATGAGAAAGGTGGAACTTGGGCTGGAGCTAAAGAAGAATTAAATAAAGAAAGCCACATCCCTGTCTGGGTTCGATTAGAAGGAGATGTGTCACAGGGAAATCGTCAATTGGTCGAGCTAGGCGCTATACCTTTTCCGCTTGAACCTTGGAATCGTAGTATATTCTGCTTATTAGAAGAAGCTAACCAATTTCATAGAAATAAAACTCAAAAAAATGCTTCAAAACAACTAAACTTAAACGAAATAAACCAACCAGAAATTCAATCAAATAGTGTTAATTATCAAGAAAAAGAACAACCAAAGAAAATACCAAAAGACGCCTATGAAGCGATCCTGCCTTTGCTGCTACATCACTTAGATGAGCCAAAAGGAGACAAAGAAGTCGCTGAACTACTGGACGTTGGAGTGGGACAAGTAAGGCTTTGGTTAAAGAAAGCTATACAGGAAAAATACATTAAAAAGGAAAAAGCAAGTTACGTATTGAATCGGGACAATAATCAATTGCATTTGTTGGGATTCAATGTTAACGAATGAAATTGCTCTGCCTCAGTAATGGTCATGGAGAAGATGCGATCGCCCTGCGAATTTTGCAAGCGCTTCAGCAGCATCCGAGCCATCCTAAACTTGCAGCGTTGCCCCTCGTCGGAGAAGGAACGGCCTATCGACAACACGATATTCCCGTCGTCGGACCTGTCAAATCGATGCCATCGGGGGGCTTCGTCTACATGGATGGGCGGCAGCTCGTCAGAGATGTTCAAGGCGGGTTGGTGCAGCTCACGCTGACTCAAATTCGGGTGGCGCGAGCGTGGGCAAAATCGGGCGGGCAAATTTTAGCCGTCGGTGATATTGTGCCCTTGATCATTGCCTGGTTGAGCGGCGCACCCTACGCATTTGTGGGCACTGCCAAATCTGAATACTATCTTCGCGATGAGCAAGGTATGCTGCCCCGTCAATCGTGGTTTGAGCGGCTTGAAAGCTGGTCGGGGTCGGTTTATCTGCCGTGGGAACGCTGGCTGATGAGCCGCGATCGCTGCACGGCTGTCTTCCCTAGAGACACATTGACCGTTGACATTCTCAAGCGCTGGAAAATTCCGGCATTTGACATGGGCAACCCCATGATGGACGGGCTTCCTTCCAAAGGCGATCGCCTGCTCCATCCGCATCTTGATCCAGAGAGTAACGAACCTCCATTAACCATCGCGCTGTTGCCGGGGTCGCGATCGCCCGAAGCCTATGAAAACTGGCAGCAAATGATTGCGGCTCTAAAGCCGATGAAACCAGCATTTCCCAACCAGCAAGTGTTATATCTGGCGGCGATCGCCCCAACACTCGACCTCCATTCTTTTTATCGCGCCCTCGAAACGCAAGGTTGGCGACGCTTAAATTCATCTACAACGACCACATGGGTGCAGGGCAATGCTGCTATTCAATTAACTCAGTCTGCCTTTGCCAGGTGCTTACACCAAGCCGACTTTGCGATCGCCATGGCAGGCACCGCCACCGAACAGTTTGTCGGGCTTGGCAAACCTGCCATTATCATGCCAGGGAAAGGACCCCAGTTTACGCCTGCCTTTGCCGAAGCGCAAACCCGATTGCTCGGTCCGTCGGTGATCTTGGCAGCCACACCGCAACGGGTCACTCAGGCGATCGCGTCCCTCATGCAAGACCCCGATCGGCTTCAGCTCATCGCCCAAAACGGTCGCCGTCGCATGGGCAATCCCGGAGCCGCCCAACGCATCGCTCAATGTCTGATTGAACGCTTCAAATAGAACGCTTTAGGTTATGCCCCCAATCGCGTCGGTCTTACGCGATAATTAGAATCTCCGAATATCAAACATTGAATTATGCCCATTCTGGATTCCAAAGGTCGTCTTTTCGGCAAAATCAGCATCGTCGATATCGGTGCTGTGATCATCGTACTACTGGTCATTGCAGGCGTATTTTTCGTTCCAGGCAACTCCGGGTCAGTTGCCCAAATTGGCGCGACGACTCAGCCTGTGGAAGTCGATGTGATGGTGCGAGGCTTGACCGTCAGCGATCCCCAAGGCTTGATGGATTCGATGCGGGATGAAGGCAAAACCGAAATCATTATCCGCAACCAGTCATACGGTCGGGTGGATGTAACCCGCGTCGAAGAACTGCCGCGCACGGTTGCCACTCCCCAGCCCGACGGTTCTCTCAAAGCACTGCCTGACCCGCGCCCCGAGCTTGGCTTCACGCTTGATATGGTCGTCACCTTGGCCGGTCAAGCTGAGATTGTGAATGATGGGCCTGTATTCGGAAATAACAAGGTTAAAATCGGCAACATCATCGAGCTTGAAGGGTTGACATATCGCTTTAATACAACGGTCGTCGGTGTCCGAATTTTGGACGAATAATGTCTTTCACTAACCGAATTTAATAAATTTAACCCTCAATCTGCGTGAGACATCATAGCCTAAAGGTAGTGGGAATCGTCTGAGATATCGACTCCCCAAGGAATTTTCATGCAGATTACTGAACGAATTGAATGGCTGAAAGCCAATACCCCCTTATCGGCACTCTCTCATGACGCATTAGAGGCGATCGCCACGGCCATTCAAGACGAGTTGGTCGAAAAAAATCGACGGCTGGTTTTGGAAGACACCGCACCGTCTGCCGTATATTTCTTAAAGACCGGGCGACTCGAACGCTATCGAACCAGCCCCACGAGTGCAGCGAGGGCAACGAGTCTTTTACCAGGATCAGTGCTGTATCTGCGAGAGCTGCTGCTCGATCAGCCTGCCGAACACACGGTGATCACGCTATCCGAGTGCGAATTATGGACCATTCCTCGCGATGCATTTGCGGTCATTGTGGAGCAATTTCCTGAAATTGGCCGCACCCTCACTAAGCAGTTGGCCGCCGAGTTAGAAGAGGTGTCGTCTCAACTTGCCTTTGAGCAAGAACGACAAACGGCTCTGCGTCCGTACATTGTCCCCAAGGTAAAACGAGGCATCATCGGAGCAAGCCGCTATGCCACGCGGCTGCGACAAGAAATTCGCAAAGCATCTGATGATCGCAAGCCTGTTCTGATCTTTGGTGAGCCGGGGTTAGGCAAGGATAATGCCGCCTCGCTGATCCATTTTGGTTCGAGCGATCGCCATCAGCCCCTCATCAAAATCAACTGCGAAACCATTCAGGAAAGCGGCGTTGAATTGTTTGGTCGGGCAGGCGGGAAACCCGGACTTTTAGAATGGCTAGGCGACGGCACGCTGATGCTAAATAATGTCCAAGACTTTCCAGAAGGACTGAAGGATAAACTTCTCCAGCTACTAGATACAAACGAATATACACCCATTAGCCGGGAAGGGTCACCCCCGCCGTCGCTACATCGCTCAAATGCCAGAATTATTCTCACCTCAGAGCGCACCCTGCCCGAAATCGAGCGGCGAGATATTTTAGAGCATGTCATCAAAGTGCCTCCCTTGCGCGTCCGGAAGGCAGATATCGAATCCCAAGTGCAGTACTACATCAGCTTGATCTGTCGATCCCGCAGTTTACCCAAGCCCAGCGTTGACCCAGAAGCCATCCGTCGTCTTCAAGGCTACGATTTTCCAGGCAACTTGACCGAGCTAGAAAGCTTGATTGAACGGGCCCTGATTCAGTCAGATGGCGCGCCCGTTTTGACGGAAGAAGTGTTTTGGTCAGCCAGCAGCAAGAGCCGTCGATTTCGGCTGAATCTTCTCAATACCTATCCCAAGCTGCGTCAATTTCTGAGAAGCCCATGGTGGCCCGACCGCATCAATTACTGGGTGACGCTCGGAGGATTTGCGGTCGTTGTGTTTCTTTTGATGGCAGGTCCTCAAACCCGCGATTCTAATATTGCCCTCAATTTGTTTTGGGCATGGTGGTGGCCTGTCGTACTGCTTATTTTTCCGTTTTTGGGGCGTATTTGGTGTGCTGTTTGCCCGTTCATGATTTATGGAGAACTGGCGCAAACGCTATCGTTGAAGGTCTTTCCTCGCCAGCTTCAGGCATGGCCCCGACAGCAAGCTGAGAAATGGGGGGGCTGGTTTTTATTTGGCATGTTTGCCCTCATTCTCATCTGGGAAGAACTGTGGAATTTGGAAAACGTTGCCTACTTGTCGGGCTGCTTGCTGCTGCTGATAACAGCTGGAGCTGTCATCTTTTCGCTGCTGTTTGAGCGTCGCTTTTGGTGTCGCTATCTGTGCCCCATCGGTGGCATGAATGGCATGTTTGCCAAACTATCTATGATTGAATTGCGGGCACAGCAAGGCATTTGTTCGGCAACGTGCACGACCTATCAATGCTACAAGGGTGGACCTCAAAAGGGCGAAGGGCTGGAAACGGGCGGATGCCCCATCTATTCTCACCCTGCTCAGCTTCAAGAAAACCGGGATTGTGTGTTATGTATGACCTGTCTAAAAGCCTGTCCGCATCGATCGGTTGAGCTGAATCTACGTCCTCCCGGCATCGAGCTGTGGACGACTCACAAACCCACCTACCACGAAGTCGCGCTGCTTTTTCTGTTGTTTGGAGTGGTGCTATTGCATCGGTTGCCCGAAATGGAGCGTCAGTTTGGCTGGAATCTTGGGCTTGATACCTTTGCAACCCATGCGGGAGTGTCGGTCTTGGTACTAGCGATACCCGCGGCGATCGCCCTGGTGGCATACGGAATAATTCGGCTCGGAAACCAGACCCTCAAACCTCGCCCATTTATCGAACTCGCTTATGGATATCTGCCCTTAGTGCTGGGAGGAAATTTAGCCCACTATCTTCGATTGGGGTTGAATGAAGCCGGACGCGTGCTGCCTGTCACAATGGCGACATTTGGCTATAGCGGTTCAACAATGCCTTATGCGATCGCTGATCCGGCTGTGACTGCTTTTCTGCAGGGTGTGACCTTGATTGTCTCAGTATGGCTCAGCGTGGTTTTGACTCAGAAGATTGCTCGCCAACCGTTGATTAATCTACTCCCACAACACCTATGCATCTTCGCAATCGGATCATTATTTTGGAAGGTCATCGTCGGATGATACAGCGATGTTCACTTGAGTTAGGTCAAATTTGCAGCAAATTTGACCTAACTCGTCTCGTGTAATGCATCAAGCCTCCATGCCAGCACAACAAAGATGGGGAGGATTGTAAAAACGGTCAAACAATAGCCAACGACAATGCAGGTGTCTAACACGGAGTAGACTTTGTCATACAAAGGTTCTAATGTATTTCCCGGCTTAGCCTGAGAAATTCTGACGAAGAGTACATTCATGAGAATCTTGACCGAGGGACGGTGAAAAATGGTGTTGCAGGTTAAGTAGTAATACGCAGATTGCTGTGTACAAATATACCAGTTTAGCGGCACCCTAATTTCGTTAATCTCAATCCGATTTAAACGAAAATAAATTCCTGGAACCCCTTCTCTGTCGCATTTGTTACAAAAATGAGAGGAGCTAGGTGGTTCCTTCTATTCGAATTCCCTTCTGATCAAAAGTTAGCTCACGTTATCCAGGAAGTGCGTAAATTCACGATAAAGTTTCGGTGACTAAATATAATGCTGACTCAAATCTCAGCAGAAGGTTCCTGTAATATTCACAATTCACAAGTCAGGCAATCGGCCTAATCACCTGTCACGCAAATTAGACTGCTACGCAAATCAAAGTTCAGCTAAACCTAGCGCTTATTCACCATTTAAACCCGAAGCGATCGCTTGCCTAATCTCTGCCGCGCGAATCAACGATCTAACCCAGAAATCTAACTGGTTTTCAATAGCTCAAGCGCCGACTGGAGCGTATCTGCCTCGTCCACCGGCTTATCTTTGCGCCATCGCAAAATCCTAGGAAACCGGACGGCAATCCCTGACTTGTGACGATTCGACTCGGCAATGCCCTCAAAGCCAATCTCAAATACGTGCATGGGGTCTACCGATCGCACAGGGCCAAATTTCTCAATCGTGTGTTTGCGAATCCATTTGTCTAGCTCGCTGATTTCATCGTTATCAAGTCCAGAATAGGCTTTGGCAAACGGAATCAGTTCATTATCCCGCCATAGCGCAAAGGTGTAATCGGTAAATAAGTTGGCGCGTTTGCCGCTTCCAGCTTGGGCATAAATCAGCACAGCATCCAGCGTCATCGGATCAACTTTATATTTCCACCAGTAGCCCCGTTTGCGCCCGACCAGATAGGGACTATTTTTGGCTTTGATGACCAATCCTTCTGCACCGGCCTCACGAGATTGGCCGCGGAGCGATCGCAAATCAGCAAAGGTGTCGAATTCTAACAACTGAGCGAGATCGACCCGAGTCAAATCAAATGTTTCTAAGGTTTCTACCAAACACCTGCGGCGATCGCTCAGTGGCTTTTCTCGAATATCTTGCCCGTAATATTCTAGCAAATCATAGGCAATGAAGCGGACTGGATTTTCTTCCATGAGCTTTTGCGAAACGCGCTTGCGCCCTAGTCGCTTTTGCAGGTGATTAAAGTTGAGCGGGCGATCGTCTCCGGCTGCCCAGCAGAGAATTTCGCCATCCAACACAAAGCCATCGGGCAATGCTTGAAAACAGTCTTCGATCTCCGGAAACTGATGGGTTATCAAATCTTCGCCCCGTGACCAGATAAACACCTGATCGGCACGTTTAATCACCTGCGCTCGAATGCCGTCCCATTTCCACTCGGCTTGCCATTGAGCGACATCTTCCTCGTGCTCAAATTTTTCTTCATCGAGTTGAGAGGCCAAAAAGAAGGGGTATGGCTGACTGGGCAGACTCTCGGTTTTTTCTGGACTGACCAGTCGCTGAAAAAATTCTACGGTGGGCTCAAAGTCGCCCATGAGTCGGTGGGTTAAAACCGGCTCAGGCAAATCATATTCAGCCGACAATGCCCGGATCACCAATTTGTCAGACACGCCGACGCGAAAGGCTCCGGTGAGCAGCTTATTGAGAACAAACACCTCAAAGGGGTTGAGTGAGGCCCACCACGACAGCACAAAGTCGCGGATTTCGTCATCAGACTCTGCCTTCTTCACCTGCGGAATGATGGTTTCCATCCATTCGTGGAGGGGACTATCGAGCGCTTCTTGCGGGTCGAGGGGAGTGTCTTTGAGCAGGAGGGCGATCGCCTCAGAGGTATCACCCACATGGGCATAGCAGTCTTCAAACAGCCATTCTGGAATCTCAGCAATGTGCAAAAAAATGTTTCGCAAGACCCGCGATGTGATCAGTCGCCGCCGAGTTTTGCCCAGAAACAGATAGATTGCCCAGACTGCATTGGCAGGTTCTTCGTCATGAAAGTACTGCTGCAATGCCCGCACTTTTTCGTTGGTAGAGGTGGTGGAATCGATCTGCTGAAAGAGTTGTGTAAACCGCTTCATTTCAATTGCTGAGTGCCCTCTCTGTTATTATGACTGGCTTTCTCAGTGATAGAACTCAGATGAGCAAATGAGCAGATGCTCTGTCTACCTTCAAGACCAGTGCATCAGTCCTCGAATCGGCATCTTAAACACCCTGGGAGCTGAATATTGGCTAGAAATTTCGAGTCCTAGAGCAGATTTAGTGAGATATAGCATATATAAAACAATCAATAAGACTAACGCATACTTCAAGCGGTTTAGCATTGATAAAACCTAAGCATAGTTCGGATTCAGACAAAAATTCGGGCTATCTTAAATGATTACAGTGTAACCCACGCTGTTCAGAGGTTTGAGCTTTCATCCAATAACCCAATCAATGAGATTAAACAGGATTGTGGTCATCTTGCTCAACAGCATAGCGCTGCTAAATGTCGGTGATGTGACAGCAGTATATCAATCGTCAAAAAATCCCGAATTGCAAATTCTGCGATCGCGCAAACCAAGTAGGCGGACAAAAATATTTACTGTCATTGCGAGTGAAGCGAATGATGAACCTGCTCGCTAATTGGCTATGCGTTTGCAGTCAGCCCACCATTACTTCGATTTTGAGCAGAGCATCAGGAGTTTATAGCGGTATGCGCTTGAGTATCGAGTACTTTCAATCCAGATTTGCAATTTCATAATCCCTCCCACGATTTGCAGATTTCTGGAGGCATCGATACCTTTATAATTCCCTCTAGGGAAGGAGGCTGTCTCCTTAGAATGGCGATCGCTCTTTTGCACAGTCTCATGAGAGACTAGGATTGGAATTTAAACAAGATTGGTATCAACAATCATTGACGACCAGCGTTGTTAGTAGCTGTTGATAATCGTATTTGTTACGTCAGCATGAGTGTGCAAAATAGCCAGGGGCAACAACTTCACTTTACCCGTCCGCGAGAATGGCAGTGGTCGTTTTGGCCCCTCGTTCCCATTTACCCCTATAGCAAGCGGCAGACGGTGCGCCAGGAAGTCATTAAAGACACCATTTGGACATTTGACCAGCAGCAGGGCATTTTCTATGTGACGGTGCCCATTCGGATGACGATCGTCAGGCTAGAAGCAGGCGGATTATTGGTGTATGCGCCCGTTGCTCCGACAACAGAATGCATACACCTTGTCCGAGAGCTTGAAGCTCAGCATGGCACAGTGAAATATATCATTTTGCCAACCATCTCAGGATTAGAACATAAAGTATTTGTGGGTCCATTTGCGCGGAGATTTCCTCAGGCGCAGGTGTTTGTTGCCCCCAACCAGTGGAGTTTTCCAGTAAACTTGCCGCTCAGTTGGCTGGGGTTTCCCATCCGACGAACTCAGATACTTCCCAATGACAGTACTCAAGCTCCGTTTGCAGATGAGTTTGATTATTCCATCCTTGGACCGATCGACTTAGGATTGCGTCCATTTGAGGAAGTTGCCTTCTTTCACCGGCGATCGCACACGCTGCTGCTGACAGATACGATTGTCTCAATTCCTGAGTCTCCACCCGCGATCGTCCAGCTTGACCCCTATCCGCTACTATTTCATGCCAAAGACGATGCCTTTGATGACGTGGACGACAGCCCTGCAACTCGCCGCAAAGGATGGCAACGGATCTCGCTATTTGCGTGTTATTTTCGCCCCAGCGCATTGGAGGCAGTTCCGTTAGGGCAAGCTATTCGTGAGTCTGTGTATGCGAGCGATCGCTCAAAAAAAGCCTACTTCGGCATCTTTCCCTTTAAGTGGAATAAAAATTGGAAGCACTCTTTCGACATCCTTCGCGGAGAAGGACGTCCGCTGGTTGCCCCGATCCTGCAACGGTTAATTCTCAATCGCGCTCCTCAAGCAACCCTGGATTGGAGCTATCATGTCGCCTGCTGGGACTTTCATCGCATCATTCCCTGTCACTTTGATGCGCCGATTAAAGCGACCCCGCATGAGTTTCGGCAAGCCTTTGCGTTTCTCGAAAAAACGCCAACCTGCCTAGTGTCTGGTAACGGATATCAGCCACTGCCCGAAGAAGACCTTGAAATCCTTAATGAACTCAACGACAGCTTGAATAAGCGAGGCATCACGCCGCCCGCTAAAGAAAAAGTATGAAAAACAAACCCTCCCCAATTCACAGCAGACAGCCATACTGGTGCGTTACGCTGGCGGTTTAGCGTAGCCATGCCTGAAAGGCTATACAGCACCCTACGTCCTCATTAAAGAGACTCCGATGTTCTCCAGACACTCTCTGAGGCTCTTTAAAGAGGTTCCAAGACTCTCTAGACACTCTCAGAGACTCTTTAAAGAGGTTCTGAGATTCCCTAGGGCCTGTCATCAGTTAGATAAACTGTAGACAGCAGAAATAAGAGGTAGACGATGCGACGCTATGCGCTGCGAGATGACCAGTGGGAGCAGATGGAGGACTTTTTGCCAGGGCGTGAAGGCCA
>JBNPEB010000076.1:0-11286 GCA_051117335.1 Elainellaceae cyanobacterium
AGGCTGACCGGCTTTAGTCGTTTCTTGGTTGGATGCAAAGCCTTGGCTCATGGGGACTCTCGGGGAGGGGCAGTGATGGGATGCCCTTAGCATGTCACAGACCCTTTTTTCTTGCGCTTACCCTGCTTATAAACTGACTCAGGAAAATACTCAAGCTTCCCAAATAAATGCTCAAATGACAGAGTTTTACAAACAACATTACTCTGACATTGTAGAGATTATGAAATCTTTAGCCAGCTTGTCTATCAATGTGGAGACTAGAGCCGTGTCAAGTTCTGATAATTTTACAAACAATTTCCAAGGTGCCAATGTTGGAAACTTCAGTAATCAGGTAAGGGATAATGCTCGTCAACAGACTAATCAGTATAACTACGATTCCGAATCGCAAAGGCTGGCTGATTTGGCTGAAGAACTCCAAAGACTTCTTGATTCACTCTCGCAAACTTATCCAGCAAGTGCAATGCCGGATCATCATAATCTTGCAATTCAGGCGATTCAGCATATTGACAGTGACCCTGCTTTTGCTCATCGGATTCTTAGCGCCCTTAAAGCTGGAAGTACATCAGCATTAAAACAACTGCTCAATCATCCTGCTGCTACTTTTCTTATAAGTGCACTGGAGGATTGGGAGAAAAATCGCTCAAAGTAGCATGGAATATCTATGGATTGATGAAAGAAATGAGTGAATGCTGTATCCAATTTCTTGTAATCTTGTTTTATGGAAAAAGAGTATCAAATGGAGAAATCTAATGAAAGTGCTTGCGATTTATCACAATAAAGGTGGCGTTGGGAAGACAACAACAGTTATCAATCTTGCAGCAGCTTTGAGCAAAAAGAATAGAAGGATACTAGTGATTGATTTAGATAGTCAGGCTAATACAACATTTGCACTAGGGCTAGTCAAATTTCAGGATGAAAAAAGTGATACATTGATAGACAAGTATATTTATCAAGTAATTGCTTACAGAAACGATTATTCAATTTCAGAAGTTGTGAGGAGATCAGAATTCACATCACCATCTATCGATGTAATACCTAGTCATATAGATTTGATGGAACATGAACAAGAATTAATTCAGCAGCCACAGGCTTTGAATAGACTCTTAAAAAAATTAGATACAGTTCGTGGTCAATATGACGTAGTTTTAATTGACACTCCACCATCCTTGAATCTCTATGCAAAGATTGCATTGCTTACAGCAGATTATCTATTAATTCCATCAGATCTTCGTCCATTTGCAAATGAAGGTTTACGCAACGTTCGTCGATTTGTAAATGATGTGAACGAAATCCGAGATTCTATCAATAAAGAACCGGTCGAGATTCTTGGAGTAGTCGCATCAAAGGTTGAAACCGTACCAACTTTTATCAAGCATACTTTGCCTAAGCTAATAGAAATTGTTGAAGAGCAATATGGATTCCCAGTTTTAGAGTCGAAAATTTTCCAACGCCGTGAGATTTCTAGAGCAATTGAGAGAACGATGGAAGTTGGTAATCTATTGGTTCCTGATCCAATATCTATTTTCGACTATGATCCTAAATCCCCATCAATACACGAGTTCAATGAACTAGCAAATGAAGTGATGAAGCTTGCAAACATTTAATGATTTAAGGGGTAAAAAGAATGCCTTTGTTAACATCGATTGTTGATTTAGAAAGTATTCAAGTAAAAGATTCTCCATTTGACCCTACTCAAAACTCTGCTCAAATTGAAGCTTTAGCTAACACAATCAAAGATCTTAGAGGATTAATTAATCTTCCTGTAGTAAAGCAGGTTGGCATTGATGATTATGAGATAATTTCGGGTCATTTAGAATATTATGCTTATCTCAAAGCGCGTGAGTCTGATTCAAGCTTATTAGATCGTATATCCGTTTTTATAGCTGATTCAAAAAATCAATTAGATATTCAACGCCAGTTAGAAGTTCAAAGAAAAATCAATAATATAAAAGAAGGATATAAAGGTCTGCCTGTTGATGAGATTCCTAAACAAGTCGAAATTGAATTAAGAGTTAGAAATTTAGAGCATTCTATTAGTAAAGTTCATGGCAACAATCAACCTGTTATCGATGCGATAGAAGGAATGAAAGCTGAATTGCTTGAAGTAATTGAAACAAGATTACCTCGGCCTATTCACCCTTTAGATGCATTCAATCAAATTTCAGAACCAGCAGTTGCGTTCCAAGTACAACGGAAACTAGAATTTCTTGGTGCTTCTACAGCAAAAAAAGTTGTGGCGAAATTGCAAGAGGCTTGCAAAGATATGGATGGCCAATCTTTTCAAAGTTTTTCTGAGGTTTTAGATGCATTAAAAGTGAAGCAGGGTGAAAGGTCAAGGAGATTAATATCGGAAGAGCGAATGTTAGCAGTGATCGATCGTTGGAACCACTAATATAATCCTGGATCTTGCAAATCAAAATTTACTATATATTTGAGTTAAGCTCCAAAAAGCTAATGTCAATCGCTCCGATCCGCATTAAAACCATGAGCGATCCCCGAAGTTGGAATTCATATGCAATCCGCATAATCTATTACACCGATCGAGGATGCATGCTCACGCAATGATTAGGCAAGGAAAATAGCGGTTTGGTAACAGAGCAAATGTGATCGGTGAGAATTCCAGTTTGTCTGCCATCACAAAACTTCATCCTTAAATCAGCACGTGATTTTTGAAACACGCTGCCATAATTTTCCTATGAATCCGCTCAAAATCCTCATGTGATACCATCAACACCCCCGGCTTGATATTTAATTTTTCCAAAACGTGCAGGTGTAGCTCAGTCATGTGTGATAGGTGTTGACTGAGCGTTGATTTTCTACCGCCAGCATTGTCCAATCCGGTAAACTTTTTTATAAGGTGAGAAAATTTTTTAAGTCTCTGCAAGCACTTTAGTATCTGCTTCACTGATTCGCCCTGCCTGATACAGGGTTTCGGTAACTTCTGAAATGGTTAAAACCGAATGAGCGTGATAGCCATTGGCTTGCAATCTACCTTTAACGTCTTGTTCATGATCCAAAAGCACTACAATATCGTCTACTTTTAACCCCACTGATTTAAGCTTCGCAGCTCCCTCCATCGCACTGTTGCCGCTGATCAAAATATCATCGACCACCACCGCCGTTTCTCCTGGCTCAAAGCTGCCTTCAACTAATCGGCGGGTGCCGTGAGCTTTGACCTCCTTCCGAGGGAAAATCATCGGACGATTGAGCTGAAGTGCTAACCCGGTCGCAGTCGGTAACGAACCATAGGGAATGCCCGCAATCCGATCGAAGCGGAGGTCTTTGAGAATGGCTGCGTAGGCGCTTAACACCTGTTGAAACAGTTGGGGATTGGAGATGATTTTGCGGAGGTCAATATAGTAAGGAAACACCGCGCCAGAGGCTTGGACGAATTCACCAAAGAGAATACAGCCTACGTCATAGAGCTGCAAAATCAAATCTTGGTGGGGATGTTGCTCTAAGACGCAAACGTTGGAAACCCATACATCGCAACTGATAGGCTCGTGAATTTTCTGCTCTCTGACTTGATTAACCTGTTCTCGCAGCGATCGCACCTGATCAGCCAAATTCTCTTGGCTCAGCCAGTCTTGGGGGATCGGAACCAACAACCCGTCTCCAGTGCGATTCAACCCAGCTGCTAAGATCTGGGTCAGATCCACTCCTTCTTGCCAAATACTTCGCACGAGAATGAGTCTTTCTGGGGCGATCGCCCTAATTCTAGTTAACACATCGGGCGTCGTTGTTCCTACTTCTAGTGCTAGTTGTTCTGTTGTGCCCCACCGTTGTGATTCTGTGACGACGTGAAGATAAAGCGGAGAGTCGGCAGTCGGATAGTCTTGCACATTGATAGCCGATGGATTAGAGGTGCAGCACAACACAAACACGGCCTTGTTGGAATAGATCAAAAATGGAGCAACTAAATCTTGTCCGGAATAAGTATTGAGTGTAATGGCATCAACGTTCCACCGAGCAAAGACCGTTTGGGCAATTAGTGTACTCGTATTTAGATCGCTGTGTTTTGCATCCAAAATTATGGGTATGTGGGAAGGGATCATACGAAGAACATCTTGTAATAAAGCTAGTCCCTCACTCCCCAATGCTCCATAAAAGCCTAAGGTTGGTTTATACGCGCAAACCAAGTCTGCTGTTTGGGTGATAATCCACTGCAACCAATCCCGTAAATCTTGAATCAGGGCATCGTGTTCAGAGCCATCTTTAGCGTCCCCGCTATAGCGAGCAGGCAACATTTCTGGATTCGGATCAAGCCCTGCAACAAGAAGACTAGAATTGCGGCTAATCGTATCGTCTAACTTATCAAAGAAGTGCATTGCTTCAAGGTATGAGCAACATCTACTTCACGCTACACCGAGATGCCATACTAGACAGTCTAATGTGTGATAGATATCGAAACAGTTAACATAAATGCGTCGGAATACTGCGATTTGTTAGACATTTATTACGATATGTTGATATACCACCATGATGCTTTGTCAAGGCATCGGTGTTTGCAAGGTGTATGGGAAGGCGATCGCTGACCAAACGGTATATTACTGTGATATCTACCGAATGTGATATCCGAACGTGATATCCGAATATGATATCTGTCCAGCGCAATTCACTGACATATATTAATTTCCTAAATTTCCTATGCTCACATCACCCCTCATTCCTCATGACTTTGATGTACCCAACATTGTCGAAACGGCTGAATTTCGGCTGCGGATGCTCACGGTTCATGATGTCATCAAAGACTACGATGCCGTCATGTCAAGTGTTGAGCGTTTGACCACCGTATTTGGTGACCAGTCAGGCTGGCCTCACGGACTGACGCTTGAGCAAGATCTGATTGATTTGGGGTGGCATCAAAAAGAATTTCAGCGGCGAACCTCATTTGCCTACACGGTGATGAGCTTAGATGAGTCAACCTGTCTAGGATGCGTGTATATCATGCCGCCCTATCGAGGAGACGTTGAACCCGGCGAATTTGAGGCAGCAGTGTTTCTTTGGGTGAGAGATTCTGCCTATGAAGCTGGCATGGATGAACGGCTCTATCCGTTTGTGCAGCAGTGGATTGCAGGAACATGGCCCTTCAAATCTGTAGCATATCCGGGGCGCGATATTGCCTGGGATGACTGGAGGACTCTTCCTGCCTAGTATCTTTTTCTGCTCTTAGGTAGACTCACATCGGAGAGTATTCGTGTTCTCTAGATCTTGAAGAGTAAGCAGATTCTCAAATTATGGACTACACCACCATTGGAACAATCAAGCAGCCTGTTTCTCGCGTCGGGCTAGGCACTTGGGCGATTGGCGGTTGGATGTGGGGCGGCACCGATGAGCGTCAGTCGATTGAGACGATTCTTTCTGGACTTAGCCGAGGCATTAACCTCATTGATACGGCTCCTATTTATGGGTTTGGTGTTTCTGAAGAGATTGTGGGCAAGGCTGTTGCTGAATATGGTAAGCGGGATGACGTTGTCTTAGCCACAAAAGTCGCCCTCGAAAAGACCGATGAAGGGGTGATTCGCAATTCAAGCCGCGATCGCATTTTGACAGAAATCGAAGCATCCCTCAAACGACTACAAACTGACTATATCGACATCTATCAGGTTCACTGGCCTGATGCCAGCGTACCGTTTGAGGAGACGGCTGCAACGCTTCAAGACCTGTATGAAAAAGGAATGATCCGAGCGATTGGCGTCAGCAACTATTCGATTGAGCAAATGGAGGCGTTTCAAAGTACGGCTCCGCTGCATACGAGTCAGCCTCCTTACAATCTCTTTGAGCGAGGCATTGATGACACCATATTGCCCTATTGCCAAGAACGCGGCATCGCGCTAATCACCTATGGCGCACTGTGTCGGGGTATGCTGAGCGGCAAGATGTCGAGCGATCGCACCTTTGAGGGGGATGATTTGCGAAAGGGCGATCCGAAGTTTCAGCCGCCCCGCTACGAGCAGTATCTAGCAGCCGTCAACCGCCTTGACCGCTTTGCTCAAGAGAACTACAACAAGCGAGTCATCCATCTGGCAGTGCGCTGGATTCTCGATCGCGGCGTCCACGTGGCGCTGTGGGGAGCCCGTCGCCCGGATCAGCTTGATGCGGCTGAGGCAGTGGCGGGCTGGTCATTAAGCGACGATGCGCTGGCAGAGATTGACCGCATTTTGGCAGAGACAATCACCGATCCGGTGGGTCCAGAGTTTATGGCACCTCCCGAGAGTGAACCCGCAGCAGCTTAGCTCTATCGATACACTCACCATGACCGTTCCACGAAAACCGTCCAAAACAGAGGTGCAAGCCGCATTTGGTAAAACAGTGCCTGATATTATTGCCCCCAATCTTGACGTTCTGTTTTGTGGCATTAATCCCAGCATCTACAGTGCAGCAGTGGGGCATCATTTCGCCCGTCCAGGAAATCGGCTTTGGAAAACGCTTCATGCCGCTGGGTTTACTGAGCAGGTCTATTCGCCATTTGACGATCAGAATCTGCTGAACCTGGGCTACGGCATGACCAATATCGTCGATCGGGCAACTGCCAGAGCCGATCAGCTCTCCCCCGATGAGCTGATCGCGGGTCGGCAGCAGCTTGCTGCTAAAATCAAACGCTATCGTCCCCGATTTCTTGCCATCTTAGGAATCAGCGCCTATCGCACGGCATTCAACCAGCCCAAAGCGACGATTGGCAAGCAAGACCAGCCTCTCAACGAGGCCGTTCTCTGGGTGTTGCCCAATCCGAGCGGGCTGAATGCCCACTATCAGCTTCCCGACTTGGCCGCTGTGTTTGCAGAGCTAAGACGAGGGACTCGCTTGTAAATCACCTACCATTACAGCCGTATGCCCTCGCGTTAGGACGTTGAACGTGTGTGAGTCCCGCACCGCGGGGGCTCCCACACAAACCTAAACCCGTAGGGCTATAGTAATGATTTGTGCGGGCAAACGGACGTTTGTCCCTACCCAAACCCTATGCATTATCCTTGGACTCCACGGCTCACTGATGACGGATCGTTTACTTTCTTTTCAGACGAATTTGGCGAAACCTTTCACAGTCAAGAAGGGGCGAAGGAAGAAGCGTTTCTCAAGTTTGCAGCCGCGACTGGTTTATCTGAAAAGGCTCAGCGAGGCTCGATTCGACTGCTTGATATTTGCTATGGGTTAGGCTACAACACGGCTGCTGCGATCGAAACAGTCTGGGCGACCAGTCCTCATTGCCATGTCGAACTGATTGGACTAGAGCTAGATGCCGCAGTGCCCCAAGCGGCGATCGCCCCTCCGCTCATCGAAAGTTGGTCATCTGCGACGCAAGACATTTTGAAGGCGATCGCCCACCAGCATTTTTGCCAGTTGCCTCAGTTAAGTGCACGATTGCTCATCGGAGACGCTCGGCAAACGATTCAGCAGGTGATTGCTGAGTCGTTTCAAGCAGATGCCATTTTGTTTGATCCGTTTTCTCCGCGCCGCTGTCCGCAATTATGGACGGTTGAATTTTTTCACTGCGTCGCTCAGTGCCTTGCCTCAGATGGCACACTCGCCACTTACTCTCGGTCTGCGTCGGTTCGCGCGGCAATGATTGAAGCCGGGTTGTCAATTGGAACGATTCCGGTGCCCTCGCCGAGTCGTTCTCATGACTGGTCGCACGGAACCATTGGCAGCTTTAAGGCGCAAACGCTCATGCCCCTGTCAATTATGGAGCAAGAACATTTGCGCACTCGTGCCGCTGTTCCCTATCGCGATCCTTGCCTGACCGATACTGCCGAGGTGATTTTGTCTCGTCATCATCGGGAACAGCAAGAATCTATTCTCGAATCAACGTCTAGTTGGCGACGCCGATGGGGTATCCGATAGTCTGGCGATCGCCTGCTTTGATGAACTGAGGCGGTTTCTTCGATGGCTGTTCAAAGAACCCATAGTGCTCTAATCCTTCTAAAATGCCCCAGGCGTGATGCCCTTGAGCAAAATAGATTTGGGGGCGATCGCGCAGCCTTTCAAGCTCTTCACTATAGTTGCTGACCACGATTCCCATCGTGTTGCCTGCCAGCATGGCCTCATCGTTGCCGCAGGCTCCCGCCGCATAGAACTTTTGAATGGGCAGCCCCCACTTCAGCGCACAATATCGCAGGGCATCCCCCTTAGAAGCTCGCAGCGGCACCAAATCGAGATACATGCTGTGAGAGTAGATCGCCTTCACATGCAGATGCTGCTGGCGTAAAAATCGCAACATCTCTCGAATGCTGGGCGCTTTTGCTTCATCGACAAAGTAGCTAATCTTATAGCGACCTTGCACCTCTGGGGGTTGCATCGTCAATCCGGGCAGGGTGTTCATCGCCTCTCGCACCGCATCCGGTCGCCAGCGATAGCTGATATGACGTTGCCAGTTGGTATCGGTTACAACTTGCGGCCCATGATAGATTTCGCTACCCACCGAGGTCACTAGCAAGTCTGGCATGGGGATCTGCCATTCCTCTAACACGGCGATCGCACTGGCGAGGTTGCGCCCGGTGGCAATCCCAAAACAGATGGCTTCCTCACACGAGTTGAGCCGATCCATCAGCACTCTCAGCGCATCGCGATCGCCAATGAGCGTATCGTCAATTTCGCAGACCAAAATGCGATCGGCGATTGGGAGACGGTTTTTTGTGAAATCACTGGTGCCGCTGCGGACGCTAATCGTAAAGGGCTCTGTCAGCGGCTCGATTGCCGGAGCTTCTGCCAACGGACTCAGCATCGACTGAACCGGACGATACGGCAGCTTATTAATCTGCTCTAAATAGCGTTCAACATGACTCGTCCACGAGAAATTTTCTTTGACATGATGGATACCGTTTTTCGACCATCGGTGCCATTTCTCAGAATCGCTCAGCACGGTTCGCAGCGCAGTTTGGATATCCTGAATATCAAGCGGATTGATTAAAATGCCGTTTTGACATGCCGCTGTAATATCTCTAGGCCCTCCGTCTGCGGTAGCGACAATCGGCAAGCCGCAAGCAGTCGCCTCGATCAGCGTCAACCCAAATGGCTCGGTCAATGCCGGATTGATAAACACGCCTTGAGTTTGAGTCGCATACCGATAGAAATTGGGGACATCATCGGATTGATGCTGTTTGGGATACGCCACCTTCCCATACAGATCGTAGTAGTCAATTAATAAAAGCAAGTCAGTCATGACCTGCCGTGGCCCGCTTTCCATACCGCCAATGTCATCCCGATTTCCCAAAATCAGCAATAGGTTGGCCAGTTTTTGCAGCTCCGGGTCTTCGCCATAGGCTTTGACTAAACTCGCCACATTTTTACGCATGGCAGGCCGCGATAGTGCCATGATCAGAGGCTTATCCGGTTCTTTGAAAAAGCGACTCAGCATCGGTCGGATGTTGCCTGCCTGCCAATCTGCATCAGGCGGATAGAATCTCTGCAACGTCACCCCCGGCGGAATCACCGTCATTCGATGGGGCTGATACTGATCGTAGATGCTGTATTGCTGCTCAACTTCTTGATGAGTACTCGCAATTACAAGAGCGGCGCTCCCTAAGGTTGCTTCTTCAGCTTCAATGCGCGTGCTGATGCGGAAATGCTCTTCAATCACATCTGGCTTAGTGCCGTGTTCGATCAAGCGCTGAAGTTTGACTCGCCCTAGAGAATGCCCCGTATGAATCAGGGGAACACCAAGCCAACCCGCGATTCGACAGCCGACATAGCCAGCGTCGGCATAGTGGCTATGAATCACATCGGGCAGCCTTCCGACCTGGCGAAGATGCCTCAATAGCTCATCCGCAAAGCTATCTAGATAGGCCCATAACACCTCTTTGCGAAGATATCGACGCGGACCACACGGGAGGCGAATAATTTGAGCGTTGTCGCCAAGCGGCTCAACAGGCTTGGCATAGTCAGCGCTCACCTTTGGATCAATCACCATGCGCGTGACCAAATCAACTCGCTCAACGTGAGGATGCTTCGCTAATGCGCGGGCTAGCTCAACGACATATTTAGTTTGTCCTCCAGTATCGGCATCTCGTCCTAGTTCCAGATTTTCACCACGGATTAATCCATGAATGCTGACCAGAATAACGTATAACCCTTTGCTGCGTGCCATGTCTCTCTCCAAAAATTCGCCACAGAGAGCTGAGCCTTAACAATGTCAAGCGAACAGGGAACAAAGGATGCTCAAAAGTACTCAGGAACTCAACATCGTGCAATCGCGTTTCTATAAGGATTCGTTTCACGCTTTCAATCACGCTTGTTTGTTAGGCTCACGACTGCGAACGTTGGTATTTCGATTAGATCTACCATAATTTATCCTAAAATACTGTTTCAATCTGTACATCATCACTCCGAGGGGTTTCATTGCCGACCATTACCCCTTCCAGAAATCAACAATTGGCATCGTGAAACAATGATGGCGATCGCCCCTTGGTGCTGCATTCGCTGATCAATAGCCTATATCAATAGCTTGTATCAATAGCTTTTTTTAATAGCAACGATTAGATATCCACATAGGTTCTAAATATGACGTATATCAAGATGCCAGAAAGGATGCCGTAGGATGTTGCCAACGCAGTCAGATATTGCTTTGAGCGATATAGAGTTACCATGACAAGCAACGTCAGTGACAGTAAAAGCTCCACAATCGGAATCGGCAACGTGTTATCCGAACCATAGGTGTTTTCAAAGATAACGAGCAACCCAATCATCCAAAGCGTTGAAAGCACGTAGAGGTTAATCCGGGGAAGCTGAGTTCGATACGGACTCTTAAATGCTTTTGCAAACAGCGCAATGTAGGCGATCCCCATCATCGGTAACAATACAGCAGCAACGCTGCGAAGCCCCAAGCCAATGCCATATGCAAATGCATTGACAATCAGATAAAAGATCAAGCTTGCAATCACTGCAAATGCGAGGAAGGTGACAATTCCATTAGCAACGCTGACGCTAGTTCGACGGTTGCGAGTCTTAGGATCACTATTAGACATGGCTAGTTCGGGATTGATATCCAAGTCGGTCAAATGAGTCAGCATTGCTGCTTGACCCGTAGCGTATCAGGAGTCTATTCGATACGACAGCCGCATTTAGATAGATATTGTTTGGGTGGTGTGATCTACCCTACAAAATTGCGGTTTATATCAAGGTTAGGGATTAGCGTTTAAATAATGTCCCAGCAGTTGGGTAGGGGTAAACGGCCGTCACTGGTGTCAACTTAAGCCCAAACGGAAATACACGATAGGGTGGAACTGTTGGAGACCAGCGAGAGAGGAGGCAAGGACTATGGCCCGCAGTCGCCCCTGGAGTGATGCCAATGCA
>JBNPEB010000006.1:0-51488 GCA_051117335.1 Elainellaceae cyanobacterium
CTAAAGCTCGAACTCAAGAAGCACTTGATCAAGCATTAACCCAGATTATCAATGAGTGCATTTCCGATGACGATGCCTTTGGCTGGTTCGCTCACTGTGGCTTATTCATTTGAAAACCGCTGTAAGAAACGAATCGGGGGGGCAAAAAACTGAGGTTGATCAGTGTTGTTATTTTTCTGTCATCTTTTCTCACTAATCTGAAACTAAATAATTCTGAACGAAAAGGAGATAAACACTTATGAATCGTAGTCCTGAGCCTACCGATTGCCAGACAGCGACCCATTCTAGTCATCCCAACAGTAATCTCAGCGATACTCATCGAATTTCTAAGTCTCAATCAAGTCGAGCGATGACAATCATTGGACTCGGCTCTTTAGCCACAATTATCGGTGCTGTGTTGTTTACCAGTGAACGTAACGGACCCGGTTCTCAATCCCTCTCAACCTCTACCCCTGTTGCCTCAATCTCTGCTGCGTCTGGCTGCGTTGCGACCGAAACAATGCCAGGTGGTGATAATTTCTATGTTCCCAATGCGCCTCTTGTTGAAAATCTTGGATCAGGTTTAGTTGTTCAAGGCACTGTGCGAGAAGCAGGAACCTGTGAACCTATACGCAATGCCCGCATTCAGATTTGGCTGAACACAGTACGGGGTGGTGAGGGCGATCCCAGTAATCGAGGCAGCGTTTTGACCGATGAAAATGGATTTTATCGGCTGGAGACGTCGCCCGTGGTATCCCAGTTTGGACAACCACACGTCCACATTGCTTATGACGATGGAGCCTACCGCTCACTTTTCCTGCGATCAGTAATGGAAAGTGAAGGTGTTTCGAGCTTTACTGTTGATTTTGTTCTGGAGCCAGTGAATGAGTAAACCCCTTCAACGAAGGCTTGGACAAATAGTGCTTTCTACTCTGGTTCTCCTCCCTACTCTACTGGCGGCGTTGAGTCCATTACAAGTTGGACGAGCACCGCTCTGGGTCTTAGGAACACTGGCGGGTGTGCTGTCTTTGAGCTTATTGGTGGTGCAAGTCCTACTGCCTACAAAATGGCTCAACATGTTCGTTGGACAGCAGAACCTAGGTTGGCATCGCATCTTGGGGATCAGTGTCACTGGGTTGGTGATTGCACACATTGTTGGGCTGTATCTCTATAGTCCCGATGATATTGGAGATGCTTTAATTCTGGCAGCGCCTACCTACTCACGGCTTGGAGTTCTCTCGTTCTGGTGCTTGCTGCTGTCGATGATACTGGCTTTTGCCCGACATAAACTACAGTTGGTTTATTCAGATTGGCAAATTCTACACAGTGTCCTAGCAGTGGCGATCGTGGGTACTGCGGTTGCCCATGTCATGCTGCTGCAAGGCGCGTTAGATGGGTTTGCTGAGGGACTGCTTTGCGGCAGCGTGATGGTTGCCGTCTTAGCAGCAATCGTCCGATGGTACATGGCGTTTTCTCGCCGCTGAATAATCTGTCATGTAGATTTTTAGACAGCTTGTAGGCCAACTTATTGTCTCTTGCTAAATGGGCTGTTGACTCTTCCCTTTAGGCAGACTTTATGCTTGCAGCATGAACCATCAGCAGCAAAACCTGTTCCCAATCGGCAGTTTCTCTAGTGCCTCTCGCCTTTCAATCAAGGCATTGCGCCTCTACGATCAGCTAGGCATTCTCAAACCCAGCTATGTTGATCCTGAGTCAAGCTACCGCTATTACCAAGCGAAGCAGTTGCGCGAAGCACGGTTGATTCGGATGATGCGCCAAATAGACATACCGCTAGCAACCATTCGGAAAGTACTTTCATCGACACCTGTAGAGGCGGAAGCGTTAGTGCATGACTATTGGCAGGCACAAGAAAACCGCATGAATCAAGGTCGGCAGTTGGTTCCAGAGCTCACATCTTATCTAAAGCAAGAGGTAACTGCTATGACACTTGAGGTCAATGTCAAGACAGTTCAACCACAGCAGATTCTCAGTCTCACCCAGCATGTCACGGTTGAGCAGCTTGACGAGTATATTAGGAGCAGCCTGAAAACATTGTATTCATTGGTTGAAGAGAGAAATTCTGCAACAGGCTCACCATTTGGTATTTATCACGGACCCATCAATCACGATGACGACGAACCAATTGAGGTATGCATACCCGTAGAGGGCCAAACTCTTACGTCTGACAATGTTGCTTCACGAGAGCTACTGAGCGGGCAAGTCGCCTATGTGATGCTTTATGGAGATCAATGCCGATTTCCAGCAATCTTGGAAGGGTATGATGCAGTATTTGACTGGATTCGCCACAACGGTTACGAGATCGCCGACTCGCCTCGCGAAATCTGGCATGGTCAGTCTGGAGAGGATGACTGCATGGAGGTGGCTTTACCGTTTCGGAGCGCAGCATCCTGACAACAGCAAAAGGTGCTCAATCCCTGGCTGACTCTTTTTTTGAATGCTTGTGGCCTAAAAAATTGAATCGCTTGTCGATTTGGACGCTCCACATTCGACTAATTGATAGAGCCAGGGTTGCAACGCTTTTCACTCTGGCGCTCAGTAAACCCAATTACTCAATTAGGAGATTTCGCCATGAAAGTTATGGTGCTCGTCAAAGCGACCCCTGAGTCCGAAGCGGGGGTGATGCCGACCGAAGCGATTTTGGCCGCAATGGGTCAGTACAACGAAGAACTGGGGAGAGCAGGTGTGATGCAAGCGGGCGAGGGGCTACATCCTAGTTCAAAAGGCGTGCGCGTGCAGTTTTCGGGGAAGAAGCGCACCGTCGTTGATGGACCCTTTACCGAAACCAAGGAACTGGTGGCAGGCTTCTGGATCTGGCAGGTGGAATCGATGGAGGAAGCACTTGACTGGATAAAACGTAGCCCCTTTCAAGACGGCGAAGTCGAACTCCGTCCCATTTTCGAGGCGGATGATTTTGGCGAAGCCTTCACCCCCGAACTCAGGGAACAGGAAGATCGCCTGCGCACCGAAATAGAGAAGCAGAAAACCGCCTAGCGCGGAGTCAAAAATCCGGTCTCTTGGTTCTTGACGAGCATGTTAGAGGTGCCAACAGATACCGGGTTTCTAGAGATGCAGACGTGTATTTTTCGTATTTTTTTGAGGAGAAATCATGGCAACCAATATTTTCGTGAATCTGCCCGTCAAAAACCTCCAAAAGTCTGTGGAGTTTTTCACTCATTTGGGCTTCAGCTTTAACCCTCAATGTACCGATGAAACGGCCACTTGCATGATTGTCAGCGACGATATTTATATCATGCTGTTGACCCATGAAAAATTCAAAACATTCACGCCAAACCCCATTTGTGACGCCACAAAAAGTACCGAGGTGCTGGTGTGTTTATCTAGAGAGAGTCGCGCTGACGTCGATGACATTGTGAGTAAAGCCGTCGCGGCGGGTGGCAATACCTATAGCGAACCGCAAGACCACGGGTTTATGTATGGCCACGGCTTTCAAGACTTAGACGGCCACATTTGGGAAGTCATGTTTATGGAATCTGACGCAACTTCTTGAGATTAGAAAAATGACGACTGGAAATAGGAACAGCGTAGAGGAAATTCAACTTCGCCAACTGATTAACAATTGGCTGGCCGCGCTTCGAGCCAAAGATGTAGATGCACTCATGACCCATTACGCGCCGAAGCTACTGCTGTATGATCTCGACCCTCCCCTAGTTCATCACGGAGCAGATACCTACCACAAAAGCTGGCAGGAGTGGTTTGCCTCCATCCAGGGCGATGTTGGGTATGAAATCCGCAACCTGAACCTCTCGGTCGGGGATGATGTGGCCTTCAGCACCAGCATCAACCAGATGAGTGGAGTCAAAACCACTGGGGAACCGTTCGATATCTGGGTGCGCATGACCGTTGGCTACCGCAAAGAGGATGGCCGGTGGCGCGTAGTTCATGAGCATATCTCAGTACCTTTTTATATGGATGGCAGCTTTAAGGCCGCTGTTGACCTGGAGCCATAGCTCCATCTAGTATTAGGGCTTACAAATTTTAGTGAGTGAGGATAGTTGCTCCAATGGTTTGTATTCCTAAATGGTTTGGCGGTTTAGTTGCAGGTAGTGTCATAGCCGTAGTGACACAGCCTACTCTGGCTGAAGCAGGGATTCAGCCTGCCATCCCACGGCTTGCTCAACAAGTGGTTCCTGCCCAGGTGGATTTCGCTCCGCATTTTGAGGATCTGGGGATAGAAGGCTCGATCATCATTTACGACCTGAACCTGAACCAGACCTACCAGCACAACCCTGATCGCAACGCCACCCCGTTCCTGCCCGCCTCTACCTACAAAATTCTCAACTCGCTGATTGCGCTAGAAACAGGAGTCATTCCCGATGACTTAGCGATTCTGACCTGGGATGGGGTGGAGCGGTTCGTTCCCGCCTGGAACCGGGATCTCAATATGCGGACGGCCTTCAGTCAATCCGCCGTCTGGTTTTACCAGGTGCTGGCCCGTCGGATTGGCCACGATCGCATGCAGCAGTGGGTGACCGAGGTGGGCTATGGCAACAACACCATCGGTAGTGCTGAAGACATCGACACTTTCTGGCTAACGGGCGATCTGCGGATTACCCCGGAAGAGCAGATTCAGTTTCTACGGCGGCTGTACGACAACGATCTGTCCTTCTCAGAGGCGGTAATCGCTACGGTCAAAGACATCATGATTGTGGAGCAAACCCCTGACTACACCATCCGCGTCAAAACGGGCTGGGCTGGGTTGGGTGAGCCCGATCAGCCCCAGATTGGCTGGTATGTAGGCTACGTGGAACAGGCGGATAACACTTACTTTTTCGCCACCAATATCGACATTCTCAATGAGGATGATCCGGCCGCCAGAGCCGTCATCACCCGTCGCTGCTTAGAAACGCTGGGACTGCTGTAAGTCTCAGCATGGTGCTAGTGAGCAATGCCTAGTACTAAATTGGGCGATCGCATAAAGGAGCATTGCCATGAAAATCACTGAAATTAGCTGCCTTTGCGGAGCCGTTAAAGTGCAGCTTATGGACGACCCGGTCATCTAGTTCTACTGCCACTGCGATGACTGTCAAGCCACTAATGGCGGTGCTTACGTTGGCGTGGCTGTCTATCCTATCGATGCCGTCAAGGTAGTGCAGGGCGCATTGAAGACTTGGACACTCAAATCACTCCCCCGTCAATGTTGCGCCGTGTGTGGCACCCATGTCATGGCTAACGTTCCTGGGTTAGAGCAGTGCGGTATCAAGGCAAATCTGTTGCCGCCAGGAGCTTTCAAGCCCGATTTCCATCTCCACTGTCGGTATGCCGTTCTTCCGGTTAGAGATGATTTGCCCCATTTCAAAGATTCGCCCGCTAGTTTTGGTGGCAGTGATAAAACCGTCACTTGGTAATCAACGAAGGAGATATGTATGGCAGAAACCGATACCCAATCGACCCACGAAGCATCAATTCGCGAACTACTGGAGCACTGGGCTAGTGCCACTCGGCTTGGCAAACAGGACGATGTGTTGGTAAACCATGCTCCAGATGTCACCATCTTCGACGTGCTGCCACCTCTTCAATATGAGAGCGCAGACGCGTACCGCCAAAGCTGGGATGAGTGGCAGCCGACAACCGAGGGACCGGGGATTTTTGAGCTCCACAACCTTAAAGTCACAGCGAGTGAGGATGTGGCATTTGCCTACGGTTTGATTCGGTGCGGCGGCACAAAACCCGATGGAAAAACCTTTGAAGACTGGGTGCGAACTACATTTTGCCTTTGCCATGTCAATGGCAACTGGCGCATTACCCATCAGCATATTTCGATGCCTATCGTTAGCTAGCTATTCTCAACTGGCAATGTGATGCAGCTTTGCTGCTAAAAGTTTTTGCGATCTGGTTGGCTAGGAGGTTCAAAGAATGTTCAGCGTTTTGCCAATTTTGACCACAATGCTGGTGTCCGTAGCAATCGCCCTAGCACCCGGCTGGCTTTGGCGGCACCAATGAAACTGTTGATCGACATCGCCATTCCTAGCGAGGTTAAGACAGTCTCTAATCCTCGCCGGATAGTTATAGCAACAGACAGGTCGGGTAAGACACTCCTTAAACCCAACGTTCAAACGTTTGAACCTTTTCAGCTCTCTAGATGTCCTGAACAACACGGCGAAGACTATACTTAATAACCCATTCGCATTTTCCAGCACTTAAAAAGTGGAATTTCGGCTACAGCCACCAAAGACTGAAACACGTTTGTAGTATTTTGTAGTATTATCGTCAAAGGCATGACTCCCCGCAAAAACTTTTGAGCAGGGGGCGATGTCCTCGCAAATCTATGCGCTTAAGGGCCTTAGGGGTTATCAAAGCTCGCGTTTTGTTCCCCTTAGCTTTCGAGGATAAGGACGATGAACTCCAAACTCACACCGTACGAAGAACTAGAGCTACTGCCCCCCAACAGTCAATATCCTGCTGTTAGCACAATATTGACCCGGAAGCTAAGCCATCTGATCGGGCAACTGTTGCGATCGTTAGTGGCGACCGACGAGCCTAGAATCACCCAAATAGGCTCTACCCAAACAGGGGAGCCTCGGTTCCATGCATATGACCCAATTACCCGTCAGGGTATTCGAGGCGTCTCTGAAACAGAGCTACGCATTTGGCTAGAGCAGCGCTATCGACGGACTCAAGGCGTTCTTAATACAGACCCGTATTTCTGGATGGGGCTACGTCACTGATGCCGACGAAACACCTGCCCTGATTGGATCGAGTTGTGCGATCGCTGGGAATACTCCCATCTTGCTCATGCTGGTCTTGAGCTTTTGAGCCTGATTGCGCTACTTAGCGCCTTCGTTTTAGGGAAACTATCACCATGAAAAAAGTAACTGGCTTCGCCTTAATGGGTATTGGCCTGCTCCACTCCCTGCTAGCGCTCCTGACGCCGAGATTTTTCGGTTTCAGCGACATCTGGCAGGACATTGCTGCTGCTGGAGTCGTTGATGCTGCGAGCCCAGAATCACTCCGCATCTGGGGCTTCTACTGGTTGCTGATGCCAGGTTTTTTGCTCATCCTTTTTGGCCTGCTGTGTGACTGGATTGAGCGTCAGTTAGAGTTGCCCCTGCCGTCGTTTGTGGGTTGGGGGCTGCTGGCGATCGCCCTCTTTGGCATCGTTCTGGACATCGACACGGGCTTCTGGCTAGTGCTGGTGGCTGCTATTAATGCGATCGCAGCGTCGCGACACACACAGCAGACCGTTTGAACAATGGGGTGAAGGTCCATTTTTTTTAAAGTATGACAAAAACGTTTTACGCCATTTTGGCTAACACATTGGTTGCCTCACTGACGAACACCTTCGTCTGGTTTGCGGTCACCTTTTGGGTATATCTCCAAACTGAAAACGTGATGGCAATGTCAGTGATGGCGGGTATTTACCTGATCACCGTTACCGTTTCTGGGTTCTTTCTCGGCTCGCTGGTCGATCGCTACAAAAAGAAAACCGTGATGCTGCTCTCTAGCCTCGGTTCCCTTGGTTTGTATGTCCTGGCCTATAGCCTGTTTGTGTCTACTGACCCTGAAATGTTTACGAATCCTGCTAGTCTGCAACTTTGGGGCTTCATTCTGCTCACATTGGTAGGGGCGATCGCGGGCAACTTGCGTACTATCGCCCTGCCCACGATTGTCACTCTCTTGATTCCTGAACCCAGGCGGGCTCAGGCCAACGGTTTAGTAGGCACAGTCAACGGCGTCTCGTTCCTGGTGGCGTCGATCTTTAGCGGCTTGGTCATCGGGTTTCTGGGCATCTATTGGATGCTGGTTTTAGCGATCTGTTTAACTTTGCTCATCATCGTCCATCTCAGCACTATCGCCATTTCCGAAGCAAAAATCATCCAAACCGAATCGTCAGCCAGTCATATTGACATTCGCGGCACAATTCAGGCCATTCATCTAGTGCCAGGACTGTTCGGGTTGATTTTTTTCAATACCTTTAACAACTTTCTGGGGGGCGTCTTTATGGCCCTGATGGATGCCTATGGGTTGTCCCTGGTTTCAGTCCAAGCCTGGGGCATTTTATGGGGATTTCTAAGCTTAGGCTTTATCGTGGGCGGGTTGGTGGTCGCTCGCAAAGGATTAGGCAAAAGTCCGCTCAAAACGCTTTTCTTAGCTAATATCGTGATGTGGATCGTGGCTATTTTCTTCACAATGCGAGCGTCGATTATCTTGCTAGCGATCGGGGTATTTATTTACCTTTGCTTAATCCCCGTTGTTGAGGCGGCAGAGCAAACGATTTTGCAGACGGTGATTCCCCTAGAACGCCAGGGTCGCGTCTTTGGGTTTGCCCAGAGCATTGAGCAGGCTGCTTCCCCCCTCACCGCCTTTATGATCGGCCCGATCGCGCAGTTCATCTTTATTCCCTTCATGACGACTGGCGCTGGAGTCGATCTGCTTGGCCCCTGGTTTGGCAGCGGGAGCGATCGCGGCATTGCCCTACTCTTTACCGTGACTGGGATTATCGGTTTGCTGGTCACCGTGATGGCGATGCGATCGCGCGCCTACCGAGCATTATCTGCGAAGTATCACACGCTAGGTCGATGTATACGTTCAATACCGAATGGCTGAAGTAGGCGGATACGTGACTTGTCACAAACCACGATGCCATTTCGTCTTATTTGTGAATGCTTCATCTTAAGGAGTTGAGCAATGCACCGCCGCCGCCTTATGTGTCGGTTGAGCAAGCTCTGAATCTAGCGGGTGAGGATGCGGTCTATTATGGCACTCACTTGAGAGGTGCGTCGAATGCGAAGGCAAAGCGCGAACTTAGTTTTCAGCCGCGATCGCTAGAGTGGATAGCTAATATCGCCATTGATTCAAGAGAAATCGTTGTCTCACATCACTACCAGTCAGATTCCGAAAAAAGGCACAGCAGGATTCGATCGTCGCATCGATAGCTCGTAGAATCGTCTGTTACCTCACAGCATCGTGAGGAAGAGTGAATCTACTATGGATCATCTTGAAACGTTTAATCAACATCGCCCGCTGTTGTTTGCGATCGCCTATCGGATGTTAGGCACCGTCACCGACGCCGAAGATATGGTGCAAGAAACCTTTTTGCGCTGGCAACAAACAGCAGAGGAGACCGTGAAATCTGCCAAGTCCTATTTATCCACGATTATTACTCGGCTCTGCATTGATCATCTGCGGTCTGCCCGTGTGAAACGAGAACAGTACACTGGGTCGTGGTTGCCAGAACTCATCTTGACTCAACAAGCCGATGATCCATCTGCTCAGATGGAGTTAGCTGACTCGCTTTCGATGGCATTTTTAGTCGTGCTGGAGCGATTGTCACCGATTGAACGAGCCGTGTTTTTGCTACGGGAGATATTTGAGTATGACTACGATGAAGTTGCTCAGATAGTGGGCAAAAGTTCGGCGAATTGTCGGCAAATCCTGCGGCGATCGCGGCAACACATTGCCTCTCAACGCCCCCGTTTCCCTGTCTCCCATCAGCAACGGGAGCAAGTTACCGCTGCTGCTTGCAAAACGCGATCGCGTAACTTTACGGGTTCAATCGGATACTTGGCGCTAAGATTATCGGTTGAGGTTGATTGATCGATAAAGTTATATGATTTATCAGACGTACCGACCTCGATCGCCTCTCTCGCAGTTCGTTGAATTTCTATGGTACTGGGAAGGAGATAGCTTTCCCCAGTCACAGTCATGTATATTGCCCATTGGTTCAGTGGAGTTAGTGATTGATCTGAACGAAGACAACATTCCACTCTTTGAACTTTCTAGTCAGGTTCAGTGTGGTAGCACCAAAGGTGCAAGAATCTGCGGTGTCCATTCCAAAGGCTTTATCATTACCAAAAATCAAAACTGTTCTGTACTCGGCGTGCATTTTAAGCCGGGAGGAAGTGCTGCTTTCTTTGCAATTCCTACACGAGAATTGCACAATCAAATCATTTCGCTGGAAGAACTTTGGAATGAGGATGCGAGAGAACTCCGCGATCGCTTGCAATCGCGATCAACGATAGAAACTCGGTTCCTGACATTGGAGCAGTTTCTATTAAAGGTAATGCAGACACCTGATCGCTATCCAGTTGTTGATTTCGCTTTGCATAAGTTTGAGCGGTTACCAAATTCTCCAGTGAGTGCAGTGACCAATCAAATTGGATTGAGCACTCGCCACTTTAACAAGCTATTTCGAGATCGTGTAGGATTAACACCTAAGCTTTATTGTCGAATTCGGCGATTCCAGCAGGTTCTTCGTCTCATAGAAGGCAAAAAGCAGATTGATTGGGTGGATGTCGCTTTTAGTTTTGGCTACTTCGATCAAGCTCATTTAATCCATGATTTTCGGACGTTTGCGAACTGTACGCCTACTGAGTATGTGGCAAGGCGTGGTTTTCTGCCTTTTCATGTAGAGCTGTCTAACTGAGGTCATTTTTTTACAATCCTTCAGTCTTTATGCTGCGCCATAATAAACCGTGACTTTTTAACCTCGTTATCAATTTGACGAAAAAATAATGGGTAGCGTTGCAATCATCTATTTTTCTGGTACAGGAAATACACATTTGATGGCTGAGGCAATCGCAGATGGAGTTCATCGTCGCGCTGATACTCGCGTTGATTTACTACGAATTGAAGGAGCGCAGATCAATGAGGGGCGCTGGTTCGATGAGAAGTTTATGGAAAGCCTGCAAACAGCAGATGCGATTATATTTGGTTCTCCGACCTACATGGGTGGGGCTGCTGCTCAGTTCAAAGCATTTGCTGACTACAGCAGTGAAACATGGTTTCAGCAATCCTGGAAAGATAAACTTGCGGGTGGATTTACCCACGGTGCTGCGCTCAGCGGCGACAAACTCAACACACTGATTTATTTCAGCATTCTAGCGGCTCAACATGGCATGGTTTGGGTAAATCCTGGAGAAATTGACTGTACAGCGCGGGGGGCAACGGATGAGACAAATCGCCTTGGATCGTATTTGGGTGTGATGGGACAGACCTACTTAGATTTTGAGCGGAAAGAGCCAGACCTTCATCCCGGCGATCGCCTGAGCTGCGAGCACTTTGGGCAGCACATTGCAAGATGGGTACATCGAATCAAATAGTCCAAACCTTTAGCCGTCATGTTAATCAAGCATCAAGTTCTGGAGCGTATCGCAGATGGAACCGTTACATTAGCCTTTCGCCGATGGAAGCGCCCAACGGTTAAAACAGGGAGTCAGCTTAGGACATCTATCGGTGTTTTGGCGATCGATGCCGTGACTATCATTGATGTTGATGAGATTACGGAAGAAGACGCTCAAAAAGCTAGCTACTCATCGCGCTCAGAACTGTTGAAGACACTAGACCAAAATGGAGAGGGTAAGATATATCGCATCAAACTGCACTTTGTAGGACAAGATCCTCGTAAAATACTGAGGGAGCAGATCAATCTCAGTGATGACGAGCTAGCTGAAGTTCAGAAGAAGCTCATGCAGCTTGATTTGAAGAGCCAGGATGGCTCTTGGACAATGATTGTTTTACACCTAATTAGACAGCATCCAGGTATGCGTGCCAGGGAACTTGCAACCTTAGCACATCTAAATACACAAGTACTCAAAGTAAAGGTACGTAAACTCAAGGAGATGGGACTCACTGAAAGTATTGCGCGGGGAGGCTATAAGCTATCCCCACGGGGTTGTGAGATTCTCAATCGTCTTGACTCTTCTGGGTAAGATACTTGGCATCACCGCATAACAACACCCATGCTTATGGATATCCCAGACTGCATTGTCCACTTCCTATCACCCTGGTTGCTCCAGAGCGGCCCTAGCTCTACTTAGGTATTGCATCACAGCACCATCAATTGCCCCTCGACTGACAACTTCTGGCTGCTCCTGTTGATACATCTGGTTTAGAGATTGCTCAATTCCAGGATCACCCCCTGTAAACGCTTGAATCAACTCAATCGAGCGTTGAGCTAGAGCTTTGACAGGTTCACTAGCTGGATCGGTTCCCTTCGCCATCTCTGCGCGTGCTTGCTCAATCAAATCTTGCCAATCGGCTTGTGCCTGCCTGATGTGTTCTTCGCCGAGTGTTTCCTGACGCTGCCTCAGCGTTTCCAACTGTTCAGGGGTGTAATATTTTTCAAACATATTCATCGCCTCAATGGTTTGAATTAACGTTTCCACAGACACGGTTTCCATCGAACTCACCGATTGAGCGATCGCTTCCAGGCGACCGAGCAGTTTTTGAGAAAGTTCAATTTGCTCACGCAACCGAACGATCCGGAGTTCAATCACGCGATCGAAGGAAAAACTGCGTTGCTCCAAGCACTCGCGGATGTCTTCCAGAGAGAAACCAATTTGCCGCAGCGATATGATTTGCTGCAAGCGCGTGATGTCTGCCGCGTCATACAGTCGATAACCTGCTTCAGTGCGATGAGACGGCGAAAGCAAGCCAATCTCGTCGTAGTAATGCAACGTCCGAACCGAAACGCCTGTTTGTTTCGCCAGATCGCCCACCTTAAGTGCAACCGACTGCATCACTTGCCTCCTGACCCATTGCATATAACCTTAATCTGTGAATGAGCCTATGGTAGGAACCTCACGCCGCGTCAGGGTCAAGGGGTGAGGCAAAAAATTCTAACCTGCATTAAATGACTCGTCGCGTTGCGGCCGCGTCATCCGGTATCTATCCCAAAACTAAAGCGGCATACTGCATTCTGTAAGCTTTTGGGGTCATGCCGGTGAGTTGGCGAAACTGCTTGCTCAGATGGCTATGGCTGTTAAATCCACAAGACAAGGCAATGTCCATGATGGAGCGATCGCTCTCTTTCAAGAATTGCTTGGCTCTTTCAATGCGCTGTTGGAGCAAATATTGATAGGGCGTAGTTCCCAGCGATTGTTTGAACAGCTTGCTGAAGTGAAACTGACTAATGCCCAATGAATTCGCTAAATCAGCCAGCTTAATGTCGTGATCGAGATGAGCGTGAATATAGTCCAGGGTGTGCACCAGTTGCCGCTGCGATAGCCCGCCCTCGTATACCGGCAGCGGCGCGTTGGTATGGGCATATTCCCTGATCAAATGGATGGCTAACAGATTGGCGAGCGATTCGATATAGACCTTGCCGCCCAAATTCTCTTGCTGAAGTTCAGTCAGCAACAGCATCCCGACGGCCTCAATCTGAGGATCTCGCGTCTTGAACTCAGACACTAACTCCAAGCGATCGGGGTTCAAATTCAGGGCTTCTCTCGCCACAGTTTGAATAAAGTCTGACCTGATGGAGATTTGTAAGTAGTGATCTTCACCCTGCCACTGGATAAAAAACGGCATCTTTGCTGGGAGAACGGAAATATCACCTTTCCCATACAGCCCGCTGTAGGTTTTTCCCTCCCGAATTTGCAATACCTGCACCGGGCGAGCCGCGAGGGATAGGCATATCGTATGGCAATCGTCACTGCTGTAGCGGCAGTCGCCATCCGACAGGGGATGAAACTGCTCAACGCGGATAGGCTCCCAAGCCTGACTCTGGCTGGATAGGCAAGGCAAGCTGTCTGCTTCAGGCTGATGGCTAGGGGATTTTTTCATCATGCGAACTGAACGCGTCTAATCCTGATTGTATTCTCTGGCGCTGGGCTTCGACTCAAGTGCCGGAAACTGACCCCAAGAATTTGATAGTTTCTCAGGAATCAGATAGTTGCAGAGGACTCGCCTCCCTATGCTGAAAGAGTACCGGATTCAAAGTCGGATTGATACTCAGCGCGGCAGCGGAGTTTGGCCCTTTGAAGCCATCAGCTTATGAAATTGGTAGATCTTCAAAAATCTATCGCCGATCTGTCGATTTGCCGCCCCTCTGAACGACTACTCAACAAAGGCAGGGTAGAAAACACGATCGCAAGATTATGACAGTTCTGCAGGAAGCAGATAGCCCAGGCAGCCCCTTGTATCTAAGCTGAATTTGTAATGAATCAGGAGAGATGTATGGCCCACCTATTGCACATTGATACCAGTCCAAGGGGCGATCGCTCCCGTTCTCGTCGCTTTTCTCGCGAGTTTGTTGAAGCCTGGAAACACAACCATCCGGGCGATATCGTGACCTACCGCGACATCGGCCACGATCCCATCCCCCACATCGACGAACCGTGGATTGCAGCAGCGTATACGCCGTCAGACCAGCGTTCTCCAGAGCTGCAACGGGCTATACAGCTCAGCGATCGCCTGGTCGATGAACTCCTGGCCGCCGACATCTACGTTCTGGGCGTGCCGATGTATAACTTCAGCATTCCCAGCGGTCTTAAGGCGTATATTGACCAGATTGTCCGCATCGGACGCACCTTTAACCTCACGCTTGAAAATCCTGAAAACCCCTATGAACCTTTGGTGTTGAGCAAGCAAATGTTCATCATCACCGCACGAGGAACCTCTGGCTACGGCGCAGGCGAACCTTACGAGGCGATGAATTTTCAAGATCCCTATCTCAAGACTGTCTTTGGCTTTATTGGCATCACCGACGTTTCCTTTATCCACGTAGAAAACGATGAGTTGGGGGGAGACGGTCTAGCCCAATCGATCGCAGCAGCCCAAACTCAAATTGCTGAATTAGCGGGAGTGTAGCGCCATGCTGTCTCCATCTGTTCTGCTGCCGCTGAAGCTACTGGCCATCCTTGGCTGTGCCCTGAGCGCGGGTATCTACTTTGCCTTCTCATCGTTTGTCATGAGAGCTTTGGCTCAACTCCCACCACCCCAGGGCATCGCCGCTATGCAGGCGATCAACATCACGGTGATCAATCCTCTCTTCATGGGAGTGTTTATGGGAACCGCCGTTGTGAGTGTATGGCTGGCGATCGCCGCCTTACTAAAATGGCACTCACCCAGTGCCGTTTATGTACTGCTGGGCTGTTTGCTGTATCTCATCGGCACCTTCGGCGTCACCATTATCGGCAACGTCCCTCTCAATTATTCTTTGGACGCCGTCAAGCCCGACACCCCAGAAGCCGCTACTCTGTGGACGCGCTATCTGAGCCAGTGGACCCTTTGGAACCATGTGCGAACCGTAGCCGCCCTGATCGCCACTGGCGCTTTTGCTTGGGCGCTTAGATTTCCTAAATGATTGTCTGACAGTTCGTTTTGTATCACTTCTTTAAGGCTAAATTTCCTCGGCTTGCAGATAAATGAAAATAGTACGTGCGAACTAAGTTGCTCCGCATAACGTTGTTTGCAATCTAGGAGGAGAAGACGATGGCTAACAACGCGAAAGAGGCGACCATCATTCCGACCTTACGCTACCGAGATGCCGCCGCTGCTGTTGAATGGCTTTGCCAAGCCTTTGGGTTTGAAAAGCATCTAGTGGTACCCAATGACGATGGCACCATCGCCCATGCCCAACTTGTGTTTGGCAACGGCATGATCATGTTGGGCACTGCCCGTGATGATGGTTTTGGTCGGCTTCAGCAACCGCCAAGTCAGGTAGACGCGGTCGTTACCCAGAGTCCGTATATTTTGGTCGAGGACGTGGATAAACATTACGAACGGGCGATCGCCGCTGGAGCCAAAATTGTGCTTGATATCAAAGATCAAGACTACGGGGGGCGCGACTACTCTTGCCGCGACCCAGAAGGCCACGTGTGGAATTTTGGCACCTATGCCCCGTGGAACGCTGATTAAAAACAACTCATCCATTTAGCCCCAGGAGGGCGCTATGAAACTGATTCCTTACCTCAATTTCAATGGTGATTGCGAAGCTGCCTTTCAGTTTTACGCACAGGTTTTTGGCAGCAAAATGGGCGACAAGATGCTCTACAAGGGATCTCCTATGGAAGCAGATGTGCCCCCCGAATGGCACAACAAAATTATGCATACCTATTTGCAAATTGGCGATCAAGAACTAATGGGGTCTGACTCTCCGCCCGGATACTTCAAAGAGCCCCAGGGCACTGAAATAAACATCCAAATTGATGACCCTGAAAAAGCAGAGCAAATCTTCAAGGCTCTAGCCGAAAATGGCACCATCAAAATGGACATTCAGGAAACGTTTTGGGCAAGGCGCTTTGGTATGTTGACCGACCAGTTTGGCGTTCCCTGGATGGTCAACTGCAACAAGGTAGATTAGCTATTGGTCAGGTTTAACTAAATGGCTGAAAATGAAGCGTTCTACGACAACCCCGATGCTTTAGCACAGTACCGCGCACATCGATCTAAACCCGATAATCCAAATAACACGCTTGAACGCCCCGTTTTTCTGGAACTTGCGGGCAATCTCACTAATCTTGAAATTATCGACCTGGGCTGTGGGGACGCTTCATTTGGTCGAGAAGCTTTGCGCAAGGGGGCAAAATCTTATACGGGTATCGAGATTTCTGAGGTGATGGTGGCGATCGCCCAGCAAACCCTGGCAAATACCCCTGGAAGGGTACATCACCAACGCATCGAAAGCTGGCAGCCTCTGGATGAAAGCGCTAATTTAGTGTGCTCGCGGCTGGCGTTGAATTACGTTGAAAACCTTGAGCTGGTATTTCAAAAAAGCTATATCGCTCTGCGTCCAAATGGACGATTTATCTTCTCAATCGAGCATCCCGTCATAACCTCAAATTTTGATAGTTTGGCAACAGGGCATCGAACGAATTGGCTAGTAGACAATTACTTTAAGCCTGGGCCTAGAAAACACATCTGGCTGGGGCAGGAAGTAACAAAGTATCATCACACTTTGGAAGAGTACGTGGAGCTTACCAAAAGCGCTAATTTCACCCTGGAACAGTTACGAGAATCACGCCCCCGAAAAAAAGATTTTTCAAGTCAGGAGGAATACGAGCGTCGCTTACGAATTCCAATGTTTTTGTTCATCAGTGCCAAGAAATAAGCACTTAACTGGTTACACGATCTATGACACTCGAAGAACTGCAAGAGAAGCTAGCGGATATCAATCAGTTGGTCGCCAATCTCAAAACGTCTGCGGCGTTTGAAAAATACTACGCTGACGACATCGTTATGATCGAGGGCGATGGCACGGTAACAACGGGCAAGAACGCCTGTCGTCAGGGTCGAGAATTCTTTTTCAAGGAGATGCTGGTCGAGTTTAGAGAGTCAAAGCTGATCAGTCAAACTATCGCAGTTGAGGCTGAGAAGGAATACGACTTTTTGGTTGTTTCTAACTGGTATAACGACTTCACGTTTAAGCTCGACGACCAAATTATTGACAACAGCAGTAATCAGCTTTCGATTGGTTTTTGGAAAGACGGATTAGTTGTGAGAGAAAGCTACAACTATCCTGTCATTTCTATCGTTTAACACCGAAATTCTCACAAAGGAGAACCCTCCGTCAGTAGGCAGTGCCACCTTACACTATCCACATTTTTCATTTGGGAGATAACGCAATGGAAACTACCACAACGCCCCACACAACGCCTCAAGAGCCCATGACGCCAGAGAAACCGCAGCAAGAACACGAATGGCTGCAAAAAATGGTCGGCGAGTGGACCTATGAAATCGAAGCTACCATGGGGCCAGACCAGCCCGCTGAAACGATGACGGGCACCGAGACAGTTCGTTCTGTAGGCGGCCTTTGGGTTATTGCCGAAGGACACGGAGAAATGTGTGTCGATGGCGGTGACATGACTTCCATCATGACCCTGGGCTACAACTCGCAGACGCGGCGATACACTGGCACCTGGATTGGCTCTGTGATGACCTATCTGTGGGTGTATGACGGCGAACTGGATGCCACCGAACGAGTGTTGACCCTCAACTCCGAAGGCCCCGCTATGTCTGGGGATGGCATGGCCCAATACAAAGACGTGATTGAGTTCAAGAGCGACGATCATCGGGTCATGACCTCTCACCTGCTGAGGGATGATGGCCAGTGGCAGCAGTTCATGACTGCCCACTATCGACGCCAATAATGAATGTCCATTCCACCCTCTGACGCGGAGATGCTTGTCTCAATTGTTTCCTTCTCCGCGTCATTCCTCAATAGGTTCAATCATGCGGCTAGAGCAATCTAGAACTAGGGCGATCTAGAAAGAGAAAGGTTCAATCATGCGGCTAGGACGATCTAGAAAGAGAAATTGGCTCAAACGTGGGTTTGGAATGTTAATTTCCATCCCAGTTCTCTGCTTGTTGAACTCTCAATCGGCAGTATCGTCTCAACCTTCAACAGATACGGGCGACTTTATGCCCATTGATACTGTTCTACGGTTGTTAGATTCGGAGTTCTTAGATGCTCAGCAAATTTTTCCTGATTTCGTACCCGACAACTTACCCGTTCAGATACCACTACCCGACCAGGCCAGGGTACTGGCAACGGTCATCTATCACGCTACAGCCGTTGACAAAAATCTCTATCGGGTACTGATCGAGGTGCCTCAACCAGCGGAGGTGGCGATCGCCCACTATCAAGACCAGTTAGAGAACCACGGCTGGCAACTGCCCTCGTTTTCACAAGCTGGGTCGAGTGGGTTTATTCCCACGTTTAATTTTCAAGATACTCAACGTACCTTTTGCAATGCAGACGAAAGCTACTCTGTTCTAGTGTCGGCGACTCCACTCGCTGATGGCCTGACCAGTTTCGACCTCACGGCTTTCTCCAATGTAGACAATCCGGGCTGTAGGGCTTCAAGCATTGGGGCCGACATTCTGGAAACCGTGCCGATGCCAGCCCTCGGCCCTCCCGACGGTGCTCAGGTCAGCCTAACCGGTAGCTCTAGTGCAGAAGGCCCAGACTATGCAGTAGTGACGGTTGATGCCACGATTGAGTCGGAGTTGAGTGCAGCCGCGATCGCCCAACACTATGCAACCCAATGGCAAGCTGCGGGCTGGAGCCTACAGAGTGAGGAGACAAACGGCAGCGTCAAAACCATCTGGATGTTAGAAGATGAAGCTGGTCAACTCTGGCAAGGGACATTGACCATTGACCCAGCAGAAAATTCTGGCGTGTATTCGGCCACAGCTACTGTGGAGACTCTACAGAAACGTTCTCATGAATAAATGCTTCTCAAAGCCAGCATCGCGGCAAGGTTTCAGGTCTTGGAGATGTGACGCAGCATGATGGAAATTCGAGAAACAACCACGATCGCTCTCGATGACTACTTTCAGCGAATTGGGTATCAAGGCGATCGCTCGCCCACTCTGCAAACTCTGACAGCCATTCACTACTGCCATACCCAAGCGATCGCTTTCGAGAATCTCAGTCCTTTACTCCGCCAGCCTGTGCTTTTGGATCTCAACTCGCTTCAGAACAAGCTAGTTTACTCAGAACGCGGTGGCTATTGCTATGAGCAAAACCTGTTATTTCATTCGGCATTAACCGCATTGGGATTCACGGTTAAGGGACTGGCTGCAAGGGTTTTATGGGGATTTCCAGCAGGGATTATCCGACCTCGAACTCACATGGTGCTGTTGGTTACTGTTCAAGGGAAACCCTATCTTGCCGACGTGGGTTTTGGTGGATTCACTCTGACCACGCCGCTTGCTTTTGAGGTGGATGTCGAACAGCCGACTCCTCACGAACCGTTTCGCTTGGTTTTATCAAATCAGGTTTATGTCATGCAGGTCTACGTTGCTCAAGAATGGCAGTCAATCTACTGTTTTGATTTGCAAGAGCAACACCTGCCTGATTATGAGGTTAGCAACTGGTATGTTTCTACTCACCCGCAATCACTGCTGACAAATTCATTACTGGCAGCCCGGCCCGATCCCCATTGTCGCTATACCCTGCGAGACAATCAATTCAAGATTTATCACCTGAACGGCAAGATAGAAAGTCAAACGCTGACTACAGTCAAGGAGCTAGGCAAGGTTCTCACTAATGAGTTTCGGTTGACATTACCCGATCATCCAGACTTAGAAAACGTCTTACATCAGCTTGTCAAATCAGCTGCTTCGGACTTTTAGGTCGTCGATGTTTTTCGACTGGACTGAATCTGCTAAGGCTGTGCGGAATCAATTGCGCGATCGCGCCTAATCAAATCTGCACCCAGTTGCCAATTATCAATCTCAACCAGGAGATTTCTCATGAATCAATCCCTCAACGGAAAAGTCGCTCTGGTGGCAGGCGCAACTCGCGGAGCCGGACGAGGCATCGCGGTTGAGCTGGGCGCAGCCGGAGCCACGGTTTACGCCACGGGTCGCTCGACTCGTGATCAGCGATCGGAATACGATCGCCCCGAAACCATTGAAGAAACGGCAGAACTGGTCACTCAAGCCGGGGGACAAGGGATTGCCGTCCCCACAGACCATCTCGACCCCGCTCAGGTTGAAGCACTCGTGTCGAAAATTGACCAGGAACAAGGTCGATTGGATATTTTGGTCAATGATGTCTGGGGCGGCGAAAAGCTGATCGAGTGGAACGTGCCCGTGTGGGAGCATTCGCTGGAAAAGGGCTTTCGGATGCTGCGGCTGGCGATCGATACCCACATCATCACCAGCCACTTCGCTCTATCCCTGCTAATCAAGCATCCCGGTGGACTGGTGGTCGAAGTCACTGACGGCACTGCCGACTACAACAGCCAAAACTATCGAAACTCCTTGTTTTACGACCTGGCCAAAAACACTATTCTGCGGATGGGGTGGGCACTAGCTCAGGAGTTGCAGCCGCACCAGTGTACTGCCGTCGTGCTGACTCCCGGCTGGCTGCGCTCTGAAATGATGTTAGATGCCTTTGAGGTCAGCGAAGCCAACTGGCAGGATGCGACTGAAAAGCAACCCCACTTTGTTATTTCTGAAACACCTCGCTACATTGGTCGGGCCGTTGCCGCGCTAGCCGCCGATCCAGAGGGCGATCGCTGGACTGGGCAATCCCTCTCCAGTGGTCAACTGGCGCAAGTCTATGGCTTCACCGATCTGGATGGTTCTCAGCCCGATGCCTGGCGCTATCTAGTTGAGGTTGAGGCGATGGGCAAACCCGCTGATGCAACCGGCTATCGATGATCTTGAAACAAACGCTGTGGGTCATCTGCTCAAACTGTTCTCTTTCAACAAATTCAAACTGCATTTTTATTGGTGTCATGGGTCTGACTCTGTGTAATGCTTAGGTATATCTCTATGGGAGATGAAGGATAGTGGCTCGCTACATCAAAATCTTGGATCATCGGACGGCTAATCCAGCGGAAGGATTGCTGCCTCACCCCCCAGTCTTGGCGAGTTCTGGCTGGGATAGCATTCATCTGGAATTGTATCAGCAGCCCCGGTTTTCGACGGCAGAGCATCAACATACCCTGCACGCGATCGCGATCGGCCTCCCCAACGCCGCCGCTAACCCCACCGGATACCGCTGGCTCGACGGCCAGCGGCACCGAGAAGAACGGCCTCAAAACGGTGTCGCCATCATTCCCGCTGGGGTTACTCACCGCTGTAGCTGGGACAGCGAGACCCAGTTCATGGTGCTTGCCCTGGAGCCGACGCTACTGCAACAGATCGGCAGGGATTGGGTCAACCCCGATCGCATTCAGCTCCTGCCCCGCTTCATGGATAGGGCAGACGACTTCATTCACAACCTGTTTCTGGCCTTCCAGGCAGAAGCGGTGTCCGGGGGGCTGGGCAGTCCCCTGCTGGTGGATAACCTGAAAACCGCTCTAGCTATTCATCTGCTGCGCCACTACTGCGCCACTCAGCCCCGGCTCTCTAGCGTTGCGGGTGGGCTCCCTGAAACGAAGCGCCATCAGGTCAAAGCGTACATCGATGCCAACCTGCATCATGACTTAACACTGGTGGAACTGGCCGCGATCGCCCAAGTCAGCCCCGCCTACTTTGCCCGACTGTTTAAGCAATGCGAAGGCATCACCCCTCACCAGTACATTTTGAAACGGCGAGTAAAGCAGGCACAGGCTTTGCTCCGCCAAAATGAACTGAGCATGGCAGCCATTGCCGTTAGAGTCGGCTTTTGCGATCAGAGCCATCTAACCCGGTGCTTCAAGCGCTTAGTGGGTGTCACCCCGACTCAGTTTCGTCAACGTTGATAGCCGGAATATCCCAAAGATTGGTGGTTTTGTTCTAGCAACTGGCTCAGCTCAATTTCTATGCTGGCAGCAGGTTTTGCTAGAGAAACAACTATGCCAATTGAATCTGCTGACGTAACCATCACCACCCCAGACGGGCAGATGTCTGCCTTTTTGTGCCAGCCTGCTGGGGGCGATGGCCCTTCAGGGCCGGTCTTTGAACAACGCCGGCCAGCCGTTTTGCTCTTGATGGAAGGCTTTGGCCTCACCCACCACATTCGCGATGTCGCCCTTCGCATCGCCCAGGAAGGCTATCTAGTACTGGCTCCCAACTTGTACTATCGCGAAGGGGGCATCACCTTCAGCTATGACCAAGTGGATGCCGCAATGGCCACCATGTGGCAACTCGATTTTGGCCAGCCCGTTGAGCAGGACTTGAAAGCAGCGATCGCCTACCTCAAAACCCGACCGGAAGTAGACCCAAACCGCATCGGCGTCACCGGCTTCTGCCTGGGAGGGGGGCTCACCTTTCTGGCTGCCTGTCGCTGTTCGAGCGAGATTGCCGCCGCTGCCCCCTTCTACGGTATGGTCTTGGATGAGTGGATCGAGGCAGTGAAGGATATCACGGTGCCCATGATGCTGTTTTTTGGCGGACAAGATCCGTTTATCGGGCGCGATCGCATTCAGCAAATTGAAGCCCGCTTCCAGGAACTCGATAAACCCTACACGTTAGAGCTTTATCCCGAAGCCACCCATGGCTTTTTCTGCCAGGAGCGAGAGTCCTATCATCCCGTTGCTGCTGCTGCTGCTTGGCATGAATTGACAGCCTTTTTCCGGTCGAATTTATCGAGGTCGTGATTAAATGATAAAGGGCAAAGAGCCACAGAGCGTACTTTCTTTGCTGATTTATTCGTAACAGAGCTAGCCGGATTAAACCTGAGGTTCTAGCAATTTCAGCGTCCCGAACTTGGGTGACCAAAACTCCCCTCGGCTTTGAAAGAAAGCAACTTCCTTGCACTTACCGCGCAGGTTTTGCAGAATTGAGCAGCGCAGCATGACTTTGCCCTGACCGTTCTTGGTGTAGGCATACCGTTCTAGCATCGATCCGCAAACCGGGCAAGGATAATCGACAAACATCTCTGGATTCAGAGCCTGCCGCTGAGCGTGGGGTAGTTCGTAGCGCTTTGCTTTGGCACTCCAAAACATTACCGTGCTACAGCCAGCCCCTGAACATTTGAGGAAATGCTTGGCTTTCATCAGAAGTCATGTCCTAAGCTATCTGGCTAACGCTGTAGAAGAAAAGGTATATCACTATGGGTCTTGCAGTGATTTGCCATCAGAAGTACTAAGGCAGGATGACATTGAGCTGGAGCATATTAACCCAGGACACACTAGCAACGAGCGATTTCGCTGCCAGCAAATCGTTCCTTGTCGGTGCAAGTCTCCCATAAGTCGAGTGATGGTAACGCGACTACTGCTAGTGACGTCCGCGATGTCTTGATGAGTGAGATAAAAGTTGAGCAACCCCCCTCGTTCGGTTTCTTGCCCAAATTGCTGCACCAAGTAATCAAGCAGGCAAACTAATCGCTGTTGGACTGATTTGATTTGAGCAATCTGGAGGAGTTGTTTAGTTCGACGCAAGTAAGCGATTAGCATGTCGTGATGGCATTGATAGTTGGGCGATAGTGGGTAAGCCGTCACTGGGCTCAAACACTCAATTCGATACGGTTCTGAGTGAAATAAGGGTTGCCCTACCACGTCGTCATGTCCCCAAAAGCCCAGGACAAAAATATTTCCTTGGTCGTCCCACGTTAGCGTACGCACCATACCTGTTTCAATCTGCCATAGTTGTTTGTTACTAGACGGAATCGTCTCACGTCGCTTAAACGTTTCCATAAGCAGCGATCGCATGATTTATACCTACATTTGAGTGAGCGAAGACGGTAATTGTCTTAACGAAACAACCTGCCAAAAGTCTAAAATCTGCTCGGCAGTCTTATCTGCATGAGAGTGATGGAAAAAGTGCCGACCGTCCGCGCATTCCCATAGGCGATCGCCCTCTTTAAGCCACGATTTCCAGTGCTCAAACTCATGGGGATCAATCACCACATCATATTCACCTCGACCAATGAGCATGGGAACAGGAACCCCCTCTGCCGGGATGCTTGTTCGACGAATCAGTGAATGGGGTGACGGTGATGTATCCAAATCTTGTTCGAGAACCGAAACAAGTCGCTGGGTCATCAATCTAGACTGGCTTCCAAATAAATTGGTGACAACCTGGGCTAGCACAAATGAACGACTGCAATTTAAAAGCTGACGATGGATATAGTAATGCGCTTGCCAGTCAATCGCAGGATGAGCCCCTACAGAAAGCAGCGTCAGCGATCGCACACGGTTGGGATAACGCCGCGCATACAGGATTGCCAATGTGCCGCTGATTCCGTGACCGATTAGATGCAGAGGGCGATCGCACTGTTTGAGATAGTCATGCAACAGAACGAGCGCCGTTTCAAATGAGCACGGCTCATCTGGAGATTGACGATATTCCCACTGCCCCACTGACAGGGAAGAGGATAATGCCCGTAATAACGAGCAGTCAAACCGCTTAAGACTCTGGCTAACACTGATACACAACGCATCAGGATGGAGAGGCATTGAGCTAACGTCCTTGTGGAGTAACAATCAAATTGCAGCTAGGGACAGCTAGTATTGAAAATAATGTTCAATAAGCTGCATACGCAGCATAGCGGAAGTTCAAGCCAATTGCAAATAAATCCTATTAAGGAAATCGGAATTTCTTGAATTGGGAATCCCCCTCTCCGGCGAATCGTAGCGGCTCTAGCTTGACGGATCTGAGATCGTGGGTCTATGCATGGGGCGATCGCACACCCAATCCCTCGGCAATGCATGATTCCACCCAGCTTCTAGGGCTTCTGTGCAGATGACATAAATCGTGAGTTGGCAATCTAATAGGGCATGTCCTGCGGCTTCTGCCTGCTTCGCGCCGATCTGAGTCGCAAAATCATCTTTGAATTCTAGAGTCCGATTACACTGCATGCAGACCAAATGATGGTGCTGTCCCGGAACTGGCAAATTTAATTCGTAATGTTTATGCCCTTCCGCTAACTCCAATTCTCTCAAAATGCCCATGTACGTCATGACATGGAGCGTCCGGTATACCGTAGATAAGCTAATGTGTAACCCCTTGTGTTGGAGGGTGTTATACAATTCTTCGGCACTCAAGTGATCGCCCTGTGGCAGAGTTTGGAAGATATGCAAAATTTCCTGACGTTGGCTAGTCAGGCGAAATCCCCGCTTATTTAATTCATCTTTGAGCAACGCTAGAGGAGAAGATGCCATCGGCTGCCTTGACTAGATGTGATCGCTCTAGCTGCAAATGTTATAGCCTTACACTCTCTCGCTAGAACATCGAACTCATGTAGACCGTCGGGCTGTGCGAGTTCGATACACAAATTCGAACCTTTAGGGCTATATGCAGTTAAATTCAGCATACATTATCGTTCATCTTATTGAAAATGCTATTCAATAATGATGACGTTATATAGCGGTCGTTCACTTAAATAATTAAAGCGGTGCAGGGCGACTGCCCCACACCGCTATTACTTGAAACAATACAGATTGCTATGAGCAATCAACCGAATCTACTCTAATCAGACTCGATCAGTCTTGGGCTTTGAATGAATTGAGCCACTCCCGAATTTGTTCGGATGCGATCTCACGTCCACCCAGACCAAAGGCAAGGGCGATCGCCACGGCAATGGCTCCGAGTAATAGCCCAAACGCCAAATTGACAATATTGGTAGCAACGCCAATTTGCTGCAGCGCCATTGCAGAAATCAGCGTGATGATGGCGATGCGAGCAGTCTGCCCTAAAATCTGCGACTGGCGACCGCCAGAGCTGGCAATGACATTAAATGCCAGATTCGCAAGGTAAAGACCAATAGCAAAGACAATTAAGCCCGCCAAAATTCGCCCAGAAATAATCACGATGCCGGTGACTAAGCTGGTGAGTGCCTCAATATTCAAGATATTGATAGCCGCAACTGCCGCAAAAAGCATGATGCCAACTAGCACAATGATGCCCGCCACTTCTGACGGAGTTCGCTCTCTAATCCCGCCTGCAAGTTCGGCAGCCTCATTTTCATCGGTTGGGCGAACGTACGGCTTTAGTTCGCGAGAGGTCGGCGGGGGAGGGGTTTCACTCGGCTGAGGTGCAGGCGCAGGGGTTTCTGCCGGAGCAGACTGCAAGCCAAGCCAGTAAAAAATATTATCAAATCCGATGCTCGTGAGGATAGTCGTGACCAGTTCGCCCAAAAACTTGCCCGCATAATAGGCCAGAACTAGAATTAGCCCAGCCGTGAAGATTTCAGGTAGGGTATTGAGCACCTGATTTAACATCGCGATCGCAGGCTCAGATACAGACTCAATATTGAGAGCATCGAGCGCCGAAATTGCAACTGGGATCAAGATGAGAGCAAAGACGACCAGACCGATAATGCCAGATAGGGTTTGCTCGCCTGATTCATCGCCAATGCCTAGCCGCAAACCAAATCGGTCAATCCCCGTTGCAGCTAGCAAGTTTTTGACAATTCCTTTGACAATGGTGGCGATCAGCCAGCCCACAGCAAAAATGATCACTGCCGCAACCACTCTTGGTAAGAAAGCTAGGAACTGATCTAGCAGATTTTGGACGGGCTCTAGAGGTCCTTCTAGCTGGAGCGTGCTGAGAATAGACGGCAAAAAGAATAGGAAAATAAACCAGTACAGAACATTTCCAATCGTTTCGCTGAGGCTAAATTGGTTGCTGTTGCCGCCCTCAGTCACGTCTGTTCCTGACTGTTGGGAAATCCGTTCATCAACTTTGAGAGCCCTTAGACCGCGCGTCGTAATCAGCTTCACGACGGTTGCTAATGCCCAGGCGATCGCCAGCAACACAGCCGCACCACCCACGCGCGGCAAGTAGCTAAAGACCTGCTCTAATAAGCTATTTAGGGGTTGCGAGACAGCTTCTAGATTGACAGCTTGGAAAAAGGCCACCAACACGAAGATGATGATAATCCAGAAAACCGTATTAGCAACCCACTTCTCAATGGGAGGAGGCGTCGCGCCCTCCTCATCGCCGACAATCCAAGAGGCTAAACGATTATCGATATCAGTCCGATTGAGAAGGCTTCTCACCACTACCGCAGCAAGCGTCGCAATAATCCAACCGATAACCAAAATGGCGATCGCGCGAATTAACGGTAGATAAGGGCCAAATTCTAAGCCCGCAATTTGAAAGCTATCACTTGCTCCACTTGTGGCTTGAGCAATTAGGGGTGGAATATCTATAGGCGCTGCAACCGCAGCAAGCAGCCGCCCATTCCAAATATCGTTCACAACGTCCGTAACTCCTACTATGTTTATTCGACAAAATCCTAATGAGGATAGATTACAAAGAAAATTCTCTCCTCAACATCTATCTTTATGATGAATTAAGGGCTTATGGAATCTAATCTACCGGTAGCCGTTAGTTTTTATGCCAAAGTTTTGCATATCTTTGGCTTATTGAGAGGTATGGCGGATTACACACTGCTTTTTGCCAACATGAGAATTGCTGCACAATCGCCGCTACGGTTGAAAATCTGCGCCAAGATAATATTGGCGAACCAGGGGATTGCGATACAGTTCTTCCGCGCTCCCTCCAGCTAGAATCTGTCCATCTCGCATGATGTAGGCTCGATCGGTGATCGCCAGCGTTTCCCTGACATTATGATCGGTGATGAGAATCCCAACGCGGCGATCGCGCAAATTGGCGAGAATTTGCTGAATCTCTGCGACTGCAATCGGATCAACGCCAGTAAATGGCTCATCGAGCAATAAAAAATTGGGGCCGTCTCGCCCTGAAGCTAGAGCTCGAGCAAGTTCTGTTCGTCGTCGTTCTCCTCCCGATACCTGATTGCCTTCTGTTCGCGCAATTTTCTCCAGACGGAACTCTTTGAGCAACGAATGGAGGCGAGGGAAGTGTTCGTCGCGAGGAATATCTGATTGCTGCAGAACAAGCAAAATATTTTCTGCCACGGTCAGGTGACGAAAAATACTGGCTTCCTGAGCCAGATAACTGATTCCTAAGCGGGCTCTAACATGCATGGGTAGTGCGGTGATATCCATGTCATTCAGCCAAACTCGCCCTTGATTTGGCTTTTCTAACCCCGTAGCGATATAAAAGGTCGTTGTTTTCCCAGCGCCATTTGGGCCTAGCAGGCCGACGACTTCTCCTTGTTGGACTGAGACGTTAACACGATTTACGACAGCTCGCTTGCCGTACGATTTATGAACATTTTCCAGCACAATCTTCACAGACCAATCCTCAGGAAAACTGATGTAGAAATCTACAGGATGGACTCAATCTTATCAAAGGCACGCTTCCGGCATTTGAACAACAGACTGAGAACCCATTCTAATCAGAATAATCCACTCTATGTCTGTAAGAGCCTGCGATTTGATCAATCTCTTTTAGCCCCCAAAGCTCTCATCTATCTGCCAAAAAGCATATAGAACACGCGCATAGACCATGAGCTTGGAGAGATGCGCTAACCCCTGACTCTCCCGCTAAGGGCTGATCGGATCCTTGAATTCTGGCTTTGGATTGTAGTCTGCTTCGGGAGCGCTGACGGGTGTCGTCTGTGAAGCGGGCTCAGAGCCAGGAACAAGATACACGGACTGAACCTGCTCGCCCTGGTCAGGTAATGCTACAAAGCGTCCTTCGTCGATGAGATAGGTGATGGTTTCACCTTGAAGACTGTTGCCTTCTTGCAATACAAAAACATTGCCACTCAAGACAATGCGGCGCTCTCTGCTGTAATACTGGGCTTGGACAGCGGTCGCTTCCATTTGGCGAGCGGGATAAAAAATTTGGACATTTCCCCGTGCCGTTACAACCCCTGTTACAGCATTGGCTTCTTGCACATCAGATAAGAGAGTCAGGGGTTGACCTTGTGCTGATTCTGTTTCGGCGAGAGCAACTCGATAGGCGGAGAAAGGAGCGATCGCCACGGCTGCCACTGTTGCAACACAAAGCCCCAGATTACCCAGCGATGAAGAAAATGATTGAGGAAAAGACAGCATAGAGAAAAACCTAGGTCTGACGAGTAATAGAGGGTACACAGGTCGAACAGCCAACCGCTGACACTGTTGAATGAGAAACACTGAAGCTGTACAGGGTGAAGCTAAATTTTCTAATAGTATCTAAATCCTGGCATAGATTGAAGGAGCTTGTCTATACAAATCGCCATTCTTGCAAAATTAGTCGAATATGCGTAGCCCCCGTGCCACTACCCACAAGTCGTCTGAGATTGCTATATTAAATTATTTGATTTCTGTGCTCCAGAAAGCAGTCTGGGTTTCAAGCTAGATGTGGTGGATGCGATCGTCTGGCAATTGCCTGGTTTCACCATTCAGCATCCTCTGAATTGTTTATCTGAATCTGATTAGTCATTTGATTAACTGAGTTTCCGCCACACGCATCAGGAGGCACAACGCTTGAGCAAACGCCAAGAACCATTCCCCGATCTTTCGCCAGCCACCATCGTTATCTTCGATATTGATGGCGTCCTTCGGGACGTGAGCGGTTCATATCGACGGGCGATCGCAGATACAGTAGAACACTTCACAAATGGAGCCTATCGCCCATCGCAATCAGACATTGACGCGCTTAAAGCTGAGGGTATCTGGAATAATGATTGGGACGCTTCTCAAGAATTAATCTATCGCTATTTTGAGGCGCAAGGGAGGGAGCGATCGCAGCTCAATATAGAGTACGACGCGCTTGTGGCATTTTTTCAACGCCGTTATCGAGGCCCTGATGACGCTCAGTGGACGGGCTATATCTGTGATGAACCTCTCCTACTTCACGTGAGTTACCTTGAAAATCTTAGCCAAGCAGGGATTGCATGGGGATTTTTTAGTGGAGCAACCGCAGCGTCAGCCCGCTTTGTGTTAGAAACTCGGCTGAAACTGCACGACCCAGTTTTGGTTGCAATGGAAGACGCACCCAGCAAGCCTGATCCGATGGGGCTGCTGAAGACCGTTAAGCAACTTGAGGCGCGATACCACATCGATAGCCCTGCTCCTGTTTTTTATGCAGGAGACACGGTGGCTGACTTGCAAACGGTTAGACACGCCAATCACATCGATGCGTCTCGTTCATGGATTGGGGTTGGCATTTTGCCGCCCCATGCCCATCATCCGCCGGAATATCGAGAGTCCTACGCAGCACGCCTACAGGCAGCAGGAGCCGCAATTGTCCTCAACACGATTGAAGAATTGACGCCCCAACAGATTGAGTCATTGTTGATTGAATCCTTTGCTTAGTGCCTATCTGAAAATCCCTGGCGGGGTTTCCAGATAGGTTCTTAGAGGATTGAGCCGTATGAATTCGTGGAGCGTATGGATTAACTGAGAGTGGCGATCGCCTCTTGCTTAACCAATAATGTCCCTGTGAGCAAATCTTTTACCGTGGCCACCAGCACTCGCTGGTCGGTGACTTCAAACTGAACAGAGATGCGATCGACGCCGATTTGGCCGGGTGGGTCTAGATGCGCGACGCAGACATCATTTCTGTCGGTGTCGAGAGAACGATAGGATTCGCGTCGATGAAGGAGGCGGCTCATCATCCGTCCTTGAGCATCGTAGGCGACTTCAGCATGAGACGCTTCTGCGACTTCTCCGATGTCTAGGCGAATCTCGCGCTGACCGTCGATCGCAACTTGCAGAATCAGCGGTTCTAGCCGAATTGCAGGATATTGGGTGCCACGCTCAAACAATGGATAATAGGAATGCACATTTGCATACGGTTCCCAGAGACGAATTGCGTAACTGTGATGCAGATAGTCGTCAATGGCCTGAATCTGACTTAGCGCTAGAGCTCCATGCGCCACGGCCTCAAACGGTTTATCAACCTTGACGCGCTGTCGCCCAAAATACGAGAGCACAAGCTGCTGCACAGCGGGAATGAGGCAACTCCCCCCGACCAACAGCACCTGTTCGATCTCGGTTTTACTAATGCCTTTCCCCAAAGCGATCGCCAACACATCATCGAGTGCGTGTCGCAACTGCTCTAGACACTGATTGGCTTCTAGAATATCGTCGAGGCGATCGCGGGTTAGGCGCATCTCATAGGCCATCAACGTGTTTTCATCAAACCAGCTTTCGGCGGCCTCAGTCACGCTCGACACCCGAATCTTGAGCCGTTCTGCGATCGCTAAAAGCGTTTGCCAGCCGATCTCGCCAACGTCGGCTCGTGACAGTTGCTGCTGGAGCAAATAGTCTTCCACAATCCAGATGTCTAAATCTTCGCCGCCCACGTAGGCATCGGCTTTGGCTAAGACGGTTGCCCGATGGATAGTCGCCCCTTGCGTGACAGCCGTGCGGACTAGACTTAAATCGAGCGTGCCGCCGCCAAAATCAATCACAAGCACTAGCGATCCAGGATGCTGAACCGCATAGCCCAACGCTGCTGCAGTCGATTCATCCACTAGATGAACGGTTGAGATATCCAGCGAGGCAGCAACGTCTCGAAACCAGTCAAGGTATCGTTCAAAGGCTCCCACGGGCACCGTAAACGTCACCGCTGACGGAATAATGTCAAGCGGTTTTAACTGTGCCCAAATCTGGCGAATAAACTGCTCTGAAATGGCTTCAGCGCTGTAGAGTTGCCCATCGAGCGATCGCGGCGGGGGTTGAAAATCGGCAGCTAGATCGCGTTTGAAGTGCTTAAACAACCGATCGGGGTGTGAAACCTCCAACCGCTGCGATCGCACCTGTTCTCCGAATACCAGATGATTGGGTTCTTTCACAACCACCAAAGACGGCACCACTGGAATCGTTTGCGGCTCTCCATTGGCTGCGGTTAGGCGAAACACCCGCGACAGTCCTGGGAACCTCAGCGTCTTGGCCGTCTGGGTGTCAGGTTCAAGGATGCTAACGACCGTGTTGCTGGTGCCAAAGTCGATGGCGATTGGCAGAGTCGTCATGTCAACGTTCCCCTTCACGTCGTCATGTGTGGCACAGTTCGGCTGACCTTAGCAGGACACACGATGCGATCGCCCTGACGATAGCCCACAAACCGAATGTACACTGGCTCACCTACATCCATATCCTCTGCGTCGGCCTGATGCAGTCGAGGATGGTATGCAACCTGTTCCCACGGGGCTCCGATTGGGTCATAGCCCCAATGTTCCACAAAATTTTCTAGGGGTATAAACAGAGCCGTCACGTTTTTAGCAGGCAGGTCGGGATTATCTTGAGCTAGTTTACGAACCGTTGGATAGCTCACCAGCAGCGACTGCAACTGGTCAAACGTGGCATCTCGAATATCTTCACAGATGAAATTTTTTTGGCGTTCGAGTTCGGTTCTTAATCGCAAACACTGATCATGAAGGGCCGCATATTCATCTAGAGAGACGGATGGAGGAGACGATCGACGTCTATGACCCAATGCACTCAGCGCGATCAGAATACCGCCAATCGAAATCACCCATCCAAATCCTGCTAGGTCACTGTGCACGATAGCGCCTCCCTAAGTTTGCTGATTCTTTAACGAGGAGGAGACATCGTCTAAGAGCAGTTCATCGCCCTCGTAATAACTCGGCAAATGCTCTTGAGATTCAAGCTCACCCAAGGCTTGCTCAATGCCAGCCGTCGTCATTGTGCAGCTTGTGCCCGTCGCATTTAGCACCGTTTCAATCACGCTGCCGTCCGAGGTGATGCGATATTCGATGCGTTGATACTCTGCCATAAGGGTCGGTGGTTTGGGGATCTGTTAGCCAAGAATCAGTCTGTCGTGCTTTTTAATCGTAATGAAGGGATGAAGCGATTTGCAAGGCGATCGCCCCCAATGAGGTTTTGAGTGATTCACTGCATCGCGCTGGCAGGAATCATCGAGACAAGGTAGCCAATATCCAATCCTATCGACCCACAGCGACACCTTGCTCAAAACATCGATCCAATCAAACCGTTATAAAATTCCTTGAAATCACCATGTATCAGGCACTTCACCCTATTTGAGGGGTGGCACTCCTCGCCAAGCCAGGATGAAATGGAAATAGTCAACTCCATCTCTTCGTTTCGTATGACCTATGCAGCCTACCAAGCTGACCTTTAATCCTGAAAATCGCCCTGATTCCGAACGCGCTTCTGGCGATCGCCCTGCCCTGCAAGAGTCTCCCCAATCTGACTCGGTTGATTTTAATCAGCCGAGATCAGCCCCTAACCGAGTGCCCTCATGGAGCTGGCTCGATGCCATTCAGCAGTGTAGCCACCTGCTTGCAGCCGTGATTACACCCAAAACGCTGAGCATTATGACAGCCAATGATCCCTTTTGCTTGCTAACAGGCTTGCCTCCCCACGATCACCTCCACTCGGCGATCGCTCCTGATGCCACGAGTCCTCAACCCATCCCGCTGCGGTCAGTGGTGTCGAGCCGTGATTTTGACGCGATTCAATGGCTGCATCAGCGACAAATTCTGTATCGGGTCCTGCGCGATCGCTATCAGATTGAGCCATCTGTCTGTCGCGTGCTCAACGAACCCATCCTGCTGGCGATTGAGAGTCCACTCTATCGAAATATCCGATATATTCGATGCTGGCTGCGATCAGATCGGCTTCAAGTAACCTGCATAGATGCTCAACGAGATGAATTTGCAGACCTCAACTTGCAGACCCTGTCTGATCAAGAGGTGCAGATTCATCTGACTCGTCCGGCATTTATTGACGACATGGTGACGCGGCTCGATCTCTCAAACTATCACACCGACGGGTTTTTGCTCCTCGAAGGCGTCGATGTTACCGATCACGAGAGCATGCGTCGGATTACGCGACTACTGATCGATCAACATTCGATTCTGAAGCCAAACCAGTTTGAGCGAATCAATACTGAAATGCGGCAGCTTTTTGGGGCAGACAATACGGTCATCATCAGTGTAGATGGTCAGCAGGTTCGGCTATTCGCCGGATCGGTTAGCGAAGATTTGGACATTGGCGACTATTCGTTTCAATCTCTACAGCAGTCTCATCTGATGAGGGCGATCGCCACCAACCAGATTCTCACGGTGCCCGATCTTGCCCAAGATTGCCACACCGATATCGGACATCGATTGCTCACCCTCGGCGTGCGATCGCTCCTGCTGATGCCGCTGATGACCCATGCCAGCGAGTCGAGGCACGATGCCCAACAGCCGATTGGAGTGGTCTGCCTGATCAGCAATCACCCCTATCAGTTTGATAGTCTCAACTGTTGCCACGCTGAGCAGCTGATTCCGGTCTTTGCGATGACATTGACCGCGGCCCTGCGGCAGCTTCGTCAACGACGATTGCTTCACAACATTCACCCAGCCGTCGAATGGCGATTTGTCAAAGAAGCCGAACGCCGTAATTGGGGGTTACCTCCCGAAGCTATTGTGTTTGAAGAGGTGTATCCGCTGTATGGCATTTCCGATATCCGAGGCTCGTCAGCAGAACGCAATCGTGCTATTCAAGCGGATTTATTAACGCAATTTCAGTTGGGGTTAGCCGTCATCGAGGCAGTCTGTGAGCATGATAACAGCGCCTTGACTCACCAAATTCACCTCGACATGCTTGACCATCTGCATCGTCTCCAGCAAGGGGTGACCGTTGACGCTGAGATTACTGGAGTTCGATATTTGGGCGATCGCCTTGAGGTCTACTTTGACCACTTTGCCCAAGACAGCCCCGCTGCCAAGGCGGCTATTGACGCCTATCAATCTGCCTGTCATCCCGAGTTAGGATGCGTCTATGACGCGCGGGCCCGCTATGATGCCATGCTGGCTCAGATTAACAGCACCCTACGACAGACCTGGGAGCGCTGGCAAGAGCGGATGCAGTCAATCATTCCCCACTATTGCGATATCGAAGTCACCGATGGCATCGATCACATGATTTACGTTGGAGCCTCGATTTATCCGCAGTTTTCGTCGTTCTGTCTCAAAAGCCTCCGGTATGAACAGCTCCGCGCCGTCTGTGATTGTGCCCGATCGGTGCTCCGATTAGCCCAGTCTAATGTCACCTTACAGGTGTCTCATCTTGTCTTGGTGCAAGATACCACGGTCGATATTTTTCACGACGAAGAAACGGATCGGCTATTTGACGTGCGGGGCACCCGCGACAGCCGCTATGAAATCGTCAAAAAGCGCATCGATAAGGCAATTGATGACCATCACCAAACCCGGATTACTCAGCCTGGAAAATTAACGATTGTCTATTCGACTGAGCAAGAACTCAATGAATATCAGGAATATCTGCGATATCTCCTTCGAGAAGGATGGATTGCTAGCGACATTGAATCAGGCACTATCGAGCCAATTCAAGATGTGAACGGGCTCAAGTTTTTGCGAGCGACGGTGTTGCTGCCGTCCGATGCTGAAGCAGACTATTAATTAGAAGCGTTGCCAACTGCAGACTTGCAATTGTTAACGTCTTGATGTCTTCTCGATGTCTTCTCGATTAAAATTTAAGATTAAATTTCGTAGACAGACCCGCGAATTATCCAATTCACAAGCGGTTTAGATCGCTATATGTTGACATTTTTGAATGGCGATCGCCCAAATACTGTAAGGAGATCAGGGATGGTGCAGCAACAGGAAACCCCGCCGCAGATCGTTGGCGTTCGCATCGGCCAGATCATTCCCGACACCATTGCCGGCATTGTAACCGGGATAATTTCTGTTCTCACGACGATTTCCTTAGCCGCGATGGTCTTTTCGGGCGATCTTGCCCCGTTTATCGCCGTCGGCATTGGCATCACGCTGTTCAGCAATATCGTGATTCGCACAATCGTATCGCTGACGAGTTCGTTTCCAGGCGTTATCTCGAATCCTCAAGCTGAGCAGATGGCGCTGATTGCGATTATTGGCGCGTCGATTAGCGCTCAGATGTCCAACACATCGTCATCCATATTGCTATCCACCGTATTAGTGGCGATCGCGCTGACCTCGGTTCTAACGGGAGCGTTTCTATTGGCGATCGCGCCTTTCAACGTCAGCGAACTGATTCGCTATATTCCCTATCCTCTTATTGGCGGTTTCTTAGCAGGTATTGGTGTTCTGCTTGTACAAGGGGCATTCAAGCTTGTTATGCGACGTAAGGGTATCCCCCTGATGCGACACAAGTATATGCCCCATATTCAAGGATAAGAGCTAAGACAGAGATAGGAGCAACTGCCCTTTTGGGAAAGGAGGGAGCTATGGCCCATGCAATTCCCGTGCCCATCCGACGCGAAATTATTGAGCGCCATCAGCAGGGTGAGACTATCGCTGCGATCGCCGATGGCCTGTCACTGTCCTTTTGGGGAGTGCGCCAGATCTGGCGACACTACCGAAAATATGGGGAAGCAGGGCTCGCGCTCCATCGAGAGCGCAGTGTCCGCTATGGGCCTCGATGTGCACGAGTGATTTATCGCAGCGCGCTGTGGCTCAAACGCCGTCATCGGAGTTGGGGGGCTGGATTGATTCGGGTTCTCCTGCAGCAGCGGTATCCAGATAGTCCTTTGCCCCATCCTCGGACGTTTCAACGCTGGTTTCGCGCGCACCAGTTGAACCCGGTGCGCGCCCAGCGACCATCGGTCGTGCGAGAGCGAGCCACTCACGTGCATCAGGTGTGGCAGTTGGATGCGGCCTCTCATGTCCGCTTAGCCGATGGGAGTCCGGCAAGTTGGATATCACTGATTGATGAATACAGTGGTGCTCTCTTGCAGAGCGAGGCTTTTCCCCCACTACATCTTTGAAGCCGTCCCTGCCCAACAGGTGCAACACGCCTTGCGCTCCGTCTTTTCTCAGTGGGGCAAGCCCCAAGCCTTGCGCGTTGACAATGGTCCACCTTGGGGAGATAAGCAAGCATTGCCATCGTCGTTGACCCTCTGGTTAAGGGGTCTCGGGATTGAGGTTCTCCACAATCGACCCTACTGCCCCCAAGATAATGGCAAAGTCGAACGAGCGCATGGAGTGGTTAAAGGGTGGATTGAGCCCAGCACCTGTGCGGACTTTGAGACGTTGCAAACCCGATTGCAGCAAGCCGCAATCCTACAGCAGCGGGTTTATCCCAGTTGTGCGCATCAGCGTACTCGCCTCGACACCTATCCCGAGTTGTCTCAAATCCCCCGTTCCTATGACGTTGATACTGAACCCGACACCTGGCACTTCTCTCTAGCACTCAAGCATCTCGCTCAACACCGATGGTCACGGAAGGTAAGTCAAACCGGGCAAATCTCACTGTACAACCGCAATTACTCTGTCGGGCGTCCCTGGGCTGGGCAGATGGTGACTGTCCACCTGGATGCCACCTCTCTCGAATGGGTCATTGAAAACCGTCAGGGCGAGATGATTCGACGGCAGCCGTGCCGGGGCTTGGATGCTCAAGCCGTTCGAACCTTGCAGATGACCTATCGAAAACCCTGCCGACGAAAATCGACGCAGGGGGGCATAGCTTGATGTCGCTTTCAAGGGGGATACCCTTACGTCGCATAACAAAGCTGTTGCTCAATACATCTATTACTTTCTCAACGTTGGGTGTGTTCGTTCAGCCTGATGAGGTGCTGAAGTGGCTGCCCAGTTTTGGCTTTGCGATCATATTGCTAGGGCTTTTGCAGCGGATTCGGCATATTTCGGTGCTGCCGATTTGTGTCATGAGTGCGATCGCTCTATTTTATACCGTACTGTTCTGGACCCATACGTCGATTGCCGAAGCCCAGTCAGGGGGCTGGTTGCTAGGCCCGTTCAGTCACGGGCAGCTTTGGCGTCCGCTGGCGTTAGTCGATGTTCGCCAGGCTGATTGGTCATTGATAGTTAGTCAAATTAGTTGCATCGTCGCGATCATGCTGTTGAGTACGTTTTCTCTCTTGCTCAACTCCATCGGGCTAGAGGTTTTGACAGACAAACACCTCAATCTCAAACGTGAAATGCAAGTCGTTGGCATTGCGAATCTAGCATCAGGGTTTGCAGGAGGAGTCGTTGGCAGTCACTCGCTTAAAAGTTCATTTCTTGCCTATCGCATGAGTGGTAGAAGCCGCATTGTTGGTTTGGCGGCAGCAGGTGTTTTTGCAGTCGTATTTGCATTTGGGACGTCTCTACTATCTATGTTTCCTCGACCTATCTTGGGGGGATTACTGCTCTACCTTGGGCTGACCCTATTGGTGGAATGGGTCTATGATGCATATTTCAAATTGCCCACGACCGAATACGCTATGATCGTATTCATTCTCACCGTGATTGCAGTTGCAGGCTTTCTACCCGGTATTGGCGCCGGGCTGGTTGTGGCAGCGCTGACCTTTGTTGTGAAATACAGCCGAGTGGATACAGCTCGACGCATCTATTCAGGAACTCAACGGAAAAGTAATGTCGAGCGATCGCGCGCTCATGAAAAAGTATTAGCCCGCTATGGAGAGCAAATCTATATTCTTGAACTACAAGGATTTATCTTTTTTGGAACCGCTAATAATTTGTTAAATCTAATTCGACAACGATTAGACGCATCTGATTTGCAGCCTCTAAAATTTATTGTGTTTGATTTTCGCTTGGTCAATGGTCTAGATGCCTCTGCAATCCTCAATTTCAATAAGATTAAGAAACTCGCCAGCCAAAACCAAGTTCACATCGTCGTAACCGCTCTCACGCCAGAGACACGGCAGATTCTTCAGCAAGGAGGCTGTCTCTCCAAGGATGACCCGACACTATTGACCTTACCCGATTTAGATCGAGGCGTTGAATGGTGTGAGAATCGACTCCTGGCAATGCATGTCGATGAAGTAACTTCGTTGCCATCTATCACTGCTCAGTTTGATGAAATATTTCCTGGTAGCGACCAAGTGAGTCTATTTCGCAACTACTTGACGGCTATTCAAGTGGCTCAAGGCGACATCGTGTTTCAGCAAGGAAACCCGTCAGACGGAGTCTATTTTGTTGCAGCGGGTCAGGTAAGTTTGCTATTAGAAAAATCTGGCGGGCGAAATCGACGCCTACGGGCCTTTGGCCCCGGAGCCATCATTGGCGAAATGGGAATTTATAACCAAACGGTACGGTCAGCGTCGCTAGTTGCAGACAGTCCGAGTCGTCTCTATCATTTGTCTGCCCGGTTCCTATCTCATATGGAAAAAGAAGCACCTGAACTCGCCACGCGGCTGCACAAGGTTATCATTCAGGTGCTTTCAGAACGTTTGATTGATGTCAAGCACAATTCGTCAACGCTGTCCTCTCGTCCTATTGCTCCTTACGATATTGCTCCTCATAGTGTTGAGCGGCCCGCTAATCAGCACCCAATGCCTGCTATTCTGCCGTCTAATGATTGGCAGGCGATCGCCGAACTGTGGATGCATGGCCAGTTTTCTTCTCGAAGAGGCGTTAGAAAAATATCCGTCTGCAACCCCGCAGCAGATTGTTGAGGCGATCGCCCTCAAGATCCCGGATAGCCAAAAAGCCTATAAGTTTCAAATGCTTACTTTGATGGCTGACCACCCAACACGCCAATAGTATAGCTACAGCCAGTAGCCTTTATACGCGGAATTGGGATTACAGTTGCAGCGTTGCTTCCTGCCAGCCTCGCACCGAGTTGATCAGATACAACCGATCGACTCGGTATAGGTCTTCCCGTGAGATTACTCTTTCTTCAATCTTGTGCTGCTCTAATAACCACGCTCGAAATGTTCCCGCCAAAAGACCGCAGCAAATCGGCGGGGTATATTGCTTATGACCAATTTGTACCACCAGATTTGCAATGCAGGATTCTGTGACATGTCCCGATTCGTTCCACAGCAAGACGTCATCGCAGTCAGAGCACCCCGCACGCGCCTCGTCATACACCTGCCGATGGGTCGTTTTGTGATAAAGAAATGGATCAGTTGAATCAATCGCTTGAGACGCCAATCGCAGCCGAACAGGCCCATGAGTCGGACGTATCCAAGGGGTAGATTCTAACCGCCAGCGACCGTCTTGATCGACCCGCAACCGAACTTTGTGTGGAATGCGCGCAAGTTGCTGACTTAGATTTGCCAAGGCGTGCTGGATTGCGTCGGTTTGAACTGGAATGCCGAAATAGTCGGCTGAATTCTGGAGGCGCTGTAGATGATAGGGCATCAAAAAATATCCCTCGTGGGGTGTCCAGCGGATGGTTTCGAGGAGGGAAAAATTGGGTGGGCGTTGGCTCATCTGCGCGGAGCGCGTATCGCCCAAAACAAGCATCTTCACATGACACTCGTCATATTCTCTCTGACTGTCAGAGTCCCATACGATGCCGCTGCCCACCCCATACTCAGCTATGTGGGTGCGTGAATCGATGAGTACAGTGCGAATTGCCACATTAAACTGAGCCTGGCGCTGGGGCGCAAGATAGCCAATCGTGCCTGTGTATAGATTACGAGGCGACGATTCGAGCTGGGTGATAATCTCCATGGTTCGTGGTTTGGGGGCTCCCGTAATCGACGCGCAAGGGAATAGCGCCCGGAGAATATCGACCCAACTAGCGCTAGTTTCAGCCGTCACGGTCGATGTCATTTGCCAAACCGTCGGATAGCGCTCGGTTTCAAACAAGGACGGAACCCGGACGCTACCAACGTGTGCAATTCGTCCCATATCGTTGCGAATCATATCCACAACCATGACATTCTCAGCCCGGTCTTTAATTGACTGACGCAACGCGGTTGCCTGTTGGCGATCGCCCTCAGTTGACCCTCCCCGTGCTGCTGTGCCTTTCATCGGCTTTGAACGCAGGTGAGTCCCCGACAGTGAGAAAAATAGCTCAGGCGATGCAGAACAAATGGCGATCGCCCCCAAATCGATGAACGCTCCGTACTGTCCTGGTTTAGCTTCCATCAAATCGAGAAAGAAAGAAAATGCGTCGCCGTGAAAGGACGTGTGCAGCCGAAATGAATAATTAACCTGAAAGGTGTCGCCTTGAACAATGTAGTGTTTGATGCGGGCGATCGCCTCATCAAAGTCTGGGCGGCTGACGTTGGGTGTCCATCGGCCATGAAAATATGACTGTCGAGATTGGAGAGCAACGAATTCATCCATCGTCAGCCGCTTTGGCGGGTCGTACAACCCAAACCAAAGCGCTGGAAATTCGTTTAGTGGATGGGTCTTAAGCGCTGCATCGAATGCAGGAGACGCTTCATAACTGATAAACCCTGCGGCATGGTAGCCGGATTCAACTTCCCGCTCAATCTGCTGAAGTATGGGGATTACCTCATAACGATTGTGGGTGGTATGGATTTGGCGGGGATGCTCGAACAAAAGCCATTGAGACGAATCAGCATCGTGAATTAAGACGGAATGAGCCATTAGACAGAGACACAAGAGACGCAGGTTTTTTTATTGGAGGATGCAATCAGACGCTATGACATCGTGGTTTAGATCCCCGGCTTCTGTATTAACGCCCCATTTTTTACTAGAGAAATCTGATGAAGAAGCCGGGGATCTGCCAGGGGAATTGCCAGAGGATTTGTCCAAAATCATAGCGAGAGTGTTCCGAATTTTGTGTAATTAAGTGCGTTTGCCCTGGCAATGCGGAGCATAACGTCTCCACAACCCTACCGTTAGGGAACACGCGACCGAGGACGGTCGCGCTTACACGAAAACCTAAACACGAAAACCTAAACGCTCTCGCTCCTCATTAATCGTCGTCGTCGTCGTCGTCGTCTTCCTCTTCGTCGTCGTCTTCACCTCCGAAGCCTTCGCCCTCTTCTTCCATGTCCTCACCTCCTTCGCCGAAACCACAAGCCCCGAGGCTACTCGCTAAACCCAGTACTATTAACAATCCAATCAATGTAGAGCGCATCATTATCCTTCCATACAGTTCGAGAGTACATACACTGAGAATATCGCTTGCGCTGAAGGAAGCTACTTAACTATGTACATATTTTTTAGAACACTGTCAGCAATTGGGGTGATTACGATGATCGGGGGATGCCTCACTATCCCGAATGCGCAGGCGACTCCGCCCCAGCACTATATGGCCGCTTCAACCGCCTTAGAGCTCTTCAATGAAGGCTTAGAACACGCCGAACGAGGGGAGTATCAAGAGGCGATCGCCGCGTATTCTGAAGCGATCGCAGCCAATCCTGATTATACCGACGCCTATATTCATCGCGGCTTGGTGCATCATGATTTGGCAAATTTCAACCGGGCGATCGCGGATTTTAATCAGGCGATTCGTCTCGATCCAGCTAGCGCAATGGCATACAACAATCGAGGAGAAGCACTGACCCATTTGGGCGATTTAGAAGGCGCGTTTGCCGATTTAGATCGCGCCATTGAGCTTGATCCTGATTACGCGCAGGCATATATCAACCGAGGCGTGACCTATGCGGTTATAGGTGATTTTGACCGTGCCCTAGCCGATTTTACCCAAGCCATTGACGCTGATCCCAACAATGCAGATGCTTACTATAACCGAGCCCGTACTTATGTCGAGCTGGGGTTAGGTGACAATGCCTTAGCCGATTACAGCCAAGCCATTGAAATCAATCCCGATATGGCAGAAGCCTATGGCAATCGAGGAATTTTGCGTGCGCAATTGGGCGATCGCCAGGGCGGGCTTGACGATTTGCAGCACGCTGCCAAGCTGTTCCAGTCTCAAGGAAATTGGGAACAGTATGAACGAACGATGGGATTTATTCAAGCGATTGAGCCTGAATAACCGTTGGGCAATAAGCGGTATGCGCTTGAGTTAAGTACGGTGGGACGCGCCGCGCCCCACACCACCGTTTTTGTACTTGACGCGCACATTGCTATAAGCATCCGATATATCCAGACGATCCCTCCGTCCGTCTTCCACCAGGAAAATATAAATTTTGAATGAAGATAGCGTAAATACCAGCAATATACGGCCCAGGGGCAAACTCTCAGATATTGGATTCCTGACATCAGTGGGAACACTAACGAATAACCCAATATGCTTGGTTAGGAAATTCATCAATGCCCGATTTATTTCATTGGATTTTCTCATCCAATTATGTGTCCCACTATTGCTATCTCTGGCAGCCCCCTCTAGTCACACTGCATGTCCTGTCTGATGTTTGGATTGCGATCGCCTACTATGCCATTTCATGGATGCTCATCGCCTTTCTCTACCGACGAGATGATGCACCCTTCCAGGGCACGTTTCTACTGTTTGGGCTGTTCATATTCTGCTGCGGCACAGTTCACATACTTGAAGTTCTGACAGTCTGGAATCCAGTTTATTGGGTGTCGGGTTTGGTGAAAGCTACGACGGCTGTGATCTCGATTATGACTGGCATTGAGCTAATTCGAGTGTTGCCAAAAGCATTGGCATTGACCAGCCCAGCTCAGCTAGAAGCCGCAAATCGGGCACTGGAGAAACACATTGATGAGCGGCATCAGATCGAAGAAAATTTGCTCAAATCCGCCGAGAAGCTTCAGCAGGCGTTAGAGTTTGAGTCGCTGCTGAAGCGAATTACCGATAAAGTACGAGATTCATTAGACGAGGAACAAATTCTCCAAGCTGCTATTCGAGAATTGGGACAAGGCTTGGGGGTCAAATCGTGCAACGCGGCTCTATACGATCTCCAAGCAGGCACGGCAACTGTCTGCTATGAACATGCCCAATCGACGGGGCTAGTGCAGGGGCGGGTGATGAATATGACCAACTCTCCACCAATCTACAGGCAGCTTTTAGGGGGTCAATATTTCCAATATTGCTCGATTCAACCGAATCCGGCCCGAGGGCGGGTAGCTATGCTTGCTTGCCCTATTATTGACGATCAGGGCGTATTGGGAGATTTGTGGCTGATTAATGACCCAGATTATGGGTTTCGAGATTTAGAATTACGACTGGTACAACAGGTCGCCAATCAGTGTGCGATCGCCATTCGCCAAGCTCGTCTCTATCAAGCTGCACATGCCCAAGTGCAAGAATTAACCCGTCTCAATCAGCTCAAAGACGACTTTCTAAGCACAGTCTCGCATGAACTGCGAACCCCAGTTGCCAATATTAAGGTCGCCAGCCGCATGTTAGAACTTGCGCTAGAACAGTCATCATTACTGCAATCTAGCGATACGCTGAATTCTAAATCGCCATCCGGATTGACAAACAAGGTTACTCAATATCTAAAAATCCTACAAAATGAATGCCAGCGCGAAATTCATCTAATTGAGGATTTGCTTGATCTGAGACGATTTGACGAGGGGCAACATGTTCTCGAATTTAACTCGATTGATCTATGCCATTGGATAATTCAACTCTTAAATCCTTTTGAAGCCCGTACCCGAAATCGTTGCCAATATCTTGCGGTTCATATGGATTGTTCAGAACCGTTGACGATTGAATCAGACGAAGATAGTTTGGGACGGATTCTCAACGAGCTTTTGCACAATGCCTGCAAATACACCCCACCCGGCGAGCAAATCGCGGTCTATGTGAATGCAGATGCTGAGCAGGTGACCTTCAAAATCAGCAATTCCGGCGTGGAAATCCCGAGCAGCGAGATTCCTCATATTTTCGAAAAATTTTATCGAGTTCCTAGCGCTGATCCTTGGAAGCAAGGAGGCACAGGGTTAGGGCTCGCATTAGTGCAAAAGCTAGTCGATAGCCTCAGCGGTGCGATTTACGCGTTTAGCGAAGCAAACCAAACCCACTTTGTCGTCAATTTGCCGCGCAGCAGGGCGATCGCCAAGGCTCAAATGCCTGCCCCTCCATCGCCTCAATTTGATGTAGAAAATTTGCTCATGGCTGAACGCTGATCTAGCCGTTAGACATGTGCCTGAAATGCGCGAGTACGACTGTTAATGTGGTTTAAAAGGCTAGCTTGGAGTGGATTATCGCCAATCACAATGTCTCGCAGGACGGCAATAATGCGCTCGCTGTTGGGTGAGGCAAATACGTCATCTTCGAGCGCGTTGAGATGATCATCAACCATCTGCTCAGCCTCCTCATCAGACTGGGCTGTTTCTAACGCAACACTTAACTGAGTAAGCCCATCTCGCAGCAGTGCTATCTCAGGGTCAGCAGGCAAGTAGTCTAAAAATTGTGCGATCGCCAATTGAGTTTCTTGGGCAAGCGGCATCGTATTAGCGCGAGTGAAAACAATTTCGCGAGCGCCATTTTGCTGAGTGTCAGCTACTTGGGGAGCTTCACTAACCGGGGTGAACAGGGTCAATGCTGAAAATGTAAGACACGCAACGCACATAAGCCGTCTAATCTCCTCACGAGATATGGATGAATGAGGGTTTTCTGAGTAGCAATGATACTCGTTCAAATGATGCTTGCTCAACAGATTAACATACGTTCTCTACTGCGCTAATTCAGGATAAACGACTTGTTTTGTTAAGAAATATAAATAAACATAAGTGAGATAGCGTTTTGTCTGATTTAGACGTTGTGTTTTTACATCTCCTAATGCCATGAGCGATTAATGCCATGAGCGATCGCCCACTTGGAAAACCTCGGCCTATGTGGCAAGTCATTTTGTTTTCGATTGCTACCGCTATGCTTTACTATCGTCTGGATTTATGTCGTCCAGTTCAAGCTGTATCACACAATCAATCGGCTCTATCGGCAAGAGGGGTTGCAAGAGCCTTTGATTGTCTGGTGGATTTTGATTCCGGGTTTAAATTTGCTTGTAGGCTTGCGTCAGATTCATTTCCTCAGCAAATTTTGGGCAATGAAGCGCAGAGAAGAGGTCGCCGACCCAATTGCAGACAATATTCCGCTCTTGTTTAGCAGCACTGCCTAGGGTGTCCCCGGTGTATCGACGAGGACTTAAAGTTTGATGAGATTAGCGAAAGATAGTTGGAAGCAACCCCGTTTTTGAGTTAAAAAATTGATAAAAATGAGATAGATTGGCGGAGGCTAGCACATCTAATGTGTTTGACTAGTACTAATTTTCTCTGCGTATTATGGCTCCTTTCTTGATACCCCGATTCGTTCCATCTCCATCTGCCTGATTCATTGCTAGAGTCTTCGTCTGTATGAATAAACCAATATTGCTACGAATACGGCTCATTCTCTTGATTTCACTGGGTTTGTCTGGCTTAGTCGCATTAGAGCTACGACATGAAGTCGTAACCGCGCGGGAGCTTCTGACTCATCCTTCGTCAACTCCATCTGAGCAAACGCAAGCAACGCCCGCTGCGACTCCTGAGCAAGCAGAGGCTCCGATGCTGAGTGCAGATATTCAACAGTCTGCTTTTGCCATCGATGCGACCCCAAAAACCGATGGGCTAGACCCGAAAGTGTCTCAAATGGACTCGGATGAGCTAGCAACGGCAGTTTGGGCAGGGGCATCATTCCCCGTTGAAAATTTTCAGGCGTATACGTCTCCGTTTGGCTACCGCCAGTCTCCGGATGGCTCCTATCGCCAAGAATTTCACTATGGACTTGACATGGCTGCACCCGACGGTAGCTACATTCGCAATTGGTGGACGGGGAAAGTCGTCGAAGTCTCTGATGGCAGCAACTGCGGCACCTCAATTGTGGTTGAGTCGGGCGAATGGCTGCATATTTATTGCCATATGCGCGGACATGTGGAAACGCAAAATGGCGCTAAATATCTAGTCGATCGGGATGCCGGTGTTCAAATTTGGGAAGGTCAAGACCTGGTTGCCGGATCGCGCATTGGTCGAGTCGGCATGACCGGACGCACAACCGGGCCTCACCTCCACTGGGGCTTGAAGTATCAGGGAAACTGGGTTGACCCGGCACTTGTGCTACGAGCCATGTATGCCGGACAGCAGGCAGCGTCTCGTCAAGCTGAGTAAGTCAGCGACTCATGATGCACTCATCATCTTGTCGAGTATTTTTTGGACAATTTCCATGCCGGATACTGCCTGCCAACCAAATAACCCCACCAAGCTGACATTTAATGCAATGTGAGTATATCGAGCCCAGTCTTTCCCTTTCTGCATAAAGGGAGTCAGAGAGGCAGAGGTAGCAATTAAGCCGGTCATGCCCAATCCAACCAACAGGTGGGGACCGACGAAAAGCTTGCCGTTGTTGATATACGTCACAGCCATGCCACCAATTGTGCCGAGCACCATAAAGGCAAGCAGGGCTGATCCGGCTTGATGATGCCGGATATTAAATTTACCCTTGATGAGTTCTTTCTTTTTGTCACCGTCTGCGCTGCGCGTGCGGCGAATCTGAATGCCCAAATAGAGTGCATAGATCGTGAGTGCAAGAAGCCCCCACATGATGATGGGATGAACGAAATTGAGATAAGGCTTAATGGATTCAGGAATTGATAGGTCCATAAATTTCGGGATGGAATCGGCTGAAATAGATCAAGAAACTTAATAAAGACGTTAATACATTTTTGGAATAAGGGCTATCTCTATGAGGGCGATCGCCCCTAGAGTGAATTCCATCGGAACACAGATTGGGGAACTGAATCGTGTCTCACATGTCATGGATGGATAAGCGTTTTGTCTCACGTAAGCAATGTGGCGTTGCTGATTAAAGGTATGAACTGGGGAAGGCGGTTTCTCTAAGAGAAACAAGAGAAACCGCCCGCACAGACATGATTCGTGATCCAAAATCATGGCCTGAATCCAGCAATGCCCCAGCTCAGCCATCCCTACTTCTGATTGATTAAAGAGTCATCATCGGATGATGACTCAATTGGCTTCGATCGTGGCTTAGATTCTCACTGTTCCGCCATCAAACAAAGGCACCGTCATGGAGAAGTTTTCGCCATAGGTTAGCTTTTGTTCTTCGAGGATACCCAGGGCGATTTGTTCTCCCAGGCGAATCGACTCGATATAGTCGGTAAAGTAGTGAACGCCAGCCCAGTTGCGACCAATTGCGATATTCGACGCTAGCTTATTTAATTCACCCTCAACCGTCAGCCGGTGACTCATCTTAACCTCTTCGAGTTCAGTGCCATCTACAGAAGGCTGATAGCAGAAAGGAAGCTGGGCGCCGTGGTCAAAGAAGGCTTTGAGAATAGTGACGCAGGCTCCAGCGACCGTTCCGTGACCTGCTCCATAGGCCGGGTGCATGGGAGATCCTTCTGGAAACGCCATCGGCAGTAAGAAGGATGGAGATGATGCACTTGGATCACTGCTGCGATCGCCACACTGGTTTTGTTTCTTGTTGTGGTCTGCGATCGCATCCAAGAGTTTATCACCGAAGCCGTTTGCGAGAGTTTCTATGACCTCAACACCAGTTTTATCTTGAGCCGTGCAATAGCGATGGAGCAATCCACCCACTGCCTCAGGGCGTGCTCGACGGTGAACATTAAACTTCTGATAGCGGACGGCTTTGAGTGCCCGGGTGGCAACTTCCGTCACCAGCGACAAGATATGGGGTCCCCCAAACTGAGCAAACCCTTGCTGCTTATCTCTGAAATCCTTTCCTTGGAACGGAATGCCCGGATCAAACGGAATTCCAAGTCCCAGCAGAATCAGACAGGCGTTTAGATAGGCTTCATAGAGCGCGTCGTAATGGACGTAGGTTGCTAAGTCTCGCGGCGTGGTCATGAAGCGATAGGCAGGGCTTTCAGAGTAGGTTTCTACGCCACGCAGGTCTGCTCCATCTTGGACGTCGAGCCAGGCTTCCCAGGTTGTCATGTAGTCTTTGCAAGGCTCAGCCACGCGGACGCGCTGATCGATGCGAATTGACCCATACTGGATTTGCCCATCTTTAAACTCTTGGACGTTGCCTAACCCTCGATTGCCCACCAGCAAAAACTGGGACAGGTAGGGGCCAATCTCATCGCCGGGCGTGATGCCCCGAAAAATCGTTTGGGGATTAAACCGTCCACGCTGGCGCGATTGTTCTGCTGGGCTTAGGCGACGGTAGTCGAGTCCCTGAATCCAAGGCGTGTTATTGAGGCGGTTTGCGGCGTGTTGAACGTCGCTGTCGATTGCAAACTTCGCAAACGGCACGTCTCGCAACAGCGCCATCAGATAGACTTCCATCATCTCCGTGACTAACTCGGGGCTGTCGAGCGTTGGTGCGGGTGGCATGGTGACAGCCTGTGCATCTGGACCTTCCAAATCAAAGGTAGATCCGGCTCCAGCACTTTCCCACGCCCGTACGGCGACCTTATTCTGAGTTGCAAGTTGAGATGTCCAGGTTGGCGTTTCAACTCCATCCTGTCCCTTAGGACCCAACGGCGTGGCTTTAAAGTCTAAGGTGTCACCGGAGTCGATGCCCCGTACAAATTGCTGAAAGTCGTCAGCCGAAACAATGAACCCGGTTACGGGATCATGAGGCAATCCTTTGGTGAAGTTGGCAATGTGGGTCGGCTTATTATCCGCATTGCGGTAGATAAACTCTTCACCGTTGCTAATTTGAACCGGATGCTCCCGAAAACTGGCAACTTCAGCCGCATCTTGACGGATTTGTAACGCACTGAGTCTGCGATCGCGCATGGTCGATTTCCTCCTGGATGAATGTAAGTGAGATAGCCGAGCCCTGACGCGAGAGGTCATCCGTAGATGAGGTCTCGCACGGACTGGAACACGTCGAGGCTGAGGTCGGTGGGCATCTGGCTCCGATGGCGCATCAACTTCAATAACGACCTCTTTATCGGGAGTGCAGAGATTCCACAACACCGAATCTTCTGTGCTGTGCAACAAATAATCACCCTGGAACACTCTGAAAAATAGATCGGGTTTGCGATCAAACGCCCACTCTTGAAAATCAGCGCTTCGAAACTCCATTTGAAACGCACCCTCAGAATCGGTCGTGCTGACTCCAAGCCGATCGTCAACCATCCAATCTTTGTCCCAGGCTTCAACTCGCAACCCTGAAATACCACAGCGACTTCCCCGGTCAGTGACACGACCGGAAATATGAAAAATTGTCATATCGTCATAACGCTTTACGCTAAATGGTCTGAGGCTCTGCTTATTGAGATGTTCTGATCATGACAGTGGGGATCAGGAAATGACGGCACCCAGGGAGGGTACTTTTTATACCCAAGACCTGGCAAAGAATCCGCGAGAACTGTAGCCTTAGCAGTGAAGGATGGAGACACAAATCATGGCTGTGCAAGTTCAAACGCCAGAATGGGTCAAACATGCAATTTTCTATCAAATATTCCCTGATCGTTTCGCTAAGGGCGATCGCACGTCGTCGAGCACACCAATCCCAGACTTAGAACCGTGGGATACTCCCCCTACGCTTCAAGGGTATAAAGGTGGCAACTTGAAGGGAGTGATTCAAAAACTCGACTATCTGCAAGATTTAGGCATTAATGCGATTTATCTCACGCCAATTTTTCAATCCGCGTCGAATCATCGCTACCACACTCACGATTATTACCAAGTTGACCCGATGTTGGGAGGCAATAAAGCGCTCCGCGAATTACTCGATGAAGCGCACCAGCGCAATATCCGAGTCATCTTAGACGGTGTGTTTAACCACGCGAGTCGAGGCTTTTTCTTCTTCAATGACATTCTGGAGAATGGTCCCTACTCGCCTTGGCTAGACTGGTTCAAGATTGAGCGCTGGCCCCTATCGGCCTACGATGGGTCATTACCCGCCAACTATCAAAGTTGGACAGACAATCGAGCCTTACCGCAGTTTAATCATGACAATTTAGCAGTGCGTGAATATATCATGCAGGTGGGCGAACATTGGATTAAGTTTGGCATTGATGGATGGCGGCTTGACGTGCCGTTTGAAGTCAAAACGCCTGGGTTTTGGAGCGAGTTTCGCGATCGCATCAAAGCCTTGAACCCCGATGCCTATATCGTCGGCGAAGTGTGGACAGATGCCCGACCGTGGCTCGACGGCACCCAGTTTGACGGTGTGATGAACTATCTGTTCACCGGGCCTACGATTGCGTTTACAGCGGGCGATCGCGTCGTCATGGCACATGCCGAAGAACCCGATTACGATCCCTATCCTCCGCTCGATGCCCCCAGCTACGCCCAAAAAATGCAGCATCTCCTTTGGCTCTACCCGTGGGATATTCAGCTCACCCAGATGAATCTGCTCGACAGTCACGATACGGCTCGGCTTCTAACCGTAGCAAGTGGCGAGTCTGAAGCAGACGCTCAAGCCAGTTTCTTGTTGGCAAGTTTACTGATGTTTACATTTCCAGGGGCACCCAACATTTACTATGGAGACGAAGTCGGGCTTTCAGGGGGGCTTGATCCCGACAGTCGGCGTGTCTTTCCGCCCGAAGCCGAGTGGAACTTAGAGATTTTCAATCGCTATAAAAAACTTATCGCATTGCGTCATGACTACCCGGCTCTGCGAACTGGCGACTATCAGGTGCTCTTTGCCCAAGACATGACCTACATTGTGTCTCGTCACTTTGGAGAACAGGCATTAATCATTGCTGTGAATGCAGGAAAAACACCAATCGAGGTTTCGTTACCGTCGGTGACGAGCCAAATTCCGTCTCGACCTGATTGTTTTTTGTACGGGGATGGCAGTGCCCATTGGTCACAGGGGGCCTTATCGCTCACAATTCCTGCCCAGGCCGGACTTATTCTTGGATAGCTCAAGACAACCAGGAGTTATCCCTCTTTTGTTACTACGGACAGACTAAAATGAGGGTGGGTGTATCAACATAGGACTGAAACGATGGTGATTCCTCGGCTTGCCCGTCTTACCGTTGGCTTTGTTGATGACTATTGCGAAGCC
>JBNPEB010000021.1:0-50125 GCA_051117335.1 Elainellaceae cyanobacterium
ATGACCATTAGGCATTTTGCCATGTTTGTGAGTTTTAGCATGACCACAGAGCCGACATTCCATCACTTCAATCCAAACGACACGATTACTCTACTTTACTAAACCCACATCATTCTGATGCACTACCCGACTATCCAACGTTGGTCGTGATTGGCAACACCGCATCCAGCATTAGCCAGTCGGGTAAATCAGAAACGCCAGACCAGCGGATGGCAGACTATCTGAAGCGTCTGCCTAAGGGCGATGGAGTTCATATTCAAGGACGCAATGTGCTGCCCTATGAGTCGCCCGATGAATTTATCATGGCGATCGCCCCCTTTGTCAATCAAGTATCGAGTCAGGAGGTTGCATCCTAAATGACTACCGTGCGCCGCTGCGACTGGGTGAAGGGTGATCCGCTTGAAGTCGAATACCACGATCGAGAATGGGGAGTTCCGCTGCATGATGATCAGAAGCTGTTTGAGTTTCTCATTCTCGAAGGCACCCAGGCCGGATTGAGCTGGCTGACGGTTCTCAAAAAGCGAGACAATTACCGGCGCGCACTGGACGGGTTTGACCCGCAGGTGGTGGCGCAGTATGACGCACACAAAAAAGCAGAACTTCTGCAAAATCCAGGGATTATCCGCAATCGGCTCAAAATTGAGGCAGCCGTGCATAATGCGATCCTGTTTTTGGATATCCAGCAGGAGTTTGGTAGCTTTGATGCGTATCTTTGGCAGTTTGTCGACGGCACGCCGATTCAAAATCAATGGCGATCGCATTCTGATATACCTGCAATGACGCCTGAATCAGATCGAATGAGTAAAGCGCTGAAAAAACGCGGATTTAAATTTGTCGGATCAACGATTTGCTATGCCCTTATGCAGGCAGTCGGCATGGTGAATGATCACACCGTTGACTGTTTTCGTCATCGAGAACTAGGGTCTTTGACCTAAAAATCGTATCGAATTCCGGTTTGCAGGTTGAAAATCAAATTTGGATTATCCGGCCCAGGTTCTCCAGAAAATGTCAGGCGCACCAAATTATCAAATGACCAATTGTCGGCGATCGGAATCCGCAAGTTGGTTTGAGATTGAATCAGATAGTCGGCTGCATCATCAAGCGGCACGCCAACTGAAAACGTTTGATTGAGGCGCAGATCGTTAAGCAAAATGTCTTGATAATCTAGCCCGACATTCGCTGAAATGGGATTAAAGTCGTCGCCGTCGTCGCGAAAATTTTCATAGCGCGCCCCCACGCCAAGCTGGAGGTCAAGACGTTCATCAGAACTCGCTCGCCAGAGATTGATGCCGAGCCCGGTTGTCAGCGTGGCCCGCAAGTTGAGATTCTCAAAGTTGTCGCTGGCAACCTGAGAGTTGACAAAATATTGCCATCGGGGTGAAAAATAATGCCGTTCTTCAAGGGTGAACTGCCCGCTAATATTGGTTTCATCGTCGGCTCGACCTTCATCAAAATCATAGGCGACGCGCACCCCCACCTTAAACGCATCTCGCGCCCATCGTCGCTCTGCGCCTGCTAGTAAGGTAAACACGCCCCGTGTGCGCTCCCCCGAAAACACATTCCCGGCTAATCCAATGTTGCCGTCCCACGGGCGGGGGTCTAGCGGCGTCGGATTTTCGTCTGCATCCCGAGCCTCGGCGATCGCCTGCTGACTGCGAGCCAAAAGCTGAGACGACTGATCATATTGCCCTACATCTGCATACTGGAGCGCCAGGTCTGCCCAAAGAGCAGCCCGGTCGTCACGGTCTTGAACCCGATCGGCGGCGGTAGTGGCGTGGCTAAGGGCTTCAGCAGCCCGGGCGGGTTCTAGCAGATCAGCGTAGCGTGCGGCCACATCGATGAGGGCGATCGCCCGTGATTGAGAACTGCCGATATCAAGAGCCGCTTCAAAAGCAGAATCAGCAATCTCAAGTGCAGACACAGTTTGCCCTAAATCGCCATACTGTTTAGATATAGCAAGCAAAGATGAGGATTTAGCTTGTGCGTTATCGAGATTTAAAGTCAAATCTAGAATTTGACTGAGTAGCTCAACCGCCGGGTCACGTAACTCCAAATCAGCATACTGCTGGACAACGTCGAGTAAGAGCCTAACCCGGTCTTGCTCATCTTCGACAGTGGTAGCAAGGTCAATGGTTTGCTGAAGCAGGTCTAGTCGCTGCTGAGAAATATTGAGGGGAGGCGTTTGGGCAACTCCGGAGTTTGTAACCATTGTGCCTATTAATAACGCCCCAATCAGTGAATACAAGATGTAAGCAGGGGCAAATTCGACCATACGGTTACAAACGTTGGTGACTAAATTACTCTACAAAATGATACGGAGGAAGCGCGTCTCCTAAGCTTAGCGTCCACATTGAACAGGTGGCTTGCCACTGTTGAACCTGCTGAGAAAGAGTCGATTCGGCCTGGCGATCGCACAATATATAGAGTCGCTCAACCTCTTCCGATGCATCGCTTCGAACCATAGACGGATAGAGGTGTCTGATCTCATTTAGCAAGCGATCGCGCTCGGCCTCTTGATTTTGTTTTTGATGCGCGATTGTTTGATACTGCCGTTTTTTTGCAAGAAAATAATCTCGACCCCTTGGTGACTGTGAATCAGTCTGCTCTTTAATATCAGTAGGAATGAGTTTGAGAGTATATTCTGCTTTTCCAGACAGCATCGATAGCGTTTCAAGATAGGTTTGGCTGTGCGCCTTGATATGCTCTACCAAACCGTCGTGCGATACAAAACAGGTGCCAAATCGAAGCGGCAAAAGCGCATCGATTTGGTGAAACATATCTCGAATAACGCGATCGTGGGACAGAACTGCCCGCATCAGACGCTGATCGCTTACCTGAAATTCTGTCGAAGATAGGTTTGGTTCAACCAACGCTGCAACATTCTCGGAACTGACGACCAAATCGAGTTGACCTTCGATTCCGAGAGGCAATTCGATTGTCTCGGAGGGCAGTTTGAAGAATGCGTAGGTATAGATTTGCGCCATGAATTCGATGATGTTGAGATACCAAGTCCAAATCGGGATCTGGAGTGTTCTCATAGGCAGACCTCTCGGTCTGGACTTGGATGAGGTTTAAATTAAAAAATGCCTGACTCTGGTTCTTCTTAGCTTAGATTAGCGTAGAAGCTTTAAGAATCAGGCATTGTAAAAACCACCATCTAGATCCGAACCTACCGTCCTCCCCCCCCGATTAGTGCGAGGCTTCTGTGACGTGACTGGTTATATGATTACCGTTTTGGTGTTCGTCGTGGGCGATCGCCCCTAGCTTTCCGTGGACATGACCGTTACCATTGCGAGGCTGAAGAACCCCGTACCCGCCGTGGTTACGCTCGTAGACCACATTAATTTCTCCGGTTTCGGCATTCCGGAACATGTAGAAGTCATGATCAACGAGTTCTAGCTGTTCCAATGCGTCATGAATCGTCATCGGAGGCATTGCGAAGTACTTGGTGCGAACAACGCCACCGGGCAATTCTGGTGTGCGATCGCCTGAAATATCAGGCATGGCAGGCTGTTCTGCAAAAATTTCTGCGGATTTAACGCCAGTATGGGTTTTAGCCTGACGCTTTTCCTTATATTTCCTCAACTGACGAGCAATTTTGTTAGCAACCAAATCGATGCTGGCATAGAGATTTTCGCTGCTCTCTTCTGCTCGAACGACGGTGCCATTGGCATAGATTGTCACTTCAGCAGTCTGTTTAGTGGTTATCCGGGGGTTACGAGCAACAGATAGATGAACATCAACCTCTGTCGTTAGATTTTGAAAGTGGCTAACCGCCTTCTCAATTTTTTGATGCACATACTCACGGATTGAATCAGTGATTTCAATGTTTTTGCCCTGGACAACAAGCTTCATAGACCTGCCTCCCCTATAAACTTTGAGTTATACCAACACCCTAACACTTTGTATTCTGCACGACAGAGTCGTTTTAGAATGCTTTGCACGACGTGACAATTCTTGATTTGATTGATAGCAATCTAGAATGAATTTGTGTCAACTCGCGGTTGATTTTTGAGCAAACACTGTTCCATTTCTTAAATTTTTTAACTCATTATCGTGGCTACCCTAGTTCAACGCCGCATTTGTCAGCTATATTGCTCCGGTCTGATTCCTTACCGTATCGCCTGGAACTGGCAGCAGTTACTTGTTCAGGCACGTCGAGAACACCCTACTCTAGATGATGTCTTGATAGTGTTAGAGCATCCGCCCGTCTATACGCTGGGGCGAGGTGCGAGTCTCGATTTTATAAAGTTTGATGTAGAAAACTCAAGTTATGATCTGTTTAGAGTCGAACGAGGCGGCGAAGTCACATACCACTGCCCTGGGCAACTGGTAGCCTATCCGATCTTAAATCTGCATTTTTATCGAAAAGATTTGCACTGGTATTTGCGCCAGCTTGAAGAGGTAATTATTCATACTCTTGCCCAGTATGGCCTAGCGGGCGATCGCCTCGATGGGCTTACAGGGGTTTGGCTCGATGGGCGAAAAGTTGCTGCCATTGGCATTAACGTGAGCCGTTGGGTGACCATGCATGGCTTCTCGCTGAACGTATGCCCTGACTTAAACGGGTTTCAGAACATTGTGCCGTGTGGCATTGCGGATAAGCCTGTAGGGAGCCTTGAGCACTATATGCCAGGGATTACGGTGAATGAGGTACGCTCTCAGCTTGTTCGGTCGTTTGCGGAGATCTTTAACGTCGAACTGGTGACCGAAGGAAACAATCCGACCCTCCTTCCGACACGAGAGAGAACCAACAATCAACAAACGGATGGTATTTAGTGGTTAACCGAGATAGCCACGCCACACTCCCACCAAAATCCCTTGAACCATTACATCTTCAGCAGCAGCTTCAATCGGATCGTAGCTAGAGTTAGCGGGTTTGAGGGTAATGCGATTGTTGTCTCGATAGAAATATTTCAGCGTGTTGCCATAGCCTTCGACTCGCGCTGCGACAATTTTTCCATCCTTGAGGCGATCGGGCTCTGGAACAGGTCGCATGATGACAATATCGCCATCCGCAATCATGGCCTCAATCATGCTGTCACCACTGACTCGAAGCGCATAATCTTGAGGTCGAAGTTGTAGCCCAGTGATGTCAAGCCGCTCGCTTTCATCCGTAAATGGCTCGATCAGCCCCCCTGCTGCAATCTCACCCCGAATGGGCACGCCTCGATGAACAGACTCTATTAATCGAATGGTGCGCGCTTTGCCTTCCGTCCAGCCAATGTACCCTTTGTTTCGCAGGTGTTCTAATCGGCTCTGAATGGGCGCAGGCGACTTCAACCCCATTGCCCGCATCATTTGGCGAATCGATGGAGAATGCTGGTTCTCCCGAATATATTCGACCAGCCAATCATATAGTTCTTGCTGGACTTCAGTTAAGGATTCCATAGTCAAAATTAGGATGAAATGAATGAGCAACGCTCTAGAAAGTGCTCTAGAACAGGTGTACCATCAAATTACACCAAATGTCTAGTCCTTTTTCCAAAATTCTTCATGGAAATTAACTATGGAAATTAACTAAAGCCTGATATGCCTGGTTGGGTACCACGGGATTGATTAGAATTTGCCCTAAGTAGGAAGGCTCAATCAAATATAAGACGATGTAGGTTGACGCCCGCATGGGTTACGCTATCGCTTTAGCGAAGCCATGCCCGAAGGGCTATACCCATCCCACATTTGAATTAGCCCACCCACTTAAATTTATTAAGAACTCAGGTGATTTTCAATGCGCGCTTCGGCGTCGTGAGCGATCGCCCTCAGTTGGTCAAGCGTACTCGTTTCATCTACGTTCCAAAGCCCTCGCTGATGAGCTTCTAGAAGCCGTTCTGCCATATCTCGCAACGCCCAGGGATTTTTCTCTTGAACAAATGTTTGAACAGTGGGGTCGAGCACATAGGCTTGGGCAATGCCTTGATACATATGGTCTTCGACGCAGTTTGCAGTCGCATCATAGGCAAACAAATAATCGACTGTAGCAGATAGCTCAAAGGCTCCTTTATAGCCGTGGCGCATGATGCCTGCGATCCATTTAGGATTGACGACGCGCGATCGATAGACGCGGGCGATCTCTTCTCGAAGCTGACGAATGCGAGGACGAGCTGGAACAGAATGATCGCCAAAATAGGTCGCCGGATTTTTGCCCTGAAGGACGCGCACAGCTGCCGTCATGCCACCTTGAAACTGATAGTAATCATCTGAATCTAGTAAATCGTGTTCTCGATTGTCTTGATTGTGGAGCACAATTTGCAGTTCATCGAGTCGACTTTGGAAGGCATCGGGTGCGGCCCGCCCGTCGTGCTCTCCAGTGTAGGCATAGCTGCTCCAGTTGATGTAGGCGCGAGCCAGATCGCCATCATCTGACCAATTTTGCGATTCAATCAGCCCTTGCAACCCTGCACCATACGCTCCTGGCTTAGAGCCAAAGACGCGGTAGCGAGCCTGATGCATGGCTTGATCTAGAGGCAGTCCGGCGGTGTGTAGTCGTTGGCTATCTCGATTCACGTGACTTGCTAAAGGATTTTGATCGGCTGGCTCATCGAGTGCTGCGACTGCTTCCACGGCTTGATGAACGAGGCTAATCAGATGACTAAACGCATCTCTGAAGAATCCAGAAATGCGCAGCGTCACATCCACCCGAGGACGACCGAGCACTGACACGGGCAAAATTTCAAAATCTATCACCCGACGCGACGATCCGTCCCAGATGGGGCGTACGCCTAGCAGGGCTAATGCTTCTGCAATATCGTCTCCGCCCGTACGCATCGTGGAAGTTCCCCAGACGGAAATCCCCAACGTTTTGGGATAGTCGCCGTGTTCTTGGGTATATCTCTCGATTAAGGCGTCTGCTGCTCTGCGACCCACATCCCATGCACTTTCAGTAGGAATCGATCGAATATCCACCGAGTAGAAGTTGCGTCCGGTGGGCAGCACATCTGGGCGTCCTCGGGTGGGTGCGCCTGATGCTCCGCTAGGCACGTAGCCTCCATCCAATCCGCTCAGCAGATGGGTGATTTCTTGAGAGGTGCGTTGCAGGGCAGGGAGCAGAAAGGTGTCAATCCAATGGAGTTCGTGCTGGGTAGCGGCGCCAATTCCAGAAACAGGATCATGTGAATGGAGGCTGCCTAGACACGGATCAGTAGTGACATCGTTGTTAGATCTATTCTTAAAGGCAGCAGAATTTTTCTGACGTATGCTGTCAGCCAGTCTTCGATCAATCAGAGCGGCTGCATATTCTTCCAAGGTTTCGACTAAATCGCCGATCGTTCGGCAGGGGTCTAGATTGATGGGGATGTCGGGCGATCGCCCCTTCCCCATCAACTCTTCTAGCGGCTGTGCTAAATCATCTGTCAACGGATTGATGCCGAGATGCCAGTCATCTGCGATCGCACAGGTCAATCCTCTGCGGCCATTCCCTGGATGACGGGCGATCGCCACGATTAAGTCCCGTAACTGCCGACCCGACGGGCATTGACCCAAGATGTGTAACCCATCTCGAATCTGGGCTTCCTTGAGTTCGCAGAGATAGCCGTCTGCTAGGGTGAGGAGCTGGGTGAAGTTGGAGGAGGAAGGTTGGAAAGTAGGGATGCGGGGTTCGCGCGTCTGCACGTTTACGGACGGGTCGGTATCGCGTTGGGGCGCTCTGCTCTCTAAATCGTGATAAAGGTTTTCCTGGAGAACACGCTTAAGAATGCGATCGCGAATAATAGGAAGACGAGTCGGGTCTAGATTTTGGGCTTCATAGTATTCGTCAATCAAATGTTCGAGCTGCTGAAGCGGGCCGTATAACTCAGCCCGCGTCATGGGAGGCGTGAGGTGATCTAGGATGACGGCTTGGGCGCGGCGTTTTGCTTGGGCTCCCTCTCCCGGATCATTGACAATAAAGGGATAAAAATGGGGCATGGCGCCGAGGGCGACTTCGGGATAACACGACTGAGAAAGGGCAATGCCTTTGCCGGGGAGCCATTCGAGGTTGCCGTGCTTTCCCACATGGACAATTGCATGGGCATCGAAGCGATCGCGCAGCCAGTGATAGAAAGCGAGATAGTCATGAGTGGGTTCCAAGTCCGGGGAATGATAGTTGAGCGCCGGATCGCGATCGTAGCCGCGTGACGGCTGAATGCCGACGAAGACATTGCCGAATTGAAGACCCGGAATGGGAAAGGCGGAATGGGGAGAGTCGAAGGAGAGACGCGAATCGTTCATCCCATGAGTTCTAGTCTCTTGCTTCCAGCGAGCGCCAATGCCCTGCTGCACCGCATCTGGAAGCGTTTGGAAGTAGCGCCAATAATCGTCGCCAGACAGAGATTGGTGAACAGGACGCAGATCTTGCGCCTCGGGGTCATTGGTGATCGCTTGGGTCAGCTGATGAATCAGCGCATCTCCAGAATCGGGGATGTTGTCAACCTGATATCCGGCTTTCTGTAAGGCATTGAGAATCACCACACAGCTTGCAGGCGTATCTAGCCCCACTCCATTGGCAAGACGACCATCGCGAGTCGGATAGTTAGCAAGAATCAAGGCAATGCGCTTTTCTGCCGGAGGGGTTTGTGCCAGGCGCACCCATCGGCGTGCTAAATCTGCAACAAATTGGATGCGATCGCCCACGGGTTCATAGACCACAACATCGGTTTCTAGCGCGGCATTCCGCACTTGGACGGTCTTAAACGATACAGCGCGACTGATGATGCGCCCATCGACTTCTGGCAGTGCAACATTCATGGCGATATCGCGAGGCGCTAATCCTTGCCACTGATCAGCCCACTGAGCGTGAGTGCCGCCACTCAAAATGACCTGGATCACGGGCACATTTAATGTCTGCCAAAACTCGACATTGACGGTTTCCGAATTCAATTTGGCCAGAGAAAAACTGGTAGTGTTGAGCAAGACTCGAATCGGAGAATCCTGTACGGAACGCCACGCAGCCAAAATATCGTCTTGGGCATCGCGATCGCGCAGTGATGAGACAAATATCGGAACAGGCTCTAAGCCTCGACGGTGCAAAGCATCACACAGCGCATCAATCGGAGCCGTATTTCCAGCAAGATAGTGAGATCGGTAGAAGAGAACACCCACGTTAGGGGTGATGGTCGTGGAAGTCGGGGGGCGATCGCTGAGCTGATTGGCAGCAGAGCCTGCATCACACTGCGAGTTTTGCCAGCGATAGTGCCCGACGCGGGGGACCGATTGGGGCGGGTCGATATCGTAATCGGTTCCTAAACACGCATTGGCAACAAACTGAAGGGCATGGGTCATATTTTGAATCCCCCCTTCCGTTAAATATTGCCAGAGGGTATCAACCACTGACAGAGCAACCGTAGAATGGCTGGTTAAGTCAGGATCAGGGCGATCGTCTCCTGGCAACACGAGGAGAGACGCCCCCGTTTGTTGGGCGGTTTGTTTAACGACTTCTAGCCCGTAAGACCAGTAGGCACGACCGCCTAGCAACCTCAACACGATGACCTGAGCGTGTCGGATCACGTCCTCGACATAGGTATCGATGGTGAGTTCTTGCTGAAGGGAGAGCAGATTGGCGATTCGTAATGCCGGAAACTCATCTGGCAAATCTTGGACGACACCTGCCAAGGTTTGAATATCGGTATCAGCCGACGTCAGAAAAACAATCGGAGCAGGAGTTTGATCAATGAAGATGACTCCGTCTTGGTCAGGAGTCCAGCCGCCAGGGGTCGCCAATAAACGATGCATAGGTGCTTTTCGCCAACTATCACAAGATCCTTTAGATTACCGTGTCCAGAAGGAAGGCAAGCTACTATAAACAATCAGATAGTTTCAGCCTTGAGCCTTCCCAGCATCGCTAGTGGAGTGAGTATCACGTCCGATGCACATGACAGGTGCTGCTATCAGGTTAAACGATTCCTTAGCAGGTAATCCTCGGATTAACTGTCAGCCTTTCAAGCCTGTCCAGCTTACAACTTAGATCGTCTAGGAAGATCGTCTAGGACGAACGACAGGTTTGACAGCGTTTAAGTCAGGAGGCGTCAAGGCTGGATCGGGTAATCACACCTTGATGCGACATGCTTTCCTTTGACTTCTCCACCCTTCACCGTCAGAGCATATCAGCTGCTGTTCTTGAGCGGCTGTATTGTTTATGCCGTGAGATGTCTGACGATATCGGAGCAGTTACGCATGTATTTGGCGACGATCATTTTGCTCTCCATGAATCAGTGTCTTCTAATACCCCCTCTAGGCGATTTATGGTCTTGGTTTCCAGGCCGTTTAGCGTTTTGCTAATCGGCAATCCAAGTCAGAATGAATCGAGTCATTCATCATCGCTAGATTCGACCTCATACTGGTTAAATGTTGTTTTTAAGCCGGATCAAATTGTTTCATTCCTAGACCAACTCATTTCCTATACGCAGCCTGATTTAGCTCTACAATCGCTTTTGCATCAGGCTAAGGAGCTACCTCGATGCAATGATATCCAGTTTCAAGAACAATTCACGCTTAAGCTAATCGGCTGTTTGGCTAACGGTTCTAGTGCTCAGTCGGGGTTGGCGCCGTCGTCCTTTCTTGATCCGCGCATTATCGAGCGCACTCAAGAACTTAAAGATGCCATGATGGCGGCTGAATCTGCAAGCCGTGCCAAAAGCGAGTTCTTGTCTGCGATGAGTCACGAATTACGCACCCCTTTGACCTACATCATCGGCATGTCAGCGACCTTGATGCGCTGGTCATTTGACGATCTACATAGCATGTCAAAATCTCAGCAGCAGGGCTATTTGCAGCATATTCACGATCGCGGCGAGCACTTGCTAGAGCTGATTAACAATATTCTAGATTTGTCTCAGTTGGAGTCTGGAAAAGCAATCTTAAACCTTCAAGAATTTTCGTGGTCTCGTCTGGCTCAGCAGTGTTTAAAAGACTGCGAAACGAGTGCAGCCCAGAAAGATATTACGCTCCAACTTGACATGCAGCTTGCTCCAGACTGCGATCGCACGGTGGCTGATCCGCGTCGAATTCGGCAGATTTTGCTCAACCTTTTGAATAATGCCGTTAAATTTACCTTTGACAAGGGAGAGGTGACGCTCAGCATCCTCGCGGATGATGATGAGACGAAAATTCGGGTGAAAGACACCGGAATTGGTATCTCCCCAGAGCAGCGATCGCTTGTGTTTCAAAAGTTTCAGCAACTTGATTCATCCTATCAACGCGAATATGAAGGAGCGGGTCTAGGGTTAGCACTGACCAAACAGCTTGTCGAGCTTCACGGCGGATGGATTGATTTTGAATCAACAGTAGGGGTCGGAACGGTCTTCACGGTCGGGATACCCAGGCGATCGCTGACAGCAAACCAGCCAGAGTCTCAACCCGACGACGTGAGCATGTCTGATTATCCAAAAGGCAGCATTATCCTGATTGAGAACCACGAAGAAACGGCGTATCTGATTTCCGATATGCTGACGGCTGCTGGCTATCAAGTCGTTTGGGTCGTAGATGGCTCTACCGCCATTAACCAAATCGATATTCTTCAGCCGATTCTTGCAATTACTGCTATGTGTCTACCCGACACGGATGGCCGTGATCTGGTCCATCAACTTCGCCAAAATCCCTCGACCAAACACCTCAAAATTATTGCACTGACTGAAGCGCATCGTCCTGACGATCAAACATTAGCCGATATATCCGGGGCAGATGGCGTAATCATTAAGCCGATTCAGCCCGACGAGCTGCTTCGGAAAATTGATGGGCTGATCACGCCGTATACCGTTAAGAACGAATCGCGATCGCCCTAAGGGGTCAGCTTTCAGGTATCATCAGCACGTTCGTTGGTTTTGGATGACGTGTGAATTTGTCTATGATGCCTATTCCCGATGCCATTCATGCGATTCGTCGAGGACTGGTTGTCTCATGCCAAGCTCCGGTTGAATCTCCCTTGCATGAGGCCAATGTGATTGCGGCGATCGCCCAAGCGGCAATCAATCAGGGAGCCGTAGGCGTTCGCATCGATACTCCCGACCATGTCAGAGCGGTACGTAACCGACTGACTGCTCCCATTATTGGCTTATGGAAGCGACAGTTTGACGATTCGGAGGTCTACATCACGCCTCAGTTTGAACAGGCCAGGGCGATCGCCGCAGCGGGTGCAGATATCATCGCCATCGATGCGACCCTGCGACCGCGTCCCGATGATGAAACAATGGCGGATCTAATTCGACGCATTCACGCTGAGCTAGAGAAACCCGTCATGGCAGATATTGATACGATTGGCGCGGCGATCGCGGCTGCTGAGGCAGGTGCAGACCTGGTTGGCACGACTCTTTATGGCTACACGGCAGATACCCGGCAGTTTGCGCCTCCCGGATGGGAATTGCTGGTTGAGATGGGTCAACGGCTTAGCGTTCCAATAATTTGTGAGGGCGGCATCGCGTCATCAGAAATGGCTCGTAAGGCGATCGAACTCGGTGCGTATGCGGTCGTAGTAGGCACTGCCATCACGGGAATTGATTTTCATGTGAACGCATTTGTCAATGCCATCGCTCAGATTAATGATGACTGAGAACTTGATGACTGGGAACTTGATGACTGGGAACTTGATGACTGAGAACTAACTAGACTATTTATTCCAGAAAAACTACAATCAAGCTATAAGTACTAGAGCTATAGCTACGGGCGATCGCCTCTTGTCTACATCAGCCATTCAACCGCTATAGCGAAGCGCAGATTTTGAGAATTTGAGACTAGATGAGATTCACGGGGTTTGGATAGGCTATGTTGGATATGCCCCCCAGATAAGCAAGATAAATAACCAAGCTAGGAGGCGATCGCCAAAATTCTGGCATTGCCCCGTTCATGCGTACAGGGTTTGAGTTGGCTAATTTACGATGGCACGGCACAAAGAATTTGACCGCGATCATGTTCTCGAAAAAGCGATGGAAATGTTTTGGTACAAGGGGTATGAAGCAACCTCTGTTCAGGACTTGATCAACTGCATGGGCATCAATCGAGGAAGTCTTTACGATACGTTTGGGGACAAGCATTCACTGTTTTTAGCCGCGCTCGATCGCTATCGCGATTCAACGGTCAATGAACGGCTGAAAGTCTTAGAGCGATCGCCGTCTGGGTTAGAGGCGATTCGGCAATTTTTTTATGAAATGGTTGAGATTCGAACCACGGGTCAAGGCTGCCAAGGCTGCTTTATGGTCAATTCGTTGGTCGAGCTTGCTCTACACGACGATGAGGCAGCAGGCCGGGTCGCGTCGCACGCCACGCGGCTTGAAGAGGCATTTTATCGAGCATTGATGCGGGCGCGCAAACACGGTGAGATTAGCGATGAGAAAAATTTGCGAGCGCTAGCTCGATTCTTAGCCAACAGTATTAATGGTATCTGTGTGATGGCAAAAATCTCTCCTGACGCTCATGCCCTCAAGGATATAGCCGATGTGAGTCTTTCGGTGTTGACTTAGACTCATTCGTAATTGTTTCGATTAGTACAAGACGGCGGAAGTTTCATAACCATAGTGTGAGCGTCTCGCTCACGTCGCGGGCAAGATGCCTGCTCTTAAATGGTTGGCTTATTACCAATTCTCGATTTTGGATTTGCGATTTTGGATTGACAACCAGCAGCCTTGCAAGGGTTCTGGCCTATTCATTTGTAGCCTTACTTTGAAGAATTGCTCTGAAAATAGATTTTTATCGTTGGGGGTGACGCCGCGGCGTCATGGACGATTGGTATTACTTCTGTCAGACAGTACTAGAGCGATCGCGCTGTAGTGGCATCTCCGCCAGATTAGAAGTTGCTGAGATTTATTGACCGTTCGTTCTAGAATCATTTAACGTTTAAATCAGCAGTTGCTAATCAAGGCGACTACTTTTTGATTCATTTCACGCGTCCATCTCCTGACTTTATTCTCGAATCGGGATGGAGTTTTTAATGAGCGGGTTGCCGCGATCGCGAGTGGAAATCGATCGCACAATTTTGGTTGTCTTTGGAACGTTTGTTCAATTCAGAAAGCAAGGAGCTATCAATGAGTTTGAATCAGCAAATCGCCGAGTTAAGAGCCGAAAATCAGGCAAAAATTCCGGCAGAATCTCGTGCGGTCATGGCTCAAGCCACCGAAGACCTGTCAACATCGGGGATTCTTGATCAGGTGCGTCGAGAAGGCGATCGCCTTCCAGCAATCACATTGCCCAACGCCCTTGGACAACCAGTTTGCGTCCAAGATTTATTAGCCCGCGGCCCTGTCGTGATTTCGTTTTATCGGGGGGAGTGGTGTCCCTACTGCAACCTTGAACTGCGAGCCCTCCAGCAAGCCCTACCCGATATTCAAGCTCAGGGTGCAACCTTAGTTGCGATTTCACCTCAGACGCCTGACCATTCTCTATCAGCAGCCGAAAAACATGAATTGGCCTTTGAAGTCCTCAGCGATGTCGGGAATCAAGTTGCCCGCGAATTTGGCTTAGTCTTCAAGCTCTCACCGAAATTGCTACCCATTTATGAGAAGTTTGGAATCGATATCGCTGCCCATAACGGTGATGAGTCCTACGAACTTCCGATTCCTGCCACCTATGTCGTCGATCGCAATGGAACTATCGTTCACGCATTTGTCGACGCTGACTATACCCAACGGCTAGAGCCAGCCGAAATCGTTGAGGCACTGACGCAAATTAGAGCAGTTGCATAGCAACTATAGCAATGTGCGCGTCATTTCTCGAACTGGTCAGGCTGATAAAGCTGCGGAATAAACGCCCCATCATGATAGACCCAGGCGATCGCGTCTGGGTCTATCTGCTGTGACCAGGCGATAAAGTCGGGCTGGGTTTTCCGACGGGTGAGGGTGCTGCGGCTAACTTGCAGGCGCTCGGCCAACTCTCGGGTTGACAGTGACCCCTCGGGGGCAACGTCTTCGAGCAACGATAGATAAAACTGCCACGCTAATAAGGCGATCGCAAATGCGACCAACACCAGCGCTTCCGGACGTTTCAAGAGCGCCGCAAAATCAATGTCTTGCGAGAGTTCAACCGATTCGCGCTCAAATTGCTCAATCTCAGCAGCTGAATCACGGGTTGATTCAGTCAGCGGACTCACAGGTGGCGAGGTGGGCCGGGCTTCTTCGAGGCGATCGCCAGAGTCAGTAGAGGTATCAACGCCATTGACTAGAGTTTCATCAAACGGATTGGTGGCAACATTCATCTCAGAGGGTGCAGGTTCAGGCATTTCAGAGTTCCACGGATCGTCCAAGGGTGTTGTTAAAGGAGCGGTCGGGGTTGAAGTCGGGGTTGAGTCAGATTGAACCGACGGATCATATGAAGCAGAATCAACGTCGCTGAGTGAAGGTGTTTGAGCGTCGTCCGCGTCATGGGTCGGCATCGGCTGATCAGAATGCGACATTGCAAGCAGCGACTGAGATGATGGCATAAATTCAGAAGCAGACTTAGGTGCAGCTGGAGTTGCAGCGTCATCAAACGAGTCGAGGGGAGAATTTGAAGTCACAGAATTAATAGAAGATTCATGAACAACCTGAGGCAAATCGACCGCCTGAGGCGCATTGATTTGGATTTCGCGCTGCCACGCCGCCGTTTTCTGACCGGCCTGCCGCCCATAAATTTTAACAGTCTGAATGGGGGCAACCCTGAGCTTTCGTAAGCTGGTCTGCACAAATGAAACCATTGCCTCCAGATTTAGGGCAGGCGCGCCTTCTAGAAGCACATACAGACGGTCATCTCGCCGCACCGCTTGAACATAGATCCCGTGGGGCTTAGTCGACTTGTTCATGATGGCGGCAATAACTTTTGGATTGCCCTGGCGGGCGAGTGCCAAGATATCTTCTGGCGTCATGATCCCAGCCTAAAAGCACCTCAAACCCCATTTTGCCCTCGTTCATGACGGAAGCAATATTGAGAATTGTTTCTAATGAAACCTCAATTTCATTATCAATCAAACAGGTTGCCAATAGCTTATCGTGCCCACGGCTCTCTAGACGCAGATGAAGCCGCAATTTTGAATAAAATTCTCTATTTTGTTGCCTCGAATGCCAGCAATAACCTGGCAGATCAGTCATTATGTAAAGAAATGGATCGTATCGTATAGTGATTATTCAACTGAGGCAGCAGGGCTATGGCCGAATTTCGAGTCAAAGCACCCTTTGAACCCAAAGGAGATCAGCCGAACGCGATCGCCAACCTGGTCAAATCTGTCGAGGCCGGAAATCGATATCAAACTCTCCTCGGCGCAACCGGAACCGGAAAAACCCACACTGTCGCCCGCGTCATCGAAAAAGTGGGTAAGCCGACGCTAGTGCTAGCGCACAACAAAACCTTGGCAGCTCAGCTCTGCAACGAGTTGCGAGAATTTTTTCCTGATAATGCGGTCGAATATTTCATCAGCTATTACGACTATTATCAGCCTGAAGCATACGTGCCCGTCACCGACACCTACATCGCCAAGACGGCGTCGATTAACGACGAAATTGACATGTTGCGCCACTCTGCGACGCGATCGCTGTTTGAACGCAAAGATGTGATTGTCGTCGCATCGATTAGCTGTATTTACGGCTTAGGAATTCCGTCAGAATATTTGAAAGCTTCGATTCCGTTGCAAGTGGGCATGGTAATCGATCAGCGGCAAATTTTGCGCGATTTAGCATCTGTTCAGTATGAGCGCAACGATATTGACTTGGGACGAGGCCGCTTTCGAGTTAAAGGCGATGTCTTAGAAATTGGTCCGGCGTATGAAGATCGAATCATTCGCGTAGAATTCTTCGGAGACGAAATCGACGCGATTCGATACATCGATCCGATTACTGGAGCCACCATCCAGAGCATGGAAGCCCTTAACGTCTATCCAGCCCGCCACTTTGTTACTCCCGATGAGCGGCTAGAAGAAGCCTGCCAAGCCATTCAAGATGAGTTGAAAGAGCGATTAGAAGAGCTTGAAAGCCAAAACAAGCTGCTAGAGGCGCAGAGACTAGAGCAACGAACCCGCTACGATTTGGAAATGTTGCGGGAGTTGGGATACTGCAACGGCGTTGAAAACTACGCTCGGCATCTGGCAGGGCGAGTCGCAGGGTCGCCGCCTGAGTGTTTGATTGACTACTTCCCAGACGATTGGATGCTCGTCATTGATGAGTCTCACGTCTCGATTCCGCAGTTGAGAGGCATGTACAACGGCGACCATTCTCGTAAAGTTACCCTCATTGAACACGGATTTCGGCTACCCAGTGCGGCAGATAACCGTCCGCTTAAATCAGAAGAATTCTGGGAAAAAGTTAACCAGTGCATTTTTGTTTCCGCTACGCCCGGTGATTGGGAAATGGAGATATCTGAAGGGCAAGTGGTTGAGCAAATCATTCGCCCCACTGGAGTTCTTGACCCAGAGATCTTTGTTCGCCCAACTCCAGGTCAGGTCGATGACTTGCTTGGCGAAATTCAAGAACGCGCCCAGCGCAACGAGCGGACTCTAGTGACGACGCTCACCAAACGCATGGCAGAAGATCTGACCGAATATTTTCAAGAACATGCGGTGCGGGTGCGTTATCTGCATTCAGAGATTCATTCCATCGAGCGGATCGAAATTCTGCAAGACCTGCGGGATGGCAACTTTGATGTGCTAATCGGGGTCAATCTGTTGCGGGAAGGCTTAGACTTACCTGAGGTTTCGCTCGTTGCCATTCTCGATGCTGACAAAGAAGGATTTCTTCGCGCCGAGCGATCGCTCATTCAGACGATCGGGCGGGCCGCACGCCACGTCCGCGGGCAGGCAATTCTCTATGCCGACAACCTCACCGATAGCATGGCAAAAGCCATCTCTGAAACAGAGCGTCGCCGTGCCATTCAGATGGAATACAACGAAACGCACGGCATCACCCCTCAGTCGATTATCAAGAAGCCGAAGAGCAATGCAATTCTGGCCTTTTTAGAAGTCTCGCGGCGGCTAAATTCTCACGAGCTAGAGCAAGTCTATGAGCAGTCAGAGGAGATGCCCCTCGAAAACATTCCTGATTTGATCGTGCAACTCGAATCTCAAATGAAGAATGCCGCAAAAAACTTAGAGTTTGAAGAGGCTGCCAAATATCGCGATCGCATCAAACACCTGCGAGACAAGCTCTTGGGCAAGCGCTAGGCGAATGGGCCATCAAACCGGGCGATCGCCCATGAATGAATCCGGATAATGTTTCCTTTCCTGGTAACGAGTTCATCAATTTTGTACGATAGCCCGAACGCCCGTAAGAAGTTAATGAACTATGAAGCAAGGAGTTGGCAAACCTTGAAAAATAGGGAAAACTGAGTTGTCCCTCGAATAGGGGCAGCGATTAGGAACCCCGGCAGTGATGTCGGGGTTTCTTGGGTTCAGTCTTTTGGTAAGATCAGAAGCTTGCAGACCCTCACAATCTTGCCCGAAGGAGAAACCCTATGGCTCGCATGTACTATGACGCTGATGCCAACTTAGATTTATTGACTGGGAAAACGGTTGCCATTATCGGGTATGGCTCGCAAGGTCACGCCCATGCACTTAATCTGAAGGATAGTGGTGTGGATGTCATCGTCGGGCTATATCCGGGCAGTAAATCGATTGCGAAGGCTGAAGCAGAAGGCTTGACCGTCAAATCGGTCGGGGATGCAGCGGCAGCAGCAGATTTGATCATGATTCTGCTGCCCGATGAAGTCCAGAAGGCCATCTACACGACTGAAATTGCGCCAAATTTAAGTGACGGCAATATCTTAGCGTTTGCTCATGGGTTTAACATCCATTTTGCTCAAGTCGTGCCGCCTGCCAATGTCGACGTTGTCATGGTGGCACCCAAGGGGCCGGGGCATCTAGTGCGACGCACCTATCAGGAAGGGCAGGGGGTCCCGTGCCTGTTTGCAGTCTTTCAAGATGCAACCGGGCAAGCACGCGATCGCGCCATGGCGTATGCAAAAGGGATTGGGGGCACTCGCGCTGGCATTCTTGAAACCACCTTTCGCGAAGAAACTGAAACCGACTTGTTTGGTGAACAGGTGGTGCTTTGCGGGGGGTTGAGCGCGCTGATCAAAGCTGGATTTGAAACCCTCGTCAATGCTGGGTATCAGCCCGAACTTGCATATTTTGAATGTTTGCACGAAGTCAAACTTATCGTTGATTTGATTGTAGAAGGTGGCTTGGCAACCATGCGAGACAGCATCTCCAACACAGCTGAATATGGAGACTACACGCGCGGTTCTCGCATTGTGAATGACGCAACCCGCGCCGAAATGAAAACGATTTTGACTGAGATTCAAACCGGGCAATTTGCCCGTGAGTTTGTGCTTGAAAATATGTCGGGTAAGGCAGGCTTTACGGCGATGCGGCGTCGAGAGGCAGAGCACCCCATTGAAGAGGTTGGTAAAGATCTCAGAGCCATGTTTAGCTGGCTAAAAAAGGTATAGAGAATCAGGCAAAGAAAGTCTGTAGGAGCGCTTCATGATTTTATTGGTTAGTCCATGACATCCCCTGCAATTCAGTGGTATCCGGGTCATATTGCTAAAGCAGAAAAGCAACTGCTAGAACAGCTCAAGCGAGTTGATGTTGTGCTTGAAGTGCGGGATGCTCGCATTCCGCTCACCACTCGTCACCCCCATGTAGAACGCTGGATTAGCGCCAAAGAAAGAGTTTTAGTTCTCAATCGAGTCGATATGATTTCCTCGGTTGCTCGTCAGCAGTGGACGGAATGGTTTCACACGCACGGAGAGCAGCCCATTTTTACAAATGCTCAGCAGGGGAAGGGGGTTCGAGGTGTTGCCAAGGCAGCTCAAGCAGCCGGTGAGCAGATGAATCAGCGTCGGCGCGATCGCGGCATGTTGCCTCGTCCGGTCCGGGCGGTGGTGATTGGTTTTCCCAATGTCGGCAAGTCGGCGCTGATCAATCGATTGCTCAATCGTCGAGTCGTTGAAAGTGCTCGTCGTCCCGGGGTAACGCGACAGCTTCGCTGGATTCGGATTTCTGACGAGCTAGAACTCTTAGATGCACCGGGTGTATTGCCCTCTCAGCTTGAGGATCAAACTGCGGCACTAAAGCTGGCAATCTGTGACGACATTGGGGAAGCTGCCTACGATAATCAGCGCGTTGCTGCGGCATTTATCGATTTGCTCAAACAGCTCCAAGAGGAATTTCCTGAGGCCGTACCCGATCGCCCATTGCGATCTCGCTACACCTTGGATGCAGAGACACTGACGGGTGAGAGCTATTTGGCGACCCTGGCTCAACAAAATTATCAAGAAGACGTGGAACGAGCCGCCCGTCAACTGCTCAACGATTTTCGCAAGGGCCATTTAGGAGCGATCGCCCTGGAGCTACCGCCCACTTCTTAAACCACCCAGCATACTCGTCAACCCTCGACATCGTTCAGCATTTTATAGACGAGCCAAATCGCCATCGCTCGCAGATAGTGGCACGCGCGAAACGTACCCGACGCAGTAATTGCCTCTGGCGTCCGGAACTGGAGCCCATTTTCATAAATTTGCCGCACGACAGCTTCAGTCATACGCAGGGCTTCATCTTTCATGCCCATTTGAATGAGAAATGCCGCGAGTCCAAAGTTAATGCCTGTCCACACTTCGAGGGGATGCGTATCATCCGGGTTCACGGGAGACCCGTCTGGACGAACTCCATTAGCTGCGCCGAATGTTCCATGATGAAATTTTAGAAAACACGCATCGTATACGGTTTCAAGAGCAGAACGAGCGCATTCAATCGGAACGATATCGGGCAAGCTCAAAAGTCGAGCATAAAACTGACCACACAGTTGGTCGGCCATGACGACATCCGAGCTGCTTCCCGTGTCAAGCCGGTAATAGTGACCATTCCACAAGGCATCTTGATAACGCGGACGGGCATGTTGGAGCCAGGTTTTGTAGGTGGCGATCGCCTGTTGCAGATCAGATGAGGATAGAGAATATAGGATGTGAGGCGTGAAAGATAGGGTCGAGTCAGGCGGCAGATTGTCGACTCGATTTTGAAGAATCTTGCCAATGGCGATCGCGGCTTCTAGGGCAGCCAACCACAGCCCTCCACAATAGGCACTGATGCCTCGCATTCGCCAATCATCAAAGGTTTGATCAGGGGCTCCTGAGTTTTCAGGAATGCAATCCCCATCGTCATCAAATGCTTTTAGATATGCTAAGGCGCTGACGATAGCAGTCCAACAGTGTGCTAAAAATTCGACATCCGTCGCGCCAGTGAACAGAAAATCCCGATACACCTGAAGCACAAAATCGCTGGCTAAATCTTTCCAAAGATTGCAATCTTGATAGCTGGTGTAGTTGGTCTTTTCCCAGGGATGCTCATTGGGAGCCCCTAAATCATGGGGAGTTGCATCCTTAGCTTTGCGAATCGCGATTGGGCTGTCTGCGCCAATGGTGTAGTAATACCCAATGACGCGGGGGGTATCATCTGACGTCGGGATGGCTCGGGCAAATGCTCGCAAAACGGCTTTATCCAGTTCGGGAAACAGCATCAGCAGGGCAAACGAGCCATAGAGCCGTACGTCTAAGCTTTCGTACCAGCAGTAGTCCATGCATTCAAGTACAGCGAATTGCCCGTAGGAGTCGCGCTCTGTTGCAGCACTCCACAGAGTCCCACCGCTGGTCAAATCATAAAGTTCGTTAAACAGCGCCATTTTGAACCAGTCTGGTAAATCATCCCGGTCTAGAATCGGCTGTTGCCAGTCATGAATGTGCTGTTGCCACGTTTTGTAGTGAGTCAGCGCTGTGGTGGCGATCGCCCACGCATTTGTGCCACTTCGTCCAAAGAAATCAGTATATCTGCGGTAGTAGCAGGTTCCTTCTGAAAATTCAGTGACAGGACTATCCCACGCCAGCACAAACGGAATTTGACGAGTTTCGCCGGGCGCTAGCGTAAATTTTATGGCGAGGGCAACGCCAATCGATTCTCCGTTAGACGGGGTTTCATCGTTGAGGTTTGCTAACCGTCCGTCCTGGCTAAACGACTGCCACAGATCGGATCCGTCTCCATCGGGATTCCAGCGGCTGTGATACGACACCTCGACCGCTTCAGAACTGCACATCGTGGCGATTGCCCACTGTCCATCTCCTTCGGCGGGAATAACCGGGTCGTTGATCGCGTGAGCCGTTGACTGCTTGCGATCCATCACGCATCCAGACCAGGTTCCGTCGTTCAACCAGCGATTAAATTGGGTGTGGTTTTCCCCCAAACGAGGCTGATAGTCATACACCGGGCTTCCATCATCTCGAACCCTAACGTCAGGGGATTTAAGCGCATTTGTAAACCACCCCACCATGTTTTGCCAGGTGAGCATAATGCTAAGAGTGAGCGGCTGGTCGGTTGGGTTGTGAGCAGTCCATTCAAACATTGCAACGGGATAGCTCGACTCTCGGTAATTGCCCGCCCAAATCGGGGAAAATTGCTCACACGTTAGGGTTGCTCGGAAAACATTTTGGTAGGTAAACCAGCTTCGAGGATATCGTGCCGAATAGATGCCCGTATTCCCTGACGGGGCTTTGGGGTTGGCCTGTTCGGTAGCGTGATGCTGGGATTCCGCGTTGAACTCTACATCGGGATTTGATTCGCCTGAGTGGGTTCTCCCTGCTCCTGAATTGTCGATAATTTTACCGTCAGTAATTTTACCGTCAGCACCTTCACTACTCGCAATTTTGGGATACCATGTCCACGATTGAAGCGACGAGAGATCGGTTGGAGATGCCTGTAGCGCATAGGCGTAAGCCTGATTCTGATACTGCTCGAAAACGCTAAACTGACACGCTGGCATCGATTGAAACACGTGTTCGCCACCGTCAATATGCCAAAGATTGAAATCCCCGGCTGGCGATCGCCCGATGCAGCCCGCCCCAAACCCCCCTAAGGGCATTCCATGCCAAGGCCCATCGTCGAGGTTGCTATCATACCTCACTCGGTAAGGGGCGTCCCAACCTTTGCCAATAGGACGCGTCCACGCACATTTCAATAGATCAGATGGAAAAGATGAATCATTCACTCCCTGATTTTACAGCGTCGTGGAAGCAGTGATTCTACTGAACTAGAACTAGGAGTTAAATTACAGCGAATACCGGATGAGTACTTATTGATACTGATTGATACCAATCTATTTGGGCAAATCCTCCGAAAGCTAGATAATTTGCCCTTAAAGTTTTGGTGAAGTCCGCAACATTCAACAAACGAATTTTAACCAATTCAAACATAGAGGCTTTTCAAATTTTGCAAACCATTCTATAAATTCTTTTTAGAGAAATTTCAATCAATTTATTCTAAGAGACGTATAAAGGATATATCAGCCAATTTGAGTGCCTCCTCCGTATAATCCTCGATCCAACAATTGTGCGATCGTCAGGCTTCAGAGGTGATATAAATCACTCGCCATCTCGCATCAGGTGTGTAATCTAACGGCATAACATTCAGTGATTTCCGCTATACAACAGTAAAGAGATCTTAATTGTTAAGGTTTTATGTCCTTTTATTAGGCATATCTACTGTAATGCTATCCTCGTATAATCCCTGAGAAAATTGATCACTACTGGTATCTATTATGACATCTCTGGCGTCCCTTACCCTTGAACCAGCATCACCAGCGGCATTAACAGCATTAGTATTTGTTGATTCTTCGGTTGACGATTATCAATATCTGATCGATGGTATTGGGCCCGATGCAGAGGCGATCGCTCTCTGCGCCAACCAAGACGGCATCCGGCAAATTACAGATGCGTTGGCTCAGTATCGTAGGGTTGACCAAGTTCATATCATTTCTCACGGAGGGCCCGGAGTCGTCCATCTAGGCTCAAGCCGACTAGAGGTAGAAACACTCGATCAGTATTTACCCCAACTGTCGGCATGGAAAACCTCTCTGACTGATGATGCAGAGATTTTGCTATACGGATGTCGGATTGCGGCGGGCGATCGCGGCCAGCGATTGATTCATCAACTCAGCTACCTCACCGGAGCCAAGATTGCAGCATCCTCCACATTAACTGGAAGTGGCGCCTTGGGTGGTAACTGGGTGCTAGAGGAAACGGTTGGTTCCATCAAATCGCCATTGGCTCTGAAAGACTCGATTCTGCAAAACTATCGTTCCGTGTTAGCTCCGATCACGCCTAACCTGCTGTATGGCATCAACAACTCGACTGCTCCGCCTCAGATTGTCACGATTGATACTACAACGGCGGCTGTTACTGCAGTAGGCACCTTGGCGTTTAACAGTTTTGCGATCACGAGAGACACAGCGACCGGGCGCGTTTACTACGTAGAAAACGGACAACAAGCTGGGCGACGAATCGCCTACTGGGACCCTGTCACCCAACAAAATGTCATTGTTAACAACATCGCCGACTTTGGCGGTGAACAAATCTTAAAACTGGCACAAGCGCAAGATGGCACACTTTACGCATTAGGAAGTGACCAGCGTCTATTCACAATTGACCCCAACACAGGAGCGGTTACACCCGGTGGCACAATCACGGGCGGAGGTCCACCCGCATTTGATGCAACCGAGGGAAGCGGTGATGCCACGTTCGATCCCACGAATCCCAATCGACTCCTCATTACGGTTACGGGCAATGGGTTCTATCGCCTCTATGCTGTAGATGTCACTGACCCAGTCAATCCGGGTGTCCCTCAATTTTTAGGTGACTTAGGCATTAGCGGTAATTCTGGGGCGGGGTCATTAGCGTTTGGGCAAGATGGCCGCCTCTTTGCGTCGTCAGCGTCATCCCTCTTCGCAGTCAACTTCAGTCCTGCGGGGTTGGTGACAGGCACCGACCTGATTGGGAACATGGGGACGAATATCAGTGACTTTGGTACTCTGCCCAACAACCCCTCAGAGATAGACATTTCCGTCACCAAAACCGATGGATTAACTGCGATCGCTGCAGGACAAGCCATCACATACTCCATTACAGTTAGCAACCCGTCCAATCTAGACGCTCAAGAACTTCAGGTTTTAGACACCATTCCCGTCGAAATTGAGGGAGTGAGCTGGGTTGCCACAATCAACGGCACCGGAAGTTTCCCCTCTGCTGCCGATCAGCAAAGCACGGGTGATATTAATGCCAGAGTTAACTTAGGCGCAGGTTCCTCAGTCACATACACGGTTACAGGTGTTGTGGCAGCGGGTACTCCAGACAATACCCAACTCGTCAACACGGTTCTAGTCCAGCAGAGTCAGTTTGCAACGGTCAGCCAAATTTTCATTGACGCAAATTTGGATAACAATACCGCTACTGACCTGACGACCGTCACCGCTACGGTTCCTCCAACTAATCTTCCTCCTGTTGCCGTTGACGATGCTCGATCATCGATTCCAGGGGTTGCAGTCGATATTCAAGTCCTCACGAATGACAGTGATCCAAACGGCGATATCCTTTCGATTGTTGGGTTTACCCAGCCGACGAACGGAGTTGTGACGCTCAATAACAACAATACGCCTGCTAATCCAGCAGACGATTCCCTGATTTATACGCCTAATCCCGGCGTTGAAGATATCACCGATACGTTTGAATACACCATTACAGATGGGCTCGGCGAATTTGATACTGCGACTGTGACGGTGCGAATTCCGCCATTTGTAGCCCCTGGCACCGTTGACGCGATTAACGATCAGGTGTCTACTCCTCTGTCTACTCCTGTCAATGTTTCCATATTGACGAATGATTTAGTATCGGTTGATGAGCGTCCCTTCAGCATCACCGGCACGACGACTCCTCAGAATGGCAGCATATCAATCAGCGACAATAATACGCCAGTTGACACAACCGACGACTTTATCATCTACACGCCCAATCCTAATTTCACTGGGACAGACACGTTTACGTACACAATTAGCGGCGCGTCAGGAGCCTCTGACACGGCTGTCGTCACCATTACCGTGTCTGGCGACGACGATATCGATTGCGCCGACGGAATTACGCTGGTTGGTGGACGCGGCTCTGATAGCTTAGACGGCACGATCGGGAGCGATACCTTAAGCGGTCGTGGCGGAGATGACACCCTCCGAGGTCTAGAGTGTGACGACGATTTATTTGGTCAGCGAGGCGAAGACATTCTCTTAGGGGGGCCAGATGAAGATATGCTCCGGGGAAATCAAAACGATGATGTTTTGAGGGGCGGACCTGGAGACGATGTGCTCGGAGGCGGGCTGGGCAGCGATCGCATGTTTGGAGGAGCCGGCAATGATTCACTACGAGGTGGACGTAGCACTGACGAACTCAACGGCCGCCAGGGAGATGACAATCTGCGTGGAAATCTAGGCGATGACGTCATCCGAGGACAAGGTGGAAATGACTTCCTAAATGGGGGTGCTGGCAACGACCGCATGAATGGTGGATCGGGTGCAGATAGAGTCTTAGGTAAACAAGGGGATGATACTATTCGAGGCGGTCGAGGTGCCGATTTCTTAAATGGTGGCCTTGGCAACGATTTGATTCGAGGAAATCAAGACCCCGATCAGATTTTTGGGCGGGGCGGCAATGATGTCATCCGGGCTGCCGGCGGCAATGACTTTATTGATGCGGGAGCAGGCGACGATCGTGTCAGAGGCGGTGCCAACGCAGACCTCATTCAAGCGCGTCAAGGTAATGATCAGGTTCGTGCCGGAGTCGGCAATGATTTCATTAACGGCGGGCTTGGAAATGACGACTTAGCAGGCGATGAAGGAGCCGACGTCATTTTTGCTCGACGCGGAAATGACACATTGCGAGGCCGCATCGGAAACGATTATTTAGATGCCGGTGATGGTGATGACGTTGTCAATGCTGGCTTGGGCGATGATTGGCTTGAAGGACGACGCGGCAATGACATCGTTCGTGCAGGCGCGGGAAATGACCTAGCAAACGGTGGTCTTGGTGACGACTATGTTGGCGGTGGTGATGGGAATGACTATCTCTTTGGTCGGCGAGGAAACGATCGCATTAATGGCGGTGCTGGCGATGATGTGATCATCGGTGGGTTTGGGCAAGATCAGCTAACTGGAGGTGCAGGGCGCGATCGCTTTGTATACGAGTCTGCAAACGACCGAGGAGATACCATCACAGATTTCCAAATAGGGAGTGACCTCATTGACCTCAGACTCATCTTCAGCGGATCTCAATTCACAAATCCTAATCCGTTCAGACGATATGTTCGCATTAATCAAGCTGGCTCGAATGCAGTAGTCCGGATTGACCCCAACGGCAACGTGGGCGGTCGTAATTTTGTCGATCTCATCACTTTAGAAAATGTTGCCGCCAACAGTCTGAATGCTCAAAGCTTTGTCTAACCTCGGACGCGTGGTTGGTAGCAATTTACAATTGCGTCAAATAAAGGCATAGCAGTGTGGGACACGGCTCGTTTCATACTCCTATGCCTAACTCAAGCGCATACCGCTATACACGCCAATCTAAACCCGAAGGGCTATACTACCGGATTGGCGGTAAAAATCCTTGCGCGGAATGATTGCTTCCAGTGTCAACGCTCATGGGAGTCAGTTAAAGCTGAGGATGTGTCACCATGAACCGATTGTTCGTGGAGAGATTGCCAGCCTGCCATCCAGAGCGTCTGATCCTTCAAGAGTTTAGCATTCAGCCAAAATCGAACGCTTGGATCGCAAGCAGCCACCATTTCAGCAAACACCCATATCCCCTGATTCTTTCGATTCACAACATGAAAATGCTTCCATCCCCACGTGCTCTGTTGGGCTGTCCATTTGGAGCCCACAAGATATGGGAATTTCACTTTTTTCTTGGGCATCGAGATTCAAATGAATGTTGATATCCCCAACTCGCTTGAGAAACTGATCGACGATAAGGAGTGTAGCTTAGGAGTCGAGCAGAGACATACCAATTTATGCTTTCACAATAGCAATTAGCAATTAGCAATCAATCTAAACAGAACGAATGCAAGACACTTTTTCCAACAATTTCACACAATGACGGCTCGTTCCATTTCGAGATAGATACCAGTTTGTACGCCTCATTCTTGAATCCAAGCTCGACACAGACAAAAGTTTGTATTAAGTCTTGATAAGATTCAGTGTCAGGTCATCCCTGTCTGAAGGGTCATTATTTCTAATGGATCAGCATTGTGGATATCTGTTTTGATGAATGTCCTAGTCTAGATGCGATCTAGGTTTTAGAATTCAGCAAAATGGCTGTATCCCAATAAACTAGACTTTGCGACAATAACATTAAATCCGAGATCTCGTTATATTTGCATCAACACCGCTTTCCTTAGAGCGAACAGCGCTAAGGGGTTAGTGAATTGTTTGGCGCTTAAGATTTTAGGTTTGTGATCGTCAGTAAATGCAGTAATAGCAAGTAGTAAGGACTCAGAGATTTGCGTTGGCTGTCCCATTCTGCAAATTTAACTTTAGTTAGTTATGATAAGAGCTTAGTTTTTGAGATAGATAGTCTCTAGAATGCAACGCTTTTCTGCAAGCTATCGAGGAGCGTCTTTCAATCTCGGTAGATTGCATTAAATTGAACTAAAATTTGTCTCCCCTTTGGAGAAATTTGCTGGCCTTAAGAGAGTACTAATCAATATGTTTGAGGAATTTAGAAAAAGCGTGCAACTTTTGTGAGAAAAGCTACAATCGGAGAGACATCTCTAAAGTCTATACACTTAAGACTTTTTGTTGATGTTAGGGTGCTTCTATCCAATATTGTACTTCGGGGAAGCCATTCGCCTGTTCGCCAGCGGCAGGCTAGCTACGCTAGGTTTATTGGTAACTTGGTCAGCTTAAAAACAGTTGGATGCTAAAGGCTGAATCGTGCTATTCTCTGATTTTCATCGGCTTTTGGTAGTTTGATTCTAAAGGAGCATGAGGAACGCGGCATGACCCAGGCTAACGATGTACTTGAAACCATTGATCGACCTGAGAGCGAACTGGAGCTTTTGATTGAGGATGATGACCGTGGAGATGGCTTCGATGCCCAGAGTGGCGAAGCAGATGAGAAGGCCGTGAAAGGTCGTGCTTCTCGACGGCGGACTCAAACAAAAAAGAAGCACTATACAGAAGATTCAATTCGCCTCTATTTGCAGGAAATCGGTCGAATTCGGCTCTTACGCGCTGATGAAGAAATTGAACTGGCTCGTAAAATCGCAGATTTATTAGAGCTAGAGCGAGTGCGCGAGCAACTTGCTGACGAATTAGAGCGTGAACCCGCAGACTATGAATGGGCTGACCGAGTTGATATGGCCCTACCAGCATTCCGCCATCGTCTACATGTGGGTCGTCGTGCCAAAGATAAGATGGTTCAGTCTAATCTCAGATTAGTCGTTTCCATCGCCAAAAAATATATGAATCGGGGGCTTTCATTCCAGGATTTGATTCAGGAAGGAAGCTTGGGTTTGATTCGGGCTGCTGAGAAATTTGACCACGAGAAAGGGTATAAATTCTCAACTTATGCAACGTGGTGGATTCGACAGGCGATTACCCGTGCAATTGCTGATCAGTCTCGCACGATTCGCCTGCCCGTTCACCTCTATGAAACAATCTCACGGATTAAAAAGACGACTAAGCTTCTCTCTCAAGAAATGGGGCGCAAGCCAACCGAAGAAGAGATTGCGACTCGCATGGAAATGACGATTGAGAAACTCCGATTTATTGCGAAGTCAGCGCAGTTGCCAATTTCATTAGAGACTCCGATTGGTAAGGAAGAAGATTCTCGCCTCGGTGACTTTATTGAATCTGACGGTGAAACTCCTGAAGACCAAGTTTCTAAAAATTTGTTGCGGGAAGATTTGGAAAGCGTTCTTGATACGCTCAGCCCACGTGAGCGTGATGTATTGAGACTACGGTATGGTCTTGATGATGGTCGGATGAAAACGCTTGAAGAAATTGGCCAGATTTTCAATGTGACTCGGGAACGTATTCGCCAAATTGAAGCTAAGGCGCTCCGCAAGCTGCGCCATCCTAATCGAAATAGCGTTTTGAAGGAATATATCCGTTGAACGTTTGATTAAACATTTCAAACTTAATTGATGTACTATCTTAGACTTTGATAGGGAACAAGAAGGGTATATTTCGGTATGCCCCTTTTTTATGGCTTTTTTGCGGCGTTTTTATAGCGGTATGCGCTTGAGTTAAGTACGGTGGTGTGGGACACGGCGCGCCCCACACCACCGTTTCTGTTCCTCGCGGTGGGTCAGCCTTTGGACGCTAACGTCTAAATGTTAAACAAAGTGTTAAACAAAATGTTAAATAAAGTTTCACGTTTTCGCGATCGCCTCGCGAGTCATTGGATCGAACAAATGAACGTGGTCGGTCGCGATCGCAAGCCAAAGCTGTTCTCCGATGTGGGGAATCAGATCAGGAGCAATCCGGGCCTGTAGCACTACGTGATCGGATTCTGCTTCGGCAAACTCAAACGCGAGATGAATTTCGCTGCCCAATATTTCAGTTCGCTTAACAACAACGGGCAGATTTTTGGGGGCTGGAACACTGACACTTAAATGCTCTGGGCGAATTCCCAAAATCAACCTTTGCCCATCATATTGACGAAGTTGAGGTTCCCAACTTTCTGGCAGCGTCAGCCGAAACTGAGGGTGGGTAATGAGTAAGGGAGCCCTAACCATGACTGGAATAAAGTTCATCGGTAGGGTGCCAATAAATTCAGCGACGAATTGATTGACCGGATGGTGATAGAGCTCTAGCGGCGTAGCAATTTGCTGAATTTGTCCAGCATTCATAACGGCAATGCGATCGCCCATTGTCATCGCTTCAGTCTGATCGTGGGTGACGTAAATGGTTGTGATTCCAAGCTTATGCTGAAGATTAACAATCTGGGCACGGGTTTCGAGACGTAACTTAGCATCTAAATTGGAGAGGGGCTCATCCATCAAAAACACTTGTGGATTGCGTGCCATTGCGCGTCCCAGTGCAACCCGTTGCTTTTGCCCACCCGACAATTGTTTGGGCAACCGATCGAGAAGTGATTCGACCTGCAACATTTGGGCAACGGTTCGGACTCGTTCATCAATCGCCCGTTCCCGCGTTGACCAGTAGCGCATCGATCGGGGCAAAGATTGAGTCAGTTTGACAAGTAGCGTTTCGCTCCAGGTGGAGAGAGTAGACAGCACGGTTGCGAGATAGGTTGCATCTGCTGGTAGCTGCTTTGCATCATCCTGGTGAGTTCGCCTTAGTCCAAACGCGAGGTTGTCATAAACCGTCATGTGAGGATACAGCGCATAATTCTGAAACACCATGGCGATGTCTCGGTCTTTGGGGGGTAGGGTGTTGACTATGCGATCGCCAACCCGAATGGTGCCGCCGGTGATCGGCTCTAGCCCTGCAATAAGGCGCAGTAGAGTACTCTTCCCACATCCCGAAGGACCCACTAACACCATAAATTCAGCGTCTTTGATGTAGAGATTGATATTGCGCAGCACGCTGACGGCAGAAGTGGAAGTATCCGCGTCGAATCGAGAAGACGTCGAGAGGTCTTCGTTGGGTGAGGTCATTAGAGAACCGGATTGAGCAAGCCGTTGGGCTTGCCCTCGACGATGGGGGAAACTCTTATAAATGTTCTCTAGAATGACCTGAGCCACAATCTATTACCTATACTTCTTCAGCATATTCTCCCCTATTGTTTGGGTTTTAGGGCGATCGCCTGTCGGATTCTGGTGGCATCCACTGTTTTCGGAGTCGGGATGCCCTTATCTCCGCCGTTTAGAGCCTAGCTCACGCTTGACGACAATTGACCATTTATCAACCATCGTCATCATGGCAGGCATCTCAGGAGACACTGTATCGGTCAACTGGAGCTCGCTAACCACCGAATCAAAGGTGCGTCCTTTAGTCATGCGATAGGCAATTTCCTCAACCTCGGCCCACGTTAAGTCGCTCTTAATATAAGCCTTCGCCATCGTATTGAGGAGATGCTCGTAGTCATTTCCTTCGCTCTCGGTCATCATCGTATGGGGAATATCTAACACCCGATCAAAGCGGTGATACCAGCATTTGGGTTGATGGTTGAGCGCAGACTCGAACATAGTGTAATGATCGTCGTTGCCGACAGCGCGATCGCTCTCACTAGAAATGATGAACATCGGAGCAACGGGAGGTTTTTTAACTCGTTTAAGTGTGTACTGTCCAACGATGAGTAACGCCCGTAGTGCTGCCAGCGGAAATCCCTGATATGACGGCCCTTTAACATCTGTCCATTCAAAATATCCGCCGAGATTGCGGACAAATAAATCAACCACGCGGCTACTGCTGCTAAGAAACGGCGCAAATAAAATAGTTCGATCAATCTGATCGGCCTTTTCTAATGACAGCCATGCAGCAAGAGTTCCTCCACCTGACAAACCGCCAACGACGACGTGATCGCCCAACCGCTGGGCTACGCTCAACCATTGCACTGCAAACTTCAGATAGTCTTGGGGGTCGGTAATGAGCGGAGGTGGATTTTTTTTTCCCCAGTTTCCTGCTTGACCATGACCCGGCATCAGAGGAATTAAAACATTGTAGCCATCATTGAACAGGCTTTTGCCCAACGGCATGAATTGGTAGGGACCTGCAGTGAACCCGTGAAAAAATAAAAAAACTTTAGGCGTTGGTTGAGGATGAAGAAGAAACTGGGAACGACACGCCTCACTAAGAAGCGGTAACGCGTCTTCACGTATTTTGAACTCGTGAGCGAGCGTGGTTGCAATTGACGGATAGTTCAGCATGGCAAATACCTAAACCAGTTGAACGCTGAGATTGGATATATGTGATTCAAAATGCGTTTCTTCAAAGCTGCCCCTTTCCTCCAGATGACTATGATGAATATAGCGATCCCAAATCGCTTGTGAATTGTGTGTGAGCAGTTGGGTGAGCCCGCCCTACTGCTCATAGCCCATCTAGGATTGCTATATGAGATAAGTAGGGTTGGAGCGTAGCGTTTGAGAATTCATTTATATATTGCTATATAAAAAGTAGAGCGTCATTTTCTACAATGAGAATTCGAGCTGTTGAGAATCTGTGCCGAAAGCGAGATGTCGGTTTGTTTCCACGGTTAGCTTTAATCATGAATGGGGTAATGGGTCGGGCTCATCAACCTAAGTCAAGGATACCTCCCTCACGACGAAGCGGTGGCATATTGATTCTTGGGCTAGGAATGGGACTGATCGCAGGGTGCTCCTCTCGATTAGATACGGAGGCGATCGCCACCGGCATTCAAGACGATCTAGAGCAGCAAAGTCGGTTGTCCATTCAAACCATCCGTTGTCCTCGACGCATTAAACCTGAAGCGGGCGGCTCATTTCAGTGTATCGGTATGCTCGAATCAAGCAGTCAGTTTTTAATAAGGGTTAAGCAACAAAATGACCAGGGAAGCGTTGAGTGGGATATTCCCAACTCTAAAAACCTGTTGAATTTAGCAGAACTAGAACGCCATTTTCAGACCAACATCGCCACTGAAACAGGAATCCAACCCATCATTGATTGCGGTGAGACATTCCGACTCAATCGCCCCGGCGACCAATTTAATTGCCAGGTTCTCAACTCAGTGCTGATAGAGCAGAGTCAGCTTGAGGCCATCCAAGTCAATATAGACTCTCAAGGGAACGTTAATTGGCAGCAAATTCTCCAAGAAGTCGAAGAGAATGAAATTGCCCAACTATTAGACGAGGAAGCTGAGCCTGAATCTGGCTCCTAACCTGTGATAGATAGCATAGCGGTGTTCGCCTGAGTTTAAGCTGATCTCAGCAGACATGTTTCCTGTTTCTGGAGCTGGTGCATGTGGTTAAACAGTTGCCAGCAATAGGTCTCCGGAAGCCCGCAAGTGACTGCGCCGCGCAACACGACCTGAAAATACCAGTCATTCGGAGCATGCTCTTCCGGCAGCTTTTCAATGACGGTATAGGTGCGAACGTTGATGTAGGTTTGCCCTTGATGTTGCACATTGATCGTTTCGTGACAATATCCCTCTTCTCGTGCATCAAGGCGATCGCTCAACCGCGCAGGAAGCTGATAGAGCACCCCATGAACAACCGAACCGTGCTCTTTAACAATATCGAGAACGCCACAGTTTCGCCGCCGCGAGCGGCGAAAGAAACCAAGCCGATAGTCTTTCAAAATTGCCGGACCCACGACGTATGCATGCGTGCGTTCACCGAGCGATCGCTTCAAATCGACCGGGCACATGCATGAACCATACGCAAAATAATAAAACGTCGGCAGGGCTTGATGGGGGCGATCGCAATCCAGCGGATCATAATCTGAATCGACCGAAGGATGCGGGTTGCCCGAATTTTGAAATCCCATAGCGCGGCAAATAGGTGTGCTGAACGATGGTTAGTTTAAGACATCATACCAACGATTTATAACCAGAACGAGCCATGAAAAGCCGCATATTCCGATCGGTAAACCGTAGATTTAAGAATAACAGCATATACGTTGCTTCGTCACCTTAAAACCGATCGGTTAAACACCCGACCAACAGAAGGAGCGCCCTAAAAGCTCTGCGGCGACGCGTTGAAGTAACTCTAACCACCAGCTGGGTACGCTCCTACCGCGTGGGTCGGCGACGTTGCAAAAATTCTGGTATGTCAAGCCCTGGTTTTGAACGGGGCTCAGATGATGAGGATGAACTCATAGGCGGAGGAGCCACCGGGCGCTTTAGAGGAGCGACTCGGCTCGAAGAGGACGAGGCGGCCTGCATCTCTAATGTAAAGCCCGTGGCAATAACGGTGATCCGAACTTCACCTTGGAGGCGATCGTCAATCACGGCTCCAAAAATAATGTTGGCGTTGGGATCGACTGCCTCGTAAATAATTTCGGCAGCAGAATTAACCTCATGAAGCGTTAAATCGCTGCCTCCTGTGATGTTAAAGACAACGCCTTTTGCTCCTTCGATAGACGCTTCGAGCAGTGGAGAACTAATGGCAGTCATCGCAGCTTCCCGCGCCCGCGACTTGCCTGAACCAACCCCGATTCCCATCAGTGCTGATCCCGCATCTGCCATAACCGCTCGAACATCTGCGAAATCGACGTTGACAAGGCCAGGAATCGTGATGATGTCTGAAATCCCTTGAACCCCCTGACGCAGGATATCGTCTGCAACCCGGAATGCCTCTTGGACTGGAGTTTGCTCAGAAATAACTGCTAGCAGCTTGTCATTTGGGATAACGATTAGCGTATCGACTTGGGTTTGAAGCGCTGCAATCCCTTCTTCAGCTTGGCTAGTGCGCCGCCGCCCTTCGAAGGTGAACGGGCGAGTCACCACGCCAACGGTCAAGGCTCCTACTTCTTTGGCGACCTCTGCCACAATAGGAGCAGCCCCTGTTCCGGTTCCACCCCCCATTCCAGCTGTAATAAACACTAAATCAGAGCCTTCTATCGCAGACGCCAGTTCGTCACGGGATTCCTCTGCAGCTTTCTGTCCAATTGCGGGATTTCCCCCTGCACCTAGGCCGCGCGTTAGCTTTTGACCGATTTGAAGACAACTGTGGGCATTTGCATGAGTTAGCGCCTGAGCATCTGTATTAATCGACCAAAACTCAACCCCTGCCACCTCGCTTGCAATCATTCGGTTGACGGCATTACAACCACCACCACCAACCCCAATTACATTAATTCTGGCTACACTACCTGGCACAATCGTGTCACTCCTAGATTCCTCTGCCGAAATGCCATTGGCATCGTGATCTTGAACTTGACCCAAGTGTAGCCCAGAGTTTGTAAAAGGATTCGAACTGTTCGACGTATTCGACGTATTCATTTGATATTGAAAACTAATTGTCTTTAACCCTAAGAGCTTCACTGAGGCAGCTAACCACTTATTACCATATACCGCCGCAGTTAGGAACTACTAATAGTCGACCTTCTAGGCTCAAGCAGTCCTAATTATAATGGGGAGCAGTGATATTAAAATCCAATCATACTTATCATCCTTTGACGGTTCAAATCTTGGCGTATCAGGAAATCTAAATTCAATTTTTTGTGAAAATTCGGCGGTGTTGGAACGATGAGGAACCAAACGCTTGATTTCCATGACTTGTGAATATAGCGCTCCTAAATCGCTTGCGGATTGCCATATATTCATGACTTAATAGCGAGTAGCTGTGGTTTGAATTAACGGAGTATCAGGGACTTTCAAATCGATGTATGAAACCAGTTCAGGATTAATCTCTTGAGTTAAGTATCGCATTTGATCTAACACTTTTAATTGTTCATCGAATTTAGCTGATTCGTAGGGTCCCATATATACAGTTCCTAAATCTGTATCCAGAATCAAATTAGATGGATCTTGCCAATCAACTTCGAAGACCTCAACAGGACTTTGGCTTACTTGTCGATATAGGGTTTTCCATTGCTCCCGATATTGGTTTCGCATTCCAATTATTTTTAGATCAGGTAATTCGAGCGACTGGTTGAGTTCGGTATAGTTCTCAAGTGGAATGAGCGCTCCACGTTCATCAATCAACCCCGTTGGTTCAAGCCGACGAAGACCGATAGCGGGAGAAGATGGTTGATTAGCAGAACTCGGAGAGACTGCTTGCCCGTAGTTTCCACCGATGAGAATCGCAACAGGATAATGCTCTTGAATCGTTACTTTGAGACTGGGCGGGAATAGTTGGCGATTGACGATCACTTCGGCAATGGGGCCACGGGCTTTGAGTTGATCGGTGATGACCTGAGGGCGAACTTGAATAATTGAAATGGGGTAGTCAATAGGAAGCAAAGATTGAACCGTTTTGGCCGAAAGAAATTCATTGCCGCCGATTTCAATTTGCTCAGACGAACGAATAATCCAACCTGGGAGTGTGATGATCCAAATCAATGCTGCCGTCATACTTGTGACGATTAGCAGCCGCCATATTGATTGAACAACTTTCCAACGTCGCTGACGGCGTAACCTCTGACGGCGCTCTATAATTTCCGAGCGAGAAATAGTGACGATTTTAGACATCAGAATTCTTTTGCTGGAGTTAAGGAGTACTGGCTACATCCTGGGAACAGGCGATTCGGAATCAACTTAATTGGCTCGATAGCTTTGCCATTCGTTGGTGAGATAGGTCGCCCACTTTGCCGCTAAAGAAAAATCGGTGAACGGGACATCAATAGGATTATCGAGAGATGATACCTGAAATCGCAAACCAATTTGACGACCTGCTGATGTTGACTGTTGAGGATCAATGGGCTGACCATCAACACGCAACTCTAGCGACTCGACATCTTTTAATGAAAAGGTTTGTAAATGAGTGGGCCCCTGACGGGTTGGCTTGCCCCAAGTCAAATCACTCCCATTCTGCCCAAGAACGGCATAGATATCATATTTGGCTTTCTGAAATTGTGCAGCCCAAACCCGATAGGATTCGAGTTTTTGATATTCATTCCAGCCTGCCCACGCCAACCCAATAAATACAGCCAGCAGCGGCAACCAAAGAAGACCCTTAATCATAGCAGAAGTACGTTTCGTCACTACTTAGCATTACATCACGAAGGAGTTACGTTATCGTGGTGTGAAATACGCTTTAAATGCTGTAGCGGGGATGTATGAGAAAAGCGCTATGGGTCTGTTTATTCTTTCTCGGATTGTTTTGGGCATTGGCAAGCGTCCCAGGTTTAGCCAATCGGGGACAATTCGACAGCATCGTGTTGAATTTTCAAGATGACATCGCTCAAGCACAGATTGACGCAGAAATCGAGGCGATCGCCCGTCAGTTCAATGTCTCGCCGCAACTCAATAGCCAATTTTCTGAGGCTGAGGATCTCTATGTATTCGAAGGCGATCGCCAGCTATTAAAGCGTCTTCGCCAATCAGAATCGTTACGGGATGTAACAGAGTCAATTGCGCCGAATTATCTGTATCAAGCTCAAATTGCGCCGAATGATCCCGACTACAGCAAACAGTGGAATCTTCGCAGTATTAACATCGAAGTTGCTTGGGATGACACGAAAGGAAACGATGTAACCGTTGCCGTTATCGACACGGGGATCAGCCGCGTCACCGACCTAGCGCAAACCCAGTTTGTTGCAGGATACGACTTTGTCAACGATCGAGACGATGCAACCGATGACAATGGTCATGGAACGCACGTTGCAGGAACCATCGCTCAATCGACCAATAATAATTATGGGGTTGCAGGCATCGCGTACGAAGCAAACCTGATGCCAATCAAAGTATTAAGCCGAACTGGACAAGGCACCGTAACAGATATCGCAGAAGCCATTCGATTTGCCGCGGATCATGATGCGGATGTTATTAACATGAGCTTGGGAGGGGGAGGCGACAGCCAAGTATTGCGTGAAGCCATTGACTATGCCTACAGCAAAGGCGTTGTCATTATTGCAGCCGCGGGAAATGCAAATGCAAATTCAGCATCTTTTCCAGCCCGATACAATCACGTGATTGCAGTGTCAGCAATCGATGCTACTGGTGGAAAAGCGCCGTACTCAAACTATGGAGCAGGCGTTGATATTTCGGCTCCAGGCGGATCGACCAGCAATGGCAATCTAGCGGGGGGTATTCTGCAAAACACGATCGACCCTCAAACAGGAGAATCAGTGTTTCGAGCGTTTCAAGGCACCAGTATGGCATCTCCGCACGTCGCTGGGGTCGCAGCATTAATCAAAGCCTCTGGCATTGAGGACCCCGATGTCGTGGCTGAGATTCTGAGAAAATCGGCCCGCGTGATTGATGGCGATGAGCTGAATCATTTTGGCGCAGGCCAGCTCGATGCAGGGAGCGCCGTCAAGCTGGCTCAAAAAGGGCAAATCAATGTCCGCGATTTCGTCCGCTGGCTTCGCAAAAACGGCTATTTGAACCTCCGATTTTGGTTTGACGGTGGGGCTGTCGCCTTACTTCCCAAAGTGTTGATGGTCTTAGGCGCGTATCTGCTATCTTGGATTTTGCGTAATTATCTGCCGTTTTTATGGAATGGATTCTTCGCGAGTGGTCTGGTGGCAGGCAGTGCAGGTTTGTTTGTGCTGAAGGGGCTCTATATCTTTGACATTCCTCAGTTTCCATTTCGAGTGTTGGGCAGTTCTATTCCCGAACTAGGTGGCGCTATTCAGGGCAGTTCTGTTCTCAACCCCATCTTTGCTAGCGCACTCATCCCCTTCCTGCTAGTGGTGTCGCTGCTAGGACATTCTAATTGGAAATGGTTCGCAATCGGATCTGCCATCGGAGTCGCCTCGTGTCTTGCCGTTAGCGCGGTGGTGTCGCCTCATGTGCTTTGGTTAGGAAGCGTGGCGATCGCCCGCATATTCCTAGTCACAAACGCGATATTATGTACGGGATTGGCATATTTCGCGTTAAAGGCGGAGGCTGAACCTGCATGAGCATCACCGTTGAGGGCACCGTTGAACAGTCTGCCATGGGCGCTGGAACATGGGCATTCGTTACCAACGATGCAACCTACGAACTTCACTCAACCTCGCCTGACGAACTGCTTCAGCCTGGAATGCGGGCAAAAATAACTGGGCGCATTCGAGATGATGTTATGTCGTTTGCAATGATTGGTCCAATTTTAGAGGTCAACAGTTTTGAGCCGCTTTAAGCTATAGCCTCTAAAACCCCTTTCAGCCGACTGCGAAACTCTCCCTTAGGAATTCCTCCCTTTAGCTCACCCAGGATCTTAAAATCGCCCTCTGGGTCATCACAGATGAGATACGTGGGCCAACCCATATCAGCCTTATTGGGATACTGGGTGAGTAGAATTTTTCGATATTTGCGATACGTGGCAGTGTCTTGCATCGTGACATCGACAAAATCAAGCCCAAGCTCCTCAGCCACTTTTTTATCGTAAAACGCCATTTTGTGGCAGATTCCGCAATCTTCTGAAGAAAACTTAATAACGGTATGGCTCATTGCGTCATTCGAACGATGATATTAGAGATGTGGTCTAAATTACATGATTAGAGGGTGCCGCGTTAAGATGGCACCCGATTGCGAGAGTCAAGATGTCGTCTACTGATTGTCCCCTGCGCCATCACGCTCACATTAAATTTGCTCCTGGGGGCATGGCAGCGCTATGCCCCCAGGAATGAGAATGATGAATCCATTCAAACTGAAACGACAGAATGAAGGTAAGTCTTATGCATCATTGAGTGCAGCAATGCCAGGAAGCACCTTGCCTTCAAGCAACTCTAGGCTAGCGCCCCCTCCGGTCGAAATGTGGCTCATCTGGTCAGCAACGCCGACTTTCTCAACCGCAGCCACTGAATCGCCTCCGCCAATGATGGTGGTTGTGCCCTTCGAGGTTAGATCGGCTAAAGTCCGCGCGATCGCCTCCGTTCCCTTGGCAAATTTTTCAAATTCAAACACGCCCATCGGACCATTCCAAATCACAGCCTTGCACTCGCTCAGCGCGTCCTGAAAGACTTTCACCGAGTCACTGCCAATATCGAGCCCCATCCATCCTTCTGGAATGTTCTCGACGCTGACGGTCTGGGCATTAGCATCAGCGGCAAATTTATCTGCAATCACGACATCGGTCGGCAACAGCAGGTCAACGCCCTTTTCCTTCGCTTTCGCTTCGAGAGACTTGGCGAGTTCGAGCTTATCGTCTTCTACTAGCGAGTTGCCAACGCCCAGCATCCGGGCTTTGTAGAAGGTGAAGACCATCCCACCGCCGATCAGAAGTTTATCGACTTTGTCTAATAAGGTTTCGATCACCCCAATCTTGCTAGACACTTTCGAACCTCCGATGATGGCTGCGAGTGGGCGCTGCGGATTTTCGATTGCGTTTTGGAGATACTGTAATTCTTTGTCAATCAAATATCCGGCCACGCAGGGGCTCAAATGATGGGTCACTCCCTCAGTTGAGGCATGGGCACGATGGGCGGTGCCAAAGGCGTCATTGACGTATAAGTCGGCATTCGAGGCAAGCTGCTTAGCAAATTCTGCGTCGTTTTTTTCTTCTTCTGCGTGAAAGCGGAGATTTTCTAACAACACAACCTGACCCGGTTGCATGTCTGCAATCGTTTTTGTCACCTCGTCTCCGACGCAGTCGTTACATTTTTTCACGGGTTGACCCAGTAATTCCGAGAGACGAGTTGCAACGGGGGTCAGGCGTAGACTATCCTTAACCTCACCCTTAGGACGGCCCATGTGACTGCTTAGAATCACCATAGCCTCTTTGGAAATCAGGTCTTGAATGGTCGGAAGGGCAGCCCGAATACGAGTATCGTCTGCGATTGCTCCCTGCTCGTCTAGGGGGACATTAAAATCGGCGCGCACAAATACTCGTTTACCGGATAAGTCTGAAGCTGATAAATTTGCTAGAGTTTTCTTTGACACTGCGTAAACCCCCTAATGAGTCTTTCTACTTATTGATTATTGTCTAATAAACCGTCATCCATTGATAACGAAGGGGAGAAAACCACGGTGAAGGCGCGATTAGGATCTGAGTTTCAACGTTTGAACGCTAGTTAGGTTTGCAGTTCGTCTGGGTCACTCATGTCCCCTTTAATCGTCACTCTTTAACCGCTGATTCCTGATCCCCAGTCATCCACATATTACCGGAGTCTGCGTCCTATACGAGGCGTACCATGTTTAAGACTGTTTTATTCCCAATCGATCAAACGCTAGAGTCTCGCCATGCGGCTGACCTCGTGGCAGATATTGTCCGCACGTACAAGAGTCAGTTAATCGTCTTGTCTGTGGTAGAGCCTCCTTCCGAAGAAGGAGAGAGTAATCCAGAGATGACCTCGCCTGAGGCGATCGCCCGCCTGCTCGAAACGGCAAAAACCTTATTTAAGGATCAGGGCATCGACACCGAAACAATGGATCGACAAGGAAAACCTGCATTCGTCATTTGCGATGTGGCAGATGAGCTCAATGTCGATTTGATTATTATGGGGAGCCGAGGCGTTGGCTTAATGGAAGAAACCAGTTCAGATAGCGTCAGCAATCGCGTGATTAATCTGTCGCCTTGCCCGGTGTTGATTGTTCCGTAGCGATCGCGGGTCGATGATGGTGCCACGGGTATGCGGCCTCAAGCTGAGCCGCTAGCGCAATTAATGTCGCCTCAGCGGCAGGTCGCCCCACAATCTGCACGCCTATGGGTAAGCCTTCGGGCGTAAACCCCGATGGGATGGCGATCGCAGGCTGACCTGTAGCGTTAAACGGCGGGCATGGCGCAACCCAGTGAATAATTTTCTCGAAGGTGTCGCTAGGGCTTAGATCGGCCCATTCTCCGACGCGAATCGGGGAATGCAAATAGGTCGGCAACAGCAAGGCATCATAGGTGTCAAAAAATGCCACAATGCGGCGGGCGATCGCCTGCATTTCCCACAGAGCTTTGAGGTAGGCACCGCTTGATACGGTTTGTTCGAGAAACCATCGGTTCATCGGGTTGAGCGCCTCAGGTGGTAACTCTGATGCCGCAACTCCTGAGCGAAATACGATTGAAAACGGCTCGATTAGGCCATCGCAGTCTAGGCGATCGGGCACCACGTGGTGACCCAGATTTTCGAAACGCTTTGCCGTTTCTAAGACAGCATTTTGGCAAACTGAATCGGCGTCTCCCAGAGGGGATAGCCCAATAGAATAGGCGATCCGTAGCGATTGGGAATTCATTCTATGGCTGTGCTGTCGGGCAATGTCTAAAAATGACGGCGTGGGATCAGGCAACCAGTAGGGGTCGCCTGTGACATAGCCTGACGTTACATCTAAAAATGCTGCCGCATCCGCAACCGTACGGGCCAAGGGACCTCCCGTGGCAATGCTGCCCTGTCGATATCCGACAGGGGCGGATGAAATTCGACCTCGGGCGGGCTTTAACCCAACCAAACCACAGCACGATGCGGGACCCCGGATTGATCCGCCTCCGTCTGACCCTTGGGCGATCGCACACAGCCCAGCCGCGACCGCCGCTGCCGCGCCACCGCTCGACCCACCAGGCGTATAGTCAGTATTCCAAGGATTACGAGCAGGCGGAAAGCCGTCAGCTTCGGTGTAGGGAAGGGAGCCAAATTCTGGAGTTGCGGTTTTGCCGAGAATAATAAATCCTGCTTGTTTAAGCTTGGTAATTAGCGCGCTATCGTAGGATGTCACATAGTCGAACAAGGCACGAGACCCATAGGTACAGCGCACGCCTTCAAGGGGGTCTAAATCTTTAATCGAAATCGGCACGCCAAAAAACGGCGGCAACCTTTCTGGATCGTCTGTTTGCGCGAGGCGATCGGTTTTGGATTTAGCGTCTGCAAGGGCGCGATCGCCCGTGACAGTGAAATAGCTGCCCAGCATTGGATTAAGCGACTCAATCCGGTCTAAGTAGAGATCGGTCAGTTCGACGGGTGAAATTTCTTTATTGCGGATGAGTTGCGCTTGTTCGAGCGCTGGAGTAAACGCTAAATCGGTTAGATTCATGAGTCCAATTGCGTGGGCACTTCTGTTGCTGACTGTAACAACAAATCCAGAATTCCTCAGCGCCCTCAGGGTCAGTTTATAAAGTGTTGAGTGATAAATGGGCTCAGATGTGCCGGGGAGATCGGTACATAGAGAGCCAAACTATGCCCAGGGATTCGTCCTTAGCATATTTTAAGAGACCATTGAGGAGCGATCGCCTACTGCTCATAGATTTCGAGCGGTAGCTGATCTGGATCACTAAAAAACGTAAACCGCTTTCCGGTCAATTCATCCATGCGAATGGGCTCAACGCCGACTCCGTTAGACTGTAGGGCCGCAACCATCTGGTCTAAATCATCGACTGCAAATGCCAAATGCCTTAGCCCGCACGCTTCAGGTCGGCTTACCCGGGTTGGCGGATCACGAAACGAAAATAGCTCGATCTGATCATGCTCTCCGACTCGGAGATCTAGCTTATAAGACTTTCTCGCTGCACGATAGGTTTCCTGAATGATCGAAAATCCTAGGATCTGGGTGTAGAAACGTTTAGAAACATCGTAGTTTGAGCAAATAATTGCAACATGGTGAATCTGTCGAATCGCCATGTTGCATTAACTCCAATCGTCTCGCTTTGCCCCAATCCCTCGATAGACCTGACCCTGCTGATGAATCTGGCGCGTTTTTTCGATCAGCATCTCTTCGGTCATGCCCCATTGTTTCAACGCTTGGTCTAGATCCATCTGAATATCTCTTGCACCCGGAAATCCCTGATAGCGCATGCGGAGGCGAGCAATCTCTGCCAAGTTATAGTCAGTCGGTTCTGCCGACAACAGCGATGAAACAATCTGGCGATCGCTCTTGTATTGTGGATGTTGCTGGTCTTTCTCACTAGGTTTAAGGGAATCTGCCATCGTCGATGAGCCTCATCATGAGTGCAATAGGAGTGCAACGCTATTATTACAGCGTTAGGCTATCGCATAAAACACTAGCCGATCGACTTCACCATCCAAATCGACTGAGTTTGATAGCCCAGCTTCGTGTACAGGTCTAACGCAGGCTGATTGGTTTGAAAAACCTGTAATCCAATCTGGCGATCGCCTCGTTTTTGGGCCCACGCTTCGGCATGACGCATGAGTGCCGAACCGATTCCCCGGCGGCGATGGTGAGGCATCACATACAGCAAGAAGATATGAGCATGGCGATCGCCCGTCGACTGGTCAACCGCGTTGCCAATCCACAAACAGGCAATGGGTGAGCCGAACGAGTCTCTCCCTCTCGGTATATCAACGCTATGAGACAACTCAGAGCACGTCGATACGCCTGCAACACACTCAACCCACCAGATGGGTGTCTCGGTAGAGAGATACCCATCAACTGTCTGAGCAAGATGAGTAAATTCAAAATCCGGATGGAGTTCTTGATAGGTGCGCTGCATAAATTTAACGAGCAACGCTCGATCCAGCCCAGAGCCTTGCCGCCAGACATAGCCCGGAAGTAGCAACTCGGCCATTAAATGGAGGTAGAGTAGGCCAAATCATCCGGGAGCCCCTGCACAAATACCCGCAACGATGGGGGCAAGTCATGATTCGAATTCGAATCAGTCAAAGGCACCTGCACGCTAACCTGTTGATCTGAGTCTTCGACTGGCGCAGGGGCTGCCATATCAGATGGCAAAAAGATACGCGCACTCACGGCGATCATGGCGATCAAAAACACTAAAACAATTAATGCGGGAGCAACGTACTGACGGAGGAGGGACATACGATTTGATGAGAATCTAAAAAAATTCAAGATTTGTTACGTCTTCTCTTTCGATTCTACATCCGGCGGGGATGTCATGACTCAGTATCAGACGAGGATTCTGCTGCAGGCGAAGCATTCCAAGGGGCAAATATTGGCAGCAATAGCAAACCCGGCAAGGATGCCACCAGCGTAATCAAAAAAAACAGGGTCCACCCCGTCAATTCTGCAATCTTACCGGCTGGCGCTACCAAGATATCTCGACTGACTGCCATCAAACTTGAAAGCAGCGCAAACTGAGTGGCTGAAAATCGCTGATTGCATAAGCTCATCAGAAATGCGACAAACGCCGCCGTCCCTAGCCCAGCACAAAAATTCTCGATGTTGATGGCAACCACCATGAATGGGTAGTTTTGCCCCATCTGAGCCAAGATGAGATACACCACGTTACTAATCGCTTGAAAACCGCCAAACACCCAAAGCGACCGATTGATCCCAAGCTGGCTTAAAAACGCACCTCCTGCCAAAACTCCGACAATGGTGGCGAGTAGCCCCATGCCACCTTGAATCGCTCCCACATCAGTCTGGCTAAATCCTACTTGGAGCAGAAACGGAGTCGCCATGTTGTTAATCAGGGAGTCGCCAAGCTTGTAGAGGATGATAAATCCCAAAATCGAAAGCGCCCGCGTTATCCCCGATCGCTCAAAAAACTCCAAAAATGGCAACTTCACTGCTTCAACTAGCGTAGCTGGTGGGCGATCGCGCATCACAGGTTCTGGAGCCCATACCGAGTAGACCACGCTAAGCAGCATCAGCCCAGCCATCAGCAGGTATACCAACGGCCACGGCATCTGATCTGCCAGTATCAGCGCCAGTGACCCCGTGACGAGAAGCGCAATACGATACCCCAATACTGCAACCGCAGCGCCAGCCCCCATTTCTAGCTTGTCTAAAACGTCGGTTCTATAGGCATCAAAGGCAATGTCTTGGCTGGCGCTAAAGAAGGCAATGAGGAGCGCGTTAAACGCTAAGAGCTGAAGGGATTGGGTCGGGCGCTGGAGTGACATCGCGGCGATCGCCCCTGTCAGCGCAATTTGGGTAATGACGAGCCAGCCCCGACGACGACCGAAAAACGGAGGAATAAATCGATCTAGCAGCGGTGACCAGAGAAATTTTAGGGAGTATGGAAGACCCACTAGGCTAAATAAGCCAATGGCCCCTAGATCAATTCCCTCGACGGTCATCCAGGCTTGCAGCGTTCGGCTGGTGAGAAATAGCGGTAATCCTGACGCAAACCCCAACAACAGCAGCGCTGCCATCTTGCGGCTTTCAAAGACTTGCAGGAGTGACTGAATAGATTTCACAACAAATTCAACAACCCTCGTTGGCTGCACGCGCATCGCATTTCGTCATCTTGCCATAGAGGGCTGATGCTTGGGTAAATCTGTTGATTTGCGATGCAACAGTGGGAGAGTGAATCGGGGTGCTGATTCCTACTGCATCCGGTCAATCGTGCGATATTGAATGGCTTCTGCGACGTGATGAGGATTTAATTCATCATCGCCAGCCAGATCGGCAATCGTGCGAGACACTTTGAGAATGCGATCGGTGGCTCGTGCCGAAAGACCCAATTTGCGAATCGCAGCTTCTAGCAGATGTTGGCTGGCATCATCGAGCCGGCACCATTGGCGGAGATGTCTACTTTGCATCTCCGCATTGCACTGAAGCGGTTCGTGTTCAAAGCGTTTTTGAATGCGATCGCGCGCTATCTGAACTCGCTCTCGCACCGACGCAGAATCTTCCCCTGTATGCTGGCGCGTGATTTCTTCCGGTTTTAGCCGATTGACGGCAACCTGGAGATCAATGCGATCCATCAGAGGCCCTGAAAGCTTTGCCCAGTATTGTTCTCGCTGTCGAGGTTTGCAGGTGCACGCCTGAATCGTATCGCCAAAATATCCGCACGGGCAGGGATTCGTACTCGCTACCAGCGTAAACTGGGCAGGAAATGACACAGATTGGCGAGTGCGAGAAATCGTCACGTGCCCATCTTCGAGCGGTTGACGGAGGAATTCGAGCACGTCCCGCTTAAATTCAGTCAGTTCATCGAGAAATAACACGCCTCGGTGAGCGAGAGAGATTTCACCCGGTTTTGGAAAGCTCCCTCCGCCTACGAGAGAAGGACCCGATGCGGAGTGATGGGGACTGCGGAAGGGGCGATCGCTAATCAGTGATCCCCGATCTTTCAGCCGTCCTGCAACTGAGTGAATCTGTGTGACTTCTAGCGCTTCCGAAAAACTCAAGGGTGGCAGAATACTAGGCAACCGTCGAGCCAGCATCGTCTTGCCGCTGCCAGGGGGGCCGACAAAAATCAAATTATGACCGCCTGCTGCCGCAATTTCTAAGGCTCGTCGGGCGTGAGCTTGCCCCTTGACATCTTTTAAATCGAGCCCCTTGAATTGCGATCGCCCCAGTGTTGTCAGTCCGTCGATGCGAGTTGGCTGATAGCGAGTGGGCTCATTTAGAAAATCAGCCACCTCTGAGACATGCTTAAATCCATATACGCTGATCCCTTCAACGACGGCTGCTTCCTGAGCATTATCGACTGGAACCACCAATCCATGAATCCCTAATTTTTGGGCTGTAGCTGCGATCGCCAGCACCCCTGTAACCGGTCTAAGGGTGCCATCAAGCGAAACCTCACCCAAAAACAGATAGTCTTCTAAGAGATGAGGATTAACCTGTTCAGATGCCGCTAAGATGCCAACGCTGATTGGCAGGTCGAAACTGGGACCCTCTTTGCGCAAGTCTGCCGGACTCAGATTAATCACAATCTTCCGCAGCGGGAAGGCATACCCCGCATTCTTAAGCGCAGTTTTGACCCGTTCCCGTGATTCTTGAACCGCGGTATCGGGCAGCCCAACTACCACAATTCCTGGGAGTCCTCCCGCAATATCGACTTCGACCCCAACTTTAATGGCGTCAATGCCAATCAGTGATGCGCTCCAAGTCCTTGCCAACATGTGATTTTGCTCTGAGTCACTATTGGCTAGAATGCCCGCGATCATCTCTCAAGATACGATCAGCGGGGATGTATCCAGTTTTGTTTGCCACTTTCATCGAGGAGTATCAAACAATCAGGTACGGAGTTTGAAATGGATCGCGCGCTCCTAGCTTTTTTGTACGTCCTCTGCGGCTTTCCTCCAGTAATAGTCAGCCTTTCCGTCGGGTTTTCCGTCTGCTTCCCAGAGATAATAGGCTTGCAGGCGAATAGTCTCTTCTGAAGCGCCATTACTGAGTGACGAACTGGCTACCGTTTCAGTTCTGTGTGGCTGACTCGGGTGAGATGGTTTAGCGTCTTGATTTGCCCTTGGTCGACTTTCGGTTGGCGTTTGAGTAGCTGCGCCATTTCCTTTGTCATCAGACTGCTTGAAGAGATTTGTTAGCCAACTGAACATGATGATCAACTCCGAACACTATGTAACGTTTGTGATTCTATTCGATTAATCGCTCATATCGAGCTCATACCGAGCTAACCCTACCACTGGCTACCGTTATGGCGAAATGTACGAGACTACAAGAATTAGTTTTTTTCAACCTTGAATCGTCACGCCTTAGAATTTCAGCAAGTTGAATTTTGTGTCACCGAGATGAATGAAGCCTCAGAGACTATTTTTAGCAAGATCATTCGACGGGAAATTCCAGCCGATATCGTGTACGAGGATGATCTGTGCCTAGCGTTCAACGACATTAATCCCCAAGCGCCAACTCACATCCTGGTTATTCCTAAACAGGCGATCGCCCAGCTTTCAGATACTGAATCGAAAGACCACGCTCTGATGGGACATTTGTTACTAACTGCAAAGCGAGTTGCTGAACAAGCAGGATTAGAAAACGGGTATCGAGTTGTGATCAACACCGGCCAAGATGGCGGCCAAACCGTATACCATCTACATTTGCACATCCTTGGAGGACGACAGATGACCTGGCCCCCAGGCTAATTCAGTGTTGAGAAAGTAAAAAATCTGTTAAGGATGCTTTACAAAACTCAGCAAATCCCTTAAGTTAAGTAACAAGGTTGATTAAACAAAGCAACCTAATACATAACTTTCAATTCTTGTAGAATTCGGACTCATTACAATATGACTACTACCCTACAGCAGCGCCAAGGCGCTAGCATTTGGGAACAGTTTTGCAACTGGGTAACCAGCACCGAGAATCGCCTATATGTAGGCTGGTTTGGCGTGTTGATGATTCCCACCCTGCTAACTGCAACCATTTGTTTCATCATCGCATTCGTCGCGGCCCCTCCCGTTGACATCGACGGCATCCGCGAGCCCGTTGCCGGTAGCCTTATCTACGGCAACAACATCATCTCCGGCGCAGTTGTGCCATCGTCCAACGCAATTGGACTGCACTTTTACCCCATCTGGGAAGCCGCATCACTCGATGAGTGGCTCTATAACGGTGGCCCATACCAGCTTGTTGTGTTCCACTTCTTGATTGGTGTGTTCTGCTACATGGGACGTGAGTGGGAACTTTCCTACCGTCTCGGTATGCGCCCCTGGATTTGTGTTGCATACTCTGCTCCTGTAGCAGCAGCGAGCGCTGTCTTCTTGATCTACCCGATTGGACAAGGCAGCTTCTCTGACGGTATGCCGTTAGGCATCTCTGGAACCTTCAACTTCATGTTTGTGTTCCAGGCAGAGCACAACATCTTGATGCATCCGTTCCATATGCTAGGTGTAGCCGGTGTATTTGGTGGAGCATTGTTCTCCGCGATGCACGGTTCATTGGTGACCTCCTCCTTGGTGCGTGAGACGACCGAGAACGAGTCGCAGAACTATGGCTACAAATTTGGTCAGGAAGAAGAGACCTACAACATCGTTGCAGCGCACGGCTACTTCGGACGGTTGATCTTCCAATATGCGAGCTTCAACAACAGCCGCAGCTTGCACTTCTTCTTGGGTGCATGGCCGGTGATTGGGATTTGGTTCACGGCTCTCGGCATCAGCACGATGGCGTTTAACCTGAACGGGTTCAACTTCAACCAAAGTGTGATTGACAGTCAAGGTCGTGTGATCAACACCTGGGCAGACGTGTTGAACCGCGCCAACCTGGGAATGGAAGTGATGCATGAGCGTAATGCACACAACTTCCCGCTTGA
>JBNPEB010000037.1:0-189272 GCA_051117335.1 Elainellaceae cyanobacterium
AGAACTGTTTGCTCAGGTGCGATCGCTCATCAACACTGCACAGCGTCAGGGCATGTCTGCCTTTGATGCCATTTCTCGTGCCCTTACCTCACAGCAGTCCGATTGGCTACTCGGTTGAGCAATTACCGTGACATTTACCGACTGAAGTTTGAAGGTTTCGTTGAGGTCGTGATATTCCATGAAAAGCCATTGGTTTTCGGCTTGCTTGATGTATTGCTCAACGTGGGGCTTCTCCTGGGCGACGAGTAGGTATTCCTGAAACGTTGAAATTGATCGATACGACTCGAACTTATCGCCCCGGTCGAACTTTTCGGTGGAATCGGACAACACCTCTATGATAAGAATTGGGTTCATCACCGTGTCTTTGCGTCCTGGCCTTAGTTCTGGGGGGCGCGGTGTCACCATGATATCGGGATAGGTATAGTGGTCTGGTTCTGGAATCCAAAGACGCTGGTCGGTGACAAAAATGCTGTAGGGTTGCTTCCGTAACGCCGCCGTTAACAGAAAGACCCCCATGCGGATAATTTCGTTGTGAGCCGGGGTGCCTCCGGTCACGGGAATGATCTCTCCATTACGGTATTCATTGCGAATATCAGACTCCACTTCCCTTGCCAGATATTCCTCAACACTGTGCTTTTTGGGTGTGGTGGTTGCGATTGCCATGACTTCAATTCCTCCAACACGTCTTTCTATAACGTTTTATCGGTTTTAGCAGCAGGTTAAGCCCCGTCATCATGGGTCATTCGCCTGATGATATCTAATTAATTTCCTTCTTGACAGCCTGCAACAAATTGATGGAGCACCGTTGCCATCAAGAGCGAGAGCGAAACACCTGATTTCAGGGCAACCTCGCGGAGAGCCTGCACATCACTCGCGGGTAGCTCAATATTGACCGTCTCCAGAGCATCCACCTGAGCTTGGGCATCGCTTTGATATCGCTTAATCTCTTGGACAACATCTGGGACAGACTGCCTCTCACCCAGTTCAACGGATTCTAAAATGGTTTGCTCTTCGGTGTTTAAAGGAAACATGGTTTACTCTCCCAGGTAATGACGCTACGAGAGATGGCATAGTGATTCTTCTAAAGCGCTAGCTCAATCACTTCTTTAGCGTCGCTGCTTTCTAAAAACTCATCAGGAATTGGCTCCAGCATGAGCTGGATTGCATCTTTAAGGTTGGTAATGGCTTCATCTTTGGTATCGCCAAAGGAAGAGACAAAGTTGAGTTCGGGACAGGTCGCTGAACAGGATTGGGATTCTTCATCCCATTCAATAACAGCTCGAATAATCATGATGAGTCAATGGGTGAGAAGTGGATGGTGGGTGATGAGAAATAGATACGTGAGTGGGCGCGGTTAGGGAAGGGGAACTGCGAGGGCGAGGGCTTTAGCGAGGCTTTTGAGCCGTTTGTCACGAGTCCAAAACTGAGTTTCGTCAACACGTGCTACTGCTGTGAGCAGGTGAGCATCTACCCAGCCAATGCCTCGACCCGCCAGTTTGTGAGTATCTACAAACGCCATGACTTGCTCATGAGTCGCTGAGGAGATCTTAGGTAACTCTCCTAGAAATCTCAGAACTGCCGTGCGGTTGCGGAGATAGCCTAGTGACAGTTCGCCTAACACCATCGAATGCATCGCAACCCTCTCATCTTCTAAACACTTTTCGAGATCAGCATCGCCGCTGCGCAAGAAGTCTACCCAGACTGAGGTATCAACCAAGATGGGCATCTGAAACCTCCCCACGTCGTCGCGGAATCGGTTGCAGGTCAGGCTCAGAACCGCCTAACTGAGCCAGTGCATGAGCAGCCTGTTGCGCTTTTAAAGGAGGCTCTACCTGTGAGGACACCTCGACTAGCACGGTAACAATGACTCTGGCCGTGGTGACGTCAGGCTGTTCGGTGAGCCATTTAACCTGACCGTTTTCGTAGATCGCTTCGTAACTTTTGAGCATTTTTCGAGTGGCTTGTGAGCTAGTGGTGAATGGTGGTTTGTGGATGGTGGGTTTGCAGATAATGACGAATCACGAATCACTATCTACGAATCACTAAAAACGGCTTCGTAGAGGTCTGCAAGCGTTATCTCTACACGGGTCGATTGCAGAGTGAAGGACTGCTCAAGAGTTCCATATTCGGTAAACAGCCATTGGTTCTCAGCTTGCTTTACATAGTGCTCGACATGGGGCTTGTATTGATCTATCAACAAATAGTCTTGAAACGTAGGAATCGTGCGATAGGCAGCAAACTTGTCGCCCCGGTCATAGCCTTCTGTAGACTCAGACAGTACCTCTGCGATCGCAATCGGGTTCATCACCGTATCTTTGCGTCCAGGCTTAAGTTCCGCAGGGCGAGGAGTGATCATCGCATCAGGATAGGTATACAGATTACGCTCTGGAATCCACAGCCGTTGATCAGTGATAAAAATGCTGTAAGGCTGCTTCCGTAGAGCCGATACCAACAGAAAAATCAGAGTGGCGTTAATTTCATTGTGGGCAGGAGTGCCCCCTGTCATCGGCACCATTTCTCCATTGCGATACTCATTGCGAATCTCGGACTCTACTTCAAGAGCCAAGTATTCTTCTGCACTGTAGGTCTTAGGTTGAGGTGCAGATACGGTCATGATGCTAGCCCTCCCATGCTTTTCGTTTGCTCTGTCTGAATGGCATCTTCTACCACCTTGGCAAATTCTGATTCAATTTGAAATACCTCCCTAAACTCGGCAAATGCCCAGTGACCGAAGCTACCCAGGTTGTTCACTCCCGGAACCCAGTAATTCCGCATGGTGCTGGCTTTCTCTTTGGCGTCTTCTCCTCGGTAGCCCTTGATCTCCACAATAGCGTTACGGCTACACCTGACAACACCCTACAGCACCGTTTATTTATGCCCACCTACTTAGACAAATCCGGAGGGCGATCGCCATAGATCTAGGCGATGGCATTCGTCTGGGCAAAATTAGCCGGATCTTGATCGCGCCGATGGTTGATGGGGATAGGAATACCTTGGCGATCGCCCACTAGCGCAGCAGTTTTTTCTAAAGATGCTTTCAAGCGTTTAGCGGCATAGATTGACATATCGCGGGGCACACTGATGCGATCGCGCAAATATCGCAAGGCACTATCAGACTCAGGTGGTGGCGTACAGGCGTTCCCAGTCATCAGATGGGTGAGAGCACAGCGCAACGCTTCATCAAACAGTCGATCATCAGCGGGGTTGACCTTGATAATATTGGCGCGGTGCTTGAGCACTCGGTGAAGCGCCTCCACGCACGAGGTTTCTGGCTCTGGATACCTCACATCGGGTAATCCAAACCAAGGACCATTATTGACTCGGATCTGATTGAGTCGGGTTTGAGGATCGTCGTTTGCATAGCAGCCTCCCATCTGAGGCGGCAAGTCATGGGCGTGAGTATGAAAGTCACTTTGAGTGCCGCGATAGGTCAACCGGCTTTCCATCGCATCAAACCATGCAGAAATCCGAGGATTTTCGTCGCGTAGAGAATAGCCTTTGTAGTAGTAGAGGCTCGCATTCATGCGTTCGACATAAGGCGTAAAGATGACATCTACGGTGCCAAACTCGTCTAGGAAATAGGAACCGGAGGTGCGCCCTAACGCATCCTCAACCATTGACATGGCTTCTACGAATTGGGCTCGATTTCGCCGATCGTCCTGAGGAGATGGAGAGGGATAGCATAGCCAAGAGCACCAGGCTCTAAATAACAGCCGTTCGAGCCGCCTGAGGGGAATCACGTTAGAATCGGTCATCCCTAAACTCAAGGAGCCAAAGCCCCGCTCTAACGCAATCAGAATATCGTCGCTTTCAGTGACAAGGCGACCCTCTATCTCAACCGCTGGCAGCATTCCCGATGGCACCTTGCGCTTGTACCACCGCTCTTTGGTGCCGTAGCAGAACATCGTTACTTTTTCGATACGATAGGGAATCTGCTTTTCTTCCAGCCATAGCCAGATCTTCTGGCAGTAGGGACACCAAGCATGATGATCGCGACACAGCGTCACTCGCACATCAGATTCGGCCTGCCCAAATAGGCGCAACCGGGCTTGTGCATTAGTCGCACCATTGACAGTATCGACTTGAAAATCATCGAAGGCTTCTAGTTGGGGCCAGCCTAGGGGCGCAGTGGTTTGGGGCGCAGATGTCATGATAGGGCTTAACGTTAGCGGTTTTCAAAAAGTCCTAATGAAACGTTTCTGTACTTGACGCGCACATTACTCAACTATAGCGACTTTCGAGGATCTGGGTGGGGCGCGCCTGACTTGGCTTGCATCACGGGGGCGTAATTGCGTTTGTAGCCTTACTTTGAAGAGTTGGTATTAATAGTCATTCTACGCATTTGAATCAGGACGACCAATCCTGCCTCTGTCACCGCGCCGACTGGTTAAGCGACCGTTGATACCTCTATAGAGTAGACCTAGGGTAGTTGCTGCTTTCGCTGAACCCACCCCGTGATGATCGCCAGCGCAAATACGCCTAGCAGTGCCACTCCCAACAAAATTTTGCCGCCTTCTAAAATCCCGGCTCCTAAGGCAACAATGGGTGGGTTTGAAACCGCGATGCTAATCACGAGCGCCGGGAGAAACCTGAGCCAGTGGGTTTTTGTCAGCCCGACGCCGTAGCAAACAAAGTCAAAGAAGCCTGTCATCAAAAAGCCCGTCATCATGAAAAAGTTATTCTCAAGATGCTGCTGGCTGAGGCGATCGATGCGATACATGAAGCGATCGCCCACCAATCGCTTGACGACATCCCGCCCAAATTGCCGCGAGAGGGTAAAGCTAATCGTGCACGATACCAAATCGGCCAAGCAAATGATTAATAATCCTTGGGCAAAGCCAAATAGCCCCCCCGACAACACCGAATAGGCAGTGCCAGGCAGTGCAGGAACAATCACGCTGAGAAACCGCAAGGCAAACATGCCCAGCGGAGCCCAAACACCCAGTGCATCAATATTTTCTCGGAGACGCTCGATGCCAAATCGATGGGCAAGCCAGGTGATCAGCGCAATGAGAGCGACTACTAGCACGAATTGAATGATGTTGCGAACCTTGAGCGCCATGGATGTTTGAGTGGGGTCTACTACAGGGTGGGGTAAATGTTTCAGCTCAAACATCTACCCCACTCGGGTTAGTTGCTTAAGGCCATGATGCGTTTTGTAAGAACTTGCATCACTTTATTAGGATTCACTGTGGGAATGGAGCAAGCTGCTCTGGCGGTTCAGTAAGCATGAGATGTCGGTTGCTAGCCAGTAGCAGTCAGCAGTCAGCACAGCGATTAAGGAGGGCTTGTCGACCCGCGACTATTTCTCGGTCAGCCGATGTCCACAGCTCGAACAAAAGCGATCGCCGGGTTTGACTGATGTTCCGCATTGGCTACAAAAACGCCGTTCTTGCGACGATGGCGATGGCGATCCCATCCGCAATTCCATATCTCCCATTCGCATTTCCATCGGATTTGCATTCATCTGCATATCTCCCATCTGCATGGGCTGCATAGGTTCCATTGGCTTCATCGGCTCCATCGGCTTCATCGGCTCTGCCGACGGCGTAGACTCAGGAAAATTAGGAACCTGCTGCATGTGCATCTGCTGCATCCCTCCCAAAAAGGGCGTACCGTTCATCATGCCAATGCTGCCGCCTTGAACTTGAATAAAATATTCGCCCTGCACAGCCTGAATGCGTATGATAATGCCATTTGCAGTTCGAAATACTTCTGGAGGCGCGGTCCAGTTTCCGGTTTGGAAGGCATTGCTCGCTTGTTGCTGCTGCCCTGGTGCACCGCTTACCGTAGTCGTGACGGTTTGCCCCTGAGGGTTATTAAGATAGATGCTTTGTCCCGATTGCAGCTCACACTGGTACGCCATATTAAGCCCTTCCTAATTCTGCCTATCTTGATTATTACGGTTTAGGTCCATAATCCCAACTGTTATCTGGGTAGAAGCATTAGTCGAGTAAATCAGGCTCTAGACGCACAATCTTGTCATACAGCGATTGAAAGCTAAACCATCCCAGATGATGGCTGCCTACTTGGCTGTAGGTAAGGCTTGCTGTATCTGGATCAATACAGACTGGGGTTCCAGCAGCTTCTGCCAAAAGCTGAGCCTGACAGCTTCGATCCATCGTGATAAACCACCACGCCGCTTCATCGACGGTGTGCCCAACGGTTAATAGCCCATGATTGCGTAAGATAATTGCTTTGCGATCGCCCAGCGTAGCAGCAATTCGCCGCCCTTCTTCGAGATCAAGCACCACCCCGGTGTAGTCATCTAGCAGCGCATGATCCTCGTAAAAGGCACAGGCATCTTGGGTGAGCGGATCGAGGGATCGGCCAAGAGTCGACCATGCTTTGCCATAGAGAGAGTGGGCATGAGCCGCGGCAATCACATCAGGTCGAGCTTGATGAATTTGAGAATGAATAGCGAAGGCGGCATCATTAACCGGGCGATCGCCCAAGATAATGTCACCCTTGTGGTTGACTAGCACCAGGTCTGACACCTGAATATGCCCAAAATATAGGCCAAATGGGTTGACCCAGAAATGGTCGAGATATTCTGGATCACGGGCCGTAATGTGTCCGGCGATGCCTTCGTCAAAGCCATAGCGGGCAAACAGTCGAAACGCCGCAGCCAGTCGTTGTTTGCGGTGTAGCCGTTCAGCGTCAATGCTGTCAAAGGTGGGAGGCTGAGGAAGGGGCAAGTCTACCATGAGTCATTCTTAGTTTATTCAAGTGTACAATCAGCAGTAGATTGGCAATCTGCCGGGGCTGAAGGAGATGAGACAAATGGATTCATCACTTCAGCCTTGCATTGAGTGAAGCTTATTGCGACTCATCCATCTGGGTACGCATCCACACGGCAATGCCATCCGCTAAGGCATCTGCCAACTGGCGCTGCGAGTTTGGATCGGTAATCCATTCAAACTCGTCTGGATTAATCATAAATCCTAATTCGAGTAAGACCGAGGGTGCTATGGTGGGGCGGGTCAACGCCAAATTATTCCAAAACACACCATAGGACGAGCGATCGAGCGTGTCGACTAAATAATTGTGTAAAAACACCGCAAGGCTGTGGGCTTGGGGATGATACCAAAATGTCCCGATGCCCGCCGTGTTGATGGCATCTCCGCTATCCGGCAGCGCATTGTAGTGAATGCTGAGCGCTAGATCGGGTTCAAGCTCATTGATGATATCGACGCGATCGCTCGGATATAAATCATCATCGCCCTCGCGGGTCATCACAACCGTTGCCCCCCGGTCAATCAGTTCGTCGCGCAAGAGGGTTGATACAACCAGATTGACATCTTTTTCAGGGTAGCCCGTAGGTCCGCGTGCTCCCAGGTCGTTCTCGCTGCCGTGTCCGGGATCTAGCAGAATAGTAATACCTTGAAGAACCGGCGCAGATGCAGAAGACGACACTAGACGGGGAGGATGGCGGAGAGAGAGAACCAGCGTCGTGTCGTCATAGCGGAGCGTATAGCCCCACTGCTGGCTGGTCTTAAGCCGAAATGTGTAGTCAACGCGATCGGGAGCGGGCTGCGTCCAGTCGAGTCGCTCAATCAGCGGGTCATCATTGAGCAAGATGGTGTCAGTTTGAGCAGTGGTGTTGTGGAGCGTCAGGGTAAATGTGTTGCTGCCTTGCTGAACGCTGATGGGAACCGGAACTTGTAGCGGAAAATAGAGGTCGGTTCGATCATCCATCTGGAGGGCGCGGATACTCCGAATGAGCGATCGCGGCGGCACTGCTCCAGTGCGTACGTCAACCTGAGAGGCCGCAATCCATGCCCCATAATCGAGACGATACCACTCCCCTTCTCTGCCCGTGATTCGGGCTTGCGTGGTTGGCGGGAGGGGCGTTAGGCGAGAATAGTTGGTGCTAGGCCCCGTGCGGGCAGTGCCCGAATCAGCGGTGACTTCAGCAATTTGCATCGAGGCGGTAGCAAGGATATTAACCGCCCCAGTCGCATCCTCACGAACCGTTTGCCCATCTAAGGTCAGTTGAAATTCTGGAGTTCCTAGATTGCCGGGTTCAGAAAATATCGTGCATCCCAGATACGATTCTGCCACCGACACCGGAACGGGCTGATTTTGTGAGGTCAAAACGGCAGAATTGGGCGGCAGCGTCACCGAGCTTGATTGAGCCATTAGGGGAATCGTTTGATCCCTGAGTGCTACCCTAACGGATGCATTAGGAGGTGCGATCGCCTCAAAGCAAATCAGTTCTCCGGGCATGCGGGCAATATCGACGGCGGGCGTTAACGACCCATTGGCAAAGGCCACACCCATGGGGGCCGGAGGGTCAGCCGACTGGCGCGTGACGCGAAGTTGAAGATCGTGATCCCCGTAGCGCAGCGTAATTACATTTTCACCGAGTTCTAACGGAACGCTCGGCGCAAAATGACCAGCAGGGCTGCGCTCAATCGGTTGCCCATTCACTGTGACTTCACCCTCCGGAGGAGCGGTGCCAATGAGAAAGATTTGGTCAGACGTGGTGTCATGCCCATCGGGTGGATAGGCAACAAACAAGGGTTGGTCGGCTCTGGCGATCGCCCCTAGCCCCACCATGCACACTACGCCAATACCCGCACTCAATATTCTCAACCCCACCCGTGTCATACCCATCGCATTCAAACCCCCTACTCTATAGCTTTACGCTCTCGCGTTAGGACGCTGAACGTATGTAGAACCCGCGCGGCGCACGGGTTCTACATACAAACCTAAGCCCGTAGGGCTATATGACCAGTGTAGGAGATTCTATGCCTGGTTTACGCCTTGGAGTTGCCGAGCGCCATTATCGTTGACCTCAACTGCGACGCGATCGCCCGCTGGATTATTCAAATAAGTGACTTGAGTCGGATAGGCAAATTCGATGCTCGCCTCTTCAAACCTCTGCTTGAGCCCAAAATTAATGGCTTGTTGGGCATCCATAAACTGGTTGTAATCATTGCTATTGACATAATAGACAATCTCAAAATCGAGACTAAAGTCACCGTAGGCAAAGAAATGAGCGCGATCGAAGGTGATAGTTTCGATGGATTCGACAATCGTTTTGACCATCTGCGGAATCTCTTGCAGCTTGTCGAAGCCCGTTTCGTATGTCACGCCAATCCGAAATGCAATCCGGCGGCGGTTCATGCGCTTATAGTTACGAATTCTAGAACTGGTCAAGTCTGTATTGGCAAGGATGAGTTCTTCGCCGCCAAGGCTCCGGAGGCGAGTCGTCTTGATGCCAATGTGTTCAACGGTGCCCAAATAGTCACCCAAGATAATGAAGTCGCCAATCTCAAACGGGCGATCGAACAAAATTGAAAAGTAACTAAATAAATCTTGCAACAGTCCTTGAGATGCAAGCGCAACGGCAACCCCCCCAATGCCAAGCCCAGCAATCACGGCTGAAATATCAAACCCCAAATTATCCAGCAAAAATACGATGCCAAGTGCCCACACCACTGCTCGAATAGCAGGAACCAGTGCACTCAAGCTTTCCTCAAGATTTTCGTCGCCGCGTTTAGTAAACCAATAGACTCGAACCGCATATTCTGCAAGCGCCACCACCAGTCGAATTCCTAAGATGGTGGCTACAATAATCACAATCGCATTCAGGGCTCGATCCACGATGGGGTGGAGCACCAAATTGCCAACACTGACATAAAAACCGCCGAGATAGAGTAGAGGGATCAGCGCCCGCTCAAAAATGTGAATCAGCGCATCATCCAGATTTGTTGACGTGCGCCGCGCCCAGCGTTTGAGCTGCGCCAGCACAATACTTCGAATAATATTGACCGCGATAATACTAGCGAGCAACATTCCGGCTGCTAGCAGATAATCGGCAACCGTATTCTGAAGAAATTCTTTCTGTAGAATCTCTTGCATCATTTGAACCCCCCAGAAACAGACAAAATAGGCGGATGCCTACGCGGACTCCAGCAATCCTACAGGTTTGGAACCTGCGTTTCACAAGCAACAGTGACTCGCAGCGTCTCTGTCACGAGAACTTTAGTGACCAAGGTAACCAAGGGCTCTCCAGACATCCTCTCAGGATCAGCCGAATAAAGCTAACATCGCGATTTATCCTAGACGAGCGATCGCCCGCTGTGATCCACCACAAGGCAGTTTTTTGATTTTCAGTTAGTTTTTCAGTCATTTGGATCACAATCAGCACGACATTACTTATTTGCGCTCATTGTCTGCGCTTTCCGTGGGAAGGGGGACGAATCGGCCTAGCACATAACAATAAATTGATGTAGCAAGTCCGGGTTGTGAGCAGTGGAGCGGGCGCCAGCCCCACTGCTCAAACACCATTTATGGCCCTACGGGCTCAGGTTTGTGTGGTGAAGCCTCCTAACGCGAGAGCGTAAGGCTATGCAAGCGATTCAGACGTTAAGCGATCGGGTCTGGCGTCTAAATATAGCTATGTCGGGGAGGATTCACTCCATTGAGATAAAAATTCCCGACTGCGTAATACTTCCAGCGAGACGGATCGTGCAGAGTATGCGCGCGCGCATTGCGCCAGTGGCGATCTAAGTTGAGCTTGTCCAAGGTTGAGCGGGTGCCGCTGACCTCAAACAGCCCATTAGCAATAAATATGGCAGCTTCTTCGGCGATCGCCTTTGCCTCAGCCACTGCAATAGACGCCTCAGCCACCGTGTCCGCCGTCATGTCTACCATTGCCTTGTCGATATATTCGCCCGACCGACGTAAGATGGCTTCTGCCGAATGAAGCTTCAACGCCATTTCACCAAACTTGTGAATCAACAGCGGATCTTCAAAGTTATACTCAACTCCGCTATCAATCCAAGGTTTCGGGTTGCCTCGCACAAATTTCACGGCCTCCTGAAAGGCAGCATCGGCAATCCCGACATCAACGGCTGCGTGCAAGATTTGAGAAAATGGACCCATCGGGGTGGGGCGATCAAAGGCTAGATAGTGGGGAAGCAGATGCTCGTCTTTGACCGGAGCATTGGTGAACACAGATGATCCGCTTCCGGTTGCCTTTTGACCAAAGCAAGCCCAATCATCGATTATTTCTACCCCAGACCCGTTTCGATCTACAAATACGACAAATGCTTTGTCTTCCCCGTCTACTTCATGCATGCACAACACGGGTATCCAGTGGGCAAACAGCGCACCCGTCGAGTAGTACTTGCGTCCATTAATGACATAGCCCGACTCCGACCGTTCTAGGCGCGTACGGATATCATTGACATTTTTATTGCCGCGTTCAGAAAACGCATTGCCAAATCGCTTTCCTTGCAATACCTCATTAAAGAAAAACTGCTTTTGCTCGTCCGTACCGTCTAGCTTCAGTGCCTCAACAAGATATAGATGATTTTGAGGAATTTGCCCCAGGCTCGAATCCCCAGAGGATAGAATCTTGGTGACTTCTGCAATCGTCACATTAGAAACACCTGCGCCTCCATACTCTTTGGGTACTGTAATGGCAGTCAGCCCAGCTTGTGAGAGTGTTTCAACCTCCTCGTAGGGCATAATCCGTTCCATATCACGCTGAGACGCAGTCTTAGAAAATTCTGCTGCTACTTCTTTCGCAATTTGAATAGCTTCGTCATCGGTTTGAATTACATACGCTTTTTTGACGTCAGTTAAAACAGATGTCATGATTAATCCTCAAAGTATTAGTTTTCAAAACGCTAAAATCAAACACCGATTTGTTCTCGCAGAGACAAGCTAATAAAACCCGTAGGGCTCTACACACGTCCAACGTCCTCACGCGAGAGCGTAAGGCTAATATCATGGTCAAACAGTGATTTGGGCAGTAGCCCATGAACACCCTTCTGAGGGCTATTCACAACCTGAGTCACTCGGAAATTGGCGCTCATGCTGCACAGACAGTAGGCTTCCTTCTCGGTAATGTGGGCGATCGCCACGATAAAATCCACCATGCTGTGCAGCGCAATCTGCAGGGCTTCATCTAAGGTTGGCGCATAGCCCGTGGTGATGATGTCGGTTGGGGTTTCTGCAAAGGGAGTTTTGAGACTCATGTCTTTGCGAAGCCGCAATTCAATCGTGCCGTTCATCGAGGTTTCAATCGCGGTGCCGCAGACCTCGCCGTCTCCTTGAGCTGAATGACCATCTCCAATCGAAAATAAAGCCCCAGGCATAAAGATGGGCAAAAACAAAGTTGAGCCTGCCGTTAATTCTGGATTATCAATGTTTCCACCATAGACTCCTGGAGGAATAGAACTGCGACTCTCAGGCGTTGCAACTCCCAAAATGCCAAAAATAGGCCGAATTGGGATTTTGATGCCGCTTCCTTCCGGAAATTCGGCGAATCCCTGGTCTAAATCTAGATGCACAAACCGGAGATGCCCTTCACCAAAGCGCTCGGTCAGTGCGCCCCACCCTGGACGAATTGCATTGAAGCCAACGGGCAACCGGGGCGTAATCGAGCGCAGCCGAATTTCTAACACATCCCCCGGTTCGGCACCGTTGATCCAGATAGGCCCCGTCATCAAATGCGGCCCGTCTCCGACTTCTCGCTCAGGCGGAAGGTTTAAGCAAATATCGAGAAATTCAGGCGGCACAAACTCTTTGGGAGCATTTTGATAGAGTTTAAATCCTGAAAAGGTTTCGACATCAATCGTATCGCCAGAATTGATCGTCAAAACAGGGCGAAGATCAGAGGAGAAACCACCATAGTGAACGGTGTCACATGTTGCCTTGAGAGTATGATGAGCCATGATCAATCAGTGTGTGATAAGCAGGATAGGTGGGATAGCAAGACGGGCTAGACCTTTACAGATCGGCTGCATTGGCATCGCTATTGGCATCGCTATCAGAATGCAAGGTGAGCTGAGAAAGCAGTATCTCAAGCTGGTTTGCTACTGTCTCTAGAGGTTTGGTGCTGCGACGGTTGCGGCTAAGAAGTAAGCTCCCCTCTACGGCTGACCAGATAAATAGGGTCCAAGATTCGGTCTCAACGGGGTCAAAGCCAGAAGTGATAAACCGCTGAGAGACAAGCTCAAACCATGATGAATAGACCGCTTCGCACGCTTGACGGAGCGTATCATGGGTGGCAGATGCCTCCATCGCAACGGTGGCCACGGGGCACCCTTTGCGAAAGTCAGATGTTTCAAGTTCGCAGGCGATCGCCAGTACAAACGACTTGATAGCTGTTCCCAAATCATCGCTAGACTTCAGAGCCTGTTCTACCTTTTGCTTCACCTGTTTGCCCGCCAGGAGAATAGCTTCGGCGGCGAGTTGCTCTTTCCCGCTTGGAAAATGGAAATAAAGCGACCCTTTTGGAGTCGAACTTTCTTGAACAATTTGATTCAGCCCCGTCGCGTGATAGCCCTGTAATTCAATTAATGAAATGGTGGTTTCTAACATGCGGGCTTTGGTATTTGATTTAGAACGTTTCATGCAAAAAATGGGTCTATTCGAGATGTAAGTCTATTTGATATTAAACCAGTGACTTATTGCAGGATTTGGCTTCTTAGTATAAGTAGACCAGTCGTCATATTTTTGTAACTTACATGACAACTTTCCATATTTGAATTGAATATTATTCTCGAAATTAGAGGTTCATTCATTGTTCTTGTGGATTTCAATTGTGATACCTACTAATACTTATCAACCCATTCTTTAAGAAATTTCCTAAGTCGATCGGTCGTGTGTTCCCTTAACGTCGTAACTCAGCACTAACAGGTCAAATTAATAGAAGGAGCGTCTAGAATGGCTAGATTTGATAGCGTTTTTAACTCTGCCAGCCATCCAATTACGGTGAACCGACGAGGGTTTATTCGAGGCTGCTGCCTCGCATCTCTAGCATTTTGGGCCAGCGTAGGCTGTAGTAATCGGCAGGAATCAGCAGATGCTGGAGCCACTGACAGCAATGAGTCAGCGAGTTCAGACAGTAAAGTGACGCTACGAGTGGGGCATCTCCCGGCAGGTTGCGTATCTCATTTACTATTAGCAAATAAGCGGGGACTGTTTCGAGAGGCCGGATTGAATGTTGAATTAACTCAGTTCAACGGTCCTGGAGAAAACTTGCAAGCCCTAGTTGCAGGTGCTCAAGATGTGATTCACAATCCCTGGACGAATACTGTTGCAGCCTATGCAGACGGCACCGAACAGCTCAAGATCATTTCCGGTTCTGGTAAAGCAGGCATTGAACTGGTTGCCCGTGATGGCTCGGTCTCATCTCTAGAAGAACTGGCGAGCGCAGCAGGGCAGGGATTGAGAATCGGTACATTGCAACTAGATACGCTGGAGCTGGTAGTCTTTGGTCACCTTAAGAAACTGGGGGTTGACTACAGCAACTATGAAATGACTTTCTTTCCGAGTATGGTCGGCATGGGAGAAGCGCTGATTCAAGGAACTGCGGATGTTTGTTCGCTGGCTCAACCCTATGCTCAAAGCGTGGTAGCGCAGTCAGGCGGCACCTATCTGGGGGATTCTAATGGGGCTTGGGGACCTGAAGCATCCGATTGTGTGATTACGTCAACGGATAGCTTTATGAGCAAGGAGCCGAATTTGCTGGCAGACTATCTAGCTGTCTTGCGTCAATCTGCTGCCATGCTCGAAGCTGATCATGAGTCTGCGATCGCCGATTTAGTTCCGGTGTATGGGTCTGAAACCGATATTCTTTCGGTGGCGCTCAACCGTCAGGTTCCTCAGCCCGTGATGGACGACGAAGCGGTTCAAAGCCTGAAAAATGGTGTAGGCTATCTCGTTGATTTGGGCTATCTAACCCCGGAGCAAACCGACCTCATTGATGACGTATTTGATGGCTCGATTCAAGAGAAATCTTTACAGAGTGCTTAGTAGAGTGCTTAGTAGATCTCCTAACTGTCTACTGCATCAGGTTTGATGACCCAGCTTAGGACTGATAAATGATGCGTATGATCAAGTCCAAAACAGCTTCGTCTTCTTCATTGCGTGCCTCGCCTGCGCGATCGCTTTCGTCTCCCCAGCTCGTCCGCACCTTTGTTCCAGTTCTATCATTTTTGGTCAGCTGGATCATTTTGGCTGCACTGTGGGAGATTGGCTCCGCGACCGGATTTTTGAATGCAGATATCTTACCTCCCCCCAGCGTTGTGATCCCGTATGTGCTGCAAGGACCCGGCGCTGCTGGAATTGGCCCTCAACAGGTCAGTTATGGAGAAGCAGTTGTTAAAACCCTACTGCGGGTGTCTATTGGCTTAAGCTTGGGGTTGATGGCGGCGTTGCCTCTAGGAACTCTGTTAGCGGTGGTGCCTATTTTGCGGCAGTTTGTCATGCCAATGGTACAAACCATCGCGCCGATCGCCCCTGTCGCCTGGGTTCCTGTGTCGATTGCACTGGTGGGCACGGGAGATCAAGCGGCTATCTTTGTGGTGTTTATGGGAGTCTTTGCCGTCATGACATTGGCAACGGCAGCGGCGATCGCCAATGTGCCGAAAGAGTTGATTAAAACGGCGCGTAGTCTGGGTGCCGAACGAAGTTTCTTATGGTTGTGGGTGGTATTGCCCGCCGCCGCCCCCGGATTGCTCACTATTGTGCGCGTCAATTTCTTTGCCGCCTGGATGGCAGTCTTGGCGGGGGAAATGGCGGGCATCAACTCTGGGTTGGGCGCGTTGATTGTGTTAGGACAGCAGCAGTTTAATATGAAACTCGTGATGACGGGCGTGATTACTATCGGTATCTTAGGCTTTGCAATCGATCGCCTGCTTTTGCTTGTGCAAAAACGGCTGCTTTGGTGGGAAGCGCAGCAGGATGCGTTAGGGGGTCGCCGTGGCTGATGTATGTTTTCAAGGCATCTCAAAGCAATATGGCGGAGCGCCTGCGGTGCTTGATGTTGATCTGACAATTCCATCGGGGGCATTTACTGCCATGATTGGGCCATCGGGGTGTGGTAAATCAACTGTCCTTGAGATTGCAGCCGGTTTGATTCAGCCGACGACGGGGCATGTCACCATGGCAGGAAAGCGCGTCACCAAACCAGGCCCGGAAACGGCGATCGTGTTTCAGCATCACAATTTATTTGAATGGATGACGATTCGCGATAACGTTGCCTTTGGGTTACACGCCCAGGGAGTATCGCCTGGAAAGCGACGGGTGCAGGCTAGTAAGTTGTTGGCAGACGTAGGCTTGATTGAGCATGCCAACAAGCTTCCCCGACAGTTGAGCGGAGGCATGAAACAGCGGGTGGCGATCGCCCGTGCACTGGTGCTCAACCCTCAAGTGTTACTTCTAGATGAGCCGTTTTCAGCGCTCGACTACCAGACTCGCAGCGTCATGCAGCGCTACTTATTAGCGCTGTGGCATCATGTGCGGGCGACGGTGATCATGGTGACGCATGATCTCGATGAAGCTATCATGTTAGCCGATCACGTGGTCTTATTCTCAGGTAGCCCTGGTCGAATTTTGGAGATAATCGAGATTCCGGGCGATCGCCCCCGAAATCCAGACGATTATCGGTTGCGCGACATCCGCACCCGTCTACGCCACCATTTAGAGCGGGAGGTTGCGACACACGAATTTACGACTGCCGAACTTGCCGCCATTGAGCGAGAAGGCATGACGGCTGATTTCTAACGACTGTTCATTAAGACGAATCAACTGATCAATGCTTGAATTTATTACCCTCCCGGATAGTCTGTTGCCTCCCCCTGCGCCCTATTCTCATGCCGTTCGAGCGGGGGACTTCATCTTCGTGACGGGGCAGCTCGCAGAAGATCCCGTAACGGGCGAGATTCAGCGAGGCTCAGCCGCCGAGCAAACGAAGCGCGTCATGGAAAATCTGAAGCTCGTCCTCAACCATGCTCAAACCGGCTTTGATCAGGTTGTCATGGCACGCCTGTTCTTGACAGACTTCAGAGACTACCAAGCCGTAAATGAAATCTTCTCATCCTACTTCAGCGAAGGACGTCGCCCTAGCCGCACCACGATAGGGGCGATCGCATTGGCAGGGCAGGGAGATGTTGAAATTGATTTGATTGTGTATTGCGGTGACTAAGGGATATGACTCTGTTTAGCCCTTTGAAATGACAGGTAAGAACAGAAAACAACGCTATCGGTTATGGTGCAAGCATCATCGCCGTCCGGTGACGCGCCAGCCGTTAGATCGCAAGATTATCTGTGAGGCATGTGTTCAAGCGCTATTGGTGGGACAACTATATCATCCTGAATCATAGCCGTACGCTCTCACGTTAGGCTATAAAATCTAAAATCAGGAATTAGTGTAAACTGCCATTGCACGCGTTCAGCACTGCCCAAATATGACACCGAACTCTGATTTATTCGAGCCGCTTAGTTGGTCACAGCTACTCTTGCGTTTGTCATGTGCTCTGATTGCAGGAGCCATCATTGGGGCTGAACGAGAAGCCAAACATAAGCCTGCTGGTTTACGAACCAACATGCTTGTGAGTTTTGGCTCGTCCTTGTTTGTGATGGTGCCCATCGAGACAGGAATGGCAAGTGCCAGCGTTGACGCGCTCAGTCGCGCGATTCAGGGCATCATTACGGGTGTTGGCTTTGTCGGAGCTGGCACCATTTTGCGAGACAAACGGGTTCGCGGATTGACCTCTGCGACTGCAACGTGGGTGTCGGCTGCGCTTGGCATCGCAGCCGGGTGCGGTCTTTGGCAGCTTGGTCTAATCAGCGCGGCGATCGCCTGGATCATTCTCAGAGTGCTTGAGAAAGTCGAGTCTTAATAGTCTAAAAACATCGTGTCAAATGATGAGCCGTGGGCGATTTGAGAGGGTTGATTGGGCTGAGGACTAGGAGGCGAGGTTGTTTCATGCTCGCGCATCTGCCGGATTTGCCCCTCTACTCGAGCCACGTGGTTTTCAATGACTGCCAATCGCTGGATGATCTGCTGCTGACGTTCTTCAATGCTGTGCAACTCATGTTGAAGACGTTTTTTCTCAACCACGAGCTTATGCATATCAAGCAGGGCGGCTGCCTCTGACTGTTGGCGAGGCATGGTGCTGATTTTAGGACGGGGGATGTTTTTTGCACGATGCATAGGAAGTCTCGTATATTTTGTGTTCAGAATGCCCGCGATCGCCCCTCAAATTGGTATGGCAGTCTAAAAAGATTGCTGAACTGGTGAAGGAGTCGGAAAAATACGCAATTCACCAAGATCAATTCACCAAGATCATTTCTCCAATGTTTTGTAACTTCGTCTCCGCGACTACAATCCCTTGATCAGCCGTCATCCAAAATAAGAGTTTAAGCGGTTTTATCGCCTTACGCTCTCGTGTTAGGACGCTGAACGGATGGTGAACCCTCGCACCGCGCGGGTCCACCATACAAACCTAAGCCCGTAGGGCTATATCGCCCTAAATTGCTAGATGATAAACGTTCATTCGACTGCTATGCCGTCTGATCCCTCGAATATAAAGCCGCGCATCATTGTGTGCGGGTTAGGTCGTACGGGGTATAAAGTCTTTTGCCTGCTCAAGCAGCAAGGGGCATGGGTGGTCGGCGTTCATGATTGCCCACTGCAAGCGCATCAGGCTCACCTTGCGGGCGACATTGTCATCGGTGATTTGAGGTCGGCAGATACGCTGATTGCTGCTGGCGTGAAAGATGCTCAAGTTCTGGTCTTGGCGGCTGGGGATGATGCGCTGAATTTAGCGATTCTGACGCTGGCACGCGTGCTCAATGCAAAAATTCGCATCGTCAACCGATTGTTTAACACCAGTTTGGGCGATCGCCTCGATCAAACCCTGTCCGACCACGTTTCAATGAGTGTCGCTGGCTTGGCTGCGCCCGTATTCACCTTTGCGGCTTTGGGAAATCGGGCGATCGGGCAACTCCGGCTTGCAAATCGCACCTGGCCTATCCATGAAGAACTCATTGACGAAAATCATCTGTGGTGTGGGCGACCCTTGCGAGATTTGTGGGACGACCGGGGACGGATGATGATCTATTATTTGCCTGCGGCAGATCGGATCGATCTAATTTCTGCAATCGAAACGGGACAGTGCTTACAGCGAGGCGATCGCCTCATCGTTGCTACTAAGCCGAGCGTGCGCGCAGTACCAAGAAACTTGGTGCATCGGCTTCGCACTGTTTGGGTCAGTCTCAACCACGTCCAGCAACGTATCCGCCCTACCATCGTGGTGCTGGGTGCACTGGTCGCTACCATCCTGGTGGCGACGCTGACCTATACGATGGTGAATTCGCAGTATTCAATTGTTGATGCCCTTTATTTTTCTGTCGGCATGATTACCGGAGCTGGAGGCAATGAAGGCGTCGCAGAACAGGCTCCAGCCGATATCAAGATCTTCACCGTGATCATGATGCTGGTTGGCACTGGCGTCATTGGTATTTGCTATGCCCTCCTCAATGACTTAATTTTGGGCACTCGATTTCGTCGGTTGTTCAGCACCGTCCAGATTCCACGAGGGCATCACCATATTGTGTGTGGGTTGGGCGGGGTTGGGATGCAAGTGGTCAACCATCTCCACGCAAATGGAGGCGATCTGGTTGTATTAGAATATGACCCCAATAATCGGTTTTTAAATGTCGCGCGATCGCTCAAAGTGCCCGTCCTACACGGAGATGCTAGCCTCTCTGCTACCCTTGAAGCCGCTCAGATTCATCAAGCGGCTGCGTTGCTTGCTGTGACCAGCGATGACGTGGCGAATCTTGAAATCGCCCTCAGTGCAAAAGGCTTAGCCCCGAAGCTACCGGTCATTGTCAGAACGCAAGATCCTGAATTTGCGGCACTCGCGCAGCAAGTATTTGACTTTGAAGCAGTACTGAGCCCAGCAGATTTAGCGGCTCCTTCGTTTGCAGCAGCAGCACTGGGCGGGCGAATTCTTGGCAACGGCATGACTGCCGGAATTTTGTGGGTTGCACTGGCAACGCTGATTACATCCGGACATCCCTTTTGCGGGCAACGAGTCAAACAGGCTGCCATGCAGGCTGACTTTGTACCGCTTTATCTCGAAACAGAGCATCAAACCATTCACGGATGGAATTTGTTAGAAGTCAGTCTAAGTGCTGGAGATGTGCTGTATCTAACGATGCCAGCGACCCATTTGGAGCAGTTGTGGCGCGTGCATTCTAACGAGATTGGGATTATTCGATAAGATATTCCAGAATGTCCGTTTAATTTTGTAACGCGACAACTTAAAAAAATAAATTTAAACTACTAGAATGATAACTAAAGCTGCACTAAACACATTGCAACTTAGTCCATTTTGAAAATCCTCTACAACTGCTTCATTGGGCGATCGCCCATGTGTTCAATTCTCATTTTTCAAGCCCATTTTCTTTACATCTAACGCATTCAAATCAACGGTTAGTACCTCTGAGTTCTGTCTCGTCGAAAGCGGGCGATCGCCTTAACTTCAGCGGCATAAACCTTCCATAAACCTACCCGCTCAATGTCTAATCAACACCAGGTTTGTGTCGTGTATCTGCTCATAGGACGAAACAGCGACCTTCCACTATCACCATACAATTTCTCAATGCCTGACGTTCATTTTTAAGCTGAACGGGTGTCAGATTGATGTGAATTGAATAGGGCTTCTTTGAATCTGCTTTAAACAACGTGAATCACTGTGCATTCACCTTGATTCGCATGCATTAAAAAAACAGGAGTTTTAAACCATGTTTAAACCACAAAATTATTTACACCCGACTGGGCTTATGGTAGCGGCTGGTACTGCAACATTAGGAATTGCGACAGCGTTCTTAGCACCCTCTGCCTTAGCAGGTCGTATCGGAAACAGAGTGTATTTTGATAGCGCGCCACGCTTGACTCGAAGTGTTGCAACAAACCGTGGACCGAGTAGACAGTCGACCTATCAGTTTACGATTTACCTGCCAGACAATGCCGGAGAACCGCTAGAGGCAGTTCGGTTTACGCCGAGAGGTCATCTGGAAGACATTGCGCTAGAGGTTAACGACAGTAGCGCATTTGAGGGCGATAGCTTGGCAGGAGGGCCTAATCTTCCTCTCTCTAGCATTGGCGGAACACCAGACGTTCCTGGGGAAATTACTGTAGTCTTTGATCCACCTGTTTCTCCAGGCCGTTCTGTGACGGTTGAGCTTGAAACTCAACATAATCCCGGTCGAGGCGGAGTGTATCTGTATGGGGTGACTGCCTATCCTGATGGTGGAGAATTAGCTGAAGGACTATTCCTTGGCTATGGTCGTCTTCACTTCTTTGATGATGAACAGTAAATTCTGATTTTGAACCTTGAGAATTTGCTGAGGTGGCAATGGGGGCGATCGCTCTTTCAGACGTTTCTTCTGGCGATCGCCCCGTCGGCATTCTTAGATAAGGATCGTAAACCAATCAACTAGCTTCAGATTCTGAACTAAAACGTCGAGGGCGCTATAGCGGTATGCGCTGGGGTGATGTCTAAGATCCCCGGCTTCTAACACCGGCGTCTGGTGATGTGCAATACCTAATCAAAGAGCCGGGGATCTGGCGTAGAAGGTGCAATACGTACTTCGCACAGGCAAGCCAACGCCTTTCCGTGGGGCAAACCTAACAGCTATCATATGGATATCCAAACGCGAGATGCGCTTAACTGAATCGAGGCTAAACGCCATGTCTGTTGCCGCAAACGCAATGACCCTTGAGGACTACTTACATTACGATGACGGCACCGATACCCGTTACGAGCTGGTGAATGGGGAACTGATTGCCATGCCACCAGAAAGTGCCTTGAATAATCAAATTGTTTCCTTTTTGTTTGCGTATTTTTTACAAGCTGGAATCCCTTACTATCTCTTGAGCATTGGGGCACAAATTGCAGTCAGCGGAGCACGGGCAACGGCACGGCAACCTGATTTAGTCGTGTTATCAGAAGAAGCAGCAACGGCATTAGACGGGGCAGCCAACTGTGTGATCACCTACGACATGCCACCGCCATTACTTGTAGTGGAAGTGGTTAGCCCCCAGCAGGAAAATCGAGACTACCGCCACAAGCGAACCGAGTATGCTGGACGACGCATTCCTGAATATTGGATCATAGACCCGATCGCCCAAAAGGTCACAGTCCTGGAATGGGTAGATGGTTTGTATGAGGAACAAGTGTTTGAGGGCGATCGCTCCATCGTTTCGCCTCAGCTTCTTGACATCAATCTCACGGCTGCAACGATTTTGACCGCAGGACGATAAATCCTCTCAATGGCCTTCTTTAGGATTCAGCACTTGTGCAGCAGTCAACGCAAGGTCTGAAAACAAAGCCGAACGAATCTGTGCGTCACCCACAAACTCGTCTACTTCATACCATCCATCCACCAGCGTTAACACCGACACCATTTGCTTCTCTGGATCAACAATCCAATAGTCTGGAATACCCCGCGCCCCATATTCAGACCGTTTGTAGCGATAATCTCGGTCTTCGTTGGCTTTCCCCGGTGATACGACTTCTACCACCAGCAAGGGAGCGGGCATCTCTTCGGTAATGGTGCTCCGACGACTCTCATCCAAAGCAGCAGACAGCTCATCCCCCAAAATCATCACGTCTGGAATTCTCACTCGATTTGCGACGATGATTTCTGTATTGTTTCGTACCCAGTCGAAGGGAACGCGTTTGAAAAATTGAGCCATCAAAAACATTGTAATGAGCACATTCTGCGGACTTTCTGGCGGCATTTTGATAATCTCTCCATCCACAAATTCGCAGCGCCCTTCGTAGTCGGTTTCTAGATTCAAGTAATCTGCCAGAGTCAGCTTTGTAGAAACCATGCCGAATCTCCTATGTGTCCGGATGCTATTTTATTGTATCGGCTCCAGCGGAGTTGCTAATTCTGGGTGTGAATTGGGTCTTCGCCTCAGTCTCTCCAGAAATCAACCACTGCATCTTTTCTTCATGCTGCATACCGTCGAATTTCTACTTCAGATCCACTGGCTACTGCTTCCTCCGCCCGTTCTAAAATGTCACCCGTCACTGCATCACTCAGGTAATATTCCCCGCAGTTTTCACAGACCTCAGCAGGCACGCCTTTAAAGATGACGATCGCACCGTCGCGCTCTAACGTGACTGTGACGTTGCCAGGATGGGTTTGTCCTTGTTTACAGATAACACAATTCATGGGTTCTTCCGTGTCCTAAAGTCAGTCTGCCAAAGGGTTGAATCAGGTTCATAGGCTGTGATGACATAGACTGTTTGAATCTCTAAGGCGATCGCCACCACCACGTGGATCGGGCGCTGGTTGACATAACCCAAGAGCATTGTATCTGCTCGCCTTAGAGCTTCCGTTGACAAAGCCGCTGAATATCAAAGGAGATATCTAAGATCCCCGGCTTCTGATGCCAGCGTTTGATGATGTGCAACACGGCGAATAAGAAGCCGGGGATCTGGCGGAAAAAGGGATCTTGAAGAAAAAGGAGCGATCGCTCTGGGGTGAGGTCTAAGATCCCCGGCTTCTGATACCAGCCTCTGATGATTGCTAACCCGTTTATCAAGAAGCCGGGGATCTGTTGCAGCTAGAGATGTCTAGATCCCCGGCTTCTGATACCACTGCCTGATAATGTGCCAACACGTCTATCAAGAAGCCAGGGATCTGATGCAGAAGGGGCGATCGCTCTACGGACTATCGAAACATCATCGGCTAAATTAGGAACATCCGTCTCGCCATGACTTGCCCCCATGACGCCACCACAAAATCCTCAGCCATCGCAACCGCAACAAAAGCCACCGTTAGAAGAACGTCTCACTGATGCAGTAATCAAGCTCCTGATGACAGGCAGTGGTGGTTATGCATTGTATTCGCTTTATGTCGATGATGTACCGAAGGCCGCAATATCTGGAATTGTTTCCTTTGGGTTTGCGCTAGTAACCAGCTTTGGGCAAGGATTCATCAAAACACTCAGCGATCGCATGAGACAGAGGGGTGAAGCATCAGGGCAAGCGATCGATGAAGCGATCGACACCACTGTTGATAAAGCATTAACACGATTATCAGGGTTTCATCGCCAATATCTCGAAGCGCTCAAGACCTATTGCCACAACCTCAAAGTGGAAGGTTTCAAAGGCTATCTGCCACGCCTTGCGCTCGACAAAATATATGTGCCCCTGCGAGTCCATACTGGGTCATCCGATTCTCAATCATCTGCACATCTCACCAAGGGCAGTCTCAAAGTCTGGGATCTCTTACCCAAAGTTAATCATCCAGACGGTTATTTCTCATATCGCTTGCTGGCTATCATTGCTGATCCGGGGTATGGCAAAACAACGCTCACTCGATTTCTCACGCTCAGCTTTGCCAACCAAGCGTATGTTGAGCATGATGCCAAATTACTCATTCCAATTCTGCTCCTGTTTCGAGATTTCTATCCACGTATTCAATCTAAAACCACTCCACCGTTACCTGACTTAATTGTGGAACAGGTGAAACAGTTGCCCCGTTGCCAAGACCTCCGCACATCTGGACAGTGGTTCAAAGATCAGCTGAATGCAGGCAAATGTCTGGTCATGTTAGATGGACTAGATGAGGTGCCCGATGCTTCGCGAGAAACAGTAAGTCAATGGGCAAATTGGCAAATGCAAAATTGCCTTAGCCAGTTCATTCTCACCTCTCGACCACATGGTTATGATAATGGGCTATTTGAGGGCGTCCAGCGCATTGACATTCTCGATTTCAACAATGATCAGAAGCGTACTTTCATCGACCAGTGGTATCGCTATATCACTTGGGAACTAACCTGGAAGCGCCATTTTGATGACAGCCAATATAACGAAGATGCTAAGAGGCTATCGAGAGAGCAAGCTGAAGCGCAAAGCAATGCAGAAGCTCAAATTGCGGCTGACGATTTGAGCCGTCAGCTTTTTGCTCAGCAAAGTCTGGTTGATTTAGCAAAAAATCCTCTCCTGATTACGATTATTGCGGCGACACACGAAGCGAGCGAAAGCTTGCCCAATCGCCGGATTCGGTTATATCAAAAGATTTTTAACCTATTGCTTGAAGACCGTCCCAATCGTCGGGACACTCGCCTCACACTGTCGAATGCCGACGAAAACCAGAGGGTGTTGCAGCTCTTAGCGCTGCGGTTGGTTGAGAACAACGAAACTCAAGTTACACCCCGTCAAGGAGGTGAATGGATTAGAGCAAGACTTGCAGAAATGAACCCTCCAGATGGCCTGACTGCTAATCAGTTTTTGCAAGAGATTCAGCAAATTTCAGGACTGTTAGCAGGGGGCGAAGGGTATTTATATGAATTCACCCACAAAACCTTTCAAGAATATTTAGCTGCTGTTGAACTCACGCAGCATGGATGGGGACAGCAAGTTCTCATGCAGCAAATCGCTAATCCTGATTGGAAGGAAGTTGTTGCATTTTATGCAGCTCTCATGGATGCAGCTCCATTTGTAGAACGGGCTCTAGAAACCCCAACTGATTATTTACTGGAATTGGCTCAACGTCTAGTTGATGAAAGTAGGCGATTTGATGACACTCTGAAAGATAGATTGCTGCAAGCTCGGCAACAACTGACACCCGAATCAGCCGAGGTGAGATTAGCCCAACGCTTTCAGGCGTTGACTCAGATTGATGCAGACAGAGCGATTTCAGAGTGCATCACTTGGGGTGAATATCAGCTTTTTCTCTGTGACCAGGCTGAGAAACAATTTCATTCGTGGGCAGAGAATCGCCACATTACGACCGAACAGAAAGATCAGCCCGTGACAGATCTGCGATGGGAGGATGCCCGTTGGTTTTGTGCCTGGTTGTCGACGCAGACCAACCTTGCGCCCGATGATGGCGTTTACGATTATCGATTGCCCACACCCGACGAATTAACCACCGTAGGGGCGGTTCGCGTTCGCGAAGCGTCTCCGAAGGAGAAACCGCCCCTACCCAACGCGCCAACGCCCCTACCCCATGCCGAATCGCCCTCACAAACCCATGAACCGCCCCTACACCCGTGGACATCTGATCCCGATCGCCCCGGCAATGCCCTGCGTATCGTGCGTCAACGCATCCCCGATCGCTATCGAGAACTGGTGAATTATCTGGCAAATGGCCGCTGGAAAGAAGCCGACCAAGAAACCCTAAACGTGATGCTGGAGGTGACCAATCGGAAAGAGCAGGGATATTTCAGCTTAGAAAGTCTCAAGAATTTCCCCTGCGATGATCTCCGTATCATTGATCAGCTCTGGGTCAAATTTAGCGGTGGCACGTTTGGCTTTAGTGTGCAGAAGGAGATCTGGGTCGAGGTTGGTGGTAAACTCGACTTTGGAGAAGATGAAGATGCGGCAAGAGAAGCCTTTCGTAAGATGAGCGACATCAATGGCTGGCGAAACGCTGGCGGCAGGTACATCAAGTATGAGGATGTAATTTTTGACACCTCAGCCCCAAGGGGCCACCTCCCGTCGGTCCTTTGTCTCACCTCTCCAGGGGGGGAAAGAGTCTTCTTCTCTCGCATCCAGACTTGTAAAGTGTAAGCTGTAGAGCTTTCAGATTTTTCAAAAGTTTTGTTTCAGAGCTTGTTCGTTACGAAGAATCAGGCTTTGGCCGATCCGATACCTGGCACCGATCGCTTTTCGGTATCTGAGCAATTGCGTACTCCGGGTTGTAGCTATTCGCCCTTAAAAACTTCTCAGTGATTACGTGAGCCTCATCCATCGGAGCGTCCCACTGCTCCCAGAGATCCATTTGCCCTGGACTAGTCTTCTGAGATTTCTTCTTAATTTTCAATCCCGCTAGCAGTTTGCTCCCCCAGTGGCTCTTGCGCTCAGGCTTGGGTTGTGGTTTGTATTTCTTACAAAACTTGCGATAGGCCGCTGCACACATTTCCAATGTTTTTCCCACATCAAAAACTCTGGATGCCATTCGGCATTTCATTCATTTGGATGAATTCATCATTACGCCCGATCGTATTCATGGGATTTTGGTGTTGCACGATGGCGACGTGGGGACGGCCGTAGGGGCGGGTTTTGATAACACCGTGTCGGAATTGACAACAAATGTATTGCCTAAACCCGCCCCTACGGAACCCGCCCCTACGGAATCCGCCCCGACACCCGCCCCCACGCGCGCCATGACGAAACGTCATGGTATTCCCGAAATCATTCGCGGATTCAAAACGTTCTCCGCTCGACGAATTAATCAAACCCGCCGAACACCGGGAATACCCGTTTGGCAACGCACGTTTCATGACCGAATTATTCGCGACGACGAGGCAATGCGATGTATTCGCCGCTATATTCAAAACAATCCGTCTTCATGGCAATGCGGCAAACGATCGGATTGAAAGGGTTGTGCCGTTGGTATCACCCCCGATCGCACGACGCGTACGCTACGCTTTGTCCATCATCCAAATATATTCATCACTTAATCAAAACTCAATCAAAGGGCGATCGCCCGCAATTCGTCCAATACGGTTGTATTTCTTCTGCGAATCTATTATGCTCACTCACTAAGCGTTCAAACAGCGTATCCTCCCCAAATGGGGACTCATATTTAAACTAGCAGTTAAACTAGCCTCATTCAATCATGCGATCGCACGTAGTTCCCAACGAGAATCGCTCTTATGCCAGCATCCAAAACTCGTAAAACTACAACCCCAACCAAGCCAAAATCAACCTCTCAGCGCTCTCGACGTAGCACAAAGCGTTCGGCTCCATCCCGCTCAATGCCAACCTGGAGTGATGAGACAGAGCTGATTGGTCTGAGATTTAATCTGGTTGCTGATCAAGATAGCGACCTCTACGCTCAATACAGCATTGGCCTACACGCTTGGTTTCTCGATCAAATTCGCCAGGTTGACCCCGCTTTATCCCGACAGCTCCACGATGATTCTTCCGAAAAAGCATTTACGATTTCGGGACTAGATGGTGCCTTTGTGCCCAGTGGTCAACACCTGAGATTGACACAGGATCAGACCTATCGTTGGACGGTGACTGCCCTTTCAAAGCCTGTCGTACAGTGGCTTCGAAAATGGTTGGAAACCATGCCAGAGGTTTTGGAGCTACGGGATGCTCCACTTAAGATTGCTCACGTGGAAGTGGCTAATGAGCCATTGACCTATGTGCAGCTTGCAAAATTGAAACCGCCTGCTAGATTCAGCATTGCTCTGAGCTTTCTCTCACCTACCAGTTTTCGCAGCAAAGGGCGTCATCTACCGCTGCCCGTTCCGCGTAACATCTTTCATAGCTACCTACGGCGCTGGAACGACTTATCCAGTCAAGCCCCTATCGATCAGGGTGAGTTCTTAGACTGGCTCGATGAACATATCATCATTCGGCGGCACCACCTGCGATCGCTCAAAGTGGCGGCAGGCAAGCGAGGATCAGTGACTGGCTTTACTGGAGCGATTGAATTTGGCTTGAGTGCGTCAGCCCAAAAGCGCCCTGAATTTGTTCAACTGGCTTACACGCTCGCTCATCTTGCCCCTTATTGCGGCACCGGTCATAAAACGACGTTTGGTCTAGGTCAAACCCAGCTTGGCTGGTTATCGTCGGAGAAAACTGATGAGCTTGCCCTCGATCCAGCAACCCAAACGACTCAGCTGTTAGCGCAGCGTATCGAAGACTTAACGATTCGATTTATTGCTCAACGTAAACGCAAAGGAGGCGATCGCGCTCAGGCAATTGCAGAGACTCATGCCACTATTCTGGCGCGCCGAGAGTTTGGCGAGTCGCTACAGGATATTGCTGCGGATTTGGAAATGCCTTACGAGACAGTAAAAACCTATTCCAAGTTGGCAAGGCGATCGCTGAGGGACGGGGAAGTAACGCACCGCTAACCCGTGCTTCGGTGCGTTACGCTGGCGCTAACAGCAGCGAAGCTAAATTAGGGATCTAATAGTCAGAGAATAACGTCAATTTTTCTTGAAGATTGACTGATTTCATAAGTCAATCTCCACTCCAATGACTTTGATAGTCTGACGCTCTCGCGTTAGGACGTTGAATGTGTGTAGAACCCTCGTGCCATGCGGGTTCTACACACAAAAAGCTCGTAGGGCTACAGCATAAAATCCCAATGTAAAAAGATTTGTGTAAAGTTAAGCACAACCGAATCTATGCAGACCAACCCCTCACTCCCTAAATCAGATTGGCAACTCCCGTCAGTTTGGTTCTTTGTATTAGTTGTTCTAATTCTGCTATTGGGTATTGTCTTCAGGCTGATTAATCTGGGTGATAAGGTTTACTGGTTTGACGAGGTATTCACGTCGCTGCGAATCTTTGGTCATACCTTTTCAGATGCTTATCAGGCCATTTATTCACCCAGCGGGGTCGAGGCTCAAGCCCTACAAACCTTTCAAACCTACGATCCTAATAAACCCTTGAGCGCCACGATTCAAGGTCTTGCTCAATCAGAACCCCAACTCACTCCTCTCTATTTCATCCTGGCTCGATTTTGGGCAATAGAGTTTGGAGATTCTGTCGCAACTATCCGTAGCCTTTCAGCCGTCGTCAACTTATTCATATTTCCAGCGTTTTATTGGCTTTGCAATGAGTTGTTTAAGTCTCCAGTGATGGCATGGATGGGCGTTGCTTTGATGGCAGTTTCTCCATTTCATGTGCTGTATGCCCAAGAGGCAAGACCTTATAGCTTATGGGCCGTTTCTATTGTTTTGATGAGTGCTGCACTATTGTGGGCAATACGAATCAAAACCCGAGTGGGTTGGGCAATCTATGCGATCGCACTAGCGTTGAGTCTGTATTCTTTCTTGCTTTCAGTGTTGGTAGCGATCGGTCACGGAATCTATGTGATTGGCACCGAGCGATTTCGCATCACTCCAAATTTAATTTCCTATTTCCTGGCATCGTTCGCGGGTTGTTTGCTATTTGTGCCGTGGGTCTTTGTGATTCTTACCAACGCTCAAGCTACTGACAGCGTCACCGGATGGACTCAAGAATCCATTGGGTTTCTCCCGCTCGTGAAAATCTGGATACTAAACCTTAATCGCGTATTTTTAGATGTCGACTTTGGGTTAAGCAACCCTCTAACTTATCTCATTGTGCCGATTACGGTGCTTTCTCTCTATTCAATGTATTATGTCTGCCGATATGCCCCCCTGCGAGTCTGGCTTTTTATTCTGACATTGATTGCTGTTACAGCCCTGGTCTTAACCCTTCCAGATTTGGTGTTTGGCGGGCGGCGATCGACTGCAACTCGATATTTTGTGCCGTGCTTTATCGGCATTCAGCTAGCAATGACCTATTTGCTATCTCAAAAAGCGTTTGTCCACTCTATACCAGTCAAATGGCAGCGGGGTTGGCAGGTTGTGGTGTGTCTGGTGTTATGTGTCGGTGTTGTATCTTGCTTAATTAGCAGTCAGGAACAAGCCTGGTGGAACAAATATAACAATCAAGAAAATATTCCGATCGCACAGGTGATAAACCAAGCGAGCAATCCGCTAATCATTAGCGATAAAAGCCCTGCCAACTTTATTTCGCTCAGCTATTCTCTAAAGGCTGACGTGAGACTCAAAGGAATGAACCCAGCAGATGAGATGAATATGGCAACTCGCCTTAACGGGGTTGACTCGATTTTTTTAGTGAACCCGTCTCGTGATTTGAAACGCAAGTTTCAACAAAATTATGAGCTTGAGCAGGTTTATAAGGGACGATATCAGCAACTCTGGAAACTGCTTGACTAACAAAAGATTCAGAGGCGGATGATGATAGACATGGAGCGGCGTCGTGAAGCATAACCGCACTTTGTATAGAGAGCCGTATTTATGCCCCACGGGCTCAGGTTTGTGTGTAGAACCCGCGCGGCGCGGAGGCTCTACACACGTTCAACATCCTAACGCGAGAGCGTACGGCTATAATTCTCGTGCGGTGTTTCTATCGATAAACTGCAATAAGCTTGAAGCAATCGCCTCCCTAGTTTGCCCGGTAAAAGCATTTGCCCTCTAAGATCAAAATAGATAGCAATCCTAGATGGGTTCAAACGATTGAGCATTCTATGAAGCGTATTGTCTTAATTGCTGGATTTGAGTCATTCAATGCCGATCTCTATCGACAGGCAGCTGAGCGTGCAGCCGCACGCTGCTCAGTAGAAATTCAAGTATTTAGCGATCGCGACGTAACTGCTCATCCCGATGCGGTCGCGTCAGCGCTGCACGAGGCAGATGTCTTTTTCGGTAGCTTACTGTTTGATTATGATCAGGTGTTGTGGCTGCGAGAACGAGCCGAGCAGATTCCTATTCGTCTGGTGTTTGAATCGGCGCTGGAGCTAATGAGCCTGACGAAGCTGGGCAAGTTTGCGATCGGCGATAACCCCAAAGGAATGCCAAAGCCCGTACAGTTTATTCTCAGCAAGTTTGGCGGCAATCAGCGAGAAGAGGACAAGTTAGCGGGCTATCTCAGCTTCTTGAAAGTAGGCCCTAAGCTGCTCAAGTTCATTCCAGTCGGCAAAGTTCAGGATTTACGCAACTGGTTAATCATCTATGGCTACTGGAACGCAGGCGGTGCAGAGAATGTAGCATCAATGCTCTGGTTCCTAGCAGAAAACTATTTAGGCTTGAGCGTCGGTGACATTCCCCAAGTAGTTGAAACACCCAATATCGGATTGTTGCACCCCGATTATGATGGCTATTTTGAGTCACCCCGCGAGTATTTGCATTGGTATATCGATCATCGTACGGGCGGGTCGGATAGGGGCGGATTGGATAGGGGCGGGTTTAGCCCCAACGTATCGGATCATTCTCCATCGACCCCATCCAAATCCCCATCGACCCCATCCAAACCCGCCCCAACCCCGCCAACCATCGGCATTCTCCTCTACCGCAAACACGTCATCACCAAACAGCCCTACATCCCGCAACTAATTCACTACTTCGAGCAAGCCGGACTGATTCCCGTCCCCATCTTCATCAACGGGGTAGAAGGCCACGTTGCCGTGCGCGACCTGATGACCACCCCCTACGAACAAAACCAGCGTCAGCACGGACACATTGAAACCCCGTCTCTCTCACCAGAAGCAGTAAACGTAGATGCCATCGTCTCAACCATTGGCTTTCCTCTCGTGGGTGGCCCCGCAGGCTCCATGGAAGCCGGACGACAGGTTGAAGTCGCGAAACGTATTCTTTCCGCCAAAAATGTCCCATACTTTGTTTCAGCACCCTTGCTGATTCAAGACCTTCATTCCTGGACCCGACAAGGCGTTGGAGGATTGCAAAGCGTGGTACTGTTCGCGCTGCCTGAACTGGATGGAGCCATTGATCCAGTGCCGCTGGGTGGGTTGGTGGGCGATCGCATCTATTTGGTGCCAGAGCGAGTCAAACGGCTTACAGGGCGCATCAAACATTGGATTCAGCTTCATCAAACACTCCCTTCAGAAAGAAAGATTGCCATCATTCTCTATGGCTTTCCTCCCGGCTATGGTGCTACTGGAACCGCTGCCCTGTTGAATGTGCCCAAGTCATTGCTAAAATTCTTGCGGGCATTAAAGCAAGAGGGCTATCAAGTCGCGGACTTACCAGAAGACGGTGAAGCCCTGATTGAGCAGGTAAAAGCAGCCGATGAAGCCTATGTCAGTCAGATGCCCCATGCAGAAAGTTTGGCAGACGCGCCCATTACGACTGTCACCGTGCGTCAACTTGAAAAATGGTTGGGCTACTTGTTCTCAAGCCGCATTGCTAAACAGTGGAAATCGTTATCCGACAGTAGCATTCGTACCGTCGGAGCCGAACGCCCAGAAGATTCGCGCTACTTGCTGGGCGGGGTGCAACTCGGCAATGTTTGGATTGGCGTGCAGCCCCCGTTGGGATTGCAAGGCGACCCAATGCGGCTGATGTTTGAACGAGATTTGACGCCCCATCCGCAGTATGCGGCCTTCTATCATTGGTTGCAGCACGGCTTTCAAGCGGACGCGATCGTTCACTTCGGCATGCACGGCACGATGGAATGGCTCCCCGGTTCGCCGCTCGGAAACACAGGCTACTCCTGGCCTGATATTCTGTTGGGCAATGTTCCTCATCTTTACGTCTACGCGGCGAATAATCCGTCGGAGTCGATTTTGGCAAAACGTCGCGGCTACGGCGTGCTGATTTCGCACAACGTGCCGCCCTATGGCCGTGCTGGACTGTATAAGGAACTGATGGCGCTGCGCGATTTGATTGCTGAATATCGGGAAGACCCGGAAAAGAACTATGCCTTGAAAGAAGCCATCTGTCAGAAGATTGTCGATTCGGGGCTGGATGCCGACTGCCCCTTTGAGGATGCCAAGCGATTGGGGATTGAATTTACGCCTGAGAATGCGCGAATGTTTAGCCAAGATGCCTTTAATCGGTATTTGGTGAAGCTGTATGAGTATTTGCAAGTATTGGAAAATCGCCTGTTTTCATCAGGCTTGCACATATTGGGAGAACCTCCGACATCAGACCAACTAGACGGCTATTTGAAAGCCTATTTGGGGGACAAATTCTCTGAGGGATTGATGGAGGCAATTGCCCCACATCCCATAGGGGAGGTACGCGTACCTCCCCTACAACCCGATGCGCCCTTTCAACCCGATGCGTTACAAACGGCGCGACAAATTCGAGATTTACTGCATCAAAACACCGATGAAATCACCAACCTTCTGCGCGGACTCAATGGCGAATATATTCCGCCAGCGCCGGGTGGCGACTTGTTGCGCGATGGCCCCGGCGTGCTGCCAACCGGACGTAACATTCATGCCCTCGACCCCTATCGAATGCCGTCTCCCGCTGCCTATGAACGCGGACGGGCGATTGCCCAAACTATCATCACTCAGCACCTAAACGAACACGACACCTATCCCGAAACCGTTGCGGTGATGCTCTGGGGACTAGATGCGATCAAAACCAAGGGCGAATCCATTGGCATCTTGCTCGAACTTGTCGGCGCAGAACCCTTGAAAGAAGGCACCGGGCGAATTGTCCGCTATGCGCTGAAACCGTTAGAATCTCTTGACCATCCCCGCATTGATATTCTCGGCAACCTATCCGGCATCTTCCGCGATAGTTTTGTGAATATTATCGAACTACTCGACGATCTGTTTCGTCGCGCCGCAGAGGCAGACGAACCCATCGAGCAAAACTTTATTCGCAAACACGCGCTAGAGCTGCAATCGCAAGGCATTGAAAATGGTTCGGCGCGATTATTCTCCAATCCAGCGGGCGACTTTGGCTCTCTGGTAAACGATCGCGTCGTGGATGCCAACTGGGAGTCGGGCAATGAGCTAGGAGATACGTGGCAAGGACGCAACACCTTCAGCTACGGACGACATGATAAAGGGCAAGCACGCCCCGAAGTACTTGAAAATCTGCTCAAGTCGACCAGTCGCATCGTGCAGCAAATTGACTCGGTGGAATATGGGCTGACCGACATTCAAGAATATTACGCCAATACCGGAGGCTTGAAGAAAGCTGCCGAGATCAAGCAGGGCAAAAAGGTGACGGCCAATTTTGTCGAAAGCTTCTCCAAAGACACTACACCCCGCAAGCTGGAAGACCTGCTGCGGATGGAATATCGCACCAAATTGCTGAATCCCAAATGGGCAGATGCGATGGTAGAGCAAGGGTCCGGGGGAGCCTACGAAATTTCCCAGCGTATGACTGCGCTGATGGGCTGGGCGGGCACAACCGATTTCAAAGAAAACTGGGTCTATGACCAAGCCGCAGACACCTATGCCCTTGATTCAGACATGGCGGAGAAACTTCGCAAAGCCAATCCTGAAGCGTTTCGCAATATCGTTGGCAGAATGCTGGAAGCCCACGGGCGCGGCTTTTGGCATCCGAATGAAGAGAAGTTAGAAAAGTTGCGAAACTTATACGACATCACCGATGAAGAACTGGAAGGCGTCACGCTATAGCAAGGGGCGATCGCCCTACCCAATCAACCGATTCTCAAATAGATGGCGATCGCTCCATCGATACCTGTTAAAGTCTGCTCAATGCCCCCCATTGTCAGGGCTTGACGTTAAGTAATCCCTGCTCCTTCAACTTAGGGTCAAATCGAATTGGAGTCTTTAATCCTCTATCGTGAAGAACCGCAAGAATTCTTGCTTCGACTCGGCGAGCAATTTTCTTGAGCGTCTTAGCGTAATCTGCTTCATTGGCTGCGCCTTGACACTCAGCGCATTCTTCCGCTGTCATCTCAAGTTTGATGTCAATTGGCTGAGTCCATTGAGTTTCGTGACTTAAATTTCCGGATGGAATTAAGCCATTTTCAGTAATCCAAGCATCGCGAATAGTCTCTAAAAGCGTCCGACTGGGGCGAGCTACTGTTTCAACTTTGATCCAGTAGCACTGATTAGGGCAGCGCACTAGATGTTGCTGAAGGCTCATGAAAATATCACGAGAATAGCCTACAAACTGCAAACATTTCCCTTGATCGTAAATTGCATAGATGCCTACCTTGCTGGCGAACTGCTCAGGCAATTGCCCGTCCGCACTGATATAGGGAAGATAGTCTAAGGCGGATAGGGTTGATGAATTAGCAGAAGTGGTCATGAGTCTTTAGACAATAAATGGGATTAATGCGTTTTTTGATAAATGGCGCACAGGCGATTTGGCTTGAAGATTTTCGCCTTGAACATAAAATTAGGAGGCACGTTGATGATGACGTAATCGGGAGAATCATGATAAGGCTCATATTCAACCGGCATGCCTTTGGTTGCGGTTGCTGTGTAAGGAACGGGTTGAAATAGTAGTTCTGTGAATTCGACGCGATCGCACCCTAATTGATTGCAAATCTGTTGACAAAATGATTCGCTTTTTAATAGCGCGAACAGCGCGGCTTGGGCCTCAGAGTCTAGCTCAAAGCTGGCGTCAAACTGTTCAACAATTTTCAGGGCCATAGGTTGTATCAGAGAACGGCATTTTTTTAGCAGAATCGAGAGATTTAGGATCGCTATAGATTGAAAAGTGTTTTTATCTCTCCTTAGATCAGACTATGAGATTCGAGGACACCTGTCATCTGGTGTAAATGGCTCATCGATTAAGAATTATGTGGCGGAAACCGTCTCTAGAGGGATAGAGTGCGATCGCACTTTGATATTAAACTTAACCGTGTATAGGCCGTGGAGGGTAACGTTACTTTGCTAGACGAACAAGCCAAAAAAACGATGTTGCGAAAAATTCCTCATGGACTGTATGTCTGTGGCGTAAAGGATGGGGACGAAATTAACGGGTTTACGGTGAGTTGGCTGATGCAGTCATCATTTAAGCCCCCTCTCGTCGTCAACTGCGTGAAGAATGATTCGCGATCGCATGACATGATCAAAACCAGTGGAGTGTTCTCTATTAGCTTTTTAGATGCTGGGCAGAAGGAAATTGCTCAGAAATTTTTTAAGCCCCAGCGCCTCGTTGGCAATAAGTTTGAAGATGTTGAGTTTCGCCTTGGAGAAACAGGCTGCCCGATCGTTTCTAACTCGCTGGGATATGTTGAATGCCAGGTTGTTGGGTCTGTTGAGAAGGGAGATCACACCGTATATGTAGGAGAGGTCATCGCGTCGGGTATACACCGTGAGGGAGATCCTCTTCTGCTCGAAAACACAGGCTGGCAATACGGTGGATAGGGGAGTCTATTTCTGTAGATATGCTTTAAATACAAGATCTCACCCGATAGCCTCGTGGCAGAGATGACGCACGACTTAATTATTCGTGGCCCCCTCAATTCGCTGGTTCAAACTGTAGTTATTTGTTCTGGATACAAAGATTATGCCTCTAATCAAGGTTCAATCGTCAGTTTCTGCGGCTGACAAATCAGACATAGACGCGATGCTCAAGCAGTTGTCCGCTCGTCTGGCGAGTCATTTGGGCAAGCCTGAATCGTATGTGATGACTGCTTTTGAGCCCAATGTGCCAATGACATTTGGAGGCACGACCGATCCAACGTGCTATATCGAGATTAAGAGCGTTGGCACGATGAGCCCCTCTCAGACCCAGGCAATGAGCGAAGAGTTTTGCGAGGCGATTAATCAGGCTCTTGGAATCGCCCCCAACCGTACCTACATCGAGTTTGCAGATGCGAAGGGCTCGATGTGGGGTTGGAATGGATCGACATTTGGGTGATTTAGATCCCATGTTAAATGCGATTTTGTTTGATCTGGATGGGACGCTTGCAGACACCGATCCCATCCATTTTCAAATCTGGAAAGATCTACTTCATGAGTATGGTTTAGAGATTGACCACGCATTTTATCAGCAGCATATTAGCGGTCGGCTCAATATTGATATTCTTCGAGATCTATTACCCCATTTGTCAGAGGATGATGGGCGCACCTTTAGCGTTAATAAAGAAGCGGAGTTTCGTAGGCGTGCAGCTAGTTCCCTAACTCCGTTAGCGGGGCTAATGGATTTGCTCAACTGGGTGAGCGATCGCCAACTCAAGCGCGCCGTTGTCACCAATGCGCCTCCTGATAATGCCCGATTTATGTTGAAAACCCTAGGACTCGATGAAATCTTTCCTGTTGTTGTGCTTGGAGAAGACGTTGCAGCAGGAAAGCCTCATCCGATGCCCTACCAAGAAGCCATGCGCCAGTTAGACGTAACACCAACGAGATGTCTCGCATTCGAAGACTCGCCATCAGGGATACAATCAGCCGTTGGCGCTGGCATTTTGACGATCGGCGTAGCAACAACTCATGATCCTCAGACGCTTGAAGGCATGGGAGCGACGTTGGTCATCCGTGATTTTACTGATGCGCGATTACACGATTTTCTGAATTGTCGTTAAACCAATCAAGCAATCTTTGAGGCAGGCTCCGATGGAGAGACCGTTGACTGGAGCAGGTTAGATTGGGATGCGTCTGACAACTGGGCGATCGCCCGATCAAGGAGATCACAGCCTTGAACAACCGATTCGATGCGGCATAGCTGATCCCGAAGTTCGGCGGCTCCGGTAAAGCCCTTTGCGTACCACGTCATGTGTTTTCTGGCTTGTCGAATGCCGCGATCGCCCTTATAGTCCCACAACATGCAAAGATGCTCTCGCGCACACTGAAGCCGCTGCAAAGGACTGGGCGATTCTCGCCGTTCTCCCGTTTTGAGATAGTGATCGATTTCCCCAACCAAAAACGGATAGCCCAGCGTCCCCCGCGAACACATGACTCCGTCAGCTCCGGTCTGCTCTAAACACCGGATTGCCGCTTCAACTGAGAAAATATCGCCATTGGCAATTACAGGGATACTCAGCGCCTCTTTGACCTTAGCAATCCAATCCCACCGGGCCGCCCCGTTATAGCCTTGGGCGCGAGTTCGACCATGCAGCGTCAACAATTGTGCTCCAGCGTCTTCCATGCGTCGGGCAAACTCAACCGCATTGATGGTGTCGTCGCTCCAGCCGATACGCGTCTTGACGGTCACAGGCACACTCACGGCAGCGGCAACCGATCGCACAATTGCCATCGCCGTATCGGGATCACGCAATAACGACGAACCTCCCCCATTTTTTGTAATTTTGTTGACCGGGCAGCCCATATTGATATCCACCGTATCTGCTCCTTGTTCGACAGCCTTCTGAGCCGCTTCTGCCAAAAAATCAGGGCGACAGTCAAATAGTTGAATGCTAATTGGTCGCTCGTTTGAGTCAATGTCCATGATGATTGGCAGGTTGCGCACGTGATGGAGTTCGCTGGCGCTGACCATCTCGGTATACATCATGGAATCAGGAGCATACCGCCGCACGAGTCGTCGAAAAGTTAAATCGGTGACTCCTGACAATGGCGATTGCAAAACACGACTTGCAACGGTCACAGAGCCGATGGTCAGCGGAGTCGCAAGGCGAGCTTTGAGATCGGCAGATAGGGTCATTGGGGATGATTGAGAGGATAGGCGATTTAGAAGCGAATCTCGTATTCTAATACAGCTCGGGTGTCGTCTGAGAAGTTGGTGGTGCCCCGGAGCAGGAATTGATCATTGAGCCGATAGCGAATGTTGAATTGGGTCGGTTCTTCGACCGTGAGCAACTGCAATATTGAAAAAGACAAGTCGCTGGTGATATCAAATCCAAGTTCGGCAGCAAGCGCCAAGGATGCGGTTGCCTGATCGGTGCTGCCACGTTCGCGATCGTCATCAATGACCGTAGTGGGGAACAAGCGAAAGTCGCTGATGCCTAACGCGTTGCTGAGTAGGGTTTGCAGCCCTGTTAGCAGGGCAGATCCGGCGAGGTTGGCGATCGCCAATGCGCTGTCTCCGCGTCCGAGAGTATCCACAAACCCACCCCCAAGCAACGCAATGATTTCGTTCTGGCTCCGAGGAGGACTGCTTCTCAGTTCGATGTTGCTAAATAGTTCGCTAGCAGGCCCCATAACACTAGCTTCTACGCGAACAGTTTGCACTTCCCCAAAGTCAAATGCAGAAATATCCGCAATTTCCGAGGTAGTAAACGGCGAGGTCGAGACGACAGGGCTGCGCGTTTCTTCAAGAACAGACGTGACAAGCTGGATGTCTAAGATTGGGTCTAGTCCCCGATTGGGGACAAATTCTGCAATGTTGGTATGAGTGCGGTCTAGGTTAAATTGTGACGTAAACACGTTGACCTGGCCGCTCCGCAGACGAATCGTTCCGGCTGGGCGGATGTCATCGAGAGTGCCGTTGATGAATAAATTTCCGGATGCCACGAAGTTGAGAATTGGGGCTCGGGTCAGTAGGAGATTGTTCCCTAAGGTGATTTCTAAGTCGTTGAATTGGGGTGGGGAAACCAATCCGCCAAAGTCAGCAAACGATGTCTGCGTGGCGGCGGCGACGGCTTGATCTGGCAAGGAGATGCGACCGTCAGATAGGATAACTTCTCCGGTGAGCTGAGGGGCTAGGGCAGTGCCATTGATGGCGATCGCCCCGTTGACGCCACCGTTATAGAGTCCTTTTAGATTCAGCTCAATACCCGCCAAGGTAACGGTTAAGGGTTGGGGTGGCTCAGCATCCGCTACATTCAGCGGCAAGAAAATCGGAATGACACCCTGCGCCATGACTTGACCATCGCTAAACTGCCCCTGAAGCGTTTCAACCACAATGCGATCGCGGTTAAACAATACTCGCCCCGTTACATTAGTCAGCGGTTCAGGAAGCACCTGTGCCGAAAATATCCCATTGTCAAATTCTGCTACTCCCGTTGCCAGCGGCCTTAAATCTATACCCGTCGGCGTTTGTCGGAGCGTGCCTCTGACCTGCAGCGTGACATCTGCCTGTCCGCCTTCCCAGGCGATCGCTCGATTCACCAAATTGAGTAGGGCTAACCCCTCATTGCGAATATCCACATCCAGGATAATATTGTCGCTCTGGGGTGAGACGGTCATAAACGGAAACTGATAGGGAATACTGGCAGTTAGTCGGAGCGGATCATCCTCATCCTCGGGTTCATCTTCGACGAGCATCGTGGCAATCACGTTGAGCCGTGCGCCACTATAGCTAAACGTGCTGTCAGCTTCAGCAATCGGATTATCGTTAATGGTGGCATTCGTCAGAATGATTTCTCCACGAGCTTGGGGGTTTTCGATGCTGCCGGTAAGAACGGCATTGGCATTGAGGTTGCCTTCGATATCAATGGGCAACCGCAGCAAATCTGTTAGCAGCGCGACGGAGACATTTTCAGCAAGAAGCTGTCCAGAATTTTCGACCCCGCCACCCACTTGTCCAGAAAAGTTAATCAAGGTATCGTCTGCGACAAACCGAAACGGGAGAAACGTCAACGTGTTGCCGTCAAAGCTGCCTTGAGCGACGATCTGATTCGGTTCTGCATAGTCACCCCATTGCCAGTCTTGCCCTTGGAGATCAAACTCAGCCAAGAGGCCATCTTGCTGAGAGAATGCAATATTAATCGTGCCTGAAAATTCTCCCTTTAATTCAGCTAAATCGGGCAATAGTGAGGCGTCTTCGCGTTCAGCAACCTGCTCCTCATAGAGCGCCAAAATTTCGGAATAGCGTCTGAGCTGATTGAAGAGGGATCGATCTGGAGTATCAACGGGAATCGTTTCAACGTCTGCCGCCTGATCGTAAGCAGGGGGGGCCAGTAGGCGCACAAAATCAGTGATTTCAAAATATTGGAGAGCAACCAGCAAATCTTCAATATTGCCCTCTTCGGCTATGACTTGCCCCCTAAATTGAATATCACCAATGGGAACTAGGCTGCCAAAGACGGTGTATCGGCTGTCTTCGAGCCGGAGTTCGCTGCCGTTGAGGGTAATTACCCCATCGGCATAGCGGAACTGTCCTCGAAACGCGTCACCGCTAATATAGCCAAGCCGGGGTTGGGCGATCGCCACCTCTCCCGTCCCTGACAGATCGCTGAGATCTGCAATGTTGATGTCAAAGCGTCCGGTTGCCAACCCCGCTAGTTCGCCCAATCCTAGATTGGCAGCGGGTTCAAGGTTGAGTGCTTCGAGCGGAAAATTTTCGATGGATGTCAGCAGGCGATCGCCCTCCCGTTGGCCTTGGGCGATCGCGGTATCTTGCTGCACAAAAAACGACACCGGACGATAGTCGTCATCGAGCACCACCGCGAGGCGATCTTGATCGCCGGAGACATCCAGGGCAAGCCCTTCATTCGCGGCAAACTGGGCAGTGCCTGTGAGCGGAGAGTCAAATATTAAATCATTAACCGCCAAGTTGCTAAGCTGCACTCGTCCAGCCAGCTGCGGTACAGTCAACGTTCCGGTAATCTGCCCTGCGAAATCGACCTGTCCTGCAAAATCGATAGGGATCGGCGGCGTGAATGGTAGCGGATCAACCCTCGCCAAATCATAATTGCGGAGGCGAACGTTTAAGTTTAATGTTGTGATCTCTGGCAATCCGGTTGGGCTGGGTCGAGCGTTAATGGTTCCACGTGCGGTTAGGCTCGGCGAATTCGCCTGTATCACATCGAGGCGATCGCCCGTCCAACGAATCGATGCCGTCAACGATTCATCTAAGTAAGGTATCTGGGAAGCCGTCACCTGACCGTCTGCCGTAATTTGGCTAGGGTTCAGAGTGTCTAAACGCCCCGCCAGCCGCAGTTCGCCTCCGCCAACTCCGCTCAGGTTGGGAGCGAACTGGCTGAGCTGGATTTGAGAACCGGATACGGTTGCCTGCCAACGGTTTTGAGCGAGATTGGCCTGCCCGATCGCAGACACAGTTCCTCCGGCAACGTTGAGGGTGGTATTTCGCAAGCGCAAAATATTGTCGGTGTAGAGCAATTCCCCTTGACCGGAAAACGTGGCTTGGGGGGCGCGCCAATTGATCAAGGCTTGAATGTTGTCAAACGCCCCAAAAATCTGGATCTCAGCCGCCAATGAGCCCAACGTATACCCCGCCGGGATGGTGCCATAGCGCTGGGCGATCGCATCCCCATTGAGATTTTGAGCTTGCAGATCAACGACCAAGCCACCGTCTTTGCCAAATTGCGCTCGTCCGCTGCCCGTAATCCGCCCGCCTGTTTGAGGAATCACCTCTAGCGCCTCTAACACAATCCTTTGGGGCGTCAGTGAAAACTGGACGCTGGTATCTGCCAAGGCAATACGATCAACCAGAACCGGAGTGCGATTGGTCGCATTGCCGCTGATCTGAGGTTGGTTAAGAGCCCCCGTCAGGCGAATATCGGCTTGAAATTCTCCTTCAACCGAAACCGGGCGATCGATTCCAAACGTGTTGAACAGTTCGGCGGCAGTGACCGATGCCACCGTAGCGGTGATGTCGAACCCGTCGTTGAGGTGAACGCCTCCCTCTGCTGCCACCGGGATATCGCCATAGCGAAGCGTGGTGTCTTCTAACTCGACGCGCTGTCCGTCAAATCGGAGTCGCCCTTGTCCATCCGTAAACCGATTGGGGACGTTTCGAATGTTAGCTGCGACCTCGCTAAATTGAGCGGTTCCGCGCAAGCGAACTGAGCGATCGCCCAAAATTTCAACCCCAATATTGCCCCCTAGCACCCCATCTTGAATTTGAATCGGCACCGGAGGCAACACACTGCTTACCTCCGGCAGAGAAATTTGGCTCACCTGTGCCAGCAAATTCGCCCGCCAACCATCTTCTAAGTCTGCTTCCCCACGAATGTCAAACTGGCCGCCGCCTTGGGTTTTGCCGGCAATTTGAAACAAGACAAATCGATTGTCATTGCGAAGCGTTACGTCTGCTTGAAATGGCTCAACCACAAGTCGAGGAGATGCTGCATTCTGTTCTCCGCCTGCAGATGGCTCCTCTGAATCATGCTGCGGAACCCGAGGTACCAGTTCAGCTCGTCCGTCCTCAAGTCGCAGGGTATCGAGCTTAAACTCAATCCATCCCGGCTCTGGCTGGGCAATAGCCGTTGTAATCCAACGTCCATCTGCGTCTTGCTCAATCGTCGCATCAGGATTCAGAATCGTGACATCCAGGGTAAGCCGCCTACTCCACAACACCTCTAGCGGATTAAATCGAGCCCTGATGCCTGCCATATCGACCTGATCTGAGTCAGTTGCAGTGGGGGGAATTGACGATTCTCCGAAGCGTACGTGGGTCAATGAAAATCTCTCAACCGCTCCAATCTCGACTGGGCGTTGAATGACCGTAGTCATGCTGCGTTCTACGATCGGCACTAGTCTCTGATATACGAAAAGCCGAAGCCCGACACCTGCCGCCCCTCCAAGGATGGCAAGTGCGCCTAACGCAAGACTGATACGACGAATATTACGACGAATATAAAGACGTAACTGTGAATGGACAACTGGATCTGATCCGTTGTCAGGATTCGGAGAATTCGTCATCTGATCCTCATTGGATGACTGATGATGTGAAATCTAGTCGAACGACATGAGAGATATTTCCCAGATTGAGTCACGTCTGTGGAGCATTCATCGGGCTAATACAAATTCTCAACACTCCATTGAAAAAAGGTATGATGGCACCCCTGAATAGATGGGCATGGGTCGTATGCAATAGATAAACGATATGAGTTCTTTTCCATAGGGTAGTAGACCCGACTCATGATTCTGCCAAGGTTTAGGAAAATGAAACGAATTGATTATAGACTCATGGGAGAATTTCTTATGGTGGGTTTGGTGCACAAATAATACGCCTCAAATTCAAAATCTTCAGCTCGAACGTGGACGGAACGCCCTAGACTAAATACCATAGACGCAATGTTAGACACATGAGGTTTCAAGACCCATGCGCGTATTTGTCTTGCTCTTTAATGCGGGCACCGATAATGAAGGCATCCATACCTTGAGGGTGGGCGATCGCAACTTGGTATTGATGTTTGAAAACGAAGACGATGCCACCCGATATGGTCTGATGCTAGAAGCACAGGATTTGGGCAGTCCTTCAGTTGAAGAATTCGATGCTGACGAAATCGAATCGTTTTGCGACGAAGCCAACTATGAAAGCAAATTCATTGAGACAGGCACCCTTGCCGTCCCGCCCGAACACAATGTGGAATCGACCGATTGGAACCCCGAAGATGACCGGATGAGCGAACCCTCGATTCAGGAAAAAGCGGATACCGAACCGCCGGAGCTTTCGAACGATGAACTCGATCGTCTGCGACGACAATTCGAAGGATTGCTTTAGTGTCTCCTGTTTGAGGATCAACGAGGGATCGATGGAGAAATTTGGAGACATTCCCGAACGAGGACATTTACTCACCGAGCAGGCCAACCCCAACAGTCAACAGCTCGATCAGCTCACGTCTTTAGAGCTAGTTGATTTATTTACCCAAGAAGATGCTCAGGTAATCACGGCTATCCAGAAAGCTCGCCGTCCATTGGCCCAAGCGATTGATCAAACAGCACGAGCCATTTCTAACGGGGGCAGGCTTGTTTACGTTGGAGCGGGCACGAGCGGTCGGTTGGGCGTATTAGATGCGGCGGAGTGTCCTCCTACCTTTTGTACTCCTCCTGAGATGGTGCAGGGCATTATCGCCGGGGGGGCAGAGGCACTCGTCCGCAGTTCAGAGGCATTAGAAGATCGGGCAGAAGACGGGGCAGAGGCGATCGCCCGTCATCAGATCTCCCAGCATGATGTAGTCGTCGGCATCACGGCGGGTGGCACAACGCCATTTGTCCACGGAGCTATCCAAGCGGCTCGTCAACGGGGTGCGACTACGATTTTTATAGCCTGTGTTCCGTCTGACCATGTCGCAATCGAAGTTGATATTGATATTCGCCTACTGGTCGGCCCTGAAATTCTTGCAGGCTCAACTCGTCTTAAAGCAGGAACCGCCACTAAGCTGGCGCTCAATACTCTGTCTACGGGGGTCATGGTTAAGCTCGGCAAGGTGTATGGTAATCGGATGGTTGATGTATCGGTTACCAACACAAAACTATACGATCGGGCGTTACGGATTGTCCAAGATTTAACGGACTTAGATCGCGATACAGCCGAACGCCTGCTCAGCAGCAGCCATCAGCGCGTTAAGCTAGCTCTGTTAATGCACTGGACAGGGGTTGATGCCGAAACGGGCGATCGCCTACTCACCGAGCACCACGGTCATCTGAGGCAAGCTCTCTTACGCCACCCATCTCAAACCAATTCTCAAATCAACAAAGGGGAAATATCCTGATTGACTCAAATCCCCCATCCATCTACTATCTAACCAGCTTAAAACTCTAGCTAGGATATTTTCAAACCCTGGCTCGGAGTTTTACGCGGATAGAGCTATCAACCCAATCAGGATTTCAAAGTCAGGGGCGCACGGACGTGAATCAAATACTGGGTGGTCGTTACCAAGTCATTCGAGGGTTGGGGGCAACAAATCAGAGTGGCACTTACCTGGTTGAAGATACTGGGCTTTCGGGGCATCCCCAGTGCGTTGTGCGTCGTCTTCCCCTCCCCACCAAAAGCCCGAGGGCGCTGAAGTTTGTGTTAGTTCTTCTCAAAAAGAAGGCGGAGGCCCTGAAATATGCAGGCGAACACGAACAAGTTCCCAAGATTCTCGATTATTTTGAGGAAAAGCGGAATTTTTATATTGTCGAAGAATTTATTGTTGGGCAATCTCTCAGTAAAGATTTAAAGGCTGGAAAAACCTGGCCTGAGAGTGCTGTGATCGAATTTTTGCGAGATGCTCTCAATATTTTGGTCACGATTCATAGCTGGGGGGTGATCCATCGGAATATCAAGCCATCTAGCCTGATTCGGCGCTCAGCGGATCAGCGGTTGGTGCTCACAGGATTTGGCATTTTTGAGGAGATTAGCAATCAGATTATTCGCTCCCGCATTGTCGAGTCCCCGTATCATCAGCTGAACGGTGCTGCCGTCTATTCTCCAGAAGAACAGTTTCAAGGGAAAGTTCATTTCAATACTGATTTGTACGCGTTGGGAATCATTGGAATTCAAGCATTGACGGGGCTATCAACCACTGAACTGATTGATTTGCGGCAAGCCAATGACAAATCAACCGGCAGTATCTTCTCATGGCATCAATATACGGATGTTCAATCGCCGCTAGTCAGTATCTTAAATAAGCTGGTTCATCCGGATAGTCAGCAACGCTATCAAAATGCAACCGAGGTGTTGGATGATCTCCAGTTTTTGACCGATAACACGGGTGCTCTAGATTCTAGCCCTGATGCAAATCAGGCCGCTACGAATGCAACTATGACAAGTCATCGCGGTTACTGGCTAACAGGCGTAGGAATTGCCGCATTGGTGGCGATCGCCCTATTGGGTGCGATATATGCTCGATTGCCTCAAAAGCTCATCGCTCAACATTTTTCTCATCGAGCGGGTGAATATGAACAAACGGGCGATTACCAACAGGCGATCGCCCAGTACGATCAAGCGATTCGCAACTACGACACGGCTGATACCTATCTCAAACGAGGCATCGCCTACTATGAGGTGGGCAATTGGCAAGCCGCTCAACAGGATCTCAATCGGGCAATCGACTTAGCACCTAATTTGGCTGATGCATATTATTATCGAGGCAACATCCGGTTTGGCTTGGGCGATCGCCAAGGTGCTCTCGAAGACTACACCCAGGCAATTCAGAATGACTCCGCCAATGCACCAGTCTACGTCAATCGGGGCAGTGTTCGAGCGGAGCTAGGAGACGAAAAAGGGGCCATTGAAGACTACGATCAGGCTATTCAACACAATCCAAGCTTGGGAGCTGCCTATCTAAATCGCTGCCTGTCACGATCAAATTTGGGGGATCATCAAGGAGCAATCACCGACTGCAACCAAGCCATTAACTTACAGCCGAATTCGGTATTAGCATATCAAAATAGAGGATTAGCGCGGCGTCGACTTGGGGATACTCTAGGGGCGATTGAGGACTTTAATATCGCAATTCGGCTCGACCCAGACGATTCTGACCCTTACTACAATCGAGGGCTAGCACGCATCGAAATCGGAGATCGGACAGGGGCGATCGCAGACTACAGTGAAGCCATCCGCCTCAACCCGACTCACGCACTTGCCTATTACGATCGAGCATTGGCGCGAATCGAAGCCGGAGATAAAGACGGGGCGATCGCAGACCTTCAGCAGTCTGCCACGTTGTGCCTAGATGCGGTCAAAATTGGTTGCTATGAAGACGCTCAATACCAACTCAAGCAACTGCAACAAAATTAGCGTTCATGCTCCTTGAAACGCGAGAACTTGGCGACGACCGCTGCCTCGATGAACGGTTGTACCGGAATAGCCGTTGCCCTGAGCGACGATTGTTTCTGAACTGGTGTCAATCTGCTCGGATCGGCTAGAGTAGTCAGGAGACCAATTATCTGCTGACACGGTGAGCGCTAGAAGCGCTGCCAGAAGCGTAAAAGTGGAAAACCGCATGGAAATACCTAGAAAATTAACTGCTGTTCACTTTTACGACCACTAGCGTCTAGATCCGGAATTTCCAGCGACGCTCCGCAAAACTGCCTATTGACTACGCAACCTGCTCGACTGACTGAAGGATAAATGATTCTTAGGCTCTGATCGCACCGATTGATAAACCGTCACGCACAATCCTGACGATCTTGGAACGAGGCTAGAGTTTTGTAGCCGATCTCGCAGTTTTTCGATAATTGCCTGAGAATATAGAAAGTCATGAACGTGAGACGAGTTGGGGTCGTTACGATTTAGTTATGGCATCACCTGCGATTCAAATAGCCTCCTATGCTATCGATTTTGGCACTAGCAATACAGTCGTGACTCGGTGGAACCCCATCAGTCAGCAGCCAGAAACGGTCGCATTGCCAACTATTTCTCAGCGTCTAGGCAACAATCCTCCGTTGATTCCAAGCTTGATTTACGTTGAGAATGCACCCCAATCTCAGGTAGTTATTGGGCAAGCGGTGCGCGATCGCGGGTTAGATTTAACGAGCGATCCTCGGTTTTTTCGCAACATCAAACGCGGGATTGGCGCAGATGTCCAAGGGTTTCTACCCGAAATTGACGGGCAGACCGTATCGTTTGAGCGCACTGGAGAATGGTTTCTAAAAACCCTAATTCATCAGCTCCAGTCAGAAGCAGCCGATTTAAATTCGTTGGTGTTTACCGTGCCAGTTGATAGTTTTGAAGCCTATCGCCACTGGCTCGGGACAGTCTGCCAATCCCTGCATGTGAATCAAATTCGCATGATTGATGAGCCGACTGCTGCCGCACTCGGATATGGGCTTGCGGATCAAGAAATTCTATTAGTGATTGACTTTGGTGGCGGGACGCTCGATCTTTCCCTCGTCCGGCTCGATGTCGACCCGGTTGTTGGGCAACAGCCCCTTGGCTTTATTCTCAAGTGGGGCCAAAAAATGATGGCAGAAGAATCGGCACAGCGTCCTAAGTTGGCCCGCGTGTTAGCAAAGACGGGGCAAAATCTAGGAGGAGCCGATATCGATCATTGGCTGATCGACTACTTCAACTCGACTCAGGGGCTAGCCAGTACGCCGCTGACGCTACGGCTGGCAGAACGATTAAAAGTGCAGCTTTCATCGCAGAAAACCGCCACTGAGGTTTATTTCAATGATGAAACACTTGAAAGTTATGAGCTGAGTCTAACCCGCGATCGCTTCAATGCTATTCTGCAGGATCATCAGTTTTTTGAACGATTGGATAATTCAATGGTGCAGCTACTCCGGCAAGCTCGACGGCAGGGCATCGAAGCTGCAGATATTGATGCCGTCTTACTAGTTGGGGGAACGGCTCAGATTCCTGCGGTACAGGGATGGACGGGGCGATATTTTGATGCAGGCAAAATCCGTTCTGAAAAGCCCTTTGAAGCGATCGCCCAAGGTGCGCTCCAGCTTAGCCAAGGCATCGAACTCAAAGATTTTCTCTATCACGGGTATGGAATCCGCTATTGGAACCGACGCAACAAATGTCATGATTGGCACCCTATCATTCGGGAAGGGCAGCCGTATCCCATGTCTGACCCCGTCGAGCTCATCTTGGGCGCGTCAGTTGAGAATCAGCCCAGCATTGAGCTCGTCATTGGAGAGTTGGGGGCCGCAGCCACTAGCACCGAAGTTTATTTCGATGGCGATCGCCTGGTTACACGCACCCTATCCGGCAACCAGGCACAGGTTAAACCCCTCAATGACCAAAACGGTGCCCGCAGTATCGCCAAGCTTGACCCACCAGGGATACCCGGGAGCGATCGCATCAAACTACTGTTTTGGGTCGATGCGGAACGATTCTTGCGGGTAACGGTCGAAGATTTGCTGACGAATCACTATCTTTTAGAGGGTCAAGTCGTCGTTCAACTGAGCTAGATATAGCAATGTGTCTCAAAAGGCATCAAAACTCTCTAAGCATCAGATTCAATATCTGAGCGCCCTTCAGGAATGGATGAGGATAGGGGTTCAGAGGGTTCTGCAGGAGGTGATTGCTTTCTGATGGGCTGTGGCAGAGCATCCGGTTGCCCCATTCCGTAGGTGAGGGCATAGCTGCGAGCTAGCAGCCAAAACCACACCGCTGGATTGCGAGGTTCTAGCCAGGGTTGAATGGCGTATGCAACAGCGGGAACCCAGCTAAAGAGCCAGCTTATCAGTGCAGACAGGGTGAAATTGAGATAGCTACCCACCCAGCGGAACAGGTCTTTTGATCCGGCTAATTCCCAAATCCAGGCAAGAAGGGCCGGATTTTTCCAGGCGGCTTTTAGCGCCATGCGATTGAATGCCAGCCAGCCAGCTCGATCTTTAATAAAGCGATCGCCCACACGAGGAGACTCACTCGCCAAAATACCAAAAAAGGTATTTAACATCGAGTTAATCCGCGGGGGGGGCAAGAATTTGCCCGTGGGCACCATCATGCCTTTAGAAAATAGCCACGTCACCGCAATGTTGCTTTGGAATGCTCGAACCTGATTGAGATATTTGGCATTCAACAAATTGTGGCGGAGGGCGGTGTCTAGCAAATCGGTGAGACGAGGGAGATTCCGTACGAGGGATCCAAACCCAGTAAATACCAGCGGAGATTGAAGCGATGCCGCATCTCCAATGGAAATGAGGCGATCAAAGGCTACATGGCGATCGCTCCCCTTGATACTAAAATGCCCTGGAATATAGCCAAATGTCGGTTTTTTCCAGTTCAGCTGATCGATATCACACCGACGATACTCCGGCAAAATCGTGAAAAAATCTTCGTACATCTCTAGTAGGGAACCCGGATTCTCAGGATTCACCTGATGGTAATGAAACAGGTAAAACGTCAGTTCATCTCCCTTGCCAGGAAACAACTCCCAGATTAGCTGCCGCCCTCGTGAAATATCTCCGTGGCTATTGAGCACGTCTCCGTAGCGAGAATCCCAGACACCCGGCTTAAACCCACCATTAACCACCGCTCCAACTGTTGGGCAAACGCTATCGAATGCTCGTCCTCCGTTAATCTGCCAGGCAATGGGCGACGCTGTACCCATCGCATCCACCAGGACTCGTCCTGTTGCTAACTTGGCGGTTTGGGTTGGCAGATGGCTTGCATACACCGTGACCTGAGTGGGGCTCATGTCTGCCTTGATAAATTCAGTCTCATCCCAGATTTCACCGCCTGCTGCCCTAAACTTTTCGCCACAGATGCGAAGCAACTGTTCCGCATCTAATGCCACATTCAAAACCGTCGGCGTATGCAAAATTGGCGCTTTTGCCTGGGGCGGATTATTGGCATCAAAAAACTTATGAAATCCATCTAGATATTCGCGGGCGATGATGTGCTCAAACTCATCTATGGTAAACAGCCCTAAATCGATTAGGCTTTGAAATTCGTCCCGTGAGATGTTCCATTCACGGTTCATACGTCCAAAGGGAAGCCGCTCAAGCAGCACTACTCGATATCCTAAACGCGCCATCACCGCAGCATGAATGACGCCAAGGGCACCTCCCACATAAATCAAATCGTAGGTGGGCGATTCTGCCGATCCCAGATTAGAAAACTCAGGAGACTGGAGCGGATGCTGTTCCCCCTGTTCAACGACTGAAAAAATAACCTGCTTTGGCTGCTTTGGGTTGCACACTCCGTCGCGCCAGCGCTGTTCCCACCAATACACCCGTTTGAGATCATAGTCTCCGTTGGGCATTTTGCGAAAATAGCGCACCGTTTTGGGATAGTAAGGTGCCAGCGCATCAAAGATAGATTCCTTGGGATCAATTGCAGGAGGACTGGGGTAGCGATGAGGAAACTGTCGATGGATGTCTGCTCGAAGCTGTTGAATAATTTGCTGCTCATTGGGGAGAGGGGCAGCAGCCCATCGGAATGCCTTGAGATAGGTCGTCCGCTGGACAGACCAGATAAATATAGATAGCTCTGAAACGGGCGATTGGCGCTGAGAATCTGAATCCTTGATCACGCCTACTGGCATCTTGGAGGTCGCAACCCCGAGACGAATCCCGTCAGGGGTCAGCGTTTTTTGCCCGGTGTAGGGCTCAAACGTGTGCTGAAGCCAGTCTCGGACTGCATCAGTTTCGGGCGTAGGAATTTCTATATAGAGAATTTCTCTCATTTTTGATGATTTTTTTGATGATTTTTAAACCTTGACACCAATGACCTGACTAAGCAGATGCGACTGATTCACAAATTGCGCTAAACTTCCCTTCAATACGGATCAACTCTTAAAAAACTTTACAGGATTCTCATATTTCTTCAGGGAGTGCATACATTTGTGACAACTATGAATTATCCCATTCCAGAGAACCCCCAACAAATAGCAGCTCTTCGCCAAAAACCCATTGACGAAGAGATTGTTGCCGCGGCGATCGCCGGTGTGATTCGAGTTGCTCGATCGAACGGTCAATCATTAGAAGAGTTGACTGCTGAGGTTCTGGCTGACGATCGCATCTTGAATTGGGAAGTCCGCTGCTGGTTAAGCGAACTTGTCACCCAAACGTGGAAAAGTCTTCCATACGACACTCAGGTAACGCCGTGAACGTTCGTTTTCAGAAGATTGTTTTACACCGTCAAGGTGTCCTACGGGAATTCACCTATCAAACATTCACCTATCAAATCAGTAGCGCCCAGCTAAGTTACCAGCTAAGTTACGAGATGGCATTAGAAATCCAGACGAGTAAACTGGGGGCAAATAATGCGCCATCAATCCCGATGCTGTAAACGGATCTGGGCGTTTTTGGAGTAATAGTCCAAACGAAGATACTATTCATGACAATCATGGCGATCGCCACTAGAGGCGTCGGAATCGCCAAGTCGTGCCGCCAACCCCATCCCAAAATAGGCAGCAGCAGCAGATTTAAGACAGACCAAATTATCCGATTTCTGGTGACTCCGACTAGCAACGGCAGCGTGAGGACACCTTTTTTTCGGTCAGATTCTAAATCTCGAACATCGAATAGATGAGAATTGGTGCCCACAAAAATCAGCAAAAATAATGCGGTTAGTCCAGCAGATAAACTCAACGGCATTTGGGCATACGCCAGCGGAACCGCAATTAGTGCGTAGGTAATCGTTCCACACACAATCCAGGCTTTAGATCCTGGAATATCTTTAAGGCGATACCACCGTAATCCCTGTTCGCGACGCATTGGGAAGAGGGGAATGCCGTAAATGAGAGGAACTAATCCCCCGCAGCTGACGAGCGGAACGGGGTGAGGAGCATCGTAGAGCAGAATTGCAGTGCCCAAGACGGCGATCGCCGTCATGCCCCATCCCCAACCATTTCGAAAGTATGCCTGGGCATCCGGATCAGGAATTTTTTGGACATATGCATCTGCAATGCGATCGAGATTGTAGGGAATCAACGCCGCTGTGAAAATGAGCAATGCCGGATGCCACTCAATGGCAATGCCTAACGTATCTTGAACAAAGAACACTAAAGATGCAATGCTAGCAGCGACCCAAATGTTGGAGTAGATCAACCCATTGAGAAAAAGCTGATAAATCAGTTGAAGGATGGATGCTGAAGACTGATGAGACTGCTGTTGGAATGTCATTAGACGATGGAAGCAATTGCGTTGAGTAACAGATTGAGAAACAGGTTTTGAAAAACCAGATAAGCGCGTAGTGGATGTCTACATAAATGACCCGTAGGCTAATGCCTACGGGAGACGAATAAGGCGCGATTGAGCCCTTAATTGCTGACGCCTGCCAACTCTCGCGAATCACCAGCAGAAGTATCCTGCATGCGATCGCCAGATCCATCGACGTCTGCTTGAGTTTTAATGCGGGCAATGGTGTAAACTAGTAGTCCGAAAACTGGCTTTGCTAACAAGTCAGCAATGGTATAACCGACTTGCACACCCACTAATGCATTCGCTCCAGCAATGCCCAACTCCGGTAGCACGTATGCAATTGGGTATACTCCCCACGATAGGAGTAGGAGCAACCGCATACTCCCAACCACAGACGTAACGCCTTCAGGCTGCCGATCGAGAGACTTGCCAAGTTCTATCCACAACACATACAAAATATACGCAAACGGGATCGTACTAACGGCTCCCCAGATTGCACGCGTCATAATGTCGTTAGCAATTTCGCCAGGGTACCCAGTCACCAGCATCAAAACGGCGGCGACTGCTAGCTTAACGATCAGCGGACGAGCCACTTTCTTTGAAAGTGCAAGAACTGCTACTGCTTCGACAAGTAGCAAAGGCACCGTTAGCAACCAGTCTGCATATCGATAGGCATCGTTGAAGGGTTCACCCGTTGCCAAATAAACACCTTCTTGGAGGTTATATGACGCCTCCCAACTCCCAAAAATTCGGAAGTAGTGATATGCAGCAATGCTGACAATCACACCTGAGATGAGTATGGCAGGGCGATACTTTTCGCTAACCAACGATTTCGCATTAAAAAAGAAAAGAGCTGCTGCAATCATTGCAGCAATGCAAAGCGAAAAGCCATTGTAAACCAAACTAAATTGGCTGTATGACAGCTCTGGTGGCAGCGATGCTAGTGTCGATAACATCATAAATTTCATCCTTGTAAGCTACAAAATGCTTTAACTTTCAACTATCCAATTGAGCGCAAATCTCAAGCGATAGCAAACTTCAATTGTCATCGGCTAAAATCAGGCAGCACATTCAAGCAGTCTCGCTAAATAGAGCCGTTCCAAACTGCTTCTATTCAAAGCTTTCAATCTCTGTTAAAGAGTTTCTAGAACTCGCGCGAGATGGAGCCTGATCATTCAAAAAACGGGGTGAATTCAACCAAACCTAGCGATAAATTCAATAGAAGAATTGCGTTGAATTCGTACTACAGCTGATTAGTTAGATTCACTAAATCATCGGGAAAATTAACATTTGACAGCAGAAACAGCCGACTTAAAGCTTTGCTTTCGCGCTCAATCATACAAACGTTAAATTCGTCACAAGTTTCGATTTTTTCCCGACCCCATAGAATTAAGTAGTGAATTATTCGACATATTTAAGCTATTTAATATTTCTTATGATTTTATCCGTCAAAAGGCGTATTCTTAATTCAAGAGATGTCAGGGGATCTTTGCAGAGAATTGAGCAACAGGTTTAAAACTCGCAGAAGTAGTTTTCGTTCGTGTAAATTGCGTTATTACAGTAATGTGCGCGTCAAGGACAGAAACGATGATGTACGGCGCGCCGCACACCACCGTACTTAACTCAAGCGCATACCGCTATAGTGATTGAAGTCAGTTGACTGACCCAACTCCTGATCGGATGCTCTAAAAGTCCTGCTCTTTGTTGCTTTAGCGACTAATGTTCTCTTGACAGAGACGCGTTCCTTCGGAACGCTACGCGAACGCAGGTTCTAAGACCTTTGGTTTTGCTGGAGTCCGGGTCGGCGCCCGCGAACGCGCCCGTTATTCGTATAGTCGCGGTTTACTCTTCGAGAAGCCGCAAGCGTCTATAACCGCCAGTCCCCTTCAAAGCACCTTCTTAGAGTCGCGATTGAACAAATGAAGACAGTCGCTCAAGTCCTCTATGAATGGTTTCTAGATCAGTTGCATAGGAAAACCGGACGTGATCATCTGCACCAAAGGCAATGCCTGGAATTGCGGCAACTTGTTTTTCGTCTAATAGTGCTTCACAAAATTCAAGGGATGACAGCCCTGTTTTACTGATATTCGCGAACACATAGAAAGCGCCATTCGGCGTTTGGCTGGTCAGTCCTGGCATTGAATTGAGCCCATCGATGATCACCTGTCGTCGCGTCGCAAACGCAGACAGCATCGTTTGTACACAGTCTTGAGGCCCTTCATAGGCAGCGATCGCCCCATACTGGGCAAACGTACAAACATTCGAAGTACTGTGTCCCTGAAGAGATGAAACCGCCTTAATAATCGGTTCCGGACCAGCTAAATACCCAATCCGCCAGCCCGTCATCGCATATGCTTTGGCAAAGCCATTGCTGATTAGCGTGTGGTTGTAAATCTCAGGACCAATGGCACCAATGCTCAAGTGCTCTGCGCCATCATAGAGGATCTTTTCGTAGATTTCGTCTGAAACAACCCAAATATCAGCGTCTACAACGACGCGGGCGATCGCCCGGAGTTCGTCTGGGGTGTACACCATCCCCGTTGGGTTAGAGGGTGAATTGAGAATCAATAACTTAGTTTGGGGCGTGATCGCGTGTTGAAGTTGATCCGCGGTAATACGCAGCCCGGTAGAGGCGTCGGTTTTAACAATAACTGGCGTTCCCCCTGCTAGCTTCACCATTTCGGGATAACTCAGCCAATACGGAGACGGAATGATCACCTCATCACCAGGCTCAATGAGAACCTGGATGAGGTTGTAGAGCGATTGTTTCCCCCCGTTTGTCACAATAATGTTATCAGCTCCGTAGCACAGAGTATTATCCCTCTGAAGCTTATCTGCGATCGCTTGCCTGAGCTTGGGCTCCCCCGCGGCTGGCCCATAGCGAGTCTTGCCCTGATCAAGTGCTTGCTTTGCCGCAGCACGAATATGCTCGGGTGTATCAAAATCTGGCTCACCTGCGCTAAAGCTACATACATCGATACCATCTGCTTTCATTGCGTTCGCTTTTGCAGAAATTGCTAGCGTTAACGACGGTGCAACGTGTTCAATTCGTGCGGCCAGTTTCATAATTACTCCCCAATATCATCCAATGCCGATCTAGTGACTATTCAACTCAATCGCCTAGATATATGACTAACATAAGGGACATAGCAGTGCTACGTCCCTCGATACTATCTATCGCAACGAGCCGATTAGCTCAGCGCTGATTTTATTCCAATTCAAGCATGCTACCCGTCGTATAGCGATCCTAAATCGCTTGTGAATTGTGTTTGAGCAGTGGGTGGGCGCCGCCCGCTCCACTGCTCATCACCCATCTAGAATTGCGATAGCAACATAATCGTTGTCAGGCGATCGTCACATCGGATGATAAATACACGTCTTGAATGGCATGGAAGAGTTTGATGCCTTCTTCCATCGGACGCTGGAATGTTTTACGTCCTGAAATTAATCCGCAGCCCCCAGCACGCTTATTGATCACGGCTGTACGAACGGCTTGAGCAAAGTCATTATCTCCCGATGACCCGCCCGAATTAATGAGCCCAGCCCGTCCTGCATAGCAGTTGAGGACTTGATAGCGCGTCAGGTCGATGGGATGATCGCTGGTTAACTCTGTGTATATCCGTTTGTCAGTTTTGCCGTAGCTTTGACCCGTTGCTTGGGCGATCGCCCCATAGCCTCCATTATTTTCGGGCTGCTTTTGTTTGATAATATCTGCCTCGATCGTGACACCGAGATGATTTGCCTGGCCGGTAAGGTCGGCAGACACTTGATAATCCTGATCTTGCTTAAACGCGCTGTTACGCAAGTAACACCACAAAATCGTCGCTAGACCTAATTCATGGGCACGCGCAAATGCCCGACTCACTTCCTGAATTTGCCGACTCGACTCTGGCGAACCAAAATAAATGGTGGCGCCTACCGCAACGGCTCCTAGGTTCCAGGCTTGCTCAACCGAGCCAAACATAATTTGATCATATTCGTTGGGGAAGGTCAGCATCTCACTATGATTTAGCTTCACGATAAACGGAATCTTGTGAGCATACTTACGAGACACGCTACCCAACACTCCGAGCGTAGTAGCAACTGCATTACACTCTGCTGCGATCGCCAATTTGACAATATTTTCACTATCGAAATACAGCGGATTGGGCGCAAATGAAGCAGCCGCCGAATGCTCGATGCCTTGGTCTACAGGCAAAATTGAAAGATATCCGGTGTTGGCAAGCCGACCGCTGGAATAAAGCTGTTGCAGACTTCGTAATACTTGGGGCGAGCGGTCAGTTTGAGCAAAAATGCGGTCAACCCAGTCTGATCCAGGGAGATGGAGCATCTCTTTAGGAACGTTAGCCGTATAAGACAATAAACTTTCTGCTTCATCGCCGAGATAGGACTCAATCGACTGAGATGCAGCTGATGGTGATACCGCTGTAACCATGGCAATTTTCCTCTCAATTCAACCTTTAATTCAACCTTTGATTCAATCTTTGATAATGCTCGACTTCAAAACCAATGTCGTTTACGTGTTCTACTTGGAGAGCTCGTCCCCAAACCTCTTTGGGTGTTCCCACAATTGATTCGGGATTGATTTAGGATTGCTATTTCAAGCAAACAAGATGCAGGTTTCATTCCAACCTCAGACTAGCGCGGGCTCTTCAAAATCGGGGATGATTTCAATGGCAACTATGGCACGTTCACATATAGCGGTATGCGCTTGAGTTAAATATGGCGGTGTGGGGCGCGCCGCACACCACCGTTTCTGTCCTTGACGCGCACATTGCTATAGATTCAGTCAGATCAGTTCATACGGATTAATTTAAAGAAAAAATTCAAGAACACGCCATGTCTTTACAGTGCACCTCCGCATGGATTACTCTTGCAACTCCCTTATTTGAAACGCTTGTACAGTTTTACAGCCAGCTCCTGAATGCCTCCCCCCATCCCTATCTACCGAACGCCTATGCCGAATTTCAAATCGCGGGATTGCGTATCGGTATTTTTAATCCCAAATCTGAGCACCGTGCCGAATTTGGTGATCCGGCTGGCGCAGCCATGAGCCTCTGCTTTGACGTTGATAATCTTGACGAGGCGATCGCCTGGGTGACCGACCTTGGGTGTTCGCTCCCGTATGAAATCTCAACGGCATCTCATGGTCGAGAAGTCTACGCTTACGATCCTGCAGGCAATCGACTGATTCTTCATCAGTCTTTCTGAAGATGTCTCAAATCGTTCAGCCATCATGGGTTGAAATGGATCTGGGATCGACATGGACTGCTAGGATAAACATTTCACCTTGAAATACACAAAATTTGTGTATAAGATAGTTGACAATTAAGCAAATCATACACAACTGATAAATATTTCAAAAACTTCATGGTGTGAGGTGTGTTGAAATTATGCGTTGATCGATCCCCGAAGCCGTCTTGGCTAAGAGCCCCAGGAGCAACCATCATGAGCAACCAAAATCCATCGTCAGACAATTTCTGCCTTAGAATGGCAGGCTGGCTTGTCAAAGGAATTTATCTCGGATCGCTGTCGTTTATTGTGCTGCACCTTGTACTACTCCTATGTGGAGTCAAGCTTCCGGCAGACGCGTTTATGACGTTTCTCGGTCGAACAATCGTTGCCACCTTTGCCTTATTTTTTGTGGGAGCCTGTTGGTCGGCGCTCTTTGGTAGATAAGATTAGCGAATAAGGTCAAGGTATTCAATGCTTTCCCTCGTCGCTTCTGATATCATCAGGAGCGAATTTTTTTGACTTAATCCCACAAAATTTAATTAAAAGATATATATAAATAACTGCCTGAATGCTGTGTGAAAACCATATTAAAGTTCATAAAGATTCAGTGATGCATACCCCACAAAATGGACATCTAAAAAGGCAATCTGCTATTATGCTTGAATATGCATGAAGCCAATATTGGTATGATTTAATACCAGTTGGGTTCAATTAAATTTGTGTGCTCAACTCCTCAGCTTAGCAGCTGATGGAAGTGAGCGATTTTTAATGACTGTATGCATTAAGTGTCGTCTAGTAAGAAAAAAACAAGTCAACTATGTCTGCTGCCAAAAAAAAGCGACTGAATTTAGACCTATCTCCTGAATCGTATGATTTGCTTCAAAAATTAGCGGATGAGGCAGGCAAAAACATGGCAGATGTGTTGCGCACTGGGTTAGCAATTTATGGAATTGCTCAAGAAGAAAAACAGAAGGGTCGAAGTTTGGCGATCGCCAAAGATGACAAAGTCGTCAAAGAAATTCTCATTCCCTGAGTTTATGAGTGACAGTTTTACGCGTGACATCAGTATTCCGGTATTCAAGGAGTGTTCTTAAGACGGACCGGCGCCACAGCGGCCAACCAGGCATGTGCAGCCTACTTTGCTGAATTACTTTGCTGAATTACTTTGCTGAAAAGGGGCAGCAACGGTTTTGCAACCGGGTCAACTATTTCGCTCCAAACGTCGGCGTCGAGGCCACAGGGATTAAGGTCAAAGACATATCAAAGACATGGGCGATCGCTAGGCCATAGCACCAGCGGCTGGCTCAATTTTCATTGGAAGTGCATGATGGCCCCCCACAAATCATCGACTACATCGCGGTGCATAAACCCTGCTATTTCTATCACCGCAATCACAACGCCCCTTTCTGAAACGAGGTCGACCCGGTCATGCCGGATTACCGTGAGAGAAAGGAGTGGCTCAGACAGAATGGTGCAAGTTTGACGGTGTCGTTTGCGTAAAAAAACGTAACATTGTCCTTTTACACCAATCCTCGTTTCCATCACGATTCCAGGCATGATTCAGATGTGGGTCGGCGTTTCTTACTTTTCGTTTTTTACCAATACGTCAAGCAATCTTAAGAGTTCCTCTAGAGCCCAGTGCTCTGTCCTAACGTAGGACATAAGGGAAATCTAAAATCAGTACCGTTAGTTCATGTCTCTACAAGAAGGCGGAGTTTGCCTGGGGAGATTAGGTAAGAAAAGCTCCAGACTTCGAGCCGGACGCGGTTTACCCATATTGGTGCCGTCGTCATCATAGATGTTTCAACGCATAAAGGGATTCATACCGCATGGATGCCAGCTATCTACTCAAACAGTATGATGCAGGACGCCGAGACTTTGTTGGCGTAGATTTGAGAGGTGTCAACCTCAGTGGAGTCACACTCATCGGAGTTGATCTGACCGGAGCGAACCTAATGGGTGTCGACCTGAGTCGAGCATTTTTAACAGGTTCCACAGTGGCTGAGGCATTTCTCAACTGGGCCAATCTGCGCTTTGCGAAGCTGAGTGATACCAATTTTGAAAATGCTGATTTGACCAAGGCCGATTTAACTGGCTCATTCCTTGTCATGTCAAACTTTGCTCGCGCAAAGCTTAGCGGAGCTAATCTTTGCCATGTCAATCTTCGCAGTAGTCAGCTTGAGCGAGCTAATCTCTGTGGCGCTAACCTGTCAGATAGCAACCTGAGAGGCGCAAATCTCTCTCGTGCCAATCTTAACTGGGCAAATTTGAGTAGGGCAAGGCTCAGCGGTGCGGTACTTCAAGATGCCTTTTTGAATGATGTCAATTTTAGGGGAGCCTATCTAAACGGCTTGGACTTGAGACACATTAATCTCAATGGAGTTAACCTCAGCCAAGCCAAACTGAGTGGCGCCAATTTAGAAGGGGCGAACCTAGCGTGGACTAATCTCAGTGAAGCTAAACTTCGAGGTGTCCTGATGAAGGGCGCTAATCTTTCGGGTGCAAACCTATCTCACGCCTCATTAACTCGCGCCAATCTAGACTGGAGTGATCTCAGCAAAGCAGATTTGACGAATGCAGAGTTGGACGATGCCAAGCTGCTGGGTGTAAAGATTGAAGGCGCTCAGATTTCTAGAAACAGCATGACTGATTCAACTCGCCAATACTTAGACTTGCTCGCAACGAATCCAATTACTCCCCAGGTGTTTCCAAAGCATTCAACCTAAATGACCTATGACCGATCAATTGGACTCGTCTAACGCGTTTGTCACGGCTGAAGGAACCTATGGCGTTGTGATGGTGACTGCACCCTCTCAAGAAGAAGCAAGCGCGATCGCCCACGCTCTTATTAAGGCTCAGATCGCGGCATGCGTGAGTATGATGCCTATCCAATCAATCTACACCTGGAAAGGCGAGATTCAAACGGATCATGAATGGCAACTCTTCATCAAAACAGACCTGTCGAAGTTTACAACCCTCGAAGCCAAGGTTCAAGAATTGCACTCCTATGAGGTGCCGGAAATTATTGCGATTCCCATCTTGCGAGGCTCACAACCGTATCTCCGATGGATTAATGAACAGGTCATTGGGCACTAATATTAAATCGGTCATTAAACCGAAGCCCCTGACACTGGCGCTCCTGACAGCGTTGAGCTAACGGCATCTCTTAGCAGCGCAGCTTTATCAGTCCGCTCCCACGGCAAATCTAAATCGGGACGACCGAAATGACCATATGCCGCGACATCCTGATAAAAACGCCCTCCTCGCTCACCCGGCAGTTTGGTTAACCCAAATGCTTGAATAATGCCAGCCGGACGAAGCTCAAAATGCTGCTTAACAAGCTCTAATAGGCGATCGTCTTCAACAACCCCCGTGCCAAACGTTTCAACTAAGATGCTAACGGGGCGAGCGACACCAATTGCATAGCTAAGCTGCACTTCACACTTTTCTGCTAAGCCAGCGGCAACAATATTCTTAGCCGCATATCGACATGCATAGGCAGCGCTGCGGTCGACTTTGGTGGGGTCTTTACCCGAAAACGCGCCGCCTCCGTGCCGTGAATATCCGCCATAGGTATCAACAATAATTTTGCGCCCTGTCAACCCTGAATCGCCTTGGGGTCCTCCAATCACGAATTTGCCCGTCGGATTGACAAGAAAGCGCGTATTGGTATCAGGTTTCACATCAATGTCGCCAAATACGGGCTCAACCACGTAGGTCCATAGGTCTTGTCTAATCTTCGCCTGCACAGCCGCGTCATCAACAATATCCCCGATTGTTGGGGTATGCTGGGTTGAAATTAGAATCGTGTCGATCCCAATCGGACGGCCATCTTCATAGAGGATAGTGACTTGAGTTTTGCCATCTGGTCGGAGATATGGAAGCTGTCCCATCTTTCTTACCGCCGATAGCTTCCGGGCAATTCGATGGGCTAAACTGATCGGCATCGGCATGAATTCGGGGGTTTCATTGCAGGCAAAACCAAACATGATGCCCTGATCACCCGCACCAATCGTATCTAGCTCTTCATCACTAGCTTTCTCTCTCGCTTCGTGAGCCTGATTGACCCCCTGAGCAATGTCGGGAGATTGTTCATCGAGGGCAATTAGAATCGAACAGCTATCGGATGAAAATCCATTGGTCGCATCAGTGTAACCAATCTCAGCAATTTTGTGTCGCGCCAAATCGACGTAATTAACCTGAGCTTTCGAGGAGATTTCGCCAGTAATCAATACTAAGCCAGTATTGACGACAACCTCAGCCGCGACCCGACTACCTAGATCATGAGCAAGCAGGGTATCAACGATCGCATCTGATATTTGATCGCAAATCTTATCAGGATGGCCTTCGGTGACCGATTCAGATGTAAAAAGATAACGACGAGACAATTGAACTAACCTCTCCTATAAGAGATGAAGACAACTAGATTAACCGTCGTAGCCCTCAAACTGGTACTTTCTTAGAAAAAATTCAGGCTTCGGGCTAGACATCAGTTTAAATCGGAACATTAGGAAGGAGATTAGCACAATTCTGAATTCTTCAGACGAAGATGAACGATTTTATTCTCCTCCTACGGATTCATTGGGGACTGGTTTAGCTCGGTCTGATCGTCGTGATTGTTAGCAAACAATCCGAATGTCGCTGCATTGATTCGCAAGAACATCTGCCTGAGTCAGATCAATTGAGCGACTCCATCCCCAGGTCACTCCGATACATCCTGCCATCTTAGCAGCATGAGCAAGCTGAATATCGGCTTGGGAGTCTCCGATCAATAGAGTTGTCTGAGGTGAAACCATAAGGGCCTTACATGCCCGATCGGCTAGGCGCGGATCGGGCTTCGCAGGACCCTTATCTACTCCCATTTGAAGCTGAACGAGTGATTCTAATCGATAGTGGTTGACAAACTCGTTGACGTTAGGGGTTGTATCGGAGGACAGAATGCCCAGCTTCAATCCTGCGTGTGACAATTGCATGAGCAAGTCAATCGCACCCTCAAACAAGGGCGTTTGCTCTGCCTTGGAGTTCATGTATCGATCGGCTTCTTCAAAGGCATTGCGCACGATGTTGAGAGATTCAATCCAATCTCGTCCGGTTTCTGCCACATATGCAGCCGCTGCAATTTCATTCTCGATTCGGGTACCGACGGCTAGCAGCCCAGCAGGATTCATATTGCTGTTATCGATGCCAAATGCCATGAGCAAGGGCTCTTGAACCCCTGGTATCTGAGCATCAATCAGGCGCGATCGCTTTTGGCCTAAACTCCGTAGAAATTCGTAAGAGTCTGCCAGTGTACCATCTTTGTCAAACAAAACGGCCTGGATATTATGAAAATCTTTGGTATTGCATCGAAGCGTAACCACAGGACATCGTACCCCTTCTACACAACAAAAAAGGAGGAGCTATTTGCCCTCCTGTTAATCAACCAGGCTAACGTTTGTCATATGGGTTAGTTTGGCGATGTCGAAGCTTGACTTTTTATTCTGCTTCTTCTGTTGCAGATACCTCAACCTCATCTGTATTAGCCGATTCATCAGAATTAGCCGATTCATCAGACGCGCTAACGGGTTCGCCCGATTGAGCTTGCTGTTGCTGCATCATGCGCTCCCGATATTTAGCAGCCATATCTTCAGCTTTTTCGTATACCAGGTCCGGATTTTTGACCATATCTCCGGGTTCAGGTTCGAGTTGCTTAGTGGAGAGCGAAATGCGCCCTCGTTCAGCATCCAAATCAATGATCATGACTTTCACTTCGTCATTTACATTGAACACACTGTGCGGAGTATCGATGTGATCGTGAGAAATTTCAGAAATGTGTAGCAGGCCGCTCACACCGCCGATATCGATAAATGCACCATAGGGTTTCAGACCGCGAACCGCTCCTATCACCACTTCACCAACTTCAAGGCGGTTCATTTTACGCTCAACCAAGGCCCGACGGTGGCTCAGGACTAAGCGATTACGATCTTCATCGACTTCCAAAAACTTTAAGGGCAGTTCTTCGGCGACTAAGTCTTCTTTGGGCTTTCGGGTGCTGATATGAGAACCTGGGATAAACCCTCGAAGCCCCTCAATTCTCACCAAGGCGCCGCCCCGGTTTGTCGCAAATACGGCAGAGCGAACGGTTGCATCTTCAGTTTGAAGCTGGCGAACTCGTTCCCAAGCCCTCATATATTCAATTCGGCGAATTGAAAGCGTTAATTGACCATCTTCATTCTCATCAGTCAGGATGAAAAATTCGCGAGTTTCGTTGGACTGCAAGACCTCATCAGGATCATCGATTCGGTTAATTGACATCTCCTGAATCGGGATATAGGCTGCTGTCTTAGCACCGATGTCAATCAGCGCACCCCTTGGCTCAAGACTGAATACCGTACCAGGCACGATATCACCAGGACTAAAATGATAGTCGTATTTATCGAGCAAGGCTGCAAAATCTTCGTGAGTAAAACCGATATCTGGCTTTTCCTGATTGACCATGCTAAGAATTTCCTACTGATTATCTCCGTAAATTTTAGTTTCCTTGAGACGCGTGAACATCTAACTGCAGACCACTGCATCAGACTTGCGTAGATCTCATTCTAAGCGATCTGATAACGAATGGATGACGTCAACAAATCGCCCAAATGGCCTGTTCCCCAAATGTATCATCCTAACCTTTAATGGCGCACCCAGAACATAAAGATATATTTATTTATATATCTTCATATCTCAAGAAGAGGCGAGGCTCTTTGTAAATTTAGCGCCCAACGGGTAAAGTCAATGAATTGAAGGCTGGCGATCGCCATGTGCGGATGAATTTGATTCGGGTGTCAAGTCTTGCTCAGTCGTGTTGTCTGGGATGTCTTGCTCAGAGGTTTGCTGCAAGTGATTCAAAGCATCTACAAAATCGCGAATCCCTTGAAACTGGCGATACACTGAAGCAAATCGAACGTACGCAACCTCATTTAAGTTTTGTAAGTGATGTAGAACGAGCTCACCAATCTCATTGCTAGCAACCTCACGAAGCGATCGCTGCTGCAACTCAGCTTCAATCTCATCGACCAAGTTTTCCTGATAAATCGGAGGAACTCCGGTTTTCTCGCAGGCTCGCGCAATCCCTCGAAGAAGCTTTGATCGATCAAACGATTCCCGATCGCCATTTCGCTTAATTACTGTAATCGGCACAAACTCGATGCGCTCATACGTAGTGAAGCGGCGCTTGCATTCTAAGCATTCGCGTCGCCGCCTAACACTCTGGCCAGACTCGGCTGAGCGTGATTCCAGTACTCGATTATCTGGAAATTGGCAAAATGGACATCGCATGATCAACGCCCTCTGGGCAAAAAGGAATCAACTAGCTAAAGCAGATAAATGCCGCTTTAGGGATACGATTTGCCAAAGTAGCACCTTAGCAGCAAGATTGCAAATGAAAAGCCTGAGAAAATGCTCACATCTCCTAGAACTCTATCTGCCATGATGCTAGGACATGGAGCAACCTCAGGCAATTCACGAAATACTGCATGGGCTACAGTAGCAACAGTCAATGAGCTTGAAACCGAATGATTCAAGCAATTGTTGTACGCCTATTTGTTGATACGAGGGGGTTCACGAAAGGCGATCGCGAAAAACAGCACGCCGATCGCACCAGCCAAAACAAGAATATATGCAACACTTTCCATCTGTGTAAGCTCCCCAAGAGTCGAACTACTAATAGTTTACTAGTTAAACGAAAGAATGGTCTAATGAGCTACCTTTTCTGCTGGCTCAAAAAGACCATTCTCTCTCCTGACTGCATCGTTACGCGGGCACAACGGTGCAACGCAACGATTTAGATAGGCTCTTCGCGGCGGGTTGATTTGTCACCCACTTTTTGGAAGAAGCCCCATTCGACCTGTTCTTCCGATAAATCTGGGTCAATTCCAGCAAATACGTCTCGGAACAGCGTCCGTGACCCATGCCAAATATGACCAAAGAAGAACAACAGTGCAAAGACTGCATGTCCGAAGGTAAACCATCCCCGTGGACTTGTTCGGAACACACCGTCTGACCCCAGCGTTTCTAGATCGAAGGAGAAGGGTTCACCCAATTGAGCTTTGCGGGCAAACTGCTTCACCAATGCCGGATCATCAAACGTTTGACCGTTTAGGTCTCCACCATAGAAGGTCGCCGTTACGCCAACTTGCTCAAAACTATATTTCGATTCAGCTCGACGGAACGGAATGTCAGCGCGAACAATGCCGTCTTTGTCGGTCAACACAACTGGGAATGTTTCAAAGAAATTGGGCAGGCGACGAACCGTCAACATTCGCCCCTCTGCATCTTTAAACTCCGGATGCCCTAACCAGCTCTGAGCAATTCCATCTCCGTTATTCATCGGACCGACGCGGAACAACCCACCTTTTGCGGGGCTGTTGCCTACGTAATCATAGAAGGCAAGCTTCTCTGGAACGGTTGCCCAGGCGTCTGCCTTACTCTCACCTTCAGCAAGAGCAGTCTGGACTCGGCGATCGATCTCTTGCTGGAAGTAGCCGCTATCCCACTGATAGCGGGTTGGACCAAACAATTCGATCGGAGTGGCTGCGCTTCCGTACCACATGGTTCCAGCGACCACAAACGCGGCAAAAAACACCGCCGCGATACTGCTAGACAAGACGGTTTCAATGTTCCCCATCCTCAGAGCTCGATATAAGCGCTCAGGCGGACGCACGGTTAGGTGAAAGAGTCCAGCAATAATGCCAACGACTCCGGCAGCAATGTGATGGGCCACAATCCCGCCTGGATTGAACGGGTCGAAACCTTCAGGTCCCCACGCGGGCGCGACGGGTTGCACGCTCCCAGTTAGGCCGTAAGGATCAGAAACCCACATACCCGGACCAAACAGCCCGGTCAGGTGAAATGCGCCAAAGCCAAAGCAAAGCAGCCCAGACAGGAACAAATGGATGCCAAACATTTTGGGAAGATCAAGAGCGGGTTCGCCCGTCCGAGGATCGCGGAATAGCTCAAGATCCCAATATACCCAGTGCCAGCAAGCCGCTAGGAATAACAAACCTGACAATACGATATGGGCGGCAGCAACGCCTTCAAATGACCAGAATCCTGGATCAGCAGCAGGACCTCCGGTAACGCTCCAACCTCCCCAAGACTCGGTGACACCTAAGCGTGTCATGAATGGTAGTACAAACATGCCCTGACGCCACATGGGGTTCAGGACGGGGTCGCTCGGATCAAAGATAGCTAGCTCATACAAAGCCATTGAGCCAGCCCACCCAGCAACCAGAGCCGTGTGCATCAAATGTACAGAAATCAGTCGTCCTGGATCATTCAGAACGACTGTATGTACTCGATACCAAGGTAGTCCCATCGACTACGCTCCTCCTCTAATAGTGTTTCAATGCTAAATTCAGCCTTTTATTAAGGTGCCTGACACTGACAAGCCTATCAGCTAAGCGATCGCCAAGAGCCAGGAACTGACTCGCCACACCCCACATGCGACGTATGAAGCCGCCTGCTAGAGTGGTTGGACAATACGCTTATAAAAATGAAAGTGTATAAAGAAGTGTTCCATAAAACCGCTCTCGATTTCAAGTTTTATGAAGACGCTTCAGAAACCGATTCAATTTTGTTCACGGCGCAGACTCTCTTATTTTGCCATTGTGGAAGTCGATTAGGATAACAAAACCGATTTTTTTGGTCAGTTGCGACGCTCTAATCAGGCGAATGGCGATCGCCTCTCATCTACATGCCGATTAGATGAGAAATCGCGCTGATGTGTAGCAGTCATCTTATTATGAGGATGTTTTCGCCTTAAACGTCTTGTTCTTTATTGCCTGGACCACAACTCTAATTTAGAGAGTCGGTACAACCTGTTGCTGAGGTACAACGGTATCCGGTAGTCTTCATTAAGAGGTGTAACTGACTAGCTTTACAACACTTAGTAAAAGACTAAAAGACGTATTTCGAAGCTAGAGCCTCCTAGCCAATCGCAAGCATGTAAGCAGAGCAACGCGACCTTGAGGAGAGGGAAGTAATGACCAGCATTAAATTTCGTGATGAGGATCAAGAGGTTATTGTTGCCGAGGGTGCAAACTTACGACTTAAGGCAATTGAGAATCAAATTGATCTCTACACTCTCAAGGGCAAACTAATGAACTGCGGCGGCTACGGTCAATGTGGAACCTGCATCGTCGAGATTGTTGAGGGCATGGAGAATCTTTCTCCAAAAACTGAAGCAGAAAAACAAAAGCTCAAAAAGCGACCTGATAGTTACCGACTAGCGTGTCAGACCATTGTCAATGGCCCTGTTACTGTTGTCACAAAGCCTCAAACCAAAAAGAAGTGATTGTTGTGAGGTGACTCATGATCCGAAGCACTGGCTACAGGGATTCGCAATTACGTCTCTATCCCAAATTGTGCTTACGGAGTAGGAGAGTGATATCCTAATGAATAGGATTTTTTGATGTCTGCGATAGTTTTGATGAATTTAAGAGGCTGGGTCTCATGGAAGTTAATGATTTAGGGTTTGTCGCCAGCATCTTATTCGTGCTGGTTCCGACGGTTTTCTTGCTTATCCTTTATATTCAAACGGCAAGCAGAGAAGCCAAGTAGATGAATAGGTTGGCGGTCCATCGAGCGAGTTTGCTGGTCAAATATTGAGCTACCGTTTGGCGCTAGAGGATAATTTTCTTCTGGCGCCTCTCTAATAGCTCATTACATAGCTCATTAGCAAAATGAACCACCAAAAAATCTGACGTTGCCGAACGACAGTATGCACTATTCACCTTTAGAGAAGTGAACCAAATCGCATCATACCGAGATTCAGCAACGCCCAAATTTAATAAAATGGCATCACATTTCTGCAATTCGCTTGATTAATCCGGCAAACGCACCAACAACACTGGGCATGGCGCATACACGCGAACATAGTCAGATAGAGATTGCCCCAGCAACCGATCTAAGTCAGGAAGCCCTTTGGCAATGGAAGGACGGCGTTCGGGAGAACCCATCACTAACAAATCAATATCAAGGTCTTCAGCAAGCTGACAGATTCTAGCTCCTGGCTTACCTGCAGGTGCTTCACAGCGATATTTGATGCCCATTTTTTTCGCTTCAGCCACCGCAGGTTCTAACACGGGATCGTTTTCAGGATTGCCAGTGGGCTGATCTGGGATCGTTTTTAAGTCAGGATTGACGTGAACCAGCACCAACTCTCCCCCCTTGATGTCTCGCATCAAGGGCAACGCAAGCTGTAGCGCCTGCTGTGCTGATTCTGAACGATCCATCGTAACAAGAACTCGACGAATTCTCTTCACATAGATATCGTCTTTAACCAGCAGCATTGGACGAGAGGCAAGCTGGAACACATACTGACTCACTGAATTTTCCAAAATAGACTGGAGCCGCTTAAGCCCCCGTGACCCCATGATGATCAGGTCTGCATCAACTTCCTCCGCGACTTTGCACACGACATTTTTGGGATCGCCCTCCCGGAGCATGGCAACCGCTTGGTCAGTGTCGAGCTGGAGGGATTGAATAGCGCGAGCCAATGTTTTGCCGCCTTCTTCCCATTTGCTGGTCATTGCTTCAGCCGTCACTTGGGGAGGAACTACGTGCAGGATAGTAACGGTTGCGCGTTGAAGTAAGGGAATATCCATCAAGAACTTGAGCATCGCTTCAGACTGCCCGGTTCCCGAATCAGCTAGCAGAATCTTTTCCATTTTTATCATATGTCCAATCCCTAAACTATGTACGGATAATCAATCATCAATGGCTTCAATTGGTAACACTTAAATCCCTTCAATCTAGGATTATAAATTGGCTTTTGAGGACAACCTTATTAAACAAATCATACCGCTGCGTCAATGCCTTTATGCGGTTTATCATCCTGATTTCATAATTTTTGATTTGTATCAACATGCCCCACCAATATCTCTAGACGCATGTCAAGTAAAAATACATAATTTTCAATAGTTCACAATAGAAAAAGACTCTGCTAAACCGATATAAATGGATCGAAAAGGTTGACCCAAATAAACCCGAATTAGCGCCAGAATTTAGTCATGAGAGAGGATTGTTCGCAAAATTGGGATGTGCCCAGTTCGAATCCCTTCCAGCCCAAAATCTGGACTGTTCCCCACGGAGAATAGTTAGGCTAGAAATAGGCGCAATTTAGGATCTGTATAGTCAAGAGTTGAATTAGTCAAGAGTGAAATTAGTCAAGAGTTGAACTGTCGACCTATGCAGCACCAGCTTTCATCGAACGAGGTTCAAAATTCACCTCGATTGCTCAATACGAATTGGTTTGAGTATCTTGTCCGAGCACAACCTCATCACACTGACTATGCAGGTGTCGTATGGCACGGATCGTATATTGCTTGGATGGAGGAGGCGCGCGTTGAATGCTTGCGATCGCTCGGCATCAGCTTTGCCGATCTGGTTGCGATTGGGTGTGATTTACCTGTCATTGACCTTTCAATTCGCTATCATCGACCGCTTCTCATGGGAGCGGAGGCAATTATTAAAACTCGCACGCAGCCCATTGCCGGGGTGCGGCTCAAGTGGGATTATGAAATTCAGTCTCCTGATCAGAACCATCTTTACGTGACTGCCCAGGTCACGTTGGTTCCTGTTGATCGAGAACAGGGGAAAGTGATGCGTCGCCTGCCTGCTGGAGTGAAAGATGCGCTGGCTAAACTGGCAGGAGATCTCTGATTTGCTGGAGGATATCGCTGGGGTGAATGCCAAACAAAATCAACACGATTAGCACGATCAGCCCAATGGCGATCGCCGTTTGGGCAGTGTCTTTTAGAACTTCGACTAACCAAGCTGAGACAAGCACAGTAATCACACCAGCCGTTAGCAAGAGGATCATATTCATAGGAGTGCTAAATCAGGAATCACAACGAGAATCGGTGAATAGCGTTTTGTGATGCAATCTACCTCGACGCCAGTTTCCGACGGGGTTGTTTTATCCTACAGGGCGGCACTCCCTGCCTTCAGGTGATGATATTCCAGTTCATAGATTGGATATATAGCTTTACGCTCTCGCGTTAAGACGCTGAACGTATATACAAACCTAAGCCCGTAGGGCTATAGCGGTATGCGCTTGAGTTAAGTCCGGTGGTGTGGGGCGCGGCGCGTCCCACACCACCGTTTCTGTACTTGACGCGCACATGGCTATAAGCAATCCCAGATGGGTTGTGAGCGGTGGGGCGGGCGCCGCCCCACCGCTCACACACAACTCACAAGCGATTTAGGATCGCTATATAGTTTGGGTTAGATGAAGACGCGATGTTGCAGAGACGGCATTTGCCGACGCACTTGAGTCAGCCGAGACGGGTCGATAGGGGCGATCGCCACTCCGGGTTGATCGCCAGCATCAGCGAGAATAACACCCCACGGATCAATAATCACTGCGTGACCATGAGATTGACGCAACGCATAGTGCTTGCCAGTTTGAGCAGGGGCAATCACATAGCAGGTGTTTTCGATCGCTCTGGCTTGGAGAAGTACTTGCCAATGGTCTTTGCCGGTATAGGCCGTAAACGCTGCCGGGATAAACAGCACCTCTGCTCCCATTTGAGACAAGTAGCGATATAACTCGGGAAAGCGAACATCGTAGCAGACCGAGAGCCCTAAGTTTCCCAGATCTTTAGACGGGTATACCGGCGGAAATCGCGTTCCAGAGAGGACGGTGTGCGATTCTTGGTAGGTATTACCGTCGGGCAGATTGACATCAAAGAGATGAACTTTTTCATAGCGAGCCAGTTCTTTGCCGTTAGAACCAACTAAGAGGGCTGTGTTATAGACCTTGTTGTCGTTAGTTGGAACAGGAAACCCTCCTCCAAGCAGCGTAATCTGGTAGCGCTGAGCCATCGTCTTGAGAAAGCTCTCACTTTCTTGGGCGATCGCCACTGCTTCATCAAGCTTCTTCGACTCATCCCCAAGAAACGAGAAATTCTCTGGGAGGCAGACCAGTTCTGCTCCTTGCCTCACCGCCAAATCAATTAAATCTTCAGCCTGAGCTAAATTTTTATGGATGTCAGGCAAGCTATTCATTTGAACCGCAGCAGCTAAATAAGAACGCATAGATGGTACACGATAAATCTAAATCAAGTGTTAGAGAAATGTTTAGAGAAACTACGCTATCTAGTCATATAGAAGGAACCCATACGCTGTCTAGCGAAAATAGATGGGATGACGAATCCTCAGCTATTACCATTTCTTTGAACAATAGCCGAGCAAAAGTATGGATTTGAATCCATCTGGGATTGATATAGCGGTATGCGCTTGAGTTAAGCATGGTGGTGCAGGGCATGCTGCACTACACCACCATTTCTAGACTTGATGCCCTTGCAAATTGCTATATATAAATTTATATAACCAATTGACGCTCATCGCACCTGACAAGGCCAGCTACGATTTTTCTCCTCAAAGATAACCGATATGTGGTTGTTGGTCACTCGTTTGCTGTAGCCAGTGAACTATCATCTAAAGATTAGGGAATACTCCGAAAGAAACGGTCTTGGGTTGCAGGGCGATCGCCACATCAATAGCGATTATCGTAACATTGAATGCTCATCTGAGCGCTGTAACCTCGGCTTAGCTTCATCCAGATTCACGAACCGCAAAATTTTGCTAAATGAGTCAATCTAACTTCTTCATTGACTAGCGCCCTTTAATAACTCTAGATAATGTAAAAGCGGATCCACTGGCTTTGGTGCTCGCCACCATGGTATGACAACTAGCACATGGGTTCGATGAAACAACCGCTTAACCGGGAGCGAAATCCTCTAGAACGGCCTAATTTGCTCGACGACTTCGGGTTCATTGTCATTGACCTGCATCACGACTAGTTCTCCCGATGAGACACCGTCACCAGCTATCCCGGCGATCGTGACAAAGTGGGTCACCAGCACCGTAACGCCAGCATCGTTGCGGTTGTCGACCATAAATTCCCGCAGCTGCTGGATACGCTCAGGGCCTTTGGCGCGATTTTGGAAGAACGAATTCAAGGCCGGAAATGGCTCAACCGAGCCGAGCCCCATCAGTTCTGCCGTATCCAGGCAGCGACACCACTCGCTGGAGAGCACCTCTCCCACAACTGGCTAAGCCCAAAAGTAACACTCCGATGATAGGTCTGTGCTGACTGCCGAAATGAATCATAATCGCTCGATTTTTACTTGCCCATCGTTGTGTGGTTTACCTGTAACTTAGCAATCGTGAAGCGATGGTTCACCGATAATGATAAAAAGGGCAGAGTAACGTGACTCCAATTTTTTCGCTGAAGCGACCCTCTAAGCCGGTCCTGCCGATTTTGGCGAGTCTTCCCCATTGTTATTTTAGTCCCAGATGAAATTCGCGAGCAGCTCACAGCATCTCATCAAGCTCCTTCTCCCCAATCAGGTCTGGCACCTGGATTATCCCAATTCTCGATTTTGGATTTGCGATTTTGGATTGATGGCCAGCAGCCTTGCAAGGGTTCTAGCCGGTTCATTTGTAGCCTTACTTCAAAGAATTGATATTAGCTCTACGACTTTTTGCCAGAGTTGAGCCTCACAATGCTGTAAGCCACCCACGCTACGTGACGGATCTTAACCGAGCAAAATCTCCCTCTTTCGACAGCTTCTGGAGTGCGATGGTAGCAGAAAAAACCGCCTTCAATGGGCCTCTGTACGCGGCTCTATCATCCCCTTGCCGATTCTTAGAAATTTGGCTGCACACGTTTCTCAATGCAAAACGAAGTGGCTATCGGATTCTGGGGTTGGATGGGGATGGGTTGGTCTTGATTGGCCTCGTTTTACCAGGATGTAGGCAGCCGGAACGAAGTAGAGTGCCAGCAGCGTCCCTGTCCCTGTTGCAAGTCGCAGACGCTGTGAAGTGGCTGCTGGCGATCTCCTTCATCGTTTCCGACTAAGGCTTTTGCTTTGCGCTGACGATAGAACCCTTTTTGGGTGAACGCGGGCTGGCCTGGTCTGGCAATAGAGCCAACAAAATCGTCTTAGTCTCTGTTCGACGTGATTAAAGAGGGATAAAAAACGCTGCCCCAATCCAGAACTAAAGCCAAATAATTGCGTATTAATACGTACTTAATGCCTAAAAATAAATATTTTATACATAGCCTTACGCTCTCACGTTAGGATGCTGAACGTGTGTAGACCCCGCGCGGCGCGCGGGGTCTACACACAAACCCAAGCCCGTAGGGCTATACAGTATTAATCATCCGATCTAAACCCGAATTTGGGACAACGCAGTTAGGATAACGCCCGAAATATCGCAAATCGACGCAATTGCACATTGCTATAAAGCCATTTCACTGCTTGAATTCCAGGTCTGTTGAGAACGCAATCTCAGCGTCGCTAGAAAAATACGATCGATTGCGGCGGTTTCTACGCACAAGCGCCGATACTTACTGGTATTTTGATAGTTATATTTGATACATAATTTGTTTCCCTTGCGATCGCCAACCGCAAGGGATCCTCCGATTAATCCTACTAGGAGTCCTACATCGACATGAAACCCATTTCTACCGTGGTGTCAACCACTATTGCCGCACTAAGCTGTGTCGTTGCGGCTTCATCCTTGATGCCAGCCCGTGCAGCCTCTCTCAGTTTTGACGTATATAGCTTCACGGGCGACTCAGCAAAAGCAAAAATTACACTCACCGAAGTGGGCGAGGGCGTGAAATTTGCAGTTGATGTCGTGCCATCGCCTAATATCGGTGACCTGCGTGGCGTGTTTTTCAACATTGCCGATGATTCTCTGCTGAGTGGCCTTTCGATAACAGGTTTAAATTTGGGAACCACACAGTTCAACGCAAGTAGTGTGATTAATTTGGGGGGTGGAGCAACCCTCAGCGGATATTCAGGCGGAAATTTTGATGCTGGTGTAGAAATTGGCAAATCTGGAATTGGCAAAGGCGATGATTTCCAGTCTGCTATGTTTACAGTGTCCCACTCCTCTGCCGTGCTAACGCTAGAACAGTTTGCCAACCAATATTTTGGAGTTCGAATCACAAGCGTAGGCTTGAGCGGAACAGCCCGCAACGGCAGTAGCAAACTAGCAGGACAAGCTCCCGTCCTACCTGAGAAACCAGATACATCAGAAGACCCGACCGAAGTTCCTGAACCCAGTGCTGCATTGGCGCTAGGGTTGGTAGCAATAGGTGCGCAGCAGCTCCGTCGTCAAGGATAAATTAATACATACAGCAATTTGCAATTGTATAGCAACTGCCACAGTTCTTTGTGCGGTTGCACGCCAGATAGCTTCCCTAGCGTTGGTTTCAGGCAGGAGCCATGTCCTAAGCTATCTGGCTGATGCTATAGCGGTATGCGCTTGGTTTATACCAATTCTTCAAAGTAAGGCTACAAATGAATAGGCCAGAACCCTTGCAAGGCTGCTGGCCGTCAATCCAAAATCGCACATCCAAAATCGAGAATTGGTATAACCCACTGTCGATGCAGCAAACCGATCGTCGTACCTATGGACAAGCCGTTCAGGCTGAAGGCTATCCGACCTTTCACATCACCGAATTATCCGATGACGATCGCTTAATCAGAGCGGGCGATCGCCCCTACTACATTCCGGTGACCTATATTACGCCATTTATTGGCTACGATGCAGTCAGCAAAACGGTGATCTCCATCAAGGGCGATCGCACCCAAATTCTCCGTTACTGAGGAGTGCAGTGATCGCCCGTTGCAAGCATCCCGTGGCGATCGCGGAGTGTGGGCTTTGCCTAATCGCCCCTGAATATCAGGTCGCATTGGGCTTATTTTGATCATCGTCCAATAGCCCAATCAGGGTAGTGGTTCCGGCGATCGCCCATTCCCTTTAACCAGAGAGCATTGACCTCTTAATCAAATCAACGATTATCCAAATGTCCACTTGCTTGTACTCGATCGAGAGGATATAAGCCAAAATTGGATCATTGCTGTAATGCCTTCCTCTTGCATCGATGGCTCAATCTGGCTTGAACTCGATTCCAATCCAGCTATTTATCTCCTACTCTCAGGAGGATGATGCCCTGAGGAAAGAATTAGAAGAGAAACATTTATCGACTCTCAAGCGACAGGGCAAAATCCATTCTTGGAGCAAAGGCGCAATTGATCCAGGTGCGGAATGGGAAAAGGAAACTCAACAAGCACTAGACTCTGCACAGATTATTTTGCTGTTGATCAGCCCAGATTTCATAGCTTCAGATAACTGCTATAGATATGAATTACAAAGAGCACTTGAACGTCATCAAGAGGACACAACAAAAGTAATTCCGATTATTCTTCGTCCTACGGACTTGGAAGACACTCAATTTAGCCAACTTCAGCCACTACCAACGTACGCTAAGCCAATTACGACCTGGGCAAATCAAGATGAAGCTTTTTTGGATGTTGTTAAAGGTATTCGAAAAGCTATCGAATCATTTCAAGAGCGATGCCAAGCTGCTAATGCTTCTCAGGAAGTAAGCAAAAATCCTATTGAAAAAAAAGCTGGTTTTGACGAGCTTATTCAGAGGGTGCGAGAGCATTGTCGCCAGAAGATTCTTAATCAGCACAGCAGGATGCGATTGCTGAGTGGTAAGGAGATCGGGGTTGATCAGCTTTACGTAGATGTTTATCTATTAGACAAACCTGAATACAAACATTTCAATTCACCTGAGAGCCTTTTGAGCAGTTTTGATATTGAGAAGGATCGGCTCGCTCTGAGCAAACGCATTCAGCGTAATCCAGGGTTTGAGATTGCGAATACTCATTCAAAGTTAGTAATCCTCGGCAAACCGGGTTCCGGAAAAACAACATTCCTTAAACATCTGGCAGTTGATTGGTGTAACGGAAAATTTCAGCCAGAGCGAATTTCTATTTTGATTGAACTTCGACGGATTCGAGAGCAGACCTGGGGGCTAGTCGATGCGATTGGTAGCGAACTTGAACTAGAAAATTCGAAAGAGGCTTCAGACCTATTAAAGCGAGGGAATCTTCTCGTACTTATGGATGGACTGGATGAGGTACCCACCCATGAACTTCGATACAACGTACAGGAGCAACTTAAGCAAGTTTCAAAAACGTATCCCAAAAATCGATTCATTCTAACCTGTCGTACTCAAATCATTGGGGCAATTCCGGATGGGTTTACTTCGGTAGAAGTTGCAGATTTCAGTCCTGAACAAGTGGAGCAGTTTGTTCGAAATTGGTTTACTGCGAATGGTCAATCTTTAACAACGGCAACAGAGCAGTGGAGAAAAATTAATCGCGCCACAGCCAATAAACCGGATCTAAATGAATTGACAACAACTCCAGTGCTCTTGAGTCTCATGTGCTTGGTTTTACAGGATGAAGGAGAAATATCAACCAACAGAGCCTGGCTGTATAAGAAAGGCATCAGATTATTGCTGAGTCGATGGAATGACGAGAAACAAATCGAGAGTTGGGAGGTGGGTATTGAAACCTACCGGAAGCTGAAAGTTGAAGACAAAGAGTCATTACTAACTGAAATTGCAGCTCGCAAATTTGAGGACTCAAAGAATGTCGTTTTATTTGAACAAGAGAAACTTGCTCAACAAGTCGCTCAAACATTAGGGTTGGCGAATCTTAAAGAAGGGACTGATGTACTAAAAGCCATTGAGACCCAGCACGGCCTGCTGATTGAGCGAGCCGATGAGCTGTGGTCGTTTTCTCACTTCACTTTTCAGGAATACTTTACAGTCCAGTGGCTCACTCAACTGCCATCTGAACAGCTCTTTGAAAAGATTGACAATCGGCGGTGGCAAGAGGTTGTGAAACAACTGGTGAAATCCCAACAGCCTGCCGATCGGCTGCTCCACCCAATTAAAAAGGCAATTGACCAATCAACTGCAAATGAGCCAGTCGTGCAAACCTTTCTAACCTGGCTCATTCAGAAGTCGGAATCTGTCTCAACGAGCTATAAACGTGCAGCCATTCGAGCTTTTTATTACTCCTTCGCCCTTGACCGTAACTGCGCCCTTGCTCGCGTCCTTGCCCGCGACCGTACCCGTGCCCGTGCCCTCGACCTCGCCCTCGCCCTCGACCTCGTCCTTGCCCGCGACCTTGCCCTCGACCGCGTCCGCGCCCTCGACCGCGCCCGTGTCCTAGACCTCCCCCTTGACCGCGCCCTCGCCCTTGACCGCGCCCTCGCCTTCGCCCTCGACCTCGACCTCAACCTCGCCCTTGACCGCGCCCTCGATTTCACAATCGATTTCACAATCGTCCGCACCCGTGACCGCGCCCTCGACCTCAACCTCGCTCTTGCCCGCGCCAGTGCTCGCACCTGTAATTCGACAACTGCTTTGCACCAGCTTAAGGAAGCATTACCGATATCGGATAGGGAGATAGATATTCAACAATGGTGGCAGGCTCATGGAGACCAGTGGATTGAGCAACTTCGGCAGGTGATGATCAGACACCGGAATATTGGCCACGATTGGCAATTCACGGATGAGCAAAAGCAGCAGCTTCAGCGCTATTACAATGCCAACAAATTTCTCGTTGACCTGATGAACATTGAAGGGGCTGTCAGTGATGACGTTCGTGCTGAGATTGAGGACACACTCCTGCTTTCCTGGTCAGAACTTCAGCGCCGCCAGCCAGAGATATATGGTGACTTGCAATAGATCGGGTGGATCGTTTTTCTATCAATTGTTTGCGTTATGAAGTAGAGGGTTTGGAATGGTAAACACCGTCAAATAGATTTATGTTAGGCGGAGCATCGATTCTAGGTATTTGAGAAAAAATTAAAAGAAACTCAGTTTAGAAACCACTCATATCCATCCTTAAACTGCTGCTTCGCGTTGTGCTCCACGATGCTGCCGTGAGCGACAATAACCCTCTCAAAGTCCCATTCCAAAATAGTTTGAACTGATTGTCTCACCTGCTCCTTTGCTTGAGTCGCAAATCTTTCCAAGCGTGATGGTCTGAGTTGTTTATATCCCCCAATGATCTTGGCTACTAACTGCGTTGTCCAAGGAAAGCTTTCATCAAAGTGAAATGCAGTATCGGTTAATATGAGCGTTTGACTTGTGGGGTGGAAGAAAACATATTCATTTAAAGGTGCTATTCCGCTGGGAAGAAACGTTTTGAATCCTGCGAATAACTGGTAGACGAGCTCACCGTTGAACTTTTGAGTATCATCATCTAGTACTTTATCGATCGCAATTTCCGGTCTTTTAGCCATTAGCTCTGCACTCGCATGAAGGGTCGCGTCAGGATAGAGAGCCTTGAAATCCGAGATAAAAAGATGGTGAAAGAGATTGGGAGCAATAATATGCTTGACACATCCGAGGTCATTAAGCTGCTGAATCATGGCATCATCAGCCTGAATTGGAGAGATAACGGCTAGATCATTGTTTGTAAACCGGATGACCGTCATGCGCGTACCAACGTTAAGTCCCAAATATCTGAAGGGGTGTTCGGCAACCCAGATATTCTCATCGATGTCTTTAAGCATAGCGACTCAACTGCGATCGCGATCAAGTTGATTATCTCATCTAATCCGGCAGTTGCCGTCTACTGGCAGATGGACTTGAGTTGGACTAGTGCACTTAACAATCTTCGACTCATCCTTCAGCCGTATCCCTTTTACCACCGCATCAAACGATGGCTCACAGTCTTTCCAATTCCGGGGCTACATCGTTGGTTCTCAAAATTGATGGATTATGTCAATCAGTTTCGAGCACCTCCCCTGAATGGCAAAATGGTGGCTTAGCTTCCTTATTTTACTTCTCCTGGAGTAACAAAAGAGGGATAAGGTATCGCCCAATCGCTGATCAAGAGGTTGATTCATGGAATTTGATAAATCAGGAGACGATACTTAGTTCTAGGATGGGGGTTCTGGGATGGGTTTATACCAATTCTTCAAAGTAAGGCTACAAATGAATCGGCCAGAACCCTTGCAATGCTGGTGGCCGTCAATCCAAAATCGCAAATCTAAAATCGAGAATTGGTATTACCTGTAGATTTTGCAGCGTCAATCCAGGCTTGCTTGGCAAGGTTGACTTCACGTACGGCTGCTTCTGGAGTCTCTCCAAAGGCTGAGCAATACTTCAAGTCTGGAATGTCGGCGATGTAGCCTTCATCATCGTCGCTATAAAACACATTGATGTGATAGTTGTGCAACTTACTCATAAATGAGGATTGCTCTCCAATTGTTCGAAACATCTACCCGATTTCTTGGCAAGTGGCTGACGAGCGGCTGCATAGGCTTTTTGTGCTTCAGCAGATAAAACGACCTCATACATCCGACCGAACGGCTCTCCAAGGGGCGATACGTCCTTCAGTGATGTCTTTCTTTCCACGCTCAAAGGACTCGACAAAACCAGGAATATCAAGCAACTCTTGAGTTGCTTCCTCGCTCTCTTGATCAACCAGATAGGCTAATAAATCTGCCGCAGTTTGAAGCCGATCGCCCGAAAGTTGATCAAGATACTGATTAATCTGTTGACGAAGCTGTACTGTATTCATCATTCACAATTCACCACCTAAATAAAGTCCCTATATTCTATTCTCCAATAAGTGCTTTGAATCGCGCATCGTCTCGAATGGCATCAAAATCTGAATCGGTCTTAGCTTTTTCTCGACAGTCTGCATCTAGCTCAATGGCGTGGCGCAAGGAATCAATTGCGTCGTCGGCTTTGCCCCACAGAGAATAGCAACAGGCTTTGGCATACCATGCTCGGTAATCATCAGGTTGAATATCTATGGCTCGATCATAGCTAGAAATTGCTTCTTCGAATCGTTGTAGCTCTTGCAATGCATATCCTCTAGCTCCCCACGCTTCATGAAAGTCCGCTTTGATGGCGATCGCCTGATCATAGCTTGCAATCGCTTCCTCATGGCGGCCTAAGTCAGAGAGCGCATTCCCACGGTTGTTCCACGCTTCGTGATCGTTTGCATTAATGGCGATCGCCTGATCATAGCTTGCAATCGCTTCCTCATGGCGGCCTAAGTCAGAGAGCGCATTCCCACGGTTGTTCCACGCTTCGTGTTTATCTGCTTTAATGGCGATCGCCTGATCATAGCTTGCAATGGCATCCTCGTTGCGGCCTAAGTCATAGAGCGCATTCCCACGGTTGTACCAAGCATAGTGATAGTCTGCGTTGATGGCGATCGCCTGATCATAGCTTGCAATGGCATCCTCGTTGCGGCCTAAGACAGAAAGCGCAATCCCACGGTTGTACCACGCATCGTGATCGTCTGCGTTTATGGCGAGTACCCGGCAAAATTTTCTAGTGTCTTTTAGCTTTTTAATTTAGCTAGCGCAAGCGCCCGGAAGAATCGCAGTTCATGTTTAGGATTTATTTCGATTGCTCGGTCATAGCTTTTAATAGCCTCTTGGTAGCGTTCTAAGTTAGCCAACGCAATCCCTCGGAAAAACCAGACGCGTCCATCTTCTGGATTTATTTCGATCGCCTGGTCATAGCTTGCAATGGCATCCTCTTTGCGGCCTAAGGCATAGAGCGCAACCCCACGGTTGTACCACGCTTCGTGAAGGTCTGCTTTAATGGCGATCGCCTGATCATAGCTTGCAATGGCATCCTCTTTGCGGCCTAAGGCATAGAGCGCATTCCCACAGTTGTTCCAAGCAATGTGATCGTCTGCGTTGATGGCGATCGCCTGGTCATAGCTTGCAATCGCATCCTCTTTGCGGCCTAAGGCATAGAGCGCAACCCCACGGCCATTCCACGCATAGTGAAAGTCAGCGTTGATGGCGATCGCCTGGTCATAGCTGGCAATGGCCTCTTCCTTGCGGCCTAAGTCATTGAGCGCAAGCCCACGGTTGTTCCACGCGTCGTGATAGTCTGCTTTAATGGCGATCGCCTGCTCATAGCTTGCAATGGCATCCTCATGGCGGCCTAAGTCAGAGAGCGCAAGCCCACGGTTGTACCATGCTTCAGGATAATCAGTTTTAATTTCAATGGCTTTATCGAAACAAATGAGCGCGCTTGCAAAGTCCTTATTTGCATAAAATACTCGTCCTTGTTCTCGCAGTAGTTTTGCGCGATCCTCAGGCATTAGATGATCGTGCTCAAGTAGATCTTTGATGTCAAGGATTTCTTCGATGCGCTCGTGGGGGGTGAGGTTTTGATATTCGCCGTAGTCTCTATCAATCAGTTGCTGAGACTTTTGCTCAAGTACTTCAGTGCGATCGTCTAGCTTAAACAAACCCGATCGCCAGTCAAAGAAATCGGGAGCGCGTTGGATGAAATAGTCAACCACAAACCGTGGAATGAGAAATACGATGCAAAAGTCAAAGCTGTCTCGAAAGCATTCTCGTTGACGGTTGAGGTGACTGAGAATTTGCGGGACGCCTTTCCAGCTATAGGCATAGAGTTCTTTGTTGCTCCATCCAGCGAGGCGTTTGGTGTCTTCATAGGCATACAGTGACAGTTCTAATCCCTGAATCAGCAACACATCGAAGGCTTCGTGCTGTCGTAGAGTATCAATGCGATCGAAGAGTGTGTCTACAGACTCCTCAAGCAACAGATGATGGAATCGCTTTTGAGGAATGTCTTTTGGCAAGCGTTTCGTTAGTTGATTGCCAATGTTCGGCGAACACTGGACAAAGAACAATCCAAAGCCTTTTTTTCGCCGCAGTGCTCGCACGAGGGCTTGATAGTCCTCTTGAGTGTCGAGGGGTGATGAATCTAGAGGGTGGAGCGGCTCTGAGTTCATAATTTTAGTGTATCGACCGCATTTTGAAATTGAGGCAGATCTTTAATCAATGGATGCACGTCATACCAGGTGGAGAGTTCGCCTTGGTTGTCTAGATAGCGATATTCGAGCAAGCAGCGATTAAAGAGCAAACTGCGATGCTGATTATCATTTTGAATGTCTTTGGTCTGCGATACTTTTGCTAAAACAGTCCATTGATCTTCTTCGACGGTGCGGCGATAGACGTTATTTCGCAGTTCAGTAATCGCTCGCTGTACTGCTTTGGCAGAAATAGGGAGTTGATCGGTGCGGTTCACGGCTTCTTGCGCCAGCAGCATCAGTTCGCGGATATGGCCGCCGCTCATCAGGCACAATTTTTTCAACGTGTCAGGCGAATCAAAGACCTGACTGTCCAACTCTAAATCAGGCGCATAGGGCTTTATTCGACGAGCAATGATGTCTTTCATTTTCATCAGACCCTCATCGCAAGGCTTGCCATGCTGGTCTTGCACCATGATCATCGGCAACACTTGAATATTGCCGTAATTGGTCTTCAAATCATTCGCCCACTTGGAATACACCATCGAAATGGGGACGGTATAGATGGTGTGGCACTTGAGCGCTTTGAGTTGTTCGCTGCGATCGAGATAAATCTCTTCATGATTGCTGCGTCCGCTGTCTTGAGAAAACGGCACAATCCGATCGAGGTTATCGGCAATCACAACCAGTTGGCTTTTATTGTTGGGCAGTTTCTTTTGAGCGTTCGCAATAAATTCATTCAGCGCTTCAATCAGCGTGGTGGTGTAGGGATTAATCTTTTGGCGAATTCTCTGACGCTGCGTGGGTTCAGTCCGCACGTTGGCGGTTAGTTTCGCAAAAATTGCAAGCTGCACCTCTGCATTGAGGTTATCGGCTGAAACATCCATCAAGGCCAAGTCTTTGAGTTCATCTAAACGAGACTTGACCCAATCCATCACGGGTTTTGAATTGACAGAGCGCAGTTCTTCGAGCAAATGGCGCGTACAGGCCAGCAAAATATCGGTATATTCGGTGTCTTCGCTGTTGGTGTCTTGCTCGTCTGCTGCAAAGTAAACAACAAAAAATCCTTTCGATTCTAAATCGGCCTTTAGCCGCAACAGTTCTGTTGATTTGCCTGCGCCGCGATGGCCTGAATAAAGCTGATAGGTGAGCTGGCGCGATCGCGTCAGTCCTCTCCCTAAATCAATCAAAACGTTATTATCGCCGCGCACGTCTTGACAATCCACATAAGCCGGGTCGCCTGCGGGTAACGGACGAAACGGATCGAATGCGTTGTAAATGTCGTCTAAAACATCGCTCATAATCGATGATGTCGTGCTTTGACATTTATCATATCGCGCACCACGTAATTGAGCGGGGTGCGTTGGGCGATCGCCCGCTTCAGATATTAGATGGAATATATCTAGACCTGACTGCTGAGCAGGTGTTTGCATGGTTGAAAATTGGACAATAAAACGCTTTTGCACTCCTCAACTTGTTAATGTGATGCCTCAACACGCCAAAACAGCAGCGAACATCGTAATGCGATCGCCCAACATACCAAAACAGCAGCCAACATGTTAAAACAGCGGCCAACTTATTAATGCAACACCTCAACATGCCAAAACAGCGGCAAATATCTTAAAACAGCAGCGAACATCGTAATGCGATCGCCCAACGTGCCAAAACAACAGCGAACATCTTAAAACAGCAGCGAATATCGTAATGCGATCGCCCAACGGTTTATACCAAAGATGATTGGCTGTACGGGCGAACGGCCGTATGCCAGGGCAGGCTCCGCCAACGCCCCTCCGAAGATCTGTAAATTGGATCTAGAGAATTGATATTAATGCGATCGCCCAACATGCCAAAACAGCCGCGAACATCGTAATGCGATCGCCCCTTTACTTGGGTTCTAGGATGGGTTTACCTGTAGATTTTGCAGCATCAATCCAGGCTTGCTTGGCAAGGTTGACTTCACGTACGGCTGCTTCTGGAGTCTCTCCAAAGGCTGAGCAATACTTCAAGTCTGGAATGTCGGCGATGTAGCCTTCATCATCGTCGCTATAAAACACATTGATTTGATAGTTGTGCAACTTACTCATAATTGCTCTCTCTCGTATTCTATTCTCCAATAAGTGATTTGAATCGAGCATCATCTCGAATGGCATCAAAATCTGAATCGGTCTTAGCTTTTTCTCGACAGTCTGCATCTAACTCAATGGCGTGGTGCAAGAAGTCAATTGCGTCGTCTGCTTTGCCCCACAGAGAATAGCAACAGGCTTTATTGAAAAAAGCACCAGCATCGTCAGGTTTAATGGCGATCGCCTGATCATAGCTTGCAATGGCCTCCTCGTTGCGACCTAAGGCAGAGAGCGCAACCCCACGGTTGTACCATGCTTCGTGATAGTCTGCGTTAATGGCGATCGCCTGATCATAGCTTTCAATGGCATCCTCTTTGCGGCCTAAGTCATAGAGCGCAACCCCACGGTTGTACCACGCTTGGTGAAGGTCAGCTTTAATGGCGATCGCCTGGTCATAACTTTCAATCGCCTCCTCTTTGCGGCCTAAGTCAGAGAGCGCATTCCCACGGCTGAGCCACGCTTCGTGAAAGTCTGCGTTGATGGCGATCGCCTGGTCATAGCTGGCAATGGCCTCTTCCTTGCGGCCTAAGTCATTGAGCGCAAGCCCACGGTTGTCCCACGCATCGTACTTGTCTGCTTTAATGGCGATCGCCTGGTCATAGCTGGCAATGGCCTCTTCCTTGCGGCCTAAGTCATTGAGCGCAAGCCCACGGTTGTTCCACGCGTCGTGATAGTCTGCTTTAATGGCGATCGCCTGGTCATAGCTTGCAATGGCATCCTCTTTGCGGCCTAAGTGAGAGAGCGTAACCCCACGGTTGTACCACGCATAGTGAAAGTCTGCATTAATGGCGATCGCCTGGTCATAACTTTCAATCGCCTCCTCTTTGCGGCCTAAGTCAGAGAGCGCATTCCCACGGCTGAGCCACGCTTCGTGAAAGTCTGCGTTGATGGCGATCACCTGGTCATAGCTTGCAATCGCATCCTCTTTGCGGCCTAAGGCATAGAGCGCAACCCCACGGTTGTTCCACGCTTCGTGAAAGTCTGCGTTGATGGCGATCGCCCGCTCATAGCTTGCAATGGCATCCTCTTTGCGGCCTAAGGCATAGAGCGCAACCCCACGGTTGTTCCACGCTTCGTGAAAGTCTGCGTTGATGGCGATCGCCCGCTCATAGCTTGCAATGGCATCCTCTTTGCGGCCTAAGTCAGAGAGCGCATTCCCACGGTTGTTCCACGCATAGTAATAGTCTGCTTTAATGGCGATCGCCTGGTCATAGCTTGCAATCGCCTCCTCTTTGCGGCCTAAGGCATAGAGCGCATTCCCACGGTTGTTCCACGCTTCGTGTTTGTCGGCTTTGATGGCGATCGCCTGGTCATAGCTTGCAATCGCCTCCTCTTTGCGGTCTAAGGCAGAGAGCGCAACCCCACGGTGGAACCACGCTTCGTGTTTGTCGGCTTTGATGGCGATCGCCTGGTCATAGCTGGCGATCGCCTCCTCTTTGCGGTCTAAGGCAGAGAGCGCATTCCCACGGTTGGTCCACGCTTCGTGAAAGTCGGCTTTGATGGCGATTGCTTGGTCATAGCTGTCAATGGCCTCCTCTTTGCGACCTAAGGCATAGAGCGCAACCCCACGGTTGGTCCACGCTCCGTGTTTGTCGGCTTTGATGGCGATCGCCCGCTCATAGCTTGCAATGGCTTCCTCTTTGCAGCCTAAGTCAGAGAGCGTAACCCCACGGTTGTTCCACGCATAGTAATAGTCTGCTTTAATGGCGATCGCCTGATCATAGCTTTCAATGGCTTCCTCTTTGCAGCCTAAGTCAGAGAGCGTAACCCCACGGTTGTACCACGCTTCGTGAAAGTCTGCATTAATGGCGATCGCCTGATCATAGCTTTCAATCGCTTCCTCTTTGCGATTTAAGTTAGAGAGTGCAATCCCTCGTACTACAAATAGTGCACAACTTAACTCTGATTCAGTTTCAAATCTCAACAACGTATCAATGCTCGCAATTGTCTCTGTATAAAACTTTAGGTCGTAGGCAGACCAAGCGAATCCTGCCAGAGAAGATTTTTTTTTAGCTAATGATGCGTGGGGCAATTTCAGCAATATTCGCGAGAGCTTTGGTAGATATTCACCGACTTCAATCGATTTGCCTTTTGCTTCAATCTGACCATCACGAGGTTCTAAGATGCGCTCTACTTTAATCAAATAGTCCAATGCTTGATGAATTTGCCATCGGTTTTGGAGTCGTTTCAACCAATTGCCACCTGCGATGAGTCTTGCGGTTGGTGCAACCGTAAAATCATAAAGATCAACATTAACCGCTTGCAGCAAATCTACAGCATCATACACATATCGAGCCGCCGGAAAGTTTTTCACCGCATCGTTATATCGCTGTTCCCATGTTCCTCTTAGCGATGAACGAAACGTGATTTGAGTGAGAGTTTGATTCCGGTTTCTCGCGGTGACCAGATTCTCAACGACATTGCGAAACGTACAGTCATTTCGTCGGGCAATCGTTTCATAATCGTCTTCTTTGGCAGCAACACCCGATCTGAGCACCGTCTCTTCTAACACGCTAACAATCGCGTCGTTATCGGGTTCAGGCAGGTCGTAATGGTTAAACTGATGCCAAAACTTTGGATACTGTTCTAATCCCAGCATTTCCCTAGGACTCGGAACACCCGGTTTTTCAGAGGTTGTTTCATTGCGTGCTGTTGCAATCACACGAACGCGATCGGTTCCGCAGGCTCCTTCGTAATAGCTCAATGTGTGCAGCAGCCGTTCTTGCAGTGGGGTTTTGAGCAGTGAATCAGCAGAGGCAGTCTGTGCAGCCGTGGGAATGCGCGGCTGACTGAGATACATCGCCTGATTGACGTTGTCTAAGAAGAACAAAATCTTGGGTTGAGTTCCTATCGTCTCAGCGGGAAACGTTGATTGAAGGCTCAGCAACTCATGATTTTTGAGCTTGAGAATCGTCCATCCTTCATTGTTTAAGACCTTCGCCAACTCTGCCGCTTCGCGCGTTTTGCCCAATCCTGTTTGCCCTAAGATCAGTAGCCATCGATGGGTTTGCAACCGCTGTTCGATCTCTCGTCGCACGCTGCCATCGCCTAACCGTGACTGATAGGGAATATTGAAGTCTGCAAGGCGATCGGCATTATCTTGTTCTGACCCCATCAACGGTTTAAGAGGATTTTGATGATGCGGCTTGATGACTGCAAACGGAAAATTTGGATCAGGCAATGATGCGGGTGGTTTGGGTCTGACGGCTTGCCACAGCTTAGGAACTCCCCAACGGATTGCTGCCCAACTCGCCCCCAAGACGGCAAAAATGACCGTGACAACAATGCCAGCCGTATCAGGATTATCGTTGACGAATTGCCAGATGTTTTGAATGACTTGAGAAATATCAGGCATATCGAGGGCTAACAACTATCGTCTTGATTCAGAACAATCGTTTCCGTTTCCCAAAATTCTAGCCGCACCATGACAATAAGGGGTTGGATATAAAGAGCTGATGTATTGTCAGTCAACCAAGGCGAACAGCGACAGAATTTTCCATCGTCGCACTAAATTACGCTAATACTGTTGTTTCTTTTTGCGCCTTGCGCTATGCTCTGCGATTAAGTGCTCAACCATGAGCAGCGTCCCCTAGCCGTGAGGCAACACGAACTAGGAGACTAACCTGCCCATCTGTCACAGCAGACGGAAGGCTTTGGGTATTTTACTCCTGAATGCCATCCCGCTTTGCGATGCAATGTTGTGTGGGATGTCTTATGGGTTGGGCACTTATTCCCAAAACCAAACCAGGAGTTGCGATATGAATGACTTTACTAGCCCACCGTCAGGAGGGGACAATTTTTCGTGCGCGAATGACAGTCCTGAGATTTTGCGCGTGATTGCGGTTGGTTCACTCAAAGCCGTCAATCATCACATTATGCATATGTATCAACTAGGCTATGCTGAACCCGGCGATTGGTCACGTCCATTGCCGACCGTTAATCCCAATGAGGTGATGCGAATTTTGACAAAACGCATCATGAGACTGGGCAATTAATCATCAGGCGATAGCGTAACGCATCAAAGCCTTGCGGGGTAGTGCGTTACGGCATCGCCTAACAGCACCCTACAGCACTACTTAATGCGATCGCCCGACATGTTAAAACAGCGGCAAACATATTAATGCGATCGCCCGACATGTTAAAACAGCGGCAAACATATTAATGCAACACCTCAACATGCCAAAACAGCCGCCAACATATTAATGCGATCGCTCAACATACCAAAACAGCGGCCAACATCTTAAAACAGCCGCCAACGTATTAATGCGATCGCCCGACATGCCAAAACAGTCCCAACCTCTAATACCAATCCTTCAAAGTAAGTCTACAAATGAACAGGCTAGAATCTTTGCAAGGCTGCTGGCCGTCAATCCAAAATCGCAAATCCAAAATCGCAAATTGGTATAACGTATAGCCTCTATACTTATAGATTGTGAAGTGACCCAGAGCGATCGCCATGTTAAGAGCTGGAATTGTTGGGCTTCCCAACGTCGGAAAATCTACGTTATTTAATGCGGTGGTTGCCAATGCCAAAGCAAACGCTGCAAACTTTCCGTTTTGCACAATTGAGCCAAACGTAGGAGTCGTAGCCGTGCCTGACGAGCGACTTGGTATATTGGCGAAGATTTCTGAGTCAGCAGAGATTGTTCCAGCGCGGGTTGAGTTTGTGGATATTGCGGGGCTTGTACAAGGCGCAAGCAAAGGCGAAGGGTTGGGCAATCAGTTTTTGGCAAATATTCGAGAAGTCGATGCGATTATTCATGTCGTGCGCTGCTTTGAAAACGACGACATTATTCATGTATCGGGTTCGATTGACCCGGTGCGCGATATTGAAGTCATTAACCTAGAGCTGGCGCTAGCCGATTATGCTCAGATTGAGAAACGACTCGAACGGGCACGCAAACAGGTGCGTAGCAACAAAGACGTTCAGACAGAAATTGATGCGCTTGAAAAATTGCTTCCCGTCTTGGATGCGGGCAAGCCTGCACGCACGGTTGAGCTAACTGACGAGGAAGAACTGGCGATTAAGCCCCTGGGGTTGCTGACCCGGAAGCCGATTATCTATGCAGCGAATGTGTCAGAAGATGATTTGGCGACGGGCAATGAATGGGTGGAGAAAGTTAGGGCGATCGCCGCTGATGAAAATGCTCAGGTTGTGATTGTCTCAGCGCAGGTCGAAGCTGAGCTGATTGAGCTGTCAGACGACGACCGCAAAGACTTTTTAGAATCATTGGGCGTGGAAGAAGGCGGGTTAAAATCTCTGATTCACGCGACCTACGACTTGTTAGGGCTGCGCACCTATTTCACCACCGGACCCAAAGAAACTCGCGCCTGGACGATTCATGCTGGCATGGTGGCTCCCCAAGCTGCGGGCGTCATTCACACCGACTTTGAGCGTGGCTTTATTCGCGCAGAAACCGTCGCTTATGGTGATTTGGTCGACTCTGGCTCAATGAACGCCGCCAAAGATAAAGGCTTAGTCCGCAGTGAAGGCAAGGAATATGTGGTGCAAGAGGGAGACGTGATGTTGTTCCGCTTTAATGTCTGATCAGATAATTGCAACAAAAAATGTAAATTTCGATACTTTTTCTCGATTATTTTTTATGATCAAGACAGATACCGTGTCCTGATCAGGAGATTATCGATGAATAAGAACCAGCGCGATCGCCAACAAGTCATCCAAGAGCTTCGCCATCGTCTGCGCTATGCGAATCCGCTTGAGCGAGAAGAGATTCGCAGAGAGCTTAATTTTTGGATGTATGGACGATAATTTTCTTAAACCATCTGCCAAACAAATTTCACTGTGATGTCTTACGAATCGTAAATTATTCGCGATTAGTTGGAGATAGCAGTTCAGGATGTCCGTACCCCTGAACGGAGTATCATGAAAGGGTGCTAAATATCATCCCAACGCCAGAACAGAAGACGCAGTGCTACATACTTTGTTGCTGGTTCACCCGGCTATATTTGCCGATATACATCGTTCGTTTAGATGAACGAACTGGAAACATATTCTTCTTGGCAGGTGAAGAAAATATAGTCGAGATCTATCCGAGTGGGCAATGGAGGTATATCGTGTGAGCCAGCCTAACTTTCAATCCATGAATCAGAAAGAATTGCATGACTATGTACTTGCTCATCGAGACGATCAAGAGGCATTTTATGCCTATGTCGATAAGCTACATGCAGAAGGTAATTGGGTCGAGATGCCGCCAATGGAATCATTACGAGACTTAGAACAATACCCCGAATTTATCGAGCGGTTTTCAGGTCGTTCAGACTCATAACCTTAGTTAGGGTTGATCGGTGATGCTGTGTTTCGGGGTGCTTCACAGCGTTGCTGTTGCTTTGACGCTTCGGCATGAGTGGGGGCGAGTTCAATCGCCTTTGCATACGAGGCGATCGCCCCGTCCCATTGCTCCATCAATCGACGACATTCCCCTCGCTGAAACCAGCCCTCCGCATAATTAGGATGCTGCTGAAGATATTGATCGTAGTGGGCGATCGCTTCAGGATATCGCTCTAGCACTCGCAGTATCATCGCTTTTCCTATCTTTCTTCCCAAGCCCTCATCTTCCCAGGATTGAGCAGCCCATAGGGATCGACCCTTTCTTTAAATTTCAACTGCTCTATATCCACCGTTTTGCGTCCACCATCCTCTAAGACATAGGTATGAGGATTTGCAATAAACGCTCCTTGATTTTCGTGGTACTTGATTATCTCGCTAAGGCGTTCTGGGGTGGTAAAGCGCACTAGTTGCAAAGCAGCCGGAATCGCCCGCCCTCCAGAGCGCACGAACTCTAAATGCATCATGACCTCGTTGCCGAAGTGCTCGTACATGTGGTGTACAAGCGCAAGCTCTGGGTCATAGGGAAACATGGTTTGCAAGTATGTCAGGGAAGGGTCAACACTACGGGCATGAAGGGTGGTGTGATTCCAGGTATATTCCAAGATGGGATTCCCTTTGCCTGCATCGCTGGCATCTCTCTGATAGCATAGCGTTCCCCCATAGTCTCGAATCAAATCTGCCAATGGTTCTAAACACGACTCAGACACCATCAGCAATGCACAGTGGGAGCCTTCAGGAATCACGCTGCGAAATGCAGCAAAGTAGGTAGGAATTGGGTCTGCACACACGCAAACCAGTTTTTTGATGATGCCGTCTGAGTCACAGAGAGCTTGCCCAAACCGCGCTGCGCTCAGAAAGCCTGGGAATGCGACAATCAACTCTGCCCACGGATAGGCCGGGGCGAGGGGAATAGTCAGTTCGGTGATGATGCCATTTGTCCCGTAGGCATGATTGACTTTCTGCACGTCATCGCCGCGTAGTTCTATGACCCGTGGCTGGTTTTCCATGGTGACAACACGCACCGCATGTAAACTACCGCGATCGCGCAGTTGACCATACATCACCGAACCAATGCCACCACTGCCGCCGCCAATGAAGCCGCCAATCGTGGCGGTGCGATAGGTCGAAGGAACCATCCGCATTTCCCATCCGGTTTCTCTCGCCTTCTTATCGAGCGCGGCAAGTTTGACACCGGGTTCAACACAGGCTAATCCGGGTTTGATCCAGCGAATCTGCTGCATCTTACTCAAATCTAGAATCACTCCTCCCTGCAAGGGGACGCACTGCCCATAGTTGCCCGTTCCAGCTCCACGAATCGTCAGCGGCACTCGATGCTTGACGCAGGCTTCTGCAACGCGCAGCACCTCAGCCTCAGTCGTCGGACGCACTGCCAAATCACCCCGCTTGTCTGAGAGTTTTTCTTGCAGAATGGGGCTAAAGGTGTAATAGTCCTGAGATAGCTTTGTGATCTGATTGGCATCGCGGATAACGTCAATGCCATCAAGGGATGCAGCAAAGGTGTCCCAGTCGAGCGATCGCGGTGCAGCCGCAGTCATGAGTGACCTCCCTAGATTGAATGAATCGCACAGTGCCCAAGTTTTCAGCATAATTGAAAATCTGAAATTGGGTAGCTTGTAGACAACGTTATGGGGTAGGAATCTGAAGATGAGTTGTCAGCGTGGTATCCAACAAATCCTGCGACTTCTGATTGTCTGTCTGATTGTTGGTGGCTTCTGCGCGATCGCCCTCCCTGTTCAGGCGACCGAGCTTTGTCGCACTATCAACGATCAGCACATTTGCATTCTTGACATTAAGCGCAGCGCTAAAAACTACTGGGAATATCGCGCCGTTATTAGCATTGATGGAGAAAGAAAGCCAATGGAAGTCTACAACTGTCGCGATCGCACCAAGACTCAAGACGATGGAACGGTGGTTCGATTTGAGCAAGCCGGAGCAGGCACACTAATTTGCAGGCTTTTGAATGGATGAGAATCAATCACTTACGACCGTCTTGGGAAGCGATCGCTCAGGTTATCAATGGCTCCAGACCCGAGCTGATAGGCATCTCGCAGGCATTCTTGATAAATGCTGTTCAAGTCAAGCTCCTGAAAAAACCGGCTCTCTCGAACTAAATGATACTGCTCATCGTGAAGCCGATAAATCTGAATCGACTGCTTCCTGACAATCCAAAGCTCACCGACTCGATAGGGCAAATAATCGTCAACGCTTGTATAGGATGTGACATCACACTCGATCGCTAAGTCAGGGGGCGGAGCAGTTTGCCAGTCAATTCGCCGCTGACCCACGACAGGCAACTCACCAATATAAAAAAAGTGGTCTGGAATGATGCCACTCTGCTCTGGCAAATCCATTGTTGTTTCATGATACGAGTCAAAGGGCAACCCCTGATGTCGCAGCAAGACTTTAACCATATCAACCAAAATGTCGATCTGTTTGCCATACTCAGGCAATGGCACCATGAGCAACACGTCTCCGTCGCGGAATTTCACTTTGGGCAATGGGCGATCGCCTAGTTGACTCACCACTGCTTGGTAGTCTTGCCACGTTCCTGGAACTTTCACCACCGTCCCAACTGGCAGATTAATCGTATCCGGTTTAACAATCACTCGAATCATAAGACAGCGTCTCATTGCCTCATAGACACGTGGCTTAAACCCACACCTTAAACCCACACCTTGAATACATACCAGAAGTAGCCAGCATACACGAGCCCCACCATGCCAATGCCGATTCTGCCGGGGAGCGATTTATACATCTGAAATAGAACCACGCAACTCACCACCACTGCCAAAATTTCAACCAGCGTGACGATGGTGCCATAGTAATTAGGATCCCAGTATGAGACAGGGCTGTGAAAGCGCCAATCTGAGAAAGGAAAGAAATGGCGATGGGCATCGTGATGATGTAGTGGCAAGTCACCCGCGATATGCAGCATCATGCTCGAAAACAGCAGTATGCCAATCTGAGATCCTGCCCACGCGCATACAATCAAGCCCAAGATCATCAACGGCAGTGAATTGAACAGATCAATGAAATTTTGCCATCCCTCTTGGTAGTAAGATTTTGACCAGATGATGCGTTCTGGCGTTTTGAGGAGAACCTTCTCTATAAAATAAAATGCAAACATTGGCGCGTCAGGCAGTATGGCGCCGATGACAACCGGAGTTAGCACGTGGGCGTGATCGTGTTGCCCTAGGCACAGCAGATTGATGACAACATGAGCAGGAGTATTCATTCAGCGCACTGTAGTTGACAGGAGATCAAGATGCGTAATGCTCCTTACTGTAGCAAACACAGCAACGGCGATCGCGCGTTTCGCCAAATCTAATGTGCCATCAAATCGTCTAATTCGTCATAATCTGGCAGCGGGGTCTCAATGGCGGTTCCCCGGCGCAGGACGGTGCGATCGCTCTGAGGACGAGACAGCAGCTCACTAAAGCCCCGAGCTTTGAAAATCACCAAATCTGCACACCGCCCAACGCCGATTTTTCCAATCTCAGGAAGCCCCATTAAGCTGGCAGGGGTGGATGTGATGGCGCGGGGCCAATCGCCATAGGGTGCGTCGAGATGCCCAATTCGGGCGGAGAGATTGAAGACTTCAAGCGCATCATGATCGCCAAAGCCATGGAACGGATCGCGGCAGTTGTCGCTGGCGATCGCCACCGGAATTCCATGCTCGCTCAGCTCATGCAGCAGCGTCACACCTCTCCAACGCGGCATTTTTCCCGTCTGCAAGGGCTGAGGCGAATCAGATGCAGATTGCACAAAATTTTGAGAGGCTTGCTGGTTGCGATCTTGCAGATAGAGGTTGCACAAGGGCAGGCTGACAATGCCGATATTGGCATCTTTGACGAGGTGAATCGTTTTATCGACATCACGGGGAGACTGCACGGCAAGGCTGCAACAGTGACCACAGACGATTTGCCCTTCAAACTGGTGACGCAGCGCTGCCTGGGCAATGTGGCGTAGGGTAATATCGTTGGGGTCGCCACTTTCATCGGCATGAAAGTCTAGATTGAGATGACGCGCTTTGGCCAGGGTAAAGACTCGATCAAGCTGAGCATCTAGATCCGGATTCATATAAGCAACACCGCCCAATACCCCTCCGACCTCCGCAACGCGATCGGCAAGCGTCTCTGCATCCGCGGTGAGGTAATAATCGAGTGACACCAAACACGCTGCTTGCAATTCGATTCGGTCTGACCATTCACGGCACAGCGTCTTAAAGACCTCAAAGCTAATTGCTGCCTGCTCCCCAAACGAATCGAGATGAGTGCGAATCGCTTTTGTCCCGTGGACATAGCTGCACTTGAGCCCAAATTCCATGCGGCGGTAGACATCCTCAGCATCCCAATGCGCCTCAGAATCAGCCCTAACAACCTGAAGCGCACCTGCAAATGTGCGATCGGGATTGGGGGCACGTTCCCAGATATGTCCTTTGTCAAGATGGGTGTGCATATCGACAAAACACGGCCATACCTGCTTGCGACGCAAATCAACCGAAGGGCGATCGCTCGTTTCGCTGCGACCTGCTAATACAATTTGAGCAATTTCTCCACTGATGATTTCGATATCGACATATGCCAGATCGTCTCCTAAAAGAACCGCATTGGGATGTTGATAGGCAGATGCAAGAATGTCAGAACTGCGATCGCTCAATAAAGACACTGGAACCTGCGCATTCTTTAACCAGTAGTGATGAGTATTTGGAATCATTAATTCTTAGGCAATACGTCAAATGCAATTAACCTTGCGCCAATTCAGCGACTTAGTATAGCGGTATTCGCTTGAGTTAAGTACGGTGATGTGGGGCGCGGCGCGCCCCACATCACCGTTTCTGTACTTGACGCGCACATTGCTACATTGGATACGGAGATAAGAATCTTCGGGGCTTATGAAAGTGTATCTAAATGCGCCTTCATTTGCTGAACGAGAGGGATCAATATCGATTTTGAAATTTAATTTACAACCGTTTTGGGTGCTGTTCATCGAGACGAAGTTCCATTTGAATGTTGCACCGCTCATAGGATGAGGGATGACGCGCAACTTTCTGGAACCCTAGCTTGTGATAAAGGTTAATTGCAGGCTCTAAAACAGTATTACTTTCCAAAAAAATCGTTTTGGCTCCCAGTTCCCGAGCTTTAGCAATTGATGCTTGCCCCAATAACCAACCAATTCCTCGGCCTCTTGCGCTTTCCTTGACGGCCATTTTGGCTAACTCATAGGTGTAATCATCCATCTTGATTAAGGCACAGCTTCCAACAATCTCACCGTTGTGATGCGCTAGATAAATATGTCCACCCGGCTGCAAGATTTTTTGGTCTGGATAATTAAGAGATTGATAGTCCGCTTCCTCTAACGTGAAGTGTTTCTCAATCCATTCATAGTTCAACTGTCTGAAGTCAGCGTGGAACTCAGGACTATAGTCGATAATTTCAACGTTCTGACGTTCACGCGCTTTTCGCACCTCTTGAACCCGATCGAAGACGCTTTTGTTTGCCAAGAGAAACTCAACTTCTTCAAGTGCTTTCCACAGATTATGCTGTGCGTTTGATAAGAGGTCGTCAACGGCTTGGGTGACATCAAGATACTGCGTTTCGATTTTAGGAATGAGTTGTTTCCCTCGTTCAGAGAGTCTGACAACGTTAATTCTGGCATCCTCAGTGCTTTTGTCCGCAATGACCCATCCTTTCTTCCTCATTTCTTTGACAATTTGGCTAACAGATGGATGAGAGTGACCAATGATTTGAGCGATTTCGGTAATCGATGCCTCGTCTTGATATGAGAGGACGTAAAAGACCGGAAACCACTTAGGATCCAACGGCACCTCGTAGAGCCTGAAAATTTTTGCGGCATCGTCCGCCAATCGTTCACTTAGGCGGCGCAAACGGCTACCCAACGCTAATTTACCAACCTGGAGATAGAAATCCATGCTTATAAAGCTAATTACGTAAGCAATTACATATTTATCATGGTTTTACAAATATTGGTAGTTTTAGCCCTACGCGTTCAGCCTCCTAACGCGAGAGCGTACGGCCATATTACTTTTTGAAGTGTCGATGTGCTGGTGTCATCTGTTGACAGGACGTACAAAGCTCAACGATTCCCTGTGGGAACGCTTCGTCAACAAAACCTAACACTCAACATGTTTCTGCTAGTTCTCCTGCTTCACGGCGCTTTCGTGCCAGTGGCGCAGTGAGATATCCGATACCACGGTCAGCGTCACGAAAATCAACACCCCTAGCATGGTAGTCATCAATAGCGCAGCAAACATGCGAGGAATCTGCAAATTGTAACTCGACATCAAGATTTCGTAGGCGATGCCAGAGCGCTGCCCGCCTGTACCTGCTACAAATTCTGCGACGACAGCGCCAATGAGAGCTAATCCGCCGCTGATTCGCAATCCGCCTAAGAAGTATGGCATCGCACTCGGCAAGCGCAGATACCGTAAGGTTTGCCAGCGAGAGGCATTGTAGAGCTTAAACAAGTTAACCAGGTTGTGATCGGCGCTATTCAACCCCAAGGTCGTGTTTGAAATGATGGGAAACAAGGCGACAATCCACGCGCAAACCACCAGAGCGGCAAATGTGTTGTTTTGAAGCCAGATGATAATCAACGGGGCGATCGCCACAATCGGCGTGGTTTGCAAGACCACCGCATAGGGAAACAGACTGCGCTCGACCCATTTACTCTGAGCAAACAAAATGGCGATCGCCAGCCCTGAGACAACGGCTGCCGCAAAGGCACACACCGTAATTTGAAAAGTCACAATCAGCGACGGAAACAGCTTTGGCCATTCTTTGACGAGTTCTTGGAACACTCGAATCGGGCCGGGCAATAGATAGGGAGGCGTGTTTGTCACGCGGACGCCAATCTCCCACATGATCAAGACTAAAACCCCCACCGCGATTGGAGCTAATACATCGGGTGAGAGCACCAGTTGTCTAAGCCGACGTATCCACAGCACCGATGCTCGCTTTTGAGTGTCTTGATAGTGTTGAGAAATCGAAGAGGGTTGCATAGTGTTGCACGCCTTTCACGCGATATCGAGTCGTAGATGGTACTGATTTTAAGATTTAAGCTATCAAATGATCGGTGTTCTGCTTACCAATCCAGGGATCTAGAAAGGCTACGTTATACCAATTCTTCGAAGTAAGGCTACCCATGAACAGGCTAGAACCCTTGCAAAGCGGCTGTCAATCCAAAATCGCAAATCCAAAATGGAGAATTGGTATTACGTTTCTTGACTCAACTGCTTGACGCATCGCTATTAGCCAGACAATGAAATTAGAGATACTGGTGTGGGGATGTGTATCATAAACGGTCTTAGCTGCGGGCTAAGCGTTTCATCGTGAGCACCAACTATCCTATTCGTGCGTATGCTACGCTTTATCCTCCATTCCAATGACACAGCAGCGACTGATCCAGCGGTAGACGCTTCAGTACAGCAGGATGCACCCTATCGGGCAACGGATACCGCGATCGCCGCTCGGGATCTTGATATGGTTTACCGCACGTCCCAAGAGGTGCAGGCATTAAAGTCTGTGAATTTGGATGTGCTCAAGGGCGACGTACACATGGTTATGGGTCCCTCCGGTGCCGGAAAAACGACCCTGTTGTTGCTGTTATCCGGCCTACTAACGCCGACCCGTGGGCGGATTCAACTGTTGGGGCGAGACATCACCACCCTGTCTCGCCCACAGCTCGATCGCTTCCGCTTAAAAAATATTGGAATTTTGTTTCAAGAGAGCAATCTGCTGCGATCGCTCACGGCACTCGAAAATGTGGAAACCGTGCTAAAAATCCAGGGCATTCGAGAAAATGTCGCCCGACAAGAAGCGCTCGAACTTCTGCAAGCCGTTGGGTTGGGCGATCGCGCCCATCATCTCCCCCGACAGCTTTCCGGAGGGCAGCAGCAGCGAGTTGCCGTTGCGCGTTCTCTAGCAGGTAGTCCACCGATCATCATTGCCGATGAGCCCACCGCCGCTCTCGATTCTAAAAATGGACAGCTCGTCGTTGAATCGATGCGCCGTCTTGCTAAGGAAAAAAGCTGCACGGTACTGATCGCCACCCACGACCCACGCATCTTAGACTTGGCAGATCGAGTGTCTCATTTGCAGGATGGAATTCTATTGAATGAGTTTGCGGGTCGAGCATAAGCAATAGTCCTAGTGGCGTGGCAGGACAGTATGATTTGACGCAGCCTTGAATATGTGCGGTCGCACTAACAAGTTGGCAACTGTTTTAAGATGTTGGCCGCTGTTTTGGCACGTCGAGGCATCGCATTAACAAGTTGGCGACTGTTTTAAGATGTTGGCCGCTGTTTTGACATGTCGAGGCATCACGTTAATAAGTTGGGCGATCGCATTAACAAGTTGGCCAATTGCAGTCAATCAGGAGAAATGACAGACCCGCAAAGGCGCAGAGTACACGATAGAATGCTCACGATGCGCGCTGAGAACAAATTTCACCATGCCTGTGCCAACGTTGGTCAAAGAACATCGCTGCTTTGGTGGCTCTGTCGGTTTTTACACCCACCCGTCGGAAAGCTGCAAAGGAGACATGCGCTTTTCCGTCTATCTGCCTCCCCAAGCTCAATCTCAATCTGTGCCGATTCTCTATTTTCTTTCTGGGTTGACCTGCACTGAAGAAAATTTTATGGCAAAGTCAGGCGCGCAGCGCTACGCAGCAGAACACGGCATCATGCTGGTCGCACCCGATACCAGCCCGCGTGATGCCGGAATACCCGGTGAAGAAACCGATTGGGATTTTGGCACCGGCGCCGGATTTTATGTAGACGCAACGGTTGAGCCGTGGAGCCAGTGCTATCGCATGTATAGCTATGTCACGGACGAGTTGCCAGAGATAATCAAGGCGCACTTTCCCTGTGATCCAAATCGAGAAAGCATTTTTGGGCATTCGATGGGGGGGCATGGGGCGCTGATCTGTGCGCTCAAGAATGGCGATCGCTATCGGTCAGTTTCAGCGTTTGCCCCTATTTCTGCCCCGATGCGCTGCCCGTGGGGTCAGAAGGCATTCACAAATTATCTGGGTGCTGATCGAGAGACGTGGAAAGCCTATGATGCCAGCGAACTGGTGCTGATGTCTAAGTATGGTCGTCCGATTTTAATTGACCAAGGTGCGGCTGACTCGTTCTTAGCCGACCAACAATTGCTTCCTGAGGTGTTTGAAGATGCTTGTAAAACAGCAGGGCAACCCGTCACTCTGAGGATGCAGCCTGGTTATGACCATAGCTATTATTTTATTTCGACGTTTATGAGTGATCACATTCGCCATCATGCAGCGGCACTATGTTCGTAGGGGCTTGCCTCTAAATATTGAGGCGTTGATAGACTCGCTCTAGATGCTTGAGGTGATGCTGAGGGTCAAAGCACGCGGCAATCTTTTCGTCTGATAGCAGGGTGTTGACCTGAGGATTGGCTGCAATCAACGCTCGAAAATCACCGTCCGCGGTATTCCACGCCGTGTGAGCGCAAGACTGCACAATCTGATAGGCGTCTTCCCGGTTCATTCCATGTTCGACTAATGCCAAAAGAACTCGCTGGCTGAAAACAACGCCGCCGTAGCAGTTCATGTTGCGTTCCATGTTGTCGGGATAAACCAGCAAATTTTTAACCAAATCTGTCATTTCTACGATCATGAAATGGCTAATGATACAGGCATCCGGCAGAATGACCCGTTCTACCGAGCTGTGAGAAATATCTCGTTCGTGCCAGAGCGCTACATTTTCAAGAGCTGCCATTGCATGACCGCGAACAATGCGAGCCAGCCCGGTAAGGCGCTCAGAGCGGATGGGGTTTCGCTTGTGGGGCATCGCAGACGACCCTTTTTGCCCCTTAGAAAAATATTCTTCGACTTCCAAGACGTCGGTTCGCTGGAGGTTGCGAATCTCGACTGAAAATCGCTCAATCGACGCTGCTAATAGCGCCAGTGCTTGCATAAAATCGGCGTGGCGATCGCGCGAGACTACCTGGGTGGAGGCCGTATCAGGATAGAGGCCGAGTTTTTGACAGGCCAATGCTTCGACGTCGGGGCCAATATTGGCATAGGTGCCGACGGCTCCAGAAATTTTGCCCACCGCAATCGTTTTCTGAAGCTGGCAGAGGCGATCGCGATGACGCAACACTTCTGCTAGCCAACCTGCCAGCTTAAACCCGAAGGTGATCGGTTCGGCATGAATGCCGTGCGATCGCCCGATCATCACTGTATATCGATGCTGCTGCGCCTGATACCGAATCGCCTGAGTGAGCTTCTCGATTTCTCCTAAAAGGACATCTAGACTCGCAACCAGTTGCAGCGCCAGCGCGGTATCCAACACATCAGAACTGGTCATCCCCAGATGGATATATCGCCCTGCATCTCCGACATATTCGTTGACGTTGGTCAGAAATGCGATCATGTCATGACGCACGTCTGCCTCGATTTCTAAAATCCGCTGCGGGTCAAAATTTGCGGTTGCCTTGATGGTTTCAACTGCCTCGGCGGGGATATAGCCCAATTCTGCCTGAGCTTCACAGACCGCAACTTCCACCTGAAGCCAGGTTTTAAACTTGTAGCGATCTGTCCACAGATCGCCCATTTCGGGCAAGGTGTAACGTTCTATCAAGGCCGGTAGTCCAGAACACAACCGATATATTTTACCGTGTCTTTCCCCTCTGCTCGTCTCTATTTCCGAATCATCTCTATCGCTTCGTTTCCATCGCCTCTCCGCGTCTTATCGCCCTATGGGCTCAGGCTTGTAGAGGCTCGCGGCACGGGGACTCTACACACGTTCAACGTCCCAACGCAAAAGCATACGGCTATATCTCCTTATCTCCCACACCCAATTGCCTCTTTAATGGTTGACATGCCGTTTTCCTGGAGCTTTTGATTGAGTCCATCCAAAATGCGGCGCACCATCCACGGTCCTTCATAAATCCAGCCTGTGTAGATTTGAATCAGACATGCACCCGCCGCAATCTTTTCCCAGGCATGGTCGGCGCTGAAAATGCCCCCGACCCCGATGATGGGCAATTCTCCTTGCGTGTGTCGATAGATGAAGCGAATCACCTCGGTTGAGCGATCGCGCAGAGGTGCTCCACTAATGCCTCCTGCCTCCTCATGAATGGACTGGCCAGTCTTAGCAATAATCTGGGTCTTTAACCCATCCCGGCTAATCGTGGTGTTGGTAGCGATGATGCCAGCGAGGTGATGGGTCTGCGCCAATTCGAGGATAGCGGCGATCGCCTCCCAATCTAAATCAGGCGCAATTTTGATCAGCAACGGCTTGTGAGCCTGATTTTCCTGCTGAAGTGCTGCCAAAATCGGATCGAGTTGCTCGGCGGCCTGGAGCGATCGCAATCCTGGCGTGTTGGGGGATGACACATTCACGACAAAATAATCGCCCAGATCTTTAAGGAGTCTAAAGCTCTCCCTGTAGTCTTCAGATGCTTTCTCAAGCGGTGTTACCTTAGACTTACCGAGATTGATCCCAATTGGAATGTCGCGAGATTGAACATGCCACATATTTTGGAGTCTGAGCATCATGGCGGCTGCGCCCTGGTTGTTAAACCCCATCCGGTTGAGGGCTGCGTGGTCATCAACCAGGCGAAATAGTCTAGGCTGAGGGTTTCCAGGCTGAGGATGTAAGGTGACTGTTCCGAGTTCAGCAAAGCCGAATCCTAATCTAGACCACATGGGTGCGGCGAGGCCATCTTTGTCAAATCCGGCTGCTAAACCAACAGGGTTTGTAAAGGTCAATCCCCATTGCTCTTGCTGGAGGCTATCAAACTGACAACAGAGCGATCGCTCGACTCGTTTAAACCACCAGCGCGTTGAGCCGCGATGGTCACTAAGCCAGCTTAGTGCTTTAATCGTTTGTTGATGAAGCCATTCAGGATCAGCGTCGAGCGTAGAGAATAGGAGAGGGCGAATCCCAGATCGATAGACATCGCCATCCATGTTTAGAGTTCTGCCCATAAATCCGAAAAGGTGAGTAAAGTTCGACAGTCAATGGTGTTAAGGTCGCCGAATAATGGAGGCTATCTATCCTAGCTGACCTCCCTAGCTGACCTCAGTGATGGCACTCTTAATCGAGGGCACTCTTAATGTATAGTAAGCGCCATTCGTCGGAGTTTTAGTTTCATTTGCTCTTATTCCATGATTTCCTGAAAGTAATCCTGAACAGCCCAGATAGGACAGACATTGGGTGACATGAGCCTGCATAAAGAGTCACTAAGCTATGAAAAACAGCTCGTCGCATTAGGGCGGGTCTTGCAAACGTTGAGAGAAGAGGAACGCATCGATGTTTTGATTCAGAGCGCGCTGTCTTATCTAGACGCTGAATTTAACTATGCAGTCGTTTGGATTGGTCTATACGAACGTCTGGGCCACTATTTACTAGGGCACGGAGGCGTGATTCCGAACGGCGATTCAAAATTTTTGCAGCAGCAGTTGACCCTCAAACCCGGTGATTTGCTTGAGCAGGTCGTGATTCAGCAGCGGCCACTGGGCGTGCCTGATTTGCGAGAAGAGCCTCGGGCTGGCGAATGGCGCAAAGTCGCTCAAAAGTCAAACATTCAAGGCACAATCATTTTCCCGATTCGCTACAAAGACCGATGCATGGGCGTTGCGCTCCTAGGATCAGAGCTATGGGGAGTGTCTCCTCAGTCTGAAGAAAAGGCTCGATTGTCGATGATCTTAGGAGAGCTTGCCGTTTCCCTCTATCGCAACGAAAGCGATCGCCAGCGTCAGCAAACCAAGCAGCCCGCCCAGCCTTTATTCCATCTGCTCACCCGACTGCGATCGCTCCCCACTCTCGAACATCGGCTAGAGGCGATCGCCGCAGAAACCCATCAGTTTATCCAGCCCGATCGCACGAATATTTACTGGTTTGAGCCGTCTCGCCATTACTTTTGGCAACGTATTAGCCAGCCTCAGGTGCGATCGGATGCGCGAGGAACCCCGGTGTCACCGCCTGAAATTGTCGTCCAAGAAGTCAATAGCTTTTATCAGGCATTGACTGCGGATCAGCTTGTTTCGATTGGCGAAGCCGACAGCTCCTTAAAAACAGGAATGATGGGCAGGCTCATGAATCGACTGCATGCCCAATCCCTTCTTGCTGCACCGATTCTCTTTCGAGATGAGCTACTGGGGTTTATCTCCGTTGAAGGGGATAGCGGACGAATCTGGTCGGCAGAGGAAAAAGACTATGTGCGCGGAGCGGGGCAACTCGTCGCACTCACTGCGCCCACCGACGATCCAGAAGCGGCTATTCAGCAAATCAAGCTTGACCAGTCGCTTATGTCTGGAGTAGCAAATGCTATCTACAGCGAAGATGACTGGCTTAAAACCTTAGAAAAATGTGGCGCACAAGTGCGTCAGCGCCTTGACGCCGAACGATTTTTGGTGCTCACCTACGACGAGAGCCACAACAATTTCACGATTCGCTATCAGAGTCAACCCGTCAATCGCCGCGCGCTCACTCGGGCGCTCAAGCAACTAAACGACGTCGATCGGCACATGCTAGAGCGCAGCAGTGAAGCCATTGGGGTTGAAAACCTAGAAGACAACCTGAAGCTGATGGCGTGGCGAGAAGAATTTTTAGAACTTGACGTGCGATCGCTCTTAGTGTGCAGCACCTCCATCGGCAAACCCTTAGAAGGGCTGATCGTCATCGGGCATGAGATTCCGCGCACCTGGACACGGGCTGAGCGAGAAATCGTGCGAGCGATGAGCCAGCAGATTGGTCTAATTTTGCACCAGTGGCAGCTTCAGAGCCAGGTTAAGCAACAACAGCGGCTGTATCAGGCGATTCAGTGGGGGCTGACCGCCATGCAGCAGACCCATCAGCTTGATCAGCTTGAACAGGCATCTATGCAACATATTTCTGGTTTGCTAGACGCTCCATTAGCAGCGTTGGTCACGTGGCTGCCGGGGCGCAAAACGGCTCGCATCGTGGCGGCAGCCGTTACCGACAATCAGTTTGCGATCGCCTCGGATATGGGAGTTTCGGTTTATGAAGATTCGCTCATCCAGTGGGCGTTACAGACAGACGGATTATTTTCGATAAACATCGACCATTTATCGGTAGAGACTCGCAAATGGTTGAGCGGATCGAGCATCGGCCAGGTCTTGGCGATCGCCCTAAGAACGGCTCCTGAACACGAGCCTACCGGCATCCTGTTGGTCGCTGATTCTCTGAATCGAGTTTGGTCAGACCGACAGCTCAATGTCTTAGGGATGCTGACCAGCCAGCTCGCCTGGTCGCGTCGATATTTGATGCTCACCGAGAGCTTGACCGCCCAGCGAGAAGACCTCGAACGCCTGAACTGGTATAAACAGCGTCGCATCGAAGAATTTTATCGAGCGCTAGGCGCCGAAGTGCGACGGCTGAATGAGCTCAGCCACCAAAAAGATGCGTTGGCAAGTATGCGGTATCACCAGATTTTGCGTCAGCTTGGAAATATGCTCACGGCTGTCACGCCGGTCTTAAAGCATGAGCAGTGGCAGCTTTACAACGAATATGAAACGACCCCGCTTGTGAGTTTGCTAAAGCGCTCGATGGAGCGGGCGGAAGGGCTGATCAAGCAGCGACAGCTCTGGTCGCAAGTCCACAACGACCACAATCTGAATATTGGCGGAGATATCCCCAAGATTGAGTTTGTGCTCTATGAGTTGCTAGCAGCCGCGTGTAAGCGATCGCCCACGAGTGGGCGACTTGATATCTGGTGTCGTCCCATTGACTTTCATTGGATAGAGCTATCTATTACCGATAATGGCGTCATTGACCAGCGCCTCCTCGAAGAACTTCACACTGGGCGATCAGAAGATTTGCTAGCGCCATCTGCGCTCGATCATCCGCCGGGGCTACACCTTGCCATCTGCCAATCGCTGATGCAGCAAATTGGCGGCGAATTTAACCTATATCGCCTAGAAGACGGGCGCGTGTTAAGTCGCCTAATCCTGCCGATCGCCACTGGAGTTCCGGCTCCTCCCCTCAAAAAAACGCCCGTTCGCCCTCAAAATTTTGGTGCCTAGAGTTGCCAAACGAGTCTCAACGATCCCACACCTTTCTACATCGAGCGATCGCCGCTGATACTCAAGACAGGCTCGACGAGTAGCGTGATATTTTGGCGTCCGACTACCTTTACCAGCGTGCTAGGGTAAAGCGTCAGCTCCGCAAAACATCGAGCTGGCCACCAGCTTCCTTGATAGTGGACTCGTCCTTCGCGTCCGGGGCTAATCGTATCTTCGACAATGGCTTCACCAATGAAACTGTATTGAGATATAGTGGCGGCCTTCTGGGCGCGAGGAATGACACGAGTTAAGCGAATTCGACGTGACAGGGTCTTGAGTTTTTGAGATTGAATAGATTGCATTGGGGCTCTCCTTTCGGACTATATCCAAGGGGGAATGGACTCAATGACATCTGCACCCTGAGATGAATCACCCGATCGAGCATCACCAGACGAACCCGACGGCAATTGAACACGATGTAGAATGATCGACCCACCTGGGATTGCAGAATTAAACCAATGAAGAGATGACAGAAAACTCAAACTAAACCGTATCTGGATTCGTGGCCATCGTTCTCCTGCAGGAAAATTCGGCACGGTTCGCGCTGGACGCGACTTGGTACGGCGTCGAGCTTGAATTGAGAGCTAGAAGAGGTCTGTACGAGTTGTAGAAGTGTTTTCTGAGGTTTTTGCAGAAAGCTCCAGCAAAGACATTGCAAGACAGTTTGAGAATGACGCTGTTTGCACCCGTGATGATTACTACATTAGACCAGAATTTCAATGTTGAGGTGAGATAGTCATACAGCTTTTAAATTGGATCCCTCTGGCTTAAATTTGGTGGTTTAAATTCCTCTGGCTTAAAATCTCGGCTATCTAAATCGGTGATTTACTCAACGTTTTTCAAAATTTCAGCACATCATACAACGACTAGAGACTCTGCTCAATTACAGTGAAGCTCGATTGCAGTCTCAATCACAGTCAAACTCAATTATACTCGGCATTCAACTTACGTCATTGACCTTGCCAATTTCCCTAATGTATGCAGGATTCGTTTCATCGTATTTTGACCGGGGTGATATTTTTTTCGCTCACCATCGTCGGTGCGGTGGTCGGCTATGCCCTGTTTGGGTGGGAGTTGCTCGATGCGCTCTATATGACCATCATCACCAATGGATGAGTTGGCAATTCCGCTTGATTCGCCGTTAGCGGATAGCACGTTGGGAGAATTAGAAATTAAAGGACAATTAAAGGACGGAATAGCTTTATCATCATTGCCGTGCGTCGAGTGGATGGCACGGTTGTCTCACAGCCTAATCAGACGATTATTCTCAACGGAGGCGATACGGTCGTTGTCTTAGGGCATCGGGGAGACATCCCTCAATTTGCCAGATTTTATGACTTAAAGCGCAAGATGCGCTATCGAGGTGCTAAGACCTAGGCGAGCTAGAGCATACCTGGAGCATCTGAAAGAAACCAGTCTGTCAAGTGTCCACACGGTTTTCTGCGGTCGGAGATTTTAAGGGGGCTCCAGGATCACTGGGATTTAGATGGGGATATTTTTCTGCGATCGCCCTCTCATCAGCGTTTACGTGTTTAATTCGCTATCTCTGTATAGAATGACTCATCTGTCCGGATCGCGATTTCAAAGCTGTGCATAACAATGCAGTTGAAGAAGTGGCTGAGTCGGCCCTTCAAGAGTGCAAGCATTCCTCTTCACTAAAGATACGCCTCAGGGTTCCGCGTTAAGACGCTGGACGTGTGTAGCGGGTTCTACACACCAATCTGAGCCCGTAGGTCTATACGCCTTAACTATCTTGCTATTGCAGTAACGCCTTATGGAAACATTTGCTTTTCTCGAACTCGCCCTATCCTATGAATGTGCCGTTTGTCAGTCTGAGATCAAATCAAACAGCGGCTCATCTCCCAATCAGTGTCTAGTTGTTGCAGATAATGTTGAAATCACTCTGCCTGGGCGATCGCAGCCTCTTGACCCGGCATATCCAGCCTCTCCCTCTTCGCCCAGCCCCGTTTGGTGGGGCGTTGCTTAAAATGTCAATCCCCAGGCCAGGTGAATAAAGTGGGTGTGCTTGTCGAGTAAGGCCATGTAAGTAAACGAGCGATCGCCCTACAATCGAGGAGAAATGCCTCTGGTTGCTCCTATGACCTATTGCCTTGGTATCATTACCCACCATGGAATCGTCCTGGCTGCTGACTCTCGAACCAATGCCGGAGTCGACTACATTTCGACGTATCAGAAGCTATATGACTTCTCGTTGCCGGGTGAGCGGGTCATCGCATTTTGCACCTCGGGCAATCTGTCGATTACGCAGGCGGTCATTCATGAATTTCAGAACGACCTCAAATCTAACGAAGGCGACAACCTCCACACCCTGCCTACGATGTATGATGTGGCTCGCTATGTCGGCAATCGAATTCGGACGATACAAGATCATGAGCGACCATGGCTAGAGCGAGATGGCATCGACTACCAGTGCAGTTTCTTACTCGCGGGGCAAATTCGAGGAGACGATCCCGAACTCTATTTAATCTATACCCAAGGCAATTTTATTCAAGCCACGCCTGAAACCCCGTTTCTGCAAATTGGCGAAACGAAATACGGCAAACCCATTCTCGATCGCACGATCAACTTTGAAACCCCGTTAGAGCATGTGGCCAAATGTGCCCTGTTGTCGATTGATTCGACCATGAAATCCAATATTTCGGTGGGTCCCCCGATTAGCATTCTCATGTATGAAGCCGATTCGCTAGTCGTTCGGCATCGGCTTCAGCTTCGATTGGGTGACCCATATCTCGCCAAGATTCGCAAACTATGGGAAGCATCCGTGCATCGGGCGTTTGAGAACATGCCTGATGTCGAGTGGGATTATCATGCCGAGGCAAATCAAGACGACGTTTTTATTTGATCTACCCCCACAGATCTATACACAAACCTAAGCCCGTAGGGCTATAAAACGTCGGGCATCTCCGAGCCAATAAATTGGATCGGACACACCGCTAGTTTGCACTAAAGACATTCACCGAGGTTGAGCTATCTGCCTCCATCGACTGCAAAATATCAATGGTATTGTCGATTGCTTCGGTGGCGTAGGTATCGCCAGGGCGTAGACTGAGGGCGTGTCTGAAATAGTTGAGTGCTGTCTCATAGTCATCGCGCTGAAATGCCTCATATCCCGTCATCATAATTTGATGATAGTCATCGGAATTTGGCGTCAGCGCATCGTCGAGATCATCGACTGAATCTAGGCTGCTCTCAGATTGAGGAGACGACTCAGCCGCTGATCCAATAGCTGGCTGACTGACCGCCGTTGAGGGACTATTGTCGACCATCGGAGTCGGTGTCAGTGGTGCATCTGATGGCGTATCAGAAGGCTCGTTAGGGGGCATATTAGAAGGTGCATCGGATACGGTAGCAGATGATGCGTCAGCCTGTTCGGATGCTGCATTGGGAGGCAAAACGGGGAGTGAATCAGCCGCCAGATTAAGAAAGGCAAAATCGGAGTTGCTCGATAAGAAAATGACGAGAAACCCGCTCAGCCAAAAGGCAAGCCCTGTAAAGGACAGGAAAAAGCTTTTACGAACCGCTCTCCGACTCCATTTGGCAATCATGAAGACGAAGGCTGCAAATGGAACCAACAAATAGGCAAATCCCCAAATCGGGTGTTCGCCAAAGGCTAGCACTAACCCCCAGACGCCAGCAATGGTCATCAAGAGGAGGGCGATCGCCAACAAAATGAGTCCAATTAAAATAGCCACCGTGTGTGCTCCCTGACTGGAAGGAATGGAACACCCAGGCAATCGCAGGGCAGTCAACCCCCTGCTCATGTCTTAGGCATTCACTCTAGGCATTCACGATGGGCGCGTAAAAATCAGGAGGATTTTCACAAATCGATGCGAAGCAGGCAGTATGAATCTTGGGCGTAAGTCTAACCGCCAATTCGCAGCAGCTCAACGTCAAAAATGAGGGTTGCATTTGGAGGAATCACTCCGCCAGCCCCGCGTTCACCATAGCCCAATTCCGGAGGAATGATGAGCTTGCGACGACCGCCTACCTTCATGCTCATGACACCTTCATCCCAGCCTCGGATGACCTGGCCCACGCCAATTCTGAACGGAAAGGGGCGATTGCGATCGCGCGAGCTATCAAACTTGGTGCCGTCTTCCAACGTGCCTGTATAGTGAACCACAACCGTTTGATTGGGTTCAGGCGAAGCACCCGAGCCTTCCACGAGATCAATATATTTCAGCCCTGAGGCAGTTGTGACCACCTCTTGATCGTCGGATTGGTTAGTAGTTGCCTCTTCATCCATGTCGTCTGGCTCAGCAGCCTGCTGAGCAATAAGGTCATCTGACGGGGTAGACATCTCCGCAACGTCTGGAGCCGCAGCAGAAAGCTCGTCCGCATTAGCATTTTGGCTTCCTGAGCCAACGGTCAGAGCAATGACCAACACCACCAAACAGACCACCGTGACTCCAAAGCTGATTAGAATTTCCTTCAAACCGATTCTCCCTGGCAATACGACTCTTTAGTATCTCAAATTCTGGGTTATTGTGATTGCATTCATGCCTCGTCACGCGAACCTATCAGCAAACGTCAGCGCCACATTTTATTTTCTAAATCTCGAATTTGTCGTTCTATGCGATCAAGCCGCCCCCGCAACTCATCCATTTCGTTTTGGCGGGGCACACCCAAATCTTGCAAGACATTGCGTAGCTGCCGCTGCATCTGAGTTTCAAAATTGCTCTGCTCTGAACGAAGCTGGCGTAAGAGGTCATCGACAAAGCCGCTTGCTTGTTCTGAATCCATCTTGCCGTCTTTTACCCACTGGTCACTGACCTCCCGCAGTTTTTCTGCAACCAACGACGTAGTGCCAATGCCAATCATCAACAATTGTTTTACAAGGTTGTTTTCATTCATACTGCGGTTCCAATACACTAAATACAACAATCTCTTGACATCTGAATATAGGTTCAACGTTTAGATGGGGTCATGGTCGACTGACGTCAGCCTACAGTTTTATTCTGGCAGATTTGACTCCGAATCAATGCTTGATTTGTTCAGATTATTTGCTGCCTTTGTTCCCTGATGCCTTCGCCGTTCCAATTTCCTGCCTCAGAGGTGCTTAAGCTAGGATGTTGAAGGAGGTGTCTATGAAAGGCGCTAATCTTGCCTATTGGTCAATCGCTGCTACCGGCAGCCGTCGTTTTGGGGCATTTAGATAGGGGTTATGCAAACGTGTCCACGGTGTCAACAATCGATTGATTCTAACGCGGTCGATTGTCCTTACTGTCGGAATCCGCTTAAAGCATTTGGTCATCCCGGTATTCCGCTATATCAGGCAACGGGCGACGATTATTTGTGTCAAACCTGCGTATATGACGAGGATGACACCTGCAATTTTCCCCAGCGTCCTTACGCCAAGCAATGCACATTGTATCAAGATCGATCGAAGCAGAATGAGATGGATACGATTTATCGTCCCAGTTTCTCCAGCTCACTCAAGTCCTGGATGCGACGGAATTCAACCCTGATTGTGTTAGCCGGATTAATCATCATCAGCATTTTGATTGCGCTGTCATAAGTCATGAGCTATTGTCTCAATCCTGATTGTCCTGGGCCTGGTCGTCAAAGAACTCTGAATCCAGATCAGGCGAGGTTTTGTTCAAACTGTGGCGAGGCGTTGTTGTTGGGCGATCGCTATCCCTCAGCAGAGGAGCGATTAGACGATCTCGATCGCAGCGCGTCTGATACTCTCTCAAATCGTCCGACGTTTGTGCCATTGTCGAAGCGTAATCTGTCTGGCGATCCTGAAATGGCTCATGAAATCGGCAAGACCGGGATCAACTCGGCACACGCGGCTCGGTGGCGCTGTTGCGAAACCTGGGTAGGGCATTCGGCGTGGGTGCGCTCGGTGGCGCTCAGCGCAGACGGTCAGCGGTTGGTAAGCGGTAGCGGCGATAAAACTGTCAAAATTTGGTCGGTGCCTCAGGGTACATTGCTGCATACATTAACGGGGCATACCAGTTGGGTGCGGGGCGTGGCGATCGCCCCCAATCAACCCATCGCAGCGAGTGCTAGCAACGATCGCACAATTCGTCTTTGGAACATCAATACAGGGAAATCGTTAGGAATTCTCAACGGCCATTCAGACTGGGTCCGCAGCGTCACGTTTAGCCCAGATGGGAGGTATTTGATTAGCGGGAGCCAAGATAAAACTCTGCGTCTTTGGCAACTGAGAGACGGTGAAAGCATCCAAACCTTTACCGGGCACAACCATTGGGTGTTAACGACCGCAATCAGTCTAGACGGGCACACGATCGCCAGCGGCAGTCGCGATCACACCATTCGAATTTGGCATCCCCAAACGGGTCAATGTCGTGCGGTGTTAGCCGATCACACGGCTGAAATTCTCTCCGTTGCGATTCATCCGAGCGGGCAGATGCTTGCGAGTGGGAGCGCCGACCAAACCGTGCGGCTGTGGGATTTGCGATCCTTCACGCTCATCAAAACCCTCCATGACCACAAGAGCGCCGTCAATGCTGTGACCTTTAGCCCCGATGGGCAAACCTTAGCGACCGCCAGCAGCGACAAGACGATTCGGGTGTGGGATGTTGAGACCCGTCAGTGCCGAGAGATTCTCGAAGGACATTTAGGATGGGTCTGGGCGATCGCCTTTGCCCAGGCCACCAATGCCGCATCTCACAATCAGCGTCTAGTCAGCGGAAGCTGGGATGGCGCCCTCAAAATTTGGGAAACCGATTGTCGCCAGCATCAGGCATGATTTAAGCCTGTTCTTCTTCAAGATCCAGCCTCGATTTGAGAGTCATCGCAAACCATGCAGTCAGGATGGTCAGCCCGCCCGCAACCCAAAACGGGATACCATATCCAATGGTGACTAATAGCCCAGATGTAGCCGGACCGATTGCATTCGAGATGCTCAGATATGAGGTGTTAATGCCTAAGACTTCACCCTGCTCACGTTCGCTGCTGCTCACCGAGAGGATAGAGTTTGTGAGGGGCAGAGGATATGAGTTGACTACGCCAAACACGGCAAGGATGATAAAGAAAGCCGTCGGATTGGGAAACGCAGGAATCAGCAAAAACAGGATTCCGCGTCCGAGCAACGCCGTTGACAAGATATTGACCACGTTAAATCGCTCAGTTAAAGGATCCATCGCAAAGACCTGGGTCACAAATCCGATGATGCCAATCATGGCAAAGATGACTGCCAGGGTTTGTACATCTTGATTGAGAACATTTAAGAAAAATGGCTGAAATGCAAAGGTGAAGAGGGTAAACGTAAAGCCGCTAAAGAAAGTCAACACAAAGATGCGCCCAACCTTGGGGCGAGTAGCAGATTTAGCAATTTTGCCAAATCCAAAGTCGCGCCAGCTTAGCTGAAATTCTTCCTCCTGCTTGAGGGTTTCAGGTAATAGGAAGAGGGTGAGCAGTATGGCGATCGCCGCAATCACAGATGCTACAAAAAAGCTCATCCCCAGCGATGAGACCCCAGGAAACGGCGGCAACTGCTGGGCAAAATAGCTCAATGCTGGCCCCGCAACAAAGCCCAGGCGGAAGGTCGCACTAAAGACCCCGAAGGCTTTGGAGCGCCGTTGAGGATGAGTTGTATCGCTAATTACAGCTTTAGCAATGGAGGTGTTACCTCCGGTGAGACCATCCACGACTCGCGCCGCAAATAGCAGCCACGCAACCGGCGTCCAACTGGCGACTAGATTAGCCGCAACCGTACCCAATAGGCTGATGATCAAGAGGGGTTTGCGACCGAGGCGATCGCTCAATTTCCCAAGAATCGGCGTGCCAATAAATTGAGAAATCGCATACGACGTTGTCAGCAAACTCGCTTGAAAGTCGCTCAGCCCAAACTCTTTTGCGTAGGGATATAGCGTCGGAATCACAATCGTAAAGCCGACCGAATTGATAAACGCAATCAGGGCAACAATCCAGAAGGTAACGGGTAAATCAAATTTCTCCTTGAGGTTCATCAGGCAATCTAGAGAGATAAAATAAGGCAATCTGCCAACCGATAGCCTAGTCGATTTCCTCCAGCCGAATAATCCATAGGGAGACAGACTTTACGCCAAATCCTCTGAAAAATCCTGGCATTTGGTGAATTCATACGGGCCCATCAGTGCCCCCCAGAGTGATTTTCCAGTATCAGGGTCGACGCCGCGATCGTAGCTCAGAAATTTGCCTGGACTCACCTCAAAGCCCAACACAACCTGACCAATCTTGCCATCATATTGAAAGCGGCATGCGGAACCCGGCTGCATCTCGCCCGTGAACGTGTTTCCCTGCTGACGAATGTCGAGGAGACATCCGGGTAAATGAATCAAGTCTGATTCACTCAAGGCGGATAAGCGGCTCGGAACTAAGCCTGCGCCCCTAAACTGACTGGGGTCGTTAAGCGCAAAATACTGAGCTTGAAGCTGACCGACTGCGGGATTGTCTTGCAGCATTAATATGCGTTGTCGATAGGCCTGCTCTGGCTGCATCGCATTTGCCTGCTCAGCAAAGATAGCGATGTGCCCGTGAATGCGAATCGGTAGCGGACGATGCCACAGCCGTAGGTTTACGAACCATGAGGGCTGTTCAAGGGATTGGGCCTTATTGGTAAATTCTCCAGCAAGCTGGTTTGCTAAGGTCAACAGCGATTGAGAATTAGACATCACAACTTATCAACGCATTCAAATACTATCGCCCATCAATAACGCTCTAGCAGGAGAGTGGCTTCGTCTTCGAGGGGCATATCTTTTAACGCCTCCCACTCCGCCTTGCGGACGGCAAGAAATGCCTGCGCGAGATCGGCTCCCAAGGCATCCAGCAGGACTGAATCTTGAGATAACTGGGCGATCGCCTCGTTTAGATTTTCGGGAAGTCGAGTAATCTGGCGATCGCGCCGTTCTGGTTCAGAGAGATATCCTGGATCGCAATCTGTAGGTTGGCTCAACGACAGATTGCGCCGAATGCCATCAAGCCCAGCCGCAATGACCACACCAAGCGCCAGGTAAGGATTTGCTGAGGCATCAATGGTTTTTAGCTCAATATGAGTCGGGCTGGGAGCCGATGGGTTATGAGGAACCCGAATCGCCGCCTCACGGTTATCGAACCCCCAACAGCGAAACGCTCCGCTCCAAAAATGGGGCTTGAGACGACGATATGAATTAGGGCTAGGAGTCGTCAGTGCCATCAGCGCTGGGAGGTGGTCTAAAATGCCTGCGAGAAATGCGCTCGTAATCGGAGAAAGCGATCGCCCCTCCCGAGGATCGGCAACTAAGTTGACCCCTTCTCGCCAAATGCTTAGGTGCAGGTGACACCCGTTCCCGGCATGATTTTCAAACAGCTTGGGCAAAAATGATGCCCGCAGTCCATGACGCAGAGCCACGCCGTGTACGGTTTCTCGAAACGCGATTTGGCGATCGGCTGCTTGAAGTGCTTGAGTATAGCGAATCGCAATTTCGTGCTGTCCGGGGCCAGATTCAGCATAGTAGCGCTCAACCGGAATGCTTTGGGCAATGAGCGCATCTGTGATGTCATCAATTACGGCATGATTGATATCCATGCCCAGCGTGGAGGCAAAGACGGTGTTGTCGGATGGGGTGAGGTCGTCGGGCGATCGCAGCAGATAAAATTCGTTTTCAAACGCCGCCATAATCTGCAAATCTATGTCTTCCGCGGCTGCAATCATGCGGCGCAAAAAGATGCGGGGGCAGAGTGCCCACGGTTCTCCATCCTTAAACATGTCCCCAATGACGCGGGCATGTCTAGGAGCATACGGCAGGGGATTGAGGGTTGACCAATCGGGAACTAGCCACACTTCACCGACCGGACTTAGCCCGCTGTCAGGGACGACCGCATCGTACATGACAGGGATGGCTTGCTGAGCGGCTGAAATACCAATGCCGTGTGTTTCGTGCTCATTTAGAAATGCCCTATGAAATGCCTTCCCTCGAATGACGTTGGCATTATCGCACCAAAGGATACGGACATATCTAATCTGTTGATCCGTCAGAAATTCAGCAAGTGTGCTGCTCATGAAGGTTTAGATGGCGCCAATTTACCTCAACGGAACGATTGTACAGTGAAGTTTCCCGCTGCGTTGATTCATTGGGATAGACCCTAACCATTCAGTGAGGGCGTGAAATGACTGACGTAACCAGTGTGATGGAGCAGGAAGCTTAAATACGGGCTTGTAAATACTCCACCAGTCGATCCGCGGGCATCACGCCCTCGACTCGATCGATTTCCTGCCCGTCTTTGAATAGCACCAGGGTCGGCAAAGCATGAATACGATACTGACTCGATAGCTGGGGATATTTCTCGGTGTCAATTTTGACGACTTGCAGTTTGTCCTTCATTTGAGAATTGACCTGCTCTAAGATGGGCGCCATCATTTGACACGGTCCACACCACATCGCATAAAAATCAACCAAGACCGGGCGTTCTGCTCCGCTCAGCAATTCTTGAAAACTACCGAATTTTTTCTTTGTCGCCATTGACAATGCCTCCGAAATGTCTCAACTCTTGATGGAACGATATTTATCAATAAGGGTTCTAGAGTCTGCGTTGAGCAGGGTTAGCTCGATCGTAGTCCAGTATTTTCTAGATAGGTCGAGAATGATTGGATTGCTTAATGTCAGAATTTAGATTTATAGCGGTACGCCTGAAGCTAGATGTATCGTGACCACGCGACAGATTGTGCGATGGGCTCATCGTGCTGCGTCTCGATAGGGTCTAAATAGGTGGCAGACTGATGGCAATTTGTATGTTGCTCTCTGAGGTTGGCTTTTTCTCCCCGTTCCCAAATGGTATTAAGATAATTGAGCAAATTTTTTGACGCATGTTTTGAGAGAGGTAGAGGGCATGACAACATCTCCAGACGCTCAACGGCTAACCGATCAGGTCGCGTTGGTCACGGGGGCATCTCGCGGTATTGGACGGGCGATCGCCCGTGCCCTAGCAAACGAAGGAGCAAACGTTGTTGTAAATTACGCGAGTTCGAGCCAAGCGGCGGATGATCTAGTCGCTGAAATCTCTAGTATGGGCGGACAGGCGATCGCCCTCCAAGCTGACGTCTCTCAAGCAGACCAAGTCACAGCCCTGACAGCCGCCGTGATGGAAAAATGGGGACGCATCGACGTATTGGTCAACAATGCGGGTATCACCCGCGATACGCTGATGCTGCGAATGAAATTAGACGATTGGCAGGCCGTAATCAACCTAAATCTCACCGGAGTATTCCTCTGCACTCAGGCCGTCAGCAAGATTATGCTGAAACAGCGGTCGGGGCGCATTATCAATATCTCATCGGTGGTCGGGCTGATGGGCAATGCTGGACAGGCCAACTATAGCGCCGCCAAAGCTGGGGTGATTGGATTAACAAAAGCGACTGCCAAAGAGTTAGCGAGCCGAGGCATTACTGCCAATGCGGTAGCTCCTGGCTTTATCGCGACTGACATGACTCACGATATTAAAGCTGACGATATTCTCAAATTTATTCCCCTCAATCGGTTTGGCACCCCCGACGAAGTTGCGGGAGCCGTTCAATTTCTTGCAGCCGATCCTGCTGCTGCCTACATAACCGGACAGGTCTTAAATATTGATGGTGGGATGGTCATGGCGTAGGAGGAACATTGGCACCACGATCTTCCTTTTTCTGCTCACAGATTTACGCTTCTAAATATCTATGGCAATTCGGTGGCATCCAGTTGACGCGAAAGGGATTCGTCTCTCGATTGAAGACGGAGGACAGGAAGTCGCCCATGCATTTTTGTATATCATGCATAATGACCTCCACGCCGAACCATTTGGCTTACTCGAAGACGTGTTTGTTGCCGAGGATCAGCGTGGCAGAGGATATGGCACTCGGCTAATCACACAGGCCATCGATATTGCCAGAGAATTTCAGTGCTATAAGTTGATTGCCACGAGCCGAACGTCTCGATCCGATGTTCATCGCCTTTACACCCAGCTGGGATTTGCAAGTTACGGGCTTGAATTTCGGCTCAACTTATTGTGATATCTAGCTAATGTGATATCCAGCTAAGTGTCTGGTTAGGTGGGGGAGCCGTTGGCCTTGAGGCCAGCTTTTAGGCGAGTTTCCATGAGTTCAAGGCGTTTCCGTTCTTGCTGAAGCTTCCGATCGATTTCCTGCATTTCGGTATAGCGGGCCTCGATTTCCATTGCATTCAGCTCAAGCTGTTTCCGTTCTTGCTTTAGGTTTTTCTCTAATTCTTGAATTTGATCGCGGCGCGCCTCAATCTCTAACGCTCTCCGCGCCACTTCCTGGCTCTGCAACGTCAGCGACTGTCGCCACTGCTCAACTCGTTCTGCCTCATGGTGAAGCAGATCAGGCGTAATCCCACTGGCTAAATAACTTTCAACCAGTTCGAGTATCCAATCTGTCGCATCCTGAATGCCAAGAACCTCGCGAGAGTCTGATAGCTCTACTAGAACCAGGTTGCCTTCACCGTAGTCATCAACGTCTACAGGCAGAATGCTTTCATCGTCAGGAGAAATCCCCCAAAAATAATCAGACTTTTGCTGGGCAAGCAATTGAAGCATTGTCTTGCCTGCAAACTCTTTTTTCTTCACCTTGGCCAGATAGAACATGTTGACGAAGGGGTAGCCGAGCTTTGTGAGCTAGTATATCCCTAACTCTTGTGAGAGATTTAATGAGAGATGTCTCGATTCTGTAAAGATATCAGCAGACACCTCCTCAAGACGCGGTATTAAATCTCTCAGTTTACAGAAAAAGGGACGTTAGCAATATGTATTAGAGCTGCTCTAGTCGATTTTGCAGAATCTCAGCCTGCTTCTGAGCTTCTGCTAGAGACTCTCTTGCACCCTGGACAACTTCTTCAGGTGCCTTATTGACAAAGTTAACATTGCCAAGGCGACCACCCAATGATTTGATTTCCAATTCAACCTTACCCAAATCTTTCTCTAGCTTAGCCCGTAATGCCTCGACATCCACTACTCCTTCAAGAGGAATTAGGATTTGAACGGTGCCAACAACTCCTGCAAACATCTTTTGTTGGGGGGCTGTCGCAGCAATGGTAAGGTCGTCAACGCGGGCGATATCTTGGATATAGGATTGCGCCGCTGTCAAAATTTGTCGTTCGCGATCGCTCTCGCTTTGCAGTATGGCAGAAATCTTCATCGAAGGTTTAATATCGGCCTCGGCTCGTAAATTGCGAATCGTGCGAATCGCGCCGATGATTAGATCGAATTTTTGCTCAAGGGGCTGATCGACCCATGCCGGATTCGGTTCTGGGTAGGACTGTAGCGCCAGCACCTGATCGTCGCTAATTTGGTTGAGCGTGTGCCAAATTTCTTCGGTGATGTGGGGCATCAGCGGATGCAGCAGTTTAAGGATGCCGTCGAGCACGACGGCGAGGGTCTGCTGGGCAGCGCTCCGAGACGGGATATCTTGGTTGAGTCGAGATTTGACTAATTCGATATACCAATCACAGAAATCTCCCCAGATAAATTCGTACAGCTCTTTTGCCGATTCACCTAACCCAAAATTATCGATGTGCTCGATGCTTTTGTGAACAACCTGATAAAACCGAGATAAAATCCAGCGATCGCTCAATTCTAGGCTTTCTTTACTGGGTTGCCCCAACTGAGCAGGCGTTTTGCCGTCTAGGTTGAGCATCACAAATCGCGCGGCGTTCCACAATTTATTTGTGAAGTTGCGCGACGCTTCGACTGATGCTGATTCATCTGTTTTGCGGTTGTATTCGAGGCGAATGTCTTGTCCGGCTCCAGCTACTTCTTTCACAAGGGTGTAACGTAGGGCATCGGTTCCATATTTATTGATCAGCAGCAGCGGATCGATGCCGTTATTCGCCGATTTCGACATTTTTTTGTTGTTCTCGTCGCGCACCAGCCCGTGGATGTAAACCGTCTTGAAGGGCATCTGTCCGGTAAAATGCCCGGCGAGCATCGTCATGCGGGCAACCCAGAAGAAGATAATGTCAAAGCCCGTAACCAATGTTGTCGTTGGATAGTAGGTGTCTAAATCTTTGGTGTGCTGGGGCCAGCCCATGGTTGAGAAGGGCCACAACCCGGATGAAAACCAGGTGTCGAGCACGTCAGGGTCTTGCTCAAGCTGAACGTCATCGCCATATTTGAGCTTCGCCTGGGCGATCGCCTCTGGTTCGTTCGCCGCCACGATAAAAGGAGTCTCGTCGGTGATGTTGCCACCCGTTTCACTGACTGCATACCAGGCCGGGATTTGATGCCCCCACCAAAGCTGCCGTGAAATACACCAGTCTTTGAGGCTCATCAGCCAGTCACGATAGACTTTCGTCCACCGTTCAGGGATAAAGATGGGCTCTTGCTGATCTTCTAAGAATTTGAGCGCGCGACTTGCCAAGGATTCAATTCTGACAAACCATTGGGTTGAGAGCAGCGGCTCAACCGGGACTTTACCGCGATCGCTGTAGGGCACCGCATGATGATGATCCTCGATGCGCACCAAGAATCCCTCATCGTCGAGCCGCTTCACCACATTCTTGCGAGCCTCGAAGCGATCTTGCCCAGCAAAGGGGCCAGCATTGTCGTTGAGGGTGCCGTCTTTATTCAAAATGTTGATCATGGGCAGATTGTGACGTTTGCCCATCTCAAAGTCGTTCAGGTCATGACCGGGTGTGATCTTGACGCAACCTGATCCAAACTCCGGATCAACATACTCATCCGCAATTACCGGGATTTCTCGATGCATAATTGGAAGCCGCACCGTCTTGCCAATCAAATGCTCATATCGCGTGTCTTTAGGGTTCACCGCAACCGCCGTATCTCCCAGCATGGTTTCAGGACGAGTCGTGGCGACTTCGACATATCCGGAGCCATCGGTAAACGGATATCGAAAATGCCAGAGATGCCCATCTACTTCTTTATTCTCAACTTCTAAATCAGACACGGCAGACTGGCTAGCAGGGCACCAGTTCACCATATAATTGCCGCGATAGATTAGCCCTTCATTGTAGAGGCGAGTAAAGGCTTCGATCACCGCCTTAGACAGCCCCTCATCCATGGTGAAGCGTTCGCGAGTCCAGTCGACCGAAACGCCTAGACGACGCAACTGTCCAACAATCGTGCCACCCGATTCTTCTTTCCAGATCCAGGCGCGTTCGAGAAATGCATCTCGCCCAATCTCATCGCGATTGGTGCCTTCGGCTCGGAGTTGCCGTTCGAGAATAGTCTGAACAGCAATGCTGGCATGGTCAGTTCCAGGAAGCCACAGCGTGTTGCGACCGCGCATACGTTGGTAGCGAACCAACACGTCGATCAAGGTATTTTCAAAGGCGTGACCCATGTGCAGACTACCCGTCACATTGGGCGGCGGAATCACCACACAATACGGTTCGCCCTCATGATCGGGGTTCGCCTTGAAGACTTCATGCTCTTCCCAATAGGCTTGCCACTTGGCTTCGGTTACAGAGGGATCATATTGACTCGGCAGGGTGGGAATCGTTGCAGTCATGAAGGATTGTTTAGATGAGGACAGACGACGGTTAAGTTACCTAAACGTTACCTCAAATTTTGCCACGTTCTGTTGCCAAGATGCCAGGGCAGAAGGCAGAAGAAGACGGAAGGCAGAAGGCAGAAGGCGGAAGGCAGAGGGATGAAGAAGTAGGGTGTTGTATAGCCTTTCAGGCATGGCTACGCTAAAGCGCTAGCGTAATGCCCCATTAGGGCTACCTTCCCAAAAAATTACGACAATGCCCGTTGACGCAAAATTCGCACCAGCGTTGTAAAACTAGTGGGAGGAGGGGCGATCGCCACAATCCAATCTCCTGTCACGGGATGTTGGAGGCTCAGCTTCCACGCATGGAGCGCCTGACCTGGAAGATTCACCCCCACCGATCGCCCAGCCCCATAGACCGGGTCACCAACGATGGGATGTCCGATGTGGGCACTATGGACTCGAATTTGATGCGTGCGCCCCGTTTCGAGCTGATAGTGCATGAGGGTATAGTTCCCCAACCGCTCGTTGACCTGCCAGTGGGTGATGGCCCGTCGTCCACCTCGGTCTTCTGAGACGATGCCCATCTTTTTGCGATCGCCAGGATGCCGCCCAATCGGAGCATCAATCGTTCCTTGAGACGAGGCGGGCGCACCATAGACCACGGCTAAATAATCGCGTCGGGCGGTTTTGGCTTTGAGCTGAGCCTGCAAACTGTGGTGAGCGCGTTCGGTTTTGGCAATGGCGATCGCCCCGCTTGTGTCTTTATCAAGTCGGTGAACGATGCCCGGTCGTTGGACTCCTCCAATGCCTGATAAATCGGGACAATATGCGAGTAGCGCATGAACTAATGTCCCAGTTGGATGCCCAGGAGCCGGATGAACCACCATACCAACCGGCTTATTGAGGATGAGAAGCTGATCATCTTCGTAGAGAATATCGAGGGGAATAGTTTCAGGTTGAAGGTCGAGAGGACGAGTCTCAGGAATGTCAATTTGAATGCGATCGCCCACCTGCACAACCTGCTTCTTGCGTTGGCAGAGTTCTCCATTGAGCCAAACGTGCCCCTGCTCGACCAACGTCTGGATTCTGGCTCGCGACAAATCGGGCAGCCGCTCCGCTAGCCACCGATCCAATCTCGGTGCAGCGTCCTGCTTAGTCTCTTCATCGTCAACGCAAATTTCAATCTGAGTTTCGATCACGATATGTTTTTCAAGAGCAGTTCAACCTCATTATCATTTAAAGCGCGATCGCTCATGTCCTGAGAATGGCGATCGCTCAAGTTCTGAGAATAACGTTCCGGTTCACCCGTGCAAGATAGCTTTTCAACTCTAATCAGAAATCTATGTTTCATCGGGTGGAACTGGATCGTTAGGCGATAGCGATCGCAGATGTAGGAAAATAGTTACAGTTCTGCATGGAAGACAATACGGGGTTGACGCAAGGAAACCCCGCCTACGAAGCAGCGATCGCACTAGAGAACATGGGAAAAAATCTAGCAGAGCGACCGTGCGTCTAGTGCGATGAGGGTTAGGTAGCACTCAAGATTATGGAAAACTAGAGGACCTTGATTATAGTTGCAATCATTACTGAGTTACCTCCACCCATTACACTATTTGAACCTCCAAGTACATTCAGTGTGTCATCGCCATTAGTCATTACAGAAATGCTATTTGTAGAGGCATAAACACGAACCCCCTTAACACTATCTTCTGGATAATTCTCCCAGATATATAGAGTCTCAATATCCATCAAGGTTGGTACTGTAATAATTCCAGTTTCAGAAGATGGATCTTGTGCTATGAAATCAAACTCCCACACACCATCTTGAGGCTCAGTAATATATCTGTAAGGAATAAGGCGTGGATTCTCCCATCCTGTTGAACCAACTCTTCCTTTAACTGAAATCTTCAATTTTGGAGGAAGACTTTCCAAAATAGCCAATCTAATCTCTGAAATTTCTAGAATTTTCCTGTCTCCAGACATCGTTTTTCCCTCGTATTAACCGCTAATAGATCATGCATTATTTCGTAGATTTACTCCTGCTTAAGATAGCAATATCCAAAGACTCATTATTAAAATCAGCAATTCCTTCTATCTCAGTCTCATCATCAGTTAGCGTATCTATAAGACTGTCTTCAAGACTACCATCTATAACCAATGTATAGAAGTTCTGTGCGATTTCATCTGAATTATTGCCGACGAATGTGAATGTTACTCGTTGCATAATGTAGGCACTGGTCTTTTAACGGATGAGGGAGGCAAAGCCTCGCCTTGTCAGCAATTCAAGCATCGAGACCGGGCGATCACAGTATCCCATTGCCATTGCTGGAGTCGTATCTTTTGCCAATCCATGATGGGGTCGTACCCAGTTATGTACTAACCGCTGCACGTCTAACACTCGTTGTAAGGCTGCTACTCGCTTGGCATACAAATTCTGTCGCCGCCGATAAGCACTCGCCCGTCGCCTCAACGCACTGTTGTGCGCTTCATTGTGATTGGCGTGAACTTCATGCTCAGGGCTAATCGCGGTAAACGGGTGCTCGAGTTTCACCCACTCAACCCGCTTTTGACCTTGTGACCCCTTAATCTTCATTGCTACCTCCAACCCCTCACGCCACACTTTGCGTCGCCCATAATCGGGATGAGCCTCGCCAGGAGTAAGCGTTACACTGGCAAGCTGCCATAATGCGATGCCGTAGCGCCGTTCTCCATCGCTAAACCAACGAATAAACTGGGCAGCAGATGCCCAGGTCCATGCCGTCTTTGTCCCTTGTCGAAATAATTCATCTCGTTTTTGTCCCACTTGTGCGGCGATCCAGTAGCGCGTTTCTCGTTCGATGAAGTGGATTGTCCATCCTTCGCACTCACTGGGGGGGAAGGTTCTCGCCCACCCGAGTGTAAACCTCATCTCCTTCGACCGTGAGGTCTGCCGTCTTTGGCGCAGCAGGCGACCATTGGTTGATCGGGTTGGCTAAACGATCCTCCCACCGCAGGATGGTGGAGTGAGATTTGCCAAAAGACCGTCCAGTCGCTCGTACCCCCATTCCTTCAGTGCGGACATTCATGGCCAATGTCACAATCGTTGAGGAGGTCCGCAGTCGCGCCATCGGGGTACCAGTACGGTCGTTGAATTGCTTGCGGCAAGCTTTGCACACGTACTTCTGCACAACGGCACCGTCTCGCAGGGTGACCTTGCCGTTTTTGACGACCTGCTGACTTTCACATTTTGGGCAGTGCATCGGCTCTAATCTACTCGATGCAACCATTTTACACATCACTCCTTAGCAGACCAGTGCCATAATGTATCCTCGTATGTTCTTTAATGATCAAAAAATCTCACTAACGGTTGCCTTCAGCGGAGCAAAATTTACTCTCGGAATCACCCAACATTTTCGCCTTCGTGTCCGCTACGAGAGCGTGTTAGGCACGACGCAACTGGAATCCCCAAAACTTACATTTGAGAGCTGAACACGCTCAAAAAACACTTCTTTCTACTTCTGAAAACACTTCTTTCTACTTCTGAAAACACTGCCTGTAGGTTAAAGTTACGCTGTCGCTAAACCATCCTAAGAAGCACTTTGATCGCACAGTTTAGGATTCCATAATAGTAATGCTTATATGCTCATAGTACATGGTAGTCCTCCCTTCAAATCCAGAATCAGTGCCCACGATAATCCATAATCTGCCCCCACTATCTGTTCTTACAGCAAACGGCCCTGAGTCATTACGCAGAACTTTGAACTCGTAATTAGAGTTGTTGCAGTCAGTATTTAAATTTGCCACATTGCCAATTACTTGAGCATCACTGCCTCCCTGCGATTGATTTCCTTTATCAATATTCATATTAAAAATGCCATCTTCAGAAATTGCCTTCGGCTCAAACTTTGTTGCGCCAGCTTTAACAAAAACCGCTTCTCCTGGAGCACCACCAATACCAACACATCCCTGTGGAGTATTTGTTGCAAAGGTAACTTCAAAATTTAGCAAATAATCTGTTTCTGGCTTCAAGTCTGAAACTTGACCTTTGATGAACATGAACAGATCATCACTACGGTTATCACCAGTTACATAGAATCCATGCCCTGACAGTGGCTCACCAATTGGCAACCATCCCCAGCCTAGTTCGTAAAAATCTTTATTTCCAGCGGGATAATCAGCAAACCCACCGCTCCAATCCTCTAATCCATAAGAGAAATCAATATCTATCTGTTCTGTAGCTTGGATAGCCTTTGCATGCACAGTTTTAGTATCCATCGAAAACATAATAAATATCAAAACTGCTGATAGAACAAATACCAGTAGCCATTTGGAAAAACAAACTTTAAAGTCCTTCATTGTCTTGACCTATATTTACTTTTGAATAACTTAAGTCGTCTAACGGCTTGTGCTTCACAGGCGGCAGGTAAATTGTAACTCAGCATCGGGGTGTATCGACCGTCCTGTGCAAGCGCTGATTAGGCATCAACTCGCAAATATCACTACACTTTTAGATTTACGACAAATTGCTCTAATCTCTCAATGATTTCATCACCCTTTTGCCAAAACTTCTGATAAGAAACACCGCCGTCAAGATAGACTTGATGTTGTCTTAAATCTTTCATATGACCGACACAATTTGTCAGTGGCTTACCGATTTCCTCTGAGAGTTCTGGCGGAATATGCGAGATGAAATTAATCAAATCATCTGATGCGAGTTGTATAATGTATTTCGCATTTTCAAGATTTACTGGCTGAATAGCTCTCTCTGATTGCCAGCCAGCAGATAAGCGGCGAACAAATATCTCAAGTTGATTGATAAAGACCTTTTTAGTAGATCCTTCTTCCATCAAAATTTGAGTATTATCAGGTGTCATATTCCCTGAGACAAGTTTGATAACTACTGAGTTTATGTGACGAGCTAGCTTGTTACGAAGCTCTCCCACATCGTGATATGTATCTAATAAACCTTGAGATTCAAGATCTTTCCGATAAGTTTTGAGTTTTTCATATTGTTCAAAGTTAATGCTATCTGGATCAACTGGTCTTGAGGAGAAATAAAGCAGAACAGGTTTACCTGCTTTACGGAATTCTTCAATCTCTTCCGCAGTTCCAGATGGCGCTACACCTGTATCAGTCCCTAAGCGAGTCCAAAATACTCCCACAAGAAAATCACAAATGTTCACCAACTGATCATTGATCATTCCTTGAGGTCTGCCATATAAACCTGGCACAGCATGGCTCTCCCATTTTACTGGCTCAATAATTACAGCCCGCTCAAGCGAATTAGCTGCATTCCAAGCAGCTATCACTTCAGGTATGGCTTGTCTTTCTTGCTGCACATCGCCTGGAGATGCAATTAAAACTCTTAAAATAGTGCCTTGCTGTGGCATGACTGATTACTTTCTTCAATAGTGGAAATAGTTTGAGCCTAACTATTAACAGGCTAAAATTTTCCGCCTAAGATCCCAATTTGGGTGGATAGGCAGAATGATTCATCATAACACCCCAAATTTGCTATTTATGCAGATGACTTCTGCACAATATGCCGCTCAAGCTGAATAGCTAGAATCTTTCCGCATATTTTCAAATTCGTTACGGAGGTGAGCGAGTGGCCTGTTAGTGCGATCGCCCCTTCAAAGCTCCCTTCAATTTAACCAGCGATCGCCCGACAATCCCATTAAATCTCTCTAATAAGCCAAAGTACGGTTGTATTTCTTTCACGAATACACTATTCTTTGCCATTAAGCGCTCAAACGAGTGGCGCTCTCTAGAAGTGGTGGCACACGTTCCAGAGAGCTAATCCCCAACTGAAGCGACCAGTCGGAGACTACAGTCTATGGTATAGCTCCTGTAGCCATCCTGCTTTGTCATGCAGAAAATTCGGGATGGCCTTTTGTTTGAGCGCTCCCATAGCAAAAGGCAACAAGCAAAGGGCAACAAGCAAAGGGCAAAAGGCAGAAATCAATACCTACTACTGGATTGTTTCAGCCATTTAAGTTGCTCTCATGAATCCTTCATTTGCTATCCCGTCTACATAACAAGGAGCACATTTATGGTCTATCCACCCAATCCGCCCGGTGGGGCGGACAGTTCATCGCGTCCTGATGATGAGCGGCATACTCTACGCATTATTGCAGTAGGGTCTCTTTCCGTCGTCAACTACTATGTGATGCAGATGTTTCAACTCGACTATGCCGAACCCGGTGAATGGTCAAAGCCATTGCCCACGGTGAATCCCAATGAAGTCATGCGGATTTTGACTAAACGCGTTCGGGGGTTGGACACGTAACACCCAAAGAAAAGCCCTCGCTCAATCAGCGGGGGCTAGTCAATCTTGGTACATGCCGCGTCCACCCTATGGTCTCTCAGCACATTTAGGGATGAACTTGAGCCGCAATATATGTTGGTTCAGCTTCAATCAGTCAATAGAAATTAATGATATTGCAGAGGATTATGAGGATTATACGGACAGAATTTTCTACGTAGCAGGCTAAATTTATGGGATTTTGCTGAGAACCCTTTAGTAATACAACTCTTATGATCGAATGCGTTTATGGTTCCGCAAGGCATCATTTACCAAGTTACCGAGTTAGTGTGCTATGACGTGTATCAATTCAAGAGAGAGTACCTCATGCCCCACAGTCGACGGCAGATCTTAATTCTGATGGCGATCGCCGCGACAACGACCCTCGTCACAACCTCATTCACAAGTTTTCTACTGACCCGTCCCTGGTGTATAGAATTTGAATCCGAAAATGTTCACCGACTCCTGTATGGACTCGAAAACTGCGGAACTCAAAAATCCAATACGCATCCTCGCATGACTCGCAAACAAACTAGATCGAGTGTTGATCCGTTCAATGCCATCTTATTCGGACTCGTAAAAGATAATGCTCGTAAATTTACGAGTGGTGAAATCTAAAATCCTGCTTTTTTATAGAAATTTTAGGTAAGCTCCCTGAACAGAATTTGAATCCAAATAGGGCAATTTAGATACTGTAGATTGCAATTTTTGGAGAGAAGAAATGAAGCTTTTAATCGCAACATTGGTAATGGCAAATTCACTGTTTATTGGATATTTTGAATCTAATTTGGAAGCCAAAAATCCAGGATGCGACCCAACAATTCATACATGTAATTGGGGCGATTTGGCTTAGACTCTTTACTTAGAGCCCTATCTAATAAGCTTCTGTGGTTTGATGGCATGACCAATTTCTCGAATTCAATTTGGGATTTGCTGAGAACAATCATTCCGATTTTCAATAGTGATTGTAATGAGTGATATTAAATGAGCCATCGTTAAATTCTTTCTAAAACTATTCATGAATAATAGGGAAACGAGAGTGATCTTTAAAGTTATTTCCTGTTGAATTCAGAGAATTTTTATTGTAGTGGTATGCGCTTGAGTTAAGTACGGTGGTGAGGGCTGCGAAAGTGACACGCACCCGTGCGACACTATGTTGCTTCAGGAAAATAGTGCCTCAATACAGCTTTATAGGCTTCATTTACTTGCTGAGCCTTTTCTGTGCTGCCGCCACTATCAGGATGTGCTGCTTTCATGGCTTGCCTGTAGGCTTTTTTAATCGAATCAATTGTGATCGGCGTGAAGGGACCCATCTTGAGCATCGTAAGGTAGTCTCGAAGCAAATTTGCGGTGTCGGTTTGATTGGGTGAGTAGTGTTGAGACTGGTGCGCTGATTGGTGGCGATCGCGCTGAGTAGTGTTAACGATCCTCTCTAACGCGCGAATGGCGGCATCTTCCCATCCAAACAACTGAAAAATCTTGGAACTGTGATCGTCCAAAGCAGCCCAAAGCTGTTGAAGCTCTGGTAGCCATGAATGCTGAGGATCATAAGCAATTTGCCAAAGCGCCTCATAGGCTGTAAACCCATTGAGGTCATAGACATAATATAGGTCGCCCGTTTTGTCGATATGCTGTCCAAACTGCTGGAGAATATCTGCCCCTACATAATCAATTCCGCCTTGGCGATGCAGCAGAGTATGTAGCTCAGCTAGTACCGGGCTTAACTGACGCACCCATGGTATTTCGCATACCATAATCCAATCGGGCGTGAAATATAGCGGAGTTTCAGCATTGTCTTCTCGATGACTGAGACTATATTTTTCATAGTCTCCGACCGTACCCCACGTCTCTTTGATGCGATCGCGCCATTCATCCTGGCTTTGAGGAATACTGCCCCCATCAAGCCCAGATAGGGGATCTAACTCTTCAAGCTGAATCGCAAGTTGTTCGATTTGAGTGTGCAGTTGATCGATCTGTTGACTGAGAGAACGCGATGTCGAGCCGACTTGCTGTGACAGCATGTTGGAAAACGCATCCCGATGGGTGAATAATGCCTCCTGGATCTGATCTGAGATCGCTTTCGTTTGCTCAAGGAATGCTTGACGAACCGCAGATTGAATCTCTTGCGTCTGATGATGGAGCTGTCGCTTCAGATCAGCATTTTCGGTAACGAGCGATTGGATTTGCTGATCAAGTTTCTGTTGAGTGGAGGTGAGTTGGGCGATCGCCTGATTGGTTGTGGTTAAGGTTTGCATCAACTGATCTACAACCGATTCGCTGGTTGAAGATGACGACAATTTTTCCCAGCTCGCCAAATTCACACGGGGTTGAGAGGCTGGAGCTAGGGCAGGCGGCTGTCGTTTTGAAAATACTCGGCGATCGCCCGCCTCTGGTTGATAAATTAAAATATCGGGCTGTGGTTCGAGTAATCCAGAGCGAAACGTCAGCGTAATCGATCCTTCCTCATAGGGAATTTTTCCTCCCTGCCATTGGTCAATTAATCGCTGGCACAGATGCGCTAGGCAGAAATGGGTCGGTTCACGAACCACATCGCACCCCGTCAGGGTCGCCCGCAAGAACCGTTTAGAAAGCGTTGATATCGCTTCTTTGAGGCTCTTGGCTTCAATCTCGAAGGTAACTTTCAGTGACTCAGGAGGCATCGTTTGTTTTCCTGATAAACTCAAAGGCTTGCCTACCGAAAATTTCAGCGATTTTAGCGGGCACTGAATATAAACGCACAGACAGAGTTAGCAGGATTTTTAATAATCTTGCTCTCATATCATGCCACCTCAAGACGGTCTGATTTGACCTTATGTCAACTCAGAAAAATTGACAGTCGTCTGTGTTGCGTCTTGAATAATTCGTTGGCATCCGTTCAAGCCGATTGCCGGATCGTGGCGATATGCCTCGTTTGGCGTCCAAACTTGCACACGTCGATCGAGCCCAATCCAATACAAATACTCTACGTCTGGGCTGTAACGTAGCCCAACTCTTAAATTGGAGTAATCGTCTTCGCAGATTTCAAACCCAAAGCGCACGATAATTTGAGCAACTAAGCATTCAGGAGTATCAACGTCTTCTCCAGAGATGTCACGCTCTTGCCAAAACTTATCTAAGAACTGATTTAGAATAGGCAAAAACTTAGAGGGTTTGCCATTGCGACTTGCATAGATGATGGCAGGATTACCTTCGACGATGACATGGCAGGGGACAGGAGACATACAGGCAACTCCAAACATGACGTAACTGTAGCCACCATAACCCTATCAAAACAGTCTACGGAGTGTGTCAAGTGAACGCGGCTGAACAAGCAAAAAGTTTTGAGATCGCTAGCAAAATTGCATCGATTGTAAATCAGTTTAAGGCAGATTTTCCAGATGCTAGAGCTGACTTAAAGCCATGGGCAAACGATCAAGACACGCGAGAACTAGTAGACCCGAACTCGATTGATATTGGATTTCACTTTCCAGGTTTGAGTCGACGCTTTCACTGCCGCAGTCTGCTGGTTCAGATTCGCTTTTATGGTGACCCTGTTTCACAGACCTATCGAGCAATTGGCATTGAAATAGCAGGGTTTGACCATCGCGGCAAGCAATGGCAGCTTTCAACGATTGGACGCTGGCAATTTGAGGGAGAGTCACCACCAATTGCTGAGGTGTCAGACAAACTCAAGGAGTTTTGCCGCCACGCTTTTGAATTATTTAATTCAGAAATGCACTCCTGAATGTTGGACGTTGGAAACGATTTTTGGCGTTGCTGAATTCAGGAATGATTTTGGATCATGAATCAATGACTGTACGGGCGGTTCGCGTTCGCGCTAGCGTCTCTTTAGAGAAACCGCCCCTTCTCAATTCATACCTCTAATCAGCAACGCCCGATTTTTATCGAACGGTTCCCGGATACCGATCAAAACCGAATCTGAAATAATCGCCCGCCCGAAGTTCCTTCATTGATGATGAACATCAGATTTTGATCGCCGCTATCATCCCAGCGGCGACCTAAGATAAACACCTGTCCTCGTAATGTTTCTCCAGGACGTACGAGTTCATCAGTGCCAGATAGGGAGACTCGCGACTGCACATCACGCCCTTGAGTATCTTGTACACGGGCAAATAGTGGAACAAACCCAAACGGGCGATCGCTTTCGTTTTTGATAATCAAATTTGCAACATACGACCCACTGCGATTGATATAGGCTCCGTCAAGGCTAATCTGCACGCCACCTGCAGCCTGCGCAGCCGTCAGCGCGACTCGCCCCGATTCGTCCCATCTAGACTCAGATGGGCGATTCCATCTAATTGAGGAGGAGGGAGTCGCCGCTGACGATCTAGACCTCGACGATGGAGATGCAACTGGCGATCGCCCTGATGGCGACTCAGATGGGCGATTATTAACCGGAATCTGTTCCGGAGTCTGTGATTGAGTGCTTACACCATCTGGCTTAGCCTGAGACGAGAGAGGCAAGCTAGATGTTTGCTTGTGGGTTTCTGTAGAGGGGATGACACTCATGGGCAGCGGTGATGATTTAGCGGTCGTCGAGCCAGAGAGTTCCTGTTTGGCGATCAGCTCTTCCATGACGTCGAGTTGAGATCGATAGTCTTGCGATCGCTGCTTAACCTGATCAGCAAGCAGCGAGTTTTCGGGAATTGCCTGTAGCAAGGTCAAAGCGGCATTCCACTGATCGCGGGCCGCTTTATAGTCACGCAGCGATTCTGCAACTTGACTAAGGTTCGTAGCAGAACGAGCGGCTGATTCGGCTCTGTCTAGTAACGATGATGCTTGGGTTTCCCTTTCTAAGCGAATGTCTAACTCGTTGAGTGTGCTCTGATATTGGACGAGGGTAGCTTGAGCCTGTTCGTACGTGTCGGCCTCTTGAGGAATGATGCTTAGCTTGAGAGTTGCTTGGTGGAGGCGATCGCGGGCGTGTTGTAGGGTTACTAAGCTAGAGGCTCGTTGAGCCAGATTTTGAGCCGCCTCCCCTTGTTCGGTTGCCTGTTGATATTGATCTGAATAGTCTTGAATGTTGATACAGGTAGAAAATGCTTCACAGAATGGGGATGTAAACCCAAGGCGCAACCCACCTAGCAGTGCCCCTGCGCTAATCAGCGTCACAACGCCGACGCGCCAAGCATGTTGGCGAAGAGTTTTAACATGTGCGATCGCTGCCTGCGTTGAAGAAAAATTTAGGAGCTGCTTTGCATGAGGATGATGCTTGACTGAGTCAACCATTGCGTTTAGCCGTGGTGATTGAACACCGCTCAATGGATTCCAAGCAGGCTGAACAAATGGCTGGGGTTGACTCAATCGAGATAAATCAGTCATCACCGCTTGAGCAGATGGATAGCGGTTTTGGGGCTTTTCCGCCATCATTCGGCTTAAAATGCGCCCAAAACGGGCGTCGATGCTCACCAATGAGCGCCACTTCCATTCTAGTGTTTCAGGGTGAATCAACTGGCTGGGAGATTTGCCCGTTAGCAAGACCACCGCAGTCACTGCAAGAGAATATAGATCACTGCTTGGAGAACACTGCCCCATCCGCAACTGTTCGTTAGGGGAATACCCAAACTTGCCGACCGCGACCGAGGCTTGAATACTAAGCTCAGATGAGTTTGCATGAGCGAGATTGAGTTGAGTGTCCGCTTGCTTGACGACACCAAAGTCAATCAGCACTGGCAATACTTCTCCTCTGGGCAACATGATGTTGTCTGGGGAAATATCGCGATGGAGGATCTTGCGATCGTGAATATACGCCAACACGGGGAGGAGAGCCTTTAACCAATTAATCACCTCGACTTCAGTGAAAGCATATCCTCGCCGTTGACGGCCTTTGAGCAAATTCCAATAGGTTTGACCATCGACATATTCTTGCACCAAAAATAGCCGGTGAGCGCTTTCAAACCAAGCTAAAAACTTGGGAATTTGTGGATGGTCGAGCTGATGGAGAATGGTCGCTTCGCGGCGAAACAGCTCCCGTCGCTTACTTACGTAGAACAGGTCAAAGCGATCGCTCGCCCGAAATTCTTTTAAGACACACCGTTCACCAAACCGTCGCTCATCGGTCGCTAGATAGGTGCGCCCAAAGGCTCCGTTTCCGAGGAGCCGCAGAATCCGGTAACGATCATCGACGAGTGTACCAAGCGGTATTCCCAATCCTGTCATCAAGACCTGTCCCATGAGCGTAGATGCAACCTTAGTATATATACCCAGATTAGGGCGTTTGACTAGAGAGCTGGCACCCCCTATTTGAGTGTAGTAGCGTCCAACAGAATCGGGCAGGATCTCACTCTGAGGGCGATCGATTCAATTTGGCCGCCGTTCGTAAGATTTGACCCGCTAAGACGGCGGCTCCAAATCCATTATCAATATTCACCACACCAATGCCTGCTGCGCAAGAATTTAGCATCGTTAACAAAGGAGCAAGCCCGTTAAAACTAGCTCCATATCCAACACTAGTGGGAACTGCAATCACTGGACAAGGGGCAAGTCCGGCGACGACGCTGGGTAGCGCGCCTTCCATCCCGGCGACAACAATCAGCACATCAGCTTCATAAATCAAGTGGCGATTATTCAATAAGCGGTGAATGCCTGCAACGCCAACGTCCCAAAGACGTTTGACGTGGAAGCCAGATAGCTCTGCGGTAACAGCCGCTTCTTCAGCAACTGAGAGATCTGCCGTCCCTGCAGAAATCAGCGTAATCGTGCCAGGATGCTGGGGCTGAAAATCAAAGGGCACAATGGCACAAATTCGCGCTGACTCATAATATTGAACGTCGGGAACGTGCGATCGCACTGCTTGATAAACGTCCTGTTCGATGCGAGTTGCCATCACAACGGGGTGATGTTGACGCAGGGTTTGAATGATTTGGGCAATTTGCTCAGGCGTTTTTCCAGGTCCCCAGATCACCTCAGGGAAACCAGTCCGGAGCGATCGATGATGATCGACATGGGCAAATTCACCCACGGGCTCAAAATTTAAATATTTCAACGTCTCCAGAGCCGTGTCTGGGCTTACTTGGCCTTGAGCAACCGAGTGAAGCAGATGCTTGAGAGCGTCGGGCTGAGTCATAGGTAAAAGGGGGATGATGTAGATGGATGGGTAGAGGGGAGCAGGGGAGTAGGGGAGTAGGGGGCGATGGGTGGATGGGTAGGAGGGTGGATGGGTGTAGGGGTGGATGAGGGGAGAGTTCGAGAGTGTTCTGAATTTTGGGTAATTAAGTGCGTTTGCCCTGGCAATGCGGAGCATAACGTCTCGGCGACCCTACAGTTAAGGAACACCGTGTGAGGAGCACGCGATCGAGAACGGTCGTATTGCACGAAAATCTAAGCGCTCTCCGACGGGAACACGCGACCGAGGACGGGGGATTGTATACCCTGTGATTTAACTGTCCATCTACTCCCTTACCCATCCACCCTCCCACTCCCCGACTCTCCCACTCATCCACTCTCCCACTCCCCCACTCACTCCCCCACTCCCATTCCCTCGTCTACTTTAATTTCTTCAATATTCCATAAGCCCCAACTAGGCAAACCAGAATATTTAAGTCCTTGCAGGCGATCGCGCGATGCCATCATGGCTAATCCATTCACGAGATGAATCACTGGAAGCTGATCTTGAACGATGCGCTGAAAGTCGGCATAAATGATTTTTCGTTTGGCTTCATCGAGTTCACGCGCCCCTTGCTTAAAGAGTTGATCGATGTCCTGTTCCCATTCATTAACGCCCCACTCTGTGATAGCGGGTTTACCGGGTTGCGGACCCAGATTAAACAGATGCGATCCTCCAGTGCTCATCCAGAGATTTGCGCTGTCGTGGGGTTCGACTCCGCCTGTGAAGCCAATTAGCAGCCCCTCCCATTCACGAGTGGTGGTTATGTTACTCACCAGCGTATTAAAGCTGATCGGATTAAAGTTGACACGAATCCCAATATCAGCCAAGTTTGATTTAATTTGAGAGCCGACCCCTTCTCTCACTTCGTTCCCTGAATTGGTATTCAACACAAATTCAACCGGGTTATTGTCTGCATCGAGCAGACGACCTGTCAAATCGTATTGAAACCCTGCTGATATCAGCAAGTTCTTTGCTTTGTCGATGCTGTAGTCATAGACTGGCAGTCCCTCATCGGGAGACAAATAGTATGGACTTTGAACCGAAATCGGTGAATGTTGAAGGTCGCCAATGCCTCGAAAAATATTGTTAATCAGACGCGGGCGATCGATGGCATAGGCAACGGCTTGCCGAAATTCTAACGTGTTAAACCATCGAGACTTGACCGGATCTACCAAGGGTTGCCCGTTTTCATTTTTGCCTTGATTCAGATTAAACGAAAGAAACAGTGTACTTGAGCGAGGACCTCCAATCTGGATCGTAAAATCGCCGCGTTCTTCTTCTCGTTTTAATAATGAAAAGTCTTCAGGGCGGAGAGCCCCCGCATCTCCGAGGGCATCGAGTTCTCCGGATCGAAACCGCAGAAGCTGCGTGTCATCCGATTCTAAAAACTGCCAAATAATCCGATCGACGTAGGGAAGCTGCCGCCCTTGGCTGTCTTGCTTCCAATAATGCGGATTGCGGCGAAAGATGAGGCGTTGTGCTGGAACATAGCGCTCCATTTTATACGGCCCGTTCACAATGATTTGGGCTGGATCGGTATCGGTTCCCCACGTGGAAATAAACACCGGATTGCCATCCGCATCTAGCGTGTTGACGGCATCTTGAAGGACATGCTGCGGGAGAATATTCACCCCATTGGGTCCGGCAACTGCTCGCAAAAGCGGGGCAAATGGTTCTGGTAAGATAAATTCAATTTGGCGATCGCCCCGTTTGCGAACCTGTGGAAACAGGCGCTGCTCACCGATTCGAAAGGCATCCTTCGCATCAGTCGGAATCGCTTTGTTAAAAACAATATCTTGATAAGTAAACACCACATCGTCTGCTGAGAGCGGTTCCCCATCCGACCAGCGCAGCCCTTCCCGGAGGGTAAATATCACCCGCTGCTGATCGTTAGAAAATTCCCACGATTCGGCTAGCGACGGCTCAATCGCTCCAGTCACACCGTTTTCCTCAGTCAGCCCTCGGAAGCAAAATAGAAAAATATTAGGAAACTGCTGCCGCAATGCCGCGTTGAACGTTTTAGGATCGCTGAGCGACGTCAGTACTAGTTGCGATTCATCAGCCGCTGCTGTTTTTGGAATTGAAAGCCGACATCCCCCCAGCAATCCCACCAATACAATGGGGAGAATCAAGCAAATAAGCCAGCGTTGGATCAAGCGGATTCGGTAAAACGGCATTGTGTCAAGACGGCATACGGGCTATTCGACCAAACAGTGTCTCTGCCTAGGATTTTAATCAACCACTTTAATTTCATACACATTCCACAATACGCTCTCTAGGTTGGTGTTGCCGAGTGACGAAAACTCGATACCTTCGAGGCGATCGCGAATTGCAGACATAGTTAATGGATTAATCAAATAAATGCAGGGCAAATATTCTTGCGCCAATTGCTGGGTTTGGGCATAGATCGCTTTTCGCTGCTCCTCATCAAACTTTTGAGCCCCTTCAATATAAAGCTGCCCAATCGTGGCTTCCCAATCGGCAACCACTCGCCCTTCGATCGGAGTCTGTCCGGGCTGGGACGCCAAATTAAACATGTGCAAGCGACCGTCTGGAAGCCAGAAATTGGCACCCCCATGGGGTTCAACCCCGCCGGTGAAGGCGATCAAGACACATTCCCAATCTAGAGTCGTATCGAGCTTATCGACAAGAACTTTAAAATCTATCGGCTGAAAATTGACCTGTATGCCAATTTCACCCAAGTCGCGCTTGATTTGTGCCCCGATCGCACTGACCGTTTGCCCGCCTGCAGGCACGTTGAGAATAAACTCAACCAGGTTGCCCTCGGCGTCGAGCAGTTGCCCGCGAGAATTATATTGGAATCCAGCGCTTTGCAGGAGAGTTTTGGCGCGCTCAGGGTCATGGTCGTAGGTCTGAAGCCCCTCTTCAGGAGACAGATAATACGGGCTCTGAACTGAGATTGGAGAATGTTGGGGTTCGCCAATGCCTCGATAGAGGTTGTTGATCATCGTTTGGCGATCGAGCCCATAGGCAACTGCTTGGCGAAATTCAACCGTGTTGAACCATCGGGACTTTACCGGATCGACCAGCGGTTGACCGTTTCGACTGCCTTGATTGAGATTAAACGAGATAAACACCGTCCCCATGGCGGGTTCACCAATCTCAATGTGGAAATTACTGCGCTCTTCTTCTCGCTTGAGCAATGAAAAATTGGTGGGCGAAACGCCAATCGTGTCTAATCCTCCTGATCTAAACTGCATGATCGCCGTATCGGATGATTCAACGATCTCCCAGATGAGCTGCTCCACATAGGGCAACGAATTTCCTTGAGCGTCGTTGCGCCAGTAGTAAGGATTGCGATCAAACACGACGCGCTGAGCTGGAGAATAGCTAGAGATGACGTATGGACCGCTCCACACGATTTGACTGGGGTCAGTATCAGTTCCCCAGGTGGTGAGAAAGCGAGGGTCTCCATCCGATTCGATGTTGACGACCGACTCATAGAGCGCATGTTTGGGAATAATGGCAATGCCACCACTAAATCGCAGCAGCGGTGCAAAAGGTTCTGGCGCAATAAACTGCACTCTGCGCTCATCGACCTGACGCACTTCCGGTAACACGCCGCTCTCTCCGATTCGCAGAATGTCGCGAGTGCTCGTTGGGATTGCTTCGTTAAAGATGACGTCGTTATAGGTAAAAAGAACATCCTCCACGGTCAGAGGCTCTCCGTCTGACCATTTCAGCCCTTCACGCAGGGTATAGGTAATTCGCAGCCCGTCGTCGGAGATGTCCCACGATTCTGCCAGCTCAGGGACGAGTTCTCCAGTGATGCCGTCTTGTTGGAGCAGCGCGTTATAGGTTAGCCCAAAGACGTTGGGCGACTCCTCGCTGAGGATGTAGTTAAATGTTTTGGGATCAGTTGTCACCGCAACCACAATCCGACTAATTTCGGCTGCCTCAGTGCGATACAACATAGACTCGCAGCCTCCAGTGGCGATCGCCATCAGCACTACCAGCCCCACCAACAAAAGCCTGCGGAATCGTCTAACCATAGCGAATTAACCCAAACGAGACGCATCCAAAATCATGAGTCAGATCATCAAAAGGGATTTCTGAGATCTTAAGTCAGATTGGAGAATTTCTGCGGAGAGGTTTATTCGAGACGCAACTGATACACATTCCAAAACAGCTTTCCTAATGCTGAATATTGAACCTCTTTGATTCGATTGCGAATTGCACCGAGAGCCAACGGATTCACTAAATGAATGAACGGCACATAGTCCTGAATGAGCTGTTGTGCATCTGCATAAATTTCTTTTCGTTTGTCTTTGTCTAGTTCTTGCGACCCCGCAATATAGAGCCTACCGATTTCAGCCTCCCAGTCCATAACCTCTCGTCCCACCACCGAATCATCATCTGATTTTAGGTTAAAGTCATGAAACTGCCCGTCTGGAAGCCAGGTCGCGGCTCCGCTATGGGGTTCGATGTCATCGGTGAAGCCGAGCACTTGAGCTTCCCAATCCATCGTGGTCGTGATTTTGTCAACCAGCGTATGAAACGCCATCGGTTGAAAGTCGACCTGAATACCGATGTGCGCTAAATCATATTTAATTTGCGCGCCCATCGCCTCTCGAATGCGGTTGCCAGAGTTGGTTAGCAGGGTAAATCTAACGCGATTGCCTTCGGCATCAAGCAATTGATTGTCATCGTTGTACTGAAATCCTGATTTTTTTAGCAGGTCTTTGGCTGTTTCAGTGTCATAGCGATAGACCGTTAATCCGTCGTCGGGTGACAGATAATATGGGCTCTGGGATGAAATGGGCGAGTCTTGAAATTCTCCTAAGCCTCGAAAGATATTGTTGATCATCGTTTGGCGATCGATTGAATAGGCAACTGCTTGTCTAAACGCCACGGTATTAAACCAGGCAGATTTGATTGGGTCGATTAGCGGCTCTCCGGTGTCTCGCCGCCGCCCTTTATTGAGGTTAAAGGTGAGATAACTAGTGCTGATCGTCGGCCCGCCGTTATAAATCGTGAAATCGCCTCGCCGCTCTTCGTGCTTGAGTAGAGAAAAATTTTCTGGACTGACTCCGACGACATCGAGCCCGCCCGAGCGAAACTGCAACAGAGCATTATCGGTTGATTCAACAATTTGTCGAACGATGCGCTCCACGTAAGGCATGGCTCGATTTTGGTCATCTGTTCGCCAATAGTAGGGATTGCGCTGAAACGTAACCCGTTGACTCGGTTCGTAACTTTCAATCAGATAAGGGCCATTGGTGACAATGTTCACGGGGTCAGTGTCGGTGCCCCAGGTTGACAAAAATTCTGGGTTCCCTTCGGCATCTTGGGCAGTCACATAGGGCTCAAGCGCATGTTTAGGAACAATCGGCGTCTCTCCGGCTGCGCTGAGGAACGGGGCAAAGGGTTCGGGCACCGTAAATTCAACTTGGCGATCGCCCAATGGTGTTACGGTTGGAAACGCTCTCGATTCTCCAATTCGCATCACGTCGCGGAGCGTATTTGGAATGGTCTCGTTGAAATAAACCGAATTAAACGTAAACACCACATCCTCAACGGTGAGCGGTTCGCCGTCTGACCAACGCAGCCCGTCTCTGAGGGTAAAGACAATGCGGAGACGATCGTCTGAGACTTCCCAAGATTCTGCCAGTTCGGGTTCCAGATCTCCGGTCACGCCATTTTGGCTGAGCATGCCAACATAGGTTAAATCAAAGACGTTGGGGTATTCCTCGTTGAGAACAACATTAAACGTCTTTGGATCACTCAAAAAACTATCGACAATGCGCGGCACCTGGGCAGCTTCGGTGCTAAACCAGCTTGGGCTACAGCTTCCGAGGGCGATCGCCAATACTGCAGTGAACACGAACCCCACCACCCGATCCGCCCGCACTGAGCGGAGCAATCGATTGAGCCGACGTAGTGAATGAAGCCTCGACTGACGAAATCTAGTCGTCTTCAGCAATTTCCAACTCATAAACATTCCAAAGCGAACCACCTAGCGCTGAATATTTGACATTCTGAATGCGATCGCGGACTGCTGATAACGAGAGAGGATTAACTAGATAAATAAACGGCAAATACTCTTGAGTGATAATCTGGCTTTCGGCATAGATTGCAGCCCGCTGCTCTTCATCGAGAGTGCGTGCCCCATCCACATAGAGCTGCCCAATTTTCTCTTCCCAATCTGAAATCACCCGCCCGTCGATGGGCGGTTCTCCCGCTTGAGCAGGCTGATTAAATCGGTGCGATCGCCCGTTGGGTTGCCAGACATTCGCGCCATTGTTGGGCTCAACCCCCCCGGTAAAGCCCAGCAAATAACATTCCCAATCCACCGTATTCGCCAGCTTGTCAATCAAGGTGCCAAACGCAATCGGATTGAAATCAACTTGAATGCCAATTTTGCTCAAATCTTGCTTAATCTGTGCTCCCATCGACTCCCGAATCTTATTCCCCGAATTGGTAATCAGCGTAAATCTCACGCGATTGCCATCCGCATCTAATAATTGATCGTTTGGATCATACTGGAATCCGGCATCGATCAAGAGTGTTCTAGATATCTCTGGGTCGTAATCATACACAGGTAAGCCCTCTTCAGGCGGCAGATAGTATGGGCTTTGCACAGAGATGGGTGAATTTTGTAGCTCGGCTAACCCTTGAAACGTATTGTTAATCATGCGCTGGCGATCGATGGCATGGGCAACCGCCTGCCGAAAATTCACTGTGTTAAACCAGCGAGATTTGATAGGGTCAACCAGGGGCACGCCATTTCGTCTGCCTTGGTTGAGATTGAAGGCAATAAAGCTCGTAGATGGAACGGGGCCTCCCTCATAAATCGTGAAATCACCCCGACCTTCTTCACGTTTGAGCAGCGCAAAGTAGTCAGGAGAGATGCCCAATACGTCTAGCCCGCCTGAGCGAAATTGAATTACCGATGCGTCAGATGATTCAACAATTTGCCAAATTAGGCGATCCACAGAAGGCAGCGGATTTCCTTGCTCGTCGCGTCGCCAGTAGTATGGATTGCGCTCAAACACCACGCGCTGACTCGGCACATAACTTGCTAAGCGATAGGGCCCATTCGCAATAATTTCTGCCGGATCGGTGTCTGTCCCCCAGGCCGATACAAAGCGAGGGGTGCCGTCTGCGTCGAGTTCATCCACGTATCGCTGGAGCGCATGTTTGGGCAATACCGCAATCAAACCCACCGTGCGCAGAAAGGGGGCAAATGGCTCTGGTACCGTAAATTCTACTCTCCGATCATCAAGGCTGCGAACCTTAGGAAGTTCTTGAGATTCTCCAATTCTCAACACATCCCGCGCGCTCGATGGAATGGCTTCATTGAAAAGCAAGTCATTGTAGGTAAACACAACATCCGCAGCAGTGAGCGGTTCGCCATCCGACCACGTCAATTCGTCTCGCAGGGTAAAGGTAATCCGGAGATTGTCGTCTGAAATCTCCCAGTTGTCTGCTAATGCGGGTTCAATATCAGCCGTCAGCCCATTCTCCCCGACGAGGCCATCATAGATGAGGCTAAACACGTTCGGCGAGGTAGTGTTGAGAACATAGTTAAACGTTTCAGGATCGCTGAGCGTACTGGTCACAATTTGGGGAGGTTGTGCCGCTCGCCCTGTAAATTGAGCGGTGTTGCATGCCCCGATGGCGATCGCCACGATAGGAATCAGCGTCCAATGTAGCCATCGTTGCTGCAATATACGAACGATAGTCAGCTTAAACACTAGGCTCCTTTTTGATGCTGAACCTCAATAACCGTATGAACATTACCACGAGGCGCAAAATCACCCGTTACTGTCACTTCAAGCGGATCACACGCGGCTACAAAGTCATCTAGAATTTGATTCACAGATTCTTCATGGGAAATGTAGCGATCGCGATAGCTGTTGATATAAAGCTTGAGTGCTTTAAGTTCAACGACATATCCGTCAGGAACATAGCGAAGATGAATCGTTGCAAAATCTGGATAGCCTGAAAACGGGCACTTGCAAGTAAACTCGGGTAACTCAATTTGAATCGTATATCGCCGGCCCATTCGCGGATTGGGAAACGTCGTCAGCTCACCTTCTGCGATATGGCGTTCGCCGTATTTCGTGGTTGCTGATAAATTGTCTCGCTCCGAAGAGATATTTGACTGAGTAGATGATTGATTCATAAGTTGTGTAGTAAGTTACCGACACAAATGCACGTAGATTGCTGTAATTTCAACGAGTTGGGGACATGTATTCGGTATGATGGCTCTAAATTTACACCATTTATACCTATTCGATTGCCGACATTAAGCCGACATCAAACTGACACCTATGACCCACATACCGTCTGAAACGACCCCGCACACTCCAGCAACTAGACAAGCTCAATCCGTTAGCAATTCCTACGCGCCCTCGGTGCCTCTTTCAGTGTATCGAGAGTTAGCAGAAGAATTGCAGACGATTAAGGCTCAGCTAGAGACTGTCACCCAGCAAAATCAACAGTTGCATCAGCAAAATCAACAGTTGCATCAACAGATCGACCAGGTGTTTCAATCTGCCCTCTCCCTGCATCAACTAGTTAATGAGCAAGACAAGCAAAATCAGCAGGCGAAATTGAATGAGCCTGTTCTTCACGTCTCTGACGAGATTACAGAGGAGCTAAAACGAGCCCTACTGATGCAACCGCGTTCTGCGTCATCCGCTTCCCGGTCAAACTCCGAACGAACCGAGTCTCCAACGATCATGCTTCCGTTTAGCTCCAACGAGGCTCACGGGACACCGGGAACACGCTCTACAGACGAAAAATCTCAACATGTCGCCAGCGCGTCAAAGTCTGGGCGAGGCTTTGGAGGATTGTGGCTGAAGTTAACAATTGTTGTGATTATCCTTACAGCATTCTGTACCGGGTTTGGAGTGATTTGGTTTCTTCAAAAGCAAAATACCAATCACCAATCACCTGTTTCACGAGAAGTCGATGCTATCAACGACCCGTCTTATTGAATCGATCGCCAGCAACTCTATTGACAATAGCTCATGGGATGGTGACATTTTGCGGAGTCACCGTATGTTCGTGTGGTCATGTCATTTTCGACAAATCGATGCTCATGTTTCCAATAGTCCATACGGGAAAATCAGTACGGCTGGAGTGATTAACGTAAAGCATGGCAAAACCTGTCAGTCCGTTGCAGAGAACCCCGTTAAAATTCTTGTTGTTTGAGCCATTCTAAAATCAATTGATTGACCTCATCCGGGCGTTCATCATGGGGGCAATGTCCCGTATCAGGAATGCTCTCAAACGTAATGCGATCGGGGTCTTGCTGAGCCATTTCTTGATAAAGCGTTGCGCCTGTAATTGGAGTCCACGGGTCGGCCTCGCCCCACAAAATGAGTAATGGTTGGTGAATGCGAGGGAGTAGCTCAGATGGCTTTGGGCCGGGAGGAGCTGTCAAGATGGATGCAAAAACTTTAGGAGCATCTGGGTCAGAGGCAGGCTCATAAATAAGATCGACGAGTTCATCAGTCACGGCAGAATGATCGCGATAAACCTGCTTGAGGGTTGATCGCAATCGAGGCTTTTGACGAATGCGATTAAAGATAAATGGACCAATCACAGAGGAGCTAATCAGGCGCGTAAATGCTCCCATGATCAATCGGAGGGGGGGATTCAATTCATCGGGGCGATGATTTAGCCCACCAGCACAGTTTAGCAACACCCCACCAGAGGCGATCGCCGGGTGATTGGCAAGCACCATCATCGTGAGCAGCCCGCCAATGGAGTTACCCACAAAGACAGCAGGCTGGTTAATATGAGCATCCCAAAAATCTTTGAGCAGGTCTTCCCAAATCTCTAGGTCATAATCGATTGGCGGCTTATCGGAATGCCCAAACCCGAGCAAATCTAGAGCAAATACACGATATCCTTGGTCTGCCAATACAGGGATATTTTTACGCCAATGCCCAATCGATGCACCAAAGCCATGCACCAATACGAGAGGCTGCCCCTCTCCAACAACGGTGTAGCGAAGCTGATGCCCGCGCCATATCCAATCAAACGTCTGAAAAGCCTCCGAGGGTCGAATTTGCTGAGTAGTCACGATAATGATGGTTAATTAATGTTTCTTAACTTCATAGTATGACAAAGCGTATAGTGCTTAGTTAAGGATATTCAGTCGAAACATGTCGCAGAAAAACGAGCTTCCCGTCTTAGTCACGTCTCTGCTCATTACTCTGGTTCTCATCGGAGGCGGAGTCTGGTGGATCGTCAGTCAAACCAATCTCGGAAGATTACTCTCTTCAGGTCAATCTTCTTCTGAATCAGTTTCTTCAGATACAGGAAACCTCGAATCATCATCGACTGGCATTCCATCTGATCAGGTCCTAGAGCGAATCAGCACTGGACAAACAATCTTAGTCGCCGAACCAGCATCGACTGAAAAGCAAGCGGGTGTTGAAGCGATCGCCCAGTCTGATTACCGCAGCGCCATTGCTCAATTTGAGGCAGCCCTTCGACAGCATTCAAATGATCCGGAAACATTGATTTATCTTAACAATGCCCGCATTGGCACAGAGCCTTCTCATACCATTGCTGTTGCGGTGCCTGCCGCAACGGCCGTTAATCCTGCCAACGAAATTTTACGGGGTGTCGCCCAAGCGCAGCATGAGATTAATCAATCAAACGGTATCGATGGAGTTCCTCTTAGGGTGGCGATCGCCAGTGATGATAACGACCCAGCAGTCGCCACTCAGATTGCTCAAGCACTCGCTCAAAACCAGGAAGTGCTAGGCGTGGTTGGTCATTTTGGGAGCGAAACGACGCTTGCAGCCAGCGAGGTCTATGAGCGTGAGCAGCTCGTGGTGATATCTCCAACGAGCACCTCTACGCGACTTTCAGATGCTGGAAACTATTTGTTTCGAACTGTTCCGAGCGATCGCTTTACGGCTACGACGCTATCCCGATATCTCGTCAATACGCTCCAGCAGCAAAATGCGGCAATCTATTTCAACGCCGAAAGCGACTACAGTCAGTCACTCAAAAATGAATTTACAACGGCGCTTTACTCCGATGGCGGCCAAATCGTTGCAGAATTTGATTTGGCAGATTCAAGCTTTAGCGCTTTAGACACCGTTGAATACGCGATTCAGCAAAACGCACAGGTTCTTGTTTTGGCTGCCAACACATCAACCCTTGACCAAGCCCTTCAGGTAATCACCGTCAACCGTCGACAACTAAATTTGCTGGGAGGAGATAGCCTATACAATCCTAAGACTCTTCAAGTCGGGGGAGCAGCGGCTGAAGGAATGGTGGTTGCCGCACCCTGGGTTTTATTGTCTAATCCTCAATCCGAATTTGTGCAAACGTCTCGCCAACTCTGGGGAGGCGATATTAACTGGCGAACCGCGATGGCTTACGACGCGACCCTCGCATTGATAAATGGTTTAAACAATCCAACTCGTCAGCAGCTTCAGCAAACCCTGTCATCTCCAGACTTCTCGTTCTCAGGCGCAACTGGATCAGTGGAATTTCTGCCCTCGGGCGATCGCAATCAGGCCATGCAGCTAGTTATCGTTGAGACTGGAAATCGATCGAGCTTTGGATATGATTTTATTCCAGTCGAGTAATTAAAAATAATAGATGTAGTAGATGCCCCTGATCCGTTGCCGCAATGATTTTAGAATCTGATGACTCTGATCAAAATACCTGAATCAAACTATCTGAATCAAACTAATAGAATCAATGCATAGAGCGATCGCCAATGGTTGAGACATGCATAACCCCGATTGAGTACAGGCGAATGCAATACGCTAACTCTTTACTAAATTCAATCCCAATTCAATAACGCTGTAGCCAATTGCCATCTGAGACTTACTGAACTAATAAAGATCTTGTAGAAGGGAGACTGCGAACAAACGACCGATCAAGCGAAACGCTGAATAACAATGCCAAGATCAATTAGCATTCAATCCAGCAAGAAATTGCTAAGGACTAGGAACAAGGCGAATTCGCCCTGCATCCATCTCTGACATCAGCAGTTCCAACGCTTCATAATCAACTTCAGAAATATAACCCAATCGGGTCAACTCATAGTTGATCTCGTTTTCAATATCAGGCGTGAGTTGCCTGATATGAAGTGCCTGTTCGACAAGCCGACGAATCACGCAGGTTGTTCTCATTACAAACACCGCCGTTGTTTAGATAAGGGCGCAAGTAGCTATTCAAATTCTCGGCTGGATATTTCGGAGAAGAAGTGATCGAAGCTTGCGTAAGACGTGATTCTAATCACAAATCTCGGATGTGGATAACTCGGAGATGCTCATTTTACTAACTTTTAATCCTCTCTAAAACAGGCAAACTCAGCTCTTCTCAAGGATCGTTGGCAGAGATTTTTCGACTGCCTTGCAGTAGAGGCTAGTCTTCATTTACACACAATCTTCATAAAGATCTCCCAACATAAAGTATTTATAAAGCTGATGACCCTTCATGCAGACGAAAGGTTTCGTCTTGCTGTAGCGACTCGCGAGTTGCGTCAAATTCGAAAATATAGCTCTACGGGCTTACCACACGTTCAACGTCCTAACGCGAGAGCGTACGGCCACAATACGCATACTTGTATGTCAAAATCTCAAAGATTGTTAAGAATTTCAAAAAAAAATCTCGCACTAGCCGAGGTTTTAGGTGGATTGGTATTTTCGAATACCTTATATTTTCACAATTTACGGAAGACTTTATATATCGTGCTTAATACGTGAAGATCCGGCAAAGCCGAGATTAATTTCATTGGTTGCTGGAGAGCGTGCGGTTATCGTCTAAAAATTCGAGACTGATCCGCTGTTGTCGCTAGTTCTATACGGGATCGAAGATTATGCAAAACGTTCTTGCCCATCCTCAAACAGTTACGTTTCAACCAGTTGGGCACATCAACGCCTCTAATGCAGATACGTTAGAGCATCAGCTTGTAACGGCAATTTCGTCTAATAAGTATTCAACAGTGGTTGCGGATATGAGCCAAGTTGAATCCTTAGACAGCGCTGGATTGATGGCTCTAGTATCAGCATTGAATCTTGCTCAACGATCGGGGCAAGAGTTCTTCCTCTGCTGCGTTCCGCCTTCGATTCGCATTATCTTTGAATTGACGCAGCTCAATCAAGCATTTGAAGTTTTAGATGAGCGTCCAATATCCGCTGTTGCAGCATAGTTGCGGCAATGTAGGGTTCGCTTAAAGGTGTCTGAATCATCAGACGATAAACTTGACATTCTTGCCGAGTAGTGGATTTGTTTCTCCGAATGAGTGAGTTAGGACTGAGTCTAATTCATGATTACTCCGCCCTAGGGTGGAGTTTTTTTTGTCTGCCGATTCGCTTCGCGATGAGTACGCACGAGTCCCGCTATAGTGGACTCAACGAAGTTGAATTATCAAACGCTGACTATATTTACCGTGGCAGTTGCAGTCGAAACTCTCTTGAACGCCGATATTTCCCGACCTGCTCGTTATCTGGGTAACGAGCTTGGGGCAATTCATAAACCGTGGGACTCTGCTTCAATTCGGTGGGTGCTGACGTATCCTGAAGTCTATGAGGTAGGAGCTTCAAACTTAGGACACATCATTCTCTACAGCGTCTTAAACGCACAGCCACGACAGTTGTGCGATCGCACCTATCTTCCCGCCCCTGACCTAAGCAGCAAGCTTCGTGACACCCAAACCCCTCTATTTGCCGTTGAGTCTAAACGACCGCTGCGCGATTTTGACATTCTAGGATTTAGCCTAAGCTACGAACTGGGTGCCACCAATATTCTAGAGATGCTGAGCTTGGCTGGCATTCCACTGACCTGGAAAGAAAGAAGCGCGTCCGGGGCTTGGCATGTCGGGCACGGTAGCTTTCCCCTGATCTTTGCCGGGGGGCAAACCGCCACCTCAAACCCAGAGCCGTATGCAGAATTTTTTGACTTTATTGCTCTCGGAGACGGTGAGGAACTGCTCCCTGAAATTGGACTAGTTCTTGAAGAGGCAAAAGCGGCAAATCTAAGCCGCGAGGAGACCTTGCTCGACCTGGCTCAGGTTCCAGGAGTCTACGTTCCTCAGTTTTACGACATGACGAACGAAGGCGCTGTGCGTCCTAATCGCCCAGATGTACCTGAACGCATTTTGCGGCGGGTCGCAAGCCCAATGCCCGCCTATTCTATTGGGCCTGTTCCCTATATCGAAACGGTTCACGATCGCCTCACGATCGAGGTGCGTCGAGGCTGCACACGAGGGTGTCGATTCTGCCAACCGGGAATGTTGACTCGCCCTGCCCGCGACGTTGCTCCTGATGAGGTCGTCGATACGATCGAACAGGGGATGCGAGCCACGGGATACAACGAATTTTCTCTGCTTTCGCTGAGCTGCTCAGACTATCTTTCCTTGCCTGCTGTGGGTCTGGAGGTGAAAAATCGCCTCCAAAACGAAAACGTTTCGCTGTCTCTGCCCAGTCAACGGGTCGATCGCTTTGATGAAAATATCGCCAACATTATCGGCGGAACTCGTCAAAGCAGTCTAACGTTTGCGCCAGAGGCAGGCACGCAGCGTATGCGCGACATCGTGAATAAGGGGCTCACCAATGAAGAACTGCTGCGAGGGGTGAAAACTGCCTACGAGCAAGGCTGGAACCGAGTCAAACTCTACTTTATGATTGGGCTACCTGGCGAGACTGACGCGGATGTTGTCGGGATTGCAGAAACAATGCGTTGGCTTCAGCAGGAGTGTCGACAGAAGGGGCGGAAACCTCTCAGTTTTAACATCACGATTTCAAATTTTACGCCCAAGCCCCATACTCCCTTTCAATGGCATTCTGTTTCAACTACAGAATTTGAGCGGAAGCAACAGCTCCTTAAGGACGAATTTCGTGGAATTCGTGGCTTAAAAGCGAACTTCACCGATTTGCGGATTTCGGCGATGGAGGATTTTGTAGGCCGGGGCGATCGCCGCTTGTCGGCAGTCATCCGTCGGGCTTGGGAGCTCGGTGCCGGGATGGATTCGTGGTGGGAAAGTCAGGATCGGGCGTTTGCTGCATGGACGCAGGCGATCGCTGAATCGGAGCTTACCTGGAAATATCGCCAGATTGAAAACGGCGAGTGGAATCTCTTTCAAACCCACAGTCCCCAATCCATCGTTCACCGACCTCTCCCGTGGGATCACATCGACACTGGGATTGATAAAGAATGGCTCAAAGCCGATTTAGACCGGGCTCTAGAAGCTGCTACTGTCCCAGATTGTGCGTTTGAAGGATGTTCTCATTGCGGTGTGTGTGGAATCGATTTCGGGCACAACGTCGTCGCTTCGCCGCCAGCTATTCCTGACTTCAAAGGGCACTTTATCCCTGATCAAGCGAGAGTTCAGCGATTACGAGTCTGGTTAGGAAAGCAGGGCGAAATAGCATTGGTTAGCCATCTCGATCTCGTCCGGTTATTTGATCGAGCCTTTCGTCGAGCGGCCCTGCCGATTTCATTTACAGGCGGCTTTCATCCAGGGCCGCGCATTTCGCCGGCTAATGCGTTGCCACTAGGCGCAACGAGTTCAGGCGAAATTGTCGACTTTGAACTCACGCACCGCTTAGATCCGACTGAATTCCGCAAAAGATTATCAGCCCAGCTTCCTGATGACATTCCGATTTATCGAGTTGAGGAAGTCGAGGTATCTTCCCCGTCTGCAACCAAACTGCTCGACCGCGCCGAATATCTGATGACGGTTTGTCCGGCCTCACCGACTGACCCATCTGCCGATCTGCGCTCATCATTCGTTTCGACTGACGATTGGCACGCTTGGGTCGATGCCGTTATGCGAGCTGAGGTAATCGAGCAAGATCACACCACAAAATCAGGCAAAACCCGCACAGTCAATTTGCGCGATCGCCTCTTCGACCTTGTGGTTCTTCCTGGGATCAATGTCGGCGCAGTCGCGCAATCTCATGCTTCTGCAAATCAAGCAACCCTGCGCTATGTTGGCAGTTGCCGCAATGACGGCACGCTACTTCGCCCCAACCAAGTGGTGTATATGCTAGAGCAGTTAGCTCAGCAAGAATTGCAGCTTTTGAGAATTCATCGAAATCGCCTGATTTTAGTTCATGAGGTCAATTCCGAGTAACTTGGTAAAGTAATTAGGTGGGTTCAGTCCCTTAAATGTGCCGAATTTAAGGAAATTTTACCTTGATAAATTCCTGATTCCTACTGGCAGTATGGTCTCTCCGCGCTATAATGCTTTTCATAGAGAAGCTGCTGTCTGTCGAGAGTCATGAGGATTGGTGATTGCTCGATGACAACGATTACGAGGTGAAACTTGCTTCTGTAGGGTTTTTCCAACGAATCTAGTTAGATTATGCTTGACTTTTCAAGGGAAAGCATCGCTAGTTAGAGGGTAACGATAAATAACGATCGATAAGCATTACATCTGCATGTCATTAGTCTGAATGGATGATGTTTTAATTCATAGATCCCAGGATAGGAGCAGCTTCGTTGCCTCCACAGCGGGTCAAGGATTTTCACCAATGTAGTCTTGCAGGTCAGCAAAGCGGGAAGGATGGAATGGTTTCTGCCCCTGACCCTGTCAATATTTGAGGAAGTTGAATGCCCAAACAAATTATTATCGCTGAGCAGCATCGCATCGCCGCTGTCTTTTCGGAAGACCAAATCCAAGAATTGATCGTCGCGACAGGCAGCCATCAGGTCGGTGACATTTATTTAGGAATTGTTGAAAACGTTTTACCCGGTATTGACGCTGCATTTGTCAACATTGGCGACACCGAGCGTAATGGATTTATCCATGTTTCTGATCTAGGCCCGCTGCGACTCAAGCGTTCAGCAGGTTCAATTACTGAGTTGCTAGCACCCCAACAAAAAGTGCTCGTGCAAATCATGAAGGAGCCTACTGGCAATAAGGGCCCCCGGCTGACGGGGAATATCACCCTGCCGGGGCGATATTTGGTGCTGATGCCCTTCGGTCGAGGGGTCAATCTTTCGAGGCGAATTCGCAATGAAAATGAGCGAAATCGTTTGCGGGCTTTAGCCATTCTCGTCAAGCCTGCTGGGATGGGGCTGCTTGTCCGCACCGAGGCAGAAGGAATCGCGGAAGAAGCCATCATTGAGGATTTAGAATCTCTACAACGACAGTGGGAAAATATCCAACAGGAAGCTGTTACGTCCCGTCCTCCTAAGTTGCTCAATCGGGATGATGACTTTATTCAGCGCGTCCTTCGTGACGTATATAGCGCTGACGTAAATCGAATCGTTGTTGATTCACATACGGGCTTGAAACGAGTCAAGCAGCATTTAATGTCGTGGAGTGGTGGAAAATCTCCTCAAGGAGTTCTTATCGATCACCATCGCGATCGCATCTCTATTTTGGAGTACTTCCGGGTCAACGCAGCAATTCGAGAAGCGCTTAAGCCCAGAGTTGATTTGCCGTCAGGCGGCTATATCATCATCGAAACGACCGAAGCCCTGACCGTCATTGATGTCAACTCCGGATCTTTTACCCGATCTAATACGTCTCGCGAAACCGTTTTGTGGACAAATTGTGAAGCGGCATCAGAAATTGCCCGACAACTTCGCCTCCGCAACGTAGCAGGCGTCATTGTCGTTGACTTTATCGATATGGATTCTCGGCGTGACCAGCTCCAAGTTCTTGAACAGTTTACCCGAGAACTAAAAGCAGACAAAGCCCGCCCTCAAGTCGCTCAGCTATCTGAACTAGGATTGGTCGAGTTAACCCGTAAGCGTCAAGGACAAAATATTTATGAATTGTTTGGACGACCCTGTGCAACGTGCGGTGGCCTAGGTCATTTAGTTCATTTGCCTGGTGATACCGAAACCGTGGTTCATGAAATTGTCGAAACACCCCGTACGTACCCTGTTGTCGAATCTCGAAGTCCGCAGCTTCGAGAGGTGCCTGATGCACAGGGAGAAGACTTTGAGCTAGATACCTCACCTGACTTGCAAGAGCTGGATCTAGTTAACCATCCGAGCTATCAAGAGCGGGGAGTCAATAATCGACGACGACGGCGGCGGCGAGGAGATCTGCCATCCCCGCGATCTGGAAATGCTCGATTTGCAGTCAACCTTGACACTGATGAATCACCCGATGGAGCAGACGACCGGACACCTGCACCGCCAACGATCAAAGAAGGTCGCTCTGACCGTAGTGAACGAGGTGAGCGAGGTGAACGCAGCGATCGCCCCGACCGTAGTGAGCGAGGTGAGCGAGGTGAACGCAGCAAGTCGTCAAATCGACGAGACAAGACTCCTGAACCCCCTGAAGTGATTGCTATTGAAATGACTCCGCAAGAGCAAGACGTTTATGCACTGATGGGTATTTCGCCTCTTGTTTTAGCAACCGAACCTATGAAAGATTTAAAGAATGTCATCGTAAATGTGGTGTTGCCTGGACAGGTGAGTCGGGCTAACGCCAGCGATGAGTCAGATGAACAGCCATCATTTGTCTTTGATGAGTCTGATTCTGCTGCATCCTCTGAATCTAATCCGGTGTCTCTATCCTCAGCGTCTCAGGGGAGCCCGACGGTTGAATCCAATTCAGATTCAGATCATGAAGAAGAGACCTTTGATCAAGCCGACCTCATTGCAGCTGAGTCAAATGGTAATGGTGACGGTGGATCGTCTGACAATGGCGCGTCTACCCGTCGTCGCCGTCGTCGTCGTTCATCCGCAGCTGATGGCTAAGTGCTAAACGCTAAACGATACTATTTTTGAAATCTAGTCGACCCGTGCCATTCGACCAACTCAGTTTCTTAAACCAGCTCAGCGTGACCAATTCGCCTGATCTCATTGCAGGAGTTGACGAGGTCGGTCGGGGAGCACTGTTTGGTCCTGTGGTAGCAGCCGCAGTGATATTGCCTCATTCAGCGTTTGACTCTCTTTCACAGTTGGGAGTAACCGATAGCAAAAAGCTAACTCATACCGCGCGCGAACAACTAACTATCTCGATACAAGAGATAGCAACTGACTGCAAGATCGGGATGGCATCTGTGCGCGAAATCGATCGGCTCAATATTTTATATGCATCCTTGTTAGCGATGAAACGGGCGATTCGTCGGTTAAATCCTCAGCCCCAGGTATGCTTAATTGATGGAAATCAACGAATCCCAGATCTCTCGATTCATCAGCATACGCTGATCAAAGGAGATGAGCACTCCATCTCGATCGCCGCATCTAGTATCATCGCTAAAGTATGGCGCGATCGCCTCATTATCCGCATGGCGACTAAATATCCTCAGTTTGACTTAGCCGCTAACAAAGGATATGGAACCCCCAAGCATCGTCTCGCCTTGGATACATTTGGACCTTGTCCTTACCACCGACGTTCATTTAAACCCTGTCAAATATTGCCGTCTTCATCCACTACGACTTGAGGCGCTTGACCCCGCCCTCCGCTAGGAGATAGGCACATCCCTGATTGCCTGACACATCTTCTGAAATGACCAAAACTTGTAAGTTGTGGTTGACGTAAGGAAACCCAACAATGCCGTTAAAGTCGGACTGTGTTGGGTTTCGCCACGGTTCGCTTCTACCCACTACCTACTCGGGCTTTGCAGTAAACTCAGGCTGTCGGGCTGTCTCCTAGTAGTACTGACGATTCGGTTGTAGAATCGCTATTTGCTGCCACCTGAGCAACTGCCCACTTTCGATAGTCAGACAATAACTGATGCATTAATCGCTGTTTAATGCTCGTCAAGACGCTTTTTAGCAACCCATTTCCTGTTGCCTCCAAGAGTGGCTTCGGTGTTAGTCGAAGCGGTGGCGGCAACTCAACTTGAACAGACAAATCTGCCTGCCCAACCAAGTGGGTTTCTCCATTTATAACTCGTGGAGAGAGTTGTCCCACCAAATCGAGATTAAAGCGCTGATCGACGTAATCAATCCCTCGAATTTTGCAACCTACTGATTCCAAGTGAACTGTGCCATCAGAATCAACCCACAACCTCATATCTACAGTGGGCTGAATGCTAAACATCATAAAATTTCTAGAGCGCATCTTGAGGCGAAATACTTCTGCACTCAGCCGTTCTGTTCGGCTTGGATCAACTAAGGCACCAATCAATCGATGAGGTTGACGTAAGTAGTGCTGAATAGGAACCGGTTGTTCATGAACAGCAATCTTTACAGTTTGGGTAGAAGCGAATTGAACGGGCATTGAATTACTTACTCAGTGAAATGTCTGCCTCGGCACAAATTGCCTTAACTAAATTTTACAATTTTTCCGAGGAATATCCCTGATTCTACCGAGGATAGAGGTGCAAATACTCTTGAACACGTCCATTAATTCATAAATATTGCAGTTTTGTAACTATTAGCGACAAACGTCTCAGTGTTTCGATTGACTTGAGTCAATCCCGACCGCGAATTAGGGATCTGCGCCAAAATAACATACCTATCAACTCCTCAGCATCGAGAGTCAAGCGGAATCGAAACTCGATCCATCGGTAGGTTATTTTAAGCAAATCCCTACGGTTAATCTGGTATCAGACTTACCCTAGAGATGCCTGAATAAACTAACCCTAAATCGTGTAGGTTATATGCCCATTTCTATTGCCTATCTAGGACCGCCCGGAACCTATGCAGAGGCAGCTGCGTTAGCATGTGCAGCATGGTTGACTCAAACCCAGAGAGAAACTCCGCTCCTGATTCCCTATCCAAGTATCTTTCAAACCCTTCAGGCGACTGCGTCTCATCAAACTCAGTTGACAGTCGTTCCAGTCGAAAATTCTATCGAGGGAAGTGTCTCAATAACGCTAGACACCCTTTGGCAACTCGATACTCTTCGCATTCAGCAGGCCATCGTGCTTCCCATTTCTCACGCTCTGTTGTCCCATGCTGCTTCCATTGAAGCGATTCAGTCAGTGCATTCTCATCCCCAAGCTCTCGCTCAGTGTCAGGGATGGCTAGAAAAGCATCTGCCTACTGTCAAACTAATCCCAACAAGCTCTACTACCGAGGCATTACAGCATCTTGACCAAAACATTAGTGTGGGTGCGATCGCCTCTCAACGAGCTGCCCAACTATATCGTCTGCCGATCTTAGCCCATCCGATCAACGATCACCCCGACAACTGCACTCGATTTTGGGTCATGGGATTGCAAAACTGTGCAACAGGAAGCCATAGCTCTTTGGCGTTCAGTCTTCCTCAAAACGTGCCCGGATCTCTGGTCAAACTCCTACAGATCTTCGCAGATCGGAATATTAACCTGAGCCGAATTGAATCAAGACCGACCAAGCGATCGCTCGGAGAGTACCTTTTCTTTATCGATGTAGAAGCCAGTCTAAGCAGTGACGCTGTTCAGTCAGCCCTTCACGAACTTAGAGAACAAACCGAAACGCTTAAAATATTTGGAACGTACAGTGTTATGGAAGCTCAGCAGCCATCCTAAGGAAGTCGATCAACGTTGAAATTGAATAATAAATTAATCAGTCTTGCGAGCTGAATCTAACTAGCGCATTCATTCATCAACTTTTTACCTAAATGCATCTTTAAGAGCAGTACGCGCCGCCAGATGATTACGAGTTGAGGTTAAGATCTCAGCCTCTCGCTCCAGGCGATCGACCGTATTTTGCATTTCTAACAACGATTGCTGCTCTGGAGCAACGCCGTAGAGATTGTGAGCAATCCAATAAGAAAGTTCAACGGGGAGATCAGGAATATCGTTGGGCAGCTCAATATCCTGGCCAGTGAGCTTAGCCGATAAGCGCACCACATCTTGTAAAAGCTGGCTGACCTCAGTCGCTAGTCCTCTCAGATCTCGCTCGCTCGGTTGGTCTTCAATCCATTCGACTAACCCAACGTAATAGGGTTTTTCACGCACATATTCTAGTAGGCGAAATCGTTGTTGCCCCATAGTCATCATTTTCATGCGGTCGTCTGGCAAACGATTATATTGAACAATTTCTGCACAGCAACCGACAGTAGCAATTTTTCCGTCCGCCGGATCAAGCATCAAAACCCCAAAGCGGCGATCGGCTTTGAGAATCGTATTCATCATGATTCGGTAACGAAACTCAAAGATATGAAGGGGAAGCGGTCTGCCTGGAAACAGAACGACTTCTGGAAGTGGAAATAGAGGAAGTTCTCGGACAGCAATCGATGAAGGAGAAGCCATTACACCTTTAGCCCATACGGGAATACGACATGTATAGATTTTGACCTTACCAATTGCTCCATAGCAGGCCAAGTCGATGCTTTGATAACGAACACCTATACTTTAGTTTATCGCAAAGTTCTAGCGTCTCGAAAGGTTATGACAAACAATTGAGTGATCGAGACAAACTCACGTTAATGGACTAAAGCCGTACTCTAGCGACTGAACCCACTCTTTTTTGAAGTATTAAAAACTACATTCCGTACTGATTTTGTACTGATTTTGTACGGTTTCGCCTGCAACGAAGCAGTTCCAAAGTTTTTTTAAAATTTCTTACTTATAAGTTTAATAATTTTCTTATTAATTATTTTCGTTTTTTGAGACAAGTTCTTATTTCTTTGTGATATCTTTGCTAAAGCAAGAATAGAAACGTTCAAATAGTCTGGTCGAAAGCCGCCTAGATGTATCCGGATATGTTTAGGTGTTTTTGAATGATTGGCTACGACCACATGCCTGAGCTCTATTCGAGCAGATTTATTTCCTAATTGATAACCGCTGCAGCTTGCAGCTAGCAGCTCTCTCAGGTTTAACCTCATTTCTGATAGTCAGTATCCTCAATCTCTGTACCTAATTTAATCTCCTCGGTAAGGAATTTGAGATGAACGTCGTAACTCTACTTGGACTAACCGCGGGAACGTTAACAACCCTTGCCTATTTGCCTCAACTTTTCAAAACGTGGAAGTCAAAATCGGCAGATGATATTTCTTGGATAATGCTAATTACTCTATGCATTGGCATTGTCCTATGGTTGGTATACGGAACATATGTTCATGATGTGCCTGTGATTGCTGCTAATTTAACGACTCTCTTCTTTACCTCTCTAATTCTTACCCTAAAGATTAGATATAGAGGCTATCGGGCCATGATTAAGTAATCGACTTGATACGTTTGTATTGAGATGCCTGACTCGCTCGGCGTGGTTGTGCTGTTATAGCAACCGCCACTTTTCTTTGTGAGGTTGCACGCCAGATAGCGTCCCCAGCTTTGGCTCTCATCAGGAGTCATAAATTTCAAATAGTGGGCACACTGGACTAGTGCTGTATAGGTGTTTCAATTGATACAGGAAAGAGCATTCTGGTTGGGATGGGCATGTCTTCAAGGAATCGGTCCAATTCTGATTCGACGGCTGCATCAGCACTTTGGCGTTCTCTCTGCTGCTTGGGCTGCCGATGTCCTTGATCTAGTAGAAGTAGAAGGAATTGGCTTTCAGACAGCAGACGCGATCGCCCGAGAACGATCAAAACTTGACCCAGAACAGCTTTTAGTACAACAGCTCCAATCCAATCCTCATTTTCTAACTCCAGCCGATTGTGATTATCCTCAACTGCTGCTTGAAATTCCAGATCCGCCCCCTGTCTTGTACTATCGGGGGCAGATCGATTCAGCAGAAATGCGGGGAGACAAGCAGGCGATCGCCCTCGTGGGAACTCGTAATCCCACTGAGTACGGAAAACGGTGGACTCGCATTATCAGCAGGGCATTAGCCCAAACAGGGTTTACCGTCGTCTCAGGATTAGCCGAGGGCATCGATACGGTGGCCCATCAATGTTGTCTAGAAGTCGGTGGACGAACTATCGCCATTTTGGGCACTGGTGTAGACGTAGTTTATCCGGCATCTAACCGAAAGCTCGCTCAGGCGGTTGGAAACCAAGGGCTGCTATTAAGTGAATATCCAGCGAAGACTCAACCCGAGCGAGCCAACTTTCCGCGTCGAAACCGGATCATTGCTGGGCTATGTCGCGCCACGTTAGTGCTAGAAGCACCTACAAAATCAGGAGCGCTGATCACTGCCCAGCTTGCAAACGACTATGGACGAGATGTATATACGCTGCCTGGATCGCTGGATCAGCGAAATTCGTTGGGTTGTCTCCATCTCATCGAGAAGGGCGCTCAATTAATTTTAGGAGAAAATCAACTATTGGATGCTCTAGGTACATTGCCGCAGTTTCAAAATCGGTTCGATGTGCGGTCTACTCCGGATCAATTGTCCCTTCTTAACCAACCCACGATTCAGCTAGAGCCAGATTTAGACTGCGTCTTTAAGGCAGTCGGCCTAGAGCCATCGGCGTTTGATTTAATCGTTCATGATTCTGGCTTGTCAACGTCTTCCGTCTCGAGTGCCCTCGTTCAGCTAGAGATGATGGGATTAGTCAATCATCTTCCTGGAATGCTGTATCAGCGCTGTTAAGTTGAGTCAGAAATGTGGCTCCGATGAAGGACGATCATCGTCGAGCCAATCACTGGACTGCGGGCAAGCACATTGCCTTGAGGATCGAGAAGCTCCAACGCCTTAAATTCCAACTCGTTTGCCCGCTCTAACATTTCATTGGCCAGTTGGTCTTGGCGAGAATGGGATAGTTTATACCAATCGCTACCCATATTGACGGTCAACCGGCTACTGCGAAAGTTGGCTTGCATCGATTGAATCAGCCCATCTGTATATTGACTCGTAATCTCAGCAACCTCATCCTGAATGGCTGCGATTAAGCTTTGTTCGGGGGTTAATTTTAATGGTGGAGAAGGCTCAGCGGCTCTCGTTTCAGATTGCTCACCCAGCCGGTCTGATGACGGCATCGAGGAGTCAGGCGTTTCCATTGCGGCTGTTTCATCCGCTGGGGTGCGATCCTCCTGAATCAGAGACGGTTGAACTCGTTCGGGAGCTTGAGCAGATGAGGAACTGGATATTCCCGAGAACAATACAACGAGCAAGATAACGAGGGTACTCGTCACAATTGGAGGCGAGAAAACCGTTCGCCAGGACTCAGGGAGGCGATCGCGCAAACGATTGAGCCACCCCGACCACCCAATCCAGGCTTGCTGAAGTTTAGCTACGCTTTGATCAAGAACAGCCCACGTTTGAGATTGAGGGGTATTTTGAGAGCCCATTGCAGATGTATCCGCAGAAGGAGACAAGCGATGTACTGCCCAGTCGGAGGCGTCTGCCAATACGCGTAAGACTCGAACACCCTGGACTCTAAGCATCGGCAGAACCCGACGCCAAACATTTTGAATGGCCTGTAAGGGATTGTCTGCTTTTGGCGCAGACGAACCGGATACGGTCGGAGATGATTGACGATCAGACTGAGAATGATTGGCGATCGCCTGCTTGTCTGAGCCATTAGCAGCTTCATGAGTCGCGCCATTTTGAGGGTGGGAATTTGACGCGGCAGGCTCGACCGATGGCGAAGTTGCCTCAAGTTTCTGAAGGCTCCATCGGATCGCGCGAGACAACCCGTGAAACGCCCTGATACTTTGAGTGCGGAGGATTGGCTGCGCGGTTTTCCAAATTTCTCGCAGACGATCTGGCAACGGGATCGCTGATTGGGAATCACGAGGCGATCGCTGACTATTGGATTCCGAAGATTTTGATTGATTGCGATTAGATTCCGAAGACTTAGACGGGTCGTTCGACATGATAGCTTCTCCCTAGATAGCCCTAATTCACACCCCACCAAATTGGTCGCAATTTAGCCGGACTATCTTTGAAATCGTTCTATGGACAATCTATCACCTTGAGAGAAAAGACCCCGGAAACGATTCTTAGATGACTACCCCAAAGAACGAGTCACCTCATCCAATTGAGCCCTATCATCCGCATCCAATTCCCAGCCTAAAGCCGCCGAATTCTGCTGGGCCTGCTTGGCATTCTTAGCTCCTGGAATGGGAATCACATTTCCTTGAGCAATCAGCCAATTCAGAGAAATTTGAGCCGGTGTACGCTGATATTTTTCACCCAGGGTTTGCAAGTGCTGAAGGAGAGGCGAGAGCTTTTCTAGCCCACTCTTACTAAATCGAGGGTCGAGCCAGCGAGCTCCGGTAGGTTTTTGATAGGTTTCTACCGTATATTTTCCGGTCAGCAATCCTTGTGCCAATGGACTATAGGCCAAAATCGTGATGCCCAGACGCCGCGCCGTTTCTAAAACACCATTTTGTTCAATTTTTCGGGATAAGAGCGAATATTCGACTTGATTAACTGCCAGTGGAATGCCCTGGTCAGCCAGTAGGCGATGGGCCGTTTGCATTTGCTCTGCCGAATAATTGCTGACACCGACCGCCTGAATTCTGCCTTGTTTTACTTCGTGGGCAAGAGTGCTCATGAGGGTGACTTGTCCCATGAAAAAATCAAAGGGCCAATGAACTTGGTAAAGAGGAATGCTAGAAACTTGGAGTCGCTCTAAGCTAGCTGTGAGCGCATCAATAACGGCATCTGCATTAAATCGCCAGGGAAGAGGAAGATATTTTGTCGCGACCAAAACGGGTTGATCAGTCTGATGCATGAATCGTCCGATTAATGTTTCAGACTCGCCAAATCCATAAATCTCTGCCGTATCAAAAAAGTTTACGCCTGATTCTAGGGCAGCCTTGAAGGCATCATAGAGCTCTGGTTCGCCATAGTCGTTGCCATAGCTCCAAAATAGGCGATCGCCCCAGGACCATGTTCCAATTCCTAACGCCGGAACAGTCGGACCCTCAGGCCCCAGTGTGAGTGTCTGCACGATTTACATTCCTTTACAGTCTTCCTCTTTGATTATGAGAAGTTTTGCATCAGAATGCAGAAATCTTAGGGTGCGATTGAACCTTAAATAAGCCAGTATCGCTAAGCCGACACCGGAGCCAACGGCACCTTAGATTTAATCCGTCCATTAATCAATTCGTGCTCAACAACAAACACATTCGAGTGAAGATTTGCAATAATTTGCTTGCCTTCTTGAGTCAGAGATAAGTAGCCAATCGCGTCTTGAATATAGGGATACACAACATTCCAATAAAATTGAGGATAATTGCGACGCAAATCCCCCGGATCGTGATACCCAACCCGCTGATTGAAGCCTGTTTCTTCAAATTCATAGAACAATGCGCTGACCTTGTTGAGATAGCGAGGATCGCTAAGTTGCCCAATCAGGTCAGCCGCTCGAACTAGTCCTGGATAGTGGGTTGTATCTTGATGGTCGCTATCATCAGGAACAGGAAAGCGGGTGAGTTCGATATTTCGCTGGATGATCTCTGATTTGAGAAGTTCATTGCCTCTAAATCGCTCCTCAACAAACAACTTTCCCCGATCGACATGATACGGAGTCAAACTGGCATCCGTTGCACCAGGAGATAGTGGAATCATCTCATTGGCAACCCCAGTTGCATAAAGCCCCTCTTGATCTTCGCGGCATACCCCTTTGACGTAACCAATGTCATGACACAACAACGAAACCATGAAGTGCAGCCAGTCTTCGCATGTGACTCCACCCTCACGAATATGCTTGCCTCGAAGAATTTCTTGCCCGACTAACGTAACCAGAATCGTATGTTCAACATCGTGATAGAGCGCATCGCTGTTAGCAATATTTTCAAGCGCCATCCGACCTGACCACCCAATGATGTTGGCGTAGGCAGACTTTAGCCCTCCATAATTTTGTTCGTAACCATCTTGAAGTTCTTGAACGAAAGATTTGATTAAAGTTTGAGTTGGGTTAAACATGGGAGTGCATTTCAAGGAGCGAGAGAGAACAAGCAGATCCATTATTTTAACCTTACCCATATCCAGATCCGTTGCTCTCTTTAGGAAACGACCTAGGTCTCAATCTAGATATGATTTAGCGTTCATCAATCATTAAGGCTGACGTTGAGTTACAGGAGCTTGACTAAAATGCGATCGCACGTATGTTCAATATTGCATATATTGCATTTGTATTGATTGTTATGAATCTTTACGCCAAGTCGGGGGGCTAGTGCAAAACAGAGTCCGTGATCTAGCGCACATCGCGCAAATCTCGACCAAACGGCAGGAGCGCAAGAATGATCAGTTTGACGTGCTGCTTAGCAAACGGGATACCGATGATGGTGATCGCCAATATTACAGCCGCTGTTACGTGGGCGATCGCAATTTCCCAACCAAATAAAACTGCCCAAATGATATCGAAGATCAGCCTTAGCGGGCTGTCCGCATTTTTCTCGATAACAATTTCTTTTCCGAAGGGAGTAAAGGTTGCAAATCCAAGCTTAATTGCTTGTAATCCAAACGGGATACCGACAATTGTCAAACAGGTGAGCAGTCCCCCCACAATGTAGCCCAATCCTGTAATTAAACCGCCGCAAATTAGCCAAATAATATTTCCTAATAGGCTCACCAGAAGTTCTCCTCGACATTCTCCTAAACGATAGTCAGCCAGGACTTGGGGCCAGGACTTGGGGAATTGAAATGTTATAAACTAACCTATCAGTCTTCAGTTCGCTAGTGATGCAACGTAAGAGAGATTTCATAGTTTTTTCTTAGCTTGCCCCCTTCAATCAGGTAGCACTATTCGGCACGACAATTCGGGGTAGATATTATGGGGTTAATTGTTCAGAAATATGGGGGAACGTCAATCGGTTCGGTTGAGCGAATCCGAGCGGTTGCTCAACGGGTATTCAACGCCGCTCAAGCCGGGCATTCCATCGTAGTGGTGGTGTCTGCGATGGGTAAAACAACCGATCAACTCGTTAAATTAGCCAGCGAGATTTCCACCAATCCGAGTCATCGAGAAATGGACATGCTGCTCTCGACCGGTGAGCAAGTCTCGATCGCTCTCCTCAGCATGGCTCTCCAAGAATTGGGGCAACCCGCAATTTCGATGACTGGCGCTCAGGTTGGCATCGTCACAGAAGCGGCGCACACTCGCGCTCGGATTTTACATATCCAAACCGAGCGCGTCGAACGCCATCTCAAAGACGGTAAAGTAGTTGTAGTCGCTGGGTTTCAGGGCATTACAGGGACTAACGATTTAGAAATCACAACGTTGGGACGAGGTGGTTCGGATACGTCAGCCGTCGCGCTTACCGCAGCATTAGGCGGAGAAGCCTGCGAAATCTATACCGACGTTCCAGGAATTTTGACCACCGATCCGAGACTAGTGCCCGAGGCTCAGTTGATGCCTGAAATTACTGCTGACGAAATGCTAGAGCTCGCCAGCCTAGGTGCAAAAGTGCTTCATCCACGAGCCGTTGAGATTGCCCGCAACTATGGGGTGACGTTAGTAGTGCGGTCTAGCTGGACGGATGATCCAGGAACGCGAGTCGTATCCCCGATTCCCCAACCTCGATCACTCGATGGACTCGAAATTGCTCAACCTGTGGATGGGGTTGAAGTGGATGAGAATCAGGCAAAAATTGCGCTGTTGCGAGTGCCCGATCGCCCGGGTGTGGCGGCTCGTTTGTTTGGTGAAATTGCCTCACAACGGGTTGATATTGATCTCATCATCCAATCAATTCATGAGGGCAACACCAATGACATTGCGTTCACGGTCAATCGATTATCGCTGAGTCGAGCCGAAGCGGTTGCTGAGGCGATCGCCCCTGCCCTCCGGCATGACCCCGCCAATGCAAATGAAGCGGAAGTTCTCATTGAACGCAATACCGCAAAGGTAAGTATTGCGGGTGCCGGGATGATTGGTCGTCCAGGGGTGGCGGCTCAAATGTTCATAGCGCTTGCCGATGCCGGAGTCAATATCCAGATGATTTCTACATCAGAGGTCAAGGTAAGCTGCGCGATCGATCTGGCAGATTGCGATCGCGCTGTGGCTGCCCTGTGTACCATGTTTGACATTACATCCTCTCCGGTTCGAGCTGATTCCAGTGGTTCCTCACGCCGATCATCGCTTTCATCGTCGCAGTCCTCCGCTAAATCAACGCCCTATAAATCCAGCTCTCACCCATCTACAATCGTTAGAGGCGCAGCACTTGACCTCAAACAAGCTCGACTCGCCATTCGCTATGTGCCGGATCGCCCTGGCATGGCAGCAGACATTTTTCGCCCCCTCGCCGAGCGTCATATTAGCGTTGATACCATCATTCAGTCTCAGCGATGCCGATTGATTAACGGCATCCCCGCCCGCGATATTGCGTTCACGGTTGCTCAAGCGGATGCGGACACCGCCTATGAAATCTTAGATGCCCTCGCGCCTGAGTTGGGGTGTCGTGAGGTCGCCATAGACCGGGCGATCGCCAAGGTCAGCGTCGTGGGGGTGGGTATGATCGGCAGCCCAGGAGTAGCCGCTCGGATGTTTAACGCACTTGCCGACGAGTCGATTAATATTCAGATGATTACGACATCTGAGATTAAGATCAGCTGCGTCGTTGCAGAATCCGATGGAATACAAGCCCTTCAAGCTGTTCATGCGGCATTTAATCTATCGGGTACGCAGACCGTCCAGGTTCCTGCTTAAGAGAAACGCCTTTAACTATCCTGTTGTTCGGTATTTCCGGTATTTAGTTGTCCGGTGGAGACGAGTCTCCGTTGGGTTCTTTGGGCAACTGATTGAGATCGTCTGGCAGGGAATTTTGATCAAATTCGAAGGGCTCGACAGAACCCGGCGCATTCAATGCATCGTCTGGGCTACTAAATGGATCAGCCGGTAGCGGCTGATCTAAGTCAAAGTTAAACTCTGGACTCTCAAGTTGATTTTCGTCACTCGATTCTGGCAAGGTTGCCAACGCGACGCGATCGCCCCCAACCGAGCGTAGTAAGTCTAATACCTCGACCACATCCGCGTAGCGAGCCGATCGAGAAGCATATAGCACGACCAATCCTTCCGGGCTGTTTAGACGATAATCTAGCAGCAATTGAGTCAGCTGATTTCGAGCAATTGGCTCTTGTTCGACATAAATCTGCCCGACCGGATCGACGCTGACCACAAGCATTTCGCGCATTTGAGTGGTGCCCGTGGTTGCCGTAGGCAAATCGACATTGATTCCCATTTGCCGAGTCAATCCAACCGCCGCCAGAATAAAGAAAGTCAAGATGCAGAAGATGACATCAATCAGCGGAATAATTTCAATCCGCACCTCTTCACTAGGCGCATCTAAATTAATTTTCATAACATCCTGATATTTTTGATACTGCCAATTGCTAATGGATGGACTTAAAATCCAACTTCTTAAATCCCAATCCGTTAAGGCTCGAATGCCCCAAGCGGACTACCCATTGGAGGGCTCTTTGCTCCGACTCCGAATTGACCAATTTTTGCGATACAAGAGCTCTAACTCATTTCCAGACTGTCTAAATAACTTAACCTGACCTGATACAAGCCCTTGAAATAAGCGATAAAACACCAAGGTGACAATCGCAATGATGAGCCCTGCTGCAGTGCTGATCAGGGCTTCTGCAATTCCCAGAGTCACGCCTGCTGTCGAAGACGTGCCTAAATCACCCAATCGAATAGAGCCCAGAGAATTAATCAGACCCAAAACGGTTCCCAACAGACCTAGGAGTGGGGATAGCGCAATCACCGCTTCTAAGACCTTGTCACCGCGCCGCATGGTTGCTAGTTCCTCATCAGCAGCAGTCTGTAACGCAAGCTGAAAAATCTCAGGTTCGGGGTCGTTTAACTCTAAAGCAGAATACAAAAACCGCCCAATGGGCTGATCCCCGGATTTGCGTGCGATCTCGGTTGCGGCACTCCACTCTCGACGAGCGGCCTCTAAGACACGCCCAACAATCTCACGCTCACGAGTGAGAATTTTCGACCAAAACCAAACCCGCTCGATAATGGTACTCAACGCCAAAACCGATAAGACGATCAGGGGCACCATCGCGATGCCACCCCTAGTAAATAGCTCAATAATGTTCACAGCTTGTCTTTCCCTCCGTACATCCTCGTAGCACTCCAAGCCCCTCAATCCGTCAGGTCGCATTCATGATTCAATCAACCATCTTATTGGAGAAGCTTGACACACTGCTCAATCTTTATAACGGAATTTCCAGCGTATTTATTAGAGTTCAAGCCTTTATGTCGGGCATCCGAACATTAAACCCGTGAGGTTAAAATTTCTGAAGCTTCATCAGAATGAGGCTGAGTTCTACTGGGATGATGATAGACCATCACCATTCAAATATTCATTCCTTGGGATTCAATCCATTCGCTAGAGTTGAGATATAGAAGGAGGACGCTCACATGCAACCATTTGGCTGGTATCGCCACCTGATTCGTAATCCTCGGTATCGTTGGTGGATGATTATCGGTAGCTTGATTTATCTGCTCAGCCCCCTCGATATTTCTCCTGATCTACTTCCAATCGTTGGTCAAATTGATGATGTCGTGGTTATGACGTTACTGTTTTCGGAGGTGTTCCGACTCGTTTTAAACCGAGGCCAGATTGCAGAGAGTGATCGCCCTGATGAGCAAAATCCGAATCGCACGTCATATCAAACGGCTGAAGACGAGGTAACAACGGTCGATGTAAAAGCGGTTTCGATGGACTAAATCGTGTAGTTATCCCCACTTCATAATCCGCACCCCTAGTATTAGGGAAATGCCGCATTAGAATAAGAAGAATGTTCGATAAGAGTTTTGCAAGATTTTTATGTCAGTTTTAGCGCCAATTGCTGTTCTCGCACTGTTGATTGTGGTTCACGAGCTGGGGCATTTCATGGCAGCCCGACTCCAGGGAATTCACGTGAATCGGTTTTCGATTGGGTTTGGTCCTGTTCTTTGGAAATATCAAGGCATTGAAACCGAATATGCGGTTCGCGCCATCCCACTGGGTGGGTTTGTTGGGTTTCCTGACGATGACCCAGATAGCGAAATTCCAGATACCGACCCAGATTTATTGAGAAACCGTCCCATTCTAGACCGGGCAATCGTGATCAGCGCAGGAGTGATTGCAAATCTTCTGTTTGCATACCTCGTATTTGTGGCTCAGTTTGGTGCGTTAGGGGTTCCACAAGCCTCTGAACCTGGCGTTTTAATTCCACAGCTTGCCTCGGAGATTAATAGCGTTGCGGCAGAAGCAGGAATTAAACCCGGAGACGTTGTGCTCAGCGCCAATGGCAAACCCTTTGACCAGTCTCTCGATGTCATTGAAGACTTCAAGACTACGATTGAGCAGAATGCGGGCAACCCGATTCAGCTTGGCATTCAGCGAGATGATGAGCGCCTATCTATCACCATTGTTCCTCGTGAGAGTGCTGACGGTCGCGGACAAGTTGGCGTTGGGCTAAGCCACAACGGAACCATTGAATTCCGACGAGCAAGTAGCGTCCTAGAAGTGTTTACACTGGCAGCAAACGAATTTCAGAATATTTTTGTGGCCATCTTGCAGGGATTTAAGACGCTGATAACAAACTTCTCAGAAGTTGCAGGTCAGGTTGCGGGGCCAGTTGGTATCGTCGATCAAGGCGCCAAGTTTGCTCGCGCTGACATTACCAGCCTATTTCCGTTCACTGCCGCAATTAGCATTAACCTGGCAATTATTAATATCTTGCCTCTTCCTGCCCTTGACGGAGGGCAGCTCACCTTCCTCTTGATTGAAGGACTGCGAGGTAAGCCTCTCCCCAATCGCATTCAGGAAAATGTGATGCAGACTGGCATTGTTTTGTTGCTCGGCTTGGGGGTCTTACTCATCGTTCGGGATACGACTCAGTTAGATGTGTTTCAAAATATTTTTCGGTGAGCACCCGTAAATTGCCTGCTAAGAAACAGCGATCGCTGGAGATTTTAATCCGGCTTAAGCGCACTTACCCCGACGCGACCTGCTCACTGGCGTATCGCACGCCCGTTCAACTATTGATTGCGACTATGCTGTCAGCCCAGTGCACGGATGAGCGGGTTAATCAAGTGACGCCTGAATTGTTTCGTCGGTTTCCGGATGCCGAGGCGATCGCCAATGCTGACCTCAGCGACATCGAAACCCTGGTTCGCTCGACGGGGTTTTACCGAAATAAATCGAAGAATATTCAAGCGACTTGTCGCATGCTAGTCACCGAGTTTGGGGGAAACGTGCCAACGCTCATGGATGACTTGCTGAAGCTGCCCGGCGTTGCTCGGAAAACAGCCAATGTAGTCTTAGCTAATGCCTATGGCATCAATGCGGGAGTCACGGTCGACACCCACGTTAAGCGACTGAGCACGCGCTTGGGCTTAACCAAGCAGACCGATCCGGTTCGCATTGAGCGAGACTTGATGAAACTGCTACCCCAGCCTGACTGGGAGAATTGGTCGATTCGCCTGATTTATCACGGTCGTGCCGTTTGCACAGCCCGAAATCCGGCATGCGATCGCTGCATTTTGGCAGATTTATGTCCGTCCGTCGATGTGTCAAAGATTTCGCCGTCTACCCCTCCCGCAATCACCTTTTCTCAGTCTTAAGTGTCACGCGAGTGCTCTCAAATCACTGTATGTTGAAACTTCGAGTTGATTTCATATGAAGGATGTCTCTAACTATCTTAATGATAGGCGGGTGGCGATCGCTCAAAGTTTCGCTATCATAGAGAATGCTGTCAAAACTTCTGAATTGATGTCCATAGTTGGGAACGGAATACATGGCTAAGAAAAGCATGATCGCGCGGGACGAAAAGCGCAAAAAAATTGTCAAAAAATACGCACAAAAGCGTAGCGAACTCAAAGAACAATTTGCAAACGCTACATCTCAGCAAGAAAAGTTAGAAATTCATCGTAAGATCCAGCAGTTGCCACGTAATAGCGCTCCGAGTCGTGTCCGCAATCGCTGCTGGCTGACAGGTCGCTCCAGAGGATATTATCGCGACTTTGGGTTGTGCCGAAATGCGCTACGTGAAATGGCTCATCAGGGTTTGCTTCCTGGTGTTGTGAAGTCGAGTTGGTAAATTGTGGAGCGGTATGCGCTTGAGTTAAGCGCGGCGATGTGAGGCGCGCCGCGCCCACATCGTCGTTTCTGTACTTGACGCACACATTGTCATAACTCAAGGTCATAACTCAAGGGCGTGGCGGGATAATCCTATGATTTTTACTGCCCGCAGCAGCGGTCAATCCCAAGGCTATCCAGCAGGAGATCGCTCACTGCATTGGCGACAGCAAACTCGCTGTAGAAGCTTTTCGAAAAATCAAACGCTTGCATTTCCGTTAAAATTGCAATCACAAGAGCGCCAACGTCATTCTCACCCTCTAGACGCTGGCGAATAAAGACTTGCGACGCTTGATGGGCGATCTTTTGGTTGACAGGTTCTGGAAGAAATTCACCATCGAGCCAGGTATGAAGAGCATCTCGAAGCCACACTCCTTCCTGATGAGCGTCTTTTGGAGGTGGCAAGGTAATTGGAGGAATCGGTTCAGACATTGGCCTCTAATCGATTAAAATAACCCCTAAAACATGGCTTGGCGATCGCGGGCATCGTAGCTAGGTTTTTATGTACGGCATCTACGAACTGTACTATCACTATACAACTCATAGACGAGCCTCTCCAGTGCCTCGGTTTTGGTAGAGTCATATGCAATTTAATGTTCCTGCTATCGTCGAAGGATACGCTCAAGGCTACTTCTTGATGGCTGACGACAGCGGCGCGCACCTGAGTTGGTATTCGAGCCGAGAAAGAGCTCTCATTCCGCTAGACGATCGGTTTCGATATCCGCGATCGCTCCAGCGTGTCCTAAATCAAGACCGCTTCACCGTTGCGGTTAACCGTGACTTCGAGGCGGTCATAGAGGGCTGTGCCAATCGAGATACAACCTGGATTTCGTCTGAACTCAAGGACATCTACAAGGCACTCTATCGAACGGGTTGGGCATACAGCTTTGAGACATGGCAAGGCGACGAGTTAGCCGGGGGGATTTTAGGTCTGGTGATCGGGGGTGCATTTATTGGTGAATCAATGTTTTATCGAATCCCTGACGGTTCTAAAGTTGCGATGGTTAAATTAGTTGAGCGGCTGCGATCGCGCCAGTTCGTTTTATTCGATGCGCAGATGAATAATCCTCACCTTGAGCGATTTGGGGCATACATCATGGCAAATGAGGAGTATCAGCGACTGCTAGAAAAAGCCGTGCAACGGCGGTGCACCCTCAAATAAATATTGCTGGAATTAGCGCACCGCAAACCGACGCACCGCAAATAGACTGCCCATTAGCCCTACCGATCCTCCGAGCGCTAGTAATGCTAGTGGAAGCAAAATCGTTTGTTGCGGCGTTAGTCTTAGACCATTCGCAAGAAACTGAATAAAATCCGGTTGCTGAGTCACCAATTGGCTCACAAATCGTTGAATGCCGATGATGAGTCCCCACGAAATCATAGCGCCTGCAAGACCAAAGGTGATGCCTTGGAGAATGAACGGGAAATAGATCCAGATGGCTGTGGCTCCAACAAGCTGCATCACTTCAATTTCGAGCCGTCGAGCCATTACAATCAGTCGGATCGTAGTCGTGATCACGGCGATCGCCGTTAAGGTCAGAACGGTTGTAATGACAAAACTGACCCAGTTTAGCCCTTGGTTGAGTTGGGCAATCCGTTTGACAGCTTCATCGACGTACTGAACATCATCAACGCCTTGCATCTGGCTCATTTTTTCTGCAAGAGCAGGCACGACGTCTGAACTAGATGCTTTGACTTTTAGCTCATCCACCAAAGGGTTACCGTTGAGTTGCTGCGTTGCCCCCGGGATATCAGAGAGCCCCATGTCATGAATTAATTCTTCCCAGGCTTTTTCTTTAGAAATAGCGGTGACAGCGGTGACTTCAGGCATTGATTCGACAAATGGCTTTAAATTATCAGCCCGCACGCCTGCATCTAAATAGACAGACACTTCAAGCTGACTGCCAAACTGGTTTAGAAGTTGCTCAAGTTGCCAAGAGGCGTGCAGGCTGATTCCAAATAGAAACAAAAGCACCGTTACCGTACTTACGGCTGCCCAGTTCATCCATCCACCCCGCTTTAGACCTAGCAACGTCTCTCGGAGCAAATAATCAGCTTTAGTGATAAATTCTAACAACCGCACACCTCCGTACCATGAATATACGGTTAAAAATCAGCGTTTATCTTATCTCGCTATCCGTTAAATGAACAGACTCATTCAGCCTTTTATGTATGAATCAAAGACGGTGTATCCCATCATTTCGGATACCCACCATAGTCTGAGACGGCATGATTGACTAATATAGAGATACATAACATGTTTAATTGCTGCTGTTCATCAATACAAGCTCTATGACTTCTCAAATTTTGGTTGAAAAGAAAAAGCTGGCACAGCCCCCATTAGAGCTCCATTATCTAGGCGATCGCGTGCTACGCCAGCCAACAAAGCGTGTTGCCAAAGTTGATGATGACGCACGGCAGCTAGCTCGTGACATGTTGCAAACGATGTATAGCGAAGATGGCATTGGTTTAGCAGCGCCCCAGATTGGCATCAACAAACAAATGCTGGTCGTTGATTGCGAGCCTGATAACTCGGCAAATCCGCCGTTGGTTTTAATTAATCCGGTAATTCGCAAATCCAGTCGAGACCTGTGCGTTATCCAAGAAGGCTGTCTTAGCATTCCAGGCGTTTTTCTGGACGTGACCCGTCCTGAGGTTATCGAAGTCGCATACAAAGATGAAAGCGGTCGCCCCAGACGGTTGACGGCTAATGGGCTTCTTGCTCGCGTGATTCAGCATGAAATTGATCATCTGAATGGGGTGATGTTTGTAGATCGGGTCGACAACGCTCTGGCTCTGAATCAGGAATTAGCAAAGCACGGATTTTCAGTTGAGGCGGTCAAGCCATTTGAAGACTAAGTGTGGACTTCATGTATCTTATTTGTTGACGTATAGTCGTTGTTGGTTAAGCTAGGTAAGGCGATTTAAGCTGGGAATGTTCATAATAGGCAGGGAAGATTCTTTCCCTGCCGTACAGGTATGGTTTTAATTGATTTACACTACACGCATAAGGCTGGCTGTTTGTGACCCCTAAAAGCGGTTTGTTTCTCGCAGGCTCTTGTATCATGGCGATCGCTGCTGTCGGTTCAATCTTTGAACTATCGTCTGGAACACCACAACTCGGCAGCTCAATTACGACTACAATTTTGATTCTAAGCATTCCATTGACTGGCATTCTTTTTTATGCGGCTGTGCGAGATGCGCGCGCGAATCAGTAAGCGTGAATACTAGTCATCAGCTGGAGTTCCTTCTGTCTCATTAGCAACATAGTCTTGGGTGCTACTCCGCATCAAACGTTGCCAGTTTGCTGTTTGTTTCTGCTCACATCCTCGCTACGGCATCCTCAAAGATGACCGAACCTTATCATCAAACTACAGCTTTGCTTTGGCGGCTTTCCCCTGGGAGCCAGAAGCGTTCAGAATATCACCATCTATCATCTGATAGAGAGTTTACGGTGGGACGCGACCCTCGATGTTGTGATATAGTCCTTGACTCCTTGATTCATAGCGAGGTGTCTCGTCAACACCTGAAAATCTCCTCCTTGCCTAATGCCTTCGGGCTGTGGCAAGTTTGCGACCTCGAAAGCTCAAATGGCACGTATATCAATGGCGATCGCGTACATGATTGTCGTATTTTGAACCACGGCGATATTATTTCACTCGGTCGTCGAGGTCCGCAATTCATCTTCGAATTGCAGTTCTATCAACCGTTTCAGCAAGACCCCTCCCAGTTTCTTGATTCTCCTGACCTAACCACAAAAGCGTCGACAAGCCGTGCTATCTCTCGATCTGGGTCGCGTCCATCTAGTCCGTTTAATGCAACTGACCCAGCAACTTTTACTCAGCTCTTCCCTATCATGTCTACAGGCCGAGAGCTGGCACAGAAAGCTCACCTGGTCCCCGTCATCATTACAATTTCCTTTGTCGTTCTGATGTTTGCCGCTGTGGGCAAGACAGAATGGTTTAATTTTTTATTGGCAGCCTACATATCAGGGGCTGCTTATTATTTTGTGTATCGTCTTTGTGGTAAGCAAAAGCCATGGTGGCTCATTGCAGCATCAGCGACAATGAGCGCGCTTTTGCTGATTAGCCCAATTCTTCAAGGATTCCTGTGGTTTTTTCGAGGCGTATTACCTGGGCAACCTCAAAGCGATTCGGCATCGATTAATCTCATCAGCTTAGTGTTCCAAATGTTCGTTGGAGCCGGGCTGATGGAAGAACTCATTAAGGCGATTCCAGTGCTTTTGGCATATGTGATTGGGATGAACGTAAAGTCATCTTATCGTCAGGCACAAATTGGGATTCGTGAACCTTTAGATGGGATCTTGTTGGGCACAGCCTCTGCAATGGGCTTTACTCTGGTCGAGACGTTGGGGCAATACATTCCTGCTATAGTCAACAGTGTCGCTGCGGGGGGTGAGACGGGAGATCTAATGGGGCTACAGCTTCTAATTCCTCGTATTCTTGGCTCCGTCTCAGGACACATGGCATATAGCGGGTATTTCGGCTATTTCATCGGGCTGAGCGCGTTTAAACCCCGCCAACGATGGAAAATTTTAGGCATTGGCTACTTAAGCTCATCAGTCTTGCATGCCCTCTGGAATGTAATGGGATTCATTAACCCCATTGTCTTAGCTTTGGTTGGCATACTTTCATATGCATTTCTGGGCGCAGCCATTCTAAAAGCTAGAACGTTTTCCTTGCATGAATCGCAGCAAGGTCATAGTCACTCTACAAAACTGCCTTAAAACTGCCTTAGGAGAATGGGATTTAGAATCAGAACATCTATACTGCCCCACACAATTACGGCATGATTATCACAGCTTACTGATCGGGTGAATGTTTAGCCGGAAGTTGCGCAATGGCATATCGAGCGATCGCCAAACTGAGCCGAGCCTGGTCTACACCAGACAAATCTATCCAGGCAGCATAGCGAACCGATCGAAGCGCGGCTTCTAATTGATCGGTATTCGAGCCCCTCATTGAGAACGCAAAAGGACGTGCTAGAACCTGTAAGTCATCGTTGCCCCAATTGGGCAATAAATCATTGACACACCGAACGAGCTGGTCTGCTAAAGACAGCTTTGCGGTCAATAGACGCTGTGCTTGCTCCGCAATGCTTAGCAAAACCGATTGAGGGACTTGAGAGCCGAACCGGGATACTAGCTCAGTGTGGAGCTCTCGAACCTGTTCGGCAGATGAGGATGGGGTTTCCCACATTTGGTCTAATTGAGCAAAAAAGCTTTGACTCTGACTTGCGAGTTCCTCCGTCGACCAATCTGAAGCAACAGCCTGCTCTAATTCTTCGAAATAAGCATCTGCCTCTATTTGGCTCGGCTCCCATGGATAGGGAGAATCAACATTAAAGATAAGCTTCACGAGTTCTAGCTCAGCTTCTGCTTGAAATCTAGAAATTGGGGTGTTTGAGGAATCGCTGTTCATCGGGCTGCTCCTAAAATATGCATCAACCAAACCTGACATCAGTAGCTACACCATCGCATTAAAGCGTTCCGTAACTCATACGTAATTTACGAAAATTGTTTCAGGTTTGGGTGGAGGGTGTTGACCCATCGATTACAAATTCGAGCACTTGGCTTTGAGAACTTCCAAACTTGAGCTGAGTTTTTGACTGGAGCTGAACCTCTTGCCGATGCACTTTCTGCCATCCGTCGGCACCTAATACCAAAGTGCCAAAGCGAGAAAAATCTCGTAAATAAAATGAGGGTCCCCGCTGCCCTGCTAAAAACGTGTCTCGATAGAAAATCTCGGCATGTTTTCGAGACACGCCCGGATCGTGCAAGACCAAATCATTTCCTTCCCATTTTCCGACTCGCATGATGCCGCCTTGAATTCGCCACACCTGAGGATATGAGCCGAGAGAACGGATCGATGCAGCAGGAGTATTGCGACCAATCCATGTGGATGAATTAGCGGGGATCTCAGTGACTCCTTCCGAAAGCGGACGGATTAACTCTCCATTAAACTCTGGGTGCATATAAAGCACTGGCAGAGTCCAAGCAGGCTGATTAAATTTATAGAGTGTCAACAAATGCTGGCGGGCGATCGCCACTGCACGATCGACGGATGAGCGCTCGACCAGCGCTTGGGCAAAGACTTCAATAAAACTCAATGCTTCTCGGTCGGCAATAGAGTCTCGCATTGCCAGCACAGCCGGAACTCCGTGGTGAATCAGCACTTCGGCAAGACTGCTGCGCGGAATCGCGTCCTGAGAGGTGCGATCAGATTGAGCACCCCAGCAGGCATTAAAAACTGCTAGCTTAACCTGGCAACGGGTCAAGACCTGTGCTAATTCTGTGCCATTGATGGTGGCATCCGATCGAAGAAACAACAAGCCCCCACTTGGAGCAGCTTCCCCATGCCCCGAATAGAATAAAACGTTGTAGTCACGGGTTTCGAGTTGATCAATGAGGTCTGCTTCAGTGGGTTGCACGAGCGTTGTCACAGAACACAACATCGGCGAATCAAACCTTGCTCCATGGCGCGATGTTGATTGTTCTAAAATTCTAGTGAGCGTTTCTGCTTCCTGTTCAAGTTCAAGGATGGATTTTGCAGCACTAACATCCGCCGATGATCTAGTCATCGCTTCATCTTGACCCAACACCAACAAAATGTTGAGGGATTGATCTGCTCGTAACGGCGGTAAGGGATCAACTGCGCTCGTCGTGCGACTAAATAAAATCTGCTGACTCAGGGAGACGGCCTGTTTACCCGGCTCCGGCTGCATGATTTCCCATGGAAGGCTAATCAAATTTGGATCTCGAATCTCAAGACGTAATCGCAGCGGTCTACCCTGACCAATTGCGATTCCTTGGCTTTGGCGAAAGCTCCCTTGGATCGGCCCATCAAAGAGCCACTGCCAAAGGCTGACTCCTAAATACTGCATCAGGCGACTGCTATAACTCGTCGTTTGCCCGGATGCCATCGCATCTGCACTATCGAGGACAGGCGGCAAGACAGAGGAGGCGTCTATGTTGAAAACAGACTGTGACATTCCGTCAGAGTCTTGAGTAGTTACGAACATGTTATGCCATGCTTGCCAAGCTTGTGTTAGCGAATCGGTCCACAACCGGTCGTAGTGAACATAGCCCTCTGGTGAAGGGGCGCGCAACACCCAGATCGCGTAGTGTTCTGGATCAGCAGCTTGCAAGCGAGCGATCGCCAAGCTTAAGCAGGGAATCTCAAACAACGGCATGTAGGTACAACGTAAACCTCATGGATTCGCGTATTTCTTTAAAAGTCTATCGGGTCTGATAGCAGAGTTAAAAGGGTATCAAAATCCTTGATGGATGTTAATAACATTCACCAAGCTGGGACGCCGTCAGATTGGGGTCAGGCAACACAAGCGGAGACACTTGACTTTCCTGAATCCACCCGACATCACCCGGTTCTAATAATTGAGTTGATAGCAGCACGGAAGTGCTCGGATTGGGCTCCGGAGAATTAGACGAGGATGACACACTCCTGTCAGGAATATCCGTCACGCTCGGGATAGAACACACTTTCAAGCGGACCCATCGGCCTTGTTCTTGAACCTCCTGCTTTCCTAATACCTGCAAAATACTCCCTGCGGGAATCGTACCCTCAACGCGAATCTCACGATCATCTGCAGCGTCGCCGGACTGAGATGGCAACGCATTAGTCGCATTGGGAGAAACTGGACTACTAGAATCAGATGCCGATTCGTTTGGTGTTGCGGGAAACGAGCGATCGCCAGGATGGGGAACCAATTGCAGCGGTTGGTCTAACGCCAAATCATCGAATCCAGTTGATCGGCTCACCTGGATTAACGATCCGACATCAATAGAGACTGGATTGGCTGTAGGGTTGGGGTCAGAATTGGGCGGCGTAAGCTCTGGTACTGGCTCTTGAGATGTCTGACGGGGATTCAGCAACGAGCTGAGCCGATGGCCCAAGGAGGGAACCAAGAGATAGATCAATGCTCCTCCTAACCCCACCAGGAGAATAATTCCAAGTAGTAATGGTGCGACTCGTTGACGTCTAGATGGAGTCGATGCAATCAGTTGGGTGGGTTCTGCATATGAAACGGGCTCTTTAGTCGGAAGGTCTGACTGGCGCTCTGTTTGAGCAGATGGCTGGGGCGATTGAATCTGGGTTGGCTGGGATGATTGCACCCGGGTCTGGGGTGAGGCGGACGTTGGCTGACCAACCCGGTCAGACGAAAGGGCGATCGCCCGCGTTTGCCTCGGTTGATAATAAATCAGCCCGACCGTGACATTATCGTAGCCATTGTGGGTATTGGCGATCGCAATCAGCTGTTGAGCAACGTCAGCCAAACTATATTGGTTCTCAATCGCAGGCAAAATGACGGTTTCCCAAAATGTCTCGACGCGATCGTTATCGCTTAGACCATCTGAACAAAAGAGAAAAATGCTGTCTTCATCAATCAGAAATCGTTGAACCGTTGGATGGAGTGAAACCGACGGCCCCATCCCAAGCGCCTGCACGAGCGATCCCGAGCTAGGATGCTGAAGGGCGCTACGGTAGGTGTTGTAGCCCAGCCGAACCTCTCGGGATGCAATATCATCATCCTGAGTGATCTGATGACATCCCCGATGGGTAATCCAATAGGCTCGGCTATCCCCAATATGGGTGACATACAGCTCAGAGCCCAACATTAACCCCATTACGAGGGTCGTCCCCATCCGTTCTCGCTCGCGTCGATGCTGTGCGTCGTTATGTTGGCTAATCAAGTCATTCGCCGCGCACACACTCGTTGACAACTCTAGCTGCAATTGATCGGAGGCTAAGGTTTCAAAGTCAACATGCTCTAGGCGTTGCTTAATCGACTCGATTGCCAAGTGGGAGGCTACATCTCCACCTTGATGACCACCAATGCCGTCACACACAATCAGAAAAGCGTCTTCATGACTTACATCAGCGCGATCGCTAATTGAATACGTCTTTTTTGTGCCACTAGGGGGGTAACATGCGTCCTCATTTCGGTGGCGGCTTGGTCCCTGATCGGTATAACTAACAATCTCTACCTGTTGAGATTGAGACTGTTCTGCGATCCTCACAGCCTGATCGAGTCGATCGATCAATTGCTCAGGCTGATGAATTTGCCCCTGAATCATCTGTTGACAAAGTGAGATTAAAAACGATGAAATCTCAGGTTTGGCATCCTTTGCCCAACCCATCCAGCGATGCCCGAGTTGATCTAGGGAGGGAGACGGTTTGCCAAGATCGGATCGCAATTCGAGCAATCGTACAATGGATCCCTCAACACGCAATAAATCTGGAGTCAAAACACTCGATGCCGCCTGTTCAGCAATAAGGGGATGCCATAATCGGGCGATTTGCCACAGCCAGTTTAACTGCCGCATGGCTGATGCACTTAGCCACGCATCAACAAGAGAAGGCAGACGCCGAACGCTTGATGTATGAGGTTCTGACACGCTAGCAGCATCTAAAGCATCCAATCTCTGAGACTGAGTTGACTCAGGCACACCCTCCGCAATAGGAGCATGCTCCAATACAATAATCTCACTCGCTGAGTCTGAGTCAGACTCGATTGGAATGGCTCCATAAATCTGAGGAATATGTAATTGGTAGGGAGAGAGCCGCAAATAAGGAAGCAAGGCGTAAGAGATTTCACGGGGCTCCTCAGGTGGCAACCCCGGTTTAGTGTCCAAAAAGATGCGATCGCCCTTGTACAAATAGCGATTTAAGAAAATTTCGCCAGCAGCACTTGTCCTTCCCTCCAAATTGAGCGCCCAAAGGTATCGCTTGACTAAAGGGGTTCGACATTTTTGACAAAACTTGCTGCTCTCTGAGTTAGGAGCTTGACACGTATAGTTAGAACAATAGAGCATGGCTGTGGCGCTTTGCCTGAAGCCAGAAATATATGGAGGATAGTTTTACCAGAATAGCTTAGTAGACTACCTGGATAGAACTATTGCTCCCAAATCAACCAATCAATTTGAATTTACGAGAAGCTGCTGTGCATCTCTAACGGCCATCTAAACAAAGATTTATTAGTCAATCAGGCAGCGATGCTTTGTCTTAATTTAAACTCTTCGGCAAGACTCGGCTCTTACCAGAACTGCTCAAAATCTCAACATTAGCGGCAACAAGCTCATCGTCAATTCCACCATGCAGCACCTTATAGACCGAGATGCTCCTCGGACTTGAGTGACAGGTTTGAACGCAAACCCTCACAATAAATGCCTCAGGTTGCTCAAACAAGCACTTCAGAAGACCATTATTGTAAATGGGAGTCTTCACTGCCTGAAACGCGAGGTAACCCAAAGCTGTAATTACGGACTCTACTCTTGAGGTTATAAGCCAGCTTCCCATCGTAGAGGAGCGATCGCACGAAGTGTTCTAAGTCCGAACCAATCCTGCGTAAGTTATAGTCAGTTAGTTCAGCTCCCTCATAGATGTCAACAAGCTCGTCAAACTTTCGGTAGACATCTTGAAGAGCCTCATCGTTCCAATTCAACTCATTGTCTGGATCGACATCTAAGGTTAGCTTGTCTACGCTAGGAACAAGCTCGTCTTTCGCAAGCTCGGCACTATAAAGGCGGATATGACGGGTTGTAGACTTGAGCAGCATATTAAGTATTGAGAAGAACAAAGCAGCTAAAGCTTTATTGTATAGGCTTAATGTGGCGATCGCGCTCTTCTTGTCATTCTCAAATCGTTAGTATTCCTTATTGTCTAAATAATCTTCCAAAATCTGCGCGCCAATCTGCTCAAAGATTCGACTGAAAGCCAAATTTCTCAATCAACTGACCTCTCAGGCGATTTACTTCAGGAACTCAGCTTGCTCAAATTAAATCTAGTTAAACTAAAGAGGCTGAAGCTCATCAATATTGCAAATTTTTGCAAGCTTTCTCCTAGAGAAAATCGATCTCCAGCAGTTCTTAGAACTAATCTAGTTGCAGCGGTGCAAAGATGAGATCAAAAAATTTACCTCGAATTGCCAAAGGTGCGCTTGCTGTCGTGATGCTGTTGCTGCTGTTTTCTATATGGCGCAATGCATCTCGCTTTATGGGACATTTCAGCGCGATGTTCAACCTACAGACATCTGAGCCAGAAATTGATCCGCGATCGCTCGTCATTGACCAGGTTCGAGGCGTGAGTGAGCTGACAACGGCTGTTTATGCCATGGAGTCGGTTGTCCCGGCAAGCCGCGATCGCACCCTCGGAAATTACGTAATTGGTCGCACCACACTGCTTTACATTGCCTATGGAGAGGTTCGGGCAGGAGTCGACCTCAGTGAAATTAATGATGGAGATATCCAAATTAATAACGAAGCACTCAGCCTACGCCTTCCTCCACCCGAAATCTTAGACAGCAAAATCGATGTCACCCGATCCCGAGTTTATGATTACGACCGAGGATTTCTTGGGCTAGGTCCTGATTCAGCGCCTCAGCTCCAAGAACTTGCACAGCGCGAAACACTCCAGCGCATTATTGAAGCTGCGTGTGATAATGGAGTCCTCAGCGAAGCAAATGAACGTGCCGAATCCGTTGTTACTCAGCTTTTGACAACCGCTGGTTATCAAACGATCACGATCGAAACTCAACCCCCCCCACCCGATACCTGCGAAATTTCTGGTTCTGTTGCGTTGGATATTCAGTAAATTTAAGGATTAAAGAATAGGAAAAATACTGAGATTACCGAGCCATTTGATGGGCATTCTGAAGCTGTGTAATAGAGCAGCAGAGGAATCGGTTTATGCCTAGAGATCGTGCAAAAAACTTTCTAAAACGAGCAAAAAAAGTCACTTTAAATAACTCTTCAAGCAGTTTCAAAGACTTTATCGGTGATGGAGATGATGATGATTTGTATCGGGTTAGAGTAACAAATCGAAGCAGTTTTGACCTCAAACTTTCTGGGTTAAAGTCCAATGCTGATGTTGAAATCTATACATTAAAAGGCCCAAGGCAAAAGGTTCTCAGACAGATTGGCACGACAGATTTTAGCGATTTAACGAAGAAAGATATTCGAAAGAATCTTCAGATGCTGACTCGTTCTCGCAAAGGTGGTAAGCGAAACGAAGCCGTTTCAGCCGAACTTGACGCCGGTGAATACTATGTCAGGGTTAAGCCTCGTAATAGTAAGCGCCACAGCACAAACTACAAATTAATCTTGTCTGCTGAGGAAATTGTTATTCCTCCCCAAACTGCAGTAATCAGCCCCTCTGGTGAAACGATTTCCCCCAGCGCTCCTCCGACTAGCGTTCCTCCTGCTAGCGATCCTCCGCCTTCTGGCGGCGGTACCGCCGTCCCATCTTCAGATGAAAACAACACGCATTTAGACGCTCAGTTGATTCAGGTTGACTTTAAGGCCAGACGATATGAGGGATATGTCGGAGACGCGGATACGGATGATTACTACAAGTTTTCCCTTCAAAACGGCGGAGATTTTACGCTGACTATGTTTGGTTTAAGCGCTGATGCAGACGTTGAATTGCTAGGCGGTGACGGTCAAGTTCTCTCTCGTGATACTCAAAACCGTTCAGCACTTTCAGCGCTCGCCGGTACTAACAATGAGACGATTAACTATCGTTTGGATGTCGGCGGAGATTATCTCATCCGAGTTTATCAAGGGATTGCGGGCCAGAATACCGATTATACGTTTAATGTAGCAGTTGTTCCAGGCCCTGATGGCGCAGGGAATACGCCTGAAACCGCCCGTGTTCTTCGCGGCACCGATGGAGAAAGGGGGTTTGTCAACGAGTTCCAAAATACAACATTCACCGAGTTTAAGCGCTTCTCAGATTTTGTGGGAGGAGCTGATTTAGCTGACTACTACAAAATCACGTTTGAAGAAAACGATTTCTTCTTGAGCCTCGATTTGAATGACCTACAAGCCGATCTCGATATCGAACTCCTTATAGAAAAAGGCGGCACGTTGCAAGCGGTTGCAAACGGTAAGTCTGAGAGGTCAGGCACGGCATCAGAAGCGTTTGGTGGAAGCTTTGCACCTGGAACTTATTACCTGAAAGTCGCATCCAAAGGCGGAAATCCTGACATCGGCTCTTTCTATAATCTAGATATATCTGGCGTGTCGCTCGATGGCATCCCGGCTCTGACGCGCGATATCAAAATTGATACATCAGGGTTAAGCAGCCCGTCATCGGATGTCAGAGAGATTACCGGCGTTACCAGCGGTGAAGTCTATTTCGTTGCGAATGACGGCTCTGGTGAGGCGATTTGGGTGAGCGACGGAACGTTTGATACCACGAATAAGTTAGACACAGGTGGCAAAACCTTCACCCAAATCTCAAACCTGACCGATGTTGGCGGCGTTATTTTCTTTGCAGCCGATGGTGGGGATGGCAATGGCGTCGAGCTTTGGCAGGTTGACGGCGGCGCAATCAGTCTTGTAGCTAATATCAACGAAAATACGGCGACTACCGGCGGTAATGCATCGTTTATCTCCTCTAATCCAAGAAATCTTGCGAATTTCAACGGCACGCTGTACTTTATAGCTGCAGCTGACGGGGTTAATGAACAGCTTTATAATTACGCACCAGGCGGTTCAGCCCCGCAAGCGATCACGACTCCAGATGTGTCGAGCATCACTGAGTTGACTGATTTTGACGGGACTCTCTATTTCACCGCTGCTAACAATACCAATGGAATTCAGCTCTATCGCATCAATGGCAGTGGTGCTGCTGAAATCGTCGATATCCCGGTTCCGACCAGCCAAGGAGATCCGAGCACCTTTCCGACAGACTTGACAGTCGTTGAAAAAGTGGTCGGAGGAGCTGTTGAAAAAACTCTCTACTTCACGGCGGTTGGTAATTCGGGTGGCACTGACACAGGACGCGAAATCTGGAAGATTACTAGCCCTAACGGTACTGCTCAGATAGTCGAAGAAATTCGTCCGGGATCTGACAGCGCTGACCCGATGCAGTTAATCGAGTTCAACGATACGCTATTCTTCGTGGCTCGACGTACCGACGGTGGCGCTAACCAAACCGAGCTTTGGAAACTAGAGGGAGATACTCCAGTGATGGTGACGAGTAGAGCTGGAGAGTTCGGCTATCAACCTGACCAACTGACTGTCGTTAGCAACACGCTATATTTCACGGCTGAAGACGGCAGTGGGCGCGAACTCTGGAAAACCGATGGAACGACCTTTTCCCAGGTTTTGGATATTAATCTAGGTTCTGACAGTTCGACGCCACAAAACCTCATTGCTGTAGGCGATACTCTATATTTCACGGCAGACAACGGTATAGCAGACGGACCGGATGCGATTGGACGGGAACTCTGGAAGACGGATGGAACGGCAGAAAACACTGTCAATGTTGATGACATCTGGGTCGGTACTCAAAGCTCGATTCCGCTCAATCCAGAGTTTGTCAACGTCAATGGACGACTCTTCTTTACGGCGAGTAACGGTAACGAAACGGTAACTACAACCGTTAATGGGCAAGATGTTGTTGTTGGGAAGGGGGTTGAGCTGTGGGTCGTTGGTCAGGAGATTCCTGCCTTATAGCCAGTAGCGATATCAGCACAATCTAGGATATAAAAGAGCGATCGCCCTTCAATTCAGGGCGATCGCTCTTTTATTCACCAGAAACACCATCAGCCTTAGCTAACCAGTTCTTTCGTTGTCAGGTTAGTCGGTGGGTTCTCAATGATGATGCCCATCATGATGATGGTGATGATCGTGTGCATGATCATGCGCATGATCGTGGGTGTGGACTGCACGAGCCTGAACCTCTGCAAGTTGAGGATTGACTGCCAATGCTTGTTCGCTGAGCAAATCAGCAATATGCGTACTTGCCCAATCTGCCGCCATTTTGAGAAATTCAGGATGGTCATTCACACACGGCATTTGCACATAGGTCACATCAGGACGCTGACGCTGCAGCTTACCCATGATGTGCTCGACATCAAGCAGCGTTTCATGATTTTCGGTGGCAAACCCAATGGGCATAAACACCAGTGCAGTCGCACCCAAATCCATCAGGTTTTTCCCGGCTAAATCAGCATTTGGTTGCGTCCATTTAATCAAGGGAGTCTGATGATTTAGCCAGCCCACTGAGATTAGAGGAAACCGATAAATGAGGCGCTCCCGAACCCGTTCATACAGAGCTTGACTCTCAGTAATACCAGATGTAAAGCCCTTCGCTTCGTGAGGGCAGCCATGGTTCATCAACACGATGCCAATCTGCGACGGAAGATGAGCAACCGCCAGATCATGCTTGATTTTGTCTTCAACCATGTGGGCAACAAGGTCAATGTAAGCTTCTTCGTTGTAGAAAGAAGGAATATAGCGCATTCCCTTGACCCAATGCTCTGCGCCATCGGCAAGCTCTGACAGCGCAGCATTAACCTGCTCGACCGCAATCCCGCTTGTGAAAATTGAGTCGACGACGAGGAGCGGATAAATTAGCAGCTTATCAAAGCCTTGAGCTTTGATTTCGGCAAGCACCTGATCAGGCAAATATGGGGCACAGAAATTAAACGCTTTGAAGACTTTGACACGATCGCCCCACATCGACTGCAAATTTTGTTCAATTCCGGCACGTTGCTGTTCAAAGATTGCGTTATGAGGAGAAATAAAATTTCCGTGCTGGTGACTCCATTCATGGAGATCAAACTTAGCAAGAATCTTAGCTAGGGGAGGATAAATCCAGGTTGGGACAGGAGCAAATTTCGCAGTCAACAAGTTGAGCGCCTGCTCATTGTAGTTTGCAAAGTCTTCGTAGCTCTCAACCTCACCATACCCCATCAGCAAAACGGCGACTCGGTCGCCAGCAGATCCAGAATTAGGGGTTTGAGCGGAATCGGGATTTTGATCTAAAGACTTCTCTGGGGTCGCAACCACGCTTTGCACCTCGGTATTCAGTCGGATAATGTTTTTGAACGTCAGGACGCTGTAGCCATTCAGCCAAGCATTTCGCTAAGCCACACACGTTCGATATGGATGCATCGACGCTATGACGGATTTGACTACAATGCCATCCTGTTATTTCACATAGGATAACATCCCCCCACGGGGGATGTGGGCAGAATCTGAACGGAAAAAGCTCTAGAAAAAACAAAATATAACTCCGATCTTTTCTCGTTACGACAACCCCGCCTGATTTCGTCATCCTACAGTCAATCGCCTGCTCAGGCTATAGAACTAACGACATAGCTGGCTCTTCTGTAACCACGCTGTGGACAGCCGACAATAAATCGTCATGGATGCAGGTCGGATGAAATCTAGACAAATACGCTTTGCTGCGAATACCGCAGGTTAAAGCGAATGTCGGAATTTTATGAGCTTGCCCCGCTAGAATATCTGCCTCGGTATCGCCAATCATCCAATATTGTCCGCTTGCCGTAGATAAACCGTGGTGGGCGATCGCTGTTTCTAGTAGATGACTTTTTTGTGTTGCGCAATTCTTATAAGCAGACTTGCGATTTTGAGACCCATAGACGCCTGCAAAAAGATGTGACAAACGATGGTGTTCTAGTAAACCCGTCAACTGGGCTTGATGACGCAGGCTAACCAGTATTAGCTTGACATTATGAATGTAAAGAAGCTCAAGGGCGGACCTCACTCCCGGCTGTAACTGGTCGTGACGAAGCAAATTCGGCTGATTCACAATCGTTTGTACTTTTTCAAGAAAGATATCAATCTGATTGCCTTGCAGTCCTGAATGTGAAGCAATATCAGGATCTGGAATGCGATTGCACTTCATTTGCCAAAACTGATGCTTTGTGAGTCGATGTAGCGATCGCCCCTGATGCTGCCCCTGAGAGACCGAGTTCACATGATTTAATGCCGTGCAGTAGGTACTGTAGTATCGGTCAGAAACATCAACAATGGGCCCATCAAAGTCGCAAAAAACAGTGCGTTGAACCTCTGCCTGCAAGGAAGCATTGATTTGGTAGCTCTTGCGGTCTTTTAGATAGTGACAGGCTACAGCGTTGAGCATTGGAGGGAAGGTTTAGAAATAATTAAGTACGTAATGCTTCTTTACATTAGTAAATTAATCAATAAGTCGTCAATGATTTAATGCTAATAAAAGATTTGAAAAACTTATACAAATAATCGGTGCATCAGATTCACTTAGCTTCCCGCTCAAGGAGCAGTGTTACAGGCCCGTCATTTTCGATGAAAACCTGCATCATAGCGCCAAACTGCCCTGTCTCTACCCGCAACCCACTCATCTGTCGCAGCGTATCGACGAATCGATCATAGAGTACTTCGGCAAGGTAGGGGGGGCTTGCTTGGTCGAACGAGGGGCGTCGTCCTTTACGACAGTCACCATAAAGGGTGAATTGACTGATCACGAGTATCTCGCCGCCAATATCTCGGACTGAATACTCAAAGCGATCGCTCTCTTCGCTGGGAAAAATCCTCAAATCTAAACATTTACGAACCATCCAATCCAGTTCGGCTTCGGTATCGGATGCAGCCACACCCACCAAAAGGTTTAACCCTCGTCCAATCTTGCCAACACAGGTGCCCGCAACAGTGACTCGGGATGAGGAAACTCGTTGAACAACTACGCGCATACGGATTGTTGAATACTACTCGACTTACGTCTTAAGAATTACGGCTCAGTGCTGTCATCATGGCGTGCTGACTGACCGCTTGATAGATTCCATCTAGATGTTGGCGAACGGTTTGTGCATCTGTTGCGGCGAGTGGCATCTTACCTAAAACATCCAAGATCGTTTGTCCACCAGACGGTGTGATCACGACCAGACTTGGATCAAGAGGGACAGAATAGTCCCAAAAATGATGGAGCGTCAGCGAATGTGGCACTGCGTCTTGGTTTGACTTAACAGGTTGGCTCTCTTCTGTTGCGACTGATTCAGAGGCAGATGATGCCCCGCTTCGCTTTTGCCTTAATGCATCTAAAATCTGGGCACGAGTGCGTCCTCGGAGTTGAAATAGCACAAAGGGATCTTCTCGGAAAAAGTCACCAAGCTGGTAGTACACTGCGGCAATATGCTTGCAAGGATTTTTGGGATCGGGACAGCTACATCGAGAATGAACATCTGACAAGGCAAATGGGAATAGGCTCACCCCATTTGAAGTAAAGACCTCTTCGATATCATTAGGCATTTCACCCGCCAAAAGCTTGGCAGAATACACTGCCTTTTGGGCCATTGTATCAATTACAAAATCCCAATCTTCGTCGCTGAATGGATCTATAGAAATCGACAGGGCATAGGGTTCTGGGGCAGTTCCTTGAACTTTAGCTTGGACCTTTTCACCCTGAAAATCGATGCTAAGAATGTTGCCCTCTCTGGCGTAGATTCGTCCTCTTTCTAGTCGCTTCTTAAATCGGTAGGAGTTGAGCAAATCAACCCACCGCTGCACCCACCATTCTTGATTTTCTAACTCGTAACTCATCGAATCTGCAAGGTTACAACTAAAGGCAATACTATAGCGTTTTGATAGGAGGCATTTCGATCGCGCACGGTGTAAGGCAACGATTATCTAATGATTTGTTAACGACGACGACTACAGACTTGGGCTAACGTTTGTCCAGACGTTCCAAGCGCATCCAACGCATTGGCCTGAGCGGTTTGGAGGGTATTTCCCAAGCCCCATGCCATCGATTGGTCATTGTGAACGAGTGCTGCACATTGGTTCTTAAACCAAATCCGAATAGCGCAGTCTGACTGCCCGCATTGCCTGAGAGCTTCTCGTTCGGCCACGACTCTGCTGCCATAATCAAATGTTACGCCCCATGCCCCGCTTGTGGGAGACATGGCGATCGCCCCAAACCTATCTGCTGCCATTGCGGGGAATGCAGCAATACTGCTACCTAGGGCGATCAGCACCATCATAGCACTGACTCGTTTGTATCGCTTGAAATTCATTGGACTCTAGACGTCAACATATGTAAACAGGGAAGGGGAACAGAGGGTAGTGCGTCAGATTAATGTTGGAAAGGAAAGGATATCATGCCAACTCCAGCGATGATTAGTCAGCCCTGCTCGTTGCGCCGCCGTTGTCTTCAAACGACTATGCTGCCAGATCCAGTTGAAATAA